>NZ_JCAFRQ010000001.1:0-1689902 GCF_059368375.1 Stenotrophomonas sp. YJH_SMC_106-19
CGGGCCGCTGCTATTGCCCGCCGCATCCTGGGCCACCGCGTTGATCACGGTGCCATCGGGCAGCGGCGCTCCAGGGGTGAAGCTCCAGTTGCCGCTGCCATCGGCGGTGGTTTCGCCGATGGGATCGCCGTTGCCATCGGTCAGGATCACTGTTGCACCGGCTTCAGCCGTACCGCTGATGACGCTGCCATTGCTCGGATCGATCACCGGGGCCGGCGGCGCCACCGCATCCACCGTGGTGGTGGCCGGGCCGCTGGTATTGCCTGCGGGATCCTGTGCCACCGCGTTGATCACGGTGCCGTCGGGCAGCGGCGCTCCAGGGGTGAAGCTCCAGTTGCCGCTGCCATCGGCGATAGCCTGCCCGATCGGGTTGCCACTGCCATCGGTGAGGATCACCGTGGCGCCGGCTTCAGCGGTGCCGCTGATGACGCTGCCATTGCTCGGGTCGATCACCGGGGCCGGCGGCGCCACGGCGTCCACCGTGGTGGTGGCCGGGCCGCTGGTATTGCCCGCCGCATCCTGCGCCACCGCGTTGATCACGGTGCCATCGGGCAGCGGCGCTCCAGGGGTGAAGCTCCAGTTGCCGCTGCCATCGGCGATGGTTTCGCCGATGGGATCGCCGTTGCCATCGGTCAGGATCACTGTTGCACCGGCTTCAGCGGTGCCAGTGATGACGCTGCCGTTGCTCGGATCGATCACCGGGGCCGGCGGCGCCACCGCATCCACCGTGGTGGTGGCCGGGCCGCTGGTATTGCCTGCGGGATCCTGTGCCACCGCGTTGATCACGGTGCCATCGGGCAGCGGCGCTCCAGGGGTGAAGCTCCAGTTGCCACTGCCATCGGCGATAGCTTGCCCGATCGGATCGCCATTGCCATCGGTGAGGATCACCGTGGCGCCGGCTTCAGCCGTACCGCTGATGACGCTGCCATTGCTCGGATCGATCACCGGGGCCGGCGGCGCCACCGCATCCACCGTGGTGGTGACCGGGCCGCTGTTGTTGCCGGCCGCATCCTGCGCGATGGCATTGATCACGGTGCCGTCGGGCAGCGGCGTAGCCGGGGTGAAGCTCCAGTTGCCACTGCCATCGGCGATGGCTTCGCCGATGGGATCACCGTTGCCGTCGGTCAGGATCACCTTCACGCCGGGCTCGACGGTGCCGGTGATCACCGTGCCGTTGCTGGCATCGAGCGTCGGCGCCGAGGGCGCGACCGCATCGACGGTCGTGCTGACCGGGCTGCTGTTGTTGCCGGCCGCGTCGCGCGCCAGTGCATTGATGACGGTGCCATCGGGCAGAGGCGTGCCGGGCGTGAACGACCAGTTGCCACTGCCATCGGCGATGGTCTGCCCAATCGGAATACCGTTGCCGTCAGTGAGGATCACTGTCGCACCGGCTTCGGCGGTGCCGCTGATGACGCTGCCATTGCTCGCGTCGATCGTCGGTGCCGGCGGCGCGACCGAATCGACCGTGGTACTGGCCGGGCCGCTGCCGTTGCCCGCCGCATCCTGTGCCACCGCAGTGATCACCGTGCCATTCGGCAACGGTGTAGCCGGCGTGTAGCTCCAGTTGCCGGCGCCATCGGCGGTGGTCTGGCCGATCGGGTTGCCGCTGCCATCGGTCAGGATCACTGTGGCACCGGCTTCGGCTGTACCGCTCACCACACTGCCGTTGCTCGGGTCGAGCACCGGCGCCGGCGGCGCCACCGTATCCACGGTGGTCGTGGCCGGGCCACTCGCGTTGCCTGCCGCATCCTGGGCCACCGCCGTGATCACGGTGCCATCGGGCAGCGGCGTGGCGGGCGTGAACGACCAGTTGCCACTGCCATCGGCGGTGGTCTGCCCGATCGGATCGCCATTGCCATCGGTCAGGACCACCGTCGCGCCGGCTTCGGCGGTACCGCTGATCACCGCACCGTTGCTGGCGTTGATCACCGGTGCCGGCGGCGCCACCGCATCGACGGTGGTACTGGCGGGGCCGCTGCTGTTGCCGGCCGGGTCCGTCGCGATGGCGTTGACCACCGTGCCATCGGGCAATGGCGTGGCCGGAGTGAAGCTCCAGTTGCCACTGCCATCGGCCGTGGTCTGCCCGATCGGGTTGCCGCTGCCATCGGTGAGGATCACCGTGGCACCCGCTTCTGCCGTACCGCTTACCACACTGCCGTTGCTCGGGTCGATCACCGGCGCCGGCGGTGCCACCGCGTCCACCGTGGTGCTTGCCGGGCCACTGGTGTTGCCCGCCGCATCCTGGGCGACCGCGGTGATCACCGTGCCGTCCGGCAGCGCTGTGGCGGGGGTGAAGCTCCAGTTGCCGCTGCCATCGGCCGTGGTCTGCCCGATCGGGTTGCCGTTGCCATCGGTGAGAATCACTATCGCACCGGCTTCGGCGGTGCCGCTGATCACCACGCCGTTGCTGGCGTTGATCACCGGTGCCGGCGGTGCCAACGCATCCACGGTGATGCTGGCCGGGCCACTGCTGTTGCCGGCCGGGTCCGTCGCGATGGCGTTGACCACCGTGCCGTCGGGCAATGGCGTGGCCGGGGTGAAGCTCCAGTTACCGCTGCCATCGGCCGTGGTCTGCCCGATCGGAGTGCCGCTGCCGTCGGTCAGCACGATGACCGCATTGGCTTCCGCAGTGCCACTGATCTCGACCCCATTGCTGGGATCGATCACGGGCGCCGGCGGCGCAACGCCATCGATGGTGATCGCCGCCGGCGCACTGTCGACACCCGAAGGACTGCGCGCGATCACGTTGACCACGGTCCCATCGGGCAGCGGTACGCCCGGGGTGAACGACCAGTTGCCACTGCCGTCAGCCGTGACCTGGCCGATCGGGTTGCCGCTGCCATCGGTGATGATGACCGTATTGCCCGGATCTGCAGTACCGCTGATCACCGAACCGTTGCTGGGATCGATCAGCGGAATCGAGGGCAACGAGCTGTCGACGGTGGTGCTTGCCGGTGCGCTGGTGTTGCCTGCGGCATCGGTCGCGGTGACGTTGACCACCGTGCCATCGGGCAGCGGCGTGGCGGGGCTGAAGCTCCAGTTGCCACTGCCATCGACAGTGGCCTGCCCGATCGGATTGCCGTCGCCGTCGGTCAGCGTCACGGTGCTGTTCGGTTCGGCGGTACCGGTGAGGACGTTGCCATTGCTGGCATTGACGACCGGCGTTGGCGGCGCCACCGCATCGACCGTGGTGCTGCCCTGCGGGCCGGTGTTGCCGGCCGCATCCTGCGCGACCGCGTTGACCACCGTGCCGTCAGGCAGTGCCGTGGCCGGGGTGAAGCTCCAGTTGCCACTGCCGTCGGCGGTGGTCTGCCCGATCGGGTTGCCACTGCCATCGGTGAGGATCACCGTTGCGCCGGCCTCGGCGGTGCCGGTGATCGTCGTGCCATTGCTCGGGTCGACCACAGGGGCCGGCGGCGGCAGCGCATCGACGGTGATGGCCGCCTGCGGGCCGGTATTGCCGGTGGCATCGGTGGCGGTCGCCACGATCACCGTCCCGTCCGGCAGCGGCGTGCCGGGAGTGAAGCTCCAGTTGCCACTGCCGTCGGCGGTGACCTGGCCAATCGGATTGCCGCTGCCGTCGGTCAGGATGACCGTGCTGCCAGCTTCGGCAGTACCACTGACGGTGGTGCCGTTGCTGGGATCGATGACCGGCGCCGGCGGCGCACTGGCATCGACAGGGACGGTGGACGGCGGACTGGTATTGCCTGCCGCGTCCACCGCCACGGCCGTGACGACGGTGCCATCGGGCAGCGGGGTGGCCGGCGTGTAGCTCCAGTTGCCGCTGCCATCGACGGTGACCTCCGCGATCAGACCACCGTTGCCATCAGTGAGGATGATCGTGCTGTTGGGCTCGGCGGTACCGCTGACCGTGTTGCCGTTGCTGGGATTCAGCACCGGCGTCGCCGGTGGCAGCGCGTCCACGGTGATGCTGGTCGCGCCGCTGGTATTGCCAGAGGCATCGGTGGCGGTCGCGCTGACGACGCTGCCATCGGGCAGCGGCGTAGCGAGCGGGAACGACCAGTTGCCGTTGCTGTCGACCGGGGCCTGACCGAAGGGATTACCGCTGCCATCGATCAACGTGACGACACTGCCCGGCTCGGCCGTGCCAGTGAGCGTGATGCCATTGCTCGGGTTGACCACGGGTGCGGCAGGTGCGACGGCATCGACCGTGATCGACGAAGGCGCACTGGTGTTGCCGGTGGCATCGGTGGCCGTGGCGTTGATCACGGTGCCATCAGGAAGCGGCGTCGCCGGAGTGAAGGTCCAGTCGCCAAAGCCATCGGCGGTGACCTGCGCAATGAGATTGCCATTGCCGTCGGTGAGCGTCACCGTGCTTCCCGGCTCGGCGGTGCCTACGATCAGGGTGCCATTGCTGACGTCGAGCACGGGCGCCGACGGCGCCTGCGAGTCGATGGTGACGCTGCTGCCGACGCTGGCGTTGCCGGAGCCATCCACTGCCACGGCGTTGACCACCGTCCCATTGGGCAGCGGCGTGGCGGGCGTGTAGCTCCAGTTGCCGCTTCCATCCACCGTTACGCTGGCAATCGGATCACCATTGCCATCGGTGAGGATCACCCTGCTGCCAGGCTCGGCGGTGCCAGTGACTGCGCTGCCGTTGCTCAGGTTCAGCACAGGCGCGGCCGGTGGCACCGCATCCACCGTGGTGCCGCCCTGCCCGCCGGTGTTGCCTGCCGCGTCGGTGGCGGTGGCATTGATCACGGTACCGTCCGGCAGTGGCGTGGCCGGGGTGAAGCTCCAGTTGCCGTTGCCGTCAGTGGTGGTCTGGCCTATCGCAGTGCCGCTGCCGTCAGTCAGCGTCACGGTACTGCCGGGCTCGGCCGTACCGCTGATACTCGTGCCGTTGCTGGGAAGGACGACCGGGGCGGCCGGAGCGACCGCGTCAACGATGATGCTGGCGCCGGGGCCGGTGTTGCCGGTGGCGTCCGTGGCACTGGCATTGACCACGGTGCCGTTCGGAAGCGGCGTGGCCGGGGTGAAGCTCCAGTCACCGTTGCCGTCGGCGGTGACCTGCCCGATCGGATTACCGTTGCCATCGGTCAAGGTGACCGTGCTGCCGGGCTCGGCGGTTCCGCTGAGCGTGGTGCCGTTGCTGGCCTCGAGTATGGGCGCGGCAGGCGGCTGCGAATCCACGGTGACCGTTGCCGGCGGGCTGCTGTTGCCTGAGGCATCCTGGGCAACCACCGTGACCACCGTGCCATCGGGCAGCGGCGTGCCGGGGGTATAGCTCCAGTTGCCGCTGCCATCGACGGCGACTTCCGCAATCGGATTGCCGTTGCCGTCGGTCAGCACCACCGTGCTTCCGGGCTCGGCGGTGCCCGTGAGCGTGCCGCCATTGCTGGGCTCCACGGTAGGCGTGGACGGCGCGACCGCATCGACCGTGATGCTTCCCTGGCCGCTGGTGTTGCCGGCCGGATCGGTTGCGGTGGCATTCACCACCGTGCCGTCCGGCAACGGCGTGCCCGGGGTGAAACTCCAGTGGCCATCGCCATCGGCGGTGACCTGGCCGATCGGGTTGCCATTGCCGTCGGTGAGGGTCACCGTGCTGCCGGCCTCGGCGGTACCGCTGATCGTCGTGCCGTTGCTTGGATCGATGACCGGTGCGGCAGGCGCAACGCCATCGATGGTGATCGACGTGGCGGGGCTGGTATTGCCGGCCGCATTCTGGGCCACGGCAGTGACCACGGTTCCATCAGCAAGCGCCGCAGGCGGCGTGAAGCTCCAGTTGCCGCTCGCATCCGCTACCGTCTGGCCGATCGGATTGCCATCGCCATCCGTAAGCAGGATGGTCAGGCCCGCGCCCGCCGTTCCGGAAATCACACTGCCATTGCTGGCATTCACCAGCGGCGCGTCGGGATAGTCGGGCGCCTGCACCGTGACCGGCGGACTGCTGTTGCCGGCCGGATCGGTCACTACCACGCTGATCGTCTCGCCTTGGGTCAGCGGTGGATCCAGTGGCACCGTGAACTGGCCGTCGCCGCCAATCACCACGGTGGCATCGGGCTGGCCATCGCCATCGGTATCCACGCCCACCGTTGCTCCCGGCTCACCGCTGCCGCTGATGCTGCTGCCGTCGTCAGCCACCACCACGTTGCTGGCCGCTGCAGGCGGTGTCGTATCGGGGGCCGTCGCCTGCCCCGGTCCGCTCACGTTGCCGGCGGCATCGACCAGCGTCACGCTGACGCTCTCGCCGTTGGTCAACGGCGGCGACAGGGTGACACTGAATCGCCCATCGGCGCCCACCGTTCCGGTCGCATCAGGCTGCCCGTCACCATTGGTATCGACGCGCACCGTGGCACCGACTTCACCGCTGCCGGTAAGCGTCCGGCCGTCTGCACTGAATGCCAGCCCGGTGGGTGCGGCCGGCGGCGTGGTATCGGGTACCGGGGGATTCTGCGGTGGATTCGGCGATCCGCCACCGCCACCGCCGCCGCTGTCGGCCAACGCCACCGCTGCGCCGACCGCGGCCAGCCCGCCCAGCACCATCGCGCCGCTGATGCCACTGCCTGCGCCCGCGCCCGCTGCAGTCAGCGACTCGAACCCAGCCAGCGTCTCCTGCGGCAGATAGCTGGCCGCCAACGGCCCATCGCTGGCCACCGCCGGCAGATCGACGGCCACGAGCTTCTTGTCATCCACCAGGAACAGATGGCTGGGCGATTGTCCTTCAGCATAGAAGTTGACGATGCGGACGTTCTCGCCGGTCTTCAGCTGCACCACGAGATCCTGGCCGTCCTTCACGTAGCCGGCGACCTGGTCTGGATCGATGTCCAGTGCGACGTTGCTGCTCTGCTGCAGCGTCACGACATCATTGAGGACGGTGGTGGCGGCGGTATCGGAGCTGATCGATTCGCTTGCCGGGACAACCTTGACGCGGATGGCCATGGGACATTCCTCTCTACAGGCGCACCGCCATGCGCACAACGACGTCACGCACAGCGATCACGCTGGCACGGCGGCACGGAATGGATATGTTTTCGCGCGAAGCCACCGCCAACGGGCAAAACGCCTGCTGCCGGATACGTGCTTCGGAATCTTCAGGCGACCGGATGCAGCGATGCGACGCGCCCGGTCGTGGTGCGATGCAGCGCTACAGCGTGGGCGCGAGATGCAGATGCATGAACGACAATCCTCTTGTCTGGAATCGCCGACGCGCGTTCAGCGACGCGGTCAGGGCCGTCGGACGTCGGCCATTGCTCCCCGTCCGCTGCGGGAGGGTATACACCGCGTCGAAGTGAACGTTCCATGCAGATCGCGTGCATGCGGCCTTCATCGCGCAGGTCGTTGAAAGCTCTGTGACGCAGTTGGCACGTCATTACGCTGGAACACCCGTTTTCAGTGGGAAAAAATGCGATCCCAATTGACGCTTCAGGCTCGTTTTGCGCAGCGCAAAACGAACGAAGGAACGGTCGGGAGTGCCCGCAGCAACGCGTGGCGACTCCCCCGTTCCCCTCATCACTAAAACGATGACTGCGTTCAGTCCGCTGATCGGGGCTTGTCTGCTTCATCGTTCCACGCGGCCACGCGCGCGCGGGTGTCGGCCAGCATCTTGTCCAGCGCTGCACGATCATGCACGTGGCCGCGCAGGATCACGCTGTCGATCTTCCCGGTCGCGGCGATGTCCTGCAGCGGATTGGCGGTGAGCAGTACCAGGTCCGCCGCCTTGCCGTCGGCCACGCTCCCGTAGCGGTCCATCTGCCCGAACCAGGCCGGGCCAGACCGCGTGGCCGCTGACAGGGCCTGGGGCGGTGTCAGCCCTTCCTGCACGAACAGCTGCAGTTCCTGGTGCAGTCCGATCCCGGGATAGTTGAACGAATTGAGGAAGCCGGCGTCGGTGCCTGCAATGATCGTCACACCCGCTTCCTGAAGCATCGGCAGCACCGCGGCCACCTGCCGGTACTGCGCATGCCGCGCCTGGATCTGTGCCGGCGTGGCCTTGGCCGCGCGCTCCACGCGCCACTGGTAGGTGGCACGCAGGCCTGGGCCGATGTAGGCCAGATAGGGATCGTGGGCATGATCGTCCTGGTCGAGGAAGTCGAGAATGCGTCCGCCGTTGAGTGTGGGCGTCACGAACACGCCTCGACGGGCGAAATCACGATACGCGCGCATCGCGGTGTCACGGTCGAAACTGGCATCCAGCTGCCGGTTGGCTTCCGCACGATCGATACGCCCGGCGCCGAAATCGGCTGCAATCCGCGCCTCATCCCTGCTGCCCGCCTTGAACGCATAGTCCAGGTGTTCGATCGACGCCAGGCCAGCATCGACCGCCTGCTCCACGGTCAGTGCCATTGGGATATGGCCCGATGCCCTGAATCCTGCCTTGCGCGCGGCGGCAGCCGAGTACAGGAACAGTTCCGGCGTCAGCGTACTGTCCGTGATCTTGACGAAGTCAACCTTGTCGCGCTGCAGGCGCGTGATCGCCTGATCGGCATCGGCGCGGCTGCCGACTTCGATCGTCCCCTTCCAGACCGGCTTGATGCCTTCGATCTTGGCGCCGGAGCTGAGCAGGCGTGGACCGAACAGTGTGCCGGCGGCGATCTCGCCACGCCACTGCAGCACCTGCTGCGGCAGATCACCCGAACAGTCGCGCACGGTGGTGATGCCATGGGCGACGTACAGCGGCAGCAGTGCCTTGTTCTCTTCGATCAGCGCAGGGCCTCCACCGAAGTGCACATGCATGTCCCACAGTCCCGGAATCAGGTACTTCCCCTGCGCATCCAGCTGCCGGTCCGCGCGCCACTGGCCCTCCAGCCCTGCGTCAGGGCCGACCGCAACAATCGTCTCGCCGCGGATCACCACGCTCTGCCCCGGCAGGGTGCGGGCGTGCTCCACATCGACCACGGTGGCATTGCGGATCAGCAGATCGGCACGTTCGGCTGCAGCAGCGGACAGCGGTGCGCAGGCGAACAGCACAGCAAGGGACAACGGGCGGAAACAGAACATGGAGAACATCCTGATGGGCACGGCCAGCGTGCGGAATGGAAGGAGCAGATATCAGCGTGTCGCGCCATGCTGGCGCAGCAGGGTTTCGATCGCGGCCTGGCCGCGCTGGCGCGCGTGAGCCAGCGGCGTCACGCCCTCGCCGTCAGCCAGCTCAGGATCGGCGCCCGCTTCGAGCAGCAGCTGCACGATCTGCGTGTGGCGCGGCCCTCCGTCGCCGAGCAGGATCGCCTCCAGCAGCGCCGTCCACTGCAGTCGATTGACGTGGTCCACTGCCACGCCCGCACGCAGCAGCATGCGCACCGTGGTGACGTGGCCACGCTCGGCGGCAGGAATCAGGGCGGTGCCGCCATAACGGTTGGTGCTGCGCAAGTCGGCACCATGGCTCAGGGTCAAGGCCAGGATCCCGTCCAGTCCGCGCGCACCGGCGTACAGATAAGCACTGTCCTGCAGCCTGTCCTTGGCGTTGACATCGGCCCCCGCCTCGATCAGCACGCGCGCCGCGTCCACGCGGTTGCCATGGGTCGCCAGCAGCAGCGCGGTGCGGCCCTGTGCGTCGCGCGCTTCCAAGGCCGCGCCATCGGCCAGTGCCTGGCGCACCGCTCCGGCATCGCCGCGGCTGGCGGCCTCCCGCAACCGCACGTCGGCCTGGCCGGACGGGTCTGCGGCACAGGCCGGAAATGCCACGGCCAGCAGGCACAGCAGAAGCGCGCGCCGTGAGGGCGCAGCCCAGCGCAGGCAGCGGTGTTGCAGGTACATGATGAACCCTCCGGAGTCAGTCGGCCGGACGTTGCCGGTGCCTTGGCCGCATGGTAGAAGTCGCCACGGCTATCCAGAAATGAAATGTTCAAATGCAAGAAAGTTCAAAATCGAATAGGTCACTGTTCGAACTGGACCTGCTGCGGGCCCTGGTGATGGTGGCCGACTGCGGCAGCTTCACCACTGCGGCCACCCGCCTGCACTCGACCCAGTCCACGGTCAGCCAGAAGGTGCGCCGTCTGGAAGAGCTGGCCGGTCATCGCCTGCTCGAGCGTGGCCATCGCGATGTGCAGCCCACCGACGCCGGCCACACGCTGCTGGGCTATGCGCGGCGCATGCTCGACCTGAACGAGGAAATGGCGCAGGCCTTGGCAGGCGCCACGGTCGAAACAGCGGTCCGCATCGGCGTGCCCGAGGACTTCGTCAACGCGCAGACCACGCGCATGCTGGCCGCTTTCAGCCGCCGCCATCCGCAGGTGAAGCTGGAGATCAGCAGCGGCCTCAGCCGCGATCTGGCCCACGGCTTCGATCATGGCGAACTGGATCTGGTCCTGGTCAAGCAGCGCCGCAACAGCCGCCAGGCCGTGCATTGCCGGCGTGAACCCATGCACTGGATCGACAGCCTGCGCAGTGGCTGCCTGCTGCAGGAGCCCCTGCCGCTGGTGACCTTCCCGCCGCGCGGACTGTACCGCGACGAAATGATCCAGGCGGTCGAAGCACTCGGCCTGCGCTGGCGCATCGCCTTCACCAGTTCATCGCTCAGCGGCATCCAGGGCGCGGTTGCCGATGGCATCGGCATCAGCCTGCTGCCGCGCCGGGCAGTGGGCCGCGGACACCGCATCATCGACGGCGAACGGAACCTGCCGGTGATCGACAACTACGAGATCGGGCTGCTGCACCGTGGCGACGCCGATGATGCCGTGCGTGCGCTGGCCAGCGAGCTGTGGCAGCAGGTGCAGCGCGAGCCGGTATGAGCCCGTTCGATGAATACCGCCGGGAACCGCCGGGAGCAGGGGCGCGGCGGGTGCGCCGTACACAGCGCTGAACGGGTACCATAGACACCTGTTTCCGCTGTGATGCCGCATGGGCCCGTCCGACCGCCACGATCGTATCCGCCGCTGGCAGGCCGCTTCACTGCTTGCCGCCGCGCCGATCGCCAGCCTGTCCGCCAGCGATGCCGTCGGCGCTCCGCCGCCGCAGGCACCGCCTGGCCAGCAGCGGATCGCCCCGGCGGCGCTGGTCGAACGGCTGCATCAGCGGGTGCTGTCCGGGCAGAGCGCCACAGCCACGCTGGAAAGCTGGTGTGCCGAACAGGGCCTGGCCCAGCAGGCCCGCGTCCGCGCGGTGCGCATCCATGGCGATGACAAGCAGGCCCCGGCCGAGGTGCTGCAGGCACTGGGCGCCGACTCCAGCGCCGCGCTGCGCTACCGCCGCGTGCAGCTGGTGTGCGGGAACCGCGTGCTGTCCGAGGCCGACAACTGGTACCTGCCCGGCCATCTCAGTGCGGCGATGAACCAGGTGCTGGACAGCACCGACGAGCCTTTCGGCCGCGTGGTCGGCCCGCTGGGCTTCCAGCGCGAGACCGAAGCCGACCAGACCTTCTGGCCCCCCCGTGGCGAGGGCGACCACGGCATCATCCTGGAAGTACGCGCCTTGCTGCGCGACCGGCAGCAGCAACCTTTCAGCTACGTCATCGAATCCTATCTGGTGCAGGCGTTGCCGTAAGCGTGATTGCGAGCGGGGGTGACGACTGTCCGTGCGTCGTGAAGGCATCAAGCGACGCCTCTCCGCTCGCCGCAGACGCGAGTCGAAGAGGCGCCCCACCTGCGCTGCTCAGTTGAAGCGGTAATCCATCTCCACCCAGAACTGGCGGCCATAGGGGTCGTAGTTGCCGACCGGATAGAACGGCCAGCCCCCCCCGTTGCGGTTCGCCGGCGGCCGGCTGTTGCGCAGGTTGTTGACGATGACACCCAGCGACAGGTTGTCGCCGAAGCTGCGGAACACGCTCGCGTTGTACGTCATGTACGGTCCGATGCGGCCGCTGCCATCGCTCTTCGGCAGCGAGCCATAGCGGTTGCCGTACACCGTCGCGGTCCAGTCACCGCGGTTCCAGGTCACGCTGCCATTGACCTTGCTGCGCCACTGCCAGTCGTCGAGGGAATTGCGGATGTCACGCACCTCGTCATCGGCGAACTGCCGGTACTCATGCTCAAGCACGACGGTGTAGGCCAGACGCGTGGTGAAGCGCCCCGCCCGCCCGGCATCGAAACGCCAGTTGCCCTTCAGATCGATGCCGCGCACGGATTCGGATGCCGCGTTGATCGGATTGATCAGCACCCGGGTGACCTGGTCCGGCTGCACCGCCGCAGTGGAAGGATTGCGGATCACGCGGGCCAGCGCGTCCTGGCACAGCGGTGAACCGATATCGCGCACTTCACCGCCCAGGGTACGGCCGAGGCGGCAATCGGCTTCGTCGCGCAGAATGCGGCTGCTGTCGAGATTGGTCACCTCGTTGTCGATGCGGATGTCGTAGTAGTCCGCACTGAAATCCAGGCTTGCCAGCGGCGACCAGACCACACCGAAGCCGTACGACTTGGCGGTTTCCGGTTGCAGCTGCGGATTGGCGCGGTTGCTGAAGTCGATGGACAGGCCGTTGAAGTCGCAGTCGTCATACGGCTGACCGGCGGTACGGCACCGCCAGTAATCGGTCATGCCCGGGTTGTAGCCGCGGGTTTCAGTGGCGAACACGTAGTTCATGTCCGGCGCACGGAAACTGGTGGCGGCCGTGCCACGGATCAACAAGGTGTCCAGCGGGCGGAACTCCACGCCGAAGCTCCACGTCGCCTTGCCGATGTGTTCGCCTGCGGCCCGGTACTGATCGTAGCGGCCCGCCAACGTGGTGGTCAGGCGCGGCAGCAGCGGCAGCTGCAGTTCGGCGCCCACCGCATAGCGATCACGCTCTCCTCCTGCACCGACGCCGGCAGTGGTGTTCCAGAACTCTCCGGTTCCCAGCCGCGGGTCCGGACGGTTGCGATACCCCTGGCTGCCGGCCTCGACCACGGCCGCCAGCGCCGCGTCTCCCCCGGGCAGTTCGAACAGGCGGCCGTTGACGCTGGCGCTGAAGGTCTGCAGCCACGCCGCATTGCGGCTCTCCTGGTAACCGGACAACTGCCCGTACTCGTCCGGCGTCAGCGGCTGGTAAAGCCGTGCCGGATCCGGCGCGTAGACCTCCACCCCGTCGCGCACGCCCAGTGTGGGGCCGAGCAGGTATTCGTTGATTCCCGCCAGCAGAACCGGCCGCCGCGTCCGGTTCTCGTAGCGCGAACGGCTGTAGACGGCCTCGTAGTCCCAGTCGCTGTCACCCAGCTGGCCGCGTACACCGACGTTGAACGACCACGATTTTTCCAGGAAGCGATTGGCGTTGCGCGGCAGGCCGCCCACTTCTTCCGGTGCGAACCGGCGATACCAGCTCTCCAGTTCACCACTGTTCTGGTTGTAGAAGTAATTGCGTGCGGACGTCCACGTCGGGGCACGGGTGTTGTTGTAGATGGTGGCGCTGCCCACGGCCAGGTCGGCGAACAGATCGGTCCGTTCGTCCAGGTGGAAGGTCAGCAGGCCATAGCCATCGAGGTTGCGCTTTTCAGTCTGCACGGTCCAGTAGCTGGCGGCGGCCTCGTTGCTGCCGCAGTAACTGCCCAGGCGCGGATTGGTGGCGCGGAACACGCTCCCGCCGTAGATCCCGGAAGCGGCATCGCAGCCGTCACTGCCCGGGTCGATGTTCCTGCCGGTGGCTGCATTGCGCCGATAGGCGATGGCCGTGGCCTGCGGGACCGTGCCACGCGGATCATCGTCCAGCGAGTCCATGAAATCGCGCTGGCGTGCGTGGATGGCCTTGCGGATTCCCAGCTCGAAGCCGAACACGCCTTCCCATCGCTCACCGGCACCACCTCCCACCACCTGCACGCGCTGGTTGTCTCCCCCGCCCTGCTCGGTACCGCCGGCACGAACGTTGATGTCCACGCCGTCGTAGCGCTCCTTGAGAATGATGTTGACCACGCCGGCGATGGCGTCGGAACCGTACACGGCCGAAGCGCCGCCGGCGAGCACTTCGATACGCTCGATGAGGGCGCTGGGAATGTTGGCCAGGTTCACCACGTTGACCGAGCCTTCGTAGGCCAGCGGGTAGTCGGACTGGCGACGACCGTTGACCAGCACCAGCGTGCGGTTCGGCCCCAACCCGCGCAGATTGATGGTGTTGGCGGCCGGGGTGAAGGTATTGCCGTAATCCTCGCCCTGCACGTTGCCGGTGTTCTCGGTCAGCGCACTCAGGGCGTCGAATGCATTGCGGTAGCCCTGCGCGTCGATCTGCTCCCGGCTGATCACGGTCACCGGCGACGGCCCTTCAACGCTGGCGCGCGGAATGCGCGAACCGGTGACCTTCACTTCCTGCAGCGATGTAGGTGCGCTTTCCTGCGCGAAGGCGGGCAACGAGGCCAGCATCAGGGACGACAGCGCGAGCACCAGCGGACGATGGCGCAGCGCCTGGGGAGAGGCGGACATGGGCTTCCTGGGGGAGTTGGACGATTGGACGGGACGCGGCGGCCTGTGCACGCATAACGATCCCGTAACGAAAGTGTCCCGAACGGACAGTTTCAGCGGAAATGACCAGGCCTGATGGGCTTATGCCGGAACCTGATAAGTGACACCGCGCGCTGACAACGTGCGTTTTACAACATTCTTGATGGTGTGGCGGCGCATGTACGGGCATCGTCAAGCCATGACGACCTGTTCCTTCGGCCCTCCGATTCCGCCGCTCCGCCCCGTGCTGCGCCAACACCTCGTGCAGCTGCAGGCGGCCCCGATCACCCTGCGCCTGTTCAACCGCGCCGATCTGCCACGCTGGCGCGCCTTCGACGATCGAAGGAGCCGCGGCATCTTCCGCCCGTCAGGCGTCGACGAGGAAGCGCGCTTCCTGGCAGGCGTCCACCGTTCGCGCCTGCAGCAGGACAACGACCAGCTGCTGCTGGGCGTGTTCGATGACCGGCACGGCATGCTGCATGATCAACTTCAGATCCAGCTGCACTCCGCCCACGCCCGATGCGCCGAGCTGCGTTCAATGCAGCACAGCCACGAGCATCCCGCGCAGGCGTTGCAGGCGCTGTGCCCCTTCCTGTTCGACCAGGTCGGACTGCATCGCGTGTTCACCCTGCTTCCGGTGGCCAGCAGCACGCCTTTCGTCGATGCACTGCGCTCGGTGGGGTTCGAGCATGAAGGCCTGCTGCGTGATCACCATCTGGATATCGATGGCTGGCAGGACCGGCAACTGCTGGCCTTGACCGCGCCGCGCTGGCGACAACAGGTCCGCCCGGACTAGCGGACCCGCTCCAGCGCCGCATCCGCCCCGGTCAGTACCGAGCACGCATGGTCCTGCAGCTCCTCACCGCTGGCCTCATTGCCGGTCGCGGGATCCAGGCGGGTCGCCAGCAGAATGAAGCCGGGGCCTCCCAGCACATTCTCGCGGCCCGCCACCACCAGGCTCCATTGGCCGACATCGGGCAGCCCGCTCAGGTCATAGGCGAGCAGGTTCAATGGATTGGCACGCAGTTCTGCTCCCGGCAGCATGCGCGCAACGTAACGATGGCCACGCAGCGGCACGGGCAACGCCGCCCACTGCATTCCGACCGCCGGGGCGTGCGTGTCCAGCGCCTGCAGCACATCGGCGCGCAGGCAGTCGATGTGGATGTGAAGCTGATGCTGGGAACGGCCGTGCGGCGAGTTCAGTGCAAGGCTTGCGACAGTGCGCGGCAGGGGGCGGCCCAGCGCCTGTTCGGTATGCCCGCGGGCCTGCCAGGCAGCCGCGAAGTAGTTCGGCGCACCGCGCTGGTACAGCACAGCGCTCTCGATGCCACTGACCTTGTCCAGTGGCATCAGCAGGAACTGGTAGTCGCCATGGGCGTCCTTGATGAGCACATCGCGGCGGGCCGCGGTCGCGTCCCGTTGCAGGCAGGCGCCACGCGGCACATCGGCACCGCGGCAATCGCGCTCGATCAGCCTCCACAGCGCATCCGACGGGACCGGAGCCGGCGGAGGCGCGCTGGCGCAGGCCGCCAGCAGCGAACAGGACAACAACAGGATCAGGCGGGTCACGGGTCTCACAATCGACGGCACGGCCAAGGGCTGCGCCGGCCAGTGTACCCTGCCCCCTCAGCCGGGCACGGCTTCTCGCGTATCCGCCGTCTCCCCGACCTTGCCGGGCGTGTACTTGGTCGCGCCGAAGTACAGCACCCGCCATTGGCTCAGGTTGCCGATGAACCAGTGCGCCACCGAGTCATGACCGTACCCGTCGAAGAAGGTCTCCACGTCCGGCGGCAGCAGGGTCGTATTGTCCCAGGATTCCAGAGTGACCCGCTCGGCCATGGTCAGCGTTCTGCCGCGCTCCCGGCGCCGTCGCAGGCTGACGATCTTGTCCAGCAGCGTGTCGTTCTCCTTCTCCAGCCCCCGGCGCTGCTTGCGTACCGCAGAGAGCTCATCGTTGCGCGCCTTCAGCTCGTCTGACACCCGGTTCCATTCGGCGGTCTTCTCCGCATTGCCCTGGTCGGCCAGATGCAGGTTGTCGTTGTCCCAGGGCGATGGCAGCTGCGACTGCCGTCGGCGCAGCGTGCGCACCTGTTCGCGCAGGGCCTCTTCGCGTGCAGCAAGCCGCTGCATCGACGGCAACTGGTCACCACGTGCCACGCGCACGCGCAGCCAGCGATACAGCAGCTCCATATGCGACGCCTGCACGTCCTCCATGCGTCCACGCTTGACCCGCACCGCCTGCAGATAGGCGTTGAACACCGCCTGCAGTTCCGGATCCTGCTTGTCGAACTCAGCCTTGACGTGCTGTTCCAGGCGACTGATCGGGTTGAGCAGCACCCCCCTGGCCTGCGCCATGTCATACATCTCGTTCAGGGCAAAGCGCGCGATGCTGTTCCGGCGCCCCTGGTGCTGGGGATCGTAGCCACCGCCCACGTCCGAGTGCACACCCGGGAACCATATTTCCACCGTGTTGGCGGGGTATTCGGCATGCTCGCGGGTGGAATCCAGGGGGAACTGGCCGCGCAGCTCATGGGCGGCGGTCATGTGCACCGACTGCTCCACGATCTCCGGTATGGTCATGCCTTCAGCCCATCCGGTATGCCCATTGCGGTAGTTCACTGCCGCCGCCGTCAGGCTGGGCCACACCGAGCACACCGTATCGAACACGCCCATGAATCCGATCCGCAGCGGAATACGCTCGCGGTACAGCCAGGTGCCATCGGCCTGGCGTCGGCAGCGCGCGGCCAGATCGCGGGCAAACGCGCGTGCCGAAGCCGCTCCGCGCGAAAAGCCCAGTACCGACACGCTGACCACCAGGATGCGCATCGGCTCGGGCTGGCTGTCTATCAGCTCGTCCAGCGACTGCAGCGCGAAGTCGATGCGCTCGCGCCCGCCCTTGCCGATGGACAGCCCCAGCAGCCCCCCCTTATCACCGACCTCCGGGCACGGTGTTCCTACGCCGGACAGGTACTGCCGTTTTATGTTCCGTGTGTCGTCCCTGTGCGCGATGAACAAGCGGGCGATGTTCGACAATGCGCGCTCATTCTGGGCCTTGTTCAGCTCCTCATCGCGATTGTTGCCGGTGCCATCGAAGAATACGGCCAGGTGCAGGCTCTGCGTGCATCCCGTAGTGGCCGCTTCCTTGTCGGGCACGGTGCCACACATCGCCTCCTGGCGACGGCGGCGCTCGGCATCGCTCAGCGGACGTGTGCCGCGGGCCAGTCGCGCAGTGCGTGCCGTGCCCTCAGCCTGGGCGACCGGATCCGGGGTGCCCGGTTCAAGATCCACCTGCCCGGGAATCGCGGTCGGATCAATACTGGTCATGGTCCTTGTGCTCCTTCGGCACTGGCATGCGCCGTACGTCCCACTTGTTCACGCCCTTGTCCAGCAGCTCGGCCTCGACATGGCCGTCCGCATAGAAGTGCAGCAGCAAGGTGGCCGGGTTGGGCGGATAGGGCGTCTTCAGCGGTACCACGGCTTCACGCGGCACGCGGTGCCCTTCATCCAGATAGCGGTTGGTGGCCAGATCGTATCGGTTGGCCTCGATCCAGCGCACGCGCACGCTGTGCGGCCCCTTGCCTCGGGGCGCACGCGGGGCCATGCCGGAGCCACCGTTGGTGTATCCACCGATTCCGCCCAGAAACTGCCCATCCACCCTTACATCGTCGAGGTAATACGGGCTGTAGTTGAACGCGAACAACGACATGATCGGCGTCTTGCCGCGCGCCATCGCCCGGCTGCAGCCGACGCCCACCACCAGCAGCGCGATCACCGCCAGCGCGCTCCACCACAGGTACTTGTTGCCCATCATTCCGATCGCGCTCCGTTCAGTCCCAGCTTTCTTCAAGCGGCCACACTTCGTCACCGATATCGGCAGCGCTGCGCCGCCCCGCCGCGAAGTCCTGCAGGCGAAGCCGCCATGCGGGATCCTCGCCAAGATCGACGCCGGCCAGCAGCGCCCAGGTCGACACCATCACCAGCCGTCGGCTGTCCTCGATGCCGACGTCCGCGGCCGTGGCCACCACCCGTCGGAAGAAGGTATACCAGCGCGCACGGGGAAGCCGCGCCAGCAGCTCCGGATCGGAGAGCTGGAAGTGATCGATCAGCGTGTAGGGGTAGCTGGCATCGATCAGGGCGCGCCGCTGCGCCGCCTCCAGCACCCAGGGAGGATCGTGCGGATCCTGCACGCTGTCCTGCAATTCCAGGTGCGCCCATTTCAGATCGTGGCGCAGGTACCACCAGCGCTCTCCCAGCGCCAGGAAGGCCCGGCACTGCGCCGCGTCCAGCACCTGCACCCACCATGGCAGCACCCGCGCGTCGAAGAAGCGGGCCAGGAACAGCTTGCCGTTCGGGTAGCTGGCGTCCAGCCGTCTCTGCAGCCGCTGCTGCAGCTCTTCCGCAGGCAATGCCGTGTCGATCAGGCTGAGCAGGCCCGGAGAACGCGCGTAAGACGCCGCACGCTGCAGGAAACCGTCAAGCTCCAGGCCACGCGGCAGGCGCGCGAGGAACACGCTGGCGTCATCCGTGCCATCGGCCAGCAGGCCGTCAAACAGGGGCAGCGGCGCCCAGGGCAGCGCGCGCAGCAGTTGCAGGGGCTGCTCGCACTGCGCGCCATCAAGCAGAACGTAACGCTGGGTGCCCTCCTCCAACGGCGGTGGCGAGAACGGTGGGAACTGCCAGTCGTTGGCCACGCTCAGCCTCCCTTCGGTGTCAGCGGGGCTGCACGCTGTGCGGCCAGCAGCAGGCATTCCTTGCAGACCGACTGCGGGAAGACCGGCAACGGGTAACGGCCGCGATCGCCGGGCAGGAACGACTTGCGTCCCGCGTGCACGGCGATCCTCCCGGGTGCGTTGAACACGATGTTGCCGCCGCTGAGGGTGATGCTGGCCCCGCCTGCGGTGGCCACCTGCACCGTCCGGCCCGCAGCCACCTCCACGGCGCCCTGTGCGCTCGTGCCACGCAGCGACTGCCGCGACTGCACGCGCACTTCGTCCTGTTGCGCCTTGACGTCCAGCACCTGTTCGCCACTGGCCAGGGTCAGCGCCGGCTCGCCCGGATCAGCCCCCTCCAGTGTTGCGGCCAGTACGCCGATGGCCTGCCGTCCATGCCAGCGCGCCTGCCCCATCACCACGGCCTCGCCGTGCTGGCCGCTGCCCAGTGCCAGAGTCTCGCCCGGCGCCCAATGCAGCCCCTGTCCGGCCACCATCAGCGCACCATCAGGTGCAGCCAGGCCCAGCAGGGCATCGCCGGTATGCGGAACGCGGCCCTCGCCGGCATCACCGCTGCGTTCCGGCGCCGAGCCGGCCGCATCCTGCAACGCGCTACCGGGCACCGTACTGCGCACGCTGGCCAGCAGCACCGGCAGCGGTGGCTGCGAACCGTCCAAACGCGAGCGCTGCGGCGATTGCACGCCGACATGCGCGGCCGGCCGCACTGTCAGATGCGTACCCGCCGCCGCCGCATGGCTGCGGGCCAGCGTGGCCAGCTGCTGCAGCAGCGCAGCAGGCTGTGCCGCCGCACCTGCCGGTTCGGCGCTGCGGCGGGCATAGGCACTCAACCAGAGCCCGCCTTGTCCGCGCACGCTGCCCCAGGCGTCGCTGCGCAACTCGAATCCACTGCCGCGGAAGCTGCCTCGATGGTTGTCCGCCTGATGGCGCAGATGTCCCAGCGTCAATGCCGAAGCCTGCTGGCTGCTGGCCAGCTGGGCCCGCAGCTGCTGGTCGCTGTCGTCGAACAGCAGACGGTTCCAGCCGGCCCCCTGCCACTCCCGTGATTGCACGCCCCACAGCGCACCGGCGTTGCGGTGTGCCTGCTCTCCGGTCGCCGCCGCGTGCCACGCAGGCGCCTGGCCGCCCCCGAGGTTGGCCTGCGCACTGCCGGTGCCATCCCTCGCCTGTGCGTACATGGACGTATCGGCCTCCGCGCTGGCGCCCGCCGGGGTCGGCGCGACGCCGCCTTCGCCGCGCCCGTTGTACAGCGCGCCCAGCACCAGCGGCCGGTCGATGTCGCCCTCGAGGAAGCCCACCAGGACTTCCTGGCCGATACGGGGCAGGAACTGGCTGCCCACGCCCGGCCCCGCATAGCGCTGCGCGACGCGCAGCCACGCGCTGTCCGTGCTGCCCTCTTCCTGCTGGAAGTGGAACCGCACGCGGATCCGTCCCAGTGCATCGGCGTGCAGCTCGGCGCCATCGGCGCCCTGCGCAGCCACCACGACCGCTGTCTGGTAACCGGGCGCCAGCGGCCGCGGATTGCGTCGCGCACCCGTGCCGTCCCATAGCGTCGGACGCCAACGCCGGTCGCGGGGCAGAGCGACGAATGTCTGTGCGTAGCCCTGCGTCTGGGCAGCCACCTGCAGCGTGTCCGCGGTGGCGGCGGCATCGTCCATCGTTGCCAGCGCCTGGCGCAGATCCACCGGCAGGTTGTTGACCCCGGCGTGCTCGACGTCCACCAGCAACAGTTCGGTCGGCACTGACCCCGGCGTTCCGCTCAATGACCAGACCTGGCCGGCATCGCCGCTGCGCACGCTGCCACGGCCGTGCCACTGCAGTGCCTGCGCTTCCAGTGCCTCGGCGACCAGACGAGCGTGGTGCTGCAGCTCGGCCGCGTCGGCAAAGGCATGCGCGCCAACCGGGTCGTAATCCTCGCGTCGCGCCTGCCCGCTGCCCTGCACCGGCAACTGGCCGGCCAGCGAGCGCGCACTGCGGTAGTCGCTGCTGTGCAGCTGCACGTGCGTGCTATGCAGCCGCCGTTGCAGGCCGAGCTGCTGCACGCCATCACTCTGCTCGGTGCCATCGGCGCGATGGAAGCGGATCCCTCCCGCCGACTGCGACGCAGCGGCTTCCGGCAGGAGGGTCGAATCGGCGAACACCACCACGCCGTGGCCCACCGGGGCATCGGGAACCTCCTCCACGCACCAGCCCAGCCCCTCTTCGGCGAGCAAACGCTGCACGAACGCCAGGTCGGTCTCGCGGTACTGCACGCAATAGCTGCGCGGCCGGGATGCGGCCAGCATCCCGTCGACCTCATCGCTCCAGCGCCAATGCGCATGTTGCGGGTGCATCTGGAACACCGCGTCCACGATCTCGCGCACGCTCTGTTCCTGGAACACGCGGCTGCAGCGGGCCTGGTCGAGCCACCACGTCCAGTCGCGCAAGGTGATCCGGTAGCGCGCCAACCCACCATCACTGCCCACGCATCGCGCAGCGGCAATGACGCCGTGGCGCGGCCAGTCCTGGCCATCGGCCAACCGCGCATGCAGGCATGCGGGCTGCCCCGGCCAGTCAGCCAGTGGCAGCGATGCGTCCAGCGCGAGTACGTCGATCTGCAGCTGCCGCCCCTGTGACAGGGCATCGCGCCCGTGCCACTGGTCGACAACGACCGCCGGCATGCCGGGTAGATCCAACCGATACAGGCGGCTGCCGGCATCAAGCCCCGCTGCCTGCACCGTCAGGTTGCGAATCGCTTCCATGGCGTTCCTACCGTTGCTGCCCTCCGCGACGCGGCGGGCAGGTCCTTCCCCTGTAGGCCGACGGTAGCAGATGGAAAACGGCGGCGCACGCGACCGCCGTCACGCCGGATTAACGTTCCGGATCAATAGGTTCCGTAGGACACTTCGACGATCACCGGCTTGCCTGTGTCTTGCGCCGGTTGCAGGGTGAAGCGGTCCAGCGCGCTGCTGTCATCGCCCAGCGGCGTGCTGCGGAACTGCAGACGGTAGGTCGCCCCCGCCTGCACGCTGCCATCGGGCAGCAGGCGCGCGTCGGCAGGCAGCAGCAGGCCTCCCAGATCGCTGTAGGCCTCCGGCGCATCGCTGAACCCGTAGTCGACCAGTTCGCCAACGCGGCGCATTTCGTACACCCGCGTCGGCCACGGGCGGGCCGTGCTGCGCCCGTTGCGCAGGTCTGTCACCCACTGCTCGGGCAATTGATAGACCTTGCGCAGCGCCGTGTCATCCAGTTCGGCGCTGGCTACCTGCAGGCAGCACACCAGCCGCTTGCTCTCGCGGTCATACACCGAAAAGCGCGCATCCCGTGCGACCGGCATCGGCAGCAGTGCGAACGGGACGTCGCGCAAGGCGGGCTCGGCACCATCGCGGGAGTCGAGGTTGCGCCAGCCACCAAAGGCCGGTTCGGCGGCCTGTGCCAGCGGCGCCGCCAGGCACAGCGCCACCGCAAACCCGCCGGCGGTGCGTCCGATCCACTTCTGCATGTCGTTCATCCGTCGATGGCCGGTGGCCAATCAGTTTCGTGAGGATGCCATGAAGGTGCGACGCCCGCCACGTCGGACAGCCCGGCTCGTTCAGCCGGGCCGGCGCTCGCGGGTGAAGGCGGCCGCTACTGCATGTACTGCGTGGTGTGGCCGGTGAATCTGACACCATCGAATCCGAAGCAGAAGCGGCCCTCTTCGAATGCCCGGTAGACGAGCAGTGCGCCGCTCACGCAGAACGTGTCGCTCTCAGCGGATGTCTCCACCGTGCCATAGGTACGCGCGCCCTCCTTGCCCACCAGCGGGCCCGAGAACGCATCAATGGGCAACGGATACACGGTGCCGTCGCGGCTGTCGATCAGCACGATGGAGCGCTGGAAGTACTCCTTGCGCTCATCCAGCTGGGCCAGGATGTAATGCCGGTTGAAGTTCGGCACCTGGGTAAGGATCGCCTGGTCGATCTGCGCGCGATGCTGCGCATCACAGAAGTCCACCGGGCTGTATTCGTACGCGCAGCCGGAATGAGGTGAGAGCATCCTGACGCCGGCATATCGTGCGCTTCGCGCTGTAGATGCAGGCACTTCCTTCGTCTTGGTGGCCGCCCCCGTTGGCGGCACACCTGCAGCTGGGTTCTGCGATGAATTCGGCTTCCCGGTGCAAGCGGCGACCGAGAGAAGAAGGCCGAGCAGCAGCACAGGCTGCGGTCCACGCCAGACACGGGTGTTGATCTTCACCATTTCTCCGTTCCAGGCCTTCGACAAGAAGCACGCGAACCACCGACGTAGCCTCAACCTTTGGCTTGTTCGGGCCATCGCCTGCCCATCTTGATCAGGCCCAATCGGGCGCACACATCAACTGCGACTTCTGCGCGTTGCCGACCTGGGGACCCAGCATCGGCCTTTCTCCGCGCCGGCTGCGCGCGTCATCGGGAAACTCAGACCCCAGCGCCATGCGGAGTCGCGCACGCGCCTGGTCCAGTGGCAGATCGATCATGATGCCGATGGGCGTGGGTGCGGTTCCCAGATGGGCAACGACCCTGTAGACCGGCAGGCCATGGAAATCGGCCTTGACGCAGAAGTGCGCCATCCCGAACTCCTCATCGCGTTCGCAGGGTTCGGGCGCGTGCAGGGCCAGGTAAGGATTCGCGGGCTGGCCTGATTCAGTGCTGAGGTACCAGCCCTTCGGCTGGCAATCCAGCAATCCGTCGAAGAGCGTTTCAGAGCTGTCCGGATCACCCGGCAACGGCGGCTCCGCCTGCGCGGCATGGGCGTCTGCCTTTGCCTCGATGGAGGCCTGCGCACGGCCGGCGGTGTCTGCCTGCTCGATATCCTGTGAGGTGGTTTGCCGGCATGCCACCAACGGCAGCACAAGGCTGGCCAGGAGCAGCTGACGCAGCGCAGCGGGGCGCTGACGATTCACTGACCCGCTCTGATGCATGGCTCCCAGCCTCCCAGAGGTGAAGCGCCCGATTGGCGCATAAGCGCAACGGGCATTCCAGACGCTGCATCGCCTCACCCGCCCATTGCCGAGCCCAGCTGCTGGAACGCGCCGCCGATGGTGGGGATGTTCGCTGGCGGCAGCGTAGCCGGATCCCGGCACTCCTGAGCCCTCCTGCCGGCCACACTGAAGACCTCGCGATAGCGGAGGTAGCCGTAGGTATTGACGGCAGGAATATTCAGCTCCGTCCACTTCCCGATGTAGAAGCCGGCCAGCGAGTCATGCATGTAGTTGTCAAACAGCACCGTACTCACATCGGGTACCGGCGCACCGTCCAGCACAAGGTTAAGCAGAGTGCTGGTCTCGGCCGGGATTTTTGCGTAGTCGTAAGCCGCCTGGGAGGCCCGTGGCGTAGGTTCAAATACCGGACGCCCGATCTTGCGACCCGCCTCCATGCGCTTCTGGCTTTCGTCCAGCTGCCTGCGGTAGGCCGCCATCTCCTCCTTGCCCCTGCGCAGCTTTCCAACCAGATTTGCGAAATCGCGCTGCGCATTGGCCAGATCCACCTGATCCTCGGCATCGGACTGCTTGAAGAACGGCTGTTGCAGCACGCTCTGTGGACCATTCGGCAGCCGCTTGCCCTTCCAGGCAACGTACTGCCGGCAATGTCCTGCAATCTGCTGCGTGTGCGCGCCTCCGGGGACACCGTGACCGGTCAGCCAGGCGTTGTAATCGCGGATCAGCTGCGGGTGGCAGCCGAAATGCATGGCGAGCACTGGCTGCGCCCCCAGTTCCTCGATCGTTTTCATTATCACGCCCGCCTTGACGGCCTCATGATGCATGTCGATCAACGGAATCTGCGCAAGCTTGGCGGTACCGTTCGCGGCACCGGAAACGAAGTCCTTGCCCTGGCCGCCGGGCGAGTAGCCGCCACCGACATCCGAGTGCATGCCCGGGTAAAGCACCTCCTTCCCGCTGGTCGCCAGGTCCAGCGGGAAATTGATCCGCTGCTCGTGCAGGGCCGCGAAATGCACGCTCTGGCGCGCTTCGGGGTGAATGCTCATCATGTCACCGGCGGCCCAGTCCCACTTGCCCTTCGAGACGCGGCTCATCGCAGCAACGCCGACCGACGCAACGGTATCGAAGATGCCCATGAAGTTCAGGTAGAGCGGAATGCCGGCAATGTTGTAGCCGCAACCGCTGCCCCAGGCTTCTGCCGTCTCATACAGCCGGTGCACGAACGCCCGCGCCTGTGCCGCGCCACGCGAGAAGCCGAAGACGGAAACGTGCACCGACTTGACGCGGCGCTGGTGCCCCTTGACCACGCGCTCCAACCGCTGCGCGATTGCCGTGAGCATCGCGCGTCGCGTCATGCCCTCCAGCAGTCGCGTCTCGCTCATTGAGGCGACCAGTACTTTGGCTTCGTTGGGCTGGATCAGGTCACCACCGTTCAGGTACTGATGTACCGAATTGATGACCTGCAGGATGGCCCAGTGGATGCGGTCCGCACCATAACGCGCGGCGCCGCCTCCCAGCGTGTCACCATCCTGGTTGGTATCGCCGACGTCGGCGAATGGCGTGCCGACGCCGGGAACGTAGATGCTGAAGAAGCCGTTGCCACGCTCCTTCAGGGCGGCGTCGTACAGGCGCGCCACATTGCTGTGACCGTTGCGGGCCAGCTGGGTCTTGGGGGAGCGCGTCTTGCCGGTTACAAAGGTCCCTTCCCACTCGCGGTTGTTGCCGGTGCCGTCGAAGTAGATGCCTACGTGCACCTGGCCCTGGCATTCGGAGCCCTTCTCGCGCATGCACGCCATGGCCCGCGCCCGCTGCTGCGCTTCGGCGCCGCTCAGCGCTCTGCGTCCATCTGCCGGCATTGGTTGCGCGCCGGTTGCCGTGCGTCCACTCATGTCCTTGTCTCCTGGATTCGCTGCTGGTCCCCGCCGGGATCGTTGTCCTTGCCACCCACGCCAAGCATTCGGATCGGATGCCCGGTGAGCGACCGGGCCCCGTGATCACTTTTCAAGCGGGCGCCGAAGGTGCTCCCAGACTGGATTCTCGCCCTCGCGCAAGGGCGCCTCGGGGCCGGTCAATGGATAGTCGGGATGACCGAGCACAAGATTGGTGACGAAGACCTTGATCTCGCCATTGCGCAGGAAATGGACGGCCAGGTTTCCGAGCTGGTTGTACTTCGGAATCGCAACGGTCTTCTTCTGGAACGTTTCCAGATCCGTGGTCCATTCGATCTCCACCTTCATGTCCGGCGTCCATCGATCAGGCAGCACGACGCAGCAGACAGTTCCGCCTTCCGAGTGGGAATCGGCCGACCCGCCACTGCCGCCATTCACGAGGAACTGCGCAATGTATGCATCCGTATGGTTGTAGCCGAGCACGGCCACCGGCGTGGAGGCCGTCCGTCCCTTGCAGGCCGCCAATGCCGGCAACAGGAGCAGCAACGCCAGGGCCGCCAGCAGATGGGTCCGCATCAAACGCATGATTCTTCCTTCACGTCCACGAGGGTGCAGGCTCGGCCTGCAAAGGCGAGGCGGTGTGGTCCCACAGCGGGACGCCCGTCGTCCAGACATCTTCCGGCAGCGCTGATGCCCAGTCCGCGAACGGCACCTCACAGCTCCCGGCAGGCTGCGCGAAACGCGCCTGCACGGCAGGATGGCCGCGGCACGCCCCGGAGGTGTACAACGCCAGCAACAGGTACTGCACGTGATCGTCCACCTGGTTCACACCGTGGGCGATCGTATCCTGCATAAGGTCGACGACGAACGGGTACAGCGATCGATACGGCACCCGCTTGATCTCATCGGGGATGACCCTGCGAAGCTGGGCAATGGCCACATCCGGCTCGCACGCGTCCAGCAGACGCGTGTACTGGTCTTCGTCCAGGCGCAATGGCGGAAGCGCAGGCAGGCCGGCATCATCCATTCCGGCCAGCATCTCGGCCAGCGGCCATTCCTGCAGATCGCCGTAGCGATCGAAGTACTGCAGGCGCTGCACGCCCTCCAGCAGGGCGGCACGCTGCGCAGGCAACAACAGATCCAGCAGTGCAGGCAGGATACGGGTGTCGTACCAGCGCAACAGCATCTCGCGACCGCCCTTCTCGGGCACCTTCACCAGATGGAAAGCACGCAACCGCTTCGCGAGATCGTCCAGTTCCAGTGCACTCCACAGCAGGGTCACGCCCGGCCTTTGCGCTCCCATCTGCCGGATCTCCGCATCCAGCTGCGCGTGCAGGTCCCTGTCCGTCCAAGCCACCAGCAAGGGAGCAATATCCAGCAGGCCGGCCTCGGCCGTGCCTTCGAACAGCGAGCGGTAGCGCGCGCCAAGACGCTCCAGCCGCTCATGGAAGTGCGACCGCTGCGCGCTGTCGATCACGGCGTAACGATTCACACCAGCACTCCCGGCGTGCCCTGGCGCATGGCGTCGAGAATGCAGCTCTTACAGCTGCTGCGCGGGAACTGGGGAAGCGGATAGCCCTGCTGCGCCGGGCCGACGAATGACTTGCTGCCCGCATGCACCTTGATCGTGCCCGGACAGGCGATGGTGATGTTGCCACCGGCAATGGTCAGGCTGGCCCCCCCGGACGTCGCCACGTGGATCGTATTGGCCGCGGCGAGTTCCACCGGCGCCTGCGCGCTGGCCCCGCGCAGAGCGCCACGCGACTGCACGCGCACCCCATCCGCCTGGGACTGGATATCGAGCATTTCAGTGCCGGCCACGACGTCAAGCGCGGTGGGTGCGGCCGCTGCGCCCTCAACCACGGACGCAAGCACGCCGATCGCCTGCCCCGCATGCAGACGGGTCTGCCCCATGGTAACCGTGTCGCTATGACCGCCACTGGCCAACAGCAGGCCTTCACCGCTCCCCCAGTGCACTCCCTGGCCTGCCACCTGCACCAGTCCCTGCGGTGCGGCCAGTCCAAGCAGTGGATCACCCGAATGCGGCACGCGATCCTGCCCAGCATCCGACTTGCGCTCGGTCGCACCACTCTTGCCGATATCGAATCCATCACCGCCCGTGGTGGTGCGTACGCTCGCCAGCAGCGCGGGAACCGGCGACTGATCGGGAACCAGCTCCGAGCGCTTTGGCGCGCGCGCGCCCTCCTGCATCGCCAACGGGCTGGTCAGGTGCGTACGCGCGGCCTGGGTGAAGCGTTCGCCCAATGCCTGCAACTGCGTGAGCAAGGCAGCGGGCTGCACTGCCTCGCCCGCAGGTGCCGTCGACCGATGCCCGTACGCCGTGAACCAGGCACCGGCCGTGGCGCGCACCGCGCCCCACGCGTCGCTGCGCAGTTCAAAACCGGTGCCACGCAGGCTGCCGACATAATTGTCTGCCTGGTGACGCAGGTGCCCCAGGGTCAGTTGTGACACCTGCTGGCTGCTGGCCAGCTGCGCGCGCAGTTGCTGGTTCGAGTCATCGAACAGCAGATGGTTGGCGCCCTGCCCGCCTTCCCACTCGCGCGAGCGGATACCCCACAGCGCACCGCCCTGCCGATGCGCTTGGTCCCCCATGCCGGCAGCATGCCAGGCCGGCGCCTGGCCGCCACTGAGGTTGGCCTGCGCGCTGCCGCGCATGTCTGCAGCCTGGCCATACAGCGACACGTCGCTCTGGCCGCTTCCGCCGGCGGGCGTCGGTGCCACGCCCGCCTCGCCACGTCCGTTGTACAGGGTGCCCAGCACCAGTGGCCGATCGATATCGCCGTCGAGGAAGCCCACCAGCACTTCCTGACCGATGCGCGGCAGGAACTGGCTGCCCACGCCGGGTCCGGCATAGCGCTGTGCCACGCGCAACCATGCGCTGTCGTTGGCTCCGCCGCCCTCGCCTTCCTGGAAGTGGAAACGCACGCGCACGCGGCCATGGCTGTCTGCGTGCAGGTCCTTGCTGGCGCCTCCGTCGCCGGCAACCACGACAGCGGTCTGGTAACCCGGCACGGTCGGGCGCGGATTCAGCCGCGCGCCACTGCCGTCCTGCAGCAGCGGGCGCCACGGCAGGGTGCGATCCACCGCATCGAAACGGTTGCCATACCCGGTTGCTTCGGCCTGCTGCCAGAGCGCAGCGTCGGCCGGATCGATCGGCGCCACGCCCAGCGCGTCATCGAGGCTTCGTCGCAGATCGGTAGGGAGATTGTTGATGCCGGCATGTTCGACGGCCACCAGCAGCAGCTCAGGCGGTGTCGCACCGGGGGCCTGCTGCAGCCGCAGCCATTGTCCGGACTGGAAGCCGCGAACCGTACCCGACCCCTGCCAGCCACGGCTGTGGGATTCGCGCGCCTGCGCCTGCAGGCGGGCCTGGCGCGCACCGGCGGTACTGTCGCTGAAGGCGTAGGCACCTACCGCATCGTAGTCTTCGCGCGACGATTGGCCACCTCCGCCCTCCATCGGCGACTGTGCCACCAGTGCGCGTACCTGGCGGTAATCATCGCTCTGCAGGCTGATCGAGGTACTGGCCAGGCGCCGACGCAGGCCGATGGCCTGCACGCTGTCACTGGATTCGGTGGCGTCACTGCGATGGAACCGCACGCCTGCAGCCGCGCTGGTGGCATCTTCCGGCAGCGCGACGCTGTCGGCGAAGATCTCCATGCCATTGCCGCAGGGCGCTTCCTCATCGGCGTACAGACGCCAGCCCAGGCCTTCTTCGGCGAGCACGCGCTGCAGGAAATCCAGGTCACTCTCGCGGTACTGCACGCAGTAGCTGCGCACGCGCTGGCCAAGGAAGGCGTCGACGCCCTCGGCCCAGCGCCAGCGCGCGATGCCAGCGTGCCCTGCCAGTACGGCATCGACGATCGCACGCACGCTCTGTTCCTGGAACACGCGGCTGTGCCGAGCATGCTGCAGCCACCACGTCCATGACACCAGCTGCAGCCGGTAGCGCACCAGGCCACCGTCGCTGCCCAGGCAGGAAGCGTCCGCGATCAGGCCGCTGCGCTGCCATTGACCACCATCGGCCATCTGCGCGACCAGTGTCGCACGCGTGCCCGGCAGGGCGTCCAGCGCGATATCAGCGCGCGTGGCGAGTACATCGACGTCGGTCCAGGCATGCTGGCCGAGCGCATCACCGCCGCGCCACCGCTCCACCGTGCACCCTTCCAGTGCATCGGACCGCAGTCGATACAGGCGTTGCGCGTCACCGAGCCCGGCAACCTGGGTCATCACGTAGTTCAGCTGATCCATGCCAATTCCAGTGTGAAGACGCCTGCACCTACCCGGCGGCGTCGGATTCCAGCCATCAAATCTACCAGATTGCGGTGTTCGTCAAAATCACGACGCCTCTACCGCCATGGAAGTGCGTTGTTCGTCACATAACTGACGGCATCCCGTATTCAGGCATGCCTGGACGGACCAATCCCGCGACCGCGTTCACATCGGCGGGCTAGAATCGCCCACAGTCCCCAACGAGACCCGCCATGCTGGATCAGGAAGCCCTGCTGGCCCCGATTTCGGAACACGCCCCGACCGGTGAAGACCTGTCGTTCTCGGCTGAATTCGATCGGATCATCGAAAACCGTCGTGCCGACGACCCGACCCTGGACCAGGGGGCGTGGCAGACCGACATCAAGTACGCTGACTGGAGCAGCGTGCTGCGTGATGCCACCGACCTGCTGCAGACCCGGACCAAGGACCTGCGGCTGGCAGGCTGGCTCAGCGAAGCCGCCACCCAGCTGGAAGGATTCCAGGGCCTCGCCGCTGGCTACCGGCTCACCGCCGGCCTGTGCGACCGCTACTGGGATGACGTGCATCCCCAGGCACCTGACGGCGATTTTGAAGAGCGCATCGGCAACCTGAGCTGGTTGCTGACCAATTCGCTGCAATGGTTGCGCTCCGTGCCGATTGCCGTCGCGCCGCAGGGGCGTTTCAGCCTCGCCGACTTCGAGCATGCCCATGCCCGTGCCAACAGCGGCGAAGAGGATGACGGCCGCCCTGGTCTGGACATTCTCACTGCCGCCCGCCGCGATACCCAGCACGGGTTCTACCGGCAGCTGGCCGACGACCTGCCCGACTGCAGCCAGGCCCTGGCCGAACTGCAGGCCGCGGTCGACAACCGCCTGGGGCTGGATGGCCCAAGCTTCAGCGCGGTGCGTGAGCAGCTTGAACACCTGCAGCGCACCGTGCTGCGCTTCGCACGCGAAGCCGGGGTGTTGCTCGATGGCGAAACCGAAGCCTCCTCCGACGATTTTGAAGATGCATCGTTCGGCCATGAGGCGCCGGCGTCCGAAGCGGCCCCGGTGACAGTACCGCGTGGCCCTGCGGGCGCACCCGGCTCGCGCAAGGAAGCGCTGCAGCAGCTGCGCCAGGTCGCTGAGTTCTTCCGTCGGACCGAACCGCACAGCCCCGTGGCCTATCTCGCCGAGAAGGCCGCACGCTGGGGCGAGATGCCGCTGCATGTCTGGCTCAAGCGCGTCATCAAGGACCACGGCACGCTGGAACAGATGGAAGAGATGCTGGACGTCAATCCAGAAGACTGATCTGCCTGCGGATCACGCTCATGCGGGGATCGGGTCTGGCCCGATCCCCGTCATGTTTACTGGATCTTGAACTCGATGCGCCGATTGCGTGCGCGGCCATCGTTGCTGGTGTTGTCCGCCACCGGCTCGTCCGGTCCCTTGCCGACGACATCCATGTGGCTGCCCGGAATGCCCTTGGACACCATGTAGTTCTTCACCGACAGCGCACGCGCGTGACTGAGCGCCAGGTTCGATTCGCGCTGCCCGACATTGTCGGTATGGCCGATGATCAGGAAACGGCTGTCCGGCATCTGCGCCATCTTGGCGACCATCTCGTCGAGGATGCTCATGCCGAAAGGGGTCAGACGCGCACTGCCACTCTGGAATTCGATGATGCGGTTGGCCAGCGTCTGGTCCAGCACGTTCTGCTGCGAGCTGACCTTCAGCGCGTTGGTCACGGTGTAACTGGTATTGCTGGCCAGACTCAGGTCGCTGGCCACCTGCTGCCGCAGCGCTTCGTTGCCGACCTCACCGGTGATCCGCACTGCCTGTCCGTTCACTTCCAGCTTGCCGGGCGACACCCGCTTCAGGCCGGGATTGATCATGCCCGCCACGTAATCGCCCCAGTTCGGCGGGGTCGCGATCGTCTCGACCTGGATGCGGTCGACCACGAGCTCGGCGCCATACACGGCACGCAGATTGTTCAGCAGCTTGGCCTTGGTCGCCTGGTCAGGCACCACGCCTTCGATCACCACCGGTCGTTCGGTGGCAGCCTGTGCCGCAGCAGGCGCGTTCTGCGCGGCCAGCGGCACGGCTGCGAGCAGCAGCGGCAACGCAAGGGAGAGAGGGTTGCACAAGCGCATCATCAGGTTCCCAGGAAAGTCTCGCCGAACAGCTTGCGTGCGGTGGCCAGGGCCAGATCGTCACGGTCGAGGAAGCTGCCGAAGCGGTTGAGGTTGTAATCGCCGCGCAGATAGTCGTCCACCCATTCCGAATGCTGGATCCGGATCAGGAAGTCGCCGGCTTCCGCCGGGTCCAGCACCGCACGCAGCACCTGGCGGTCGGCGCCGTTGAAACCGACGATCATGCTCGGCGCAGCGTCGTTGCGGATCAGCACCGCCAGTTCGAAATCGCCGCGGGAGACGAAGCTGGACAGCAGATCCAGCCAGAATGCCGCCACCAGTGGGCGATAGGCCGGGTCACGGACCAGCGGAAACACCAGCGCCTTGTCGATGTTGACATCGCCCCCGCTGAGCACCGGCTGCAACAGCAGGCCCAGTGCCGGCAGCACCTGTCGCAGCGCCACCTCGCCGTGACCGGAATCGCGCAGGCGCGACTCGAGGTCTGCCACCGAGGTGCTCTCCAGGAAGTCCTGGAAGCTGCCGTTGTAGTCACCGGGATCGGTGCTGATGCTGAAACGTGCGTCCGCCAGCTGCGCCAGCGCCTGCGCCGCGTCGCTTTCCTGGTAGGCCTGGCGTGCCAGGCGGGCCAGTCCGGACCAGGCGTTGGACATCGCCAGCGGGCTGCGGCCGATGAACGGCAACGGTTCCGGCGCATCCAGGCGCAGCGCGGACAGCAGCGGGAAGCGGCGTTCGGAGGAATCGCGGCTAGCCAGGAAGTGCCCGCACAGCACCATCTTGCTGCGAGAACCCAGGAAAGCGTAGTGGATCTCCGGTGCCTCGTCGTAGCGCTGCTTCCAGTCCGGGCTCTGGCTCAGCAGTTCCAGGCTCTCGCCTGCCCACCGGTCCAGCCAGCCCAGCAGCTGGTGATTGTCGGCCGCACGGACGAAATCACCGCGCGAGGGCACCTTGCCGAAGTACGAAACTCCGGCACTGACGACGCGGCTCATTGCGCACCTCCCGTGGTCTGCGCCGCAGCAGGCGCGGTGGCCGCCGGCGCGGGCGCGGCAGGGGTACCACCGGCCACCCGCTCGGGAAGCTGCAGGCCGCGCTGCCAGTCGCCACCACCCTCGCTGCCGCTGCCGGCCCGGCGGACGATGCGCATTTCCACCGTCACGGCCACACCATTGCCGTTCCAGGTGATACGGCTGGAATCATCCAGGCGCTCGTATTCGCCTTCGGCCATCAGGCGGTTGAAGCCGTTCGCGCCCGGTGCACTGAATACCTCCACGGTACGACCATCGCCGGTCACCGCCGTGATCTTCACGCCCGGCACCTGACCCGCGTTCGGGTACTGCATGGTGGTCCACTGCGGCGGGGTATTGCGATAACGAAGCACCTGGCCATCGATCTCGATGCTGTACTCCAGCGCGCCGGCAGCCGGCGACGGCAGGATCTCGAAGATCGTGGTGTCCTGCGCCGCGCCGGCGGCAGAGCCGCTCACCCAGTTGCCATAGTTGGCAACCAGCTCAGCCGACAGGTTCACACCCTGCCCTGCCCAGCGGCGGGTCTCCAGCAGCGGACCGCGCTGGATCACCAGCGTGCCGAGCGCGTCCTTGTTGAAGGCGGCAATGCTGCCACTGGCACCGAAGATGCCGGCGATGTCGCTCGGTGCGGCATCCACATCCGAGTTGAGGTTGAACGGGTACTGCTGCCCGATGCGTGCCTTGAACGGGTCGTAGACCTGCGCCTTCCAGGTCTTGTTGACCTCATCTTCGGTCGGCGGGATCAGGGCGCTGAAGGTCTGGGTCAACGGGCGCAGCAGCAGCGGGCGCAGGGCTTCACGCTGCTTCTCGTCCAGCCCGGTCAGTACCTGCTCGTCGACCAGCGCCAGGCCCGCGCTCAGTTCGGAGCCTTCATTGCTGAAGGTGTCCTGCATCAGCTTGCGGGTGCCCACGCCGATTTCGCCCTGGCTCTTGATGGCATTCAGGCGCGCACGCAGTTTGCCCAGTGTCTCGAAGTAGGCCGTGATCACTGCCGGCTGATCGCCGCGCTCACTGGTGAGCCGCGCGATGCCTTCGAACGCCTTGCCGATCGGACCCACCGGCTGCGCGGCGGCCGTCGCTGCCGGGTCCTTGCGCAGGATGGTGCGCTGGAACCAGGCCACGAAGCCCTTGCGCGCCTTGCTCGAACGCGCCTGCGCCGGCGGGTTGTCCCATACCGTCTCCTCGTTGATGCGCTCCAGCAGAACACGGAGCGGCGAGTTGCCGGGATCACCCAGCTTGTTGATGCGGGCCACCGCCTCGTCGAACGTACTGAACTCGGCCACGCTCAGGCCCTGCACGAACTTGCTCCACTCGCGCGCGTAGTCGTTCTTGTACAGGGTCACCAGCTCGCGCGAGACATGCTCGGGGCTGCCGGCCAGCGACAGATCGCTCTGCTCGGTGGTACCCAGCACCCAGTCGGTGGTGCTCAGCTGGGTATTGGCCGCTTCCTTGATCGCATCCTTTACGTACTCTTCCCACGCCTTGCGCGAGAACGCACCGGAAATCGCATAGCTGCCGTTGATCAGGCGCCCGTTGCGCTCCACACCCACCAGGCTGTCGACGGTGGTCGTTCCGAAGCGGGCGCCGGCACGTGCCTTGATCTGCGCGTACACGCGCTCCATCGCCGGCTGCCCCTTCATCACCTGCCCCAGCGCCTGACGCGTGTCGGACACCAGCGTGACCTTGTTCTGTATCTGCGGCCAGCTGGGCTGGCCCGCCTGCGCCACGTAGAAGGTCATCAGCTTCTCGGCCGCGCGCACCATCTCCTCACGGCTCATCTGGCCGCGGTTGGCCTCCAGCCAGGTGCGCCAGAACAGGGTCAGCTGCTGCGACAGGTGAGCACCTTCGACGTACTTCGGGTTACCCAGCATCAGGTAGGTCTTCAGTGCGTTGTACGCATCGTTGGTGCTGGTCGGCGATGCGTTCTGATACAGCACCTCGCTCTCGGCGGCAGCGCTGCTGCCCTGGCCAAGCTTGTCGCGCTCGGCGACCACCTGGCCGAGATAGTTCTCCAGATTGGAGACGGTCGGCGCCAGCATCACCTGCTGCATGCCGTGGTTGTACTCACGCAGCAGCTTCTCGCGGATCGCGGTGCCCTGGTACAGGCCCAGGTGGGTGGTGATGCCGCCCTCCTTGCCATAACGGTCCAGCTGCTCCATGCGATCCTGCAGCAGAAGCAAGGCATCGATGCGCGACTTCAGGTCCATGCGGTCCTTCTGCACGCGCACGGCCTGATCCAGGTCCTTGGTGGCATTGGCCACCAGCTGGGCATTGGTGGTGTACGACCAGGTCCACAGGCCCAGCGCCAGCGCCAGCACACCCACTGCGCCCAGGAACACGCCATAGCGCAGCCGGTTCTGGTGCGGGCTGGAATACTGCCGGACCAGTTCCTTGTCGGCGAAGATCACCTTGCGGAACAGGTCCTTGAGGAAGAACGCGGTATGGCCGGTCGGCGCCTCATCGACATTGGACCCGCGCTCCAGGTTGAACTGGCGGCCGACGCGTTCGGACGCGTGATGCACCGAACGCCCTTCCTGCAGTGCGCTGGAGAAGTAGAAGCCACGGAACACCGGCTTGAACTGGTAGGGGTTGTCCTCGAACAGCGTAGCGATGAAGGTGCGCAGCGCCGGCTTGATGCCGACGAACTCCAGCGGCAACGACAGCAGCCCAGGCGAGACTTCACGGCCACGCTGCATCGCCATGTGGGTCAGGCTCATTTCCTTGATGCCTTCGGCCAGCTCGTCGAAATGGCTGTCGAATGCCGCCAGCGCGTCGCCCTGCTGATGCACGTCGAACGGCAGCGTCGCACCCCACACATGCTCGCGCTCGCCGGGATCGAGGTTGCGGAAGAACTCGCTGAAACCGGCGATGAGGTCGGCCTTGGTGAACAGCACGTACACCGGCGCGAACACTTCCAGCCGCTCGGTGATTTCCTGCACGCGCTGGCGCAGGTTCTTGGCCAGCTCGATCGCGAACTCCGGCTTGCTGCCGGACAGCTCGGCCAGGCTGGCGGCGATGATCACGCCGTTGATCGGTGCGCGCGGGCGGTTCTTCTTCAGCAGGCCGAGGAAGGTCAGCCACTCCATGCGGTCCTCGACGCTGACCGAGTAGCGGCCAGCGGTGTCGAGCACGATACCGTTGGTGGTGAAGTACCAGTCGCAGTTGCGGGTACCACCGATGCCCTGCACCACGTTGCCGCGGTTGTCCTCGAACGGGAACTGCAGGCCGGAATTGAGGATGGCCGTACTCTTGCCCGCAGCCGGATTGCCGATGATCACGTACCACGGCAGCTCGTACAGCGCGGCGTTGCCCTTCAGCACGCCCATCCGCGAGGACTTGATCTGCTTGACCGCGTCCATCATGCGCGTGCGCAGCGCCTCGGTATCGGCACGCTGGGCGGGTTGAGCGGTGGCTACCGCCTTGTCCGCCTCATCCTTGACCATCGCCTCCACGCGCTTGGCCGCGCGACGGGCCAGGATCCGCTTCACGATCCAGACCAGCAGCGCCAGCACCAGCAGGCCGGCCAGCACGATGGCCACCCAGATGCCGATCTGCCGTGCTTCGGCCTCACCGTAGTGGGCCAGCGCAGCGGCACCGACCAGGCCGAGCACCATCCAGAGACGGTAGTCGCGCAGGTAGTAGCTGAAATTGCTCAAACTCATGCAGGGATCCAGGAAGTCAGGGAGCCGACGGCGCATCGGCCGCCTGCGTCGGGGAAGGAAGAGGGTCGACCAGGCCGAACAGTCGCTGCTGGTTGTCGGCCACGCCGAGCAACAGCACCGGCTCGGCCTGGCGGTCAAGCTGTGCGCGGGCCAGTGCCAGCTGCGCCAACGGCAGCACCGGGCCCAGTTCGCCTGCGCTGATCGCCAGCGCCAGGCTCTGCGGACTGAAGTCCAGGTCGGGAGCCAGCGACGCCGTGATGGCTGCGGCATCGACCATCAGATCGCCCCGGTGATCGGCATCATGCAGCACGAACTGGGCCTGTGCGCCCTCCAGGCCCAGCGTCTGCTGCCACTGCGCAGCGAGCGTCGCCAGCTGACGGCGCTGTTCGGCCGGCCGGGTCGCCTCGATCTGCTCGGCGCGTACCAGTTGCGGGCGCCACAGCCGCGCGTCGCCTTCATGGGCAACGCCCCGGCTCGCCAGCAGGACGCCGGCAGCACCCTCGCCCGGTATGCGGCCGTCCGGATTCTGTGCGGTTGCCAGCACACCGGAGGACTGCCATGAGGAAACGATGGCGGCATCGATCGAAGAAGACGCTGACACCAGCAGGTGCCAGCGTGGCTCGCCCTGATCCAGTGCGTCGATCACCCTTTGCAGGTGCGGCCACACCTCGCGTGCGCCGTCCAGCGAGGTGACCCGGACATCGAAGCGGCGCGCATCGATGCCTGCCATCCGCGCCTGCTCCAGCAGCCATGTCTGCACCCAGGGGCGCAGCGCATCGGACCAGCTGCCCGGCACCAGCAGCTCGACGCTCAGTACGTTCTCCACGCGCTGTTCGTCGCGACGCCGCAGACCGGCCACCACCACTTCCTCGGAAGCCATGATTTCCGGCAGCGCCGCGGATGCTGCCTCCAGCAGTTCCTCCAGCACCGGCTGCAGCAGGGCAAGCGCACGCCGTTCGTGGGCTGCGGTGTCGATGCCGTCCTGACGGGCCTGCAGCACCAGGAACTCATCGAGGTCCTGCGCCGCGCTCATGCGCACCGGCAGGTTGTAGTTGTCGCGGAAGCGGCCATCAAGCGTCGGACGCGGCGGCGCAGCGGCAGCAGCCAGCCATGACTGGGCATCCAGATCCACACCCAGCCTGAGGCCACCGGCAATCAACGCCACCGATGGCGGCACCATCACCTTCGTCGCGACCGCTTCGCCTTTGCCCTTGGTCGGCTCCCCCTCGTTGGCCGCAGCCTTGTCCAGCGCCGCATCGACGCCACGGCGCGCGGCGCCACGCAGCATGAAGCCGGCACCGCTCAGGCCGACGGGCAGCAGGCCCAGGTAGGCCAGCATCTGCATGCCGGTCGGTACCGTGCCGCTGTTGCGCCAGTAGAGAATCGTCGCGCCCCAGGTGGCGACGAAGATCATCACCACCGAAGCTGCTTTGCCCAGCCATCCTGCCATCAGTTGCCCTGCTCCATGCGCTGCTCCTGTCGACCGCGCAGGTCAACGCAGACCGGTCATGGCCTGTGAAGCGACCAGCGTCGCTCCACACGCGGTGCGGTCGCCGTCGCGCGCCACCGGCTGACCGTCGATGAGCACTGTCGCGTCGCCACTGACAATCGTGGTCGCGCCATGCACGGCGCACAACGCACGATCACCGACGCGCGCCACCGGCCTGCCATTGATGTCGGTCTGTCCGGTGCCCGCCACCACGGTCCCTCCGTGGCTGAGCGGGTCACCGACGACGATAAACGGTCGTGCCATCCATCATGCTCCTTGATCCATGTGTGACCCGGCGTTCCATCGCCCCCCGGTTCCCCCGACGACGCAGGCCATCGGCGTAACCATACCAGTACCGCCGTGCGGTTATCACCCTTGACGGGACAGTTCCTCGCGCTTTGCCACCCGGGCGGCGCGGCAGCGGTCCGTCATTTCCACGTGAACATAGTCCTTGATGCTCCGCCAGTTTCCGCCCCAGTCCAGGCCCGCCTGTTCAGCCAGCTCGCCGTACAGGAAGTACCCACGCCGGGTCCACGGATCTTCCATGTCCCATTGCAGCTTGCCATCGCGGATGGGTGCGCTGTCCACGCCCAGCCCATACTGGTGGCAGCTCTGCCAGGCACCGGCCCGGGTCGCCTTGCCACCGGCCATCAGTTCGGCCTGCCGCTGCGGACTGCGATAGCCTTCGATCAGCACCATTTCGTAACCGTACTGGCGTCGCATGACCTCATAGATGGCCAGCACGCGCTGCTGCAGATCGGGATCGATCTGACCCCATTTGCGATCAGCCGTGACGATTTCAGGCCGCAGACGACGCACTTCGGCAGTGGTGAACACCTCCGGCGGCGGCGGCGGTGGCGGCGTCAGCCGCTCCCCGCGTAGCAGCTGGGCGACCATCGAACTCGATTCCGCCAGATCATCGCCCCTGAAATCCTCCAGCACCACGGTCTGCCGCGTGACGAATATCACAATTGGAGGAATCAGCAGCAACGCTGCGGCGACAACCAGAATGAGCCAGTGGCGCCGCAGTGCGCCGTGCATGGCTCCGACCTCTTCACGAACCCCACTGCGCACGCGGGTGGCGCCGTGGCCGACCCGGTCACCGACCTGCCCCGCCCGACGACGGAATCCGCCCAGACGCTTCGCGATCGCCTGACGCAGCGATTCGACCGTCTCGGGGAACAACAGTACCCAGCACACACCAGCCACCAACAGTACGACGGCAATGGCAGCAACCACGATTGGCAACACCGGTTCTCCCTGACACGCGATCTGGTTGACGCCCCAACCGCTTTCACTAAGAATGCGCAAATTCGCTTCGGCAGTTGCCGACTCAAACCAAGGGCTGGATGCACTTGAATAATGGCGGAATCAATCGGCCAAGTCTGCTCTCAGGGGGAGCGCAGGCAAAGGGCCAGGCCCCGAATTCGGGCCGTATTCTGGCAGACATGGAGGGCCGGCAGGCAACCGCGTCGCCACGTGCCGCACGCGCGCCGTCCAGCGGCAAACGCCGTACGGTCCTGTGGCTGGCATTGGCCAGTGCCGTGGTCGTCATCGCCGGGCTGACCGCCTGGGGTCTGTCCGGTAGTAATGACTACAGCGACCCGTCCGAGTATTCACTGACACCCGACACCGGCCATGTGACCGGGCACCCGGACGCCCCGTCGGTGGCACCGGGTGAAGGTGCCGCGATGATCGTCGATGCGCCCGCTTCTCCGACTGAGCCGGCGCTGCCGGCCACCACCGGGAGCCCACCCGCGCCTGCCGCTGACGCGGCAACCGCTGCTGCGGGCGCTGCCGCAACCACCGGCACCGCTGCAACGACGCGGGCACGGGGCGCCCAGCCGGGTGAACGCAGCAGTCGCGCCGCCGGTACCGCAGGCAAGGGCGATGAAAATCTGCTCGGCACCCTGCTCGGCATCATCAAGGAAGAGGACAAGGCCAAGGCAAAAGCCAAGGCCCAGCCTCAGAGCATGGATGATCTGATCGCCCAGATCGAAGCAGACCAGCGCAAACGCGCCGAAGATGAGCGCGCCGCATTCGAGCGCGTGGCCAGCAAGAAGTCCGCCTCGACCGAATCCAACATCCAGGCGCAGCTGCGCAGCTGCCCCAGCCCTACGTCACTGAAAGGCGTGGACTGCCGGCGCAGGATCTGTGCGGCGGTGAGCGGCAAGGATCCGGCCTGCCCGGCGATGTGATCCCGAGCCCTGCCTGCTGACGCAGGCAGGGCGCTGCCGCAGAGGCCCGCTCAGAGCGGACGCCGATCCGGCTCGAACTGCGCCATCACCTCGGGTTCCACGAGCCGAAGAGGATCGTTGGCATCGATTGCGCACTCGTCTTCCACCCACTGTGGCCACACGGGCGCGCGGCAGGATCGAAGGACCAGCCATCGGCACAACACCAGGGGCAGCAGCAAGGGCATCAGGATGAAGCGTGCGCCCAGCAGGCTGGGACCGAGACTGGCCACCACGAACAGGTAGCAGTTGCGCCATGACGGCGTCACGGACAGATTCATCTGGCGACCCTCGATGGTATCGACCACCTCTGCCGGCCCCTGCTCCATGTAGCGGCGAATGAACTCCCAGATGCCGCGGATCTTCTGTTCGTCATCGAAGTAGTGGCCCACCGCGAAGGTGCGCTTGATCACCCGATCCTCGAGGATGCTGCAGCGCAGGTCGCGCAGGAACGCCTGGCTGGTCCCCTGCCCGATATAGAACACGGCCTCATCCCATGGGACGGATACAGCGCCCTCCTCCCCACCCGTGAAGAAGTAGACCGTCCGGTTGCGCCGGTTGAACCGTGTCGGATACCAGACATAGGTGAAGAACTCGTAGCGCAGCGTCGTGTGCCAGAACAGCACCGGGGCACCGACCACGCACACGCCGACCATGGCGTACATCACCCAGTCCCAGAAGTCGCCTTCCAGGTTCGGGATCACCAGCGTGAAAAGCAGGAAGAAACCGAACAGGAACAGGGCCAGCGTCCCCAGCAGGACCATGGTGGTCGAGACCATTCCGCGCAGGCGGAACCTTCGGTCGATCAGATCGATGTAGGTCGAGTTGAAATGAACCAACGACGCACGTTCGTCAGGTGCGACATCCTCGGCGATCCGAGGATCGAAACGCGAGGCGCTCTCCTGCGCCGAGAGAAAGCGATCCGTCGGGAAACTGCGCATCCAGCCGCTGTACATCAATCCGCCTCACTCAGTGCCTTCAAGCCTTCTGTCTCCTGCTGGAGACCCTCGAATTTCTTGCTCTTGTGCTTTCCGAAATAGCAGGCATCAAGCCACTTCTGTATCTTCGTCGGCTTGAAGTAGCCGACAATCAACGTGATGATCGCGACCACCAGGCCGATGATCAAGCCGACGAAGGCGAAGGTAGTGAACAGCAGGATGGCGGCGATGATGCTGGCCAGACCAAGGCCAATCATGCAGATGCCATAACCTCGCGAAAGACCGATGTCCTGATAGCCGTCGATGATGTTCAGCGTGCCGCCAATGAATCCCGCCGCGGCGCCAAGGAACTTTCCAAGCCCTCCCAGCAGCCCCGCCCTTGTGCTCAGCTGTCCGGAAAGTGCCCGCAACCTGATGCCGTGGGTGCCAACCCACCAGGGGTGCTTCTTCGCCACACCTGCGCTCAGCTCCATCAGACCGCCAGTCAATCCCGCGACGCCACCTGCGAAGTTGACGATCTTGACGTCCTTCTCTTCCTGCTTCGCCTTCTTCATCTCATCCCACGCTCGCCCGAGGCTGAAGGCGGTAAAGATGTTCGAGACGACGCCGGCCTTGAAATCAAGATCGAAAACCCGCCTGACATTTCGTTGCAGCAGCGCATCGAACTCCTCGTGCCGCACGATCACCGACTGGGAAATGTGCGCATCGAGCTGTGCACCCCGCAACTGGGTCAGGCGCTGTGCTTCGCCCTCGTCAACGAACATGAGGGCCTGATACGGATAGCGCCGCCCCTGCGCATCCTGGATTCCATCAAGCGATGCGCGCACGGCGCTGCGGTACTGCTGTTCGTTTCCGCCGGAAATGCTTGCCAGCGCGGAGGCCACCATTCGGGTCGCCTGCTTGCGGGTCGCCTCCGTGCGCAGGTCGATCAACCTCAATCGCCGGTTCGGATCCTCCGTCTTGGCGAGCGCCCCCAGCAGAGAGATGATGCGTCGCTCGGGCAGTTTTGCCGCCACCCAGCCCACCGCACCGTTGCCGAATCCATTCAGTCTCGAGACCACCGGGCCGCTGATCTGGAACGCGTACTTGGCGATGGCATTCATCGCCACCTCCATCCACTTTCCGCCAACCGGCGCAGGGCCACCAGCCATCGCCGCCTTGTAGCCATCACTGGTCAGCACGGAATTGAACACGCCCCAGATCTTCTCGGACGCATCCGCCCAGCTGACGCCATCCTTCTTCATGGCCCCCTCCTTGGTAGCCGCTGCCCACCCCTTGATGATCTCATCCTGATTGGCTGCCAGGGCACGCACCTCGACGGAGCCTGGCTTCTCAGGGTCATCACCAAGGCGATCCATCAGGAACCGGGTAACGCTGGCGCGTGCCGTGGCATCGGTGATGACCAGCATCACCTTGTGGACATAGGCCACGCCGCTGTCGATGTTCCGCCTGTCGAAGTTGTAGATGAAGTGATTTCTGTAAAGATCCGACTTCATCCACGAGAGATACGCAGCATCGAGCGGCTCGATGGTTGCCTTCTCGAATGCGGAGAGCTCTGCGGGGTACTCAACCTCGATGTAGTTCTTCTTCTTGGCATTGTCGAACAGTTCGATATGGTCGCTATTCCAGGCTTCCGTGCCGAGACGATCAGCTTCTTCCTCGGTAATGTAGCCCGCGTACTCCATTTTCTCGCCCGGGTTCCGTCCGCGGTACACCGCGCTGGAGTGCGCGGGGAACCATGTTCCGAAAATTCCCGCCACGGCCGAGCGTGTCTCGCTCGTGCGCTGGACAACGTTGTGCCGCACCGCCATGGCGAGCGCATCAATCGCCTGCGCGCTTTCCCGCTTCCAGCGGCGCAGCGGTTCGTTGGTCCATGCATGGGTCCGTCGGATGATCTGGGCATTCAAGTCCATCGCAATGCCTATTGGATCCTCAAGCGCAACCATTGCGACCGGAATATCCTTTCCGGCCTGCCTGGCGGCCTCAAGCAGCTGGGGAACTTTCCCCACCGCACTGATGAAGGGACTCAATGAGTCGGCGAACGCTGGTGACGTGTTCTGTTGCACGGCGTTGAGCCCGAGCGGCCAGGCAAAGCTGATCGGCTGCATCATCCGCTCGAACAGATCCCCGCCCACCTTGAACTCCGCAACGTTGGAATGATTCGCGGCGAGGGTCGCGGCATGCGACTGCGCTGCTGCGCCTTTGGACTCGCACCACGCGGCACCATCGAACACACGCATGTTCGCCTGTCTCACTGCAGGCTTGTCCATGTGCTCCTTCAACACGGCAGGGGTCCAGGGCGTATCGCAGAACGCCATCCAGATGTTGCCGACCTTGCCAGGCAGGTGCGCATCAGGAATGGGTATGCAGCGCGCCATCTCGGATGTCGCTCGGCGACCGCATGGCGCATTGTCCAGTGCTTCCAGGGTCGGAGGCTGCGACGCGTGCACGTCGAACTCGGAAAGATAGCCCTTGGCATCTACCAGGTAGCCCTTCCACCCCTTGGCACCCAGTCGCTCGTTGAACACATACAGGTAGCCCTCGCGCATTGTTCTCAGGGTGTATTGCGCAAGCGCTCCAGGCAGCGGCACCGCGCTTCCACCACTGGCGAAACTTCCAGCGAGCTTCGGGGCCTGCGCCCAGCCATTGACGTCCGCCCTCGCGACCGCATAACGCAATGGCATGAGCAGCAGGCCTTTCCGGTCACAGGCGGGGCAGTGCTTGGTCAGGTCTTCACAGGGGGAAAGCGCCTTCGCCTTCCCCTGGCCTGCACCCTTGTTGGTCTTGGCAGCAACCTTCTCGTTGTCCCAATGCCCATTGGGATCCGTCGCGACGAACCTGTAGGTGGATTTCCAGGACTCCTTTCGTCCCGCCGGGCGCTCACGGTTACCCCAGAGATAGATCTGTCGGCCATCACTCGTGCTGTAGCACTCACAGGTGACCAGACCTCGCTCGGCGAAGTACTTGAGCGTGGTCCGTCCCTCGGCATCCGGTTCGGAGACGATATACCAACCTGGCTTGAAGTCAGACATCTCTCACTCCTTTGATTTCATTTTCCGACCAGTGCCGCCCGGAGGGGCGTTCGGCCTGGGCTGCTGGATTCGTGGCGCGTGCGAGCGCGAACAGGTCCAGATCGACGGTACCGCCGACGTAGGTCGCGCCATTCTCGCGAACGTCGCGCAGGCAGCGTTGCATTTCCGGGTGGGCGAACAGCACCTCTCCATGGATCACATGGTCCAAGGCGAATGCCTGCTGGTCCTCCGGCACTACAAGCGCTTCCAGTTCGATCGCTCTTCGCAAGGCCACGTCGGCGCGCTCGTGGAGATCTGGATGGGCCGCCATCTGAGGGGCGGCGCGCACCACATCGAGCGCAACACGGTTCACCAGTTCTATCCTGAAGACTGCATCCCACTGACGCTCTGTCCAGCCCTGGCCAGGCTGTCCTGCTTCCGCTGGGCGGTCGATGCTTCCCCAACGATTGAGGTCGGGATCGCGCCACCACCATACGCTGATGGGTCCCATCAGATCACGCAGCTGGAGGGAGTCAAGGATGCGGGGAAAATGCATGAATACACGCGGATCGTGGAGCCGGAGCCAATAGCGCGTACTGCCGGGCTTGCGTCTCAGCATTACCGAGCGCAGGTGCGCCGCTACCCGTTCTCCTGACTCACTGCTCCCAAGCAATGCCAGCAGCCCACGCAGCTCTCCCTCCACATGAAGATGTTCCAGCTCGTCCAGCAGAGCAAGGCGCAGTGCTGCATCCATGCCATCGAGCACGACCAGATGCGGGCAGACACCGGCAGGCAAAGCGAGTCCCGACGGTTCCAGGCTGTGGCACTGGAACCGGGCCAGGAGTGGGATCAGGCCAAGTGTGGATTCACTGATGATCGCAATGGGGTGTTCAAGAAAGTGCCTATGCGAAAAGCTCATGGCATCAGCCCACTCCCACGACAGCCGCACCCGTGCGCTCGGCGTTTGCCGCCTTGGTCGGGCACAGGGCGAGCTTCCCTTCGTTCTTCGTCGCCTCACCGGGCACACTCGCCGGCCCCAGCCATTCGCGCTGGCTCGCCTTGAATTCCACCTTGCCCGGCGCGCCCAGTTCGATGTTGTCGCCCTCGATCCGGATGTAGGCGCCGGCCGCCGTCGCCAGCAGATGCTTGCTCGGCGCCGACAGCTGCACGTCCGCTTCGGTACTGGCGATGCGTACCTGCGTCTTGGCCGCCACGATCGCCTGGTTCTTGTGCGCACGCGCACTCACCTTGCCCTGTGCCGCATGCAGCGCGATGCCGCGCTCCTGGTTCGGGCTCTCGCCGCTGGGTTCCATGCCGGCGGTGTACAGCACCAGGCCGCCGGCCACGGCCATCGTCAGTGAGCCCTGGGTCATCCAGTTCAGCGCCACGCCGCTGGCCAGCGTGGTGTGCGTGCCGCTGACCCACACCTGGTCGGCCGGGGTCAGGCTCAGCACGCCGGCCACGCCACTGCCCAGCAGGACAGGCGCACTCCAGCCCGGCGCTTCGCCGTCGCCACCGGCGATGCTGCCCGCCGCGCTGCCACTGTGGGTGGCGCGCAGGGTCTCCTGCAGTTCAGTCAGCGTCGTGTCCACCGGCAACTCGGCCGCCTCGCCAGGCAGCTGCGCCTGCTGCTTGCCTGCCGACTCGGCCAGCTGCTGCAGCAGCTGCTGGCTTTCCTGCAACTGGCTCAGTGCCTGCGGCGCCGCCAGCTGCGGCGTACCCGGCTCGGTGGTCAGCAGCAGGCCACGGCCGGCGCGCAGTGCACCCTGGGCCTGCGTGGACAGTTCCACACCAAAGCCCCGCTCGCCCTCGCGCACGTTGTCCTGGCCGCCCTTGAGATGGCCCAGGGTCAGGGTGGTCTCGTGCTGGGTGGTGGACAGCTGCGCGCGGCCCTGGCCCGGCGTGTCATCGAAGCGCAGCTGCTGGTAGCCGCCCTGCCCGCCCTGGCTGTCGGCCAGCGCCTGGCTCTTGAAACCGGTATACACCGCGGCGTGATCGTTGCCCTCGAACCATGCCGGCGCATTACCGGTGGCGTTGGCACCGCCACCGTTGATCTGGTTGTGCTGCGCGTCCTGCTGGCCACGGCCGTTGTACACCGCACCGACCACCACCGGGCGGTCGATGTCGCCCTCCAGGAAGGCCACCAGCACTTCCTGGCCGCGCCGTGGCAGCACCACGCCGCCCCAGTTGTCGCCCGCCCATGGGGTCATCACCCGCACCCACGTCCAGGCCCCCCCGGTGGCCGGGGCATTGTCGTCCCCACCCGGATGGGCCAGCCCGCTGCTGGCGTTGCCGCCGCGCTGCCACGGGAACTGCACCTTGATGCGGTGGTCGCGGTCGGACAGCAGCGGGTCGCCATCGCTGACCACGATCGCACTGAGCGTGCCGGTGATGGTCGGCCGCGGATGCAGATGCGTGCCATGGCCATCGTCGGTCTGCGGCCGGTAGGTCACTTCGGCCGGGATGGCCACAAAGCGGTTGTCGTAGAAGGCGGTGGAGACCTCACCGGGCGCACGCCCATTGGCCAGGCCCGACAGCGCGCCCGGCAGTGCCGGCGCGGCCACGCTGGACGGACCCAAAGTCTGCTCCAGCGCATCGAACACATCGGCATCGAGGTTGTTGCGCGCCTGGTGCTGCACCGACAGACACAGGAACTGCGCGTCCTGGCTCACCTGCGGGTGCTGCGACAGCCCGAACCGTGCGCCCGGGGCCAGCGTGCGCCACTGGCCGGCACCCTCGATGGTCTGCGCGCGCACGCGCAGCGCATCCAGGTGCTGCTGCGCGCGGCGCTGGCCGCGGGCATTGTCCTGCCAGCCGTAGGGGCCGCAGGTGTCGCGGTCGATGATGCCCAGGTCGTTGGCCTGCCCACTTTCGGCGCTGGCCTGGCGGCGCTCCAGGGTGCGGTAGTCCCAGGTGGCACGCTGCACCTTGCCCGGACGCCAGCGGTGCGCGGTCGACCACTGCTGCACGCTGTCACTGCGCTCGCTTTCATCGCGCCGATGGAAGCGCACGCTGCCCAGCTCGGCGGTGTCATGGCTGTGATCGGCCAGCACCAGGGTGTGGCTGCCGAAGTCGGCACTGCCAGGGTCACCGGCGTGCTCGAACCAGTAATAGATGCCTTCCTCGGCCAGCAGGCGCTGCAGGAAGGCCAGGTCGCTTTCCTGGTACTGCGTGGTCAGGCTGCGCCGCGCGTACTGGCCGGCATCGGCCAGCGACCAGCGCCAGGCCGGGGCCAGACCACCGTAGTCGGCGAAGATGTCCTCGACGATCTCCACGACCGTCCTGTCGTGGAACACATAGCTGTCCACCCGCTGCGACAGGAACGCCAGCCACGGCTGCAGGCGCAACCGGTAGCGCGCCAGCCCGCCATTGCTGCCCAGCCGTTCGGCGGCGGTGATGCGTCCATGCAACGGCCGCAGGCTGCCGTCGGCCTGCTGCATCTGCAGCAGCGCGCCCTGCCCGATCAGCGGGCCCAGCGGCAGGCCCGCATCCAGCGACAGCGCCGTGATCGTCCACTGGAAACCGATGCCGTCGATCTGTTCGACGCCATCCAGCGTTTCGGCCACCAGCACGTCGCTCCCCAGCGAGGTGTGCAGCCGCAGGAAGCGCTGTGCATGCGATGGGCCGGCCAGCGCTGCCCGCAGGTTGTTTACCAGGTCCATGGTGATTCCCCGACTTCCCGTGCTTCAAGGTGGTCTGCATGCGGCGTGCGCATCGGCTTCCTCCGGTTCCCGCTTCCGCGTGGCCTGCGCCCCTGTGCGGGGCGACAAGCTCACACGATCATCAGGCGGCCTGGACGATTTCTTCCAGCTGCAGGCGGACGCCTTCGCTGATCTTCAGGCGGTAATCGCGTCCACCGGCCGTGATCTGCAGTTCGCGCACGTTGCTCACCAGCTGCGGCTTGCCCACGACCGGGGCATCCATGTGGATGCGCCAGGAACCGCGGCTGATCTGCGCGGCCACGTTGCGGGCATCCTGGCGGGCAGCGGGCACCGCGGTCTCCAGCAGCTCGATCACATGTTCGGGGCGCAGCCGGTTCCAGGCACGCACACGGTCCAGCTCACGGCCAAGGCCGAGTTCCAGGCTGTCACAGTGGTTGAGAGCCGCTTCGCGGTCGAATCCATAGAATTCCATTGCCTTCTCCATTTGCTCAGTGTCAAGACACTTTGTATTTGAAGTCACCCTTCTTGCCGGCGGTGACCTTGATGGCGTTGATCCGGTTCCCCTCGGCCATCGCCGCCAGCACGCTCTCGGCGATTTCCGGCAGCAAGGTTCCATTGAGGATGTGGTCAACGTTGCGGGCACCTGAGTCCACTTCGGTGCAACGCGCAAGCACGGCCTCCACCAGACTGTCGTCCCAGCTGAAGGTGGCCTTGTGGTTGGCAATGACGCGGTCGCGGATGCGACCGAGCTTGAGCGTGATGATCCGCGCAAGCACGTCGTCGTTGATCGGGTAGTACGGTACGACCTTGAGGCGGCCGAGGAAGGCCGGCTTGAAGCTGCGCATCAGCACCGGGCGCAGCGCGTCGGCGAGCGCGTCGGCCGCCGGAATCTCCTCGGCCGGCTTGTTCAGGCAGGCCTGCATGATCTGCGAGGAGCCGATGTTGGAGGTCAGGATGATGAGGGTATTGCGGAAGTCGATTTCGCGGCCTTCCGCATCATCCATCACGCCCTTGTCGAAGACCTGGAAGAACATCTCCAGCACGTCGGGATGGGCTTTCTCCACCTCGTCAAGCAGCACCACGCTGTAAGGGTTGCGGCGCACGGCTTCGGTCAGCACGCCGCCTTCGCCGTAACCGACGTAGCCCGGCGGCGAGCCTTTCAGCCCGGACACGCTGTGCGCTTCCTGGTATTCGCTCATGTTGATGGTGATCAGCTTGCGCTCACCACCATAGAGAATGTCAGCCAACGCCAGCGCGGTCTCGGTCTTGCCGACACCGGAGGGGCCGACGAACATGAAAACACCGCGTGGCTTGTTCGGGTCTTCCAGTTTGGCCGTGGCGGTGCGCACGCGCTGGGCGATCGCATCCAGCGCGTGGTCCTGTCCGATCACGCGCTCGACCAGCAGGTTTCCGAGCGTGCGCACGGTACGGATCTCGTCCTTGACCATGCGGCCAAGCGGTACGCCGGTCCATGCCGACACGATCTCCGCGACCACGGTTCCGTCGACCTGCAGCGGGACCATCGGCGTCTCGCCCTGCAACTCGCGCAGCTCGGCCTGCAGTCGCGACAGTTCAGCATGCTGCGGCGACAGTTCCGGCTTGGCCTTGCCGCGCTTGGTGGCCGGCTTGGCCACGGCGACGTCGCCCTCACCGTCATCGCTGGGCGCTTCGCCATCGGCCGCCTGGGCCTGGCCCTGCTCCATCTGCTGGCGCAGCGCGGCAATGCGGCCTGCCAGTTCGCGCTCGCGGGTGAGGCGCTCCTCATTGCTGGCCAGCACCGCCTGCGCTTCCGCCTGCTGGGCATGCAGCTCGTCCAGGCGCTCGCTGTGCTGTGCACTGCCCCCTGCGGTTTCGCGCTGCAGCGCGCTGATTTCCGCCTGCAGGCGATCCAGGTGCTTGCGGGTGTCTTCGATGATCGCAGGCGTGGCGCTCTGTCCAAGCGCGACCTTCGCGCAGGCGGTATCCAGCACGCTGACAGCCTTGTCCGGCAGCTGGCGGCCACTGATGTAACGGTGCGACAGACGCACGGCTTCGGTCACCGCTTCGTCCAGCACGCGGATGTTGAAGTGCGACTCCATCAACCCCACCATGCCGCGCAGCATCGCTGCGGCCAGCACTTCACTGGGCTCTTCAACCTTGACCACCTGGAAGCGGCGGGCCAGCGCCGCGTCCTTCTCGAAGTACTTCTTGTACTCGCTCCAGGTGGTCGCCGCGATCGTGCGCAGCTCACCGCGGGCCAGCGCCGGCTTGAGCAGGTTCGCCGCATCGTTCTGGCCGGCGGTGCCCCCGGCACCGATCATCGTATGCGCTTCATCGATGAACAGGATGATCGGATGCGGGCTCTTCTTGACCTCGTCGATCACGTTCTTCAGGCGGTTCTCGAACTCGCCCTTGACGCTGGCACCCGCTTGCAGCAGCCCCATGTCCAGCGTGTGCAGCTCGACACCCTGCAACACCTCCGGCACGTCCTTGTCGGCAATGCGCCGGGCGAGACCTTCGACCACGGCGGTCTTGCCCACGCCGGCTTCGCCGGTGAGGATCGGGTTGTTCTGGCGGCGACGCATCAGGATGTCGATCACCTGGCGGATCTCGCCATCACGGCCGATCACCGGGTCGATCTTGCCCTCACGGGCGCGCTGGGTCAGGTTGGTGGTGAACTGGTCCAGGGCCGGCGTCTTGGACAACCCACCCTTGGCCTCGCCGGATACGGCTTCCTCGCCCTCACCGCCCTCTTCCTTCGCCGAGGCATCGGCGAAGCGGACGGTCTGCACCGCCTCCTGCGAGCCCTCGGTGAGCTTGGCGAAGTCGTGCTTGAGCTCTTCGCGCTTGAAACGCACGAACAGCTTCGAGCCACGGTAGGCCAACTGCGCCAGGTCCGGCTCGGTCAGCAGCGCCAGCAGCAGATGGCCGCTACGGATGCGGGTAGTTTCCGAGTCCAGCGAGGCGATCAGCCAGGCGTGCTCGAACAGCTTGGGAATGTGCTGGGAAAACACCGGCGTGCGGCCGTTGCCGGTCTTGAACTGACTGATCTCATCGTTGAGATCACGCTCCAGCGATTCCGGCAGGATGCCGCTGCGACGGGCAATCAACACGAAATCGCTCTGCGGCTGCTCGAGCAGGGCCAGGAACAGATGCTCCAGGTCCACCTCATAGTTGCCGCGCGCCATGCACAGGTTCGCGGCCCGCTCGGCCGCCTGGCGGCAGGTGTCGTCCAGCTTGCTGATCAGGGTCTTGAGGTTGATGCTCATGCGGAAACACGCACTCCTTGCTGGAACCGTTCGAGGACCGCAGGCGCGGAGGCCTGCGGCGGGTTGTCATTGCAGCGTGTGGATGCCATAGGTGGTGTCCTCACGCGATGTGGTCTGCGCCTGGGTGCACATGTAGCTGTCCCAGCCCAGCCGAGCGCCGCCGCCGCTGCCGAGGGCGCTGCCCTGCACATCCTCGGCGCGCAGCACCAGCCGCACTTCGTACTCGAGAACGCCGCCGGTCAACAACGACAACCACTTGGACAGGGCTTCGGCCGCACTGCCACCCGGCAGGAAGGCGTCGAACTGATCGCGCCGCAGCGGCCCGATGCGCAGTCGCATGCGCAGGTCTCGCTGCCAGACGCGATCGCCAGCCAGGGCACTCGCCCCCAGCACCGCATTGGCCTGGCCCAGCCGCGTTGCCTGACCGGCAGGCACCCGGTACCACGCGCCGACAAACTGCTCCAGGTGCAACGGCACCTGGAAATAGTCCGACAGGATGCGCTGCATCAGCACGGCCGATACGGGGCGCTGGCGCACGGCACCGGCGTAATAGGCAACGGCCTGATCGAAGATCTCGCCCTCGCCCTCGTGCAGGCGATCGCGCAGCTCGCTCATGCCCATGCCGAGCAGCGAGAGCACCAGCGGCAGGAAGCGCTCGCGGCGATCCAGTTCGTACTGCAGCGCCAGCCGATGCTTCTTCCACGCCGCGTAGTGCAGCGATACGGCGCGTGTGGAGAATATGTCCAGGAACGCGCGCGCGGTGCGGTCGCGCTGGTACAACTCGCGCAGCTGCAGGGTCTCGGTGTAATGCAGCGGCAATGCGCCAGCGGTGCCCAGCAGGCCCATGAACTGCGGAGTCAGGTGAACCTCGGCCAGCTCCTCGCCGTGCAGCGCCTGCTCGATGGCCTCGCGCCCCTCCAGCCGCTCGCCTTTCAGCGAGTAGACCTCACCCTCCGCGGACAACTCGGTGGCCGGGAAGCCCAGCGACAGCGAGTTGCGGAAGCGCACGCGCATCGGCACGGCCTGGCCGGGCTTGACGCCTTGCCGCTGGAACACCTGCTCAAGCAACCGCACCGCCTGGAAGAACTGGAAGCGGTGGGGCTCGGTGAGCAGCTGCTGGGCTACGCCAGGATCGATTCGCCGCTGCGCGCTGGGCATCGGACGATCTCCTCCCCGCTGTCGCCGGAAACCAGCACCAGACGGGTAAAGCTGTTGGCATGCACGTAAAGTGCGAAGAAGTGGTCCATCACCTGGGCAAAGGCGGCCACACCGGTACCCACGAAGTGGGCTTCATTGATCGTCAGGCGGATCTCCAGGCCACGCACCACCGAAGCGAACTGCCGACCATGCATCCAGGTGGTGGTCGGGGTCTGCTGCAGCTCAAGGATGCCGTCGATCTGGCGAGCGGAAACATTGCTGCCGGACAGGTCGTACAGGCGCAGCATCTCCTTCAGCGCTGGCAGGCCGCTGGCGGTCAGTGACAGCTGGTTCAACGACAGGTGCGAGATCAGGCGCCACTGCGCATTGCGGCCATGGCGGAAACGCAGCGGTTTGGTCGGCTTGCGCAGCAGGCTGATCGCCCTGGCCGGGCTGCCGCCCTCGATGTTCAGGTCACCACCGGCCACACCGAACGCCAGCTGGTTGGGCAGATCGCGGTTGCTGCAGGTCAGCTCCAGGCTGACCGTGTCGGTCTGCGGAAGCACCGGATTGAATGACAGGTCGACGAAGCTGATCTCCGTCTCGAATCCGGGGCTCTGCCGTGCGACATCCTCGTCACGACGTGCCACCCAGTACTGACCGGTCCGCTCCGGATCTTCACCGTGATGCAGCGAGTAGAACGGACGGAAGGCCTGGATCAGTTCGCCCTGCGGTGTCTGCCGGATGCGGTGCACCGAGTCGATCGAGTGCACCTCGTAGGCGAAGGCGCGACGCGCGTCGGCCAGCACCGGATAGTTGACCGTGCGATGGGTGACGCGGATCGGCTCGCCACTGGTCCTGAACAGGTTGACGATGGGGGTGCAGCCCAGGCGCACGTTGTGCGTTCCCAGCTCCTCCAGCACCATCGTGTTGGCCCGGTCCTGGCCCTGCGCATGCAGCACCAGGTGAAGCGTGAAACGACGACTGGCGCCGGCGGTCACTGTGGGCAGGTGCAGATCGACGAATCCGAACTTCTCCGGATAGGCGAACAGCTCGGTCAGCAGCCGGTACGCCGGATGCGAGCGCGCCGGGAAGTCGATCAGCGCCTCATCCTCGGCGAAGCCCACCGGGCTCAGCGGGACCTTTTCCAGGCGTCGCCAGCGGCCATCGCCATCGGATTCGACATAGGCCGCCTTTACCCCGAGCATCAGCGCATCGCGCAGAGCGGCCCGCACCGACGGCTCGCCATCCAGGAACAGGCGAAGCTGATCGGTGCCCAGCTGGCCGAAGCCGAGCTGATCGGACAGCAGCTGGAAGCCCAGCGAGATCTGGCCGCCGGTGCCCGCCGGCAGCGTCGTGGCCATCGGTGCATCGGCGACACTGCGGTAGACCACCTGCTGTACCCCGACCGGTGCCAGGACCACGTCGTAGGCGGTGCGGAAATCACACGGAACGCCACGCACGGGGCGGCTCTGCAGGGCGGTACCGCGGGGTACGCGCACCGGCGCGCTCAGTTTGGAGGCCACCCCTTCCATGTCGAAGTGGGCGATCGAGCACGACGGGAACGGGCGCAGGTAATGTGGATAGAGCACATCCAGCAGCGCGTCGGTGAACTCGGGATAGTCGTCCTCGATGCGCTTGGAAACGCGGGCACTGAGCAGCGCGAACGCTTCGATCAGCCGCTCGACATGCGGGTCCTGGCTGCCCTCCGCGGACAGTTGCAGGCGGCCGGCAATCTTCGGGTAACGCTCGGCGAACTCGCGTCCGTAACGACGGAGATAGGCCAGTTCGCGTTCGTAATAAGGAAGCAGGTCCTGCATCAGCCGGCCTGCGTGCGACGTGCGCGGGTGACCTGGTACTGCAGGGTCGAGGGCTGCAGCATCGCGTCGAAGCTGACCGGCTCGCGCGCCGGTTCCAGATCCAGCAGCGCATGGATGGTGAAGTGCAGGCCGCCGGCAAACTGATTGCCGGCGTCCAGGTGCACGTTGACGTTGCGGAGCCGGCGCTCGTGGCGCGCCACAGCCTGCTCCAGGGAGCGGCAGATGGCGGCGCGATCATAGGCGTTGGCCAGGCTCATCGCGGAGAAATCGGCCAGCCCGTAGGTCAGCAGCGACTGCCGGCAGTTGGGGAACTCCTTCATGTCGCCTTCCTGGAACGCGGCGCGCGAATTCAGCAGCCCTTCCAGGTCACGGGCAATGGATTCCTTGTACTGCTCCAGCGAGACGGACTTGAATACCGGCCCGGCGCCCGGCTGCTTGGGGGCGTCGTCGAACAGTTTTTCCAGCAGGCTGGGTTCGAGTCCCTTCATTGGTCGATCCACTCAGGTTCGGCATCCGTGCGGGCGGCAGCGGTGCGGCAGAGACAGGGCCGTTCCTGGCCCTGCCCGACGATCAGACTGCGATGGCGCACGAGGCGCCATCGCAGTGACACAACATCACACGGTGTAGTTCGGGATGTTCTTGGTTGCGCTCCACTGCGCCACGGTCTTGCCACCAACGCCGCCTTCCGGCTTCTGCTGCTGGTAAGTCCACTTGATGGCGCCGAAGCTCAGCTGAACAACTTCCTGCGGCATGCCTTCCTTGTCCACCGTCGTGGTGACGCGGTGGACCAGCACGTTCAGCAGCTCGACCGTGTAGTAATTGATCGCGTTGCCGTCCTTGTCGGCGCGCATGAACTGGATCTGCGCCTTCGGGAAGGTGGTGCCGTTGGAGGCGGCCTGGTTCAGGGCCGTGGAGGCGAGGTCGATCGACTTGGTGATTTCGATCGGGGACAGGTTCACGCGGGCAGCGGTGGTGCCGCCGGAGGTCGACGCGGTGGCCGAACGCGGCTGCAACAGGTCCTGCGAGAACGACTGGATTTCAATCCAGTCCTTGTGCTTGTCGTCGTGCGACTCGCCCTTGATGGTGTCAATCGAGAGGAAAGCGTGCTGCATATCTGGTCTCCTAAATTCCGTTCTTCCGTGAGATTTGATGTGCCAGGCGGGGGCCTGGCGGTTAAGGGGGGCTGCGCCCTCTTGAAATAAGCGTCACTGCAATCCGGGGAGCGGACTCCCCTGGACGCTTCAGTTACAGCAAACCGTTACGACTTTTTCGCGGACGCCGGCAGTTCGGCGACCAGACGCAACGAAACAGACAGCTCATCGAGCTGGAAATGCGGCCTGATGAAGGCCACCGCGCGGTAGACACCAGGCTTGCCCGGCACCTCCGAAACCTGCACAGATGCCTCGCGCAACGGGAACTGGGCCTTGGCTTCCTGCGATGCGTTGTCGTCCAGCAGCACGTACTGGGCGATCCACCGGTTCAGGAATTCCTCGACGTTGCCCGCCGATGCGAAGCTGCCGATCTTCTCGCGCATCATCGCCTTGAGGTAATGGGCGATGCGCGACACCGCGAAAATGTACTGCAGCTGGGCAGACAGGATCGCGTTGGCGTTGGCCGAATCGGTGTTGTACTTCTTCGGCTTCTGTGCCGACTGTGCGCCGAAGAACGCGGCGTAGTCGGTGTTCTTGCAGTGCACCAGCGGCATGAAGCCGAGGTCACTGAGTTCCTTTTCACGACGGTCGGTGATGGCCACTTCCGTCGGGCACTTCAGCGCGACTTCGCCATCATCGGTGCGGAAGGTATGGGTCGGCAGGTCCTCGACCAGGCCGCCACCTTCCACGCCACGGATTGCCGCGCACCAGCCGAAGTTCTCGAAGGCCTGGGTCAGGCGCGCACCCATCGCATAGGCGGTGTTGCACCACAGGAACTTGCTGTGGTCGGCCGCTTCGATCTCCTCGACGAAGTTGAAGCCTTCGACGGTGGTGCCATCCTTCGGGTTGTACGGCAGACGGCCGAGGAAGCGCGGCATGGTCAGACCGACATAGCGGCTGTCCTCACTCTCGCGGAACGACTTCCACTTCGCGTACTCGACCGTGTCGAACACCTTGGCCAGGTCGCGCGGCTTGCCCAGATCGGTGAAGGTTTCCAGGCCGAACATGCCTTCACTCGCTGCCGAAATGAACGGCGCGTGCGCGGCGGCAGCCACGTGCGACATCTGCTCGATGAAGTACATGTCCTCCGGCTGGCGGCCGAGGAAGTAGTCGCCGATCAGTGCGCCGAACGGCGCGCCACCGAAGGTGCCGAACTCTTCTTCGTAGACCTTCTTGAACAGCGCGCTCTGGTCGAAGTCGATGGCCGACTTGAAATCCTTGACCAGATCCTTCTGCGGCGAATTGAAGACCTTGATCTTCATGTTCGGGCCGGTGGAGGTCTGCTGGCACAGGTAATGCAGGCCTCGCCAGCTGCCTTCCAGCTTCTGGAACGGTTCGGCATGCATGACGGCGCTGAGCTGCTCGGAGATGATCCGGTCGATCTCGGCGATGCGCGCATCGAGGGTGAGGTTGAGGTTGTCGGAGACGACCACGGTGCCGTCCAGGACTTCCTTCGCCAGCGCGGCGATGATGTCCTTGGCGCGGTCATGCTCGGTCTTCGACTTGGCGACCTTGCTCTTCTCGACGATCTGGTCGAGCAGGCCGACGTCTTCGGCAACGGCGGCCTGCGTGGCCAACGGGCTGGCTTCGGCTGACATCGGTCAGTCCTCCTTGGTCACGCCGAGCTTCTTCAGCTGCTCGGTGTTGTTGAGCACATCGGTCAGCAGGTCTTCCAGCTTCTCGTTGCCGGCCAGCTTGTTGCGCAGGTCGGCGAGCTTGGTGCGCGACTCGAGCAGGCGCCGCAACGGCTCGATCTGCTGGACCACCGCCTCGGGACGGAAGTCATCGATGGAATTGAACTTCAGCTCGACGCCGAATTCGCCGCCTTCGTCGCTGATCTTGTTCGGCACGCGATAGACCGCACGCGGGGCGATGCCTTCCATCACTTCGTCGAAGTTGTCCATGTCGACGCTGACGAACTTGCGATCCTTGACCTTGGGCAGCGGCTGCTCCGGGTTGCCGCTGAAATCGCCCATCACGCCGACCACGAACGGCAGTTCCTTCTGCTCGATCGCGTCACCCTTCTCGACATCGTAGGTGAGCTGGACGCGCGGCGGGCGGATCTTCTGCAGCCGCTTCTGGATGCTTTCCTTCTTGGCCATGTGTGTCTCCTGACTGGGGCCGGGTCCGGATCAGTTGCCGATGTTCTGGAACGGATCGGAGTTGTTCGAGCGGGCAGCGGGCTTGGCCGGCTGTGCAGCGGGCTGCGCGGCAGCGGCGGGCGCGGCGGCACGGCCGGCACGGGCGCGGCTGCGCGGCTTCGGCTTGGGCGCCGGATCGAGAATGGCATCACCCATGGTGTTGCGCAGGGTGGTAGCCAGGGTCTGCGCTTCCTTGCGGGCAGTATCGGAAGCCAGCGCGCCGCGCCCCTGCAGGCGGGTCAGCGACTGGTTGGCAATGCGGAAACCGGCCACCGTGATCACGCCATCGGCGACCAGATCGCTGGGATCGCGCTGCAGCACTTCCTCGGCAGCCACAATGGCGCGGGCATACTGGCCCTGGTCGAACTGCAGCTGAGCGATGCGCACCCACGGCTCCTTGCGCGTCGGATCGGCCTTCGCCGCTTCCTCGAATGCGCTGATGGCGGCATCCGCGCCACCGGTGGTGACCTGTGCTTCGGCATTGCTCAGCGTCGTTTCGAACGGCACGACCTCGGCCTTCTTCGGTGCCGATGAGCAGGCCGCCAGGCCCGACAGCAACATCAGCGCGAACATCGGCCGGTAGACAGCCTTCCCCATTGCCTTCACTTCCATAGTGATCCCTCGTCGAAATTAGTTCCTAAAGGAAGCCGAATCGCCGCCGATACACCGCACGGGATTCCTGCCCCTGTCGGCGGCAGTGTACATTCGCGAATACGCATCGGTATAGTGAATTTCGTCAAGAATGTGGCGGTTTTGATAGACACATTCTTCACATTCCAATGTGATATCCGCGAGCGAAATCCGTTGCATACGTGACTTTCACCCCGCCCTTCGAGCCCGCCGACTCCAGATGAATGCGCAACTCTCCTCATTTCGCCGCGTGATATCCGTCACGATTTTCTCCTTCATTGTTTCGGGTTCCCTTGCCGGTTGCGCCAGCGACAGCAAGCTCGGGAAAGCGATGGACAAGACGCTGCAGGCCGTCGGCATCCGCGAGGAAAAGCCGAAAGCGCCACCGACCGTCCCATTGCGCCTGTATGCCGGCACCAACCTCAATGCCGGCAACGACAAGCGGGCGAGTGCGGCGGTGGTCAAGGTCTACCACCTGCGCAGCCTGCAACGGTTCGAACAGGCGCCCTTCAACGCATTCCTGGACCAGGCCGGAGAGCAGGCCGCCCTCGGTGCCGACCTGCTGTCGGTCAATGAGGTGGTGCTGACCCCCGGGGCCCGGCAGGAATTGTCCGAGCAGCTGAGTGAAGGAAGTGCAGTGCTGGGCGTGGTCGCCCTGTTCCGCGCCCCCGCCGAGAACCGCTGGCGGCTCGCGTTCGACACCAAGGGCAAGACCCTGCCGCAGGACGGTGTGACCATCGGTGTCCACGCCTGTGCCCTGACCAGCGACAGCAAGGCCCTGCTCACACGACTTTCCGGCGATCCGGGCAGTCTTGCCTCGATCCGCTGTGCAGGCGCGAAATAGGACCGCGTCGGAATTCTGGCACTCAAATTGCCGCAATGCGATAGTATCTTCCGCGCAACGTTTGCCCCGCCGCAATCAATGTGCGATGTGATTCACACTTTCACATTGCAAGGCAGGGCCTTCGCCGCAGCGGAACGCGAGGACGGCGGAACCGGCCCCCAAGGGGCAACCTTTCAAGGTATTTCCAAGGATTGAATGTGGCTTATGTAAGCAGGATGTCGAAGGTTCTCTGGGGTGAAGGGCTGTTCCTGCGGCCCCAGCATTTCCAGCGCCAGGACGCGTATCACGAGGCACGGCTGCAGGATCTTTCGCAGACGCTGCACCCGTACGCGTGGGGCGCGCGCCGCGTGCGTTTCGACCCCCATGCCTTGTCCGGCGGCACGTTGAGGCCGCTCGATCTGTCGGCGGTGTTTCCCGATGGCGAAACCTACGATGCCCCCGCCCACGACAGCCTGCCGGACGCGGTGTCGCTGCAGGATCTGCCGCCTGGCGTGCAGTCCACGGTGATCTACCTGGCACTTCCGCTGCTGCGCGATGACGGCGCCAACTGCACCGATGCGGAAGGCACCGTGCTTGCGCGCTATCGGCAGGCCAACCGCGATACGCAGGACCTGTTCACCGATGCGGTGGAGGCCGAACTGGCCTACCTGAGCAAGGCGGTGAAGCTGCTTACCGACGACCAGCCCCGTGATGCCTATGCCACCGTGCCGGTGGCGCGTGTGCGCCGCACCTCCAGCGGCGGCTTCGAGCTGGACGATGAGTTCATCCCGCCCTGCGCGCAGCTGCAGGCCTCGCCGTTCCTGCATCGTGAACTGCGTGCGGTGCTCGATGCGCTGCAGGCCAAGGTCGATGCGCTGTACGGGCTGCATCGGCAGACGTCGCAGAACATCATCGAATTCCGCTCGGGCGACATCGCGTCGTTCTGGCTGCTGCATACGATCAACAGTTCCTTCAGCGCGCTGGCCCATCTGCTGCATCATCCGCAGCTGCATCCCGAGCGCCTGCACCAGGAACTGCTGCGCATGGCGGGCGCACTGCTGACCTTCTCCAACGCCTACCAGCTGGGCGACCTGCCGGTGTACCGCCACGACCAGCCGGAAGCTTCGTTCCGCAAGCTGCTGGAGATCGTGCGGGCACTGCTGGATACGGTGATCTCCACGCGCTACTTCAAGATCGCGCTGAACGAGGTCAAGCCGTCCTACCACCTCGGTCGGCTGGACTCGCAGCGGATCGACGGGAACGCCTCGTTCTACCTGTCCGTCTCCGCCTCGCTGCCGGCGCAGGAGCTGATCCAGAGCGTCCCGGTGCGCTTCAAGGTCGGCGCGCCGGACGATGTCGAGAAGTGCGTGCTGTCCGCACTGCCAGGCGTGAAGCTTACCCACGCCGCACAGGTGCCGGCAGCGATCCCGGTGCGCCCGGGCAGCCATTACTTCGAATTCGATTCGCGCGGTGCGCTGTATGAGCGCATGCTCAAGGCGCAGTCGGTGATGATCTATGTGCCGGCCGGCATTGCCGAGCTGAAGATGGAACTTGTGGCGGTGACCTCATGATGAATTCCCCCCTGCCCCCGACCCCGGGTCCGATGCCGTCGCTGACCGCCAATGGCGCGATGGTCAATCCGACGCCGCAGGCGGCCAATCCGCAGAGCCTGCAGGATCTGATGTCCGACGGCTTCTACCTGCTGCTTCTGCTCAAGCGTGGCCAGTTGCCGCACGACGCAGAGGGCTTCGTGCAGACGGTGCAGAAGTTCCTCGATGGCGTCGAACGCAACGCGATGCGGCTTGGCGTGGCGTCCGAAGATGTCTACGCCGCCAAGTACGCGTTCTGCGCCGCGGTGGATGAGGCGATCCTGTCGCAGCCGTCGCCGCTGCACGAAACCTGGGAACGCAATCCGCTGCAGTTGCGCCTGTTCGGCGAGCACCTCGCCGGCGAGCACTTCTTCGATCGGCTGGAAGAACTGCGCCGCCAGGGCGCGGCGCGCCTGCCGTCGCTGGAGGTCTATCACTACTGCCTGCTGATGGGCTTCGAGGGCAAGTACCGTATCGAAGGCACCGAGAAGCTGGGCTATCTGACCGCGCGCCTGGGTGACGAGATCGTCTACCTGAAGGGCAAGCGCCACGGCTTCGCCCCGCACGCGCTGCCGCCCGACAACGTGCGCCATGGCCTGCGCCGGGTCGTGCCGCTGTGGCTGCCGGCCGTGGTTGTCGGCTGCTTCGGCATCGTCGCGTTCTTCGGCATGCGCGCCTACCTCGGACACGAAACCCGTCAGCAGCTGGCCGCCTACAACGACGTGGTGCAGATGCCTGAGCGCACCGCCCACATTACGATCACCCTCCCATGAGCCTGACGATATGGACATCTCGCGCTCCACGCTGCTTGCTTCCCTCGCCTCGCTGTCGCATCGGGATCGCCTGATCCAGCTCAAGGGCCCCGACGAGGGCCTTGTGGTCGAGCGGTTTGAAGGCATCGAATCGGTGTGCGGTGACAACCGCCTGCAGATCGACTGCCTGGCCACCGATGCGTTCCTGGAACTGGAACCGTGGCTGGAGCAGCCGCTGACCCTGCAGCTGCGCCAGGCCGATGGCGCGCTGCGGCAGTGGCACGGGCTGTGCACCGAGGCGGCGCAGCTGGGAAGCGACGGCGGGCTGGCCCGCTACCGGCTCACCCTCGAACCCTGGACCGCCCTGCTGCGCCTTCGCCGCAACGCAGTGATTTTCCAGGACCAGGACACCCGCGCGATCTGCGAGCAGATCTTCGCCGACTACCCGCAGGCCGCCTTCCGCTTCGACGTGCAGGCCCAGTTGCCGGCCCGCGCGATCACCACCCAGTACCGCGAAACCGACTGGGCCTTCGTCACCCGCCTGCTGTCCGAGGCCGGCCTGGCCTGGCGCATCGAGCAGGCGCAGGAGGGCGATGCCGCCCACACCCTGGTGGTGTTCGAGCCCGGCGCCGAACTGCCCGATGTGGGCCGCGTGCGTTTCCATCGCGCCGACATGGCCGAGAGCAGCGATGGCATCACTGCCTTCGCCGAACGCCAGCAGCTGGTGCCCAACGCCAGTACCGTCGCCAGCTGGCACAGCGAACAGGTCAATGCCGTGGCGGCGCAGTCCAGTGCCGATGCCGGCACCCTGCCCGCGCTGGAGGTCTATGTGCAGCCGCGTGCCGGCCGCTTCGCCCAGCCCGCCTGGGCCGACGCCGAAGCGCAGGCGCGGCTGGACGCACTGCGCGTTGGCCAGGTGCTGTACAGCGGCAGCGGCAGCGAGCGCCAGCTGGCCGCAGGCAGCACATTCAGTCTGGCCCAGCATCCGCAGCATGAGGGCCAGCGCTTCCAGCTGCTGGCCGTGCAGCACGTCGCCGTCAACAATCTGGACCAGGGGATCGCCGAGCTGCTCGGCAGTACCGATCTGGAGCGCGGCGCCTACCGCAACGCCTTCCTCGCCACCGGCGCCGGGGTGCCGCTGCGCGCCCTGCCGCAGGACCGCCCCACCCTGCATGGCCCGCAGACCGCACGCGTGGTGGGTGTGGCCAATGCGGCCGTCAGCCCGAACCGCGAACACCAGGTGCGCATCCAGTTCGGCTGGCAGCGCGGCAGCCAGCCCAATCCGGGCGGTCTGACCGACACCGGCAGCGCCCAGACCGGCCATGCGCCGGGCGACCACACCAGCGGCAGCTGGGTGTCGGTGGCCGAATGGGTGGCCGGCCCGAACTGGGGCACGGCCTTCCTGCCGCGCATCGGCAGCGAAGTGCTGGTGGAATTCCTGCACGGTGACATCGACCAGCCGCGCGTCACCGGCCAGCTCTACAACGGTGAGGTCGCCCCACCCTTCGGCGGCGGCATCGATGAGAACGCGCGCCATCCCGGCGTACTCAGCGGCCTGCACACCCAGGCCCATGACGGCAGCGGCACCCAGCAATGGGTGATCGATGACACGCCGGGCCAGCTGCGTACGCGCCTGCACAGCTCGCTGGCCGACAGCCGGCTGGAGCTGGGCTACCTGATCGCGCACCAGAACACCGCCCGCGGCGCCCTGCGCGGCGAGGGCTTCGAGTTGGCCACGCAGGGCTGGGGCAACGTGCATGCGGCCGAAGGCCTGCTGCTGTCCGCCAGCGCGCAGGAGCGGGCCGCTTCCACGGTCATGGACAACGCCAGCGTGGTGGCGCAGCTCAAGGGCGCCGAGCGCAGCCTGGAGCAGATGCAGCAGACCCTGGCCCAGCAGCAGGTGCCCGGACTGGCCGAGTTCGAGCGCACAAAGCAGCTGCGCGAGCAGATCGATCCGCAGGCACAGGGACGCTACGAAGGCGAGGTCAACGGACAAAGCGCGATGAAGCCGGGCGGCGATGGCCGCAGCCCGGGTGACCAGCCGGTGGAGCGTCTGGCCAAGCCGCTGCTGCTGGCCGAAGCACCGCACCACATTGCCTGGACCACGCCCGCCAGCGCGGTGGCCTACGCCGGGCAGAACCTGCAGATGACGGTGCAGCAGGATCTGCACATCAGCGCAGGCGAGACCATCGCCACGGTGTCCGGCGAGCACGTCTCACTGTTCGCGCAGAGCGGCCCGCTGCGGGTGATCGCCGCCCAGGGCCCGGTCAGCCTGCAGGCCAACGATGGCGAACTGGAGCTGCTGAGCGACCAGGCACTGACCATCACCGCCACCGATGACCGCATCGATGTGCTGGCGCAGAGCAAAGTGGTGCTGCAGGCCGGCAGCAGCGCGATCACCCTGGAGGGCGGCAACATCACGTTCAGCTGCCCGGGCGAGTTCAAGGTGAAGGCGGGCGAGCATCCGTTCATGGGGGGGGGAAGTGATGCGCCGTCCATGCCGGTACTTCCCAGTGGGCTGTACTCGTTCAAGGAAAGCCTGCGCTTCGCGCTGGAAGGCGCCGATGTACTGGCCAAGGAAATGGGGTGGAAGGACAAGGCCTACCGCATCTTCAACAACGAAGGCGAACAGGTCGCCAGCGGAACCATCGGTGAGGACGGTCGGTTGCCCCGCGTGATGGCCGATGGCCTGGGTCGGCCGCTGACCTTGGAGGTTGGCGATGACACCTGGGAAATGTTGGTGTCGGCGCCGGGCCGCCCACCCGAGAATGACGGCGACACACCCGACAGCGACGGCAGCGACCCCTTCCTCGGGAACCTGGACGCGGCCGATGCGACCGGCGCCCTGACGTCCGAACAGATCCTGGAACTGCTCAACGAACCCCCGTCATCAACATGATCATCCGACACTTCCTGCTGCTGCTCGCATTGTGCATGGGCCCCTCCGCCAATGCGCAGCAGTATTCGACCGGCAGCACTGACATCAAGACCGCTCAAGGTACGTTGCGCGTGAATTCCGGGTATGTCAGTCATTCCAATGCCCACAGTTTCCATGTTTACAGCTTCCAGTACCGTCCGATTGCCAACGAAGCCGTGTGGAACCAGCTTCCGCTGCTCGCACGCAACGATGCGCCGCCGGTGGATTTCCTCGTAAAGGCGACGGCCACGGCTGACTTCCCGCTCCGCGATGCGCGTGTGCGGGTCGAGGCGGGCAAGGTGGTCCTCTACATCGCTGAGTTGTCCTTCAAGGACACGCCATACGACGACGACGCTGCCGTCGAGCTGAAACGCTACCTTCTCAAGCAGCAGCCCGACGAGAAGCGCTGGGTACTGGTGCTCGATTCCACCCGCCGTCTGCCCCAGGGCGTTGATGTCGCACAGGCCCTGAGCACGCTGACGCCCCGATAGGACGACACGGAATGCCTACCTACATCAGCGCGGTTTTCAACAAGGATACGCGCACTGTGGAGTTCACCGCCGACAACGGTGACAAGCTCATCCGCAGTGGCGGCTCGCTGGCTTGGCTGCTCAACAACCCCGGCAACCTGCGTCCAGGCGGAAAGTACGCCAAGATGATCGGCCAGGCCGATACGAAGAGCGGCAAGTTCGCCATTTTTCCTACGGCCGAGGATGGCCGCGCCGAGAAGCGCGCACTGCTGCGCCGCAAGTACAACGACATGACGTTGTACAACGCCATGCATACCTATGCACCGGAATCGGAAAACGACACAGCGGCCTATCTGGCATACGTGCGCAAGCGATCTGGTGCCACCGACCAGACGGTCATCAAGGACATGACCGATGAGCAGTTCAACGGCATGATCGCTGCGATGGAGCAATATGAGGGCTTCAATGCAAAGCCTGAGACACGCAAGGAACGGATCGTGCACGCCACGCAGGTCACCTTGTCTGACGGCGCCCGACCGATGCCGGCAACGCCCGTGATCGTGCGTAGCAGCAATACGGGCGAGAAGAAGGTCACCACCAATGAGCACGGGGCGCTGCCGACATTCATCACCCGCCAGCCAGGAGAAGTGATAGAGCTCTTCCTTGAGGAATCAGGCAAGATTGGAAGCCGAATCGGCCAGTTTGCGCTTCAGCAGGCCTCAGCGTCCCTGGTATTTGCGCGCAACATGATGACGGTCGGCGGGAATTCGCAACCACACACTCCAACGCAGCCCAGCAAGGAGAAGCGCACACCGCTGCGCTACGTGGTGCAGCCAGGCGACACTCTCGCCTCGATCGCCAGCAGGTTCAAGACCTCAGTTGACGATCTGGTGAGCAACAACCATATCCGCAACCGCAACCGCATCTATCCCGGTCATGTGGTTTGGATCTACGGAAAGGCGCCGGCTGACGCAGCCAACGACGGCGCCCCGGCGACTCCAACAAGGTCACGTCAAGCCAGCTACAGCGTTCGCTCCGGCGACACGCTGAGCCGAATTGCAGACCGCCATCACACCAGCGTCGATGCGCTGATGGCCGCCAATCCGTCGATCAGCAATGCCAATCGAATCAACCCTGGCCAGAAAATCACGCTGCCTGTTGGGGTCGAAGCCGTGCCCCCGTCAGCGGCCGGGTCTTCCGGGCGAGCGGGCAACAGCGGGAATCCGCAAACGTCTGATCGGCCCTCGCTGGTGAAGCCTCCGCCGGAAACACCTGCTGCTGTGCGGCCGCCGGCGTCAGTACAGGCACGGGATACCCGAAGTCGCGAGGGCGAAGGCCACCCAATCGCAATCATTCCGTTTTCGCAGAAGCGCGCACCTTGGGTGGAGCACGCCTATGCACAGGCGCGCAAATGGGCGGGCAAGAAAGAGGCTGAGATCAGCCGCACCATCAACTTCCATTCCGAACTCGGCTACGGGAAGCAGTTCACTACGCTGGCCGGAAGCTCCAACGCTTGGTGCGCATCGTTCGTGAACTGGTGCCTTCGCACGGCCGGATACGCTATATCATCTCCACACCCGTACCGCGCGCGTTCGTTCGCCGCCGACACCACGCGCTTCAGCCAGATCGACGAACCGGTGTTCGGCGCGGTAGCCCTGGTCGGTACGTCGCACGTAGGGTTCGTCTACGCCATGGACCGCGGTCGACCTGTGCTGCTGGGTGGCAACCAGAGCGACCAGATCAATTTTGTCCGCTTCAACCCTGCAACGCTGCGTTACTACGTGCCGAAAAGCTATCTGCCATTCGCGCAGAAGGAACTCAAGGAAACCAAACTCGATGAACTGGCAGCCACGGACCTCAACGCGGCGCTCGGCATTGTCGTGGCCAAAAAGGCTGGCGACAATACGCGCTGATCAGCTGCGACTTGCCGTGCTGGCCGTGCTTGCACTCGGTGCAGTCGGCTGCGGTGCGCCGTCCTCACCGGTTGCAGATGCAGCAGACGATGCCGCAACGAATGCACACGCACTTCCCGGGCAGGTTGAGGCCGTGCCCGCTGCTCGACTGGAGCTGTTGCCCGCCCTGGCAGATGCGGAACTGAAAGACCTCTACTCGGGTACGCTGCTGAAGCAAGTGGTGTTCAATGACATCGACGGGCCGGGCCTGCTGCTTCTTTCGCGCAGCGAGCAGACAATGCCGGCGCAGGGCGATGAAGAGGCGATGGATCAGATCACGTTGCGTGCGGAGCTGTTCCGGCGCGCCGGACAAGCGGCTCCTTGGGCCTCGCGGTGGAGCGTGGAAGATCCGGTTCAATGCGAAGGTCTGGATCTGGAGGCCGGCTACTTCCTGGACCAGGTGACTGCAACGGACCTGGACAAGGATGGCCGCGCCGAGTTGACGCTGGCCAGCCACAGCTTCTGCGGCGGCGGCGTCGATCCGCAGCAGCTGCGCATTGGGCTTCGCCAGGGCGAGCAGTATTACGAAGTACGTGGTGAATCGCTGGTGGAGGTGGAAGGCGATGAACCCTTCGGCGGCGACCGGCAGGACGATCCCGCGCTGGCTTCGGCTGCGCCCGTGCTTCGCGCGCACGTAGACAAGGTGTGGGAGGCGATCAAGCGCGGAAGCTCACCGTGACGTCGTCACGATGCCAGCGCCAGCATCAGGCTCTCCTGCTGCTGGCGCTCTCCGCTGCCGCGGACGTCGCCATCGCGCGCACTCCGCCGCCCGGCTCGCTGCAACGCGCGTGTGCAACCGCCATCGATGACAGGATCGAACTGGTACCGGTGGAGGGGAAGCGCGTCAGTGCATGTCCACCGGGGAATGACGAGGACTGCCCATACAGCGGTCAGCAGGGAAAGACCTTCTTGAACGACACGCCCGATCTCAACAACGACGGGCGCGAGGACGCGATCCTCACCTACTTCGGCAGCAGCTACGGCGATGTCGATGTCGCCGATAAACTGATCCTTGCCCAGTGTGCGGATGGAACCTATATCCGTCTGTTGGAGGGCAGGTTCACGACATTGACGGCCCCTGTCGCGCCGCATGCTGCCTGGCCAGCACTGGACGCGACACGGGACTGTCCGACTGGGCAGAATGACACCATCCGTACCGGGAAGATCCAGCTGCAGTTCGACCCGGCGACGATGCGCTATCGCGGTCCAGCCGGCATTGACCTGATCCAGGTCTGCAGTGAATAGCGACAGATGCGACGCGAAACCGATAGGCCGAATGCCAGGATAATGCTGGGTTGACTCGCAACGTGCAGACGCGCTCCATGCGCTCCGCAGGCGTGAAGGGTCACGGCCAGGACGCGCCAACCTCGTCAGTGCCTGTGCTCCCGAGCCCCCTCCTTTGATCCAACGCATGCCGTCGCCACGGGCAGGGTGCTATGGTGGCGCCACCATCTCGCAGGAGCGCCGCTCATGACCCGTTTCCGTTCCGTCGGCCTTGCACTGGCCGCAGTCGCCACGCCGATGCTGCTCGCCGCCTGTGTGAGTACGCCCGGGCCGGAGGTGAAGGGCACCGGCCGCTGCGACGCCAGCCAGCTTGGCTGGGCAATCGGCCAGCCGGGCAATGAGGAGAACATGCGTCGTCTGTCGCGTGAGAGCGGCGCCGGCCTGGTCAACCCGATCGGCCCGACCACGATTACCACCAAGGATATCCGTCCGGATCGCCTGCGCGTCTACATGGACAAGGACAACATCATCACCGCAGCCCGCTGCGAGTAACCACCGCGCGGGCTTCTGTAGAGCTGAGCCCACGCTCGGCTGCCACTGAACAGCAGCCGAGCGTGGGCTCGGCTCTACACAGAACGCGCGTCGGGCATGGACCAGCGTGACAGGGCTCAAGGTTCGGTATAACCGGCACAATCCGGCAGTGGCTGGTCGGGGTGAAAACGGCCCTCACTGAAACGGAAAAGACGCGAATAGCTGCACGCGGGGTCCTGCTCGGTGCGCAGGTCCTTCGTCTTCAACGGCCCCTTCGCCAGCGAATCCTCGAAACGCGATGCACCTGCGGGGAAGCGGGTCGCCACCGTCTGGTAACGAAGCACCGGCATGCCCTGCACTGCCGGATCCAGCCCCAGCTTTGCCGAGAATCCATACTCATCGTGGCAGGCACCGGCACGCTGCCTGATGTCCTGCTCGCTGAAGCAAGCACGGATCATCGCGTTGCCCACCCACGGCACGGTCAGCACATCATCGTCCACCTGGATGCCATCCTGCAGGTGGCGCACGCGTGCCAGCTGCAGCGTCGATGCGTCTGCCCCACCGCCGGAGTACATCATGCTGAAGGTGACCGTGGCGCCTACCAGTACGTTCTGGCGGGCACGCGGCTGCGGGTCAATCACGTCCTCATCCGCGCCGACACCGGGTGCCAGGCGTACGATCCACGGCCACAGCTTCAGTTCGCTTTCCTGCGGCACGTCAATGCGGACGTGGTAGCTGTGCGGCTTGCCCTGGCCCGGCACCTTCTCAAGCACTTCCAGCACGGTGGGCCGCTTCCCCTCTTCGGCCACCGGTTGCACGCGTACGCACCAGTTGCCGTCCCGGGTGCACTCATAAAGTCCTGCCGGGCCTGCCTCCCGGGTGATCAGCACCTGCCCCAGCGGCTCCATCACATTGCCGGCCGCATCGCGCTGCTGTGGCAGGATCGAGCCCTGCGCCAACACCAGGATCGGGGCGGCCAGCAGTGCAGCACACGTGGTCGTGCGGACAACGATGGAGGGCATGGGCGGCTCCTGCGGCTGGAAGTCCGATGGTAACCGTTGCCCGGGTAGAGTCGAGCCATGCTCGACTGCTGCCTGCCGGGAAGTGCAGCCGAGCACGGGCTCGGGTCTACATCATCCGCAGTCGCAGCCACCCCAGCCCTTGGCCTTCGAAGTCTGCCCGATGCCCGGGTTGAAGGTGTTGCTCGGGTCCAACTGTCGGTAGAACCCAGCCAGCGCCGGCTTGGCCGGGTACAGGTGACCGACGTTGTGCTCGGCCGGATACTCGGCCCCGCGCCGGTCGAGCAGTGCCCACATCGCGTGCTCGATCGCCATCGGATCTTCGCCCTTGCGTGCAATGTAGTCCTGGTGGAACACGTGGCACAGGAAGTGGCCGTAGTACAGTTTGTGCAGCAGGCGACTTTCGATGGCGGCGGGCAGCTGCTCGAACCAGTCTGCGTCGTCGCGACGCAATGCGATGTCGAGCGCGACGATGTCCTGCACCTGTTGGCGATGCACCTCGCGATAGCGCACGGCAGCACCGGCCACGGCAAAACGATGCAGGAAGGCCTTGCGCCCTTCTTCGGCCGTGCAGTGGAAATAGCCGCCTTCGTGCTCGGCGAAGAATTGCTGCAACCAGGCCTCGGTCTCGGCTGCATCCTGTGCGGAGACCTTCAGCAGCAGATGATGCTCGTAACGCTGCCGGAACTCGCCCATGCGCTGGGGCAGGTGCGAGGGCAACAGGCCGGTCAGCACCTGCATTACCCGGTCGGTCACGCCGCGCAGGCCCAACCGCTCGAACCAGCCGTCAACCCTACTCTTCAGTGCGAATGCCGCGGGCACCCGTGCGGTCCCGAGCCGGTCGATCAGCAGGAATGTGTCCTTTCCATAGCGCTCGCCGATATCGTAGGCGTCTCGGTGGATGTACTCACCGGCGATCGGCAGGCGATCGAAGCCGGTCAGCAGTTGGCGGCGGATGGCAGTGAAACTCCCGGTACGGTTGCTGCCGATGTAGAAGACCTCGGCGGGCTCCTTCTCAAACGTATCCAGGCGCACCGCGAACACCGCCAGTTTGCCGGCTGAACCCGCCGCTTCGTAGTGACGACTGGGATCGGCATTGAAGCGCGCCGGGGTATCGGCATCGACCCTGCGCACTTCGTCGGCGTAGCGCGGGTCGGACGCGGAACGGCCGTCGCCGTCGCTGACATCGGCGGCATCGTAGTCACCGGCCTGCAAGCGCTGCAGGATCTGCTCGGGCGTATCGCCCAGCGCGATGCCCAGGTGGTTGACCAGCTGCAACCGGCCCTGCGCATCAACCCGCGCATATAGCGCCAGCTCGGTATAGGCGGGGCCACGCCGCACCAGCGCACCGCCGGAGTTGTTGCAGATGCCGCCCAGCACCGAGGCGCCGATGCAGGACGAGCCGATCACCGAATGCGGCTCGCGCCCCAGCGGCGCCAGCGTCTGCTCCAGCCGGTCCAGGGTGGCGCCCGGCAGACACACCACCTGGCGGCCCTCGTTCAACAACTGGATGCCGGTCAAGCGCAGGGTGCTGACCAGCACGACCGGGCGCCCATAATCATTGCCATCCGGGGTCGAGCCGCCGGTCAGGCCGGTATTGGCGGCCTGCAGGATGATCGCTGCCCCACCCTGTACCGCCGCCTGGAGCACACGCCACAATTCCAGCAACGTGCCCGGACGCACCACGGCCAGCACCGCGCCGTCGCCGAAGCGATAGCCCCGGCGGAAGCGGCGGGTCGCCTTGTCGCGGGTCAGCACATGGCGGCTGCCGACAGCAGCACGCAGCTGCGACAGCATGGCCCCGTGGCCAGTCATGGCAGCCGCACCAGTGAATCTCGGCCGATGTCGGTAATGCGGTGTGCGCCGATCAGCGTCATTGCCACGCGCATCTCCCTGGCGATCAGGTCCAGCAGGTTGGCCACGCCGGCCTCACCCTGCGCCGCGAGCGCATAGACGAAGGCCCGCCCCAGCAGCACGGTGTCAGCGCCCAGCGCCAGCATGCGCACCACGTCCAGTCCGGTGCGGATGCCGGAATCGGCGAGGATCTTCAGGTCACCCTGTACCGCGTCAGCGATGGCCGGCAGCGCGCGTGCGGTGGACAGCACACCATCGAGCTGGCGCCCCCCGTGATTGGAGACCACGATGCCGTCGGCACCGAATGCAACCGCGTCGCGTGCGTCTTCCGGGTCGAGGATGCCCTTGATCACCATCGGTCCCTTCCAGAACTCGCGGATCCACTCCAGGTCCTTCCACGAAATGGATGGATCGAAGTTGCTGCCCAGCCAGCCGATATAGTCCTCCAGCCCGGTGGGATTGCCGCGATAGGTGGAGATGTTGCCGAGATCGTGCGGACGTCCGAACAGACCCACGTCCCAGGCCCAGCGCGGATGGGTGATGGCCTGGCCGATGCGGCGCAGCGGAGCATTCGGACCGCTCATGCCGGAGTGCGCGTCTCGATAGCGCGCACCCGGTACCGGCATGTCCACGGTGAACACCAGCGTCGTAACGCCCGCCGCCTGGGCGCGCTCCAGGGCGTTGCGCATGAAGCCGCGATCGCGCAGCACGTACAGCTGGAACCACATCGACCGCTGGATCGCCGGGGCCACTTCCTCGATCGGGCACACCGACACGGTGGACAGGGTGAACGGAATGCCGCGGCTGTCAGCTGCCCGCGCCGCCTGCACTTCACCGCGGCGTGCATACATGCCGGTGAGGCCGACCGGCGCCAGTGCCACCGGCATCGCAAGCGTCTCGCCGAACAGCTCGGTCTCCAGGCTCAGGTCGGACATGTTGCGCAGGATGCGCTGGCGCAGTGCGATGTCGGACAGATCCGAAACGTTGCGCTTCAGCGTGTGCTCGGCATAGGCGCCGCCATCGATGTAGTGGAACAGGAACGGCGGCAGCCGGCGTTTGGCTGCGGCGCGGTAATCGGTGGAGGCGGAGATGATCATGGGGTCAACCGTGTGGGGAAGGCAGGCGCGAGGCCCGCGCGCGCCGGGCTTCGTTGTCGTCGAGCGTGCGCAGCGTGGTGTGCACGAACTCGAGGTGGGCATGCGCGGCGGCGCGCGCGCGCTCCGGATCACCGGCCAGCACCGCATCCATCATCTCGCGGTGCTGGTCGGACAACGGCGAGAAGGTCCTCGCCGAGGTATAGAGTTTCTCGCGGCTCTGCGAGATGTTGGTCTGCAGCAGATCGAACAGGCCACGCATCACCTGCAGCAGCACCAGGTTGTGCGACGCTTCGGCGATGGACAGGTGGAAGGCCGCATCAGCCTCCGCCTCGCCTGAAGGATCATCCTTGCCATGCGCATCCATCATGGTCTGGAAGGCCTGGGCGATGCGCGCCCGATCCTCATCGGTGGCACGCAGCGCTGCATGCCAGGCCGTCGCTCCTTCCAGCGCGTGACGGATCTCCAGCACGTCGAAGCGGTATTCCGGGTCGCCCTGGAACAACGGCAGGTACGGAGCCAGGGGTTCATCCAGCGCCTGCCGCGCGCGCGTGGCCGGCTCCGCCACGTAGGTGCCGCCGCCCACGCGTGCGCTCAGCAGGCCCTGGCTGGACAACTGCGCGATGGCCTCGCGCAGCGCCGTGCGCGAGACACCCAGCTGCACCGCCAGCGCGCGCTCGGCCGGAAGCCGGTCACCCGGCTGCAGCTGCCGCTCCTGCACCAGACCACGCAGCTGCGCGGCCACCTTGTCTGAAATCCGTTGCGTGCTCATGGCGCCATTGTGGCCCGAAGCGCCTGGCAGGTGCGGCCCATGCTGCGCGGATAGGTCGTCGGCTGCATGGCTCAGGGAATCATCCAGGTCAGCCAGTACGCCTGCGCGGTGGTGATCAGGCCGACCATCACGGTGAAGATCAGACTGTGCTTGACAGTGAAGCGGAACAGGTCCGATTCCTTGCCGGCCAGGCCGACCGCGGCGCAGGCGATGGCAATCGACTGCGGCGAGATCATCTTGCCGGTGACGCCGCCGGTGGTGTTGGCCGCCACCAGCAGCACCTCGGACACGCCGATCTGCTGCGCAGTGGTGGCCTGCAAGGCCGAAAACAGCGCGTTGGAGGACGTGTCCGAGCCGGTCAGGAACACGCCCAGCCAGCCCAGGAACGGCGAGAAGAAGGTGAATGCCTTGCCGGTGTGGGCCAGCGCCAGCGCCAGCGTGGCCGACAGACCCGAATAGTTGGCGATGAAGGCGAAGGCCAGCACCATGCCGATCGAGTAGATCGGTGTGCGCAGCTCGCGCACGGTCTCGCCGAAGGTCTGCAGCGCCGCCTTGGCCGGCATGCGCAGGGCGATGATGGCAATCACTGCGGCGAGGATGATCGACGTGCCGGTGGCCGAGAACGCGTCGAATTTATAGACCGCCTCGTAGCTCAACGGCGCAGGCACGATCGGTGGCATCTTCTGCACCATCTGGTCCAGGCCCGGCACCGGGATCTTCAGCACCCAGCTTTCCAGCGGGCCACCCGCCGCGAACAGCGACTTGAACGGCTTGATGCTCCACAGCGTGACCATCGCGGTAAGGATCAGGAACGGCGACCACGCCTTGGCGATCTGGCCAACGCTGTAGCGCGGCGCTTCCAGCGCCTGGGCGGCCGCCTCGGCGCTGGTTTCGGTATCGAAGCGGAAGATGCGTACCGGCTTCCAGCGGCGCAGGAACAGGGTCAGGCACACCAGCGACGCCAGCGACGCGGTGATGTCCGGCAGCTCCGGCCCGATGAAGTTGGAGGTCAGGTACTGGGCAATGGCGAACGACCCGCCGGCCACCAGCACAGCCGGCCAGGTTTCCCTGACGCCACGCCAGCCATCCATGATCGCCATGATCCAGAACAGCACGATGATGGTCAGGAACGGCAGCTGGCGACCGGCCATCTGGCCGATCTCGAAGGCCTCCAGCCCGGTGACCTGTCCCGCCACGATGATCGGAATGCCCATCGCACCGAATGCCACCGGCGCGGTATTGACGATCAGGCACAGGCCCGCTGCATACAGCGGCTTGAAGCCCAGCCCGACCAGCAGCGCTGCGGTGATCGCCACCGGCGCGCCAAACCCCGCCGCGCCTTCCAGGAAGGCACCGAAGGCGAAGCCGACCATCAACATCTGCAGGCGCTGGTCTTCGGTCACCGACAGGATCGAAGCGCGGATGATGTCGAACTGCCCGGTCTTGACCGAGACCTTGTACAGGAACACCGCGCCGATGATGATCCAGGCGATCGGCCACAGCCCGTAGACGAAACCAAAGCCGGCCGCTCCCAACGCCTGGGTCAGCGGCATGCGGTAGAACAGCAGGGCCACGGCCAGTGCGATGGCCACGGTGATCGTGCCGGCCAGCCAGCCTTTCATGCGCAGCACGGCCAGGGCAACGAAGAAGAACGCGATCGGCAGCAACGCGATCAGGCTGGACAACCACAGGTTGCCGGCGGGGTCGTACAGGTGTTGCCAGGGCTGCATGGAGGCTCTCGACGGGGGGCGGAATGTTTCCCCACCGCATGCGATGGGACGCCGTGGTCACGATTATTGGTATTACCAATAATCAGATTCATCGGACTATTTGAAGCCGATTGAACCGCCATTTCGACGAAGAGCCTATTAGACCATAGAGTTACCGGACATATTGGTATTACCAATAAAGCGCCACATGACAGAAGCTCGAAGGTGCTGCCCCGCTAGAGCCTGTCCGCCAACCGTCGCATCACCGCCAGCACCAGCAGGCACAGCACGCTCACACCAAGGGCAATGACGTACTTGCCGATGCCCACCGCAATCCCGATGGCGGCGGCCATCACCAGCGAACTGGCCGTGGTCAGCCCGCTGACCTGGTCCTCGCGGCTGCCACGCAGGATGGTGCCTGCGGCAACGAAGCCGACGCAGGCCACCACCGCTTCGATCAGGCGCACCGGGTCGACCTGCAGCAGGTCGCGGTAGCGCTCCTGCTGGAAATGCTCGGCCACGGAATCGCCGAGCCCCACGATGAGCGCTGCGGCGCCGGCAATCATCATGTGCGTGCGCAGGCCCGCCGCATGCTTGCCCATCTCGCGCTCGATACCGAGCACGCCACCGAACAGCATCGCGGCGGCCACGCGCAGCAGGATCGATACATCCTGGTTGAGTTCCATCGACGTCTCCGGGAGTTTCCCGGAGCGTTGCGCGTCAGCCGTCGGATCGCGGTGAAGGCCGCACCACGGCCCGTTCACCCGGTAGCGCCGGGCCATGCCCGGCACCACCGTCCCTGCGGTCACCGCATCACTGCGCCAGATAACCGCCATCGATCGCGTAATAGGTGCCGGTCGCGAACGAGGCATCGTCGCTGGCCAGCCAGGCCACCAGCGCCGCCACTTCCTCGGCCTTGCCCAGGCGCTTCAAGGCGTGGCGGTCTTCCAGCGTGGCGCGCACCTTCGGATCCATCTTCTCCAGCAGCGGCGTGGCGATGAAGCCCGGCCCCACCGCATTGACACGGATGCCATCGGCGGCATGCTCCCACGCTGCGGTCTGCGTCAGGCCGACCACACCATGCTTGGCTGCCACGTACGCGGTCGAACCGGCATAGCCCACCTGGCCCAGGATCGAGGCCATGTTGATGATGCTCCCGCCCTTCCCGGCCGCGCGCATGGCCTGGATCTGCGCACGCTGGCACAGGAATACACTGGTCAGATTCACATCGACCACCCGCTTCCAGCCATCGACGGGATAGTCGCCGCTGCTCGCCGCCGGACCGCTGATGCCGGCGTTGTTGACCGCGACGTGCACCCCGCCCAGCTCCTTCACTGTGCGCTGCACCGCCGCCTCCACGGCAGCCTCATCCGTGACATCCAAGGCGATGCCGATGGCGCGGCTGCCACGCCGGGCCAGCGCTTCCACGGTGGCGTCCACCGCGTCCTGCTTCAGGTCCCACACTGACACCGCAGCACCGGACGCTGCCAGCAGTTCGGCCACGGCCAGGCCGATGCCGGAAACGCCACCGGTCACGATCGCCGTCTTGCCGCCGAGCTGATAGTCGATCATCTGTGTTCTCCATCTATCGGGAATCGATGTGGACACGCGTCCACCCGCGACCCACGGTACGCCCCGCCGTGTTACGGCCGCGCCACTTCCAGGCGCTGCAACGAACCTTCCCATCGCTGCAACGCGTTCGACCGTATGCTCGACCTCACCCTCCCCTGCTGTGGAAACTCCAATGAATCCCGCTGACGCCCTGCTGTTCACGCCCACTCACCTGGGTGACATCGCTGCCGCGAACCGCATCGCCATGGCACCGCTGACGCGCAACCGCGCCCTGCCCGACCGCGTCCCTTCTCCGCTGGCGATCACCTATTACCGCCAACGTGCCAGTGCCGGCCTGATCATTGCAGAAGCCACCCAGATCAGCCCTCTGGGCCAGGGCTACCTTGATACGCCGGGTATCTACAGCGCCGAGCAGGTCGCTGCGTGGAAATCCATCACCGACGCGGTACACGCCGAAGGTGGCCGCATCGTGCTGCAGCTGTGGCATGTGGGTCGCATCTCCCACACCAGCCTGCTGCCGGAAGGCGAAGTGCCGGTGGCACCCAGCGCCCTCCGCGCCAACGGCAAGACCTTCACCGCCAATGGATTCGAGGATGTCTCCGCGCCGCGCGCATTGGCGCTGGAGGAGATCCCGCAACTCATCGAGGATTACCGCATCGCCGCGCGCAATGCCATTGCCGCAGGCTTCGATGGCGTCGAGGTACATGCAGCCAACGGCTACCTGATCGACCAGTTCCTGCGCGATGGCAGCAACCACCGGGACGATGCCTACGGTGGAAGCATCGAGAACCGTACGCGGCTGCTGTTCGAGGTGGTCAGCGCGGTCGCCGAAGCAATCGGCGCCGGCCGCACCGGCGTGCGCCTGTCACCGGTCACCCCGGTCAATGATGCCCATGACAGCAACCCGCAACCGCTGTTCAACCGTGCAGTGGAGCGCCTGGACACGATCGACGGACTGGCCTTCATCCATGTCATCGAAGGTGCAACCGGTGGCGATCGGGACAACATCCCGTTCGACTACCCTGCGCTGCGCGCACGCTTCCGTGGCGCCTGGATCGCCAACAACGGATACGACGTTGAGCGTGCCGGGCGGGCCCTTGCCAGCGGCTATGCCGACATGATCGCGTTTGGTCGGCCCTTCATCGCCAACCCGGATCTGGTCGCGCGACTGCGCAGCGGTGCGCCGTTGGCCGAGCTCGACCCGGCCACGTTGTATGGCGGTGGCGAACACGGCTACATCGACTACCCGGCACTGGATGCCTGACGACAGGTGCAAGCCCGGTCCACCGCGACCGGGCATGGCCCGACGTTGCCCATGGAAGGTGGCGCCGGGCCACGCCCGGCGTTGCCCGCCCCGTTTCAGTACACCGGCAGATCGATGTAGCTGGCCTGCGCCGCGCTGTGCCAGACCCGCTGCGTGGCCTTCTGGTAGTCGCCCGGCTTGGCCAGGTAGATGTTCGGCACATAGGTCTGCGGGTTGCGGTCATACAGCGGGAACAGGCTCGACTGCACCTGCACCATGACCCGGTGCCCCTTCTGGAAGGTGTGGTTGGCGTTGGGCAGGTCGAAGCGGTAGGGCAGCACCTGGTTCGCCGCCAGCGGCTTCGGATCGCTGAAGCTTTCGCGGTAGCGGCCACGGAAGATCGCCAGTGACACCGGCAGCTCATAGCCGCCCATCTCCGGCGCCGAGGCCTCCTGGTCCGGATACACATCGATCAGCTTCACCACCCAGTCGCTGTCGGTGCCGCTGGTGGACGCCTGCAGGTGCACTACCGGCGCGCCGCCGATGCGCAGTGGCGCGGCCAGCGGTTCGGTGATGAAGGTCAGCACGTCAGGTCGGCCATCGACGAAGCGCTGATCCTTGACCAGCCAGGTCGTCCACATGTCGCGGTCACCGAAGCGCACCGGGCGCGGTACGAACGGCACCGGCTTGGCCGGGTCGGACACGTATTCCTCGAAGTCGCCCTCGCCCGCCGCCGGCGCCTGGAACGCCAGCTTGCCGCCGGCACGCAGATAAAGCGGTTTGCTGCTGGCGGCGCACCCCTGGTCGCAGCTGCGCGGCCAGCCCTTCAGGCGATCCCAGTGGTTTTCACCGGTGTTGTAGATCAGCACCGGCGGTGTGTCCGCCTTCGGCGCGCCGTCCACCAGATACTGGTCGAAGAACGGCTTGAGCACATCGCGGCGGAACTGCAGCGCGGTATCGCCGTCGAACTTCAGCGCGCCCAGTTCGCTGGCGCTGTAGTTCACCTGGCTGTGCCGCCATGGCCCCATCACCAGATAGTTGCGGTCGTTGCCGCTATCGCGCCCTTCCATCGCCTGGTAGGCGTGGTTGGCACCCCACATGTCCTCCTGGTCCCACAGGCCCTGCAACCACAGGGTCGGCACCTTCAACGGCGTCTTGGCCATCACCGCATCCAGCGCCTGGCCCTGCCAGAAGGCGTCATACGCCGGGTGCTCGACCAGCTTCTTCCACCAGGTCAGCTGGTCCACGCCGGTGAAACGGGCGTAGTCGCCAGCCGAACCGATGCGCAGGAACGTGCTGTAGTCGTCATAGCCCAGGCTCGGCAGCGGCGTGCCCTTGCCGCGCTTCTCGGTCTGCATCGCGAAGTAGTTGAAGTTGACCTGGCGGAAGGCACCGTAGTTGAGCCAGTCGTCGCCCATCCAGCCATCGACCATCGGGCTCTGTGGTGCCGCCACCTTCAACGCCGGATGCGGATCGGTCAACGCCATCACCACGGTGAAACCTTCATAGGACGAGCCCAGCATGCCGACCTTGCCGTTGCTCTCGGGCACGTGCTTCACCAGCCAGTCGATGGTGTCCCAGGCGTCGGTGGAGTGATCCACCTTGGTGTTGTTCAACGGCCCGCGCAGCGGCCGGGTCATCACGTAATCGCCTTCGGAGCCGTACTTGCCACGGATGTCCTGGAACACGCGGATGTAACCGCTGTCGACGAACACCTCGTCGCCCTGTGGCAGCAGGTCGCGCATGCGCGGCGAGTCACTGCGGTTGGCGCGGCCGGCAGCATCGTAGGGCGTTCGGGTCAGCAGGATCGGCGCGTTACGGGCGCCCTTGGGTACCACGATCACCGTATACAGCCTGGTGCCATCACGCATCGGCACCATCACCACGCGCTTGTCGTAGTCGCGCCCCACATCCGGGGCAACGAAAGGCTTGCCGCTGATGTCCGGGGTCATCGGCGGAGTATCGGCAGCCAGCACGCTGCTGGACAGGCAAAGGGCGATGGCTATTGCAACGGCACGCACACGCATGGACAACCCCTTCCGGCGGGAAAGTTCCAAGCCTACTCCTGCCCTGCCCTGTGAAGGGTGTGACGGCTTTGCATTCTGCGGCGGATGCGGGCAGGACTGATGGCACATGTGCCTATGCTGCCGCTGCGCTCGCCGGGCATGGCCCGGCGCTACCGCATTCCTCTGCCCATCGTTGCGCCGCCGGGCATGGCCTGGCGCTACCGCTCGTGCGGGTCATGGGGTAGCGCCGGGCCATGCCCGGCGAGCGCAGCGGCAGGCCGCAAACAGACACGGCCCCTTGCGGGGCCGTGTCTGCAAGCGTGAGTACCACGCGGTGTCAGCGCAGCACCTGCTCCACCAGCTGCACGTCCGCGCTCTGCAGCGGTTCGGCGGCATTGCGCGACAGCTGCACCTGGTAGGTGCCACCTTCAATCTTCCACTGGCGGGCCTGCGCATCGTAGTGGGCCAGGGTCTTCGGCTCGGCTTCGATACGGATGCGGCGCTGCTCACCCGGCTGCAACTGCACCTTGTCGTAGCCGATCAGCCGGATCGGCGTGCTGCTGCCCGCCGGCAGCTTCAGGTACAGCTGGGCCACATCGGCACCGGCGCGCTTGCCGGTGTTGCGGATGTCCACGCTGGCGACCAGGCGCGAACCTTCCACGCTCACCTTCAGGTTGTCGTAGGCAAAGGAGGTGTAGGACAGGCCATGGCCGAAGGCGAAGGTCGGAGTCAGGCCCTTGGCGGCCATCCACTTGTAGCCGACGTTGGCGCCTTCGATATCGAAATCGAACACATCACCGAACGGTTTGGCCGGCTTGAAGCCCAGGCCATCGATATGCGGGCGCGGCAGCTGCGACTCGTCCGTCACCCAGGTCACCGGCAGGCGGCCGGACGGATTGGCCTGACCGGTCAGCAGTGCGGCGATGCCCTCGCCACCGCGGATGCCGGGATACCAGGCCTGCAGCATCGCCGGCACCTGCGCCAGCCACGGCGTGCGCACCGGGCCGTTGGTTTCCAGCACCAGCACGGTCTTCGGGTTGGCCTTGGCCACCGCCGAAATCAGCGCATCCTGATTGTCCGGCAGCTGCATGTCCGGCAGATCCACCGATTCGGCGGCCCACTGCGTGGCGAACACGATGGCGACATCCGCCTGTGCGGCGGCCTTGGCTGCAGCCGCGGCATTGTTGCCGTCCACATACGCGATGGTGGCGTCCGGGCGCGCTGCACGCAGCGCCTCCAGCGGCGAGGACGGATGGAACATCACCGGGCCCGGCCAGGTGGTCGGCATCACGCCCGGCACCGCGTTGGTGCCCTTGGCGGTCACGCCCACCATCGACGAACCGCCACCACCGATCACGCCCTTGTCGGCATGGCCGCCGATGATGACGATGCGCTTCACGCTGTCGGCCAGCGGCAACAGGTTGCCTTCATTGCGCAGCAGCACGCTGCCCTCTTCCACCGTGCGCTGTGCCACGGAAAAGCCGGCCTCGGCATCAACCTTCTGGTGCTGCGGCGGGTTGTCGAAGTTGCCGTGCAGGAACATCGTGCGCAGGATGCGCGCCACCATGTCGTTCAGGCGCGCCTGCGGCACCACGCCGCCGTGCACGGCCAGGCGCAGCGGCTCGTCGAAGAACACCGCCGCGTCGAACACTTCACCGGCCGACTGCTGGTCCAGGCCGGCCAGCGCCGCCTTCGAGCCACTGTGCACGCCACCCCAGTCGGACATCACGAAACCAGGGAACTTCCATTCCTGCTTCAGCACCTGGTTCATCAGGTAGCCGTTCTCGCAGCCGTAGGTGCCGTTGATCTTGTTGTACGAGCACATCGCCACGCCCGGGCGGCCGGTCTCCAGCGCGATCTCGAAGGCCAGCAGGTCGGACTCGTGCATGGCCTGTTCGCCGATGCGTACGTCATGGAAGTTGCGGCGGGTCTCCATGTCGTTCAGCGCGAAGTGCTTCATCGAGGAGATCACGTGCTGGCTCTGCACGCCCTGGATCAACGCGCCGACCATCGAGCCTGCCAGCAGCGGATCTTCGCCGGCGTACTCGAAGTTGCGGCCGTTGCGCGGATCGCGCTGCAGGTTGACGCTGCCGGAAAGCAGGATGTTGAAACGCTGCTGCCAGGCCTCGCGGCCCATCGTCGCGCCGCCTGCGAAAGCCACTTCGCGGTTCCAGCTCGATGCGGTGGACGGGCCGGAGGGCATGGCGGTGGCGAAGTCGCCGGGCCGGATGCCGCCGGGGTTGGTCACACCGACGCCGGCGTCGGCCGACTGCTGCGAGGGAATGCCCAGGCGCGGCACGCCCGGCACGAAACCGGCCGAACCGACCGCGCCGTCCGGCAGCGGGCCGCCGTCCTTGCCCAGCCCGAAGTAGCTGTGCAGCATCTGGAATTTCTCATCCTCGGTCATCGCCTTCAGCAGCAGCGCAGCGCGGGCGTCGGCGTTGAGGGTGGTGTCCATCCACGGCGCATCGCCCCCCTTGTCGGCGGCATAGGCCAGGGTCAGCAGGGTCGCGCGCAGGGCGCTGCCCTCAACCTTGAACGGCGCACTGCTGGCGGCCTGGAAGCCATCGCTGAAGTAGCTGGCATCGGCTTCCGGGGCCACCCGCGCCGGATCGAAACCGGCAGCCTTGGCGGAATCGCCAGCAACAGCGCCGAGCAGCACCGCCGGCGCACCCAGCCGCGAACGCGACACCAGGGCCGGCAACTGCAGGGCACCCGCGCCGGCATCGGTGTAGACCGCAACGCTGTGGCGACCGTCATCCAGGCGCAGGTAGTTCAGCCCCGGCTGGTCCGGGCCGGATTCCGCCGCGATCGGCAACCGGGTCAGCACGGCCTGACCGCGCTGGGTCCGGCCATCGTCCTTCCCGGCGGCGATGAAGCGGTATTCGTAGCCCAGGCCATCCGCCAGCAGCTGCAGCGGATCGACCTGGTCGATGCTGCGCTGCACCTGCCGCACACTCACGGCATCCACCTGCAGGGATCCAAGCTGGGTGGCCAGGGCCGGCATCGCTTCGGCCGGCGGCGCCTGCTCCAGGGTCAACACGGTGAACGCGGCGGGATCGGCCCACGCCGGCGCGATGACGGCGGCGGACACGGCGAGGGACAGGGCAAGCGGCTTTGTAAACGTTTTCATCGACGGGCGTAATTCCGTTGCCAAGGCAATCGGTCCAGGGAAAATGCCGCCGAAGGGTGCAGCGTTCATGCCGTACAGGCGTTGCCGGGCAACACCTCAGGCCGGAGGGCGGACCGGTCTGCGCGCGGGACCCTCCTCCCGGCGTGACAACCTGCCTGCCCGGGCCACGCACGTGGCCCAACCTGTGAAGATTGTGCGAGGGCGTTCATGCCTGTCAACAGGACCTAAGGCACAGGCCAGCCCCTGCACGCCGGTTATCAGTCCATCACCGGCGGTCATCAGTGGGGTGCGCGGCGCTGCCGATAATGGAAGCCCCTGGCCACGGATCACGCCCATGAACGTACATCGCGACTTCGACCATCTCTGGCGCGACCGCTGTGACACCTCCAGCCAACGCAGCCCGCGCGTGCTGATCCGCGTATTCGTCGCTCCCGGCGAACTGGAGCGCAGTGTGGCGTTCTACGAGCAGCTGCAGGGTGTGGTCGCCGATGCCGGGTTTCCGTTTCCCGATGCAGGACTGCGCCTGGCCATGGTCGGTGCCTTCCTGCTGATCGAAGGCAGCGAGACCGCACTGGCACCCTTCACCTCGACCACGGGCACCCTGCTGGTCGACGATGTCCGGCCCTATCACGACAAACTGATCGCTGCCGGGGCCGAGATCATCTTCCCGCTGCAGATCGTCCCGACCGGTGCGGCGTTCAATGCGGTACATCCCGATGGCACCGTGGTCGAGTACGTGCACCACCGCCCGGATCCGCAGGGGCGGTGAGTGCGGGGCACGTTGATCGATGAACCGCGCCCGCTCTTCAGCAACCTGAAACGCGGCGCTCGAATTCATTAGTAATTCTACTCACGAGGCGAGTAGCATGTCCGGTCTCAGCCCTTGATACCGGCCTGTCGATACTCGCTCCATGCCAGCCGTTTCCGACAACTATTGTCGCTCTCAGCCAGCCCCCACGCGTTTCCGGACGGTGGGCTGATGGGTGCGGTCATTGCCCTCGACCGTCTCCTGGACGGTCGCCAGCTATGGCGCGGTCCGGCGCGGCACGGCCCGGCCAGCGACCATCTGGCCAGTGGCCACCCCGCCCTGGATGCACGCCTGCCCGGGGGGGGATGGCCGGCCAGCGGGCTGTGCGAGGTGCTGCAGGGCGCGCCGGGTGTAGGCGAACTGGCGCTGGTCTGGCCGGCATTGGCAAAGCTGAGCCGCCGCGAGCGGCCGATCGTGCTGGTCGCGCCGCCTTACCGGCCGCATGCGCCGGCCTGGGCCGCAGCCGGGCTGGATCTGGCGCAGCTGCAGATCATCCAGGCCGGGCCGAAGCAGGCGCTGTGGGCCACCGAACAATGCCTGCGCTCGGCGGCCTGCGCGGCAGTGCTGTGCTGGCCACAGCAGGCCGACGACCGCGCCCTGCGCCGCCTGCAGGTAGCCGCCGACAGTGGCCAGTGCCTGGGCTTCGTGTTCCGCGAGGCGCGTGCAGCCCGCAACCCGTCCCCGGCCAGCCTGCGCCTGCAGCTCGACCACGGCCAGGTCCGGGTCCTGAAGTGCCGTGGCGGATTGCCGCCGGCACAGCCGCTGCCACTGGCCATCGCCCACTGAGGCGGCCGCATGGACTGGGCCTGCCTGTTGTTGCCGCAGCTGGCGCTGGATTGCGTGCTGCGCCTGCAAGCGGATCCGCAGCGGCCACTGGTGCTGCTGCAGGGGCCGGCGCAGCGTCGCGTGCTGCGCGCCGTCAGCCCTGCTGCGCGTGCAGCCGGCCTGCGTCCGGGCATGCTGTTGTCGGCCGCACAGGTACTGGTGCAGGACCTGCAGCTGCATGACTACGATCCGGCCACCGAGCTGCACACCCGCCAGTTGCTGGCCAGCTGGCTGTACGGCTTCAGTTCGCAGGTCAGCCTCGACTTTCCCCATGCCCTGGTCCTGGAGATCGGTGCCAGCCGTGCCCTGTTCGGCGATTGGCTGGCGATCGAGCGGCGCCTGCGTGATGGCCTGCATGAACTTGGATTCCGTCACCGCCTGGTCGCGGCGCCCAATCCCCATGCCGCACGGGTGCTGGCCAACGTGCATGATGGCCTCGGTATCGATGCAGGACAGTTGCCAGCCCTGTTGGCGCAGCTGCCCTTGCCGCGCAGCGGGTTGCCGGCCGATGCGGTGACCGTGCTTGGCCGCTCCGGGCTGCGTACGCTGGGGGCAGTGTTCGACCTGCCGCGCGAAAGCCTGGCGCGTCGCTTCGCGCCGGACGTGCTGCAGCAGCTGGACGCGCTGCGTGGCCAGCCCACCGCCCCCCTGCGCTACTACCAGCCACCAGACCGTTTCGACGCACGCATCGAATTCGAGTACGAGATCGAATCCAGCCAGGCCCTGCTGTTTCCGCTGCGACGCCTGCTGCTGGATCTGGCGGCCTTCCTGTGCTCGCGCGATGGCGGCGTGCAGCGTTTCGACCTGCATTTCGAACACGACCTGCTGCCTGCCAGCGTGCTGACCATCGGCCTGCTCGCACCCGAGCGCGATGCCGCGCTGCTGTTCGAGATCGCCCGTAACCGCATGGAGGCTTTCCCGCTGCCGGCGGGCAGTCGGGCCCTGCGCCTGCAGGCCGAACAGCTGCCGCCCTTCGTGCCCGCCGCACGCGATCTGTTCGACACCCGCCCGGCACAGGCGATGCCGTGGACCCAGCTGCGCGAGCGCCTGCGTGCACGGCTCGGCGATGACGCCGTGCAGCCCCTTGCCGTGCAGGCCGACCATCGCCCCGAACGCGCCAGTGGCACCCAGGCACCCGCCAGGCCACCGGCGTACTGGCCGCTGCGCCCCGGCTGGTTGCTGGACACACCACAGGTGCTGCGTGACCCGCGGCTGCGCATCGTCACCGGGCCGGAGCGGATCGAATCAGGCTGGTGGGACCAGGCCGATGCGCGCCGTGACTACTACGTGGTGGAAACCGCACACGGCCAGCGCGGCTGGGCCTTCCGTGAGCGCAATGATCCACATGCACCGTGGATGCTGCACGGCTGGTTCGGCTGAACCACCATGCACGATGAGCTGCCCGGCTATGCCGAACTGCACTGCCTGTCGGCCTTCAGCTTCCAGCGCGGTGCCTCCACCGCCGAGGAACTGTTCGCACGTGCCCGCGGCCAGGGCTACCGCGCGCTGGCGATCACTGACGAGTGTTCGCTGGCTGGCATCGTGCGCGCCTGGCAGGCAGCGAAGACACAGGGCGTGGCGCTCATCGTCGGTGCCGAGTTCCAGGTCGAAGAGGGCCCGAAGCTGGCGCTGCTGTGCACCGACCAGGCTGCCTACGCCGGGTTGTGCCAGTTGATCACCACCTGCCGGCGGCGGGCCGGCAAGGGCGAGTACCGCTGCCTGCGCGATGACCTGTCCGGCCTGCCCGACGGCCTGTTGTGCCTGTGGCTGGACCGGCAGCCCGCCGCCACCGATCTGCCACTGCTGCGCGCAGCCTTCAAGGACCGCCTGTGGCTGGCGGTGGAACTGCATCATGAGCACGACGACGCGCGCCGCCTGCAGCAGCTGCACGCGTTCGGCGAACGCCACGGCCTGCCGCTGGTCGCCAGCGGCGATGTGCACATGCATGTGCGCCGCCGCCGCGCGCTGCAGGACACGCTGACCGCGATCCGTCACCGCTGCAGCGTGGCCGAAGCCGGCTGGCGCCTGTTCCCCAATGGCGAACGCCATCTGCGCCCGCGCACCGCGCTGGCCCGGTTGTACCCCCCTGCACTGCTGGCCGAGACCGTGCGCATCGCCGAGCGCTGCCACTTCACCCTGGACCAGTTGAAGTACACCTACCCGCGTGAACTGGTGCCGGAAGGTCATGACCCGGACAGCTGGTTGCGCGAGCTGGTGGAAGAAAAGATTCCCTGGCGCTGGCCGGAGGGCATCCAGGAACCACAGCGCAGGCAGATCGAGCACGAGCTGGCATTGATCAAGAAGAAGAACTATGCCTCCTACTTCCTCACCGTGCACGACATCGTGCGCTTCGCCCGCAGCCAGGACATCCTCTGCCAGGGCCGCGGCTCGGCTGCCAATTCAACGGTGTGCTTCGTACTGGGCGTGACCGAGATCGACCCCGCGCGCAGCAACCTGCTGTTCGAGCGCTTCATCTCCGCCGAGCGGAATGAACCACCGGATATCGATATCGATTTCGAGCATGAGCGGCGCGAGGAAGTCCTGCAGTACGTGTTCAAGCGCTATGGCCGCGAACGCGCCGCGTTGACGGCGGTGGCGATCAGCTATCGCGGCCGCAGTGCGATCCGTGATGTCGCCCGCGCGCTGGGACTGCCGATGGACCAGGTCAATGAACTGGGCGCGGCGATGGACCATTGGGGTGGCAACATTCCGCTACCGGAAACCCTGCGCGAGCGCGGCTTCGACCCGGAGACGCCGCTGATGCGGCGACTGCTGTCATTGACCGCCGAGCTGATCGACTTTCCGCGCCACCTGTCGCAGCATCCGGGCGGTTTCGTGATTTCCGAACACCCGCTGTCGACGCTGGTGCCGGTGGAGAACGCAGCGATGGCCGACCGCACCGTCATCCAGTGGGACAAGGACGATCTGGATGCCACAGGCCTGATGAAGGTCGACTGCCTGGCGCTGGGCATGCTCACCGCCATCCGCAAATGCCTGGCAATGCTGAAGCAGCATGGCCTGCACGAAGGACGCATGGATGCGATCCCGCCCAAGGATGCTAAGACCTTCGACATGATCTGCGCCGCCGACACCATCGGCGTGTTCCAGATCGAATCGCGCGCGCAGATGGCGATGCTGCCGCGCATGCAGCCGCGCACGTTCTATGACCTGGTGATCGAAGTCGCGATCGTGCGGCCCGGTCCGATCCAGGGCGACATGGTGCATCCCTATCTGGAGCGGCGGCGGATCCTGCGCGAACACGGCCCTGATGCACTGAACGATCCACACAATCCGCTCTACCCACTGCGGCTGGAACGCGTGTTCGCACGTACGCTGGGCGTGCCATTGTTCCAGGAACAGGTGATGCAGCTGGCGGTGGATGCGGCCGGTTATACCCCGGGCGAGGCCGATGCCCTGCGCCGTTCGATGGCGGCCTGGAAGCGCCGCGGCGGGCTGGAGCCGCATCGCGAGAAGCTGTTGGCCGGCATGCTGGAGAACGGCTTCAGTCGCGAATACGGCGAGCACCTGTTCGAGCAGATCAAGGGCTTCGGCGATTACGGCTTCCCGGAAAGCCACGCCGCCAGCTTCGCCCTGCTGACCTATAACAGCTGCTGGCTGAAGTGCCATCATCCGGCCGCGTTCACCGCCAGCCTGATCAACAGCCAGCCACTGGGGTTCTACAGCCCCGACCAGCTGCTGCAGGATGCGCGCCGGCACGGCATCATCGTGCTGCCGGTGGACGTGCGCCACAGCGACTGGGACTGCACGCTGGATTTCAGCAGGGGTCCCGCGGCGATCCGGCTGGGCCTGCGCCTGGTCGATGGCTGCAACGAACAGGTGGCACAGGCCATCATGCGCGAACGCGCGCGACGGCCATTCGACGATGTCGGCGATCTGTGCCAGCGCACCGTCCTGGACCGGCGCCATCAGGGCCTGCTGGCCGATGCCGGCGCGCTGCGCGGCCTCAGCGGGCATCGTCATCGTGCGCGCTGGGATGTCTCCGGCGTGGAAAACCGCCTGCCGCTGTTCGATCAGGCCCGCACCACCGCTGAAGCACGCGTGCCATTGCCGTTGCCCAGTGCGTGGGAAGACATGCAGGCCGACTACCGCAGCATCGGCACTACCCTGGGTCGCCATCCCATGTCATTCCTGCGCACGCAGCTGCGCAGCCGCGGCTGCCTCGACGCCGCACAACTGGCCGGCCACGGCCATGGCCGCCGCGTACGCATCGCCGGGCTGGTACGCATGCGCCAGCGTCCCCAGACCGCCAGCGGCGTCACCTTCCTTACCCTGGAAGATGAAACCGGCATGGTCAATGCCGTGGTCTGGCGGCACCTGGCCGACCGGCAGCACCGTGTACTGGTCGATACCCAGCTGATGCAGATCGACGGCCGACTGGAGCGTGTCGATGGCGTGCAGCATGTGATCGTGCAACGCATGCACTGCCTGGATGAGCTGCTGCAGGGCCTGCGCAGCCGAAGCCGCGACTTCCACTGAGGACACACCGCGTCACACAGCGAACTGGTCATGAGCGGCCCGCTTCCGTTATCGTCGGCACATCCAAGGAAGGACGATCCGATGCCCCGTGCACTCACGCTGACCACGCTGCTGGTCTCCACCCTCGCCCTGCTCGTTTCCGGCTGGACTGCCTGGAGCCTGCATCGCAGCCAATCGCCGCAGCGGGTGATCGAAGCCCGGGGCCTGGTCATCCACGATGGCGCCGGTCAGGCGCGGGTGATCCTGGGCGCCCCGGTGCCCGACCCGCGCAGTCGCGGCCAGGTGCAGGGAACACGTGCCAGCGCCCTGTCCGGCCTGGTTCTGCTGGGTCCGGACGGCTCCGAACGCGGCGGCTACGGCACGACCGACCACGGTGGTGAAGCCCTGCTGACGCTTGACGATGCAGCCGGCACCACCGAAGTGTTCAAGGTGGTCGCCAACCCCGACCGCGGCGCCAGCCTGATGGTCAAACACCAGAACAACACCGGCGCGATGCTCACCTCCTGGCAGGGCAAGCCGGAGTTGATGTTCGTGGATGACAGCGGGCAGTCCTACTACGTGCGCCCCGGCGTCAGTGCCGCGCCCTGAAGGACGCGGGTTCATCATCCCAGCACGGCCGCCAGGTCATCGGCCAGCTGTCGCTGCTGCGGTGTTCCCAGCGCCGCACAGGTGATGCGCAGGCCATGGCCGGGGGCGGAAACCGCGAACACTTCGCCGGCACGCACATGCCAGCCGCGGGCGGCCAGCGCCAGTACCTGCGGGCGGCTGTCATCCGGCAGCGGCAACCACAGGTTCAACCCCTCCATCGGCACGGCCTGCTGCACGCCCCGCGCCTGCAGCAGCATCTGCAGCGACTGCAACCGCTGCTGGTAACGCACGCCGGCCGATGCGATCTTCGCCCGCTGCGGGGCTGATTCCAGCACCGAGACCGCCGCGTCCTGCAGCAGGTGGCTGACCCAGCCGGTTCCCGCTGCCAGCCGCAGGCGCAGCCGTACTGCGGTTTCCTCATCGCAGGCCAGCCACGCCAGGCGCAGATCCGGGCCCAACGGCTTGGACAGCGAGCGCAGCAGTGCCCAGCGCCGGCCATCGACGGGCAGCACCGAGTGGTAGGCCTGCTGCGAGAGCAACGCGTAATGATCGTCGATCAGCACCGCCACCTGCGGGTAGCCGGCCAGCAGCTGGCGCAGTGCCCGCGCCCGCTTCGCATCCAGGCTGGCGCCGGTAGGATTGTGTGCGCGCGGCGTCAGCAGTACCGCGCGTGCGCCAGCCTCCAGCGCCCGCCGCAGCGACGCCACCTGCATCCCATGCGTGTCCACCGCCACGGGCAGCGGCGTGTGGCCAGCGGCATTGAGCACGTTGAGGCTGCCAAGGAAGCAGGGATCCTCTACAGCGATGCGGTCGCCGGGCAGCAGCCAGGCAGCCAGCAGGCGTTCGATGCCATCGACGGCACCGTGGCTCAGCTCCAAGGCATAGCCCTGCGGACAATCGGCATCCAGCGACGCACGTGCCAACCGCTGCATGCGCGGGTCGACCGTACCCACGCCATACAGCCGAGGTGGCGCCGGTGCCAGGCGCAGGCTCGGCAACAGCCGTGGGTCCGGATTGCCACCTGCCAGATCGTGCAGCGCCAGCCCCGGCGGACTGCCTTCGCGCGCGACGGGGGCCGGCACGCCACGCACCGTGGTACCGCGCCGCCCCCCCGTACTGGCCAGGCCCGCCGCGTCCAGCCGCTTGTACGCGGCCGCCACCGTGTTGCGGTTGACGCCCAGCCGCTCGGCCAGTTCGCGTACCGGCGGCAGCACGCTGCCCGCGGTCAGCCGCCCGTCGCCGATGCCCTCGCGGATGCTGTCGAAGATCGATTCGGCACTGTGCCCGGTGATTTTCATTTTGTCCTATGCCAAAATAAATCTTGTCCTGTGCCAGTGTATCTCACCCTGGCCACCCTGCATTGGAGGTGCACGCATGCCCCTTGCCGCCGCCGACTGGCCTGTCGCCCGGTCCGTCGAACAGATCGCCCGCAACCTGCTCACGGTGCGCCAGCGCATCGCGCGGGCCTGTGCCCGCGCGGGCCGCGACCCGCAGAGCGTGCGCCTGCTGCCGGTCAGCAAGACCGTGGATGAGGCGCGCATCCGCATGGCCGTGGCTGCCGGCTGCCATGAGCTGGGTGAGAACAAGGTGCAGGAGGCACAGCGCAAGGCCGAGTCGATGGCCGACCTTGGCGTGCACTGGTCGGTGATCGGCCACCTGCAGACCAACAAGGCCCGCCATGTGGCGCGCTTCGCCAGTGAATTCCAGGCGCTGGACAGCCTGCGCGTGGCCGAAGCGCTGCAGCAGCGCCTGCTGCTGGAGGACCGCACTCTGGACGTGTTCGTGCAGGTCAACACCTCCGCCGAACCCAGCAAGTACGGCCTGGAGCCCGGCGCCGTCGACGCTTTCGTGCAGCAGCTGCCCATGTTCGACCGCCTGCGCGTACGCGGATTGATGACCCTGGCCATCTTCACTCCGGAGGTGGAACGCGTACGCGCCTGCTTCGTCCGCCTGCGCACGCTGCGCGACCAGCTGCAGCGCAGCGCGCCGACCGGCATCGACCTGTCGCAGCTGTCGATGGGCATGTCCGGCGACTTCGAGGTCGCCATCGAGGAGGGCGCCACCGTGGTCCGCGTCGGCCAGGCCATCTTCGGAGCACGCGCGACACCGGACAGCGCCTACTGGCCCACCCGTGGAGGGGCCGCATGAAGCACGCAGTCGTCCTGCAACACATCGCCTTCGAAGACCTCGGCACGCTGCAGCCGCTGCTGTTGGCCCAGGGCTGGCAGCTGCACGTGCTGCAGGCCGGCATCGATGCGCTTGACGCGGCCGAAGCGGCTGATCTGCTGGTCGTACTGGGAGGCCCGGTCAGCGTCAACGATGGCCTGCTCTACCCCTTCCTGGCTGACAGCATCGCGCTATTGCAACGGCGCCTGCACCTGCAGCGGCCGACCCTCGGCATCTGCCTGGGTGCGCAGCTGATGGCACGTGCGCTGGGGGCGGAGGTGGCGCCCAGCGGAGGCAAGGAAATCGGATTCGCGCCACTGCTGCTGACCGACGAGGGCCAGCGTTCTCCCCTGCTGGCATTGCAGGGCATTCCTGTGCTGCATTGGCATGGCGAAGCCTTCGAACTCCCGGACGGTGCGCACCGTCTTGCCAGCACACCCGCCTGCCGCCACCAGGCCTTTTCCATCGGGAAGCATGCACTGGCCCTGCAGTGCCACCCGGAACTGGACGCGCGGCAGTTCGAACGCTGGCTGATCGGCCACACGCTCGAGCTGGCCCAGGCGGGCATCGACCCGAACGATCTGCGCGCGCAGGCACGCCGCTATGGCGCCCCGCTGGCCGCAGCCGCGACTGCGATGTTCAACCACTGGCTGCAGGAACTACCGGAGAACGCACGATGAACTATCGCCTGCTGGTCCACCGTCACGGCGCCTACTGGGGTCATTTCGACTGCCAAGGGGCAGATGCGCTGCAACGCCTGGAGACCATCGCCGCGCACCTGCCCAACGCAGCGGGATTCCAGCTGCAACGCCAGAAGGGCATTGGCGAGGAACGCATCCTGTCCAGCAATGCCGAAGGCCTGCGTGTGCTCGCTGCACAGATCCAGTACCGCGACCTCTGACGCAGAGCGCGCTGCCGGCCCGCTTGCCTTCGATGCACCGGCGCCATGGATGCAAATGATTCTCTTTTACTGTAAGGTGCAGGCGCTGCCCTTGCCGCCGCGGGCTGTTCCCTTTCCCAGTTGTAGCCCGCCCCGTGTCCACGCCTGTCGAACCGACGGATGTCGCGCATCTGTGCGCCGCCCATTACCGGCCGCTGCACGCCCACGTCCGCCGCAAACTCCCGCAACGCAGCGATGCCGATGACGTCGTCCAGGAGACCTGGCTGCGTGTCGTCAAGGTCGCCGCCAGTGGCCTGCTCAGCAATGGCCGCGCCTACCTGTACCGCGTCGCCCACAACCTGATCGCCGACCATTACCGGCAACGCCAGCGCCGCCGGGAAGACCCGCTGGACGAAGCATCTCTGACCACCCTCGCCGATCCGGCGCCCCTGCCGGAACAACGCCTGCTCGATCTCGAACAACTGCGTCACCTTGACGCGATCATCGCCGCCCTGCCGCCGCGCTCGCGGCAGGTGTTCCTGCTGGCCCGGGTCGAACAGATGGCCTTGGCCGAAATCGGTCGCCAGCTCGGCATCAGCCGGCAGACCGTGCATGGACACCTGCTGCGCGCGCTGGTCGCACTGCAACAGGTGCCCGGCCCATGAGCCAGGACACGATCGCACGCGAAGCCGCACGCTGGTGGCTCGACGGCCATGACGGTACGCGCGACGAGCGCGCGTTCGCCCACTGGTATCAGGCAGACCCGCGCCATGCAGCACAGTACCTGCACCTGCAGCAGCTGTGGCAGGCCGGTGCCGGCCTGCCCAGCCTGCAACGCCAGCAGCAGCGTCACCGCCGGCGCGCCCTGCGCGAGGTGGGCATCGGCGCCCTGCTGCTGTGCGTGCTGGGCCTGTCGCTCCGCCAGGACGCACCGCCGCCAGAACTGGTGCTGCGCACCACCGTCGGCGAGATCCGCGAGACACCCTTGCAGGACGGTTCGCGCGTCGTGCTTTCTCCGGGCAGCGAGGTGCGCGTCCGCATCGACGGGCAGCGCCGGCAGCTGCAGCTCAAGAAGGGACAGGCCTGGTTCCAGGTTGCCGCCGATGCCGACCGGCCGTTCCAGGTGCGCACGCCGCATGGCAGGGTCACCGCGCTGGGCACCGCATTCGATGTCGCCGTGCAGAACGGCAGCAGCGTGGTGACCGTCACCGAACACCAGGTGCGGGTGGACAGCGGCAGCGGCAGCGGAGAGGCAAGCCAGGGCGAACAACTGCGCTTCGATGGCCAGACACCCGGCACCCCGTCGGCCGCACCGGCAGGCGTGCTCGCCTGGCGCGAGCGGCGCCTGCACTGGGTATCGGCACCATTGGAGGATGTCGCCCGGGGCCTGGACCGCTGGGACGGTGGGCACACCTGGATCATGGGCGCGCGCCTGCGCCAGCAGCGGGTCACCGTGCTGGGCAATGCCACCGGCGCCACCGGCACCCGCGACCAGCTCGCCCGGCAATTGCAGGTCCGCGTGCTGCGCATCGGTCCCGGACTGCAGCTGTGGCTGTCATCAACGCACGGCACCGGCCATGCACCCTGACATCGTCCCTGCCCGTGCGTCTTCCCAGGCTGACGACGCTCTGCGTCACTCCCTGGAGACCTCGATGCTGTCCCACCGCCCCCTTGTCCTGGCCTTGTCGCTGGCCTGCGCCAGCCCGGTTCCATTCCTGTCCGGCCATGCCCAGGCACAGACCGCAACCCGCCACTACGACCTGCCTGCACAGCCGCTGGCCGGCGCACTGGATGCCTACAGCCGGCTCACCGGCATCGATCTGGTGATCGGTGGCGCGCTGCCCCAGCGCCAGATGGCGCCCGCGCTGCGCGGCAACTTCGACGACAGGCAGGCGCTGTCACAATTGTTGGCCGGCACCGGCCTGCGGCCCCGCTTCATCGATGCAAGGCGTGCCACCCTCGAGCCGGCGCCTGCCGAGTCCAGCGATGGCAGCCGCCGCACCGGTCCGTTGCGCGTGCAGGGCACTCCTGCGCAGGGCCATGCGCCCGGCACCGGCGCCAGCCAGTACGTCCCCGCCACCCGCGATGGCTTCGCGCCAGCCGTTGGCAGCGAACGCGTGGCGATGGCCGAACGCCAGGAGGGCAACAGCCTGCTGCGCTCGATGCCCGGCACGCACAGCTTCCACTCGCGCAGCCAGCCCGGCCTCCAGGTCAACATCCGTGGCATGACCGGCGCCGGCCGCGTCAACACGATGATCGACGGTGTCACCCAGACCTTCCGCAACAACGCCGGGCACGGCTCCGGGGGCCCGTTCGCCTATGTCGATCCATTCCTGCTGGCCGGGGTGGATGTGCAGCGCGGTGCCGTCGCTGGCGGCGATGGCGCTGGCACCCTGGCCGGTACCGCCAACTTCCGCACGCTGGATATCGATGACCTGCTGGGTGAGAGCCGCGACTGGGGCCTGCGCGCCGGCTACCGGCACGGCGACAACGGCTATGGCACTGGCCGCACCTTCGCCGGCGCCTGGCGCCACAGCGAGGAAGGCGGTGACCGCCAGTTCGGCCTGCTTGCGGCGGCCAGCAGCAGCCGCAGCAGCGAGTACGCGACCGCCAACGGGCAGAAGAACAGCGCCGACCCGGGCAGCCAGCACCCCAGAAGCTGGCTGCTCAAGGCCCGCCTGCAACCCAGTGAGCTGCACCGGCTGGACCTGAGCCACATGCGCTACGAGAACGACTTCTATCACAACTACCCGTGGCAGATTTCGGCACGCAACCAGCGCGCCAGCTATCACTACACGCCCTACACGCCCTGGATCGATCTGCGCGCCAGCTTCGCCGCCAACAAGACGCGGCTGTTCTATCCGCCGGTGGAAGTGTCCAGCTACATCGGCCGGCGTACCCACAGCAGCCTGAGCAGCTGGAACATCGACAACACCAGCCGCTTCGAGATCGGCTCGTTGCAGGCACGCTGGAACACAGGCCTCAAGCACCAGTCGGACATTTTCGTTGCTGATACGCCCACCCTGCGCGGCGCCAACCCGCAGGGGCGCAGCCAGCTGGACAGCGTGTTCAGTACGCTCGAACTGCAGTACGGCATCTACGCACTGACCACCGGGCTGCGCCAGGATCGCTACGGCATCCGCGGGCACATCCCGGCCTGTTCGGATGTGCCGGGCCAGTGCACCCGGATCAACGGCGGGGGCATCGACATCCGCCGCCGCCAACATGCACTCAGTCCCAGCCTCTCGGTTTCGTTGCAGGCAACCGACTGGCTGCAGCTGTACGCCGAGGCCTCGCGAACATCGCGGCCGCCACGCGTGCAGGAGATGTTCTTCGAGAAGATTCCGCTGGAAGGCATGAGCGATGCCGATGGCGTAGGCGCCAATCCATTCCTGCGCCGCGAACGCTCGCGCAACCTGCAGTTCGGCGCCAATCTCAGCACCGACTCGCTGCTGCGCGACGGCGACCTGGCCCAGTTGCGGGTAACCCGCTTCGACAACCGCATTCGCGACTACATCAAGCCGCAGTACCTGCTGATCGTGCATCCACCGGAAATCGAGCCCGTCGTGGTACCGATCGACAGCGACCCGCAGCTTTCGGCCTGGACCGATGCGCTGGATGTGGACGACTTCAGCGTCACCACCCGCTGGATGAACGACCCGGGCGTGGTGCGCATGCGTGGCATCGAGCTGGAGGCCCACTACGCCAGCGAGCACTATCACGCGACGCTGAGCTGGACACGATCACACACCAGCGCGCCCACCATCGAGTTCGTCAACCTGGAAGACATCACCACGCTTCCCGACCGCTACTGGACGCTGGACGTCGGCGGTCGCTGGTGGCAGCAGCGCGTGCAGGCCGGCGTGCGCGCCGAATACTCCGGCCCCACTGAGGAAGGCTACGACTCCTTCCAGACCCGCAAGACCCGCGGCACGGGTGTGCTGCTGGACTTCTACGCCAGCTTCAAGCCACAGGCCAGCACCACCGTATGGCTGAACATCGAAAACCTGCAAAACAAAGCCTATGACAACAATGCCTCGATCGACAGCATCTTCAGCCCGATCCTGGACCGCGGCAACGGCCGCGGCCGCACCGTCTCGATGGGCGTCAACGTGGCGTTCTAGCCGACGCTGGTTGCCGCTGTGCCTGCTTGCCGTGCTGGCGACCGGGCAGGCCCAGTCGATGCCCGGCACGGTGATCGACCTGGCCAGCGGCCGGCCGTTGCAGGAAGCGGCGTTTGTGCAGCGCGTCGCCGCCGCCCGGCACCTGTTGCTGGGGGAACGCCATGACGTCGCCACCGACCATGCCGCCGAACGCTGGCTGTTGCAGGCCCTGCACCAGCAGCGACCACAGGGTGCGCTGGTCCTGGAGATGATCGGCAGTGAACGCCAGCCCCGCCTGCAGCGCGTGCAGCGCTGGCTGGACAAGGGCAACCGTGCCGACGGGCAACACCTGCAGGAACTGCTGGGCTGGGACCCCCGTTGGCCGTGGTCGGCCTATGGCGGACTGGTGCAGGATGCCGCCGCTGCAGGCATCGCCCTGCACGGTGGCAACCTCTCGCGTGCGGAGGTCGACGCGCTGCTCGCTTCGTCGGCACCGGCGCGCTTCCCCGTGCCTGGCGCACGCCACCGCCTGTCGAACGTAGTGCTGGCCCAGCACGCCGACGCCGCACCGCTGCTGGAAGGCATGCTGGCCGTTCAGCAGGCCCGCGATTCGCGTATGGCGCAGGTACTGGCGGCCGCACAGACACCCGCGCTGCTGGTTGCCGGCCGCTGGCATGTGCTGCGCGGCACCGGCGTACCGGGCTATCTGCCCGCATCCACGCCTGCGCTGGTGGTCGCTCTGGCATCGGCGGAAGAAGCCATCGACGCCAGCGACGCCGACCTGCTGTGGGTGATCGCAGATGAGTGAACGCAGGCAACACTGGCAGGCAATGGCGATCACCGTCGGTATCCACCTGCTGCCGCTGCTGCTGCTCGTGCACTGGGTGGCAGCCCCGCCTACGCTGCCGCCGCCAGAGCAGGATGTGCGCATCAGCCTGCGCCTGCTTGCGCCGGCTGCACCGCCACAGCCTGTGGAGGAACGCCAGGCCGAACAGCCCAGCCAGGCGCAACAGGCGCGCGCCGCGCAGCCACGGAAATCGCCGCCGCCACCCGCGCCGACCCACGCGCGTGAAGGCGAACTGGCCGCCAGCGAGATCGCCGGCGCCGGCCGGCAACCCACGCGGGTCGCCCCACCTGCGCCCACGGCCGATGCCCGTCCTGCACCGGCATCGATCTCGGCCGCGCCGCCTGCTCCAGACGCTCCACCCGCGGACGTCCAGGCCGGCGCTGCCAGCGACCAGTGGGAAGCGCGGCTGATGGCACGACTGGAGCGATACCGCTACTACCCCTCCAGCGCTAGATCGCGGCGCCAGCAGGGCACCAGCTGGGTCCGCGCCAGCATCGACCGCGACGGACGCCTTCTGGCGCTGCGCCTGGAGCAGTCCAGCGGCCAGTCCCTGCTCGATAACGCGGCGCTGCAGACCTTCCGCCGCGCACAGCCGCTGCCACGCATTCCCGACGAAATGAAGGCACCGCAGGAACTGGTGGTGCCCGTGGAGTACTACCTGCGCTAGGCGCTGTACGCTTACGCTTCGATCTCCAACAGCATGACGCAGCAGCGGAATCGGCGTGCCCGTGCACCGGGTTCGCCGCCCGGCAGTCCTCCGCACCGCGACGCGTGCGGAGGACCACGGAGTAGCTCAGGCCTTCAGCACTTCCACCTTGTACGAAACGGTCTCGCCGTCGTGCTCGATGATCAGTCCGTGCACGTCCGACTCGAAGCCCGGGAAGCGCGCATTCTGCTCGCGTGCGATGCGCAGCGACTCGATGATGGGCTCATCGCTGGCACCGAAGCGCTCGCCCGGCATGATGGTGGGAATGCCGGGCGGGTACGGCACCAGCATGGTCGCCGCGATGCGGCCACTGAGCTGTTCGATGTCCACCCGTTCGATTTCCCCCTTCACCAGATGGTTGTAGGCATCGGCCGGGGTCATCACCGGCGTCGGCAGGTCCACGTACATCTCGCGCATCACCCGGGCCACTGCGAACTCCTGGTTGAAGGCGTGCAGCGCATCGCAGAGGTCGCGCAGTCCCCAGCCGGCGTAGGCAACGGGATAGTCCGCCGCCAGCGTCGGCAGCGCCTGGCTCAGGGGGGCGTTGCGGTCATACAGCTCCTTGAACGCCATCAGCTCGGTGACCAGCGTGCTCCACTTGCCCTTGGTGATCCCCATCGAGAACAGGAACAGCACCGAGTAGAGGTTGGTCTTCTCCACAGTGATGCCACGACCCCACAGGAACTTGCTCAGCACCGCCGCTGGAATGCCCAGCCGGCCCATTCCGCCATCCATCGACAGGCCGGGGGTCAGCAGGGTCACCTTGATGGGATCGATCAGTACATAGTCGTCCACCAGATTCTCGAAACCATGCCAGTGCCCATCCGGCTGCAGGTACCACTCCTCCCGCTTGGCCACCATCGGCGCCGGCGTGTCGCCCTTGTCAAGGCTGCGCTCGACCTTGGTCGGCTGCCACACGCTGAACCACCAATCATCACGGCCGAGATCGTCGCGCACATGCAGCATGGCGCGCCGGAATGCGATCGCCTCGTCGTGCATCTCCTGCACCAGCGAGCGACCGGCCTCGCCTTCCATCATCTTCGACGCGACATCACAGGCAGCGATCACGCCGTAGTGCGGGCTGGTGGAGGTGTGCATCATGAACGATTCGTTGAAACGCTCGGCATCCAGATTGCGCTGTGCCGAGTTGCGCACATGGATCATCGAGGCCTGCGAGAACGCGGCAAGCAGCTTATGGGTGGAGTGCGTGGTGAAGATGATCGCATCCTGCTCGCGCGGCTTGCCCTTGGCCATGCCGTAGTGGTTCTCGTAGAAAGGATGGAATGCGGCGTAGGCATACCAGGCTTCATCGAAGTGCAGAAAGTCCACCGCACTGCCGATCTCGTCGGCGATCTTCTCGGCGTTGTAGCACAGGCCATCGTAGGTGGAGTTGGTGACCACTGCGATACGCGGCTTGGAGCCCGCCGTGTATGCCTTGCTCGCCAGCGGGTTCGCGGCGATGCGCTGCTGCAGCGATTCCGGAGTGAACTGGTCCAGGCTGATCGGGCCGATGATGCCGTGCGCGTTGCGGCTGGGCGTGAAGTACACGGGTACCGCGCCCGTCATGATCAGCGCATGCAGGAGCGACTTGTGGCAGTTGCGGTCGACGAACACCACATCGCCCCGCGCCACCGTGCCGTGCCATACGATCTTGTTGGCCGTGGAGGTGCCATTGGTCACGAAGAACGTATGGTCGGCGCCGAAGTTGCGGGCCGCTTCGTTCTCGGCGTCCTTGATCGGCCCGGTGTGGTCCAGCAGCGATCCCAGCTCCGGCACCGAGATCGACAGATCGCTGCGCAGCGTGTTCTCGCCATAGAACTGGTGGAATGCTCGGCCAACCGGCGATTTGGTGAAGGCCACGCCACCGGCGTGGCCGGGCGTATGCCAGGAGTAGTTCGACTCGGCGGCATGATGGATCAGTGCCTTGAAGAACGGCGGCAGCAGGTGCTGCATGTAGTCTTCAGCGGCCCGCATCACCTGCCGGGAGATGAAGTTCTTGGTGTCCTCGAACAGGAAGATGAAGCCGTGGATGTACTTGAGCAGCTTGCTCGGTACCTTCTCGATGGTACGGCGCTCGCCATACAGGAAGACCGGCAGGTTCGCGCGGCGCGCGCTCTGCTCGCGCAGGAACGCGGTCAGGCGCTGGAACTCGCCATCGACTTCCTCGCTTCCATCGATCGATATCAGCACGGCTGACGCCGCAACATAGGTGCGTGCTCCTGCACGGGCATCATCCAGGTTCAACCCGCACAGCACGCGCTGGTCGTTGCTGCGCAGCTCTTCCACCAGAGCGCGGATCAGGATGCCGCCGATGCGTGGTGAGTCGTAATCACCGTCGATGACTATGACCGGATAGTCCAATGACTTGAAATACACGTTGTTTCTCCTTGTCCGAATCAGGAATGCTGCGCGCCGGCAGAAATCGCCGCCGCCTCGCGGGCACGCTGCCGCTGCTGGCGGCGCTCCTCGCTGAAGAAGGGATAGAACACGGTGATGAACAGGACGAACAGGAAGGCGTACTGCACGATCGTTCCCGACGAGCCATAGATCGCCCACAGGCAGTACACGACGGTGAGGCTGGTCAAGGTCCAGAACGCGCCGGTATGCACCAGGGTGTGCGAGCGTTCGACCACGAAGTAGCAGGCCACGCAGGAATAGATGTAGGGCAGCAGGGTCAGCACCACCGCGGCCGAGGTGATCACATCGAACTGCGCGGATGCCGTTTCCGAGGTGGAAGTGACCAGCACGGCCAGCGTCATCAGCACCGCTACGATCAGCACGCCCTTGACCGGCACGTCATCCTTGTTGGTTTTGCTGAAGATGCTCGGGAACAGGCCATCATCCGATGCGGCCTTCGCGCTCTGTGCGGTCAGCAGGATCCAGCCACCGAGCGAGCCGGCCGCACCGATGAACGCGCACAGGCTGACCAGCGCACCGCCCCACCCCCCCACGGCCTTGGCCGCCGCCAAGGCGAACGGCGCGTCCGAAGTCTGCAGTTCACCGTTGGGGACCATGCCCATGATCACCGACGAACTGGCGATGTAGGCGATGGCCGCAAGGAACACGCCGGCCAGCGTGGCGCGCGCGACATTCTTCTCAGGGTTCTCGACCACGCCGGCGGTCACCGACGCCGACTCCACGCCGATGAACGCCCACAGCGTCAGTGCGGCTGCACTGGAGATCGCACCGAAGTTGGATTCACCGGAGACGTTGTAGGCCCCTTTGAAGATGTCGGCATCGAAGAAGAACCAGCCGAAGATGGCGATGCCCAGGATCGGCACCAGCGCGAAGCTGGTGGTGACGGTCTGCACGCGGCTGACGAAGGCCGGACCGATCACGTTGGCGAAACTCAGCGCCCACACCAGCACCAGGACCGCGATGCAGCGCACCAGCGGCTCGGACAGGATCGGGAAGAAGTAGCTGAAGTAACCCACCGCCGCGATCGGGATGGCGACATTGCCGATCCAGTTGGCGAACCAGTAAATGGTATTGGTCTGGAAGCCCATGTAGGGGCCGAACCAGTCGCGCGCATAGGCATAGGGGCCGCCGGCCTTCGGGGCCAGCTTGCCCAGTTTGGCGAACACGAACGCCAACAGCAGCGCACCCGCCGTGGTGATCAGCCAGCCCCAGATCGAGGCAGTACCGATCTTGGCCAGGCTGGAGGGCAAGAGGAATACGCCTGAGCCCATCATGTTGCCTGCGACGAGGAAGGTGGCTCCCACCACACCGATCTTCTTTGCTTCTGCCATGACAATCTCCTGTACCGGCATCAGCCCGGTTGCGCCGGGCATGGGGGTTGGCTGCGCTGGCGTGCTGCCGCTGGGGCCTATTTGATGAAGTTGTACTGCAGGCTGCCCTGCACTCTTACTGTGTCGCCGCGTGCACCGTCCTGCTGCTGCAGGCGGCCGTAAAGCAGCTCCATGCCCATCGTCCACGAGGGCGCCGGGCTCCAGATCAGGTTGAAGACGCCGTAACGGCTTTGCCGGAACGCGTCACTGGCAAGAGCGGCGTTCCGCTCCAGCGTGAGCTGTCCGAAAATCAGATTCGAGCGCCACAGATCGGACCAGTAATGGGTATAACCGACGAAGCCGCCGTGCAGATCCAGTGCCTCCAGGCGACCGTCCGCATCCACCACGGCATCCAGGCCGGAGCCGGTCAGATCAGCGGTGTAGCGGCTCAGGCCGCGGCCGCCCAGCACGCCGAACAGCAGCAGGTCGCGCGCGCCCACGGAAGCAGAACCGCTGAGCTGCAGGCCGCCGGCGATGCGCCGGTCGCGCTGGTCCTGGCCGTCATAGGCCAGACTGCGGGCCACCGCACCCATCTGCAGGTGGCCCCAATCGCGCTCCATGCGCGCGGTTACCGTGACATCCGGCAGCCGGTTCACCGCCGCCAGCGTCTCGCTGGCCCCGGCCAGTTCCGTCTCCGGGTCTTCGGCGGCGATCGTCAGCGTGCTTCCCTTGCCCAGCGCGAAACTGTGGTGGATGCCGGCCACCAGCAGGTAGCCAGCGCCTCCCGGGCCTGCGAAATCCAGCGTATCGGGCAGGCTGTCGGCATCCATGAAGCTGGAGTAGCCATAACCGGCATAGGTATTGCCAAGCTGCCCATAGGCGTGGCGCAGGCGGAACTGGTATCCATCGCTGCTGCCGAAGAAATCATTCTCCAGATAGAAGCGCAGGTTGCCATGCGTGGTCGGCCGGCGCGCCTCGAAGCTGAACCGCGTCTGCTTGGCGTGGATGTTGAAGTTGGAAACATCGCGATGGCTGTCCCCTACCGGCATCGATGAAGGGATGAACTGGTCCTCGTCCCCCGCCCGGCGCGAGTCGGCGATGGCATCGAGCTTGGCATAGCCGCCGATGCGGATGACCGTGTCGGTTCCGGGGATGGCGAAGAAGCCTTTCAGATCCGCGTCGGTGGGGCTGGCAGCATTGTCTGGACGCGAGGCGGCCGTCGACGGGTCCGCCACTGATTCGCGCGCCGGCAGCACCGGTTGCGCCACGCCGGGCACGCGGGTGGGCTGCAATGTGGCGGCCGTCGTCGCCGGAGCTGGGGACACGGGCGTAGCCGTAGCAGGCACGACGCCCGCATCATGCCGCTCGAGCTGGTCCAGGCGTTGCTGCATGCCTTCCAGGGCCTGTCGCATCGCCGCAATCTCACGGCGCAGCGCCTGCGCGTCGTCGTCGGCAACCGCCTGCGCCTGCAGCGGCGCAGCGGCCAGCGCGGCCAGGCAGGCAAGACTCAGTACTGCCATGCGCATTGCATCCCCCGTGCACGAACACTCGCCACGCGATGCCGGACCGCACGCGTGCGCCGTCCTGGCTTCGCTCCGCCGTTGCTGGAAATACGGATACTGCGATTAAGACAGACGGTCGCCGGCAGGTTCGCACCGCCGATGAGGCAGCGACCGGAGCAGTCTGGGTAGCAAGCGCAGAGTGAGAGTGTCGTGAATTGCGATGCAGGCATGCTCTGGGTAGAGCCCTGCGTGTGCAGCAGTGCAGAAGCGATATCGCTGTATTTCATGCGTCACAGGCTAGTGCGCACGTCGTTTTTGGCCTTGATTGGAATCAAGGCACGATGCTTGATCTCAGTCACGATTCAGACGTGACGGCGAACAAGCACTGCGCAGCCGTTCACGTCGTCGTGGCCATGCAAACGCAGCAGGCCCGCACGTTTCCGTACGGGCCTGTCGATGACACCCTGCATGCAGGATCGCTTTTCAGCGTGGACCCAGCACCGTCTGCAGATCGGCACCCTGTGGAAGACCGGAGCGACGCTGCACCTGGCCCTGCGCATCCTGGAACAGGATGCCCGGCGTACCCTGGAAGCCCATCTCGATCATCAGGACCTGGTTGGCATCCAGCTTCCCCGCGATCTCGCGGCTGATGTTCGGCAGCGGCTTGATGCCACCGCGGTCGAACTGGCGCTCGTTCTCCAGCAGCGCCGCGCTGGGGTCGCGTGCGGCCAGAATCGCGGCCGCCTTGGCCGGGCTGTCCTCGCGGATCACACCGACCATCACATGACGCAGCTGCACCTTGCCGGCATCCACCCATGGGCGTGCCGCCTCCCAGAACTTGTGGCAGTACGGGCAGTTGGCATCACTGAATGTGTAGACCACGCGCGGTGCGTCGGCCTTGCCATCCCGCACCCATGCACTGGCGTCCAGCTTGCTCCACATCTTGGCCGACATCGGCGCGGCCACCAGCTTTTCCACTGCATCAGCGGCGATATCGTTACCCTCGGCATCGAACAGACTGCCTACCACCACGTGCTTGCCGTCCGCGGTCACGTAAGCGGCGGCAGGCTGCTGGCCACCGACCACGCCGGCAAAGCCGCGCAGCCCACCCGGTGCGTCGAACTCGGCGACGACCTCGAAACCATGCTTCTCGATGCCTTTCAGGACCGCCGGGCGATCCCCCTTGGCAGCGGAGGCCGGCGCACCGGCTGCCGGCGCAGCTCCTGCCTTGCCCGGTGGCGTCTGCGCCTGGCTGCAGGCGGCCAAGGCCAGCAGGGCCGGCAGCAACAGCACCGCAGGAACGGTGCGCAGGGAAATCAACGACATGGGAACTCCATAGTGGGATGCCAGCGCAGGCTACCGCAGCCGGCGCAGTTTGTGTTCAAGCCCTGCCATGGTCAGTTCACCCAGATGCAGCTCCTGCAGGCGTCCTTCAGCATCGAAGAACAGGGTGGAAGGATACGCCTGCACCCCGAGCGCCGCAGATGCGGCAGCGTCGTCATCCAGCAGCACGTTGCGCAGCTGCAGGCGTTCGCCGGCAATGAAACCCTGGACCTCGTCCAGACTTTCTCCCTGATTGAGGAACACGAACCGCACATCGTCATGTGCGTCCTGCGCGGCTGCCAGCACGGGCATTTCACGTCGGCACGGACCACACCACGTTGCCCATAGATTCACGACCACGGGTTTCCCGCGGAACTGCTGCAGATCGATGACACGGCCCTGCAGGTCCATCACCTCCAGCCTGGGCAGCGGCATATGCCGCGCCTGCCACCCGGACACGCCGTGAGTGGCTGCGCCCCACAGCAGCGTACCTGCCAGCGCTGCTGCCAGTACCGGCCGGCGCAGCGCGGGATGTCCACGCAGCCGCCACAATCCCCACGCCAACGCAGCCATCAGCACGACGACCAGGTGGTATCCGCCATCGGTGATCTGCAGAACGCTCCATGGCGAGTCGCGATACAGCGCCGCATTGACGGCGACGAAGCTGATGCGGCCACACAGCAGCCCCACCAGCAGCATATCCAGCACCATGCCGGCCGCCGAAGGCTGCGGTCCCTGCGCACGGCGACCGGGCCAGAGCCGGGCGATCGTCATCGCAATCAGTACACAGATCAGAATCAGAACGACCGGCATCGGCACCGGCCCAACGCTGGACATCATTCCACCCACTCAACGATCGACTGACCGCATGGTCGAAGCGTCGCGCCTGCGATGCAAGCGCGACGACCGACCGTCAATCGTCAAGCCGCGCTGCGCCCCATCTGAATGCCCGGCGTCGGCGCCGGCGCCAATCCGCGCAGGCTCCCTGCCACGGAGGGCAGCAGCGGGCGTTCGCGGCGCTTGTTGCTGACGTGACGTCGATAGTTCGCGGGCGTCATGCCGACGATGCGCAGGAACAGACGCCGGAACGCACTCTGATCGGCATAGCCGACCCCCCAGGCCACCTCATCGATACCCGCCCCCTGCTGCAGCAATGTCTGCGCCTTGGCCACCCGCAGTCGCTGGCAGTATTCGATCGGACGCAGCCCGGTCGCTCTGAGGAAGCGGCGCTGCAGAGTGCGCGGCTCCAGCCCGGCCACTTCGCAGATCGAAGCAAGCGTGGCGCCGCGCGCCGCCGTGGTGTGCAGCCAGCGCTGGGCCTTCAGCACGTCGCGGTCCCCATGGGCGAAGTTGGCGCTGAAGCGCTCCAGATCCTGCTGGATCGGTTCCGGAACGGTGATCGCGAGCTGCGTGGCCACCGCGCTGGCCACGCCCTGACCGAACAGCCGGTGCAGCAGTCGCAGGCCAAGAAAGCGCCATGCCTGCACGCCAGCGACGGTCAGCAGATCACCATCGTCCACCAGTGCGCGTTCGCTGGGTACCCAGCTGACAGCCTGCGCCACCAGTCCGGGATGGCGGCTGAGATCCGGACCCGACACGGTCCGGCCCGCCAGCAGGCCGGCCCGGGCCAATACGCTCACCCCATCCGCCGCGGCCGCCAGCAGACTGCCGCCGTCGTAGTGCGCACGGAGCCAGTCGAGCAGGATTTCATCGGTACGAAGAGAGGCCGTCGAACTGACCTGGCCCGGAACCGCGATCACCGCGGGAATGGCCGCGTCCAGCATGTCCGCGCCCGCGATGCGATGTACCCCGCTGCGGCTGGCCGGCACGATCCAGCGGGTCACCAGCACCCGCTTGAACGGGCGCCGCTGCTGCTGCGCCACGCGGTTGGCCACATGTGCCATTTCAGCCAGTACCGATGCTGCCGACGGGTCGCCACCGGGGTACTCGACCACCCCCACTTCAACGAACCCCTCGCTCCTGATTCCCTCCACGGTGCACCTCCTCGGTTCTGGCCAGCGAATGACCGGTTCAGGTGCAGGGTAGAAAGTGCTCCATCGGCGAGGCTATGAAGAAAGTTGCAAAGTGCACTGGATGCGTAACTCACACATCGCATTGACCCTGTACCAGACTCAAGGGTTCAGAATGGCGACCGGAAACCCGAGGAATTCCGCCATGAACATTGGTCAGCTGGCGCGCCGGGCCGGCGTCCCGATCGATACGGTCCGCTACTACGAGCGCCAGCAGCTGTTGCCCACCGCGGCACGTTCGGCCGGTGGCTACCGCATCTTCGGCGAGCAGGACCTGCGTCGCCTGCGTTTCATCCGCCGTGCGAAGGCGCTGGGTTTCAGCCTGGAGGAGATCGCTGAACTGCTCGCACTGAGCGACCAGCACCAGCACGACATGGGCAGCGTGCGTGACACCGCACGGACGCGCCTGCGCGACATCGAGCAGCGCATGAACGAACTGCAGCGCATGCATGCGGCACTGTCGCAACTGGTCGAGGCCTGCCCTGGCCACGGTGCGCTGGTGCACTGCCCGATCCTGGCGGCGCTGACCGAAGACGGCGAGTGACCAGGCACCCGGCGGAACGATGGCGCACCCGGCCGCGGACGTGAAGAAAAGTGCAACAAATGCTTGCCAACCCCAGGGGGCATCGCTATTATTTCGCTCCTCAGCGACGTGGGGCCATAGCTCAGCTGGGAGAGCGCCTGCATGGCATGCAGGAGGTCAGCGGTTCGATCCCGCTTGGCTCCACCAATCTTTCGGCATTAGGCCGTCGAAAGGTCGCTAAAGAACATTGATGAGAATTGCGTCCCCATCGTCTAGAGGCCTAGGACATCACCCTTTCACGGTGGCGACCGGGGTTCGAATCCCCGTGGGGACGCCACTCATCACGAACAACGAGGACCCGGCCGATAACCGGGTCTTTTTTGTTCACCGCCAACCGGCATTCAGGTTGTGGCGTCACGGTGGTCTCCCGGATCGTATGCGGGGCGCCGGAACGAAAAAAGCTCAAAAGGCTTCCACAAACGTGAACACGCAGGTATGATAGGCGGCTCGGTAACACGGGGCCATAGCTCAGCTGGGAGAGCGCCTGCATGGCATGCAGGAGGTCAGCGGTTCGATCCCGCTTGGCTCCACCACTTTCGACATTAGGCCGTCGAAAGTTCTACAACTTGAAGTTTTTCGTGCGTCCCCATCGTCTAGAGGCCTAGGACATCACCCTTTCACGGTGGCGACCGGGGTTCGAATCCCCGTGGGGACGCCAGTTTCAAAAGGACCCTGCTCCCGGCAGGCATCCTGGTTTCATGGGGCCATAGCTCAGCTGGGAGAGCGCCTGCATGGCATGCAGGAGGTCAGCGGTTCGATCCCGCTTGGCTCCACCACTTTCGACATCAGGCCGTCGAAGGTTCTACAACTTGAAGTTTTCGTGCGTCCCCATCGTCTAGAGGCCTAGGACATCACCCTTTCACGGTGGCGACCGGGGTTCGAATCCCCGTGGGGACGCCAATTTCTGAAAACCCTGGCTTCGGCCGGGGTTTTTCTTTTCAGAAGCGTCGATACATTCCGATCGAGGCTGGCGCCGTCGGCGCGAATCCGTACTGCGCATACAACCGATGTGCCTCGCCATCGGCGAGCAGGCTCACATAGGCCGAAGGCGGAAGGTTGGCCTGCATCCATTCGTCCAGACGCCGCATCACCTCCTTGCCCAGTCCCTGCCCCTGCAACGGCGGCAGCACGGCGATATCGCAGACCTGCAGGTGGCAGCCGCCATCGCCGACGATCCGGCCCATCGCCACCAGCTCACTGCCCTGATAGGCGCAGACACCGAACAGGGTATTGGGCAGCGCACGTGCAGCCGCTTCGGCGGTCTTGGCGCTGAGCCCGGCCAGCGCCCGGAGCTGGCAATAGGCCTCGACCGTGGGCACGCCTTCACGGAAATGGCAATGGGCAGGATCGTTCATGCGGAATCTCCCTGAGTGTCAGGCTATCCTGCCGCATCCGCGTCGCAGCCGCCGCGACTCACCCCGACAGATATCGCATGTGCTACTCCGCTTTGATCCGGGCCGACTACGCCAAGCTGGTGCGCGAGTTCGGTGCCGTGCTGTCGCTGGAGGAGTTCGCCGCGCTGTATGCGTACGACCCCGGCAAGAAGCAACCCAGGACGCCCAAGGCCATGGATGACGGCTTCGCTGGCGCGCGCACGGAGCTCGGCCGCGACATCGTGGCCCGGATCCAGCGGTGGCATGCACAGGAGCAGGCCACGCTGGAAGCCGAGCTGGCCCAGCAGCGCGAACGCCGCGACATCGCAATCGCAGCCCTGGCCACCCGTCCCACACTGAAGGCGCGCAACGAGCTGCGCATCGCCGGCAACCGCATCGATCGCGCGCAGACCCGGCTCGACGACCTGCATCGCGTGCAGCTGCTGCCCCGCGACAACCGCATTTTCCCCGGCACCTACGCGCCGGTGATGGTGAGCGAGAACGGGCAACGGGTGATCAAGCCGATGCGCTACCGGTGCCGTCTGCCGGATGCGCCCGCGCGCAACGACGTGCTCTATCCGGGCAGTTACAACGCCCGCCGTGACAGCCTGGAAGGCTACTGGCGCGGCGCTTTCGGGCAGCGTCATGGCGTGGTCGTCATCCAGGCCTTCTACGAGCATGTGTCCCGGCACGCGGTTGGCGGACGCGCACCGGCCCCTGATGGCAGGACGGGAGATGTGGTCCTTGAGTTCCGCCCCGACCCGCCCCGCGACCTGCTGGTAGCCTGCCTCTGGTCCGAGTGGGACGGCCCCGAAGGACGCCTCCTCTCATTTGCGACCATCACCGATACGCCGCCGGCCGATATCTCCGCCGCCGGCCATGATCGCGGCATCGTGCCGATCCGGCCCGAGCACCTCGATGCATGGCTCAATCCGGAACCTGGCGATCTTGCCAGCCAATACCGCATCCTCGACGATCGCGAGGAGATCCGTTACGTCTTCGAGGAGTCCGCCTGAGCACGCACTGCGGCCGGATCGTCCGGGCACCGCGCCTGGATCAGGCGCGGGCGCTGGAGTGCCCGACCGCGCGGGCCAGCGCCTGCGACAGCTCCGCCGACAGGTAGGGCTTGACCAGCAGCACACCCGACTGCATGGCCTGTGGCAGCTGCTCCGCCGACATGCCGGTCGCGAGCACGAAGGGCACGCCGCGGGCGGCCAGCGCCGCCGCGACCGGCTCACTGGTTTCCTGGTGGGCCAGGCGATAGTCCAGCAGCGCCACGTCCGGCGTGGTTTCTTCCAGCAGCCTCAGTGCTTCGCCGACGCTCGCAGCCAGCCCCACCACCTGTGCACCGGCCTGCACCAGTTGCATCTGCAGCAGGGCCGCGCTCATCTCGTCGTTCTCGACCACCAGTACCCGCAGGTCCTGCAACGCCGCCATCGATTCCCGCTCCTGTGCATATCACGCCGGCGCAGTATAGCGATCACGGGGGGCAATGCCGGCAGATTCGGCCGCAATCGTCCCGCGCCGGGCAGCCTCTATGAAAGTGCGCTCGACCTCGGGTAAAATCACCCGCTGCCTGCCGGTGTGGCGGAATGGTATACGCAGCTGACTCAAAATCAGCCGGGGGCAACCCCATGAAGGTTCGAGTCCTTTCACCGGCACCATGCATCAAAGGCCAGGTCCACGACCTGGCCTTCTGCATTTCCGGCCCGTCACCTGCGTCGCCCCTCCCGCGCGGCGACCGCCCAGCGCCGCCGCCGTGCGCGCCGCAGCTGACAACGTTGCCAGCAGGCCAACGCTGCGGAATTCTTGCAAGGCGCATGCGCATCTGCCTATCGTGACTGGCCGTACCTGGGGGCGGGGGAATGCATGACGTTGCCGGCTGCACTGTTTTTTCTGGTCACGCATGCATTCGTCGTCGGCCTGGCAGGCCCTGGAGATCCGGTGGGTTCGTTCCTGATGTCAAGCGCCGCGCCGCTGCTGGCGGCCATGGCATGCGTGCGCCGTGCGCGTGACAGCCACGCCGCCTGCAAATGGAGGACCTTCGCTTTCGCCGTCAGCCTGTTTCCGGTCGCACTGCTCCCACTGCTGTTTCCAGGCATCACCGATGCCTGGCCGGCGCAGGTCGCACTGACATCGTTGATCCTTTACGTGTTCTATCGCATCCCGCTGACCTACGTGGCCGCCAGCGCCGACAGCCGGAACCGCCATGTCCGCAGCGTCGACCTGTCGATCATCGGCCTGCTCTGGCTGCTGTACTACACGCACGCGCAATCGACTGCGCAGCTGGATACCGCGCTGTGGACGCATGGCCTGAACCCCATCAGCACCACGCAGAACAGCCTGCTGTTCAGCTTCGCGCTGATCCGCTACCTGGCCGAGGACAACGCAGATCGCCGCGACTTCTTCCGCACCCTCACCCTGTTCCTGCTCGGCTACTTCCTGATCGAGCAGTACGTCAGCCGGTATCGGCCGCAGACCCCGGACGGCGGATGGGCAGATCTGCTCATCAGCGGCCTGTTCCTGCTGCTGGCGGTGATCGCCGGCAGTCCGCGGCGCAGGACCGCGCCGCCTGTCCCGCGCAACCTGCGGCGTTTCGTCGAGGCCAGCGTGCCGTTGATGCTGCCGCTTCTGCTGATGCTGGTCGCATTGCTGATGGCGCGCACGAACCAGACGATGGCAACGGTGGGCTTCATCGGCGCCATGCTGGGCTATGCACTGCGCAGCGTGCTGAGCCAGGTGGACATCCAGCGCCAGCGCGACGAGCTGGCAGCGCTGGCCCGGCGTGACCCGCTGACCGGGCTGGGCAACCGCCGCAGTTTCGATGAATCGCTGCCGGGCGCCCAACGGCGCGCGCGGCGCCAGGGCCTGGGCCTGGCGGTGCTGATGATCGACATCGACCACTTCAAGCGCCTCAACGATACCTACGGACACCCGGAGGGCGATCGCCGCCTGCAGGCGGTGGCCGCGATCATCGATGGCTGCCTGCAGCGCGGTGACGACCTGCTCGCCCGCTACGGCGGCGAGGAATTCATCGCTGCGCTGCCTTCCTCCGACGTGGCCCATGCGATGGCCATGGGCGAGCGCATCCGCGTGGCGGTCGAAGACGCCGCGCTGCCGTCCGGCCCGTCCAGCGTAACCGTCAGCATCGGCGTGGCATGGTTGGCTGCCGATGCTCGGCAGGAACCGGACAGCGTGGTCGAACGTGCGGACCAGGCCCTGTACCGGGCCAAGCGCGCGGGCCGCAACTGCGTCCGCGGCGAGGCTTTGCCGGAACGTACAGCGGCCCCTGCCCTGCGCGCCTAGACCACGCGCAGGGTCGGCACGCCATGCTGCAGGGTACCGCCGCCCGCCGCCCCCTGCACACGGAATCCGGCGACGGTCTGCAGCAGGTGGGCCGACTGTTCTTCCATGCTGCGCGCCGCGGCGGACGCTTCCTCGACCAGCGCCGCGTTCTGCTGGGTTCCCTGGTCGATCAGGTCCACCGCGTGGTTCATCTGCTGGATGTCATCGCTCTGCTGCTGCGAGGCGCTGCTGATCTCGGTGACCAGGTCACTGACCCTGCGCACGTTGAGCACGATCTCGTCCATCGTGCGGCCAGCACTTTCCACCTGCGCCGTGCCCGCACCGACATTGGCCACCGATGTGTCGATCAGCTGCTTGATCTCCTTGGCGGCGCTGGCCGAGCGCTGCGAAAGTTCGCGGATCTCGGTGGCGACGACCGCGAACCCACGGCCGTGCTCGCCGGCACGGGCCGCCTCCACGGCAGCGTTCAGCGCCAGGATGTTGGTCTGGAATGCGATGCGGTCAATCACCCCGATGATGTCGACGATGCGACGCGAGGAGGCGTTGATCAAGGCCATCGTCGCCACCACCTCGTGCACCACGCTGCCGCCGCGCGCAGCCACCTCCGCTGCGCCGCCGGCCAGCTGGCTTGCCTGGCGCGCATTGGCCGCCGTGCGCTGCACCGTATCGGCCAGGCCCTTCATGGACACGGCGGTTTCTTCCAGCGAGGCCGCCTGCTGTTCGGTGCGCTGCGACAGGTCGCTGTTGCCCTGCGCGATTTCGGTCGCGCCGACCGCGATGGTATCGGCAGCGAACTTGATCTGGCCGATGATGCCCGCCATGGCTTCGACCAGCGCGTTGACGCCATCGCACAGCTCGGCGATGGGGCCACTCTTGTCGGCAATGGCGACGGTACGGGTCAGGTCGCCCTGCTTGGCCGCCGCCACGACTTCCCGGGTCTGCGCCACCGCACGCTGCATGGCCTGGTTCTCATGCACCTGCGCGGTGATGTCGGTAGCGTATTTGACGACCTTGAACGGCCTGCCGTTGCCATCCAGGATGGGGTTGTAGGAGGCCTGGATCCAGATCTCGCGGCCGCCCTTGCCGAGCCGCCGATACTGCCCGGCGTCGTACTCGCCGCGCCCGAGCTTTTCCCAGAACCGGCGGTACTCGGCGCTGTCGCGAAGTTCGGGCTCCACGAACAGCGCATGGTGTTGGCCGCGCACCTCTTCCAGGCTGTAGCCGGTGGCGGCGAGGAAGTTGGCGTTCGCCGAGAGAATGTGCCCGTCCAGGCTGAACTCGATCACCGCCTGCGACTTGTCGATGGCGGCAAGCTGCCCCGCCGAGTCCGCGGCCTGCAGCTTCTGCGCGGTGATGTCGGTCGCGAACTTGACGACCTTGAAGGGCCGGCCCTGCGGGTCCAGCACCGGGTTGTAGGACGCCTGGATCCAGATTTCGCGCCCGCCCTTGCCCAGCCGTCGGTACTGTCCGGCGTCGAACTCGCCACGTCCCAGCCGGGCCCAGAAGTCCCGATACTCGGCGCTGGACGCCTGATCGGGATCGACGAACAGCGAATGATGCCTGCCCTGGATTTCGTCCAGACGATAACCCACCGCCTGCAGGAAGTTGTCGTTGGCCTGCAGGACGGTGCCATCCAGATCGAATTCGATCACCGCCTGCACGCGATGCAGTGCGGCCACCTGGGCGGCCAGCTCGGCATGACCGCGATCGCTGTCGACCCTGCCGGGCCGAGGCTGTCCCGCCAGCGCCCCCAGCAGGGAACGCCACGGCGACCAACGGGTGTGCAGCTCGGCTGGCGCCTGTGCGCCTGCCGTAAGGCCTGGAATGAGCATTGTCTGATCCTCGGTGTCCGGTAAGCGGTTGCGATCCGCCAGGCGGGATGCCCGACGGCGACATCAATTGCTTGGACTACAGGTGCCGGCAGGCACCTCTCGAGCAACGGGCAAGAACATCTGGGGGCGGGTGCGATCGACATCCGGGAGCGGCGGAACACACTGCGCGGGCCGCCCGACGGGGCAGCCTGGGGTCCTGCAGCGGGTGACGGGAGCGGGATCCAGTGAGGTTATCGGCACCTCCGTTCCGGGCTTTAGGCCCCTCCGCAGCGGGCCCTGTCCAGCCCCCTCCCCCTGCAGCGCCTGACGGGCCCCTAGATGCAGCCTGCAACGAAAAGGTTGCCATGACCATCGGGGCTGTCGGCAAGGGGGTGGACAGGCAAGGATGCGCCCACCACGGACCGTCCATCGACACGGAGATCGCATGTTTTCACGCCTGGCTGCTCTTTTCGCCCTCGGCCTGTGCAGCAGCGGCGCGCTGGCCGCCGATGCAGGCTATCGGCCGAGTTTCAACCCCGCACAGCTCAAGGGCCCGCCCGCCGGCCGCGTCAACGAAGTGCTGGTGCTGGGCTCACCGCACCTGTCCGGCCTGCCCCCGACCTTCCAGCCGGCAATGCTGGAGCCGCTGCTGCAGCGCCTGCAGGCATGGCGGCCGACGGCGATCGCGGTGGAGAACCTGTCCGGACTGCAATGCGATTTCATGCGCCGCAATCCCGCCCGCTATGCCGAGAGCGTGGGAAGTTACTGCGTCGATCCTGCACCTGCCCAGGCCGCCACCGGTCTGGATGTTCCAGCGGCCAATGCCGAAGTCGATCGCGTGCTGGCGGCATGGCCCGCCACACCGACGCACGCACAGCGTCGCCGGCTAGCCGCACTGTTCCTGGCCGCAGGTGAGAACGGCTCTGCGCTGGTGCAGTGGCTGCGCCTGCCGCCGCAGGAGCGTCGCGCCGCAGACAGCCTGTCACCGCAACTGGTGCAGTTCCTCGACAAACGCGCCGTGCGACGCAACGAAGTCAGCCTGATCGCGGCCGAGCTTGCCGCACGCCTGGGCCTGGAACGCCTGTGGGCAGTCGATGACCACACCGCTGATTCGCCCACCCCTGCGGCACTGGAGAAGGCGGCTGGCGAAGCCATCATGAACGCCTGGAACAATCCCGCCAGCAAGGCACGACGGGCCGCCGATACGGCCCTGCACGCCGAACTCGGCAGCACGGATGGCCTGCTGGCGCTCTATCGGAACTACAACGCGCCCGACACCATCGCCCAGGTCTACAACAGCGATTTCGGCGCGGCCCTGGTCGAACCATCGCCAGAAGGCTTCGGGCGCAACTACGTCGGCTACTGGGAAACCCGCAACCTGCGCATGGTCGCCAACATGCGCGAGGTGCTGGGCCAGCACCCGGGCACCCGCATGCTGACCCTCGTCGGCGCCTCGCACAAGGGCTACTACGAGGCCTACCTCAACCAGATGCACGACGTGCTGCTGGTTGATGCCAACAGCGTGCTGGACTGAGCGCCAGGGCTAGCAGCGTGCCGGCGCATCCCCGCGCCGCGACCGCCACAGCAGCACGCAGGCGGCCACGATGGCACCCAGGGTCAGCATCAGCAGCACCACCACGCCGCCCTGCAGGGTGGGCAGCAGCGCCTGCGCCCGGGCATCGCCGTGCAGTTGCTCCAAACGCAGGCAGGCGGCTACCGCCAGCCACCAGCCGACCATTGCCGGCGCGAAGGCACGCAGGGCATCCGGGGTCCAGAAACGCATGTCGCTCTCCAACGGGGTGGGTGTGCGCGCAGTATTCGCGGCCGCCCTCTCACAGACTGAGATCAGCCGCCACCGGCGTCGCTGTCCACGCCCTCAGCCGGCCATTCGCCGGCTTCCCCCTGCACCTGCACGTTGTTGCGTCCCATTGCCTTGGCCCTGTAGCACTGCGCATCGGCCGCAGCCACGGCCTGGTCCACCCCCATGCCGCCCAGCAGCGGCGCGATGCCGATGCTGGCGCCCACCCGCAGGCGGTGCTGGTCCCAGGGAATGGAGAGACTGGCCAGGGTCTGCAGCAGTTCGCCGCCGATCCGCGCCGCGCGGCGCGGCGTGCAGCCGGACAGGATCACCGCGAACTCGTCCCCGCCCAGCCGGGCCACCACGTCCGAATCGCGCACGCCGTGGCGCAGCACGCTGGCCACCGCCCACAGCACCGCATCGCCGGCCAGGTGGCCCCAGGTGTCGTTGACCGGCTTGAAGCGGTCCAGGTCGATGTACATCAGCGATGCCGCCTGGCCTGTCCGCTCGACCCGGGTGATGGCCTGCTGCAGATGGACTTCGAACCCCCGCCGGTTGCTCAGTTCGGTCAGCGGATCGATCTCCGCCAGCTGGCGCGCTTCGCGCTGCCGTGCACGCTGCTGGGTATCGTCGCGCAGCACCCACACCGCACCGCGCACATGGCCCTCATCGTCGCGCAGCCAGGCGCGGGTCAGGTCCACCGGCACCGTCGCCGTGCCCAGCCGCAGCAGCAGGTCGGCATGCAGGTCGACCGCGTTGCTTTCCGGGTCCAGCAGTACGGCCACGTCCAGCATCGAGCCGGGGGCGTACTCGGTGGTCAGTTCCAGCACGTCCTGCACCCTGTAGCCGGCCAGCGCCTGTGCGCCGTCGCCGGCCAGCATGCGCACGGCAGCGGCATTGGCATATTCGATGCGGCCCTCCAGGCTGACGCTCAGCACCAGGTCGGCGACGGCGTCGAGGGTGATGCGGCTGCGCTGCTCGCTTTCAAACAGGCGCTGTTCACTGCTGCGTTGTGCGCTGATGTCCTGGATCTGCGAGACGAAATGCACCGGCTCACCGCGTTCGTTGCGCACCAGCGATACCGACAGCCGCGTCCAGATCACCCTGCCGTTGCGATCGAGAAAGCGCTTCTCCAGGTGGTAATGGCTGCACCGGCCTGCCAGCAGGTCCTGCACCAGGGCCAGATCGGCCTGCAGATCGTCCGGATGGGTCAGCCGCTGGAAATCGACCTGCAGCAGCTCCTCGCGCGCATAGCCCAGGATGCGGCACAGCGCGTCATTGACATCCAGCCAGCGCCCTTCCAGCGAAACCAGCGCCATGCCGAGCGCAGCCGAGGTGAAGGCGCCTGCGAACTTCTCCGCCGCCATGCGTGCTTCCGCACGTGCCTGCAGGATCTCGGTGATATCGATGGCCATGCCGACATAGCCGATGCGCGTGCCATCGGCGCCGTCCATGCGGCTGATCGAAAGCCGCACCTGGCGTTGCCGGCCATCCTTGCGCAGCAGCGTCCATCGCCGCGAATAGGTCTGCCCTTCGGCATGCGCACTGAGGGCCTCGAACACATCCGGCAGGCGACCCTGCGGGTCGGCCAGCGGTTGCAGCCAGGCCTTCAGCTCATCCGGCTCATGGAAGGCATCCAGCCGCCGCAGGCCGACCACCTCGGCGGCGCTGTAACCCAGCAGGCGCTGCGCCCCCGTGTTGAACAGGGTGATGGTGCCATCGGTATCGGTCGCGATCACCGCGACGTCGTCGGAGGCGTCCACCACCGACTGCAGGCGCTGGCGGCTCTCGGCCGCGTCCTGTCGTGCCTGCTGCAGCTCGGTGACGTCGGCGTGGGCACCCGCCATCCACAACGGCCGCCCCTGACCGTCCCATTCGAACACGCGACCGCGGTCATGGACCCAGATCCACTGGCCGTTCTTGTGGCGCATGCGCACCAGGCAGGCGTAGTTGTCGCTGCGCCCATCGAAATGCTCCTGCAGCGCGGTGTCCGACAGCGCGATGTCGTCCGGATGCACCAGTGCCGCGAAGGTCTTCTGGCAGATCGGCTCCAGCTCTTCCAGCCGGTAGCCGACGATTTCGGCCCAGCGCGCGTTGACCCGCATTTCGCCGGTCTGCACGTTCCACTCCCAGGTGCCGGCAGCGGTGCCTTCGATGATCATCGCAAGCCGCCGACGCTCTTCGGCCAGCGCATGCAGACGGCGTTCGAGCAGATCGTTGCTGTTGTTGCCCTGACCCGCCATCAAGCCCTTCTCCGTCCCGCGCAGGCGTGCACGGGCCGCAGCAATCCGCTGCAGCTGTCACGGAATCGGACGGGGCGTGCTGGCGTCATGGTCCTCCCCAGCGACAGCGGGTCGGCCACACGCCTCCCCAGATGCGCAAGTGTGCGCAATCACGGGGAAAATCGACAAGTCCCCCGCCCCGGTTCAACCGTGACGGGGGACACGCTCCTCAACTGCGCTTGGCGCGGGCGAAGGCTTCAGCCAGTGCGTTGTTGGCCGGGGCTGCCGAGGGGGCGGGCCGACCGCCGTTGCCCTGGCTCCGTCCCGGGCTCCGGCCCGGCCCGCCGGCGTCACGCCGAGGGCCCTGACCACGCTCGTCACGGCTGCCGGGGCGGCTGGTGGCCTGGCCGGGGGTATCGTCCAGGCGCCGGGTCAGCGCGATGCGCTTGCGCGGCACATCCACCTCAAGCACCTTCACCTTGACGATATCGCCAGCCTTGACCACGTCGCGCGGGTCCTTCACGAAGGTGTCGGAGAGCGCCGAAATGTGGATCAGGCCGTCCTGGTGCACGCCGATATCGACAAAGGCACCAAACGCGGCGACGTTGCTGACCACGCCTTCCAGCACCATGCCCTCGCGCAGGTCCTTGATGTCTTCCACGCCCTCGGCGAAACGTGCGGCCTTGAACTCCGGGCGCGGGTCACGGCCGGGCTTTTCCAGCTCCCTGAGGATGTCGCGCACCGTCGGCACGCCGAAGGTCGCATCGGTGAACTGCTCGGCCTTCAGCCCACGCAGGAAGCTGCCATCGCCGATCAACGCCTTGATCGGGCGCTGGGTACTGGCGACGATGCGCTCGACCACCGGATAGGCTTCCGGATGCACGGCGGACGCGTCCAGCGGCTCGTCGCCGTCGGCAATGCGCAGGAAGCCGGCACACTGCTCGAAGGTCTTCTCACCCAGCCGGGCGACTTTCAGCAGGTCCTTGCGGCGCTTGAACGGACCATTGTCATCGCGATGGCGCACGATGTTCTCGGCCACCGTCGCTGACAGGCCGGACACGCGTGACAACAGCGCGGCCGAGGCGGTGTTCACGTACACCCCGACCGCGTTCACGCAGTCCTCCACGCGGGCGTCCAGCGCGCGCGCCAGGCGGTACTGATCGACGTCATGCTGATACTGGCCCACGCCGATGGCCTTCGGTTCGATCTTGACCAGCTCGGCCAACGGATCCTGCAGGCGGCGCGCGATCGACACCGCGCCGCGCAGCGACACGTCCAGGTCCGGGAACTCCCTGGCTGCGAGCTCGGAAGCCGAGTACACCGAAGCACCGGCCTCACTGACCACCACCTTCTGCAGCTTCGGGTTGCCGACCGCCTTGATCGCTTCGCCGGCCAGCTTGTCGGTCTCGCGGCTGGCGGTGCCGTTGCCGATCGCGATCAGTTCCACGTTGTGCCGCGTACACAGCTGCCGGATCGTCTGCAGCGACTGCTCCCACTGGCGCCGGGGCTCGTGCGGATAGATCGTCTCGGTGGCGACCAGCTTGCCGGTGGCATCGACCACTGCGATCTTGCAGCCGGTGCGGATGCCTGGATCCAGCCCGAGCACGGTCTTCGGGCCCGCCGGCGCAGCCAGCAGCAGATCCTTCAGGTTGTCACCGAACACGGTGATCGCGTCCGCTTCGGCCTTTTCGCGGGCCTGGTTGAACAGATCCAGCAGCAGGTGCATGTGCAGCTTGGCACGCCAGGTCAGGCGGCAGGCATCGAGCAGCCAGCGGTCGGCGGCACGGCCCTGGTCGGCGATGCCGGCCTTGCGGGCCACGCGCCCCTCTGCGTACTGATGGCCTGCCTCGGCATCGCTGCCCGGGTCCAGCTCCAGGTACAGGATCTCCTCGCGACGCGCGCGGAACAGCGCCAGCAGGCGATGCGAGGGAATTTTCGCCAAGGCTTCGGCGTGCTCGAAATAGTCGCGGTACTTGGCGCCCTCGGTCTCCTTGCCCTCGGCCACGCGGGCGCGGATCACGCCGTGTTCGCCCAGCCAGGTGCGCAGTTCGCCCACCAGCGCGGCATCTTCCCCCCAGCGCTCCATCAGGATCGCCCGCGCGCCCTCCAGCGCCGCCTTGGTATCGGCCACGCCCTTGTCGGCATTGACAAAGCTGGCCGCGAAGGCCTGAGGGTCCTGCGTCGGATCGGCGAGCAGTCCATCGGCCAGCGGCTCCAGGCCGGCCTCGCGGGCAATCTGCGCACGGGTACGGCGCTTGGGCTTGTACGGCAGGTACAGGTCTTCCAGTCGGCTCTTGGTATCGGCGGCGAGGATGTCGTTGCGCAGTTCGTCGCTGAGCTTGCCCTGCTCGTCGATGCTGGCCAGCACCGCCGCACGGCGGTCTTCCAGTTCGCGCAGGTAGGTGAGGCGCACTTCGAGATTGCGCAGTTGGGTGTCGTCCAGGCCACCGGTCACTTCCTTGCGGTAGCGGGCGATGAACGGAACGCTGGCACCTTCGTCAAGCAGGCCGACCGCGGCGCGCACCTGGCTGGGCTGGGCACCGATTTCCTCGGCGATGGTCTGGGCGATCTGCTGGGCGAGCGCGCTCTGGGCGTTCTTGGCGTCGTGCATTGCTTCAGGTCTGTGCCGCGTTACGGGAAGACCCCATTCTGGCAATCCGCGACGGAGCCGGACAAGACATTGACAGCAGACGGGGTTCAGCGGCGTGGCCGGTCTGGACGCCGGCATCCTGGCAGGGGGGCTCGGACTGGCCCGGGGCTGGGATGCCGGCGCGGGCGCGCGATGGTGGGCGCGCCCTGCCGCGTGTTGCGAGGGTCAGCGGTAGTGGCGGGCGGCGCGCTGCATGACGATCTCGTCACGCATGCCTTCCAATGCCATCAGCCTGACCTTGCCGACACCCTGCAGTTCCATGAACCGCTCGGTGTAGAACTCCGGCCCCAGCGCGGTGTCGGCCCGCGATTTGCTGAAGCCATAGGGCACCACGCCCTTCTCGCCATCCTTGCTACCACCGACATAGAGAACGATTGCCATGTGATGTATTCCTCCAAATTGCTACTGCGTACTGCACTCGATGAGCGATGCTGCGAGCCCATCGGAGAGGAGCTTACCGCGTCGTACCTGACTGGAACGTCACGCAGGCTAATGACGATCGGTTGCATGCAGATGACGGCGGGATCGCAGCAGAATGCTTACGGATCCTTAACTTCCAACTAACGAATCCCAAGGGAATTCCCGCCAACGGCGCAGCCCCTCGCGGGCGGTCGTGTAACGCGTTTCATGTGATTGGGCCGGGCGGGGTGGGTTCGCGGGACACGCCGTAAACCCGTCCCTGGGGGCTCGATGGCGCCATCCATGGCGCCAACGGTCCCGCGAACCCACCCCGCCCGGCCCCTGACAGTTCTTCGGGCACGTTCACCCACGGAAAAGAAAAAGAAGATCGAAAGCAAAAGCAGCCTGGCCGGCTGCATTTTGTAGAGCCGAGCCCACGCTCGGCTGCTTTCAGGTCAGTCCACGAAGCCGAGCGCAGGCTCGGCTCTACACGAGCACGCGCAGCGGGCGACCGGCTTCTGCTGTTCTTTCTTCTTTTCCGTGGGTGGTGCAGGCCACAGCCCTCTATCAGAGGGCGGTCGGGTTGGGGTCGCGGGGGTGTCCGCGGCATGAATGCCGCGGCCAAGCCCCCAGGGAACGGTTCACGGCGTCCATTGCCGCCCACGAGGGGCTGTGCCGTTGGCTGCAGACTACGGCCACCAGCCGTGCCCGAACCGGGCGTAATGATCCGCCGCCCGCTCGAACGGGTTGCGCGCACTCACCCCACCGCACAACAGGTACACCGGCAGGTACAACGGCCCCAGCACCATGTACTGGTACACGTGCGCACGTTCGTGATCATCCAGCCGGATCAGCGGTTCCACGCCCCACCCCGCCTGATGCGCATAGGTGCGGCAGGAAATGCCCAGGTCATGCCCGGTGTGCAGGATCACGTTGCCCAGGGTGATCGCCCCGCCGGGACCCCAGGGCCAGCGGTCGAACACCAGCGCGCAGTCAAGGCCGCTCCAGCGCACCGTCGCACCTCCCAGCAGCCCGGCCAGGCCTCCGACCAGGCCGATCAGCGAATTGGGAACGGTCCAGGCTGCACCCAGCACCTGCAAGGCACGCAGCCAGATCGGCCGGACCATGGCAGGACGGTTCAATCGGCCTCGTTGGGAATCAGCAGCCACAGGATCAGATAGACCAGGATGCCGGGAAATGCCGCCGATGCCAGCGACACCAGTACGAAGACCACCCGCAGCAGCGTGGAATTCCAGCCGAAGCGATGCGCGATGCCGCCCATCACCCCGGCGATCATCCGGTCGTTCAGCGAGCGCGACAACGTGCGGGGCGTGGTACTCATGGCGGATCCTCCTGGCAGTGCATAAAGCAGTCGAACAGGACTCGACTCTACACCGCCCCCCTGTCTACGGCGTGCGTTGGCGCAGCGCCTGCAGCCGGGCGCTGAACCATGCGGCCGACGCCTGCTCCGGTTGCCCGGGGCACTGGATGCGGTAGGCCTTGCCGCTCATGCTGCTCTGGGTGGCCGCGCGTTCGATGAACTGCTCGGCGCTCTCCACCAGGTCCTTCTTCAGCAGGTAGTCGTACTTGCGCTGCAGGTGCGCGCGCGCACTGCTGCCGTCGTACCAGCGGCCGTTGCGCTGGAAACGGCACTGGGAGCCGTCCAGGCTGGAGATCAGCTGCGCGATTTCGCCGCGCGCTACGGGGCCCGGGGCCGCAGGGGCCCATGCAGGGGTCAGCAGCAGCGCTGCAACCAGCAGTGATTTGTGCGACAGCATCCTTGGCTCCAGCCCGTCCAGAGCGCCTGAGACTAGCCCTTCCCGTCCCGGGCCTTCAACCAGCCATCAATCGTAGCTGGCACTTCGCGCTGCGCCCGTCCGGACACGTAGATTCCAATATGCCCCCCGCGGAAACTGGACTCGGTGTAGTCCTCCGTGCCCAGGCGCCCCCGCATCGCGCGCGACGCATCCGGTGGCACCAGATGGTCTTGCTCGGCATAGATGTTCAGCACGGGCAGGGTCACCTGCGACAGATCCACAGCTTCCTCGCCGATCCGCACCGTACCGTTCACCAGCGCGTTGTCCTGGTAGAACTGCTTGATGAAGTCGCGGAACGCCTCGCCCGCCAGATCCGGCGAATCGAAGATCCATTTCTCCATGCGCAGGAAATCCTCCAGCGCGGCCTTGTCATCGAGGATGTCCAGCAGGCCCACGTACTTCTGCACGTTCAGGCGGAACGGCTTGAGCATCAGGTAACTGGCATTCATCAGGTCGGCCGGGATGTTGCCCAGCGTGTCCACCAGCAGGTCCACATCCACCTGCCGCGCCCAGTGCGAGAGCATGTTGTCGGCGGTGTGGAAATCAACGGGCGTCACCATGGTGATCAGCTTGCCCAGCTTCTGCCGGCGCAGCGCCGCATAGCACAGCGCGAACACACCGCCCTGGCAGATGCCGAGCAGGTCCACCGGGCCGCCGCTGCGCGCGCGCAGGGCATCCACCGCGCCCTCGATGTAGCGCAGCAGGTAGTCCTCCAGCGTCTGGAACCGTTCGGATCGATCCGGGTAGCCCCAGTCCAGCACGTACACGTCCTGCCCCAGTGCCAGCAGCTTCTGCACCAGCGAGCGATCGGCCTGCAGGTCAACCATGTAGGGGCGGTTGACCAGTGCGTAGACGATCAGCAGCGGCGTCCGCCGGGTCGGTGCCTGTTCGCCGACGAAGCGATAGAGCACCACCTTGCCATCACGCCAGACTTCCTCGCGGGCGGTAACCCCGTAATCGACATCTTCCACCTGCGGCAGCAGCTTCAGCCCTTCCATCAGCTTGCGCTGCATGGCCAGGGTCTCCTGCATCAGGTCATCGGCATTGAAGCCCAGAGGTCCCTTCATCGGTCATGTTTTCCGCGAGGAAGTACGGGATGTCGCCTTCCTGGCTGGCGCACGCTTTGCAGCAGCCTTCTTGACTGCAGCCTTCTTGACTGCAGCCTTCGGCGTTGGCGCCGGCTTCTTCGCGGCCGCCCTGCGAGTGCCAGGCTTCACCCTGGCCGGGGCCGGCTGTGCGGCCGGATCCACCGTCGCCGTACCCGCCAGCACCGTCACCTGCGCCTGCAGGCGACGCAGGCTGCGCTCCAGCTCGGCAATGCGACGGTGCGCGGCATCCATTTCGGAACGGGTCGGCAGGCCGATCCGCTCGCTTACCTGCTCCACTTCGCGCTGCAGCCCAGCGCGCAGGCGCATCTGTGCGTTGCCGAGGTCCGCATAGACCTGCTGGAACGGCTCGGACAGGGCCACCTTGGCGTAAGCCTCTTCGGCCGCCTCGATCCACAGGTCGAACATCGCCCGCGCGCTGGTCAACTGGCTGCCGGGCTGCTCATGCTGGGCCAGCCGCTGCTCGAACAGCTCGAAGGCCTCGTCCAGCGCCTGCCGGATCTGTTCGACATAGGCGCGTGACTGCTGCTGGTAATCCTCCTGCGCGCGCAGCAGGGCCTGCCAGCGCGCCTGGTGTTCACGGCCGGGACCGAAGGCGGGGCTCTGCAGCCACGGGCCCGCCTGCAGCTGCCATTGCTGCAGCCAGTTGGCGAACTCCGGCAACGAACCGCCGGCCTGGGTGCTGCCGCGCGCGCCCTGCAGCATCCATTGCAGCAGGCCATCCCCCTGGCCCTGCACTGCCTCACGCCAGGCCTGTGCCACTTCTGCGCTGCTGGCATCGCGACCGGCGAAGCGGCTGGCGACCTCCTGCATCGTGCCGTACCAGCTGCCCGCCTGCTCGCGGAACCGGCGCACCGCGTCCTCCGGCGCACCCGGCCCCTGCTCGGGCAGCATCTGGCTCCAGCCGTCAAACAGGCGCTGCCAGCTGCCGGCATCGCCGCTGCCCGGCGCACCGGCGGCGGAGGCATGGCGCAGGGCATCGCCCCAAGCCCCGAAATACTGCCCGGCCAGAGTCTCGAAATCGCTGCTGCCGGCGTCATGGGCCGAACTGGTCATCGCAGGCCTCCGCAGGATGCCGTCATGGCTTGGGAATACGCAGGGTCTTGCTGATCATCAGCGACCCGGACAGGGCGAACAGCAGCACCATCGGATGCAACTGCCACGGACCCAGCTGCCATTGGCCAAGCCAGATGTCCGGGCCGATCGCGTCGGTACCCGCCGCGATCGCCAGCACGATCACCAGCACCAGGCTGGTCGGGATCGGGGTGCCCTCGAAAAACTTCACCTTGCCCTCGTCGCCGGCCAGCGCCTCGGCAGTCACGTTGTAGCGGGCAAGGCGGCTGACGCCACAGCAGACGAAGTAGCTCAGCACCAGCCAGTCCCACCCGCCCTGCATGCCACAGGCATAGGCCAGCGCGGCCGGGGCCACGCCGAAGGAGATCACGTCGGACAGCGAATCCAGCTCGCGGCCCAGCGTCGAACTGGATTTGCGCCAGCGCGCGATGCGGCCGTCCAGCGCGTCGAAGATGAAGGCCAGCGGGATCAACGCCATGCCGAACAGCAGGTAGCCACGCTCGCCATCCTGCAGGAAGCGCATGGCGGCGAACACCGCGCCGGTGCCGCAGAAGGCGTTGGCCAGGGTGAACCAGTCCGCCAGCTGGAACTCGCGCAGCATCGAGAAGTGACGTTTCATGAAGTCTCACGGGGCATCAAGGGCCACAGGTTACCGCGAGCGCAGCCGCTGGCGACAGCACGGCCCGCGTTCCCCCTTCACCGGTCGCTCACGCATCGTCACCAGCGGTGAATTTTTCGCCACCCATCTTGACAGCCTAGGGGGGTGGCGCCTGTCGAGGCTTATCCACAAAGTTGCCCACGCGTAATCCACACCCCCTGTGGACAACCCGTTCTCACCGACTGCGACGGTGGACATTTGCTCATCACTTCTGGCGGGGTTTCCGCCCTTCCCAAGCCGGCTCTCTGGCGCTATGGTCAGCGGCGGACCCGCCGTCGCCACGTCCTGATCCCCTCACCGGACGATGCCGATGCTGGACGCAGCCACCCTGGCCGCTCAACTGCGGATGCCCCATGGCGACCACGCCCTGGACGTGGCCGACGCGATGAACCGCAGCAATGGCGGGCTCAACCAGGCCGCCATCCGCCTGCTCGCGACCGCTGCAGGCGAGAGCGTGCTGGAAATCGGCCCGGGCAATGGCGCGTTCGCGCCCCTGCTGCTGCAAGCGGCCAACAGCCGCTACCTCGGTATCGAACTGTCCACCGCCATGGTTGCGGCCGGCAACCAGCGACTGGCCTCGACCGGCCTGGGTGATCGCGCGGAACTGCGCCATGGCGACGCCCACGCCCTGCCCGTCACCGATGCCTGCGTGGACGCGGCGCTGAGCGTAAACACCCTCTACTTCTGGCCGAACCTGGCGCCGGTGCTGGACGAACTGGCGCGGGTGCTGCGCCCTGGCGGCCGCCTGTGCCTGGCGTTCGGCGATGCCACTTTCATGCGCGGTCTGCCGTTTGCCTCGACCTTCCACCTGCACGAACTGGAGGCGGTGGAACGCGCGCTGCGGATCTCGGGCTTCCGTGTTTCGGCCTGGCGGGCACACCGTGAAACCGCGGAAGGCAACGATGGCCAGCAGCGCGAGAAGCACTTCCATCTGCTGCTGGCGCACCGGCAGTGATCGTTTTCCGTCGGGGATGGCCCGGCGCTACCTCAAGGATGCCGGCCCGGTAGCGCCGGGCCATGCCCGGCGAGCGCAGCGGCCAGGCGCCCAGGCGCTCAGCCGGCAATCCGGCGCCGCCAACCGGCGAAGCAGAACAGCTGCAGCACCAGCATCATCACCAGTCCCAGCGGCCAGGCCCACCACAGTCCCGCCAGGCCATGCCGCGCATGCAGCCAGGCCGCCAGCGGCAGTTCCAGCAGCACGATGGCCGCCATTCCGAGCAGCGCCGGCCACACGACCGTGCCGCTGCCGCGCATCACGCCCACCAGCACCGAGGCGCCGCCCATTGCCAGCACGCCCCAGGCCACCGTGCGCAGCTGCTCTGTCGCCAGCGCGCGTACGTCCGGTGCGTCCAGGATCAGGCCGACCAGCCACGGTGCCGACAGCATCACCAGCCCCACCACCGCAGCCAGCAGCCCGCCCCCCAGCCACGCACCGGTGCGGGCGATCGCAGGCAGCCGCGCCACGCGCCCTGCGCCCATCGCGTGCGCAGCCAGTACAGTGGCGGTGATGCCCAGCGACATCGCCGGCAGCTGCACCCAGCTCATCAGCTGGTTGACCGCGCCATAGGCGGCGGTCGCCAGGTACCCGTGCCGGTTGATCCAGCCCAGCAGTACGATTTCGGCAACGGCCAGGCTGAGCATCTGCAGCGATGACGGCACCCCGATCCGCAGCATCGATCGCGCCGTGACCCCATCCACCCGCACCGCACGCAGCAGATCACGGTCGGGTGCCAGCGGATGCCCCTGTCGGCGCCAGCGCCACAACAGCCAGGCCAACGCCAGCGTGGAAGCCAGCACCGCGGAGAATGCGGCGCTGGCCGCTCCCATCCTCGGCAGGCCTGCAGCACCGACGATCAGCAAGGGTGTACACAGCAGGCCGATCAAGGTGGCGATCAGCAACGCGTGCAGCGGCGACATCGCATCGCCCACCGCGCGGCTGACCGACGTTGCCAGCCAGAGCAGGAAGATCACCGGCACGCCGCTCAGCATGATGCGCGCGTAGGCGATGGCCTCACCCAGGATCGGCGCCGGTGTGCCGAGCGCCTGCAGCAGCTGCGGTGCGAACAGGTTGCCGACCACCATCACCAGCAACGACACCGCCAGCATCAGTGCGATCGCCGTTCCGGCGACCCGCCGCACCCGCACCACATCACCGCACCCCCACGCCTGCCCGATCAGCACCGTGGCGCCCGTAGCCAGGCCCATTGCCAGGGCCAGCAACAGGAAGAACATCGGAAACACCGCCGCCGCTGCGGCCACCGCATGTGCACCGAGCAGGTGGCCGAGGTAGACGTTGTCAAGCGTCCCGGAGGCCAGCTGCAGGGCGTTGGTCAACAGCATCGGCAGCAGCAACCCGAGATAGGCGCGCCACAGGGGGGGCGACACAGGCGCTGCGGACAGTGATGGGGGATTCATGGGCATTCCATGGGCAAAGCGTTGCCCTGCCCGGCCAAGGGGCCAGCAGGAGACGCAGGTGGGAGGAGTAACGGCCCGCGGTCAGCGCGGCCGCTTGCATGTGCGGGGCGACAGGTCAGTCGTCGGTGCTGCCGGCAGGTTCGTCGAAGGCCAGACGCAAAGCGTGGCTGCGTACGTCGACAGGCCAGCTTTCCAGCACAGCCTGCAGGCGCGCGCGGTCGTGCGCGAACAGCGCACGCGTGGCTTCCTCGAAGCCGGGCAGATCGCCGCCGATGGTCTGCAGGAAGTGATACGCGCGCTCGGCGTTGCGGCGCTGCCGGTCCAGATCGGCACCGGCCCGGCTGGCCGCTTCCACCAGCCGCCGCAGCGCCACCGAGGCGCCGCCCGGCTGTCCGGCCAGCCAGGTCCAATGACGCGGCAGCAGCGTGACCTCGCGCGCGACCACACCCAGTTTCGGTCGCCCGCGCCCGCGCGCCACCACCGGTTCATCGGTGGCCGCCGTCTGCACATCGGCTTCCGGGCGTGATGCCGGGAAGGCCTGGGCGATACGCACCAGCAGCTGCGCGACGCTGCCACGCGTGTCGAAATCCCGGGTCAGGCCGGTGGCGTTGTCGAACACCAGCAGCGGGCCGGCAGCCGCATCGGCACGCAGCTGCCTGAGCGCCAGCGCGGCGACGTCCGGCGTACCGGAAGCGACAAGTCGATGACCGTCGAAGCAGCTGAACGGCGGAAGGGGAGCATTGGACATGGCACGGGCACCGGGGCGATGCGGAAATATTACCCGGGCAATTTTATGGCGTCAATATCACCCGGGTATTAATCCGCACTGCCTCGACGCGGCTCACAGCCGGCTGAACGACCAGCTCTGCATGCGTCCGTCCTTGTACGGCATCACCCCGTGGAATGGACGCGGATCCGCATCGAACACCAGCGGCAGGAAATTGCGGTCGCCCTCCCACATCGGCAGCGTGTCGAGCTTGTCCAGGTCCACCCACTCCAGCGTGCCCTCATGGTTGCCGCCATGCGGGCTGCCTTCAAAGCCGTCGATCACGAACACGAACCCGAACCAGTCCTCACCGTGCTTGCCGAAACCCGGCCAGCTGATGGTGCCGCGCAGACGCATCGAGGTACACGCGATGCCGGCTTCCTCTGCGATTTCGCGGCGCATGCCGGCTGCCACGTCCTCGCTCGGCTCGATCTTGCCCCCCAGGCCGTTGTACTTGCCCAGATGGTGGTCGCCGGGGCGGGTATTGCGATGGATCATCAGCACCTGGCGCCCGTCGGGCGAAAGCACATAGCCCAGGGTGGCGACGATCGGGGTATACGGCATGGCGGCATCCGGCGGCAGGTCAGCCCCGGATTATGGCCGATCAGCGCACCAGCGACAGGCGACGCTCGCCATCGGCTGCCGCGCTGCCGTCCGGATCGCGACGCAGGGTGGCCACGCCATGGCCACGCTCCGCCAGATATTCCAGCCACTTGCCGAGGAAGGTGTTCATCCGCATGCGGTGGCTGATCAGTTCGGCCGGCGGCGGATACAGCCCCATGGTGTCCTGCCAGCGGCGGCCGACGTAGCAATGGGTGGTTTCAGCCTGGCGTGCGTCGCGGTACAGGCGCACATAGGCCGACGGGTCCGGCTCGCCGGTCACCGGGTCGGCCAGGTCGTAGGTCAGGCGCAGTTCGACGGTGTAGCGATGGCACTCGATCACGTCCAGGCGCACATCCAGACCATCACCCACCGAAGAGATGTAGCTGCCCGCAACCAGCTCGGCCGGTGCGAACAGACGCACCAGGTGCCGGTAGTTTTCCGCATACAGGCCCATGAGCCAGCTCAGCCGGCTCAGGCGGGGAATGCGTTCGGTGCGGGGCAAGGCTCGGGCCATGGGTCGATCCTACACGTTGGTGGTTCAACGTGGGGGCGGTTCAAGCCGCAGCCAACCCACCGGCCGCGATCGTCCCTGTCCAGCCACGCGCCGACGGGTAGCGCCGGGGCATGCCCGGCGAGCACGCAGCGCAGCCATCAAGCGTGGCCCGGCATCGCCGGCGCCGGCGGGAGAGGATCAGTACATTTCGCGCTGCAGCCCCAGCGTGCCCAGCACCTTGCTGGAGATTTCCTCGATGGAGGTGTGGGTGGTGCTCAGGGTCGGAATTCTCTCCATGCGGAACATGGTCTCGGCCGCCGCCACTTCGCGCCGGCAGGTTTCCAGATTGGCGTAGCGTGAGTTCGGCCGGCGCTCCTGGCGGATCTGCTGCAGCCTGTCCGGGTCGATGGTCAGGCCGAACAGCTTGCGCCGGTAGTTACGCAGCCGCGCAGGCAGGCGGTCGCTTTCCAGGTCTTCATCGGTCAGCGGATAGTTGGCTGCGCGCACCCCGTAGTGCAGGGCCAGGTAGATGCAGGTCGGGGTCTTGCCGGCCCGCGACACCGCCACCAGGATCACGTCGGCATCGTCGTAGTTCACCGCGATGCCGTCGTCGTGGGTCAAGGCGAAGTTCATCGCATTGATGCGGCGGTGGTAGGTGTCGAAATCGACCATGCCGTGGGCCTGGCCGACCCGGGCCAGGCGCGGGCTGGACAGTTCCCGCTCCAGCGGCTCGATGAACGGCGCGAACACGTCCAGCATCAGCGCCCCGCTGTCTGCCAGGATCAGGCTCAGGCTCTGGTCCACGCAGGAGTTCACCACGATCGGCCGGACCTGGTAGCGCTCCCCCGCCGCCTGGATCCGGGCACAGGCTTCACGGGCCTTTTCGGGGTCATCGACGAACGACATGCGATCGGTAATGAAGCTGAACCCGGAGAACTGGGTCAGCAGGCTATGTCCAATGGTTTCAGCGGTGATACCGGTTCCATCGGAAACATAGAACACCGGGCGGATGGTCGACATGCGCGCTTTTACCCCCTACGAAGCCTAAAAAGGCCGCCAGCACAAGCTTGTGCCGACGGTACTCTGCCCGGCATCATATCGGCTTCTTCCTACGGACGCGGCCATTACAGCCCGCCTCGGGCGATGGCCAAACGGAGCATCGCGCTTGAACGAGAACATCCTGTGGTTGCACGAACTGCGTCTGGCCGACCTGGCCCGCGTAGGCGGCAAGAATTCGTCGCTGGGCGAGATGATCGGCAATCTGGCCGGTCTGGGCGTGTCGGTGCCAGGCGGTTATGCCACCACCGCTGAAGCCTTCAAGGACTTCATCGCGCACAACGATCTGTCCAAGCGCATCTTCGACAAGCTGGCCACGCTGGACGTCGAGGACGTTACCGCGCTGACCGCGGCCGGCAAGGAAATCCGTGGCTGGGTCATCGACGCTCCGCTGCAGCCGCAGCTGGACCAGGACATCCGGACCGCGTACGCCAAGCTGAGCGCCGAGAACGGCGGCGGCGACGTGGCCGTGGCGGTGCGCTCTTCGGCCACCGCCGAAGATCTGCCCGACGCCTCGTTCGCCGGCCAGCAGGAAACCTTCCTCAACGTCACCGGTGCCGACGATGTCGTGCACAAGGTCAAGGAAGTGTTCGCTTCGCTGTACAACGACCGCGCCATCGCCTACCGCGTGCACCACGGCTTCAAGCATGAGGACGTGTTCCTGTCCGCCGGCGTGCAGCTGATGGTGCGCTCGGGCGTGGGTTCCTCCGGCGTGCTGTTCACCCTGGATACCGAATCGGGCTTCCGCGACGTGGTGTTCGTCACCTCGTCCTTCGGCCTGGGCGAAATGGTCGTGCAGGGCGCGGTCAACCCGGACGAGTACTACGTCTACAAGCCCACCCTGCAGGCCGGCAAGCCGGCGATCCTGCGCCGCTCGCTCGGCAGCAAGGCGATCCGCATGGTGTACTCGGACGTTCCCGGCGAGCGCGTCAGGATCGAGGACACTCCGGCCGAACTGCGCAACACCTTCTCGATCAGCGACGAGGACGTGCAGGAACTGGCCAAGCAGGCGCTGGTGATCGAAAAGCACTACGGCCGCCCGATGGATATCGAGTGGGCCAAGGACGGTGTCAGCGGCAAGCTGTTCATCGTGCAGGCGCGCCCGGAGACGGTGAAGTCGCGCAGCCACGCCACCCAGATCGAGCGCTTCGCGCTGACCGAGAAGGGCGGTAACGTGTTGGCCGAAGGCCGTGCCGTGGGCGCCAAGATCGGTTCGGGCGTGGCCCGCGTGGTGAAGACGCTGGACGACATGAACCGCGTGCAGCCGGGCGACGTGCTGATCGCCGACATGACCGACCCGGACTGGGAACCGGTGATGAAGCGCGCTTCGGCCATCGTCACCAACCGCGGTGGCCGTACCTGCCACGCCGCGATCATCGCCCGCGAGCTGGGCGTACCGGCCGTGGTCGGCTCGGGCAACGCCACCAAGGTCATCGAAGACGGCCAGCTGGTCACCGTCAGCTGCGCTGAAGGCGATACCGGCTTCATCTACGAAGGCAAGCTCGGCTTTGAGCGCACCACCACCGATCTGGGCAACATGCCGCCGGCTCCGCTGAAGATCATGATGAACGTGGCGAACCCGGAACGTGCCTTCGACTTCGGCCAGCTGCCGAACGCCGGCATCGGCCTGGCGCGCCTGGAAATGATCATCGCCAGCCACATCGGCATCCACCCGAACGCGCTGCTGGAGTACGACCGCCAGGACGCGGCAACGAAGAAGAAGATCGACGAGAAGATCGCCGGCTATGGCGACCCGGTCAGCTTCTACGTGGACCGCCTGGCCGAGGGCATCGCCACCCTCACCGCGTCGGTCGCGCCGAACCCGGTGATCGTGCGCCTGTCGGACTTCAAGTCCAACGAGTACGCCAACCTGATCGGCGGCAGCAACTACGAGCCGCACGAAGAGAACCCGATGATCGGCTTCCGCGGCGCCAGCCGTTATGTCGATCCGAGCTTCTCGGCTGCCTTCGCGCTGGAGTGCAAGGCCGTGCTGCGCGTGCGCAACGAAATGGGCCTGGACAACCTCTGGGTCATGATTCCGTTCGTGCGCACGCTGGAAGAAGGCCGCAAGGTGGTGGAAGTCCTCGCCCAGAACGGCCTGAAGCAGGGCGAGAACGGCCTGAAGATCATCATGATGTGCGAAGTGCCGTCCAACGCACTGCTCGCCGATGAGTTCCTGGAGATCTTCGACGGCTTCTCGATCGGCTCCAACGACCTGACCCAGCTCACCCTGGGCCTGGACCGCGACTCGTCGATCGTCGCCCATCTGTTCGACGAACGTAACCCGGCAGTGAAGAAGCTGCTGTCGATGGCGATCAAGTCGGCACGGGCCAAGGGCAAGTACGTCGGCATCTGTGGCCAAGGCCCGTCCGATCACCCGGACCTGGCCGAATGGCTGATGCAGGAAGGCATTGAATCGGTGTCGCTGAACCCGGACACCGTGGTCGATACCTGGCTGCGCCTGGCCAAGCTGAAGGCCAGCGCATGATGCGTTGAAGGCTGCAGGCTGACGTCGTTTTCATCGACGTCCGCCCATACTGCTGCTGCATGCAAGCCCCGCCTCTGCGGGGCTTGCTGTTTCTGGCGTGCGCGCACGCCCTGCCCTGGGCAACTCCCTTTCGCAGCAGAGGACCACCCGCATGATCGCCGCCGCACCCGCTACGCCCGCCACGTCATCCTGGTTCCACACCTTGGACTGGGAGCGACTGCTGGAAACCTATGGCGTGCCACTGCTGGCCGCCATCGTGGTGCTGCTGGTCGGCCTGTGGGTGGCACGCCGCCTGTCCAACGCGATGCCGCGCGCGACCGCGCGCATGGGCGTGGACCCGATGCTGGGCAGTTTCCTGCGCAACGTGGTCTACGCCGCATCGCTGGTGATCGTGGTGGTGCTGGCCATCGGCACGCTGGGCGTGCAGATCACCCCGCTGCTGGCCGTGCTCGGTACCGCAGGCCTGGCCGTCGGCCTGGCGCTGAAGGATTCGCTGTCCAACATCGCTTCAGGCGTGATGCTGGTGACCCTGCGCCCGTTCCGCGTGGGCGATGTGGTGACGGTCGCCGGCCAGACCGGCACGGTACGCGAAGTGCGCATTTTCCAGACCGTCATCACCGGCGCTGACAACCAGCACACCACCATTCCGAACACCCTGATCACCGCGGCGCCGATCATCAACCTCACGGCCGAACCGACCCGTCGCGTCGAGCTGGTGGTCGGCATCGGCTACGACGACGACATCCAGCTGGCGCGCGATACCGCCCTCGCGCTGATGAAGGCCGACCCGCGCGTACTACAGACGCCGGTGCCGGATGTAGTGGTCTACGAGCTGGGCGCGCACGCGATCAATCTGGGCATCCGCTGCTATGTGAAGTCGGCCGACTGGTTCGGCACGAAGGTGACGCTGCTCGAGCAGATCAAGCTGGGCTACGACAAGGCTGGTATCAACATTCCTTACCCGCAGCAGGACATGCATCTGTACCTGCACGGCAAGGACGGTGGCGTGGTCGAGGCCGACGCGCTGGTGCGCGACACGCCCTGACCGCCGCGCCTCATCCCGCGCTGCGCGCTCGCCGGGCATGGCCCGGCGTTACCTGCTCAACCGGCCGGCACGGGTAGCGCCGGGCCATGCCCGGCGGATGCGGAATCAGGCAGCGACGCTCTTTTCCAGCGTCGGGTAATCGGTGAAGCCCACCGCCCCGCCTCCGAAGAACGTCGCGCGGTCCGGCAGGTTCAGTTCCGAACCTTGGCGCAGCCGCTCCGGCAGGTCCGGGTTGGCGATGAAGGGCCGGCCGAAACCAATCAGGTCGGCCCAGCCTTCGGCCAGTGCCTGCTCGGCGCGCTCGGCGGTGTACTTGCCGGCGTAGATCAGTGTTCCCGGATAGACCATGCGCAGCGCCTGCTTGAATGCCAGCGGCATCGGTGGTGCGTCGTCCCAGTCGGCTTCGGCGATGTGCAGGTAGCCCACGCCCAGCCCACCCAGCAGATGCGCGGCCGCCAGATAGGTGGCCTGCGGCGTATCGTCCACCGCCCCCTGCAGCGTGGTCAGCGGCGCCAGGCGCACCCCCACCCGGTCGCCGCCCGCCACCTCAACCACCGCCCGCGTCACCTCACGCAGGAAGCGCAGCCGGTTCTGCAGCGCGCCACCATAGCCATCGGTGCGCTGGTTGGCCTGCGAATCGATGAACTGGTTGATGAGATAGCCATTGGCCCCATGCAGCTCGACCCCGTCGAAGCCCGCCGCCAGTGCATTGCGTGCCGCCTGCGCGTAGTCCTCGACGATGCCAGGAATCTCGTCCTCGCGCAGGGCGCGCGGCATCGAGTGCTGGATCATCTCGCCGACGCCGGCCTCCGGGCCGGCACCGGTCGGGTCAACGAACACCTTCACGCCTTCGGCCAGCAGTGCCGACGACGACACCGGCGCCTCACCGTTCGGCTGCAGGGCAACATGCGAAACACGCCCCACGTGCCACAGCTGCGCATAGATGCGCCCGCCGGCCGCGTGCACCGCATCGGTGACCTGACGCCAGCCCTGTACCTGTTGCGGACTGTGGATGCCCGGGGTCCAGGCATAACCCTGGCCCTGCGGGCTGATCTGGGTGCCTTCGCTGATGATCAGGCCGGCGCCGGCACGTTGCGCGTAGTACGCCGCCATTCCGGCGGTGGCAACATTGCCGTGGGCCGCACGCGAACGGGTCATCGGCGGCATCACGATGCGGTTGGGCAGGGTCAGTGCGCCCAGGCGGTGGGGAGTGAACAGCATGTCGGCCATCTCTTGCGGGGGAGTGCCGCAAAGAATGGGGATGGCGCCCGCCGGGCAACAGGCACGGACTGGCAAAACAGTTGTTCCGCCGGGGCAATGATAGCCTCGCTTGAGGTCTCGCCCGGGGGCAGATCCCTTTCCACGGCAAAGGGATCTGCCCCCGACACCGGTTACAGCGTCGGCTCGATCAGGGCGCCGCCATGCGCCACGCGGTCATAGCAGGTGCGCACTACATCCTCACCGTACTTGCGCTCCAGCCGGCGCACGATGAAGTGACCGCGTGCCATGTCCTGGTAGTAGTCGGTGAACATGGTGTTGAGCGTGGCGCCGGCGGCAGCACCCACGATGGGGACCGCCTGCGCGGCGAACTTCTCGGTCACCACCACACCGAAACGCGCGGCGACCTTCTCCACCACCTTGGCCAACAGCTTGCCGGCCTCCTTCGGGGCCACGCCCAGGGTGAGGTCGCGGCCGGTCACCACGCGGCCGGCCAGCTCGGCCGACAGGTGGCGCATCACATCGGTGGTGAAGCCGCGGGCCAGGTAGTAGCCCGTCTCGCTGGCGTCGTCGCGCGGCGAATTGCCGCCCAGCGCGAACACCTCCAGACAGGCCTGGCGTGTGCTGAACTCGGACAGGTCGAAGCCTTCGCTGCGCGCCACATCGGCCACGGCGCGCATCATGATGGTGGTCGACACCGGCAGTTCGATGAACAACGCGGCAAAACCGAAGGCACCGCCGACCGCGCCGGACGTTGCGGCAGCCACCTTGTGCCAGCGGGTGGATGCGCCCTTGCCGGGTGAATTGTCCATGCTCCACAGCGCCGCCTGCGCGGATTTCGACAGCGCCGCCTGCACCGCGCCGTGGATGCGGCTGGACACCGACGTCGGCAGGGCCTTCACTGCGAACTCCAGCGGCGTGCCGACCAGGTTGGCCATGCGCGCGGTCAGGGTCGGCGCCTCCAGCAGTGCCACCGCCCGCTGCAGGTCGGACCAGTCGCGGGCGTCGTGGGCGATATCGCGCGGCAGCAGGATCGGCTCGTTCATGGGCCGATAGTAGCGCCACGCGGTTGAACGATGGGTAGCGCCGGGCCATGCCCGGCGTCGTCGTTCAGGCAGTCGGCAACCCTGAAAGCGCGCCCATGAACCGGCGATAGTGGCGCAGCTCGTTGATCGAATCATGCACGTCGCTGAGTGCGGTATGGCTGCTGTTCTTGCCGACGCCAGCGGCCACGCCCGGCGCCCAGCGCCTGGCCAGTTCCTTCACCGTGGACACATCCAGGTTGCGGTAGTGGAAGTACTTCTCCAGGCGCGGCATCTGCCGGTGCAGGAAGCGGCGATCCTGGCAGATCGAATTGCCGCACATCGGCGACAGGCCAGCCGGAATCCACTCCGCCAGGAAATTCACCGTCTGCGCCTCGGCCTGGGCAAGGGTCACGCTGCTGTCCAGAACGCGCTGCCACAGGCCGGAACGACGATGCTGGTTGCGGTTCCACTCGTCCATCGCCTCCAGCGTCTCCAGCGGATGATGGATGGCGAATTCCGGTCCTTCGGCCAGCACGTTGAGCTGGGCATCGGTCACTACGGTGGCGATCTCGATGATCGAATCGTTGTCGGTATCCAACCCGGTCATTTCCAGGTCGATCCAGATCAATCGCTCGTTGGCCGCGCCGTTCTCCACCATCGTGTCGTCTCGCTGCAGGGCTGGCCCGCGGGCCGCCGGGAAAGGAAAGGGGCGCCCATCATACCCTTTCGCTGCTCATCCCTCGTCCGCCGGGCGTTCCAGCAACAGGGGCGGCTTGCCGCGCTTGGCGCGGAAGTAGTTGGTCAGCCGCGTGCTCGCCTCCTTGGCCAGCACCCCGCCGTGGATCTCCACGCGGTGGTTGTGGCGCGCGTCGCCCAGCAGGTCGAACACGCTGCCACAGGCACCGGTCTTCGGGTCGCTGGCACCGTAGACCAGCCGCGACACGCGCGCATGCACGATTGCCATCGCGCACATCGCGCAGGGCTCCAGCGTCACGTACAGCGTGCTGCCCAACAGTCGATGGTTGGCCAGCGCCTTGCCGCCGGCACGCATCGCCACGATCTCGGCGTGCGCGCTGGGATCGTGCGAAGCGATATTGAGGTTCCAGCCCTCACCCAGCAGCTGGCCGTCGGCACCGACCAGCACCGCACCGACCGGGATCTCGTCGAACTCGCGCTGCGCGCGTTCGGCCAGCGCCAACGCATGGCGCATCCACTGTTCGTCGGCGTCGTGCACCGGTACACCCGGGGCGTCGGTCATGGCGGTTTCCGTGAGGCGGCGGAGCTCAGGCGCACAGTGTAACGCCGGGCTGCGCAGCGGATGCCAGAATGACGTCATACTGTGCTGCCTGCCCGCTTCACGTTCCCCCCCATGACCACCCTGCGCCCCTCGCGCGCCGATGACGGTGCCGCACTCGTCGACCTGTGGCGCCGCGCCGTCGACGCCACCCACGACTTCCTCAGCCCTGAAGACCGCCTGGCCATCGATGCCGAAGTGGCTGGTTTCCTGCCCCAGGCGCCGACCACCGTGGCCGTGGATGCAGATGATCGTCCTCTGGGCTTCATGTTGATCGACGGGACGCATCTGGAAGCCTTGTTCATCGACCCAGACGTGCGCGGCACCGGCATCGGCCGTCAGCTGCTGCAGCACGCACTGGCCGTGCATCCGCAGCTGAGCACCGACGTCAATGCGCAGAATGCGCAGGCAGTGGGGTTCTACCTGCGCATGGGCTTCACCGAGACCGGCCGCTCAGCGCTGGATTCACAGGGCCGTCCGTATCCGCTGATCCATCTTCGGCACGCGGGCTGAACGCCCGCGATCAGTGGGTCGCTTCGAACGCCCGGGAGTAGCGCACCTCTCCCTGCGCCAGTGGCGGCTGCAGGCACAGCGCCTGGAAGTACTCGGCAGGAACGCCCGGCAGCACCAGCCCCGGCTCGGCGCGGAAGCCGAAACGAGCGTAGTACGCCGGCTCGCCCAGCAACACGCAGCCTCGCGCGTGCTGCTGGCGAAGCGCCTCGATGGCCGCGCGCATCAATGCGGTACCGATGCCCTGCCCCTGTCGCTCCGGCAGCACCGAGATCGGGCCCAGGCCGTACCAGCCGCTGCTGCCGTCGCTGACGGACACCGGCGAAACAGCGACGTGGCCGATGACTTCTCCGACCGCGTCGGCCACCAGCGAGATGCTCAGCTCGCCGCGCTCGCGCAGCGCATCAACGATGTACTGCTCGGTGTGACTGCTGTGTCCGGCCGTGGCGAAAGCGGCGGTGGTCAGGGCATGGATGGCGGCGATGTCGGCCGGCATTTCAGTACGGATGGAAAGTGTCATGGAGCACCTTGAGCTAGGCCACGCACCGGCCCGGAGACCGCCGCGACAGGGAACAAAGGGTGTAACAACCGTGCATCCGCGATTGTCCAACCGCGGAGGTCTCGCGGAAGACAGCGATGCAGCTGCCTGGGCAGGCACCCGCACGGTGCTCTGCTCGGCTATGGAGATGTTCATGGAAATGGAGATCCCGTCAACATGCGGTGCGCAGCACTACCACTGGCCGGACGCTGATTCTTGGCAGCCGGCGATGACCCCTGTTGCGGTGCAGCAGTACAATAGCCTGCTCCCCCGCCCCCTGCGTCCCCGCATGAGCCCTAATTCCTCCCTGGCCGCGCAGCTGACGCCCCGCCAGCGCACCCTGATCATCCTCGCCCTGTCGCTCGGCGGCTTTGCCATCGGTACCAGCGAGTTCGCCAGCATGGGCCTGATGCTGGAAATCAGTCGTGGCCTGTCGATCACCGAAACACAGGTCGGCCATCTCATCAGCGCCTACGCCATCGGCGTGGTGGTCGGTGCACCGGTCCTGGCGTTCGTCGGCGCCAGCTTCCCGCGCCGTCGCCTGCTGCTGGCGCTGATGGGCTTCTATGCAGTCGGCAATCTGGCCAGCGCGCTGGCACCGAACTACGCCACCATGCTCATCGCGCGCTTCGTCGCGGGCCTTCCGCATGGCGCTTACTTTGGCGTGGCGATGCTGGTAGCGGCGGCGATCAGCCCGGCCGGCCAGCGCGGCCAGGCGATGTCGCGCGTGCTGCTCGGCCTGTCCATCGCCATCCTGATCGGCAACCCGCTCACCACCTGGCTGGGCCAGCAACTGAGCTGGCGTACGGCGTTTGCGCTGGTCACCCTGCTGGCCATTGCCACCGTTGCGATGATCGCGCGCTTCCTGCTGCCCGACCCGGAGGAGGTGCGCACCTCGCCGATGCGCGAGCTGCGCGCCTTCAACACCACGCAGGTATGGCTGGCACTGGCCATCGGTGCGGTCGGATTCGCCGGCATGTTCTGTGTGTTCACCTATCTTGCGCCGACCCTGGTGCAGGTGACCGGGGTTGCCGAATCGTGGATGCCGCTCGCCGTGGGTGTGTTCGGCATCGGCGCCATCATCGGCAACATCGCCGGCGGCTGGCTGGTGGACAGATTCCACTTCAAGGCCGCCGCGCTGGTACTGGCGTGGTCGATCGTGATGCTGCTGCTGTATCCGCTGGCTGCGCAGTCGGTGTGGACCATCGGCCCGATGATCATCACCGTGGGCACCATGGGTGCGCTTGCCGCCGTACTGCAGACCCGCCTGATGGATGTGGCGGGGGAAGCGCAGACGCTGGCTGCGGCCTCCAACCATGCCGCGTTCAACACCGCCAACGCGCTGGGGCCGTGGCTGGGTGGCATGGCCATCAGCGCCGGCTTCAGTCCCGCCACCACCGGCTATGTCGGCGCAGCCACGGCCTTCGGTGGCCTGCTGCTGTGGTGCGTAGCGGTGATGCTGGAAAAGAACCGCGCACGCACGGTCGCCCGCAGTCACTGACACTGCTGTCCTGCGGCCGTCCCGCAGCGCCGCACGCGGCAGGCAGGCCTGCGGCGGCCGCCGACGGGACTACACATGGCGTGGATATCCGTTCGGGCAGACTTCGATCAACACCCCCTGGTCGATCGTCCGGACCGCAATGCCTCCCCGCCGTGCCCCTGCCCACCATGACGCGGTCGCCCTGCAGGCCGGCGTGCTGGGCAGTGTGCTGGGTATCGCGCTGTTCAAGGCGTCCGCTCTGTCGGCCATCGCTGCGGGGTCACTGATGACCACCGGACTGTGGCTGCTCACCTGCGTCCTGCTGGCGGCCTGGGCCCTGGCCGCCTGCCTGGCTTGCCTGGCCTTGAGCCGACGGGTCTTCATGCTGATGCTGGCGCTGTCCGCACTGTTCATGATCTGCGTCGCGTAGACCGCAGGCGCCACAATCGCACAGTATCGTCACACTTGTTACTGAATAACAAGTGCAGGCAGACCGATTGCGTCGGCACGGGGTCACATTATTGAATCAGGGCACCCCCACTTTCCCAGGATGCCGTCCATGCCTACCTGCTTCGCCCCCGCCGCGCTCCGCGCCTCGGTCTATGCCGTCATGCTTGCCTCGCTCGCTGCCTGCGCCACCTATGACGACACGGCCATGCATTCGGGCTGCCAGGAATCACCGCACCTGAAGGACCTGCCGCCGCAGGTCGCCGCACGCGAAAGCCGCTGCAACAAGAGTCTTGAAGTCTGGTCCAGCGAGCGCAAGGGCGATGACAAGCCACTGGATCTGAGCGGCAAGAAGAAGGAGCTTTGAAGAAAGCTCTGACGGCGGGGTGTCTTGATGCGGCCGATGCACACAGCTGACTGCGCCGTCACGGGTGGCAGGCGAGGATGCAGACGTGTACTACTCGCGAGCGGTTATGTCCCACCCTGTCATCCGCGCTTTCGAAGCCGTCTTCAACCTCTCAGGTGGTGTTGAACGCATCACCGCGCTCACCGTCACCTGCCACCATTGCGCGGAGACCACCTCCGCCAGTGAGGACACATTGCTGCATCTGCCAGGCGGTGCCCTGTTCCGCTGCGAGCGTTGCGGCTGCCACCAGCCGATCAGCCATGCGCGTGTTTCGGAGTGGCAGCTCCCGTCGCTGCTGGGGGTATGAGGCGATGGAGCTGACCGCAGCGCAGATCAGGATCCTGCAGGACATCGCCGACGCGCAGCCGGTGCGCGGTGACGCTGCGACCTGGGCAGTGAATGCGGGCTTTGCGGTGCAGGCCGAGGATGCGGACATCGACCTGACGCCGGCAGGCCGGCACGCCCTGGCCGGGCAACCAGGCCAGGAGCCAGGCTAGCCGCTGCGGTTGCCCCGACCCATTGGCGATGTGCAGGCCCTGCTGACATCGGTTCGGCTATGCTGCCGCACCTTCCCGCGCCGACGGCCATGCATCCTTTCCCCCTTCCCGTCTCCGCACCCGACCAGCTTGCCTATCGCCTGCTGCAGGACAGCGACTGGGCACGCTCGCCGGCGGCGGCACAGGCGCCCTGCGAGCTGCGCACGCTGCTTGCGATGATCCTCGACTCTCCGGAACCTCTGTGGATCGCCTGGGGCCTGAGCGAAAAGGCATTCTTCTTCAACGATGCCTACCTGCCGATGCTGGGTGACAAGCTGCACGGCGCCATGGGCAACCGCCTGGACGTGGTGTGGTCTGACGTCTGGGCCGATGTGGAGCATGCCATCGATGCGGCGTTCGCGGGCCGCAGCCGCAGCTTCAAGAACCTGCCGCTGATGATGGACCGCGACGGCACGCTGCGCGAGACCTTCTGGACCTTCTCCTATTCGCCTCTGCGCGATGCCAGCGGTGCCGTCGCCGGGATCATCTGCGTGGTCAGCGAGCAGACCGAACGCGTGATCGAGCGCGACCTGCACAGCCGCCAGGTGGCCGCGATCACCGAACAGGCGCGCGAGGCGCACCTGGAACTGGTGCGGGCCCGTGAGCAGCTCAGGCAGTCGCAGAAGCTGGAAGCCATCGGCCAGCTCACCGGAGGCGTCGCGCACGACTTCAACAACCTGCTGCAGGTCATCACCGGCTCGGTGGACATGCTGCTGCATACCTGGCCGGCGGAAGATCCGCGACGCCGCTACGTGCAGGCAATCGGCAATGCGTCGGACCGGGCCACACGGCTGACAGCGCAGCTGCTGGCCTTCTCGCGCCGGCAGAGCCTGTCACCGGAGGTCTTCGACCTGTGCGAGAGCGTGCAGGCCCTGTCGGACATCATCACCACGGTACTGGGGGCACGCATCCAGGTGTCGGTCAACCTGCCTGATCGCCCGCTGCCGGTGCTGCTGGACCGCACCCAGCTGGACACCGCGCTGATCAACATCGCCGTCAATGCGCGCGATGCGATCGACGGCCACGGCACGGTCACCATCGACGTCGAGCAGGTTACCGCGGTGCCTTCGGTCCGCTTCGCGGCACCGCTGAAAGGTGACTTCGCCGCCATCAGCGTGACCGATACGGGCACTGGCATCGACCCTGGCGTGGTGGATCGCATCTTCGAACCCTTCTTCACCACCAAAGGTATTGGTGCCGGCACCGGCCTGGGCCTCAGCCAGGTATTCGGTTTCGTCAAGCAGTCCGAAGGCGAGGTGGACGTCAAGAGCGAGGCTGGCGTCGGTACCCGGTTCACGCTGTATCTGCCGCTCACCCGTTCCAGCGAGACGGTGGCGCGGCCGGCGGCACAGCCGGGCCTGCTGCACGGGCACGGGCTGTGCGTGCTGGTGGTGGAGGACAACGTGGATGTGGCCGAGTTCGCGGTCGGAGCCCTGCGCGAACTCGACTATGAGGTGGTACTGGCCTGCAACGCCAATGAGGCACTTGCCGAACTGGAACAGGACGCCACGCGGTTCCATGTGATGTTCAGCGACGTGGTGATGCCCGGCACCAACGGCCTGGAACTGGCCCGGCACGTGCGTGATCGCTTTCCGGATCTGCCCATCATCCTGACCAGCGGCTACAGCGAGCTGCTGGCACGCGACCCCGGCCACGGCTTCACCCTGCTGCGCAAGCCCTACTCACTCAAGCAGCTCGCCGTCGTGATGACCGAGGCCGCGGGTCAAAGAGACGTAGCGGCAGCGCGGGCGTAACGCTCTCCGCACGGGCCGATGTGCATCGCGCCATCGGGGAATAGGCACAGCATCACTGCAAATGCTAATCTTTCTCATTTGCGGTTGCCAATCCCCTCCCATGACCCTGTTCCCGCTCCGCCGCCGCGCGCTGTGCGCGGCTCTGGCCCTGCCCCTGGCACCCCTGGCACAGGCCGCCCCCACCACCACCGCGACCACCCAGCTCGACAAGGTCGAAGTGCGTGGCCGTGCTCAGACGCTGTACCGGGTTGACGACGCCGCGGTTGGCACCCGCACCGATACCCCGCTGGAGCTGGTGCCGCAATCGGTGCAGGTGGTGCCGCGCGAGTTGATCGACGACCAGGCGGCGCGCCAGGTGACCGACCTGTACCGCAGCATCAGCGGCATCAGCTTCTTCAGCTATGCGGGCGTGACCCTGCGTGGCTTCCGGCAGGAAAACGTGCTCTATGACGGCCTGCGCGGCGACCCGTATGCGGGCTTCGCGGTGCCCCAGCTGTTCAACATCGAGCGGGTGGAGGTGCTGAAGGGTCCGGCCGGCGCACTGTATGGCGGTGGTGATGCCGGCGGCGTCATCAATTATGTGACCCGCAAACCCCGGGCCACGGCTGAGCGCCGCATCGAAGTCCAGCTGGGCAACGAGGATTTCCGCGCCGGCTCGGTCGAGGCCACCGGCCCCCTGGATGCGGCCGGCCGCGTGCGCTACCGCGCCGGTCTGTACGGCGACACCGAGCAGGGTGTGCGCTGGAACACCGACAGCGAAAGCGTGATCGGCGATGCATCGTTGGCCTTCGATGTGGGCGATACCGGCGAGCTGACCCTGCAGTTCACCGACATCACCCAGAACCTGGGCGGCAACCGCCTGCGGGGTGTACCAGTGAATGACGCAGGTACGTTCCTGACCGATCGCCGCTGGAACCACAACGAGGCCAGCGACTTCCTCGACATGCGCGCGAAGGTCGCCCTGGCGCAGTATCGCTTCGCGCCGGCCTCGAATCTGGATGTGGATTTCGCCGCGCGCTGGTTCACCAACAACGAGCACCAGATGTATCACGAGCCGATGGGGTTGATCGACCGCGATCGCGATGGCGTGGCCGAGTGGATGACGCGCCAGCTGCGCAACCAGATCCGCGACAACGAGGCGTTTACTGTCAACGGCAATGCCGTGTGGCGGGTCAGTACCGGCCGCATCGAGCATAAAGTGCTGTTCGGCGCTGACGTGTACCAGCTCGATGCCGACTTCACCGCGCAGACCGCCAACAGTGCCGACCTCGCGCGCGGTGCGGGACCGGTGCGTGGCATCGACCTGTTCAATCCAGTGTATGGCGCCAGCACCTGGCACGACTACGCTCTGGCTACCCTGCCCTGGCGCAGCACCTCCACGCGCAGCACCCGCTACGGCGGCTACCTGCAGGACGAACTTGCGCTGGGCACGCGCTGGCATGTGCTGGCCGGCCTGCGCTGGGATGGCTTCAAGGACGAGGATCGCCTCGGCGGCAGCAGCGTGGATGGGCACGACCTCAGCTGGCGGCTGGGCAGCACTTTCACCGTGCGCGAGGGGCTGAACCTGTACGCGAACGTGGCCAGCGGATTCGTGCCACAGAGCGCGGCCAACCAGGACCGTGCTGCCGGCGGCCCGTTCGACGCTGAACGCAGCAAACAGTGGGAGATAGGCATGAAGTCGCTGCTGGCCGAGCGTGTGACCCTGAACATGGCGGCCTACCGCATCGACCGCAGCAACATCGTGCAGGCCACCGGCGAAGTGATCGCAGGCGTGAACCAGCTCGCCGCGCTGGGCCTGGTGCGCAGCACCGGCATGGAACTCGATCTGCTGGCCGATGTGACCGATCGCTGGGTGGTGAACCTCACCTACGCGTACAACGACGCACGGGTGAAGGATGCGGGCCCGAACGGCATCACCAACGCCTCCGGAGACCGCTTCGCCAATGCACCGCGCAACATGCTCGGCCTGTGGACGCGTTACGACCTGCCTGCGCTGAACTCGGCCATTGGTTTCGGTGCCGACCATGTCGGCGAGCGCATCAGCCTGGACGGGCAGAGCGTGAAGGCCTACACCGTGTTCGACATGAGCTGGAAGACCACGTGGAAGCAGTGGCAGTTCCAGGCCAACGTCAAGAACCTGTTCGACAAGGTGTATGCGGCCAGTGGCTTCATTGCGCGCAACGGGCACTTCCCCGGGGAACCGCGCCGGGTGTACGTGCAGGCGGCCTACCGCTTCTGACGGGCGGTCGCGCTGCCGGCCCCGCGCAGGGGCCGGCAGCCTGCAGCACCTGCGTTACCGGGCGGGTGCCGCCGGCATCAGCACGCCATCCTTGAACGAAAGCGGGATGGTCACCGCCCCCTGCGGCGATGACAGCTGAAGGGTCAGCGACTGGCGGGCCGACGTGCAGGACGAGGCGATGCCCTGGAACCAGGAGCGCTCCGGTACCTGTGCATTGATGGCCTGCAGCTGCGCGGCAGGAACCGCGACGCCATCCACCTTCAGGCCAGTCAACCTGACCGGACCCGGCGATTCCACCACGAGCTCGAACACGCGGCTGCCACAACTCATCTGGTGTTGCGAGGTGTAGCGGTTCGCAGGCAGTCCATCTTCGCTGCGCAGCACCGCCAGCCCTGGCGAATCGGCACCCGCCACCGGCGCACAGGCTGCTGCGCCCACGGCCAGAACGGCCACCGCCCATGCGGCCTCTATCTTCATAGCGTCGTACCCAGTGTTTCCGCATCGCGGTCGTTGAAATCATACTCACGGGTCACACCATCGGGCCCGATGATGTAGTAGCGGAACTCTTCGGCATTCATGCCGTTGTCGCGCAGCAGATCGGCCACGCCCCAGTCCCCGCCTTCGTAGGCCACGCCGCCAACGGTGCGGTTGTCGGACGGGTACTTGTTGACCTCATGCGTCTCCGACGGGAAGACCCCGGCCGGATGGGAATGGATGATGCCCACCACCTGGCCCGGCGTGATGCCCCACTCCAGCAGCGGATAGCTGATGGCCCCGGGATTGCTGGCATCACCGCGCGCCATTGGGCTGGTCTTGATTTCACCGGTCACTGCGTCACGGTAGATCACCGTGCCCAGCTCCTGGCTCTGATAACCCGGGTCAGCCTTGATCAGTGCCTCCACCTCACGCGCGACGGTGTCAGCCTGTGCATCGACCTGCTCATACGCGCTCGGCGGCGCCTCGCCACCGCCACCGCCGCCACCACCGCCGCCGCCATCGCCCGGGTCCCACGGATCGGTCCAGTCTGGCGGATCGATATCCGGCCAGCCGCCGTCATCCGGCGGCAACGCATCCACCGGCGGCAGATCGGTGGTATCCATCTGCGCACCGCCAGAAACCAGTGCGAGCTCTTCCAGCGACAGCTCGCGAATTCCATTTTCCTGCATGCGTGCAACTCCTTGCTTCGAGCGTGAGGTGTGGTGTTTAGCGCAGCAACTGCGTGAAGGTCAAATAGCACATTCGCATTACTTCAAGATGAAGAATCGTCGTTGCGCAAGTGCGATGCGCGTTCATTTTTGTCGTCTATCACCCTTCCGTCCGAATCAGACTTTTCTGACAGAGCACTGTCCACTTCGTGTGATAAATGTCCGAGGGCCGCATGAAGGCGGCAACGACGCATCCGTAATCTGCATCGGACAAACAAGGAGTTGTGAGATGTCTGCAAGTGGAGTTCGTGATCTCTCCCCCGAAGAACGTGCACTGGTCTCCGGTGGCGCGCAGGTGGACACCACCGATCTGCCGCCGGTCGATGTGACCCCACCGGACGACTGGGGTCCCAACCCGGATCCGCCGGACTGGCCCGATCCGTGGGATCCGGGCGATGGCGGCGGCGGCGGTGGCGGTGGCGGCGGTGATGGAGGTGGTGGCGACGGCGGTGGTGACGGCGATGGACAGCCAGACTTCACCTTCATCGATGTCAAGCCTTTTGAAAGCAAGCTGACCTACACGCCGGGCGAGAATGGCGAGCCGGGCTTCAACAAAGCGGTGTTGACCTACCCGATTCCCAATGAATTCGGCCAGTGGACGGTCAGCACCGAGCTGAAGTTCAACACCGACGGCACCTTCAAGGACGGCAAGGGCACATTGGATTTCGTCGGCAACGATGGCAGTCTTCTCAAGTGGCAGCTGAACGAAGGTTCCTGGACCTCCACCGTCAATGGTGGTTACTACTGGGATATCGGCGCAGGCTTCGGCTTTCAGATCAACCTGATCTACAACTCAGCGGACAACGACATAAAGGGCGAAGCCCAGTTCCTCTACAACAAGAGTCCTTGATCCCTCTTGGGATGCCGCGTTCGCGGACGCGGCATCCATCTGGAGTCCCATGCGTCCCCTTTTACTTGCATTGCTGCTCGTTTCATCCTGTGCTGGTGCCGCTGAGACAACCCGCGTCACGCAGATATTCAACGACCCCACGCCGGTCAGCCAAGCGCTGGCTCAAGGTGATGTCGCTGCACTACGGCAGCTGCAGGTCAATGCAACCAATACCGTCGTAAAGAAGATGGCCAGGGCCGCCGAACGCCGCGTTCTGCTGGACGTTCCTGGAGCCCGCGAAGCGTCAGATGAATGTATCCAGATGGCGCAGCAGACTACGCATTTGGCCGGGCTGACTGTCTGCGGAGCACTGCGAGCTGGCGTCGAGGTGGTAGCGGGTGACCTGCCTGCATGGGCACGCCTGTCGATGCAGGCGCGGGAGCGCGTTCGGGCCGCTGCGGAGAAGCGGGGCAAAACATTGGGAAATGTCGATGTATTCACCCGCATTCCAGACTACGCCGCGATGGCCGATCGGCCCGCTCCCAAAGTCGATTCATCTGGCAAAGGACGCATCGCCCTGCACACAGGAACGGTTACGGTAGCGTCCAGCCAGGATCACGACGGCGGCCGTGTCGCTTATCCCAACATGGCGCAACTGCAGATTGACGGAAAGACTGTTGAGGTTCTGGTCGACACCGGCTCGGCACTGACCATAGTGCATCCCGCGGCGATAACTGCGCCCCCGCTCATGGAGGGATTCACGCTGTCCGGCGTGCTGGGCGACTCACAACTGCGCAGCAGGATGGCCCAACCGCAGACCCTCCAGTTTGGTCCCTTGATCATCTCGCAACCATTGGTATCCGTCAGCGAACGCAGTCCTGCGAACCTTCTTGGCCTCGATGTTCTATCTCGTCTCGGCCGAGTCCTGATCGGCAAGGATGGCCTGCAGGTGCTCGCGGAGGGGTCTGCCGCTCCGGCCTGCGACGCCCCGATGTTCTCGGCGGCAGACCTGAGCGGCACGCAGACCGTCCCAAGGTTGTTCATTACTGTTGACGGCAAGCGCCAGGAAGCAATGCTGGATACTGGTAACAGTGGCGAGTTGATGGAAGCCCTGCCAATCGGTGTGGCTCTGCCAGCAGGTCCAGTTCAACACAGTGTTGTTCAAGGCGTACAAGGACAGCAGCGAAGAGCATCGGTCGCGCGCGAGGCCGTTGTGCAGACCTTGGACGGCTCTGCAGAATTGCAGATGAGCACATCCACTGGAAACCATCCAAGCAAGACGCGCTATGTGCTGGGCGGCGGCAGCCTGCGCAAGGTCTCCATCTATCTGGATTTCATCACAAACAAGGCCTGCCTGATGTCTTTGGGGGCTACCCAGTCAGCACACTGATATCGCATCCTGATTGAATCTCCGCATCAGCACAGCCACTCAGGCCAGAATGGAATCAGCCGGCTGATGATGAAGAGCCTGATACGATCAATTGAAGGGGTCTGCTGCAGTGCAGAGCAAACTACTCGTATTCGTGGCTGTCGTTGCGATGGCATCCTGCAGCAGCCATGGCGACCCCTATCTGGCGCAGGGCGTTCGTGAAACCACGGCTGCACGCCAATGCATGGACCAGTGTCGGGACCACTATGCCAGCTGTCATTCCGCCGGAAGCAGTAGCGGCTGCCTGGGATCGGCATCCCAATGGGGTGGCAACTGCGAAGAAATCCAGGACAGGTATCTTCGTCGATCATGCCAGGCGAGCGTGGATTTCTGCCGGAATCGCCTTCCGGACATCAAGTGCGGGGAAATACGCGACCGCTGCCTGAGTGCCTGCGGTGGGGGCTAGCGTGTCGCAGCAAGCGGCCGCTGAACGAAAGCAAGCGCAGGGCGCGTTCATTTTTGTCGTTTATCACCCTTCCGTCCGAATCAGATTTTTCTGACAGAGCACTGTCCACTTCGTGTGATAAATGTCGGAGCGCCGCATGAAGGCGGCAACGACGCATCCGTACTCAGCATCGGACAAACAAGGAGTTGTGAGATGTCTGCAAGTGGAATTCGTGATCTCTCCCCCGAAGAACGTGCACTGGTCTCCGGTGGCGCACAGGTGGACACCACCGATCTGCCGCCGGTCGATGTGACCCCGCCGGACGACTGGGGTCCCAACCCGGATCCGCCGGACTGGACCGATCCGTGGGATCCGGGCGATGGCGGCGGTGGCGGTGGTGGTGGCGGCGGTGGTGGTGGCGACGGCGGTGGCGAGACCACCTTCAGTTCCAACGCCAGCATTGATGGCAACGGTGTAGCCAGCGCGACCCAGACATGGGTATTGCAGGACTACAACCTGACCTTCAATCTGACCGAGAACCTGAATCTGACCAATGGCAACTGGGGCCTGGCCGGTAACGGCAGCTTCCAGTATGCAGGCCAGACCTACACCCTGGGCCTGACCACCGATCACTTCAATGTGAGCAACTACAACGCCAGCTTCAACCAGGACTTCGGTAACGGTGTGTCGTTCAACATCGGCCTGACGTTCGATCCGAACACCAACTCGTTCACCGGCCAGTTCAACCTGGTCATCAGCGGGTTCTGACGCTGCACCGGAAAATCGGTCGCCCGGGAGACCGGGCGGCCGATACGTGTCACAGAGGAGCTGAGGCAATGAAATTCCTGATGTCCGCAGTGATCGCACTGGGCGTGGCCGCCCCCGCCGGGGCCCGCGATGTGGTCGCTGAAGACAGCCATGGCATCACCGTAGCGGTGATGCAGGGCAACAGCGCGGCCCTGGAGCGGATCGGCAAATCCAATGCCACGGCACGGCTGGCCGCACGTGCCGGCTACCACCGCACGCGTGGCGAAATCGCCCAGTCCAATCGCTGGGCCGACACCTGTATCGCCGACGCTGCCGTGGTGGCCGAAAAGAGCCAGGGGGTCATGTACCTGTGCCGGAGCCTGCGTGCCGGCAACCGTCTGCTGGAAGGCGACATCGCCGGCTGGGCCGCGGACATGCAGAAGGTCCGCGCGCTCTATCAACAGCATGTCGCGCCGTCGCTGCGTGCAGGCGAGGAAGTAAGCGGCATCACCGCCCCCGCGTTCGAGTCCTTCAGCCAATGGCCGCGATCGGCCACGCTGGCCGCACCGCCGCCTGCCGGAACCCGCCTGCCGCTGTCGGCCAAGGCCGGTGTCCCTGTCATCCGCGGCAAGATCCGGGGCGGCCAGGATGGAAAGCAGCGCGACATCGACTCCGATTTCATCATCGACACCGGCGCCACCCGTTCGCATATCAGCCGCAAGGCCGCACAGGCGATGGGCCTGGCGGTGACCGACGACTTCGCCACCGACAATTCGCGGCCCGGGCAGACCGTGGCGATCGGCCTGGCCGCTCCGGTCGATGTGCAGCTGGGCGATCTGCACTTCAGCAACGTCGCCTTCACGGTCACCGACCAGATCAAGTTCAACATCATCGGCCTGGACCTGCTGTACCGACTGGGTCCGCTGGTGCTGCGGCCCACCGAGCTGGAGCTGCTGAAGGCACTGCCTGCCGATACCTGCCGGCAACCCCTGGCAACCACCTCTGCACTGTGGGGCGGCCAGTACTCGCTGCGCCTGCCGATGCGCATCGGCAAGCGCGACGAGCTCGTCCTGCTCGACACCGGCACCGATGTCGCACTGGAAGCCTCCGGCGTGAACCTGTCCACCTACCCACAGGCCAGCCTGGTGCAGCGACGCCGCTGGACGATGCACGGCCTGCAACCGGTCCGCTACGCCGAGGCCACCGCACCGGTCACGTTCAATGGCCGCACGGTCACCCTGCAGACCCAGGTCTCCGACCAGCCCGCCAACGTGTTCCCGATCTCCTGGCGGGTGGGCTTCGGCCTGCGCGACGATTACGACTACTACGTGGACGTGGCCGGTGGCCGTGGCTGCCTTGCGCCCCGAACCGCGCGATGATGTCCCTACCCATCCCACTCTCCGCAACGACGCGGCACCGCAGGCCACATGGAACCAGCCAGGAAGGATGAGACGGCGGATGTGATTCCGCTGTTCCGCAACGAAGCGATCGAGGCCGCCACGCAGCGCTTCGGCTCACCGGTGCAGGCACCGGGTGTCGGCATGTGGCTGGCTACCGGCTTCGTGGTTGCGCTGCTGGGCCTGGCGGTACTGTTCCTGGTGACCACCTCGTTCCCGCGCAAGGAAACCGTATCCGGTGCGCTGGTCCCCTCGCGCGGCCTGTTGCCGATCATCAGCCAGCGTTCGGGCATCGTCAGCAACGTGCATGTGGAGGAAGGCGCGAAGGTCCGCCAAGGCGACCCCATCGTCAGCGTCTCGGTGGATTCGGTGATCGACACCGGCGAAAGCACCGGCGCCACCCTGTCCGGCATGGCCGAGCGCCTCACCCAGGCTTCGGTCGATCGCGAACGCGCCACCGAAGCATCCCTGGAAAGCCAGGAGGCCGGCATCCGCGAGCGCATGCTGGGCACCACCCGCCAGCTTTCGGTACTGCGTGACAACGTCACGCTGTACCAGCAACAGCAGGCCATCGCCGAGAAGACCGTGCACGACCTGGGCCGCCTGCGCGCGGACAAGCTGGTATCCGAACTGCAGTACCGCGACGCGGAGGTGCGGGTACTGAACGTGCGCCAATCGGTGGCCGAAGTGCAGACGCGCATTGCCCAGCTGGAACAGGAGCACGAGCAGATGCGGCACGAGCTGGGCCGCCTCAAGGCCGAGCGTGACGCCAACCGCGCCACCGCGCTGTCCGAACTGCTGGGCGCACGCGAGAAGGCGATCAACTACAAGCTGGGCACGCAGTTCAATCTGGTGGCGCAGTCCGCCGGGCAGGTCACCTGGCTGCAGGCCAAACCGGGCGCCACGGTCACCGCCGGGCGCACGCTCGGGGTGATGATGCCGGAAGGCTCGCAGCTGTTCGCCGAGCTGTGGGTGCCCTCCTCGGCCATCGCCTTCGTCAATGTCGGCACCGACGTGCGGCTGATGTACGACGCCTTTCCCTACCAGAAGTTCGGCGTCGGCCGCGCCCGGATCGTCAAGATCGCGCGCTCACCGACGTCACCGGAGGAACTGCCCGCCGACCTGCAGGCCGTGGAAAGCCAGTACCGCCTGCTGGCCGCGCTGGACGACCAGCAGATGCAGGCCTATGGCAAGGCGCTGGCACTGACCCCGGGCATGCGCCTCAAAGCCGATCTGGTTCTGGAGAAGCGTTCGCTGCTGGACTGGCTGCTGGAGCCACTGCTGGCGGCGAAACGACGGCAGGAATGAGGTTGACGGTCGCCGTCGCGGAACTGCAATGCCCACGCTCCGCGCAGGCCTGGCGATGAGGTGGCTTCCATGTGGCGACTTGGCGGCCGTCTCCAGGAACAGGAACGATGAACCTCAATCTCTGCCGGAAACATCTCCTGCAGCCGCTGTTGGCGTTGACCCTGTCACTCGCATTCCAGGCATCTGCTGAAGACGGCGCCCGAGGAAAGGACAGCAACGAGAATTCACTTGAAGACGTGATTCAGAAGCTTGCCGATGCCCCTTGGCCGCTGGGCTTCGATTTCTTCCGAAGCATGGGCGCACGTGAATTCATGCAGCAGGGCAACAGCAATACCGACCCCGTCGTTTTCAGGTCAAGCCCGATCGAGACCCGCGATGGTTACCGGATCGCCCATACCGAATTCCGGATCCATCCGCGCCTGGTGCAGGGAATCAGTTTCTTCTATGCCAAGCTGGAACAGGGTCATTGCTATCCCGCTGCGTCCTTGAAGGAAAACTACGCGCTTGAGCAGTTCATGTATCCGCCGAGCCCGCACAATGCAGCCGCTGAACGAGTGAGCAGGGAATCTGCTTACGAGCTTCGTTCCAATGGGACTGTCCTGCACTTCACTACCGATGGATCCCGCGACGAGTGTCTGCTCAGCTTCTATCGCGCCGCACGCTAGGGATATGCGCCCCACCGTGCAGTGAAGGATGGCGATTGTCGGGCGCTGGGCCCCGGCAATTCTGGCTGGGTGCCCGTGTCGGCGTGGTTTCATTCCTGGCTGTAGCACGCATTAAAGCCGATCTGGTTCTGGAGAAGCGTTCGCTGCTGGACTGGCTGCTGGAACCGCTGCTGGCGGCGAAACGACGGCAGGAATGAGGTTGACGGTCGGCGCTGCTGTGGGCGCCGCTGCGGTGGGCTTGCGGGTATCGCCCACCACCCTGCCCTGATCGATGCGCACCAGACGGTCGGCCAGGCGCATGGTGTCGGGGCGGTGGGTGATCAGGATGCGGGTGATATCCAGCTGCGCCAGCGCCTGATAGATGCGGCTCTCGCGCGCTACGTCCAGGTTCGCGGTGGCCTCATCCAGCACCAGGATGCTGGGCTTGCGGTACAGCGCGCGGGCCAGCAGCAGGCGCTGCTTCTGGCCGCCGGAGAGGGTCGAGCCCATGTCGCCCACCAGCGTTTCCAGCTGCATCGGCATGCGCTGCACATCCTCCTTCACTGCCGCCATCTCCAGGCACTGCCAGACCAGCGCGATGTCCGGGCGCTCGGCGAAGAAGGTCACGTTCTCCACGATCGAACCGGTCAGCAGCTCATCATCCTGCATCACCACGCCCATCCGCTGACGGACCACGCGCGGCCCCCAGCTGGCGATGTTCAGCCCGTCATAGAGCAGCTCGCCGGCGCTGGGCGGGTACAGCCCGGTCAGCACCTTCACCAGCGTGCTCTTGCCACAGCCGGACGGGCCGGTGATGGCCACGAACTCGCCCGGCGCAATGGCCAGGTTGATGTCCTTCAGCGCCGGCGCTTCCTGTGCCGAGTACTGGAAGTACACCGAACGCAGCTGGATGTGCCCTTCCATGCTGTCCGACGCCGAAGGATCCTTGCTGAAGCCCTCTTCGCTGGGACTGAGGGCAATATCGGCAATGCGGTCCGAATGCAGCTCGGTCAGGCGCCAGGCGATGCACTGGTCCACCAGCGTGGTCAGCCGGTTGCTCAGCTGCTGCCGGTAGGCCACAAAGGCATACAGCGCGCCTACTGTCAGCGTGTTGGCCAGTACCGCCTGGGCGCCGATGTAGACGATGGCCACCAGGCTGAGGCCATCAAGCAGGGTGCGCCCCGCGCCGATGCCAATCTGCAGGTTGGCGCTGTTCAACGAAGCACGCACCAGATCGGCGTACTTGTTGGCCCAGATCGATTCGCGCGAGAACTCGCCGCCCATGGTCTTGATCGACTGCATCGCGCGCAGCGTTTCGATGCGCGTCCCGCGCTCGGCGATGTTCGCCTGCAGACTGGCCATGCCCATCTTCATCGACATCGGGATGGCGGCCACCCGCATCAGTACGTACAGCCCCAACGCAGTCAGTGCGACCAGACTCATCAGCGGCGAGTAGACGAACATCAGCACGATGATGCCCAGCGCCAGCACACCGTCCAGCAGTGCGCCGATGAGCCCGTTGGCGATCAGCTGGCGGATCGGGTCGATCGACTCCATCCGCGACAGCGCATCGGCCAGACGGCGTCGATGGAACCAGGTCAGCGGCAGGCTGACCAGATGATGGAACAGGCGCCGGCTCATGTCCCAGCCCATCAACGCCGACGCCCGCTGCAGCGTGACCCCGCGCAGCGCCTCGGCCAGGCTGTTGAACACGGCCACCGCACCGAACCCCAGCGCGAGGGCCATCAGGAAGCCGCGGTCGCCGCGCAGCACACCCTCGTCCACCGCCAGCTGCATGAAGAACGGTGACAACAGCACGAAGCCCTGCAGCAGCAGCGTATAGACCAGCGTATGGAACAGCGCGGTGCCGACACCGCCCTTGAAGCGGATCATCGACCAGATGTTGAGCGGCGAACGCTGCTTGCGCGGCCGGAAGCTGGGCGAGGAGCTGACCTCCACCGCGATGCCGGTGAAGGCCTGGGACAGCTCCGCTTCGCTGAAGGACAGCGAGCCATGGGCCGGGTCGATGATGTGGTAGCGGCCGCGTGAGACCTTCTCCAGCACCACGAAATGATTGAGCTTCCAGTGCAGGATGGCCGGCGTGCCCAGATGCTGCAGATCGCTGGGCTCGCAGCGCACCGGCCGGCACTGCATGTCCAGCGCGCTGGCCAGCGCGATCAGCTGGTTCAGGTCCACACCGCGCTGGGAGTTGTGGTACTTGCGCCGCAGCTCGCTCATTTCCAGATCAGCGCCCAGCATGGACGAGCAGATCGCCAGGCATGCCAGCCCGCATTCGCTCACTTCAGACTGCACCCGCCAATAGCGCTTGTTGAACATCAGACATCCTCGTTCCGGTCGGGCATGGCCGGCTGCTGCCCCAGCCATGCATACAACTCGATTGCCGTGCAGTGCCAGGCGTACAGCCCTTCCCAGCGACCGTACAGTTCCGCCTCGCGCAGGCGCACTTCGTAGCCGCCACGGGACAGCACCGTCAGCACCTTCAGCGGGATGAAGCAGGCCTGCGGAAGCCCGGCGCGGTGCAGGCAGAAATTGAACAGCGCGCGCCCCAGCCGGCCATTGCCGTCGGCAAAGGCATGCGCATTGTTGGCCAGCGCCAGCAGCTGCACCGCAGACCCCAGGCCCTCAGCCGGATCGGGCGCGGCCCGTTGCCGCAGCAGCTCGTCCCAACGCGCGGCCCCCTGCAGGGCCGGCACCATCGGCAGCTGCGCGCGCCCATCACGGGCGCGGATCCATACCGGCCCGCTGCGCAGCGCGCCGTCACCGCCGGTGCTGAGTGAGACGAAGCGCTGTACATCGGCCATCGACAGCGGCCCCTGCACGGTGCGGTGCCACTGCCGATAGACGTCGGCCTCGGCAGCTTCAGCCGCAGCCAGCGCGGCCAGATCGAACGCCGGCATCTGCATGTGCGCCGACAGCGGATGGCGCAGCTGCTGCACCGCCGCCCGCAGCCGCGGATGCCCGCGATGGGACCACAGCGTTTCGCAGGGCTGCGCACAGGGCAGCAACGCGGGCAGCCTGAGGTTGCACGCCTGCAGCCGCTCTGCCAGCGCCGGGGACGGCTGCGGCGGCGGCAGCGGCATCAGCACCCGTTCGGTGGCGACGGGGGCACCTGTGGGTGTGGTGGCCAAGCGTGCGGTCATCACTGCCCCGTCCCGGTACCCGGCAGCAACAGCACCAGGCCATGTTCGCGCGCTTCGGTGCCCGGCCGGCGCGATTGATACAACTGGGTGAAGTACGAGGTCAGCTTGACCATCAGCCACGGCTCGGCGTCGCACGGCACGAAACGCATGTCGATGTGTTCAAGCAGGAACTTGCGGGTCAGCCGCTGCAGGGCACGCCCCGGCTCGAAGCGGACGTCTGCCCGCGCACTGTAGAACACCACGATGTCCAGATCGTTCGGCACGGCATTGGAGACGTCCACGAAGCTGCCGCCCACCAGACAGCAGTGCACCTGCACCACCTGCGCCAGGTCGGCGAGTGCGCGCCCCAGCGCCGCCAGCCGCACCCGGCGCAGGCTGCTGCCGCCGAACGCGCGCTCGAAGGCCGCACGGTCGGCCAGCCAGGGTGAGGCATTGCCCGGTGTACTGGCAGCGATGGGCAGCAGGTACTGCGGCAGGCCCGCATCCACGATGTGCTGGAAGGGGGTTTCCACGGCGCCGGCGGGCGCGGCACCGGCCGGTCGGGCAGCGGGCGCCGGGCCCGCAACGCCCAGGTAGGCACGGATGCGCCCTGCCTGTGCGCGCACCAGCGCGGCCTGGTCCGGGAACACCGCGACCGAGACGTAGGCGAAGCGGTCGGCCACTGAAAGTGAAAGCGCATTGAATGCCTTGCGCACTGCGATGCGCTCGTCGGCGGGGAAATCACGCTCCGGGAAGCGGGCAGCATCGGCCGACGCCGCCGTCGGCGCCGAGCACCGTTGATACAACCCGGCGTTGACGATGGCCAGATCCAGATCGGAAAACGCGGGATCGAAAGCCGCGCCATCGCGCAGCGAAAAGCCGAAGCGGGCCGAGCCGACAATCTGCACATCGGCCACCGGCACCGCCAGCAGCTGGCTCACTCCCCGCAGCAGCGGCGCAAGGCTTTCGGTGTCGCCGGCACACAGTGCCGGCCCATCCAGCGCGGCCTCGGCGATCTGCTCGGCCGCCACACTGCGCGCGTGCTGTTCGCGAATCCATTCAGCGTAGTTCATCAGGCATCCAGGCCAACGGTGGAACGTCTCAACGCTAGCATATCCACGCGTCGGGCTTGTGCACGCAGCCCCGCAAATACATGCCTGAACAGGCAGCGCAATGCGTCGGACCAGTACCGCTGCCGCAGAGCGTGGTCTACTGTCGTCCCCCAAGGATGAGGCACATCGCATGATCCACCCCCGTTCCGCGCTCGGACGCGCGTTGCCGCTGGCCCTGCTGGCCCTGCTCTCGGCGTGCCAGAGCGAGAAGGTCGGCGAGTTCTTCAACCCGCCGCAGGAGGTGCAGGCGCACAGCGAGTTCCGCGTCAGCGGGCTGCCGGCGCTGGCCTACCCGAATCTGGTCTCGTCGGCCTCGGTGGAAGGCGGGCAGGCCCGCGTCGATGGCAATGGCCCCGGTTACATGGACCTCCAGTTCTTCCCCATCACCTCCGCCGATGCGCTGGACAGCACCGACGCTGCGTGGGCCCGGCAATCGCAGTACCGCGCGCCGGATCTTTCCGGTATCGACTTCAGCACGCAGTTCGCCTTCCTGGTGGCGCACCCGGAGCTGTCCGGCTATGCCGCGATGACCAGCGGCCAGTACGCCACGTTCTTCAGCACGGTGAAGGTGGCGTACCTGGACGACCGCGTCGTGGTGCATCTGGACGCCAGCCGGCTGGGCAACATCAATCCGATCACGGCCCTGGGCAGCCCCTGGGCCGGCAAGCTGTACACCCTCGAACGGCGCGGCCGGACACAGCTGGAAGTGAAGCTTTACGAGAACCGCTACCGGTTCACGCTGGTGCCGGACACCGCGCCTCCGATGGCGCCCTAGCGGACCTTGTACAGCACCGCGGCGCCAGGGCGCGGCTCGAAGGCTGGCACGGTCTGCTGGCCCAGCGCCCTGCCCTGGGCATCCCACACCAGGGTTTCCACCGGGTACTCGTCCTTGCGCGTCATCGCGTCGATCTGGCCGATGACCACGGTCGCTGCCGCTGGAACGTCCGGGTTCCAGCCGAACACACCTACCCGGCCGTAGAACACGGCCGGCGCGCTGGCGTCCAGGCGCCGGTCCGGGCACATCACCAGGCCACGATCGAGCATCACCCGCAGCGCGCCGACCGGGACCTTCTTCACCGTGGGCGTGGTGCGCTCGGCGCTGTGGCCGGGACAGACATTGGCGGCGCGGGTGACCATGTGTTCGGCCACCTCGCGATCGGACTGGGCGCAGGCCAGCGTGGGGGCGAGGCAGAGTGCGAGCAGCGTGAGCGAGGACATCCGGGTCATTGCAGGTTCCTGTTCGGGGTGCGCAGCGACCTTAGCAATGGCGGACGGCGGAAATGCAAACGAGGCGTGAGGGACAACAGGCGGCTCAGGGAACGAGGCAGCGCTCGATCTGCAGCGACAGCGCATGGCAGGCATCGAACATGCCATGGACCAGCGCCGCCGAGGGATAACCGTCGGGATCGTCGTTTTCCCGGGCCACGTGGGACGCCTGCAGCACCGCCGTCAGTGCGGTGATGCCGGATGCGCATCGGGTCGCCAGGGCCAGATCGAACGCGCGCCCCGGGCTGAGGCGGGTTTCGGTCCAGGGCTGGCCATCCGCGCGCAGGTTCCTGCCATGGCCCAACAGATGAGTGAAGAACGCGGACGGTGGCGAGGACGCGGCGGCATCGCTGAGGGCGTCCTCCATCTTTTCAGCAAGGGTGTTGGGAAGATCACGCAGCGCATCGCCGAGCAGGGCGTGCAGGCGGGGATAGTCGGGGCGCAGATCAGGCATGGCGGCAACCTCACAGGTGGGCCACCCGCAAAGGCAAGGTGGCGGACGGTGCGGGTTGGCGTGCCGGATACATTGTCCAATGCCGGCGGATCAAAAGATCCCCACACACCGTCCGCCATGAACTGGCAGACGGTGCATTGTCGTGATTGCAATGGAAGGTGCAACCGCGACTCGACGGACAACGTATGTTCGGGACGCCAATCCCGGCCAGGGCGGGTGCCTTGGCGCGGCCATCGTTTGCCCTGCGCGGCCTCTGGAAAAGAGGCAGATGCGGCATTTGGCGCAGCACGCGACAGAGCGCCGCGAGTGAAACATCAACTTGTGACCGCTTTCACTCGACGTCGCTGACCGAGGCACGCCTGCGTTGATCCAGAACCCGCAGCACCACGGCGGGTCGCGACACACAGCGGCCCCGCCATCGGCCTCGCCGCCTATTCAGCCAACCCGACCTGAACCGGCGCATCATGGAGCCCTGGTCTGCAATGGAAGCGAACCATGGGACGGAACTGGATTGTGATGGGGGACCCGACCTCCAGCGGCGGACGGGTCATCACGGCCTCAAGTGAAACCGACATCGGCGGCATCGGCGTCGCGCGGGTCAGCGACAAAGCGACCTGCCCTACCCTGCATAAAGGCGTCTTTCCGATTGTTGAAGGCGATGCCACCTTGATGGTGGACGGCCAGCCGGTGGCGTTGCACGGCAGCGCGCTGGCCTGCGGCTGCCGGGTGTTGTCCAGCCAGCAGGCCGTGGTGCATGTCACGGGGGGCGGAGGGGGTGGTGGCGGCGGCGGGGCCGCAGGCGGTGCCGGCAAGGCGGCCGCGGTCGCCAGCACGGCGGCACAGCTGGCGCGCGCACTGCCCACCGCGTTCGATCAGGCCATCCGTTTTCTCGGCCTGCAGGGCGCACCGTTGGCCGAGGTGCCGTACACGCTGCATCTGGCCGATGGGCAGACCCTTTCCGGCACCACCAATGCGCAGGGCGAGACGGCGCGGGTATCGACCGCGCAAAGCCAGGCCATCGTGCGTGCCGAACTGCGCCCGCCGACACAGCCGACCGGCTGCTGTGCGCGCACGGCACCGGCCAGCACCGACGAAGCAGAAGTGTTCGATGTGGACGGTGTGGTGACCACCGCCGAGGGCATGGGCACCTCCGTGGTACCGGTAAGCGCGCCTGGCCACGAACGCGCCATGACCGCCGGCGAGATCGAAATGGCACGCTTGGTGTTCGGCGATGCAGTCGACTACAGCACCGTGAAAGTCCACAACCACGGCTACTGGATGTTCTTCGGCTTCCAGGACAAGGACACCGCCGTGACGCCCAACGGGCAGATGTATTTCCCGAAGGGTATCTATCGGGAGGATTACTCCGCCGACGACATCGATTTCCAGCAGTTCTTCATCCACGAGATGACCCACGTCTGGCAGTATCAGCTCGGCTACAACGTCAAACTGGTACGGGCGCCCCGGCCGAACATGAGCTACGACTATCTGCTCGACGAAACGCGCCTGTTCCATGAGTACAACATGGAGGCACAGGGCAATATGTTGGCAGATTACTTCCTGGTCACCTTCCGTGACTCCCAGTGGCGCATGAACAATGTCCGTTATCGCGCGACAGCTGATATCGGCGCGCAGCTGGAACGCGCCCTCTCCCAGTTCCTTGCCGACCGCAGCAGCAAGGACAACCTGCCGAGGACGACCCGATGATGCGCGTGCGATTGCCGGTAGCCCTGTTTGGTCTGCTGGGTCTGCTGCTGCCGATGATGGCCAGTTGCTCGCAGCCGCGAGGAACCTATCAGCGCGCAACGATCCAGGAGAGAGAGGGCACGCTCTGTTTTGGCGTGCCCGACACGCGTGAAACGCGTGACGCCCCCCCGCTCATCGCCGGCGTGACAGTAACGGAAGTGGGCAAAGGAAATCAGCCTGTATGGCAGCGCATTTTCCTGCGCGAAGGGGCTCCCGAACCTGCGATGCCTCCAGACCAGTGCTTGACGTATGGCGCAGGCAAGACAGCCGCCCCGGCACTGGGGGCGGGCAAGTATTACCAGGTGGTTCTCTCGGGCTACACACCCGGCGCGCCAGGCAGGGAGGGCGAGGCGCAGAAGCGCGTCTTCAACGCCTGCTTCCATGTTGAGGACGTCGCTGGCAAAGGCGCGGTGAAGCCCGTCGTTTCGGACTGCGCAACGGCGTCCTCTTCCGCACTACGATCTGCGCAGCCAGCCGGCAAGTAGCGGATGCCTCTTCGTGGACGACGCCATGACGAGACTGCCGCTGACCTTGCTGGGCCTGTTGCTACCCGTGATGGCCAGCGGCTCATCGCCAGCCGGCCGCTACCAGCAGGCGACGATACAGGACCGTAACGGCGTGCCCTGCTTCGGTGTACCCGATACCCATGAAACGCGCGCCAATGCTCCCCTTGTCACCGGCGTGTCAGTGATGGAAGTGGGCACCGGTGGCATCCCGCTGTGGGAACACGATTTTCTGCGCGAAGGGACAACCGAACCCGCGCTGCCCCCCAGCCAGTGCCTTACCTACGGCAAGGGCGCGGCGTCCGCTCCCGCGCTGCGGCCGGGCAAGCGCTACCACGTGGAAATATGGGGGCGCACACCCGGCAAGCCGGGCAGGAAGGGTGAAGCACAAGCGCGTGTGTTCAGTGCCTGCTTTCATATGGTGGACGTGGCCGGCAAAGGCGTGAAACCCGTCATGTCGGACTGCGCGACCGTAGTCTCGGCGGGACCGCCAACGGTGCGCTAAGACGGCACGTAGGAGATGCCTCTTCGAGGTGACCCGTTGATGCGGCAGACGGTGTGGCATTGCTGATGCCGATGATGGTCAGCCGCTCATTGCTGCCCGGCCGCTACCAGCAGGCGACGATTCAAGGCAGCGATTGCGTACCGTGCCTTGGCTTGGCTTGGCTTGGCTGAAATGGCGACCTTAGCTAGCCGCCAGCCCATAACCTTAAGATCTTCTGCGACGACCATTGAATGACCTGATGACGAGCCATCAGAGGGACCCCATAGCTATACAAATTGGGATGAGGAATGGCAGGCTCGGCCGACGGACTGATGACTGCGCTTTCAGGTGAGTCAGCGATATGGGGGAAGCATGGAACTAATCGTAAATCTTCTGGTGGGGATAGCTTGGCCGTCTGCGGTCGTTTGGGTGGCCATGCTGTTCAGGCGCGACATTCGCTCCCTGTTGCAGCGCATCTCTCGGCTTAAGTACAAAGATGTCGAGGCGAGCTTCGATGAGGGGCTGATGAAAGCGGAAGTAAAGGCTGCTGCCATTGCCCCCGCCTCACACCTGACTGCTCAGCCGCCGGAGTTGTCATCTAGGCTGGAACAGCTACGTCGTATTGCCGACGTATCGCCCCGCGCTTCAATTCTTGAAGCGTGGGTTTTAGTAGAGGAGGCAGCTGCCAAATCAGGGTACGTGCAAGGTGCCGGCACGCCTCGGGTGAATCCCCATCTATTTGTTGAAGAACTGATTCGACTCGGAAAACTGCCAACGGGTAGCGCCTCATTGATTGAACAGTTACGCAAACTAAGGAACCAAGCTGCGCATCTTCCGGATTTTAGCGTTACGCAGGATGAGGCAGATAGGTACTTGCAACTAGCTGCAATGGTGTCCGAACTTATCCTGAGCGCGGAGTAGGCAGCATGTCCCTACTGTATAGACTTACTCACAGGCTCCTACCTGCACGTACTCGCTTGGCATGGTCAAGGTCGCGCATCGAAAGTGGTTACGCGAAGGATATAGCTACCGCCCGCCGAACCAAAAATCATGACGAGGTTCTTTCTCTTGAGTCGGCCCGCCTCTTCGAGCTTGGATTACAACAAGAAGAAGAGGATAGCCATCTAACCAAGCAACTGCGACGCAAAGCTAGACGGCTTCGCGTCCCTATTCCGCGCGTCCGCAATGACGATGGCAGCATCTCTGACCAATGGTATGAGGGGAGCCAGACGGGAGGCTGGTATCTGACCAATGCCGGCATTCTGTCTCTTCGAGAAGAAATCAGGAAGGAGCAAAAAGCCCGCCATGAAGGAAGGGCGCAACTTGTTGTCTGGCTGTCGGCAATTACCGGCATAGTGGGCGCAATTACTGGCCTTGTCGCAGTCTTGCAGAAGAGCAGCTAACGGAAAAAACCTTATGAACTCTGATAACGCACTTTCCGATAGCTGGGAAAAAATCTTGTTCTTGCTGCTGGGCTGGCTTCTTGGCTTGCTTGGTCCAATCGTGGTGGACGCAATTCGTCGCAAGCACGAGAGCAAAGAGCTAAAGCGAGCGATATTGGCAGAACTCCACCAGCTACAGTACAAGCTTTCAGGAACCGCCTATCTCACAAGCTTGCAAACTGACCAATACGACCGCCAGTTCGTCGAATGGCATAAGCGAATAGTCAGCTCATATCGCGGACCTCTCACTAGCGGCCCCTTGCCGCAAGCTATTGACGCTACACTTGCACTAACCGACCAACAGATAGCTGAAGCAGGGCGCCGCCTCAAGAATCCCCCCGGCGTTTCTCTTGGGCTGAAATCATTTGAAGCCACTTTACTAAAATCAAAGATTGGCCAATTAGGCTCATATTCAATACCTTTCCAGAACGTTCTTCTTGAAATCCTGTCGAAGATTCGCATCGTAAACGAAGAAATTGAGCAGTTCAGGTTTTACTTCCGTCAAACATTTACAACAACCGGCGAGAATCGCGACCTGCTTGATGGCAATATTGATGGAAGCTATAGAGCCATAAGAAGTCAAATAATGAAGATCTCGGACCACATTGACGAGGCAGCGATGGAAGGGACCAAGCCATAGGTGAGGTGGCGATAGCAAACGCCGACGACGGCCACAACAAGGCGGCTGGCGTGCTTGGTTGAACGCCAACGGTCACCACACGCTGCGGAGCGCCTTTAGACGAAAAAATCCTTCAACCGGATGCTCGCGCGACTGAATGACCGAAGACTGCTCTAGCGCCTCATGTCATGAAAGCGCGACGCTTGAGGAATAAGCCGGCTTCCCAGAAACAGCAGTCGCCCGCATCCGGTAGGGAACGAAATAGGGAATGGAGCGAGTCTCCACAGCCCCCCGCTCAAGAATCATACTGCCACATGGAAATATGGCGGAGAGAGTGGGATTCGAACCCACGGAAGGTTTAACCCTTCGCCGGTTTTCAAGACCGGTGCCTTAAACCGCTCGGCCATCTCTCCGTATCGGCCCGGCACTGCTGGCCGGGCACGCATTCTCGCACGGCCGGGCGATTTGCCCAAGACCGTCGTCGCGGCCGGGTCTGGCCCGGCGTTACCGCTCCAGGCTCAGCCCGCATCCACCGCCAGCGCACCCAGCGCGCTGGCCTTGATGCGCTCCTTGGCCTTCTCGCAGGCGCCATCGCAATGCAGGCGCGAGGCCTCCAGCTGCGGCGGCAGGTGCTCGGCCAGGAAATCGATGAACACGCGCACCGCCGGCAGCAGGCCGCGACGCGAGGCGAACACGGCGTGGCACACGCCCTGTGGCAGCGACCAGTCCGGCAGCACCACCTCCAGTTCGCCATTGCGCACGGCATCGGCGCACACGGTCTCCGGCAGCATGGTGATGCCGAAGCCGTCCTTCACCATGCTCTGCAGCAGCGGGAAGTCGAAGCCGGCCACGCGCGGCTGCAGGTCCACCCGGCGCACTTCGCCTTCCGGGCCATGCAGTTCCCAGCGCTGGCGCGCCTCGTCCTCGCTGATGCTGAGGGTGACGTGCTGGGTCAGCTCTTCCGGCTCCTTCGGGCGGCCGGCGCGGTCCAGGTACTTCGGGCTGGCCACCAGCAGTTCCTGCACCTGGCCGAAGCTGCGCATCACCAGGCTGCCGTCGTCGTCCAGGCGCGAGCGCACGCGCAGGGCCACGTCGTAGCCTTCGTTGATGATGTCCACGCGGCGGTTGCTGATGTTCAGCTGCAGCCGCACCTTCGGGTACTGCTCCAGGAACTTGGGCAGCAGCTTGGGCAGCTGCATCTGCGCCAGCGAGACCGGCACACTGGCACGCACCACGCCGCGCGGTTCCGCACTGAGGCGGTCCACCACTTCGCGTGCGGCCTGTGCTTCGGCCAGCATGGTCTGGGCGTGACGGTGCACGCTGGTGCCGACGTCGGTGACCGCGAAGCGGCGCGTGGAGCGCTGCAGCAGGCGCACGCCCAGGTCGGTCTCCAGCTGGCTGATGCGGCGGCTCAGGCGCGACTTGGGGATGCCCAGGGCGCGCTCGGCCGCGGCGAACCCGCCGTGGTCGACCACCATCGCGAAGTAGTACAGATCATTCAGGTCATGCATACCCGAGTTCCATATCTAGAACAATACGTGGCATTCAACCACCTTTATTCCGCCTTTGCAACAACCTATCGTTCTCTCCGTCGGCGGCAAACCCGCCCTTCCTTCCAGAACATAGGTGACTGCCATGAAGCTTCTGCATCTCGACGCCAGCGTGCTTGGCGACAATTCCGTCTCCCGCCAGCTGTCGGCGGCGGTGGTGGCCCGGTTCAAGGACCAGATCGACGGCCTGCAGGTCGATTATCGCGATCTTGACGCCAATCCGGTACCGCATCTGCGCAGCAGCTCGCTGGCCAAGACCGATGCGGCCGAGGCGACCGACGCTGAACAGGTGATGCAGCAGTTCCTCGATGCCGATGTCGTGGTGATCGGCGCGCCGATGTACAACTTCAGCATCCCGTCCACCCTGAAGGCCTGGATCGACCGCGTGGCCGTGGCCGGCCGCACCTTCAAGTACACCGAGAATGGCCCGGTGGGTCTGGCCGGTGGCAAGCGGGTGATCATCGCCAGCAGCCGTGGCGGCATCTACACCGATTCGCCGGCCGACTTCCAGGAGCCGTTCCTGCGCCAGGTGTTCGCCTTCATGGGCATCAATGAGGTCGAGTTCGTGCGTGCCGAGGGCATCGCCTACTCGCCGCAGCACCGCGAAGACGCCATTGCCGGTGCACTGGCTGCACTGCCCTCGCATGAGGCGGCGGAAGCGGCAGCGGCGTGACGCGTTCCAGCGTTCAGCGCCCCTCTCTCCTCGTCTGGGCGTTGAACGCGGGCCGGGATTCCCCTCCCCCCTCCCGGCCCACCCCGACGGCCCCGCAATGCGGGGCCGTTTTTTTGTGGCCCGGTTCCCGCCCGCCGGGCATGGCCCGGCGCTACCACACCGATCGGGTAGCGCCGGGCCATGCCCGGCGGAGACGGTACAGTGGGCCATGAACTACATCGTGACGACCACGCACCGCAGCGAATTCCCACACCCGATCACCCTGCTCCGCGGCCAGGCGCTGGTGGTAGGCGAGCGCTATGAAGGCCCGGAGGGCTGAGAGGACTGGTTCCTGTGCCAGGCCGAGGGGCAGCAGCCTGGATTCGTGCCGGCACCGGTGATCGGTCGCGATACGCAGGGTGACGCGTTTGCCACCGCGGATTACTGCGCGCGGGAGCTGGATGTGAATCCGGGGCAGAGGCTGCGCGGGCTGCGCACACTGAATGGTTGGGCGTGGTGCATGCCCGAGGCGGGCGAAGCGGGATGGGTGCCGTTGGAGAAGGTGCGGGTTGTGGAGTGATCGCGGGGCTCATCCACGCAAGGCGTGGATGTAGCCGCATTGCAGATCCACGCCATGCGTGGATTCGGTGCCATGCAAGCATGGCACCCACCTGAGCCGGTTGTCAGGCGATGGTTTCCAGCCCACCCATGTACGGGCGCAGCGCTTCCGGCACGGTGATGCTGCCGTCGGCGTTCTGGTAGTTCTCCATCACCGCGATCATCGCGCGGCCGACCGCTACGCCCGAGCCGTTCAGGGTGTGCACCAGCTCGGGCTTGCCGGTGGCCGGATTGCGCCAGCGCGCCTGCATGCGGCGGGCCTGGAAGTCACCACAGTTCGAGCACGAGGAGATCTCGCGGTAGGTTTCCTGCGACGGCAGCCAGACTTCCAGATCGTAGGTTTTCACCGCCGCGAAGCCCATGTCGCCGGTGCACAGCAGCACCTTGCGGTACGGCAGACCCAGCTTTTCCAGCACGACTTCCGCACAGCGGGTCATGCGCTGGTGCTCGGCCTCGCTGTCTTCCGGCTGGCAGATCGAGACCAGCTCGACCTTCTCGAACTGATGCTGGCGGATCATGCCGCGCACGTCGCGGCCGCCGCTGCCGGCCTCGGCACGGAAGCACATCGAATGCGCGGTCATGCGCAGCGGCAGGCGCTCGGCGTCGATGATCTCGTCGCGCACGATGTTGGTCAGCGGCACTTCCGAGGTGGGGATCAGGTAGCGCGTGGACTCGCCGACGGCCGTCTTGAACAGGTCATCCTCGAACTTCGGCAGCTGGCTGGTGCCGCGCAGCGATTCGGCGTTGACCAGCAGCGGTACGTTGGTTTCCTCGTAGCCGTGTTCGCCCGTGTGCAGATCGACCATGAACTGGGCCAGCGCACGGTGCAGGCGCGCGATCGGGCCGCGCAGCACGGTGAAGCGCGAACCGGACAGCTTGGCGGCGGTTTCGCCATCCAGCCAGCCGTTGCGGGCGCCCAGTTCGACGTGGTCCAGCACCTTGAAATCGAACTGGCGCGGGGTACCCCAGCGCGCCTGCTCGACGTTGTCGTTCTCGTCGGCACCGGCCGGTACGTCGTCGGCCGGAATGTTCGGAATACCCAGCGAGATTGCTTCGATCTTCTCGCGCAGCTCGTCCAGCGCCACTTCCGACGCCTTCAGTTCGTCGGCGAAGGCGGCGACCTCGGCCATGATGGCCGAGACGTCCTCGCCCTTGGCCTTGGCCTGGCCGATGGCCTTGGAGCGGCTGTTGCGCAGGCTCTGCAGCTCCTGGGTCCGCACCTGGATGCGCTTGCGATCGGCCTCCAGGGACTCCAGGGCAGACACGTCGAGCTCGAAGCCGCGGCTGGTGCGCAGGCGTTCGGCGAGGTCGGCGGGCTGGTGGCGGAGCAGGGCTGGATCAAGCATGGCAGGTGTCGTGGTGGGTGTCAGGACCGGGATTATCGCCTGTTATGCGGATTTCTGCCGCCCGGTTCATTCGGGCCGTGGCAGAATCGGGCTATTCCGTACTGGTCCGGTCCATGTCTGCACCCCGCTCGTCGTCCGCCAAGTCGTTCACTGTGCATATTCCGCGCAACGCCCTGAAGATCGCCGGCATCGCTTTCGGCGTGGGGGTGCTGCTGTTCGTGGTGGTCTGGCTGACCGGCCGCGACAAGGAATTCTTCCGCGCCGACCCTGCGGTACAGACGCCGCAGGAAACCGCCCAGGTGGAGCCTCTGCCGGAACCCCTGCCGGCGGCAGCCGGGTCCAGCGACATGCCCGACGCCAAGCCGGCGCCGGCACCGGAAGACGCCCCGAAGCTGGTGGAAACCGCTCCGCCCCCGCCGCCTGCAATGGCTGAACCGGCACCCGCTGCGCCCGGCACCGTGCCGGTCGCCGGTGGCGGCAGCCAGCCCATGCCGATCGCGGGCCAATCGCCGCCGCCGGCCTATCCAGCCGCCGCACTGCGTGCGGGCGAAACCGGCAGTGTGGTGGTGCGGGTAGAGGTGGACGCTACGGGCTATCCGAACAACGTCACCGTCATCCAGCGCAGCGGCTCGCGTGACCTGGACCGCGCAGCGACCGACGCGGTGCGCCGCTGGCGCTTCACCCCGGCGCAGAGCAACGGGCAGGCGGTGCCGGGCACCATTGAAGTGCCGTTCGACTTCAAGACGCAGTAACTGAACGCATACCGGAAGGCAAACTGAACCCTCCCGGTTGCGTTGACGCAACACTGACACTTTTCTTCGTGGCCTCGGGCAACACTCGGCACGTCGTCAACCGACGTAAGGAGTTTGCGATGACTGTCACCACCCATGAAGACCTTCATTCGCCGCAGATGCAGCAGGACGGTACGCCGCGCCGGGCCACATCGCCTTGGCTGTGGGTCGCGCTGATCGTGGCGATGTTCGCGGCCGCGCTGCTCTGGCTGCGCTATTCCGGACCGGATGAGGTGGCGCCTGCACCGGTCGGCGAGCGCATGCTGCCAGCCACCGAACAGACGCCTGTTGCCGAAACGGCACCGCCTGCCGCACGACAGGCCACGCCGGCCACGAGCGAGCGCAAGGCAGTGCCGGCGGTGCGCAACCGCGAGGCGCGCCCGCTCGCCAGCAACAGCAAGCCGGACTATCCGGCGGCTGCGCTTCGTAACGGCGTGCAGGGCAGCGTGATCGCCAGCCTTGATGTGGATACCCGCGGCAACGTCACCAATGCCGCGATCGTGTCGCGCAGTGGCGAACGCAGCCGTGACCTGGATCGTGCGGTCCTGCGCACGGTGCAGAACTGGAAGTTCCAGCCGGCCATGCAGGATGGCCGTGCTGTGGCCAGTGTGGTGCGGGTCCCGGTGGATTTCCGTACCGAGCAGCGTTGATCGCGGACGAGGGGTTCGTGATGTTCGACGGAGGCTTCGGCCTCCGTCATTTTATCTGCACGTCTGATGCCTGCTCGCCGGGCATGGCCCGGCGCTACCGATTCGGCGGGCCTGGCCGGGCACTACCGATGATCTGAGAGATTGAATCCGGCGCTGCGTGCCAGGCCGTCGAAGTCGGGGAACGAGGTGGCCACGTTGGCGATGTCGTTGATCCGTACTTCGCCGTCGCTGATCTGGCCGGCAATGGCAAAGGCCATGGCGATGCGATGGTCGCCGTGGCTTTCGATGGTGCCGCTGCCCAGACGCGTGCCGCCATGCAGGGTCGCGCCGTCTTCGGTTTCATCCACCTGCATGCCCAGCGCGCGCAGGCCGGTGGCCATCGCTGCCAGGCGATCCGACTCCTTCACCCGCAGCTCTGCTGCGCCGCTCACCACGGTCTTGCCTTCGGCGGCGGCGGCGGCGACGAACAGTGCCGGGAATTCATCGATCATGTCCGGCACCAGCGCTTCGGGAATGCGCGCGCCCTTCAGCGGCGCGTAGCGCACCACCAGGTCAGCGACCGGCTCGCCGCCCTGCTCGGCTGGATTTTCTTCGGTGATGTCCGCCCCCATCAGCCGCAGTGCATGCAGCAGGCCGGTGCGACGCGGATTCAGGCCCACCTGCTTCAGGCGCAGCTCGGAGCCGGGAATGATGCTGGCGGCCACCAGGAAGAACGCTGCCGAGGAAAAATCGGCAGGCACCGCGATGTTGGTGGCACGCAGGCGCTGGCCACCGTGCAGGCGCGCCTTGCCCGGCGAGAACTCGATCTGCACGCCGAACGCGGACAGCATGCGCTCGGTGTAGTCGCGGGTGGGGTGCGGTTCGACGACGCTGGTTTCGCCCTGTGCGTACAGGCCTGCCAGCAGCACGGCCGACTTGATCTGCGCGCTGGCCACCGGCGAGGTGAACGCGATGCCGTGCAGTGCCTGGCCACCATGCACGTGCAGCGGCGGCGTACCATCGTCCTGGGTATCGATCTTCGCCCCCATCTGCGACAGCGGGCCGGTGACACGGCGCATCGGCCGGCCGGACAGCGATTCGTCGCCGATCAGGGTGCAGTCGAACGACTGCCCGGCCAGCAGGCCCGCCAGCAGGCGCATGCCGGTGCCGGCGTTGCCGCAGTCCAGCGCTGCACTGGGCGCCTGCAGGCCATCGATGCCGACGCCGTGGACGATGCGCTGCGACGGGCTGGGGGTTTCGATGCGCACGCCCAGCTGGCTGAAGATGCGCGCGGTGGCGCGGGTGTCTTCGCCTTCCAGGAAACCCTCGATGTGAGAGGTGCCCTCAGCCAGCGCGGCGAACATCACCGAACGGTGCGAAACCGACTTGTCGCCGGGAATGGTGAGGCTGCCCTGCAGCGGCTGGCCCTTGCGGGCGATCCAGTGTTGCGCGTTGCTCATCGTTCGATCATTCCGTAGACGCCGGCGGGCCGGCGGTGCATCAAGGGGCGGTGGCCGCGGCCACCGCGGCAGGCATCAGGGCACGGCCACCGGATAGGAGCCGAGGACCTTGATCTGCGCTGAGTGTGCTTCCAGTTCGGCCAGCGCGGCCTGCATCGGCGCGTCGTCGATGTGGCCGGCCAGGTCGATGAAGAAGCCGTACTCCCACTTGCCGTGGTGCGAAGGCCGCGACTCGATGCGGTTCATGCTGATGCCGTGGCGTGCGAACGGACTGAGCACGTCGAACAGCGCACCCGGCTTGTCATGGATGAAGACCAGCACCGAGGTGCGGTCATGGCCGGAGGTCGGGAAGATGTTGCGGCCCACCACCAGGAAACGGGTGGTGTTGTCGGCATCGTTCTGGATCGGCTTGGTCACCACCTTCTTCAGGCCGTACACGTGGCCGGCACTTTCGCCACCGATGGCCGCCGCATCGTCGGCGTTGCGCGCGCGGCGTGCGCCTTCGGCGTTGCTGGAGACCGGAATCTTCTCGGCCTTCGGCAGGTTGGCGCGCATCCACGCCGAGGTCTGCATGAACGACTGCGGGTGGCCGTAGACGCGTTCGATGTCCTCGATGCGGCCGCTGCGCGACATCAGGTACTGCTGCACGCGCAGTTCCACTTCGCCGCAGATCTTCAGGTTGGAGGTCAGGAACATGTCCAGGGTGATCTGGATGGTGCCCTGCCCCGAGTTCTCCACCGGCACCACGCCGAAATCGGCGTTGCCCGCTTCCACTTCCTGGAAGACTTCTTCGATGCTGGCCAACGGCAGGCCCAGCGCCGAGCGACCGAAATGCTTGAGCACGGCCTGCTGGCTGAAGGTGCCTTCCGGGCCGAGGTAGCCGATCTTCAATGGCTCCTGCTGGGCCAGGCAGGCCGACATGATCTCGCGATAGACGTGCACCAGCACTTCATCGCTGAGCGGGCCTTCATTGCGGTCCACCACCATGCGCAGCACCTGTGCTTCACGCTCGGGGCGGTAGTAATCGACGGCGGCGGCAAGCTTGCCCTTGGCCTTGCCGACCTGGTGGGCGAACTGCGCGCGCTCGGCGATCAGGCGCTGGATGTCGCGGTCGATCTGGTCGATCTTCGAACGCACGTCGGCCAGTGCCAGCGGCGCCTGGGTGGGGGCCGGCGTCGATGCAGCCCTGGCCTTGGACGTGCCCTTGGACGCAGCGCTGTCCTTGGCCGGTGCGGCCTGCTTCGGCGCCTTCTTGCTGGATTTGCTTGCCATCGAAATTCCCTGTTGCGTGGGCACGCACCCGACGGTGCGCGCCGTTCATTGCTCAGCCGTAGCGCTGCTGGAAGTCGGCCATGAAGGCGACCAGCGCCTCCGCACCCGCCAGCGGCATGGCGTTGTACAGCGAAGCACGGATGCCGCCGACCACCTTGTGACCCTTCAGCGCCAGCAGCCCGGCGGCCTTGGCCTCGGCGACGAAACGCGCATCGAGGTCGGCGTTGGGCAGGAAGAACGGGATGTTCATCCGCGAACGCGCCGCGTGCGCGACTTCATTGCGATAGAAGCCGCCGGACGCATCGATGGCGCCGTACACCAGCGCGGCCTTGGCCGCATTGCGCCGGGCGAACTCGGCCACGCCGCCTTCAGCCAGCATCCACTTGAACACCAGCCCCGCCAGGTACCAGTTCCAGGTGGGCGGGGTGTTGAGCATCGAGTCGCGCGCCACGTGCGAGCGGTAGTCGAAGATGTCCGCGCGCGGCTGGCCACTGCGCTCCAGCAGGTCGCGACGGATGATCATCACCGCGATGCCGACCGGGCCCAGGTTCTTCTGCGCGCCCGCGTAGATGACGCCGTAGCGGCGCACATCCAGCGGTTCGCTGGCGATGGACGAACTGAAATCGGCCACCAGCGGCACATCGCCGGTATCGGGCACGTCACGGAACTCGACGCCGTGGATGGTCTCGTTGGCGGTGATGTGCACATAGGCCGCATCGGGCGAAAGCTGCCAGCTGCTGCGCGCGGGCAGCTCGCGGTAGCCCCCGTCCTCGCTGCTGCCAGCGATGTTGACGTCCACATAGGGGCCGGCCTGCTTGACCGCCGTCCTGCCCCAGTGGCCGCTGACCACGTAGTCGGCACGCTGGCCGGGGCTTGCGAAATTCAGCGGGATCAACGCCTGCTGGGTGGTGGCGCCGCCGGACAGGAACAGCACGGCGTAGTCCTCGGGAATGTCGAGCAGGCGGCGCAGGTCCGCCTCGGCCTCGGCGGCGACGGACATGAATTCCGCACCGCGATGGCTCATTTCCACGATCGAGGCGCCGGTACCGTGCCAGTCCAGCATTTCCGCCTGCGCCTGGCGCAGGACCGATTCCGGCAAGGTTGCAGGGCCGGCACTGAAGTTGAACGCGCGCGTCATGTCACACCTGTGGGGCAAGATCCCTAGTATGCCGCAGTGCACCAGCCTTGCGGCCTTGCGCGGCAAGGGAAATTTGGTTTCATCGGAATCCATCGCCCGCGGCACTGCACCGGTAGTCGCCGACCTGGGCCGGCGCCTGCCCGAAGCACGGAGACGACAGGCTCAGCGCGCGCCGAACCAGAGCAGCAGGCTGAGCAGCGCAGCCAGCAGCAGTGCGCTGACCAGCAGCCACGGCCAGCGGCGGACCCGGCGCGGAGGAAGGGGCTCGGCAGGCGCCCGTTCGGCCTCGTGGCTGGACTCATCCTCGGCCGCCAGCGGCCGCCGGCGCGGATCACGCGGCACTTCCAGCACGAAACGGTGCTGGCCATCGAATACCACCTGGTCGCCCGGCTGCAGCCAGCAGTGGCGCACGGCCACCCCGTTGACGCAGGTGCCATCGGCGCTGCCCAGGTCACGCAGCAGGACGCGATCGCCGTGCACTTCCACGCGCGCGTGCTGTTCGGCGAACGCCGGATCGTCGATGGCGATGTCGGCCTCGGTGCCGCGGCCGATCACGCGGGCGCGCGACAAGGTGAAACTGCGGCCATGGTGCAGGCCACCGACGCCCCGCAGCAGGCGCTGCTCGTCGCCGGCATCTTCGCCGTCCGGTGACGGCGCCTGCAGCAGGCTCTCGGCTTCGCCCCGCAGGACCATTTCCACGCCATCGACATACACCGCATCGCCGGCGCGCAGCAGCGCCATGCGCCGTACCGGACGGCCGTTGACATGGATGCCGCGGATGCCGTTGCCGACCTGGAGCCAGAGGCCGCGATCATCCATGCAGAACTGCGCCAGCAGCAACGCGCCGTTGCCTGCTTCGCCCAGCCGCACGCTGCCGTTGGCATGGCGCACGATGCGTTGCACCCCGGGCCGCAGCGGCTGGTCGGGCTGTTGTTGTTGACTGAAGTGAACAAGCAGGTTCTGCACGCGGCGCAGCCTAGCAGGTTGGCCGGCATCGAAGAAGAACCCCGGATGAGCGCTTGGCGCGGACGCGATCGATGCGCACAATGCTCGCCCTCTCTGATCACCCCGCCCTGCGCCAGGAGCCTGCATGTCCACCATCGATGTCCGCCACGCCCACGCCCTGCCCGACGCACAGGCGCGCGAGGCGATCGAACAGGTTGCCGCCAAGCTGGCCGAGCGCTTTGGCCTGAAGTCCTCGTGGAGCGCCGATGTGCTGAATTTCTCCGGCAGCGGCGTGGACGGCGCGATCGAGCTGCAGCCGGGCGCCGTGCGGGTGACCGCCAAGCTCGGCTTCCTGCTGTCGGCAATGAAAGGCATGGTCGAAAGCGAAATCCAGCGCGTGCTGAAGGAAAAGCTGGGCTGAACCACGACAGCGGCCGTCACGGCCCTGCAACGGCGGCGCGCGCTACTCTCGGGGCAGGTCCAACTCCCACGGGAAGTGCGATGAACCGCTACGAAAACGACGACCGCCGCGACGACGACGCCACCTTTGGTGAACAGGCCGGACGCTTCTCACGCAAGCTGAGCGATTCGGCCCAGCAGGTCTGGCTGGCCGGACTGGGTGCGCTGGGCCGGGCACAGGCCGAAGGCAGCCGTTTCTTCGATGGACTGGTGAAGGAAGGCGAGGCCTGGGAGGCCCGCCGCCGTGAGCGCGCCAGCGAGCAGGGCCCGGGATGGCGCGACAACGTCGAGTCCTCGCTGGATGAGGCGCGCGAGAAGGCCTCGGGCACCTGGAACAAGGTCGAAAAGGCCTTCGACGACCAGGTGCAGGGCGTGCTCAAGCGCCTGCATGTGCCCACCGCCGACGAGCTCACCGCGCTGGAGGCACGCCTGGACGCCCTGCATGCGCGCCTGGCCAAGCTGGAGACGCGGGCGGCCTCGGGCAGCGATGCGCCGGCCCCGGGCAGCCACCAGTCGCCGGGCAGCGTGCCCTGACGATGGATTGTTGCAATGCAATAAAATTTGCCTGACAATCGCGAGCAACCCGCCAATCGCTTCGCCTGCCGTTTGTTCCCTCCCCTCACGGCTTCAGGATTGGCGGGTTTTTCGTGCCTGCGGAACGCCGATCTGAGCGTTCCATCACGCTTGCTGTGGGGAACGTCCTGACCCTGCCAGGCAGTGCGCGCTTTACACTGTCTGCTTCCGTTTTCGCCCCTTCCGCGCTCTCCCTGCATGCTTCCCTGGATTCTGGCCCTGCTGTCGGCCCTGCTTATCTGTTCCCTGGCCGTCGTTCACCTGTGGTGGATCAAGCGGCGGCAGAAGGAGATGCAACTGGGCCTGCAGGCCTTGGCCGGCATGCACTGGCGGGAGTTCTCCGCGCTGGTCAAGCGGATGCTGCGCGAGCAGCGCGGCCTGCGCGAACTGGAGGTCCCTGCCGAGGATGCCCGCGAGCCCAGTAGCGATTTCCTGCTCAGCGATGGCCCCAATACCTGGCGGGTGTCCTGCAAGCATGGCCTGGCCTATCGTATCGGTACCGCTGCGGTGAACGAACTGGGCGCGGCAGCGCGGCTGGCCGGGGCCAAGGGCGGCGTGCTGATCACCGAAGGCCGGATCCAGCGCGATGGCCGCAGTGCCGCCGAGCTGCAGGCCGTGGAGGTGTTGGACGGCCCGCGCCTGTGGCCATTGCTGCAGCCCTATCTGCCGGCCGACATCGATGCGCGCGTGCGCGCCGCTGCGCGCCACGAGGCCCTGCGTCGCATCGCCATTGCCGCGTTGGCCTCGGTAACCGTCGGCCTGCTGGTCGGCCTCGGCCTGCAGGGCCTGCACCTGGCGTCACCGGCGCCGCAGGCGGTGACCGCCCCTGCCTCCGCCGACATCGACGCCGCGGCGCCTGCCGCTGTCTCCCAGGCGCCCGCACCGGCAGCGGCGGCGCCTGCTGCTGCCGTTTCCACGCCGGCAGACGATGGCCACAGCGATCCCAACCCGGATATGGCGACCCTTGACCGTTACCAGGCGGATCTGGCCCGGGCGCTGGCTGGCCAGCCCGGCATTGCCAGCGGCGTCTGGCTGACCCGGCAGACCCTGGCGATCAACCGCACCGGCGAACTTGACGATGTATGGCCGCGCGTCTGCACGCAGGTCCTGCGCTACCCCGCGCTGCGCACGGTGCGCGTGCAGCTCAATGCCCGCCCCGGCGTGGATGAGCCGGTGCGCTGGCGGCAGTGCGCGACGTATTGATCTGAACGCGCGGAAGCGTGCGCGCTAGCGCGCGCCGGGCGCGAAGCGGGCCACCAGATCCCAGGCATCGCCGAGGAACACCTGGCGCACGCGGGTGATGGGCTGTTCGCCCCGCCAGGTCAGGCGTTCGATCACCAGGCAGGCGGTGCCCGGCTTCACGTCCAGCAGGCGGGCAGACGCCGTGTCCGCACCCCACGCGCTGATGCGGTGCTGGGCCCGGGTCCAGGACACGTTCTGCAGCAGCCAGCTGCCCGGCGCGGTGGTGCTGAAGTCCACCTCCAGCACCTCCGGTACACCCACCGGGCTGATCAACCGATGCTCCAGCGCCAGCGGGCGGCCGTCGGCAAGATGCAGGCAGCGCATCGCCAGCAGCATTTCACTGCCGGCCAGCTCCACTTCACCGGCATTGCCGGCGTCGGCCAGGCGCAGCTCGCGCTGCAGCAGCCGGTACCCGTACTGGTGGCCACGCGAGCCGACCTCCATCGCGATGTCCGGAATCTCCAGCGCCACCTGTTCCAGATGCGGTGGCTGCCGGGCGACGAACGAACCGGCCCGGCGGCGACGCTCGATCATGCCGCTCTCGGCCAGCGCGGTCAGCACCTTGTTGACGGTCATCCGCGAGCAGCCGTACTGCTCCATCAGTTCGTGCTCATAGGGGATGCGGAAACCCGGCGCCCACTCTCCGCTGAGAATGCGGCTTTCCAGGTCGCTGCGGATGCGCTGGTTGAGCGTGGCGGACTTGCTGGCCTTCACGTGACAGGTCTCGATGGCGGGAAGCGATCAGCCCAGCACGCCGCGCAGGGCGGTAGCGAAGGCGGTGGTGATCGCCTCGCGCTGGAGGTGGCGGCCTTTGGCCACGCATTGGCGGCCATGGCGCCAGACCGATCGCAGCGCGCCATTACGTGCGGCGAACACCCAGCTGTCAAGCCATGCGTCATCCCGTCGCGCCTGCAGCGCGGGGTGTGCGGCGTCCAGTTCGAGCAGGTCGGCACTGGCCCCGACCTGCAGACCTGCGGCCACACCCAACGCCTGTGCGCCGCCGTGCAGCGCGCCCTCGAACAGGAATCTGCCGCTGCTGCGGCTGGCATCGGCAGCCAGCACGTTGCGCCCGCGCAGCGCCAGGCGTTGGCCGTATTCGAGCAGGCGCAGTTCCTCGGCCGCATCGATCAGCACGTTGGAATCGGACCCCACGCCAAAGCGCCCGCCTTCGCGTGCGAACGCCTGCATCGGGAACAGGCCATCCCCCAGATTGGCTTCGGTGATCGGGCACAGGCCGGCGACGGCCCGGCTGGCGACGATGGAGGCGCGCTCGTCATCGGATATGTGGGTGGCGTGCACCAGGCACCAGCGAGCGTCCACCTCGGTGTGCGCGTACAGCCACTGCACGGGACGCTGTCCACTCCACGCCAGGCAGGCGTCGACTTCGCGCACCTGCTCGGCGATGTGGATGTGCACCGGGCCCTCGTTCAACGGCAGCAGTGCTGCCAGTTCATCGCCGGTGACGGCCCGCAGACTGTGCGGGGCGATGCCCAGCACCGCATCGGGCAACGCAGCCAGCGCAGCACGGGCACCCTCCAGCAGCCGCGCAAAACCGTCCACGTCGTGAATCAGCCGACGCTGGGCCGGGTTCGGCGCTGCACCACCGAAATCGGCGTGGGCATAGAACACCGGCAGCAGGGTCAGGCCGATGCCGGTCTGTGCCGCGGCTGCGGCAATACGTGCACTCATCTCGGCCCGGTCGGCGTAGGGCCGCCCCTCCGCATCGTGGTGCAGGTAATGGAACTCGCCGACACGGGTGAAGCCGCTTTCCAGCATCTCCATGTATGCCTGGGCAGCGATGGCCTGCACTGCGTCCGGGCGCAGGCGGGCAAGGAAGCGGTACATCAGTTCGCGCCAGCTCCAGAAACTGTCGCCGTCGCCGCCCCCGATCTCGGTCAGGCCGGCCATGCCGCGCTGGAACGCATGGCTGTGCAGGTTCGGCAGGCCCGGCACCAGGATGCCGACCCGGGCATCCCCATCCTGCGCGGGCTGCCCCACATCGATCGCGGCGATGCGCCCCGCCTGCACCTGCAGGCGGACATCGCGGGCCCAGCCATCGGCGAGCAGCGCGTGGGCGGCATGGAAACAGGACGGGGAACGCGAATCGGACATGGCTGGACAACCCGAAATGGACACCTATATTGTATAGACATATAAGCACAGCCGCAGTGTGGATGCCATGCATGTCGATATCCTCTGGTCCAACGTCCATCTGATCACCCTCGACGGTGAGGGCCTGGGTGTCCTCCGTGACGGCGTGCTGGCCTGCGCGGGCGGCCGCATCGTCCACGTCGGCCCGGCCGGCAGCGATGCCCATCTGCAGCCGACCACCCGCATCGACGGCGAAGGCCGCTGGGTCTCGCCCGGCCTGATCGACTGCCACACCCACCTGGTCTACGCCGGCAACCGCGCCAACGAATTCGAGCAGCGCCTGCAAGGTGTGAGCTATGCCGACATCGCCCGCGCGGGCGGCGGCATTGTCTCCACCGTGCGCGCCACCCGCGCCGCAACGCCAGCCCAGCTTGCCGCCGAGAGCCGTCCTCGCCTGCTGGCGATGCGCGCCGAGGGCGTGACCACGATCGAGATCAAGTCCGGCTACGGCCTGACCCTGGACGACGAGCGCAAGCAGCTGCAGGTCGCACGCGCGCTGGGCGAGGAATGCCGGGTGAATGTGGTGCCGACCTTCCTGGGCGCCCATGCGGTTCCCCCGGGCCGCCAGGCGCAGGAGTACATCGACGAGGTCTGCGACGTGATGATTCCGGCCATCGCGGCCGAGAGCCTGGCCGAAGCCGTGGACGTGTTCTGCGAGAACATCGCCTTCTCCCCTGCGCAGGCGCGGCAGGTGTTCGACGCCGCACGCGCGAACGGACTGGCGGTGAAGATCCATGCCGAGCAGTTGAGCAACCAGCACGGCGCAGAGCTTGCCGCCGGCTTCGGCGCGCTGTCGGCCGATCACATCGAACATCTGGATGACGCCGGCATCGCCGCGATGGCGGCGGCCGGCACCGTTGCCGTGCTGCTGCCGGGCGCGTTCTATTTCACCCGCGATACCACCCCGCCGCCGATTGCCACGCTGCGTGCAGCGGGTGTGCCGCTGGCACTGGCCACCGACAGCAACCCGGGCACCTCGCCGCTGACCAGCCCGCTGCTGGCGATGAACATGGGCGCGACCCTGTTCCGCCTGACGGTGGACGAGTGCATCGCCGGCTTCACCCGCGAAGCAGCGCGTGCGCTGGGCCATGGCGACCGCATCGGGCGCCTGGCCGTGGGCATGGACTGCGACCTGGCGATCTGGGACATCGACGCGCCCGCCGACCTGGTCTACCGCATTGGATTCAACCCGCTGCACGCGCGCGTGGTGCGCGGTCAGCCCGACCTGCCTGCCTCCTGGAGCAACACATGAGCAACACCCTGGTTCTTCGCCCCGGCCATGTCACCCTCGCCCAGTGGCGACAGGTCTATCGCGGTGCGCCGCTTGCGCTGGATCCGGCGGCGCTGCCGGTGGTACGCGCCAGTGCCGCCGCCGTGGCGGCCATCGTCGCCAAGGGTGCGCCGGTGTACGGCATCAATACCGGCTTCGGCAAGCTGGCCAGCGTGCGCATCGAGCGCGAAGACCTGGCCACGCTGCAGCGGAACATTGTTCTTTCGCACGCCGCAGGCGTGGGTGAGCCGATGCCCGCCAGCGTGGTGCGGCTGATGATGGCGCTGAAGCTGGTCAGCCTGGCCCAGGGGGCTTCCGGTGTGCGCGAGGAGACGCTGCTGCTGCTGGAGGCGATGCTGGTCAAGGGCGTGTTGCCGGTGGTGCCGGCGCAGGGCTCGGTCGGCGCATCGGGTGACCTCGCACCGCTTTCGCACCTGGCCAGCGTGATGCTGGGCGTGGGCGAAGCCTTCATCGGCGATGAGCGGCTGCCGGCCCGGGACGCACTGGCGCGGGCCGGCCTGCAGCCGGTTGAACTGGGCGCAAAGGAAGGCCTGGCCCTGCTCAATGGCACCCAGTTCTCCACCGCCTATGCACTGGCCGGCCTGTTCGAAATCGAGACCGTGTTCCAGGCCGCGCTGGTCACCGGCGCACTGTCGGTGGAAGCGGCAAAGGGATCGGATACACCGTTCGATCCGCGCATCCATGCCATTCGTGGCCAGCGCGGACAGATCGCCACGGCCGCCACGCTGCGCACGCTGATGCAGGACTCGGGCATCCGTGAATCGCATCGCGACAACGACGTGCGGGTGCAGGATCCGTATTGCCTGCGCTGCCAGCCGCAGGTGATGGGTGCGGCACTGGACATCCTGCGCCAGGCCGCCACCACGCTGGAAATCGAAGCCAACGGCGTGTCCGACAATCCGCTGGTGTTCACCGACAGCGGCGAGGCGCTGTCCGGCGGCAACTTCCACGCCGAGCCGGTGGCCTTCGCGGCCGACATGCTGGCGATGGCGGTGTGCGAGATCGGTTCGATCAGCGAACGCCGCCTGGCCATGCTGGTGGATCCGGCACTGTCCGGCCTGCCGGCTTTCCTGACCCCGCGCCCCGGCCTGAATTCCGGCTTCATGATTCCGCAGGTGACCGCCGCCGCGCTGGTGTCCGAGAACAAGCAGCGGGCCTATCCGGCCAGTGTGGATTCGATCCCCACCTCGGCCAACCAGGAAGACCACGTGTCCATGGCCGCACACGGTGCGCGCCGACTGATGCAGATGGCCGAGAACGCGGCCAATGTGATCGGCATCGAGCTGCTGGCCGCCGCACAGGGCTGTGACTTCCATGCGCCGCTGCGCTCCAGCGCTGCACTGGAGAACGTACGCGCCACCCTGCGCGCGCAGGTGCCGACCCTGCAGGACGACCGCTACTTCCACCCGGACATGGTGGTTGCCACCTCGCTCGTGCGCAGCGGCGCGCTGGCACGGGGCCTGGAAGCTGTCCTGCCGACCGTGGAGCCGCAGGCATGAATGCCCACCCCGAATGGCTGACGGTGCACGAGGGCGATGCCCCGCTGATCGTCAGCTTCCCGCATACCGGCAGCGAGCTGCCGCACGATCTGATCGGCGACTATCACTCGCCATGGCTGGCGCGTCGCGACGCCGACTGGTGGGTGCACGAACTGTACGACTTCGCACGCGGCATGGGCGCGACCACCGTGCGGTCGGCGATCTCGCGTTCGGTGATCGATCTCAACCGCGATCCCAGCGGGGTATCGCTGTACCCGGGCCAGAACACCACCGGCCTGTGCCCGCTGACCACCTTCGACAACCAGCCGCTGTACCACGCCGGGCGCGAGCCGGACGAAGCGGAGATCGCGCGCCGTCGGGACACCTATTTCGCGCCTTACCACGACGCGCTGGCCGCGCAGATCGCGCGGCTGCGCGCACGTCACGGCACGGTGGTGGTGTATGACGCGCACTCGATCCGCTCGCACATTCCACACCTGTTCGACGGTGAACTGCCGCAGTTCAATCTCGGCACCGCCGGTCCGTCCGGCGCACCGGATACCTCCTGCGACAACGCACTGAGCGACGTGGTGGAGAACCTGCTGAAGATCAGCGGCATGAGCCAGGTGCGCAACGGCCGCTTCAAGGGCGGCTGGATCACCCGCCACTACAGCAACGTGGCCGGCGGCGTGCACAGCCTGCAGATGGAGCTGGCCTGTCGCGGCTACATGCACGAACCCCTGCCGGACCAGGTGGACGAGCACAGCTGGCCCACCCCGCTCGACCCCGACCACGCCGCACCGCTGCGCCACACCCTGGCGCAGGTGCTCAATGCCTGCCTTGAATTTGCTACGAACCGGAGCGCCGCATGACCCGCAACGACCCGTCCCGCACCCTTGCCGCACCGACCGGCACCACGCTCAACGCCAAGAGCTGGCTGACCGAAGCACCGCTGCGCATGCTGATGAACAACCTGCATCCGGACGTGGCCGAACGGCCGCAGGAACTGGTGGTGTACGGCGGCATCGGCCGCGCCGCGCGCGACTGGGAGAGCTTCGATGCCATCGTCGAAACGCTCAAGCGCCTGGACGATGACCAGACCCTGCTGGTGCAGTCGGGCAAGCCGGTGGGCGTGTTCCGCACGCATGCCGATGCGCCGCGCGTGCTGATCGCCAACTCCAACCTGGTGCCGCGCTGGGCCAACTGGGACCACTTCAACGAGCTGGATAAGAAGGGCCTGGCCATGTACGGCCAGATGACCGCCGGCAGCTGGATCTACATCGGCGCCCAGGGCATCGTGCAGGGCACCTACGAGACGTTCGTGGAAATGGGCCGCCAGCACTTCGGCGGCGATCTCACCGGCAAGTGGTTGTTCACCGGCGGCCTGGGCGGCATGGGCGGCGCGCAGCCGCTGGCGGCAGTGATGGCGGGTGCCTCCTGCCTGGCGGTCGAGTGCCGCAGGAGCAGCATCGACATGCGCCTGCGCACCGGCTACCTGGACACCTGGACCGACAACCTGGACGAAGCCCTGCGCCTGATCGATGAAGCCTGCAAGGCGGGCACGCCGAAATCGGTGGGCCTGCTCGGCAACGTTGCCGATGTACTCGCCGAACTGCTCAAGCGCGGCGTGAAGCCGGACCTGCTGACCGACCAGACCTCCGCGCACGACCCGGTGAACGGCTACCTGCCGCAGGGCTGGACCGTCGAACAATGGGACGAGAAGCGGGTTTCCGCGCCGAAGGAAGTGGAAAAGGCCGCGCGTGCCTCGATGGCCAACCACATCCGCGCCATGCTCGGCTTCCACGCACTGGGCGTGCCGACCGTCGATTACGGCAATAACCTGCGGCAGATGGCGCTGGAAGAAGGCGTGGCCAATGCCTTCGATTTCCCCGGCTTCGTCCCGGCCTATATCCGTCCGCTGTTCTGCCGCGGCATCGGCCCGTTCCGCTGGGCCGCGCTGAGTGGCGATCCGGAAGACATCGCCAAGACCGACGCCAAGGTGAAGGAACTGATTCCGGACAACCCGCACCTGCACCGCTGGCTGGACATGGCCGCCGAGAAGATCAAGTTCCAGGGTCTGCCGGCGCGCATCTGCTGGGTGGGCCTGGGTGACCGCGATCGGCTGGGGCTGGCCTTCAACGAAATGGTCGCCAACGGTGAGCTGAAGGCGCCGGTGGTGATCGGCCGCGACCACCTGGACAGCGGCAGCGTCGCTTCGCCGAACCGCGAAACCGAAGCCATGGCCGACGGTTCCGACGCAGTCTCCGACTGGCCGCTGCTGAACGCGCTGCTCAACACCGCCAGCGGTGCGACCTGGGTATCGCTGCACCACGGCGGCGGCGTGGGCATGGGCTTCTCGCAGCACGCCGGCATGGTCATCGTCTGCGATGGCACCGAGGCGGCCGCCAAGCGCATCGGTCGTGTGCTGTGGAACGACCCGGCCACCGGCGTGATGCGCCACGCCGATGCGGGGTATGACATCGCGATCGAGTGCGCGAAGGAGAAGGGGCTGGATCTGCCGGGAATTCTGGGCTGATCGTGACCCGGGTGTCGCCGGGCATGGCCCGGCGCTACCGGCACGGTACCTGCAATCCCGGGCATGGCCCGGCGCCATGCGCTTGACCCCGCCCCCGCCGCTGACCAAGATGCGCCATCGCCACTGACGGATCATCGCGATGTACCGCGCCCTTGCCGCGCTCTTCTGTGCCTTGACCGTTGCCCTGCCTGCTCTGGCGGGGGATGTTCGCAACGATCTTCCGACCCGGATGGATGCGCAGTTGCAGGCCAACCGCGAACGCTATGGCATCGCCGGCCAGGCGGTACTGGTCGCACACAACGGCCAGGTGCTGTACCAAGGCGCCAGCGGTGAACGTGATCCCGCTACCCATTCACCGGCCACCGTCGATACCATCTTCGCCGCGCAGTCGATGGCCAAGCTGCTGACCAGCACGCTGGTGATGCAGCTGGTCGATGAGGGCAAGGTGGATCTGGATGCACCCGCCAGCCGCTACGTGCCGGACTTGCCCGCAGCATGGCAGGCGATCCGTGTGCGTGATTTCCTCAACCACAGCTCCGGTATCGGCGAGTACTACGAGCGGGTGGACAACCGCTGGGTGAGCAAGGGCTACACCGGTGTGGCGCCAGATCTTGCCGCTGCACTGAAGGTGGCCGGCGCGGCACCGATGCAGTTCGCCACCGGAAGCCGCGTGCAGTACACGCAGGCCAACTATCTGGTGCTGACCGCATTGCTGCAAACGCATTACGGCAGGCCCTACCCGGCGATCGCCCGCGAACGCATCCTGCAGCCGTTGAAGATGGCCAGCACCTCGTGGGGTGTCGCCAGCGTGCCAGCCCTGCGCGCGGCCGTGCCGTACATCGGCAAGGATGGGCAGCTGCAGCCGGCCAACGAAGATCCGTGGCCGGACTACGGCTGGGGCCATGCCGATCTGCAGACCAGCGTGGGCGACATGAACCGTTTCCTGCAGGCGCTGGCCACCGGCAAGCTGCTGCGCACGGCGACCCTGGAAAGACTCTGGCAGCCGCAGAGACTGAGCGGTGGCGGCGGCAATTTCTTCTCCACCGGCTGGGACACCACCCGCAGCGACGGCTACACCCAGGTCGGTCACGATGGTGGCACCCGTGTACGTGCGCGATTGGCCTACAAGGGCACGCTGGCCAGCGGCTACTGGGTGTTCGTGTATCTGACCAACGGCAGCGCGCGCAACGTGTGGTCGAGCACGCTGGTGGAAAGCACGATGGCGGTGGCCGCACCGAAGGTGTTTCCGCACGCTGCGCTGTCCGAACGCCTGATTGCCTATGCGTTGGACGATGACGCAGGGGCTGCACAGGCAATGCGGGCCTGGCTGCGCGACGACCACGGCGTCACCGGCAGCGAGCTGGAACGTGCGATCAACAGCGATGGCTATGGCATCCGCGAGAGCCTGGGCGCGCGCACGGCGTTGAAGGTATTTGCACTCACCACCGAGCTGTATCCGGATTCGGCCAATGTGTGGGACAGCCTGGCCGAGTGTCATGCGGCATTGGGTGAGAAGGATGTCGCAGAGCGGCTGTATGCGAAGTCGAAGGCGCTGGCGAAACCGTCTTTGTAGAGCCGAGCCGATGCTCGGCTCCGTAAAAAAAGCAGCCGAGCATGGGCTCGGCTCTACAGGTGCACCAGCCCCATACGCCGGTGATGGGTGACGTGGCGCCGTCGACCTGTTAACTTGCGCGCCACTTTCGTGGTTTACAGCATTTCCGCATGTCGCTCGCGCCGTACTGCCCTACCCCGTCGCTGCTGTTCCTGGCCGTCTCGTTTGGCCTGGCCCCAACCGCCCAGGCCGCTCCGCAGGCCACCACCCTTGATGCCGTGCAGGTCACTGCGGCCGATGCCAGCGCCCAGGCCCGCGAGGCGCTCAAGCGCGTGCCCGGCGCCAGCAACGTCATCGACGTGGCCAAGGCCGACAGCCGACTGGCCAGCAGTGCCGATGTACTCGCCTTCCAGCCGGGCATCAGTGCGCAATCGCCCGGCAACGAAGGCACCAAGGTCTCGATCCGTGGCTCGGGCATCAATCGCGGCCCGGGCGCACATGCCTCGGGCATCGCCGTATCGATCGACGGCCTGCCGTTGACCGGCCCCGGCGGCACGCCCTACGAACTGCTGGAACCGCTGTGGCTGTCGCGGGTAGAGGTGCTGCGCGGCGCCAACGGCTTCGAGCGCGGCGCGCTGGCGCTGGGCGGTGCCATCGACTATGTAAGCCGCAGCGGCCGTGATTCGGCCGGCGTGCAGCTGCACTACGAAGCGGGCAGCCGTGGCTACCAGAAACGCGGCATCAGCTGGGGCGGTGTCAACGGCGATCTCGATTACTTCCTGGCCTACACCGATACCGAGTTCGATGGTTATCAGCGCCATGCGCGCGGCGACGGCAAGGGCGCGATGGCCAACCTCGGCTGGCAGATCACGCCCGACCTGCAGACGCGTTTCTTCGTTCGCTACCGCGAAACCAATCACGAAACGCCCGGTCGCCTGACCCGCGATCAGATCCGCAACGATCCGCATGCGGCGAACGCGGCCAACCTGGCCATCGATGCGCGCCGCCCGCAGCCGGGCAGTACCTGGGTCGGTAATGTCACCACGCTGCAGATCGACGAGGATTCTTCGCTGCAGGCCGGGCTGGTCTATCACACGTATCCGATGGACTTGAACGAGAGCCTGTACCGCCAGCAGCTGGACTACGCCAACCTCAACGCCACGCTGGACTACCACCACCGCCACCGGCTGTTCGGCCTGGACAGCCAAACCACGATCGGTCTACGCGTCACCCACGATCTGGACGCCGATGTGCGCGAGTCGCTGCGCTTTGCCAGCAACGGCTATGCCGCCGGTACGCGCACGCGTGACTTCCGCCACCACGGCACCGACAGCACACTGCACGTCAGCAATACCCTCGCCTTCAATGACCGCCTGCGCATGCAGACCGGGCTGGCACTGATCAACACCCGCCGCGATGTGCAGGTGACCTGGCCGAGCAGCGGCGGCCGCCTGCGCAACCACGACTGGGACTACGCACCGCGACTGGGCTTCACCTGGCAGCACAGCGCGCAGACCCAGTGGTTCGGCAACCTCAGCCGCTCGGTGGAAGCGCCGCATCCATGGTCGATGATCTGGGGCTCGAACCAATACTTCGGGCCGGGCAACGGACCGTCCAGCGGGCGCCAGCGCGCGCCGGTGCCGATGCAGAACCAGACCGCCACCACGCTGGAACTGGGCGCGCGCGGTAACGCGGCGCTGGGTCGCTGGGAACTGACCGGCTACTACGCGCACGTGAACCACGAGCTGCTGAGCGTGGAGTTGCAACCGGTGCCGAACCTGTTCATCGCAGAAAACAACGCCAGCCCCACCGTTCACCGCGGCATCGAAGCCGGTTTGGACAGCACGCTGTGGCAGGCCGCGCCGGGGCGCCTGTCGTTGCGCCAAGCGTACACCTTCAGTGATTTCCGTTACCGCCACGACGCGCGCTTCGGCAGCAACCGCCTGCCGGGCCTGCCGCGCCACAGCTACCAGGCCGAGCTGCGCTTCGATCATGCCTCCGGCCTGTACGCCGCGCTGAACACCGAATACGCCTCGCGCATCGCGGTGGACTACGCCAACAGCTACTGGGCCGACAGCCACGTGATCTTCGGCAGCCGCATCGGCTACGACGCACCCGGTGGCCGCTGGCAGGCGTGGGCGGAGATGCGCAACCTCGGCAACCGCCACTACGCGGCCACGGTCACGCCGGGCTACGACGACGCCGGCAAGGATGTCGCCCGCTCCACGCCTGGCGAAGGCCGGGGCATCTATGCAGGCGTGCGCTGGCGTTTCGATTGATCGCCCCGGGCGGCGCCGGGTGTGATCCGGCGTCGTCGTTTCAGCCACTTCGACGACGTACCCGGCAGCGTCCCACCGCGCGAACCATCGCTGGCGTGAGCTGCTGCGTGCGCTTGTGCTTGTCAGCGTGCGGGCGCCGAAACACCTGGCTGCGTCACTCCGGCCGCGCCTTGGTCACCGCTTCGATGCGATGGCCATCGGGGTCGACCACGAACGCCGCGTAGTAGAAGTCACCGTAATCGGGGCGCGGCCCGGGCGCACCGTTGTCAGCGCCCCCGTTGGCCACGGCGGCTGCGTGGAAGGCATCCACGGCCGCTGCCGAGTCCGCGGCAAACGCTACGTGGAAACCGGGACCCGGCGCTGCGGCGTCATCACGCAGCTTCAGGCACAGCGCATCCTCATCATCGACCACCCCATAACCGATCGCGGTCTCGTCCTCGAAGACCCGGCGAAACCCAAGCGTGGCGAGTGCGGCATCGTAAAAGCGGCCTGCGGCATCGAGGTCACGGACGCCGAGGGAGAGGTGGTGCAACATGTGGACGTCCTTGCCGGGCACGCAGCAGCGCGTTCGCGTTGATTCTAGCGCGCAGGTGGCGCGACAGCCCTGAGCAGCTGCGCGGCGACCTGGTCAAACGGAGCGATATCCTGCAGCGCGCGGCACATCGCCACCGCGCCTTCCACGCTGGCAATCACCAGGCTGGCCAGCTCACCCGCAGCGGCTGGCGCATGTCCTTCGGCGACGAGCGCCCTGGCGAGATGATCGTGCCAGCGCGCGAACACCTCGGCAGCTGCCGCGCGGGGTTGGCTCGGCACCGCGTCCATCGGCTCCTCAACGGCAGCGGCCAGCACCGGGCAACCCGCGCGGAACCCGGAGCGCAGCAGGCGCTCGCGCCACATCGCCAGAAACTGCTGCAGGCCCTGCACTGCGCCGCCGTTCAGCAGCGCCACCAGCAGCGCTTCCACCTTGTCGCCGGCCATAAGCGTGGCTCGCGCCAGCAGCTCCTGCTTGCCGCCGGGAAAGTGATGGTAGGTGGAACCCAGCGGCGCGTCGGCCAGCTTGGTCACTTCACGGATGCTGGTTGCATTCAGCCCGACCCGAGCCAGCATCTGCGCGGCGGCATCGATCACGCGCTGGGGAGCGTCGGACGTTCGCGGACTCATGGCTGCGCCTTGCTAAGACAGTCGCCATAGACTAGCGTACCGTCGATTCTATAACACTCGTAATAATCATGAATCTCTGGTTCCGCCTGCTCCATCTGCTGCTGTGCAGTCTGTTCCGGCCCAGGCTGGAGGCGCCTTTCGGCGTGTCGCGGCTGCAGTTCCGGGTGCTGCCCAACGATCTGGACAGCAACCTGCACATGACCAACGGCCGCTACTGGAACATCTTCGATCTGGGCCGATTGGACCTGATCCTGCGCATGGGCCTGGGCAAGGTGGCGCTGCGCGAGAAATGGGCGCCGATCGTCGGCGCCGGCACCATCCAGTTCCGCCGCGAGCTCCGGCCATTCCAGCGCTTCACCCTGGAAACACGCCTGGCCGGCTGGGTCGGCACGCGCGTGATCATGGAGCAGCGCGTGCTGGTCGGCGACGGCCAGAAGATCGCCACGCGCGCCCTGCTGGTCACCGGCATCTATGATCGCCGCGCGCGCGCATTCGTGGGCATGCAGCAGATGATGGACGCCATCGGTTCGCCGCTGCCGCCCTCCCCCGCATTCAGCGCCGCCGCCGAAGCTCTGCTGGCTGCCGACGCTGCGCTGAAGCGCGACGACGACTGAGTTCCCACCAGCACAGCCCGACCTGCGGCATGGTCCTGCCGACCATCACCGGGCGGCGCGCCTCGCCAGTGCCTGGTTGATCGCAGCCTCGGCCAGCGGTGCCATCACCGCGTAGCCTTTCGTGGTGGGATGCACGCCGTCGCCGGCCAGGTCGGCATCCAGACCGCCCTGCGCGTTGGCCAACGGCGTGTGGTAGTCCAGGTAGACCAGCTGTTGTTCGTCGGCATGGCGTTTCAGTGCACGGTTCAATGCACGCACCTTCGCGGCGGGCTCGATACCAGGCATCCAGGGGTACTCGCTGACCGGCAGCACCGAGGCCAGCACCACGCTGATGCCCTGCGCTTTCGCCAGCGCCACCATCGCCTGCACGTTGTCCTCGATCATTGCCTGCGTGGCCTGGCCGGTATTGCCGGCGATATCGTTGGTGCCGGCCAGGATCACCACCACCTGGGGATGCAGCGCAAGCACATCCTGCGGGAAGCGAACCAGCATCTGCGCCGTGGTCTGGCCCCCGATGCCACGATTGAGATACCCCTTGCCGGGGAAGAAGGCGGCACTGCCCTCAGCCCCCCAGCCCTCGGTGATCGAGTCGCCATAGAACACCACGCGTGGCTTTCCGGGCCGGGCAGCAGGCAGTGCTGCGTTGGCGTCACGATAGCGCTGCAGCTGTGGCCAATCCGCCAGACGCTGCTGCATGAAACGGACTTCGTCCGGCCGCAGCTGCTCCACTGGCCGTGTCAGCAACGGGTTGATGGCGGGTGCCTCGGCCGCGCTCACGCCGCCGGTCATCGCCAATGCCAGCGCGATGGCGCCAGCTGTCAAAGCAGGAATGCGCATGCCGATCTCCCGTAGCGTTCTATTCCGCACTCAGCGTGCCGCAGCGCGCGCGGCCACGCCAGTCACCTTCGCCGGCATCCACATGCCCGGCGTCCAGCCACTGGCCGCCAGAATCGCCTTCGGATCGTCCTGTTCGATCAGGGCGCGCACCGCTTCGCGCTTGTCCCTGGCCTGCAGGTAGTACGCCTTGGCGATGCGGTAGCCCACCCAGTAGCCCAGATCGTAGGGCGCGTCGGAACCGGGCGTGTAGTTGTACAGCCAGGGCGACAGGTCGGTACTGTCCAGGTCCAGCGCGAATGCACTTTCGATATGCACTTCCCTGCCCCGCGTCCATGCCGCGTGGCGTCCGTTGCCGACGTTGCCGGAAACCAGTTCGGTGATGAACTCGGCCACGCCTTCGGCCAGTGACAGGCGCAGCACCGTCGCGCGCGGATCGCCCTGCTCGAAATCGATCGCACCGGTCTGCTGGATGTGCACGTACTCGTGCGCGATCACATGCACGAAGCGGTCCTGCACGTTGGGGTTCATGAAGTCAGCCGCGCAAAGGGCTTCCAGCCCGATCAGCACGCCCCCCGGATGGGTCAGGCCGACCGGTCGGCCGCGACCGACCATGATCGCGACCGGTGGAAACCTCGCCTGCGGATAGATCGCCTGCAGATTGGCGAACACCTGCACCAGCCGCTGGCGTACCGCAGGCAGTTCATCCAGGCAGGTCCGGCCGTTGGCGTACATCGCCGGGTCACGACGCATGGCGTCGGCGATGCGCTCGGCGGTGACCCGTCGCCGGCTCGCGAACTCGCCCAGGCTGGGGGTCCCTTCGGCCAGGTACTGCGCCAGCTGCGCCACGCTGGGCTGGCCATCGGTTGTGTCGTAAAGGGCATAGAAGCGGCTGGCGTCGGAAATCAGGATCTCGGGCCCGGGCGCTGCACCATGGGCCACGCCGGCCGTCCCGGCCAGCGCCAGGGCAAGCAGGCCACGCAGGGAAACGAACATCGATCCGTCCTTGGTGGAGACAATGCCAGGCAGGCAATCTATCACTGCGCCGGCCTCGCCGCAGCAGGCGGGTGCGGCCGTTACGCCCCTGTGCCAGACTCACCTCGGCATCTGCCATGGATGATGGCGCACCGCACGATGATGATCGTTCCCGCGTACTGGGCCGAAGCCCGCCTGCAGGCCCGTTTCCGCGGCCGGCCGGTGGTCGTGCGTCGCTTCGGATGGTCCGACACAAGCCCGGCCGACGCTCAGGCACACGCCGAGCGCCGGGCCAACGAAGCGCTCAATGCCATCCTCGCCGGGCAGGCACTGCCGCGCCGCGAGGTCCGCAGCAACTACGGCGTGGAAGGCGTGCCGATCCGCGAGCAGATCGTGCAGCGCGATGGCGGCGTGGTGATCACCCGCAACAGCTACGGTGCGCTGTGCCTGAACACTCCGGACGTCCTGTTCGCCGACATTGACCACCCGCAACCACCGGCAGGATGTGTGATGCCCGTCGTCATCACGGCAACCCTGCTGCCTGCCGTTGCCCTCATCGGCACCCTGCTCTGGCACTGGCTGGTGGGGCTGGTACTGGGCGTGGCAGCCGTGGCTCTGGTGAATACCGCGATGCTGATGCAACGCAGGCGTCGCCTGGCCGCTGCCGGTGGCGCCGAGGGCGTGGCCCTGCAGCGGGTTGCGGACTTCAGCAGGCAGCACCCGGACTGGCATCTGCGCGCGTACCGGACGCCGGCCGGGCTGCGGATACTGGCCATGCATGCCACGTTCTCCCCCGGCGACGAGGCGCTGCAGGCGTTCTTCAACGCACTGGGCACCGACACGCTGTACGCGCGCATGTGCCGGCTGCAGCACTGCTTCCGGGCCCGGCTGACACCGAAACCATGGCGTGTCGGCCTGAAGTACCGCATCCGCCCGCCCGCCGCCGCGTGGTCGGCCGAGCAGGCCGACAATCCGGACCGACTGGCCTGGATTACGGAGTATGAAAGCAAGAGTGACGGCTTCGCTGCCTGCGCCTATCTGCGCAGCTTCGGCGACACCACCCGGGTACATGCCAGGGCCGAGCATGTGCGCGACCTGCATGATCGCCTTTCGCACGCGCAGGACCGCCTGCCACTGGCGTGAGCGCGGATGCCCAGGCAGCGCTCTCCACGGACAACTTCCCTGCTGGGGCGCCTGTCCGGCCGCACCGCGATCGACCTGTCGCTGTCGAGTCTGCAACGTTGATCGCAGAGCATCCGTGGATGATCAATCTGCGGTTTCCTTGCGCAGCGCCCCACAACGCAGCGCCTCCTGGGCAATGTCGTCTCGTAATCTGTTCTGCAACCAGCCGATCCTGAAACGTTCGCGGCTGGGTTCCCCCGCAGGCAGCAGCGCCATCAGTGCATCGCTCAACGCCGGACGCCACTGCTCCTGCGCGCCTGCCAGAACGTGCTGGTCGAAGTTCGTCGATGACACGCGCTTCCATGGCAGCATCATTGCGTACTGGGAAGTGGACACCAGCACGGTGTCCGGGCGGCCCGGACGGCTTACGACCACGGTCATGCTGGGATGGTCGTCAGTCCAGAGGCCGCGGAAATGCGCTGCAACGCGCTCCCGCAGACCTTGCCCGGCCACCGCCCGGCGTGCCCAGGCCTGCTGCTGGGCGAACGAGCATCTGGCCGGCGGCGTGCTGCGCAGCTGTGGATCCAGCGTCAGCATGGTGGACCGGTCCAGCCGCGAAGCGATCAGATCCACCGTGGCGTCGCGGGTCAACGGCGCTGCCTGCAGCGCAGCCTCGAACGCTGACATCGCGCCGAACGGCAGCAGCTCCGGCACCCGCGGTTGCACGTCGGGCGCGTCAACCACCTGTACGCGGGTGGTCACGCCGTAGGCATCGCGCCGGATGACCCAGCGCTCAGATACGGAACCCCAGCCAGACCAGTCGTACGTGACGTGCACGCTCATCGGCCGCTGGACCGCCGTGGCCACAGGAGAAACCAACAGCGGAGCGAGCGCCAACATCCATGCCTTCATGTGACTTCCCCGACTCTGTACTACAGCAGCCACCATGGCCCGGCTCCACAGGATGCAGGAAGGCCGCCCGAGGGCGGCCTTTCCATTCCTCACTTGGCGTTCTTCACGTAGGTGTCGAACCAGTTGAGCATCTCCGCCACCAGCTGCTCGTTCGACTCCAGCGCCGTATACCAGTGCGGCTCGTTCGGCAGCATCACCAGGCGGGTGGTGCCGCCGTTGCCACGGATCGCCTGGTACAGCTTGCGCGACTGGAACGGCTCGGTACCCGGATTGGCATCGTCCTCGCCATGCACCAGCAGCAACGGCAGCTTGATCTTGTCGGCGTAGAAGAACGGCGATGCCTTCAGGTAGACATCCTGTGCCTGCCAGACCGAACGCCGCTCGTTCTGGAATCCGAACGGAGTGAAGGTCTTGTTGTAGGAGCCGCTGGTCGCCACGCCCGCCTTGAACAGGGTGGTATGCGCGATCAGGTTCGCGGTCATCAGGCCGCCGTGGCTGTGGCCGGTGACGCCGATCCGGTTGCGATCCACCACGCCCATGTCGACGGCCTTGTCCACGGCCGCCTTGGCATCGGCTTCCAACTGCTCCAGGTAGGTGTCGTAGGCGTTCCTGGGATCACCGACAATCGGGAACGAGGCATTGTCGATGATCGCGTAGCCGGCCAGCAGCATCAGGCGGTACGGCTGCAGGCGGGTGAACGTCTGCTGCGAACCGGAGACCTGCCCGGCCTGCGCGGCATTGGCGAAGTCTGCCGGATAGGCGTAGAGGATGGCCGGCACGCGCTGGCCTTCCCGGTAGCCGGGCGGCGTGTACAGGGTGAACGACAGGTCCACGCCGTCGGCGCGCTTGTAGGTCACCAGCTGCTTCTTGATCTGCCGCACTTCAGGCGTGGGGTCGACCAGCTTCGTCAGGGCCGTCGCGGTGGAGGTGTACTGCGCCTCGCCCTGCTTGGCGTCCGCCACAGCATCGCCCTGCTGGCGCAGGAAGGCGTTCGGCGGGTCCATCACCGACTGGTGCCACGTCAGGTAGCGGCCGGGCGTATTGCTGAAGCCCAGGAACTGCTCGTAGGCATCGGCATCGCTGCGGAACAGGCGCTCACTCTTCAGTGTGGCCAGATCCAGACGGTCCAGGAACGGGCGATCCCCCTGCGGCGAAGCGCCCTGCCCGCGCAGGAACACGTACGTCCCTTCCTGCCGCACCACCGGTGCGCCATTGGGCAGGCGCTTGAACACCAGGTTGCCCGGATCGCCGTACAGCTCGTCGCTGGACATGTCCCACAACAGGCGGCCCTCCTGCCGGGGCTTGTCCACATCGACGATGCGGGTCTGCACCCAGTGCCGGTTCTCGTCATTCTCGAACTGGAACGACACGGCCGGGTCCGCCGTCCAGGCAATGCCTTCGAAGCGCTGCGCGGTACGCGCGATCTCCACCGGCTTGCCCGTGAACGGCGCCTTGAGCATGAGCACGCGGTCACGGTGCGGCACACTCACTTTCCAGTCGCCCTTGTCCAGTGCTTCGGCATACACCAGCGTCGCCGGATCGGTGGAGCGCCAGTCGAAACCGCGCGGCCCCTCCGGCACGCCGTGCACCGGCACGCGGTCGGCCAACGGCAGGCGGGCGATGGGGGTCGTGCGCCCACTGCTGACATCCAGTACCGCGACGTCGTTGGCGAAACGCTGGTAGGTAACCGCATGCGAGAACGGTGGCTTGATCGACTCGGTCAGCACATGCACGCCGTCTGGCGCCGCACTGACATCGTTGTAGATGGCCGGCTGGCCGACCGTTCGCACGGTGCCCGCCGCGGTATCCACCACCGCCAGCTGCGAGGCCCCGTAGTAGGCGAACAACGCTTCATCATGCACGCTGGTCAGCGTGTCGCGTGCCTCATAGGTGCTGCTCTCGCCACTGCTGCCGAGCGACTCCTGTGCATCGGGTCCGGTCGGCACGCCGCCATTGGAGGGTGCCGGCCCCTGGTTGGCCGGTACCAGCTTCACCAGCAGTGTCTGGGTGCCACCCAGCCACTGCACGGTGCTGCCGAAAATCGGGTTCAGCTGGACGTTCGGTACCTGCTTGACCTGACCGGTGGCGGCATCGCCCACCCACAGCTGCACGCTGGTCTCGACTGCATTCTGGAACGCGAAGTGGCTGCCGTCGGCCGACCACAGCGCGCCACCGGCGCAGCCCTGCGGCAGGTTGACCTTGGTCTGCTTGCCGCTGCCGATCTCGACCAGGGTGAAGTCGGCCACGCAGGCCGGTATGCCATAGCCTCCGGGCGTGTCATGACGGCTGCGGTTCTTCGGCTCCAGGCGCACGCCGGCCAGTTTCAGGTAGGGCTGCGCCACCCGGCTGATCGACGGATAGGTCTGCGCGGTGGTCAGCAACAGACGCTGGCCACTGGGGTCCACGTTCGGCATTGGCGGCGGCGGTGCCTTCAGCACCTTCAGCAGATGCTCCGGCGGCTTGGCATAGTCGGCCCATGCCGGGCCTGCAGACAACAGCGTGACGGCAACGACGGCAATGGCAGCCGCCAGAGAGGTACGACGGATGAGCATCCTTATCCCCTGGTAGTGTTGGGCTGCCCGCGAAGCGGGCATGCGCCGAATCTAGCACCGCCCGGCCCGCGTTCAATGGGCCGGATGGGCTAGTCACCGGATAAGGCAAAGCGCAGGCCGGGTCACTACTGCCGGGCGTGCAGGTCCCAGGTGGCCAGATAGTCCGGGTCCACCACGATCATCCCGTTGGAGCGCATGCAGTACTCGCCCGGCTGGGCTGGCAGGTACTGGTCGAGCATGGGCGGCAGGTAGCGCTCGTGGCCATCGTTCTCGTCGGCAAGCACCACGCCTTCGAACGCGCTGATGCGCAGCACTGTGCCGGCATACTGCTCCAGCCCTTGAACCTGCCCGTCACCGCCGTAACGGGTGACGCCCACCAGCACTACCTTGCCGATCATTTCTTCGGCCTTGGCATCATCCAGAGGCGGCAGTGCCGCATTCAGTTGGTCGCTCATCCCTGTACCTCCGCATCTGGTGGAGACATCGTGGAGCAGGATCCGCGCGGCGTTTCCGCGAACGCCATGGACAGCATGTTGCCCGCGCCGTCCGGAGGATCGTGTGAAGCGCGGCACATTGCGCAGCGTGCATTCAGCATTGCCTGCGTTGCGTCGGCATGCGCGGCGTGTGCTCTGCGGCGCATGCGATGCAGCACCGTGTGCCACGCTAGAATGCGTGCATGCGCACCGTGAATGCTCTTCGTTACATTACGCCCCTGCGGGAGGGCGGCTCCCTGCCGGCCGTGGTCGAGACCGACGACGACGGCATGGCCGTACTCAAGTTCCGGGGTGCGGGCCAGGGGCCCAAGGCCCTGATCGCCGAACTGATCGCAGGTGAAATGGCCCGTACCCTGGGCCTGCCGATTCCCGAACTGCTGTTCGTCGAACTGGACAGCGAGTTCGCGCGTACCGAACCGGATCCGGAGATCCAGGAACTGATCCGCGCCAGCGAGGGCCTGAACCTGGGCCTGGATTACCTGCCCGGCGCGATCAACTACGACCCGGCGGCCATGCCGGTGGACGCCGACCTGGCGTCGCGCATCGTCTGGTTCGATGCATTCACCAGCAATGTCGATCGCACCACGCGCAACCCGAACCTGATGGTGTGGCACCGCCAGCTGTACCTGATCGACCACGGTGCAGCGATGTATTTCCACCACGACTGGGCCAACGCCGGCGATGCGTGCGAAAGGCCGTTCGTGCTGATCCGCGACCACGTGCTGCTGTCGTTCGCCAGCCGCATCGCCGAGGTGGATGCCGAGCTGGCGGCTCGCCTGACCGATGCCGAGATCGAGCGGATCGTCGGCCTCGTGCCAGACAGCTGGCTGGTCAACGAGCCGGCGTTCGACAGCCCTCAGGCCTACCGCCAGGGCTACATCGACTATCTCAAGCATCGCCTGAAGGTGCGTGCGGTGTTCGTGCAGGAGGCCATCCGTGCCCACGCTGCACACGTATGACTATGCGGTCATCCGCGTTGTACCGCGGGTGGAGCGCGAGGAATTCATCAACGTCGGGGTGATCGTGTCCTGTCCCGGTGCGCGTCATCTTGAAGCAGCCATCGAGATCGACCCGGCACGCCTGCAGGCGTTCGCACCGGCGCTGGACCAGCAGGCGCTGCAACCGTGGCTGGATGCCATCGTGGCCATCTGCCGCGGCGATGCCACCGCCGGCCCCATCGCGCAGCTTCCGGCACGCGCACGCTTCCATTTCCTCACCGCCAAACGCAGCTCGATCGTGCAGATGTCCAGCACGCATGTGGGCCGCACAGCCAACCCGGCGGGTGTGGTCGAACATTTGATGACGAAGATGGTACGGGTGCCGCAGTAACACGCCAGCCACTACCGCGCAATCGCGGCGTCCTGCAGCGGCCAGCGACACCAGCCATGGGGATACTCGCCCACCTGCCTGGCCAGCCCCGCACTGACCGGGTGACCGAGCACCTGCCGGGCCCGCACAGGCAACGAAGCATCATTGTCGATCACCTGATCGAAATAGCCGGCCTGCCAGACCGCTCCGTTGCGGCCGCGATGGCGGTTGATCAGGAAGCTGCTGCGCGCCTTGAAGCGCTGTACGCAGTATCCGGGTGGATGGCCACGCAGCTGCGCCAGCCATCGCACGTGGTCGGGCATGACAAGCCAGGCCAGCGAGGTGGTCAGCCCCTCCCGGTCCATGGCGGCCAACAGCTGCATCGCGACATCCGCATGCGCCGCGTTCTCGAACAGGCGCTGCCGATTGCAGCAGGTCAAGGTGAGCAGATGGACATTGCCCATGATGGGCTCGCGGCTGACAGGGTTCGACAGGCTGGGCATGCGCAACAGCGTGCCCGCCGGCACACCGCTACTGCATCGGTGGACACCACGTCATCGGGTGGGAAATCGCCGCTTCCGGGAATCGGCGGACAGGCCCCGCCGCGAAGGATGCTCAATGTTCGGGCAGGGCAAACGCCATCACGTAATCGCCGGGACGGGTCTCCATAAAGTGATGGCCTGCCGCGACGATCACCACGTACTGGCGTCCCCCCTGCTCGTAGATCATCGGAGTGGCCTGGCCCCCGGCAGGCAGCCTGGCATGCCACAGTTCCCGGCCCGTCTTCAGATCGATGGCGCGCAGCAGATCGTCGGTCGCGGCGGCGATGAACACCAGGCCGCTGGCAGTGATCACCGCACCGCCATTGTTGGGCGTTCCGATCTCGATCGGCAGGCCGGAGCGGATGCCGAACGGGCCGTTGCCGCGCGCGCTTCCGAACGGCCGGTCCCACAGCAGCGTGCCCGTGCGCAGATCGATCGCGCGGATGCCGCCATACGGCGGCTGTTTGCACGACAGGCCGGTCAATGGCAGCCGCCATCCTGCATTGACGTCGATGGCATACGGCGTACCCACCTGCGGGTCGCCTGCCCCTTCGCCAGCGCCGCGGTCGGCGCGGATCTGCTCACGCGGCAGCCATCCCCGCCGGTCGGCCTCGGCACGCGGTACCAGCCGGTTGTAGTTGGGCATGTCGTTGTAGTTGGCCACGATCACGCCCCGGCGGGTATCGATGGCCACGCCACCCCAGTCCGAGCCACCGTTGTAACCGGGATACTCGATGGAATGGCGATCACTGGTGGGCGGCGTGTAGAAGCCCTGGTAGTGCGCCCTGCGGAACTGGATGCGGCAGACCAGCTGATCGATCGGCGTGATGCCCCACATGTCACGCTCGGTCAGCGGCTGCTCGCGCCGCAGGGTGTGATAGAGCGAGAACAGCTGCGTTGGCGAGCGCTGCTCCGGTTCCACGCCGCCCTGCGGAACCCTGCGCTCTTCCGCGGGTGTCAGCAGCCGGCCGTTGCGCCGGTCGAGGATGTACAGGTCACCCTGCTTGGTCGGCAGCAGGATCGCGGGCACCTTGCCTGCCGCGGTCGGAAAATCGATCAGGCTGGCCTGCGAACCGAGGTCGTAGTCCCAGACATCCTTGCGTACGGCCTGGAAATGCCAGACCGGCTTGCCGGTGGCCACGTCGAGTGCCACCAGCGAGGTGGCATAGCGGTTCTGCTGCTCGCTGCGCGAGCCGCTCCAGTAGTCGCCGGCGGCATTGCCCAACGGCAGGTAGACCAGGCCCAGTTGTTCATCGCCGGTGGCGGTGGTCCACATGTTCGGCGTACCCCGGGTATAGACCTGCTCGCGGGGGGGCGGACCGGTGCGCTCGGGCCGCTCCATGTCCCACGCCCAGCGCAGCTTGCCGGTGATCGCGTCATAGGCCTGGATCACGCCGGAAGGCGCGTCGCGGCGCTGCCCGTCCAGCACCTGGTGACCGGTGACGATCACGCCGCGCACGATGGCCGGCGGCGAGGTGATCGAGACATAGCCCGGCGGCACCTCGCCCATGTCGAGGGTGATGTCGATCTGGCCGTTGTTGCCGAAATTGACGCACGGCCGACCGCTGTCGGCATCCACTGCGATGATGCGTCCGTCCAGCGTGCCTTCGATGACGCGCGCCCAGCAGGCAGGCCGCGCGCCCGCCGCCGCGCCCGGTCGAACGCTGGGAGGTGGCAGGGGCAAGGCGAGATCGGCAGCCACATCCGCCAATGCCGCATCGGCGAACACCGGCACGGCGGGCTGCTCGTAGTAGGACACCCCACGGCAGGCGGCGGTGTACGGAATGGAGGCGTCTTTCACCTTTGGATCGAACCGCCACAGCGCCTTGCCAGTGCTGGCCTCGAGGGCGATCAGGCGGTTGCGTGCCGTGCACAGGTACAGCCGGTCGCCGATCTTCAACGGCGTGGTCTCGGCCCCCCATCGCTTCTTCGGCAGGTCGCCGGTGCGGAACTGCCAGGCCAGTTGCAGGGTAGCCACGTTGGCGGGCGTGATCTGCTGCAGCGGCGAGAAGCGGGTGGCGGCGTTGCTGCGACCCCAGGCGGGCCAGTCACCCTCGGCGGGCTGGTCGGCCGGCTGCAGGCCGGTGGTGTCGCGGGTCGGCTCCAGGCCTGCGCTGAAGGCTGCTTCCGGGAACGGCGCATGGCCGTCCACGCTGCCGTGCGGACTGAACGCCAGGGCAAACGCGCCGACGAACACCAGCAGCAACACGGCGGCGATGCTGCGCGACAGCCGTTTGGACAGCGGCGCGCGCAACGTCGGCGTCAGCAGCGCCAGAACGATGCCCAGCGCGGTGACCAGCCCCAGCCGTGGCACCCAGCGCCAGTAATCGCTGCCCGATTCCCACCCCGTCCACAGCAGCGTGCCGACGAACACCAGCGCGTACAGCAGCGCACCGCTGCGACGGTTGAGCCACAGCAGAATGCCGCTGGCCAGCAGGCCACAGCCGGCGATGAGGTAATAGGCCGAGCCCCCCAGCTGGAACAGCCATGCACCCAGCCCGCCGATCACCAGGCCCAGGATGACCAGCAGCAGCGACAGGACCGTGACCAGGGGGTGGCGGCGCACGGGCGCCGGCGCGGACTGCGGCGTGGCGGACATCGTCGATCTCCGGGAGCAGCATGCTGCCCTTATCCCACCGCCGCCGTGAAGCGCGTGCGTATTCCATGCTCCCGCATACGACGACGCCGGCACGGGGCCGGCGTCGTCGGGTACCTCGTCAGCGCGACCGGATCACTCCTGCGTGGCATCCTCGCTGCCGGTGGCAGCCGGGGCGCCTTCGGCCGTGGCCGGGGCGACCGCGGCCACCTCGTCCTCGTCCTCGTCGATCGAGGCATCCATGCGCTCCACCGCCTGCAGCTTCTCGTCCTTGGACAGGCGGATCAGGGTGACGCCCTGGGTGTTGCGGCCCACGCGGCTGATTTCCGAACCGCGCGTGCGCACCAGCGTGCCGCCATCGGAGATCAGCAGCACTTCATCGCTGGAGCCCATCAGCACCGCGGCGACCAGCTTGCCGTTGCGCTCGGTGGTCTGGATGCCGATCACGCCCTGGGTACCACGCCCCTTGCGCGGATAGTCCGGCAGCGGGGTGCGCTTGCCGTAACCATTCTCGGTGGCGGTGAGGATGTACTGCAGGTTGGCGTCGTCGGCACCGTCGATCACCGCATCGCCATTGGCGACCGCTTCCTCGATACCGTTGTCGTCCTCGTTCTCGTCCTCGGCACCACCGGCACTCTCGGCCACGATCAGGCTGACTACTTCCTCGCCGGGCGGCATCCTGATGCCGCGCACGCCGGTGGCGGTACGGCCCATCGAGCGGACCTTGTCCTCGCCGAAACGCACGGTCTTGCCGTTGGAGGCGAACAGCAGGATGTCACGCTCGCCATCGGTCAGGCCGACGCCAACCAGCGCATCGCCCTCGTCAAGGTTGATCGCGATCTTGCCGCGGGCCAGACGGAAGGCGAATTCGCCCAGCGGGGTCTTCTTGACCGTGCCGTTCTTCGTGGCGAAGAACACGAACTGGCCATCGGCGTATTCGCGCACCGGCAACACGGCCTGTACGCGCTCACCCGGTTCCAGCGGAATCCAGTTGATGATCGGCCGGCCGCGTGCGTTGGAGCCGGCTTCGGGCAGCTGGTACACCGGCAGCCAGAACACCTTGCCTGAACTGGTGAAGGTCAACAGGGTGTCGTGCGTGTTGACCAGCCACAGCTGTTCGATGAAATCCTCTTCCTTGGTCGCCGCCGCGCTGCGGCCACGGCCGCCACGACGCTGGGCGCGGTAGGCGCTGACCGGCTGGCGCTTGACGTAGCCGGCGTGCGACAGGGTGACCACCACGTCTTCCGGGGCGATCAGGTCGAGGATGTCCAGGTCTTCTTCGCTGTGGCGGATCTCGGTGCGACGCTCGTCGCCGAACTCGGCCTTGACGCTGACCAGCTCCTCGCGGATCACCTGCAGCAGGCGATCGGGATCTTCCAGGATGTGGATCAGACCGGCGATCACTTCCAGCAGCTGCTTGTACTCGTCGGTCAGGCGATCCTGCTCCAGCCCGGTCAGGCGGTGCAGGCGCATTTCCAGGATCTGGGTGGCCTGGATCTCGGTCAGCTGGTAGCCGCCCTCGATCAGGCCCACGCCCTTGGGCAGGTCCTCCGGGCGCGAGGCCTCGGCACCGGCAGCACCCAGCATGGCCCCGACCAGGCCCGGCTCCCACAGGCGGGCGAGCATGCGTTCGCGCGCCTCGTTGGGATTGGGCGAGGTCTTGATCAGCTCGATCATCTCGTCGATATTGGCCAGCGCGACGGTCAGGCCCTCCAGCACGTGGGCACGGGCACGCGCCTTGCGCAGCTCGAACACGGTGCGGCGGGTGACCACCTCGCGACGGTGGCGGACGAATGCCTCCAGCATCTGCTTGAGGTTCATCAACTGCGGGCGGCCGTCGACCAGCGCCACCATGTTGATGCCGAACACCGATTCCATCTGCGTCTGCTGGTACAGGTTGTTCAGCACAACCTCGGCAGATTCACCGCGCTTGATCTCGATGTAGATGCGCATGCCGTCCTTGTCGGACTCATCGCGCAGCTCGCTGATGCCTTCGATCTTCTTTTCCTTGACCAGCTCGGCGATCTTCTCGATCAGACGCGCCTTGTTCACCTGGTAAGGAATTTCAGTGACGATGATCGATTCGCGGCCGTTGTCGGCCACTTCGATATCCGCCTTGGCGCGGATGCGCACGCGGCCACGGCCGGTACGGTAGCCGGCGACGATGCCGGCGGTGCCGTTGATGATGCCCGCAGTCGGGAAATCCGGGCCCGGGATGTACTCCATCAGGCCGTCGACGTCGATTTCCGGGTTGTCGATCAGCGCGATGCAGGCATTGATCGATTCGCTCAGGTTGTGCGGCGGGATGTTGGTCGCCATGCCCACCGCGATACCGGCCGAACCGTTGACCAGCAGGTTCGGGAACCGGGTCGGCATGACCGTCGGCTCCAGTTCCTTCTCGTCGTAGTTGGGCTGGAAATCGACGGTTTCCTTGTCGATGTCGGCCATCAGCTCATGCGCGAGGCGCGACATGCGCGCTTCGGTGTATCGCATCGCCGCGGCGGAGTCACCGTCGATCGAACCGAAGTTACCCTGGCCGTCGACCAGCATGTAACGCAGCGAGAACGGCTGGGCCAGGCGCACCAGCGTGTCGTACACCGACTGATCGCCATGCGGGTGGTACTTACCGATGACGTCACCGACGATACGCGCCGACTTGAAGTAGGGCTTGTTGCTGTGCGCGTTGAGCTCGTTCATCGCGTACAGCACGCGGCGATGCACCGGCTTGAGGCCATCGCGCGCATCCGGGAGCGCGCGGCCCACGATCACGCTCATGGCGTAATCGAGGTAGCTCTTGCGCATCTCGTCTTCCAGGTTGACCTGGATGATTTCCTTGGCGGTTTCTGCCATTCGGGTTCCGTTGTCTGGTAGCGGTCCAGTCCGGCGCGGACACCTGCGGGGGTGACCATGCCGGAACCTCGATTCAACCTGTGGATACTACCACATCGGACCATTCCCCGCCTGTGTTTACAGGGGTTTTACCGGCACAAATCAGGAACTTAGGGGCAGGACGGGGCCCATCGGGCCACGCCCGGGGCCGGCCGCGGCGAACCCGGAAGATGCGCCCGGCTCCCGCGGCGCAGACCGCCTGTGCGTCTCAACCGCTGAAGGCGGCGCGCATGTTCTCCACGGTCGGGTTCAGGATCACGCCGCGCTCGGTCACGATGGCGTCGATCAGCTCGCCCGGGGTGACGTCGAACACCGGGTTCCAGGCGGCGATGCCTTCGGCCACCGTGCGCGTCCCGCCCACGCCGTACAGCTCGCCCGGATCGCGCTGTTCGATCTCGATCTGGCTGCCGTCGACGGTCTCCATGTCGACCGTTGAGGACGGCGCCACGACCATGAATTTCACGCCATGGTGGCGCGCGGCGATGGCCAGCTGGTAGGTGCCGATCTTGTTGGCGGTATCGCCATTGGCGCAGATGCGGTCGGCGCCGACGATCACCCACTGCACGGCCCCGGTCTTCATCAGGTGCGAGGCGGCCGAATCGGCGATCAGGGTGGCGTCGATGCCATCCTGCTGCAGTTCCCAGACGGTCAGGCGCGCGCCCTGCAGCCACGGCCGGGTCTCTCCGGCGAATACGCGGGCGATCCGGTGCTGGGCCATGCCGGCGCGGATCACGCCCAGCGCGGTGCCGAAGCCGGCGGTGGCAAGCGAGCCGGTATTGCAGTGGGTCAGCACGCCGCTGCCGGCATCGATCAGGCCGGCGCCGAGCGCCCCCATGTGGCGGTTTGCGGCCAGGTCTTCCTCGGCGATGGCCCGCGCTTCCGCTTCAAGCAGCGTCTTCCAGTCCGCACCGGCGCTGCCCAGGCAACGACGCATCCGCGCCAGTGCCCAGGCCAGGTTGACGGCGGTCGGGCGTGAGGCGTTCAGCCGCTGCAGCGCCGGCTCAAGCTGCTGCAGGGCGAGCGGGCCATCGGCCGCCTGCACCTCACGCGCCGCCAGCACGACGCCCCAGGCAGCCGCGATGCCGATGGCCGGGGCGCCACGTACGGTCAGGGCGTGGATGGCCGCGGCGACTTCATCGCTGTCCCGGCATACCACATGCTCGACCACGAACGGCAGCTTGCGCTGGTCCAGCAGTTGCAGGGCATCGCCGGTCCACAGGATCGGGCGGATATGGTCGTAGCGAGCGTAATCGAGGTCGGTGGCAGTGTTCATGGGCCCATTGTAGGGCCACGCCCCCTCGCGCAGGCACCCGGCCGGATTCAATTCACCGAGAATTCGGCGCGGCAACCACCGTCCACCCAGATGCCGTTGCGGCTCCAGCCCCAGGTGCTGCCCTCCACGCACTCGGTGCTGGACAGCTGCTGTCGCACCGCGGCACCGACGGAGATGCTGGCGCCGCAGAACCGGCGCTTCTTCGATTTGGATTCGCAGGTCAGCCGGCGCGGCACGTCGACGAAACGGCCATCCTCATCGGCCACCTCGAAATCACCCTGGCAGCCTCGGCTGGTCCACACCTCGTTGCGCTTGTAACCCCAGCCCTGCCCTTCCCGGCATGGCAGCACCGACAGCTGCCGCAGCAGGCGCACCGGTGCGCCGTCCAGACGCACCGGACAACTCTGCGGACGGCCATTGGATTCACAGCGGACCACGCGGCGCACCTTGCGCTTGCTGCCTGGCTCGGCCGCAGCCACTCCCTGCGCCGGGCGCGCCCGGAACTCGGCACGGCAGCCGAGCGTGACCCACACGCCGCTGCGGTCGGTGCCCCATTCGCTGCCACGGATACAGCTGTTGCTGGACAACTGGCGGACCAGATCGACGCCGTTGCTGACATCGATATCGCAGTGCACCCAGGCCATGTCGCGTGACTCGCAGGTGACGACTTCGCCGTCATAGCCGGCCTGCTGCGCCGATGCCGGCAACGGCGTCAGCACTCCCCACATCGCGATGGAGTAGACCGGTGCCGCCACAACCGCAAACCACTTGACCAAAGCCTTCCCCATAGGACTGGACGAACTGCCATGCCAGTGTCTGGCATCGGGAGTGATGAGAGCATCATCGTGCTTGCTGAATCAAGCGCGCGGACGCGGCAATCCGTTCAGTCTGTCTGGTTCAGAAAGCCGCGTGTGCTCAGGCGTCGGCGAAATCGAAGGCCAGCACGTCGGCGATGCGGGGCGTGCGGTTCATCGCCATCAACAGGCGATCGATGCCGACCGCGACACCCGCACACGCGGGCATGGCAGGCAACGCCGCCAGCAGTGCCTCGTCCAGCGCCGGCTGCACCTGCCCGCGCGCATGACGGCGCTGCAGGTCGTGCTGGAAACGCGCCCGTTGTTCGTCGGCATCGTTCAGTTCGTGATAGCCATTGGCCAGCTCCACGGCCCCCAGGTACAGCTCGAACCGCTCGGCCAGCGGCGGCGTACCAGGGCGGATGCGGGCCAGTGCTGCCTGGCTCGCCGGCCAGTCGTGGACAACGGTCATGACTGCGTCATCGAAATGCGGTTGGATGCGATGGGTCATCAGCAGATCCAGCCAGTCGTCGCGGGTCAGCCCGACCGGGTCGATATGCACGTCACCCAGCGCAGCGCGCAGCCCGGCCTCATCGGTCTGGAACGGATCCACGCCCACCTGCTGCTGGAACAGCTCGCGGTAGCTCAGCACACGCAGGCTGGCGCTGCGTCCAACCAGGCCCAGAGCCAGGCGGACCAGCTCCGCGGTTTCCTGCACCAGCCGGTGATGGTCCCAGCCAACCCGGTACCACTCCAGCAGGGTGAACTCCGGGTTATGGCGCCCGCCGGCCTCGCCGTTGCGGAACACCCGCCCCAGTTCGTAGCAGTCGCCGACACCGGCAGCGAGCAGCCGCTTGAGCGGGTACTCCGGCGACGTACGCAGCCAGCGACGGCGGCCACCGGCGTCGACATGGCCGCTGAAGTCGGTATGGAAGCTGTCGATGTTGGGCTCGGTATTACCGGCCACCGACAGGATCGGTGTCTCCACCTCCAGCACGTCACGCTCTGCGAAGAAGCGGCGCACCAGCGCGTTCAGCGCGGCACGCTGCTGCAGTTTGCGCCGCAGGGCGTCGCTCACAGGATGCCCTCCTGGCGCGGGTGATCCAGCGGCAGGGTCAGCAGGTCGCGGGTATCATCGATGTAGCCACTGGCCAGGTACAGCCGACGCGCCAGTTCGTTGTGGTGGTTCACCTCCAGGCGCAGGCGGCTGACCCCGCGTCCGCGCGCACGCTGTTCGCAGATGGCCAGCGCCTGCTTGCCCCGGCCACGGCCGCGCGCCCGCGGCCCCAGATAGAGCTCGTCAAGCAGCATGAAATGCCCGCCCTGCTCCAGGCTGAAGCCCATCGCGATCACCGCATAGCCGACCACCTGACCGGCTTCGTCCAGCCACAGCAGTACTTCGCCGTTGCGCGGATCGGCCAGCAGTGCATCGACACCGCGACGCACGCGCACGTCGTCGAACTCGATCCTGTCCTCGGCGTAGAACGCGCGCATCAGCGAGATCAGCAGTTCCTCGTCGGCGCGGGTGGCCAGGCGGAAGTCCAGCGGGGCAGTCTGCATCGGGAATCCTTTGCTGTTTCGGGCCGGGCGCATGTCACGCCCGGCGGGGTCATCATTCGTGGTCGGCGAGGAAGGCCAGCAGACGCGCTTCGTCCCACACCGGCACTCCCAGGGCCAGCGCCTTGTCCAGCTTGGAGCCGGCTTCGGTACCCGCCACCACGAAGTGGGTCTTCTTCGACACGCTGCCGGACACCTTGGCTCCCAGCGCCTCCAGTCGCTCCTTGGCCACATCGCGGGTGAGCTGGGCCAGGGTGCCGGTCAGGACCACGGTCTGCCCGTCGAGCGGACCGGCGACGATTTCGGTCAGCGCGGGCGCCTTGGCCAGGATCTGCTGCATCGCCTCCTCGGCAGCCAGCAGCATCACGCCATGGCTGTCCGCTTCCAGCCACTGGGCAAGGCCGCGCGCGGTGTCCTCGGGCAATCCGGCATTGACGAACTGGCCATGCTCGGCATCGAGCACGGCCTGCGCGCTGGGCAGCACCGCCACCAGCTTTTCCGCGCGCAGCCGGGTGATACCGGGGATCTCCGATTCCACCAGCAGCTGAGCCAGGTCCAGCCCCTCACGCAGCTTCGCACTGGGCGGATGCACGTCGCTGATGCGCACCTGGCCGACCTGCAGCAGATCGTCGATGGCCTGCTGGTTGCCCTGCTGCTCGAAGAAGTGACCGAGCGAACGTGCCACTTCGCCACCGATGTCCGGCACGCGCTTGAACAGCGGCCAGGGCAGCCGTCGGATCAAGGCCAGATCACCGAACCACTGCGCCAACGCCTTGGCCGTGCTTTCGCCGACATGTTCGATGCCCAGCGCGAACAACAGCCGTTCCAGCGTGGTGGCACGACTGGTGTCGATCGCGGCGATCAGGTTGTCGGCCCAGCGGGTCGCGATCTTCTTCGTGTTCCACTCGAAGCTGGCCGGCTGCGCCAGTGCCTTCGCGCGCCAGGCCACATCGTTGCCATCGAGCTTGAGCACGGCATTGAGCACGGTGCCGCTGCCTTCGGCCGGCAGGTGCGGCGCCAGGCTGGCGGCCAGCGCGGACGGATCTTCCGCGTCGAGCACCAGCTTCAGGTGCAGCAGCTGGTCGCGGGTGAGCCGGTACAGGTCCGCCACGCCCTTGACGATGCCGGCATCCACCAGGGTTTCGATGTACTTGTCACCCAGGCCATCGATATCCATCGCGCGACGTGAAGCGAAATGGGCGATGGCCTCCTTGCGCTGCGCCGGGCACGACAACTCACCGGAGCAGCGCCACGCGGCCGCGCCCTCTTCGCGCACGATCTCCGAGCCACAGACCGGGCAGCGCGTGGGCATCTGCCACGGCGTGGTGCCCGGCGGCCGGCGGTCGAGGATGACGCTGACCACTTCGGGAATCACGTCGCCGGCACGGCGCACGATCACGCTGTCACCCACCCGCACGTCCAGGCGCTCGATCTGGTCCGCATTGTGCAGGGTTGCGTTGGAGACGATCACGCCGGCCACGGCGACCGGCGCCAGGCGCGCGACCGGAGTGGCAGCGCCGGTGCGGCCGATCTGGATCTCGATCGCTTCCAGCGTGGTGCTCTGTTCCTGCGCCGGGAACTTGTGCGCGATGGCCCAGCGCGGTGCGCGCGAGACGAAACCCATCGCCTGCTGGCCAGCGCGGTCGTCCAGCTTGTAGACCACGCCATCGATGTCGAAGGGCAGGCCATCGCGGCGTGCGCCGATATCGCGGTAGTAGGCCAGCAACCCATCGGCACCTTCCACCACCCTGCACAGATCGCTGACCGGGAAGCCCCAGGCACCCAGCTGCGCGAGCGTGCCCGAATGGGTATCGGGCAGTTCGCCGCCCTGCACTTCTCCGGTGCCGTAGGCGAAGAAGCTGAGCTTGCGCTGTGCGCTGATCTTCGGGTGGAGCTGGCGCAGCGACCCGGCCGCCGCATTGCGCGGGTTGGCCAGTACCTTGCCGCCATGCAGCCGCGCGCGATCGTTGTAGGCTTCAAAGTCGGCACGGGCCATGTAGACCTCACCGCGCACTTCCAGCACGTCCGGCCAGCCCTTGCCGTGCAGACGCCGGGGGATGTCGCCGATCTCGCGCAGGTTGGCCGTGACGTCTTCGCCGGTCGTGCCATCGCCGCGGGTCGCACCCAGAACGAAATGTCCATCCTCGTAGCGCAGGCTGATCGCCAGCCCGTCCATCTTCGGCTCCGCCGAAAAGCGCGCGGCACCGCGTCGCAGGCGTTCGTCGATGCGGCGCACGAAGTCGGTCACCTCCTCATCGCTGAAGGCATTGGACAACGACAGCATCGGCACCGCGTGGCGGACTTCAGCGAAACGCCCGGAGGGACGCGCGCCGACCTGCTGGGTCGGGCTGTCCGCGCGGGCCAGTTCGGGGTGCGCACGTTCCAGTGCTTCCAGCTCGCGCACCAGCCGGTCGTAATCGACGTCGGGGATCTCCGGCGCATCCAGCTCGTGATAGGCGCGGTTGGCCTGGGCGATCTGCCGGCGGAGTTCATCGACGCGTTCGGCGGGGCTGGGGCTCATCGTGATCGGTGATTCTGGGGCGGCTGGGGATTCTACCGCGCCCGGCCGTCATGCCCTGTAACGTCCCCGCCCCGGCAGTGCCGGGCCCCGCTCCGCGAAAGACGGGCTTGCCGCCCTCCACCGGCAGCGCTAGCGTGCGTCGGCCGCCCTCCGGAAACCTGCCCATGACCCTGCCTGCCTCCCGTCGTCGCTTCCTGCAGCTGGCCGGTGCCGGCCTCGCCGTCGCCGGCAGTGGCCTGCCGGGCCTGGGATACGCGCAAACCGCCCCGGCTGCGGCTCCCGCGTCGCCGCGCGCCGATGGGCCGGTGCTGCTGAACTTCAATGAATGCCCGTATGGGCCTTCCGCCGCTGCGCAATCGGCCGCTCGCGACAGCATCGCGCGCTGCGGCCGCTACCGCTTCGAGCTGGCGGCACAGGTCCGTGATGCATTCGTCGAACACAGCGGCGTCAGTGCCGATCACCTGCGCCTGTACCCGGGCTCCAGCGAGCCCCTGAACCGTGCCGCCGCAATCTGGACCGGCCCGCAGCAGGGCCTGGTCGTGGCTGATCCGACCTTCGAGGCGATTGGCGACGTGGCCGCCGCGCGGGGCGCACACGTCAGCCGAGTGCCTCTGCGCAGCGACGGCGCGCACGATGTGCGCGCGATGGTGGCTGCCGCGCACGCGCGCCCGACCGGGCTGATGTATGTGTGCAACCCCAACAACCCCACGGGTTCGATCAGCCCGCCCGCCGAGCTCGCCTGGCTGCTGGCCAGCAAGCCCGCCGGAACCCGGGTGCTGGTGGACGAAGCGTACCTGCAGTACAGCGACCAGCCGAGCCTGATCGCGCAGGTGGCCGAGCGCGATGACCTGATCGTGCTGCGCACCTTCTCCAAGCTGTATGGCATGGCCGGACTGCGCCTGGGCGCGGCAGCGGCCCATCCCGATCGCCTGCGCGAGCTGGGCAGCCTCGGCGACAACCCGTTGCCGGTGCCGGCGCTGGCCGCCGCTCTGGCCAGCCTGCACGATCCGCAGCTGGTTCCGCAGCGCCGTCTGCAGAACGCGAAGATCCGGCAGGCGACCATCGCCTGGCTGGGCAAGCGTGGCTTCAGCTGCCTGCCGTCGGAAGCGAACTGTTTCGTGGTGGACGTCCAGCGCGACGGTGCCGCCTTTGCCAGGGCGATGGCCGCACAGGGTGTGGTGATCGGTCGCAGCTGGCCGATCTGGCCGCAGCGCGTCCGTGTGACCGTTGGCACCGAGGAGGAGATGGCAGCGTTCCGCGCCGCGTTCGCCCAGGTCGCCGGGGTGCCTTCCTGACTTCATCCACGCAGGCGATGGATCTGCTGTGGTGGTGGGTGCCGACCGTGGGTCGGCATACCCGGGATGACCGCGCTTACCAGCGCGGGGTCTTGGTCAGGGGCGGCGCCTGGTGCTGGCGGTCATAGGCACGCAGCTCGTCACGGATGTGGGCGATGCGCTGGCGGCCGAGCGCGTTGCGGCTGTCGTCCAGCACCACGCCATCCAGCAGCTCGGCCATGCGCTGCACGGTCGGCAGCATCTTCTCCCAGGCATCGAGCGCGGTCAGCGGCGCCGGCAGGGTCAGGAAGAAGGCGATGGCCGGTGTCTCCATGGCACGGATGTTGGCCATGTCGAAACTGCCCGGCTTCATGATGCTGGCCATCGAGAAGATCGGCCCCCGTTCCGGATGGCCCTCCACCAGACGATGGAACACGTTCATGTGGCCGAACACCAGACCGGTTTTCTCGGCCGCCACGACGATGTCCTCGCCCCGCAGCTGCTCGCCGGCCCGTGCGGCCACGAACAGCGAGACGATCTTGTCGAAATCCTGGGTGGCGCGCTTGCCCAGGTCGCTGGCCGCGCCGGCGTCGGTGTCGGCCAGGCCCAGCTCGGCCTGTTGACCCTCTTCGCCCAGTGCCGGATCGAGGCGGGTATCGGCCAACGGTACGCCGTCCTCGCCCAGGACCGGTTCGCGGCGCTCGCTGCTGGTCGGTTCGGTGCCTTCCACGCGGCGGCCCTGGGGCTTCTTCTTCGGACGGCCAAACAGGAAGATCGCGGCGATCAACAGCAGGCCGGCGGCCAGGATGCCGATGCGCAACAGTGCCGTGTCGGACATTCGATAGGTTCTCCGGCTAGTTCATTCAGGTAACTAGGATGGCACGTCAGGCCGCGCCCGCCAATCGCGCGGCCTCTTCCAGGTCCACGCTGACCAGGCGGCTGACGCCCGGCTCGCGCATGGTCACGCCCGACAGCTGCTGCGCAGCTTCCATCGTCGCCTTGTTGTGGCTGACGAACAGGAACTGCACCTTCTCGCTCATTTCCTTGACCATGTTGGCCAGGCGGCCCACGTTGGCCTCGTCCAGCGGTGCGTCCACTTCGTCCAGCAGGCAGAACGGCGCCGGATTGAGCTGGAAGATCGCGAACACCAGCGCCACCGCGGTCATCGCCTTCTCGCCGCCGGACAGCAGCGAGATGCTGGATACGCGCTTGCCCGGCGGACGCGCCATGATGGTCACGCCGGTGTCGAGCAGATCTTCACCGGTCAGTTCCAGATAGGCATGGCCACCGCCGAACAGGCGCGGATAGAGGGCCTGTACACCGGCGTTGACCCGGTCGAACGTATCCTTGAATCGGCCGCGGGTTTCGCGGTCGATCTTGCGGATGGCGTCTTCCAGGGTCTCCAGCGCCGTGGTCAGGTCCACATGCTGCGAATCGAGATACTCCGACCGCTGCGATGCCTCGCCATACTCGTGGATCGCCGCCAGGTTGACCGGCTCCAGCCGGCGCATGCGACCGTCGATCTGGTGCACGGCCTGCTCCCAGTCTCCCAGACGGGCGTCCTCGGGCAATGCGTTGAGCAGGTCGGCCATCACGAAGCCGGCCTTCTCCACCGCAGCCTGCAGGGTGTCAGCACTGAGCACCAGGGCCTGCTGGTCCAGCTTGCGCTGGGAAATACGCTCGCGCTGCGCCAGCGCCTGCTCATCACGCTGGTGGCGGGTCTGTTCGAAATTGCGCAGCTCGGCGTCGATGCCGTCAAGCAGAGTACGCGCTTCGGCCAGCACGCGGTCGGCACGCACGCGCTCTTCCAGCGCATTCTGGTGCTCGGCCTGCAGCGATTCGACCGGCGAATCACCCTCGTCCAGCTGCGAATGCAGTTCGCCCAAGCGCGAATCCAGCTGCCCGCGCTGGGTGCTCATGCGCTCCAGCGCCTGGCTCAGCGATGCCACCTGTGCGCGCTGCGATTCCAGGGTCAGTGCCAGCGAATGCGCGCGTTCGCGCACCGCCCGTGCGGCTTCGCGGGCGAGGTCGCGTGCTTCGGCCAGCTGCCGGCGTTCGCTTTCCAGGGCCTGCCGGGTCGATTCCAGGTCGCCCATGCTGCTGACGGCACTCTCCAGCCGCGAACGTGCCTCGCGCGCCTGCTCGCGGTTGACCTCGAGGGTCTCCAGCAGTTGGCTCAGCTCTCCTTCGATGCGATCGATGCGCGTGCGTGCGGCCTCCACCTTTCCCTGCTGGCCCTGAAGCTGACCCGCCAGCTCGGATACCGCACGATGCGCGAGGTACAGCGCCCGTTGCGCATCTTCGCGTTGCTGTTCGGCGGCCAGCAGCTGCTCGCGGAAGCCGGACAGCTGATCTTCCAGCTCGACCTCACGGTTCTGCAGCTGTTCGATCTGCTCGCGCAGCTCATTGATCTCGCGCTCGCGCAGCAGCGCACCCTGCTTGGCCGCACCGGAGCGCGACACGCGCACCCAGCCCTGGCCGAGACGCTCGCCGCGCTGGGTGATGATCGAATCACCGGCGGGCAGCCGGGCCTGCAGGGCACGGGCCTCGTCCAGATCCCGCGCGCCATGCAGATGCGCCAGCAGGCGTCGGATCGCCGTCGGTCCGCGCACGCGCGAGGCCAGCGATGTCGCGGCGACGTCCAGATCGCTGGCATCGTCAGACACCAGTGCGATGCGGCCTTCGCCCAGTTCGCCCAGCGCATCGACCAGGCCTGCCGGGTCGTCCACCAGCACGCCTTCGATCAGCTGGCCGAGGGCGCTTTCCACCGCATTTTCCCAACCGGCATCGACATCCAGGCGCTCGCCCAGGCGCGCGGCCGAATCCAGCCCGCGCGCCTTCAACCAGGCAACCGCGGCGCCCTGCTCCTGGCCGAGTGCGGCCTGCTGCAGGGTTTCCAGCGATGCCAGGCGACCGCGCAGGCCATTGACCTGCTTGCGCAGTTCGGCCAGTTCGTTCTGGCCATTGCGCTGCTGTTCCTGCACGGTGGCCACGCCCTGCTTGCGCTGTTCGACCTGTTCGCTCAGCTCGTCCAGTGCGGTCTTCTGCGTGTCGTGCTGCAGGTGCAGCTGCTCGAAGGCTTCTTCCAGCGCGTCCACGTCCAGCCCGGCACGCTCGGCGGCCAGCGCCTCGCGACGCCGGTCGGCGTCGAGGATCTGCCGGTCCAGGTAGTCCACGCGGGTGCGCTCGACATCGCCGGCGCGCGAGGCCTCGGAACTCTGTGAGGTGTGCTGTTCCCAGCGGTGCTGCCAGTCGGCCAGGCGGGCTTCGGCCTCGCGCAGGCTTTCCTGCTTGATCTCGTTCTCTTCCTGCAGCGCCTCCAGCTGCGGGGTCGCGGCGTCCACCGCCTCGCGCAGCACCATCAGCTTGGCCTCGTCGCCACTGATGTGCTGGCCCAGCTCGGCCAATGCCTGCCGCGTCTCGTCGCGGGCCTTGTGCAGGCGCTGCGACAGCTCGCGCTGGTGCTGGATCTGCTGCTCCAGTCGGGCCAAGGTACTACCGACCTGGTAGACCGCGGCCTGCGCGGCATTGAGTGCGTCGGCCGCTTCCTCGCGGCGCATGCGCGAGGTCTCGATGCGGGCCTCGGCGTCGCGCTGGTCCGCGATCAGCTGCTGAAGCCGGGTTTCTTCCTGCGACAGGCCCTCGCGAAGCTTCGACAGGCGCCCATCGAGGCCTCGGAACTCCAGCGCCTTCCACTCGGCATCCTTGACCCTGCGCTCTTCCTGCAACGCCTGGTACTGCTCCGCCTGCCGGGCCTGGCGCTTGAGGTGCTCGAGCTGCTTGCTGATCTCCTCACGCAGGTCGCCCAGGCGATCAAGGTTCTCGCGGGTGTGGCGGATGCGGGTTTCGGTTTCCTTGCGCCGCTCCTTGTACTTGGAGATTCCGGCCGCCTCTTCCAGGTAGACGCGCAGATCCTCGGGACGCGCCTCGATGATCTGGCTGATCATGCCCTGTTCGATGATCGAGTAGCTGCGCGGGCCCAGGCCGGTCCCCAGGAAAAGATCGGTGATGTCGCGGCGGCGGCACTTGGTGCCGTTGAGGTAGTAGTTGCTGGTGCCGTCGCGGCTGACCGTGCGCTTGACCGAGATCTCGTTGAACGAGGCGTACTCGCCGGAGATGGTGTGGTCGGAGTTGTCGAAGATCAGCTCGACCGTGGCCTGCGAGACGGGCTTGCGGGCGTTGGAACCGGAGAAGATCACGTCGGTCAGCGAGTCGCCGCGCAGGCGGCTGGCCGAACTTTCGCCCATGACCCAGCGCACGGCGTCGATGATGTTCGACTTGCCGCAGCCATTGGGCCCCACCACGCCGGTCATGTTGGTCGGCAGATGCAGGGTGGTCGGATCGACGAAAGACTTGAAGCCGGACAGCTTGATCGTGGAAAGACGCATAGGGGTTCCGGACTGGGGCCGGCAAGCGGCCTGCGTTTACCCTCCAAGTCATTGATCCTGCTGGGATCGCCGACCGTGGAACGGGTGTGACGCCCTGAGTATACCGATGTGGCCGTGTTCTACGAATGGGCGTGGAACATCGGGGCCCGCGCGCCCGCCGGGCGGGCCGACAAAACAAAACGGGCACCCTCGCGGGCGCCCGTTCTGCGGTGATGCCAGGCCTTGCGGCGTGGGATCAGGCTTCGGCTTCGACGACGACCTTGACGGTGGTCTCGACGTCGGCGTGCAGGTGGATCAGCACGTCGTACTCGCCGATGTTGCGGAACGCGCCTTCGCCCAGGATGACTTCGCTCTTTTCCAGCGGCAGGCCGGCGGCGGTGAAGGCCTCGGCGATGTCGCGCGGGCCGACCGAGCCGTACAGCTTGCCTTCGGTCGAAGCATTGGCGGCGATGGTGACGCTCGCGCCTTCCAGCTTCGCCTTGCGGGCTTCAGCCTCGGCGTGGATGGACTGGGCCTTGGCTTCGTACTCGGCGCGCTTGGCTTCGAACTCTGCCTTGTTGCTCTCGGTGGCCGGCACGGCCTTGCCCTGCGGCACGAGGAAGTTGCGGCCGTAGCCCGGCTTGACGGTGACCAGGTCACCCAGGTTGCCGAGGTTGGTGACCTTCTGCAGGAGGATCAGCTGCATGGTTTTACTCCAGATAAGTTATTCGTTAGCGAGGCGATGCCCCGCAACAAAGGCTGTCCGAATAGCTGGCACAACGGGGCGGCACGGGGCCACCCCGCCGGGCATCAGACGTCGTGGTTGTCGGTGTACGGAATCAGGGCCAGGAAGCGAGCGCGCTTGACGGCGGTCGCCAGCTGACGCTGGTACTTCGACTTGGTACCGGTGACGCGGCTCGGCACGATCTTGCCGTTCTCGGTCAGGTACTGGCGCAGGGTGTTGAGATCCTTGTAGTCGATCTCCTTGACACCTTCAGCCGTGAACTTGCAGAACTTGCGGCGACGGAAGAACTTGGACATGGGAAGGCTCCTTAGGCGGCGGAAGCGGCGTCTTCGCCGGCTTCGTTGTCAGCGGTGGTGGTGGACTCGCCTTCTTCGTCGTCACGACGACGGCGCTCACCGCGCTCCGGCTTGTCACCCTTCTCGTCCTTGCTCTTCATGATCAGCGACTGCTCGGTGTCAGCCTCGTCACGCTTGATGACCAGGTTGCGCAGCACGGCGTCGTTGAAGCGGAAGCTTTCGGTCAGCTCGTTCAGCACGGCCTGGTCGGCTTCGATGTTCAGCAGCACGTAGTGCGCCTTCACCAGGTTCTGGATCGGGTATGCCAGCTGGCGGCGGCCCCAGTCTTCCAGACGGTGGATGGTGCCGTTGCCGTTCTCGACCAGCGACTTGTAGCGCTCGATCATGGCCGGGACCTGCTCGCTCTGGTCCGGGTGGACCATGAACACGATTTCGTAATGACGACTCATGTTTTTTCTACCTTTCGGATGTGGCCTTGCGGCCGGACAGCCCCCCGCCGTTGAGACCGCGGTGGGGCAAGGGTTCCCGCCAGGAAGGCAGGAAGCCGCGCATTATGGCGCAGATGGGGCGGCCGGGCAACCGTGGCCGAACCTGAACCCGGCAGCACCGGGACCTGCCCGAGGACCGGCCGGCAGGCCCCCGGGGAAGCGGCCCTCAGGCCTTGTCGGCGTCGGTGGTGAAGCTCTCGCCGCAGCCGCACTCGGCGGTCGCGTTCGGGTTGCTGAACGTGAAGGTCTCGCTCAGGCCGTGCTTGCCGAAGTCGATCACGGTGCCGTCGACCAGGGCCAGGCTCTGTGCATCGACGTAGATCTTCACGCCGTCCTGGTCGAAGACCGTATCGCCCTCGCGCTCGTCACGGGCCAGGTCGGTCACGTGGCCCCAGCCGGAGCAGCCGGTCTTGGTCACGCCGAAGCGCAGGCCCAGCGCGCCCGGGGTCTGGGCGACGAAGCGCTGCACGCGCTCGAAGGCAATGGGGGTCAGGCTGACAGCCATGGGACTACTCCAGAGGAACAGGGACATTATAGGGAGGTTGGGCCGCAGAAATGCCTCGCAAGCAGAACGCTGCAACCGGTAAACTCCCGTGTTCACAGATCGAGTCGATCAGCAGAGGATTCAAGTCATGACGGTGGTCAGCGTTGAACATGCGCTTGCCGGGAAGATCCCGGAAGGCGGCGAAGTCACGGTACGCGGATGGGTGCGCACGGTGCGCGGTTCAGCGAATCTGGCCTTCGTGAATGTGACCGACGGCTCCTGCTTCGCCCCGATCCAGGTCGTAGCCAACGACACCCTGGCCAACTTCGACGAGATCAAGCGCCTCACCACCGGCTGCTCGCTGGTGGCCACCGGCATCCTGGTGAAATCGCAGGGCAAGGGCCAGTCGTTCGAGATCCAGGCCAGTGCGGTCGAAGTGGTCGGCTGGGTCGAAGACCCGCTCACCTACCCGATCCAGCCCAAGCCGATGACGCCGGAGTTCCTGCGTGAAGTGGCGCACCTGCGCCCGCGCACCAACCTGTTCGGCGCGGTCACCCGCATCCGCAACTGCCTGGCCCAGGCCGTGCACCGCTTCTTCCACGAGAACGGCTTCAACTGGATCAGCACCCCGATCATCACCACCTCCGACGCCGAAGGCGCCGGCCAGATGTTCCGCGTGTCCACGCTGGACATGGTGAACCTGCCGCGCGATGAGAAGGGCGCGATCGATTTCAGCCGCGACTTCTTCGGCAAGGAGACGTTCCTGACCGTGTCCGGCCAGCTGAACGTCGAGGCCTACTGCCTGGCCCTGAGCAAGGTGTATACCTTCGGCCCGACCTTCCGCGCCGAGAACAGCCACACCACCCGCCATCTGGCGGAGTTCTGGATGATCGAGCCGGAGATCGCCTTCGCCGACCTGGCCGAAGATGCGCGCCTGGCCGAGGAGTTCCTCAAGTACCTGTTCCGCGCGGTGCTGAACGAGCGCAGCGATGATCTGGCCTTCATCGCCGAGCGCGTGGACAAGAACGCGATCACCAAACTGGAAGACTTCATCAACGCGCCGTTCGAGCGCATCGACTACACCGATGCGGTCAGCCTGCTGCAGAAGTCTGGCCGGAAGTTCGACTTCCCGGTCGAATGGGGCCTGGACCTGCAGACCGAACACGAGCGCTGGCTGACCGAGGAACACGTCGGCCGCCCGGTGGTGGTGACCAACTACCCCGAGCACATCAAGGCGTTCTACATGCGCCTGAACGACGACGGCAAGACCGTCGCCGCGATGGACGTGCTGGCGCCGGGCATCGGCGAGATCATCGGTGGCAGCCAGCGCGAAGAGCGCCTGGACGTGCTGGACGCGCGCATGGCCCAGTTCGGCCTGGACCGTGAGCATTACAGCTGGTACCGCGATTTCCGTCGCTACGGCTCGGTGCCGCACGCCGGCTTCGGCCTGGGCTTCGAGCGCCTGGTGGTGTACGTCTGCGGCCTGTCCAACATCCGCGATGCGATTCCTTACCCGCGCGCTCCCGGCAGCGCGGACTTCTAAGCCCCACCACCGACCACGGAGGTACTGCCCCCATGACCCTGTTCTTCGCCCTCTGCTTTGTCGGCGTCGCAGTGGCCGGGTTCAGTGCCTTCGTGATCTTCTGGCCGCTGACCCTGGTGCACGTGCGTGACCGCCATCCGGCGCTGGCACAGCGCTTCGGCAGCGGCGCCTTCCTCAAGCCCGATGCCCTGGCCTGGCTGCTGCGCCGCGACTACCGGCAGCAGCCGGATCGCTCGCTGTCCGGTTTGGCCACGCCGGCCTGGGTTTCGCTGCTGACCCTGCTGGCCGGACTGGGCATGGCCGCCCTGCTCTGGCTGGCTTCGCTCTGGTAACGCCTACATGAACGATCTCTCCGCCCCGCACGACAGCTGGTGGCTGGCCAGCCTCGGCAACACCCTGATCTGGGCCCGCCTGCGCGTGCGCCCGGCCGGCACAGCCGAAGTGCTCGACAGTGATGGCAACACCCTCAGCTACGACAGCGAGGACACTGCCCGCGCGCAGCTGTTCGACGCCGATTTCGTCGAATTCGACGGCCTGGACGAAGAAGATGCGCTGGTGCGCGGCTTCAGCCTGCATGAGGTGCAGCCACCGCACGCCGACAGCGACGAGGGCCTGCGTGGGCGCATGGTGCAATCGCTGGGCGGGCGCGCCTGAGCCCAGGCCGATGTTCACTCCGCGCGCCTTCGCCGAGACCGATCTGATCTGGCTGGACCGCCTGCTGGCGCGCGATCCGTTCGTCACCGTGCTCACCACCGGTGACGACGGCCTGCCCGAGCTGACCCGCGTGCCGGTGCTGTACCGGCGTGATGGCCAGCGCATCGAACTGCGCGGCCACTGGGCGCGGGCCAACCCGCAGTCGCGTCGCGAAGGCACCGCCAAGGTGCTGGTCGATGGCCCGCATGGCTACGTCTCGGCCAGCTGGTATCCGGACAAGGAACCGGCGGCACGCGTTCCGACCTGGAACTATGCCGCTGCCGAGCTGCGCGGACAGCTGCAGCCGTTCGACGGCACCGATGCGCTGGCCCAGCTGGTCGGCGACATCAGCGACCGCTTTGAAGCCAGCGTCGGCCAGCAGTGGCGGTTCGAGGCTGATCGTCCCGAGCACGGCCCGGAGCTGCGCGCCATCGTCGGGTTCCACTTCCACGTCGAACAGGTACAGCTGAAACTGAAGCTCAGCCAGAACCATCCCGATGCCAACCAGCAGGCGGTGATCGACGCGTTGGATCGCCTGCACGTCCCACCTTCCACCGAACTGGCGCAGTGGATGCGCTGGTTCCGCGATGAGGCCGCCAGCAGCGGCTGAACGCACCGACTCCCGCGACGACGCGGCCGGACAGCCGCGACTTGCCCCCACCGAGGTCAGGGACCCAAACATGAAAGACATCCACAAGCTGCTGCAGAACAACCGCGACTGGGCCGACCGCATCGAGAAGGAAGATCCCGAGTTCTTCCATCAGCTGGCCAAGCAGCAGCACCCGGAATACCTGTGGATCGGCTGCTCCGATTCGCGCGTGCCGGCCAACCAGATCATCGGCATGGCACCGGGCGAAGTGTTCGTGCATCGCAACGTCGCCAACGTGGTCGCCCACACCGACCTGAACTGCCTGAGCGTGGTGCAGTACGCGGTAGACCAGCTGAAGGTGAAGCACATCCTCATCGTGGGCCACTACGGTTGCGGCGGCGTGCATGCCTGCCTGCACAACACCCGCGTCGGCCTGGCGGACAACTGGCTGCGCCACGTCGGCGACGTGATGCAGAAGCACGCGGCGATCATCGATGCGCTGGAGACCGACGAGCTGCGTCATGCCCGCCTGTGCGAGCTGAATGTCATCGAGCAGGTCGCCAACCTGTGCCGCTCGACCATCGTGCAGGACGCCTGGGCACGCGGCCAGAAGCTGATGGTGCATGGCTGGGTCTACAGCTTGAAGGATGGCCGCGTGCGCGAAATGGGCATCGATGTCGGCTCGCCGGAAGATCTGCAGCCGGCTTACGAGAAAGCGCTTTCCTATGTCCCCCGCAAGGGCAAGCGCGACTGATCCCCCACGGAGCCCGACCATGCTCGCCTCACCGATCAACCTGCACGCCTGGATCGAAGAACATCGTCACCTGCTGAAACCGCCGGTGGGCAACAAGATGATCGACAACGGCGACTTCATCGTCATGGTGGTCGGCGGGCCGAACTCGCGGACCGATTATCACTACGACGAAGGCCCCGAGTGGTTCTACCAGCTCGAAGGCGAGATGGTGCTGAAGGTCCAGGAGGATGGCGCGGTCCGCGACATCCCGATCCGTGCCGGCGAGATCTTCCTGCTGCCGGCGAAGGTGCCGCACTCGCCGCGCCGGCCACCGGGCGGCGTCGGGCTGGTCGTGGAGCGCAGGCGGCTGCCGCACGAGATGGACGGTGTGATCTGGCATTGCGAGCGCTGCAACCACAAGCTGCATGAGGAGTTCTTCGCGCTGCAGAACATCGAAACCGACCTGCCCAAGGTCTTCGCGCGTTACCACGCCAGCCTGGAACTGCGTACCTGCAGCAAATGCGGCCACATCGACCCGTTGCCGGCACCGGCGGCGGACTGATCGATCGCCGGGCATGGCGATTGCCGATGCATCCGCCGGGCATGGCCCGGCGCTACCGGTGTTGCGATTGCTGATGCATCCGCCGGGCATGGCCCGGCATGGCCGATGCGCGTGATCTCCGGGTAGCGCCGGGCCATGCCCGGCGAGCGTACTGCGCGGCATCACGCAGGCCCCAGGCGCTACACTGGCAGCCCCGTTGCAGCCTGTTGCCCGACCATGTCCGACCTGCTGAACCGCACCCATGCCATCGCTCTCGACGCCGCGGATCCGTTGCGGCCGCTGCGCAGTGAATTCCTGATTCCGCGCCACGGCGGCGGCGAGCAGACCTACTTCGTGGGCAACTCGCTGGGACTGCAGCCGCGCGGCGCACAGGCGGCGGTGCAGGAAGTGATGAAGCAATGGGCTGAACTGGCAGTGGAAGGCCACTTCACCGGCCCCACCCAATGGCTGTCCTACCACCGCTTGGTCAGCACGCAGCTGGCGCGGGTGGTCGGTGCGCTGCCCAGCGAAGTGGTGGCGATGAACACACTGAGTGTGAACCTGCACCTGATGATGGTCAGCTTCTACCGGCCAACCCGGGAACGACCGGTGATCCTGATGGAAGCCGGCGCCTTCCCGACGGACCGTCACGCGGTGGAAGCGCAGATCCGTTTCCATGGCTTCGACCCGGCCGACTGCCTGGTGGAGGTGCAGCCGGACGAAGCCAGCGGCACGATCTCGATGACCGCGATCGAACGCGCGATCGCCACGCATGGCCCTCGCCTGGCTCTGGTGCTGTGGCCAGGCGTGCAGTACCGCACCGGCCAGGCCTTCGACCTCGATGCGATCACCCGCGCCGCACGCCTGCAGGGCGCACGCATCGGCTTCGACCTGGCGCATTCGGTCGGCAACCTGCCCCTGCGCCTGCACGATGTGGCGCCGGACTTTGCCGTGTGGTGCCATTACAAGTACCTCAACAGCGGCCCGGGGGCCGTCGCCGGGGCGTTCGTGCACGAGCGTCACCACCGTGACAGCACCCTGCCACGCTTCGCCGGCTGGTGGGGCCATGACGAAGCCACCCGCTTCCAGATGTCCCCGCAGTTCACGCCCGCCACCGGCGCCGAAGGCTGGCAGCTGAGCAATCCGCCGATCCTCGGCCTGGCGCCGCTGCGCGCTTCACTGGACCTGTTCGAACGGGCCGGCATGGACGCCCTGCGCAGCAAGTCGCTGGCACTGACCGGCATGCTCGAAGCCCTGGTGCGCGCGCGCCTGGCCAACGTGCTCGACATCGTCACCCCGGCCGAGCCGGACCGGCGCGGCTGCCAGCTCTCGCTGCGGGTGATCGCCGGCCGCGAGCGTGGCCGCGCCCTGTTCGAGCACCTGCGCTCGGTCGGCGTGCTCGGTGACTGGCGCGAGCCGGACGTGATCCGCATCTCCCCCACCCCGCTCTACAACCGCTACCTGGACGTCCACCATTTCGTCGAGGAAGTGGAAGCCTGGGCCGGCCTCTGAGCCGGCACCTCCCCTCCTGCTGGACAGTTCGTTGATCGCACATGCCTCCCGCTCGTTGAGCATCATTGGTGCCGGCCTGGCCGGATCCCTGCTCGCCATCCTGCTGTCGCGGCAGGGCTGGCGGATCACCCTGTACGAACGCCGTGGCGACCCACGCGTGGCCGACTACGAAAGCGGCCGCTCGATCAACCTGGCGCTGGCCGAGCGCGGGCGCAACGCGCTGCGGCAGGCCGGCGTGGAGGACGAGGTGATGGCCCGCGCGGTGATGATGCGTGGACGCATGGTGCATCCGCGCGAAGGCGCCGCGCAGCTGCAGCGCTATGGCCGCGACGACAGCGAAGTGATCTGGTCGATCCATCGCAGGGACCTGAACACCACGCTGCTGACACTGGCCGAGCAGGCAGGTGCCACCGTACATTTCCACCGCCGGCTGCATACCGTCGATTTCGATGCCGGCCATGCGCGCTTCATCGACGATCGCGACGACAGCCCGCACGACATCCACTTCGACAGCCTGATCGGCGCTGACGGCGCCGGCTCGGCGCTGCGCGCGGCGATGAACCGGCGCGCGCCGCTGGGCGAGGACATCGCCTTCCTCGATCACTCCTACAAGGAACTGGAGATTCCACCGGACCGTGATGGCGGCTTCCGCATCGAACGCAACGCATTGCACATCTGGCCACGGGGCCACTTCATGTGCATCGCCCTGCCCAATCACGAAGGCACGTTCACGGTCACCCTGTTCCTGCCCAACCAGGGCGAGCCCAGCTTCGCCACCGTCAATACCGGCGCCCAGGCCGAAGCCCTGTTCGCGCGCGAGTTCGCCGATGCGTTGCCGCTGATCCCCGACCTGCGCACGGACTGGGAGCAGCATCCGCCCGGCCTGCTCGGCACGCTGACGCTGGAGCGCTGGCACCAGCAGGGCCAGGCCGTGCTGATCGGCGATGCCGCGCATGCGATGGTGCCCTTCCACGGGCAGGGCATGAACTGCGCGTTCGAGGACTGCGTGGCACTGGCCCGCCACCTGATGGAAGCCGACGACCTGCAGAGCGCGTTCGCCGCCTTCGAGAAAGAACGCAAGCCGAACGCGCATGCAATCCAGCAGATGGCCCTGGAGAACTACCTGGAGATGCGTGATCGCGTCGCCGACCCGGCCTTCCTGCTGCAGCGCGAGCTGGAGCAGGCGCTTCAGCATCGCTGGCCGACCCGCTTCGTACCGCACTACACCATGGTCACGTTCCTGCACACGCCCTACGCCGAGGCACTGCGCCGGACCGACATCCAGCGCGACATGCTGGTGGCCGCCACGATCGGCCATACGTCGCTGGAGAACATCGACTGGGCAGCTCTGGAGGCACAGATCCATGCCCGGCTGCCGGTTCTGGAGGGCGCACACTGATGGCTGACAGCTTCCTGTTCTACGACCTGGAAACCTTCGGCCAGGACCCACGGCGAACGCGCATCTCGCAGTTCGCGGCGATCCGCACCGATGCCGATCTGAACGAGATCGACACGCCGGTGAGTTTCTTCGTGCGCCCCGCCGACGATCTGCTGCCCTCGCCGATGGCCACCCTGGTCACCGGCATCACGCCGCAGCGGGCACTGGCTGAAGGCATCAGCGAAGCCGAAGCGTTCGACCGCATCAACGAACAGCTGTCGCGCCCGGGTACCTGTGCCCTGGGCTACAACACCCTGCGCTTCGACGACGAATTCATCCGCTACGGTCTGTTCCGCAACTTCCATGACCCCTACGAGCGCGAGTGGCGCAACGGCAACTCGCGCTGGGACCTGCTGGACATGCTGCGGCTGATGCGCGCCCTGCGTCCCGAAGGCATTCACTGGCCGCTGCGGGAGGACGGCGCCACGTCGTTCAAGCTCGAGCACCTGGCCGAAGCCAACAATGTGCGCGATGGCGATGCGCACGAGGCGCTGTCGGACGTGCGCGCCACGATCGGCATGGCCCGCCTGTTCAAGCAGTCGCAGCCGCGGTTGTGGGAGTACGCATTGAAACTGCGCGACAAGCGTTTCGTCGGCAGCCTGCTGGACGTGGGCGCGCTGAAGCCGGTGCTGCACATTTCCATGCGATACCCGGCCAGCCGGCTGTGCGCGGCTCCGGTGCTACCGCTGGCGGTGCACCCGACGATCAACAACCGGGTGATCGTGTTCGATCTGGAAGGTGACATCGACGACCTGCTGCAGCTGCCAGCCGAAACGATCGCCGAGCGGCTCTACCTGCGCGCCAGCGAACTGCCCGAAGGCGTCGCCCGGGTGCCGCTGAAGGAAGTACATCTGAACAAGGTCCCGGCGCTGGTCGCCTGGAACCACCTGCGGCCCGACGATCACGCCCGCCTGGGCCTGGATGTCGCCGCCATCGAAGCCAAGGTCGAGCGGCTGCGTGCATTCGCGCCGCAACTGGCCGAGAAGGCACGGCAGGTGTACAACCAACCACGGGACGCCGTCGTGGCCGACGTCGATGCTTCGCTGTACGACGGCTTCCTCGGCAATGGCGACAAGCCACTGCTGGCCCTGGCGCGGACCACGCCGCCCGCAGAGCTGGCTGCGCTGGAAGGCCGCTTCCGCGATCCGCGCCTGCCCGAACTGCTGTTCCGCTATCGCGCCCGCAACCATCCCGACACCCTGGCACCGGCCGAGCGCCAGCGCTGGCAGGACTACCGCCGCCAACGCCTGCTCGGTGACGGCCGCCTGGGCGAACTCAACCTGCCCCAGTACCAGCAGCAGCTCGATGCACTGGCCGCCGAGGCGCCGGACGACGATCGCCGCCTGGCCCTGCTGCAATCGCTGCGCGACTGGGGCCAGCATCTGCAGGAGAGCTTGTGAGCACCTATTTCAGCGACGCCAGTTTCAGGTTCCTGCGCAGCCTTGCGCGGCACAATGAAAAGGCCTGGTTCAACGACCATCGCCAGCAGTACGAAGACCATGTACGGCAGCCGTTCCTGCGCCTGCTGGGCGACCTGCAGCCCGCGCTGGCCGAGGTCAGCGCGCATTTCCGTGCCGATACCCGTGGCGTCGGTGGTTCGCTGTTCCGCATCCATCGCGATGCGCGCTTTTCAAACGACAAATCGCCGTACAAGACCTGGCAGGGCGCACGCCTGTTCCATGAACGCCGCCGCGAAGTGGCCGCTCCGTCGTTCTACGTGCATCTGCAGCCGGGCGAGAGCTTCGTCGGTGCCGGCCTGTGGCACCCCGAACCGGACACCCAGCGCCGCGTGCGCCATTTCATCCTGGACAACCCCGGCAGCTGGAAGGCCGCAGCGCATGCACCCGCCCTGCGCCGGCGTTTCGATTTCGAGCAGAGCGAGAAGCTGGTCAGGCCGCCGCGTGGCTTCCCCGCCGATTTCGAGTTCATCGACGATCTCAAGCATCGCAACTGGGTGATGTGGCGCTCGCTGGACGATGAGACGATGACCGGGCCGCGCCTGCTGTCCACGCTCGGCAAGGACCTGGCCGCGCTCGGCCCCTTCGTCGACTATCTGTGCGCAGCACTGGATCTGGAGTTCTGATGCCGCTGGCCCGGCAACGCCGCCCGCTCGGCCGCACCGGCCTGTCCGTATCGCCGGTCGGGCTGGGCTGCTCGGGCTTCTGGGGCCATCGCCGCTTTGCCGAGCATGCCGCCGCAGCGATCGTCGAGCACGCGCTGGCCCAGGGCGTGAACCTGTTCGACACCGGCCACAACTACTCCGGCTTCCATGCCGAACCGCGCCTGGGCCGCATCCTGCGGCCGCTGCTGGCCCGCTACCCGCGTGAGTCACTGGTCATCTCCAGCAAGGGCGGCACACTGACCGGACAGGCCGGCATCAGTGGCGCAGAACAGCGCGATTTCTCGCCTGCGGCCATCACCGCCAGCTGCGAAGCCTCGCTGCGCAACCTTGGCCTGGATTACCTGGACATCTACCAGCTGCATGGCGCCACCGCGCACGACATCAACGACGATCTGCTCGATGCGCTGCAGCGCCTGCGCGAACGTGGCCTGATCCGCGCCACCGGCATCAACACCCACTCAGCCTCGACGCTGCACTGGATGCTTGCGCATCCACAGGCATTCGACGTGGTCCTGCTGGACTACAACGCGCTGCAGCAGGATCGTGCGCCGCTGATCGACCAGCTGCATGCGGCCGGAATCGGCGTACTGGCAGGCACCGTGCTCGCACAGGGCCACCTGCTGCCCAGCCAGCCTCGCCGGCCGAGATTGGCCGATGCCTGGTACCTGGCGCGCGCGTGGCTCAAGCCCAGCAGCCGCCGTCTGATGCGCAGCGCACGTGCGATGCGCCGGGCCATTGCGGCGATCGACAGCCAGCGTCCGGCCCAGACTGCGTTTGCCTACGTTCTGGGCCACCCCGGCGTGGCCGCCGGCATCCTGGGCACTACCCGCGTCGGCAGTCTGGAGGAGGTGCTGGCCACGCGACCCGAAGCACTGCGCCCCGCCGAACGGCAACGCCTGGTCGCGGCCTATGGCGACGGCAGCGGTTCGCCCAGTCATTGAGTCTTCACCCCGCCCGGCCGCACTTGCGGCAGTCTGGCAGCATGAAGAAGCTCACTGCGATCGTGGTCCTGCTGGTGATTGCCCTGACCGGCGTGTGGTTCGGCGGCCCCTACCTGACCATACAGGGTCTGTCCAAGGCCATCGAACAGCGCGATACCGCCGCACTGGAACGCTACGTCGACTTTCCGCGCGTGCGCGTCAGCCTGCGTGCGCAACTCAATGATTACCTCGTGCGCCAGGCCGGCCCCGATGTGGCCAGCAGTCCGTTCGGCGCCCTGCTCTACGGCCTGGGCGACCAGCTTGGGGGCGCGGCGGTGGACACCCTGATGACCCCGACCGGCATCGGTGCGATGCTGCAGGGCCATGTGCTGTGGAAGCGTGGGCGCAACGAGCTGCAGGGCGGAGATGCCTTCGCGGCGACCGAACCGGCACGGCCTTTGAAGAACGCCCGCCACCGTTTCGAAGCGTTCGACCGCTTCGTCGTCGACGTTGATCGCGGCCCGGGCCAACCACCGTTGAAGGTCGTGCTGGAACCGCAGGGGCTGCGCTGGAAAGTGGTTGACGTGCAGTTGGGAATGGCCGGCACCCCATGATGCAGAACGCCGGGCGTGGCCCGGCGCTACCGCGTCATCCCTCGTTGGCGACACCGTGCGGCACATGGCCCGCGGCAACGTGTTCGCGGGCACTGTCGATGTTGTGCTGCGAATCATCGAAGAAGATGTCGGCACCGAAGGCCTGCAGGAACGGCCCCTTGTGGCGGCCGCCCAGGAACAGCGCCTCGTCCAGGCGCACGCCCCATTCGCGCAGCGTGCGGATCACCCGCTCGTGCGCGGGCGCAGAACGGGCGGTGACCAGCGCCGTGCGGATCGGCGCACTGTCACCGGCCGGGAACACCTCCTGCAGCGTGTGCAGCGCGGACAGGAAGCCGCGGAACGGGCCACCGCTGAGCGGTTCGCGCGCACGTTCGCGCTCGTGGCGGCCGAATGCCTCGACCCCCTGTTCACGCGAGATGCGCTCGCTTTCATCACCGAAGATCACCGCATCACCGTCAAAGGCAATGCGCAGCTGGCCGGACGGTCGGCCGGTGTCGATCTGGTCCGCGGCGGCCGCAGCGGTCTCGCCGGGTGGCTTGGGCAGGATCGTCGCAGCGGCGATTCCGTGGCGCAGCGCACTGCGGACCGACTCCGGATTGGCCGACAGGAACAGATCGGTGCCGAACGGTTTCACGTAGGGCCAGGTCGGCTCACCGGCGGTGAAGGTGGCACGGATGATGCCCAGGCCGTAGTGCTGGATCGAATTGAAGATGCGCAGGCCGGTATCGGCCGAATTGCGCGACAGCAGGATCACCTCGACGCGCGGGTTCTCCGGGCTGGCGCCCTGGTTCAGCGCCAACAGTTTGCGCACCACCGGGAAGGCCACGCCGGGACCGAGGATGTCGTCCTCGTGCTGGCGCTGGTACTCCGCATAGGCCGCCACGCCATCGGTCTCGAACAGCGCGTGGCTTTCCTCGAGATCGAACAGGGCGCGCGAGGTCACCGCGACGGTCAGCAAACGGGGGGAGTTGTCACCCATCGGTGGGGGTCCTTCTGGCGGTCGACGCGACCGGCAACCTATTGTCCTCAAAAAACGAACTGTTCGCTCAGGATCCGGTCTTCCAGATTGTGTTCCGGGTCGAACAGCAATGTCACCCGGCGGTCGCGCGACTCGCGGATGGTCACCTCGACCACGTCGCGCGTCTCGTGCGAATCGGCGGTCACGCTGACCGGTCGCTTGTAGGGGTCCAGCACGCGGAAGCGCACCTCCGTATCCGCCTTGAGAATGGCACCACGCCAGCGTCGCGGGCGATACGGTGCCAATGGCGTCAGCGCGATGGTGTGCGAGCCCAAGGGCAGCACGGGTCCGTGGGCCGAATAGTTGTAGGCGGTGCTGCCTGCGGGCGTGGCAACCAGCACGCCGTCGCCGATCAGTTCGGCCACCCGCTCCTGCCCATTGAGGTCGATGCCGATGTGCGCAGCCTGGCGGGTCTGCCGCAGCAGGGACACGTCGTTGTACGCCAGCGAACCGGTGCTGGTGCCCGATTCGGTCAGCGCCACCATCTCCAGCGGACGCAGGTTGGCCGGTTCCGCGCGGGCGATGCGTGCATTGACGTCGTCGTCGCCCCGGTACTGGTTCATCAGGAAACCTACGGTGCCCAGCTTCATGCCGAACACCGGTTTTCCCAGGTGGCCGTGACGATGCAGCGTCTGCAGCATGAAGCCATCACCGCCCAGCGGGCAGAGCACGTCGGCCTGCTCGGGGGCATGGTCGCCAAAGCGCGCGACCATGGCCGCGCGGGCCATCTGCGCAGCTTCGGTGGTGCTTGCCAGGAAAGCGATGCGGGGGGTGTCGCTCATCGGTGGATCCGGGGGGAAGGCGTGAGGGAGAGCATAACCGAGCGCCGCTACGCTCGCCGGGCATGGCCCGGCGAAGTTCCGCGTTCCGGTAGCGCCGGGCCATGCCCGGCGAATCCCCAGTGGCCAGAAACAGAACGGCCCCGCTTTCGCGGGGCCGCTCCGTTTCACGCAGACCGGGCGTGGCCCGGCACTACATCAGTCACGCACCGTGTGCGGCCAGCTGGCCCAGGCGCTGGACCGCGACCGAGACGGTCGGGTAGTCCAGGGTCTTCTGCTCGGCCAGTTCCGCCAGCATTGCCAGGGTGAAGCGCAGGCTGTTGTCATCGCGGCCCATCCATGCAGCCACCTTGGCCTCGGCACTGCCGCCCTTGGTGGCGAGCACCTGACCGGCCAGGTTGCGATGGTTGGCGGCCAGCTCGTCGCGCAGCACGCCGCGTGCCACCGCATGCCAACGGCCGTTGACTTCCAGTGCATCGACCTGCTCGAACAGCCACGGCAGCTGCAGGGCATCGCCCAGGCGGAAGTGCACCTTGGACACGTCCACCGGCTTCAGCTTGCGGGTACGGGCCAGTTCGATGATGTCGAACGCCGGTTCCAGGAAGTGCAGCTCGGACAGCTGCTGTGCCAGCGCGGACGGCAGCCCCTTCTCCTTCCACTCGGCCACCAGCGCCTCGTAGGTCGGACGCTGCGAGTCCGGCAGCACACCCGACGCGACACGGATGTCGTTGAACGGGCCCTGATAGCGGTTGACCGCTTCAGTGATGCCCGGCATCGCACCCGGACGCGACAGCAGCCAGCGCACGAACGAACGCTGCAGCTTCCAGATCACCTCCAGCGCGTCGATCTGCACCGACTCCGGCACCTTGCCGTCGAGGGCGTCGATCTGCGCCCACAGCGCGCGCGCATCCAGCGTCTCGCGGCTGATGGTGTAGGCCTTGGCGACCTCGGCGATGGAGCGGCCGGTGTCTTCCTGCATGCGCATCAGGAACGTTGCGCCCATGCGGTTGATGGTCTGGTTGGTCACCGCCGTGGCGATGATCTCGCGCTTCAGGCGGTGACGCTCCATCGCATCGGCGTACTTCTTCTGCAGCGGCGTGGGGAAGTAGCGCAGCAGCTCCTTGGAGAGGTACGGATCTTCCGGAATATCCGACTCCAGCAGCTGGTTGAACGCCACCAGCTTGGAGTAGGACAGCAGCACCGACAGCTCCGGACGGGTCAGGCCCTGGCCGCGCGCCTTGCGCTGGGACAGCTCGGCATCGGACGGCAGGAACTCGATCTGCCGGTCCAGCAGCCCCTGCTGTTCCAGGGTGCGGATGAAGTGCTGCTTGGAACCCAGGCGCTTGACCGCCATCCGCTCCATGAGGCTCAGCGCCTGGTTCTGGCGATAGTTGTCGTTGAGCACCAGGTCGGCGACTTCATCGGTCATCGAGGCCAGCAGCTTGTTGCGCTGGTCGACCGTCAGCTTCTTCGCCCGCACCACATCGTTGAGCAGGATCTTGATGTTGACTTCATGGTCCGACGTATCCACGCCGGCCGAGTTGTCGATGAAGTCCGTGTTGAGCAGCACGCCGGCCTGCGCGGCCTCGATACGGCCCAGCTGGGTCATGCCGAGGTTGCCGCCCTCGCCCACCACCTTGCAGCGCAGCTCGCCACCGTTCACGCGCAGTGCGTTGTTGGCACGGTCGCCGACATCGCTGTGCTGCTCGCTGGCGGCCTTCACGTAGGTGCCGATGCCGCCGTTCCACAGCAGGTCCACCGGTGCCTTCAGGATCGCGCTCATCAGGTCGTTCGGCGACAGCGCCTTGACGTTCTCGTCCAGGCCCAGCGCTTCACGCACCTGCGGGGTGATCTCGATCGACTTCAGGCTGCGCGGGTACACGCCGCCACCCTTGCTGATCAGCTTGGCGTCGTAGTCTGCCCAGCTTGAACGCGGCACGGTGAACATGCGCTCGCGCTCGACGAACGAGGTCGCCGCGTCCGGGTTCGGGTCAAGGAAGATATGGCGGTGGTCGAATGCCGCGACGAGACGGATGTGGCGCGACAGCAGCATGCCGTTGCCGAACACATCGCCGGACATGTCGCCGACGCCGACCGCGGTGAAGTCCTGGCTCTGGCTGTCACGGCCAAGCGCACGGAAGTGGCGCTTGACCGACTCCCATGCACCGCGCGCGGTGATGCCCATGCCCTTGTGGTCGTACCCCACCGAACCACCGGAGGCGAACGCATCGCCCATCCAGAAGCCGTGCGCGATGGCCAGGCCGTTGGCGATATCGGAGAAGGTCGCCGTGCCCTTGTCGGCGGCCACCACCAGGTACGGATCGTCCATGTCGTGCCGCACGACATCCACCGGCGGCACGATCTTGTTGTTGACGATATTGTCGGTGATGTCCAGCAGGCCCTGGATGAACAGCTTGTAGCAGGCCACGCCGTTGGCGAAGATCGCGTCGCGGTCGCCGTTCACCGGCGGGGTCTTGGCGAAGAAGCCGCCCTTCGCACCGACCGGCACGATGACGGTGTTCTTGACCATCTGCGCCTTGACCAGACCCAGCACTTCGGTACGGAAGTCTTCGCGACGGTCCGACCAGCGCAGGCCGCCACGGGCCACCGCGCCGAAGCGCAGGTGGGTACCTTCCACGCGCGGACCGTAGACGAAGATCTCGCGGTACGGACGCGGCTTCGGCAGGTCCGGCACCAGCGCCGAGTCGAACTTGAAGCTGATCACATGGCCGTGCTGGCCATTGGCGTCGGTCTGGTAGTAGCTGGTACGCAGGGTGGCATCGATCACGCCCATGAACGAACGCAGGATGCGGTCTTCGTCCAGGCTCGACACGCGGTCCATCAGCTTCAGCAGCGCATCGCGCGCGGCCTGCATCTGCGCGTCGCGGTCACCCTTGCGGGCATCGACCACAGTCTTGAGCACCTTCAGGGTGGCCTCGTCGCCGGCGGCCAGCACATCGAAGTGGGCCTTCAGCTGGGCCTGGCCGGCCGCGATGTCGTCCTTGCTCTCGTGGCCGGTGGCCGGATCGAAGCGCGCTTCGAACAGTTCGACCAGCAGGCGCGCCAGCAGCGGATAGCGGGCGAACGTGCCTTCCACGTACGCCTGCGAGAACGGCACGCCGGTCTGCAGCAGATACTTGCAGTAGCCGCGCAGCATGGCGACCTGGCGCCAGTGCAGGCCGGCGGCCAGCACCAGGCGGTTGAAGCCATCGTTCTCGGCATCACCGTGCCAGACGCGGGCAAAGGTTTCGCCGAAGGCTTCGTCGACGCTGGCGGCATCGATCGCACCGGCCGTCGATTCGACCTCGAAGTCCTGCACGTATACCGGGGCGTTGTCGACCGACAGGCGGTACGGGCGCTCGGCGATCACGCGCAGGCCCATGTTCTCCATCATCGGCAGCGCGTCGGACAGCGGAATGTCGTCCAGCTGGCGGTACAGCTTCAGGCGCAGGCCATCGCCGCTTTCGCGCGGCACCGCCTGCAGGCTCAGGCGCAGATCGTCCGGACCGGTCAGCGCGTCGAGCTGGCTGACGTCGTTGGCGGCAACTGCGGTGCTGTTGTCTTCGATGTAGCCGGCCGGCAGTGCCTTGCCGATGCGGGCCGCGATGCGCAGGCCTTCGCTTTCGCCATGACGGGCCACCAGCGCTTCGCGCAGGTCGTCCTGCCAGTTGCGCAGCACCTGGGCGAGCTTGCGCTCCAGTTCGGCGGTATCCACGTCAAGCATCTCGCCGGGCTTCGGTCGCACGATCAGATGCACCTGCGCCAGCGGCGATTCACCCAGCACCACCGAGCTGTCGACGTACTCGCCATGCAGCGCTTCCTTCAGCATCGCTTCGATGCGCAGGCGCACGTCGGTGTTGAAGCGCTCGCGCGGCAGGTAGACCAGCGCGGAGATGAAGCGGCTGTACTTATCACGGCGCAGGAACAGGCGGCTGCGCACGCGCTCCTGCAGGCCCAGCACGCCCATCGCGGTGCGGAACAGTTCGTCCTCGCTGGACTGGAACAGTTCTTCGCGCGGCAGGGTTTCCAGGATGTGGCGCAGTGCCTTGCCGCTGTGGCTGGACGCGGCCAGGCCGGACTGCTTCATCACGTATTCGTGGCGCTGGCGCACCAGCGGGATTTCCCACGGGCGGCGGTTGTAGGCACTGGAAGTGAACAGGCCGAGGAAGCGCTGCTCGCCGATGATCCTGCCCTTGGCGTCGAATTCCAGCACACCGATGTAGTCCATGTAGCCGGCGCGGTGCACGCGGGAGCGCGCATTGGTCTTGGTCAGGATCAGCGCGTCCTTCAACCCCGACGTGGCGTTGAGGCCCTGGGCGGCGAGCGTCTTGACCGGGCGTGCGGCGGACTTGTCCTTGCCGCGCATCAGGCCCAGGCCGGTCTCGTTCAGCGGCGCCAGCACGTCTTCCTTGCCCTGCTTCTCGACGCGGTACTCGCGGTAGCCGAAGAAGGTGAAGTGGTTGTCGGCGGCCCAGCGCAGGAACTCCTGCGCTTCGCTGCGCGAGGCATCGTCGACCGGCAGCGCACGGCTGCCCAGATCGTCGGCCAGTGCCAGTGCCTTGTCCTTCATCGGCTGCCAGTCGCGCACGATCGCCCGCACTTCGTCCAGCGCCTTGCCGATGGCCTGCTCGATGGCGGCCATGGCATCGGCCGGCTGGCGGTCGATCTCCAGCAGCATCACCGATTCGGCCTCGCCCTCGCCGACCTTGACCAGCTTGCCGGCCTTGTCGCGGGTGAAGCGCAGCACCGGGTGGCCGAGCACGTGCACGCCCACGCCCTGTTCGGCCAGTGACATGGTCACGGTGTCGACCAGGAACGGCATGTCGTCGTTGATGATCTGCAGCACGGTGTGCGGCGATTCCCAACCGTTCGCCTTCACCGTCGGATTGAACACGCGCACGTTGGCCTTGCCGGCCTTGCGGGCACGGGCGAACTCCAGCGTCTCGGCCGCGAGCGCGGCCCACTCTTCAGCGCTGTGGTGCGGGAACTCGTCCGCCTCCATGCGCTTGTAGAAGTCAGCGGCAAACGCCACTGCTTCGGCCTGGGCGGCCGCCGGGTAACGCTTGCGCAAGGCCGTGTATACCGGCTCCAGGGAGAAACCAGCGGTCACTGCGACCTCCGACTCAGCTGGTTTGGTCTTGTTTTTCACGGTCTTGGCTGCGGTTTTTTGCGGTTTCATGGCAGAGCGATGCGCTTGCTCAGTTGGGAAAATGAAATTGTAGCCCTCCCGCGCGAAAAGGCCTTGCTGCAGGACGGAATAAGCAGATTCGGGTTTGCTGCGGTTTAGACGCCTATTCAGTTCGCCCAGGTACGGAGCGAGCGGGGGGCGGCCGCCTTGCCGACAGGATCGGCAAAGCGTGTTACCGGAAGACACACGCGGGAACGTCGTTTCGATTCCACAATCCTGAACTGGACGGTATAGTCCACCGCGTGAACCCGGCCTACTTCCCCGTTGCCCTCGATGCGCGCGATGAGCGCGTGTTCGATGCCGTGCGCGAACTGCTGGCCCGGCAGGGCATGCAGATGAGCATGGATGCGGTGGCCCAGCAGGCCGGCTGCTCCAAGCAGACCCTGTACTCGCGCTATGGCAGCAAGCAGGAACTGCTGCGGCGGGTGATGCAGCGGCATGTGGGACACGCGACGGGGGCAATGCTGCGTGCACTCCGCAGTGACGACCTGCGTGCCAGCCTGTTGCAGTTCGCCATCGACTTCCTGGAGCATTTCAACCAACCGCATGTCGGCCAGGCCTGCCGGCTGATCGCTGCAGATGCCGCCCAGTTCCCCGAAGAGGCCCGGGCGCTGTACCGGCACGGTGCTGGCGCGCTGACACTTCATCTTTCTGAATGGATTGAAACCGTTTGCAGGCGTGGCCTGCTCCGGCATGACGACCCGCACTTCATGGCCGAACTGCTGCTGAGCATGATCGCCGGTCAGGATTTCGACAAACAGCGCTTCCATACCCCCCATCGTGATGACGCGCTCCTGCGTCGGCGCTGGGCAGAGTTCTCCGTCGACAGCTTCCTGCGCGCGTTTGCGCCGCAACCGTCGCCGGCCCCGTCTACAAACCAACCCCGGAGTTCCTCCTGATGACCGCCCCACTCCGCACCCTTGCCTTGACGTGCGCCGTTGCTGTCGCGCTGGCTGCCTGCAAGAAACCGGAACAGCAGACACCCCCGCCGCCGGAGGTGGGCGTGATCGATGCGAAGCCGCAGACCCTGCCGCTGCAGCGCGAGCTGGTCGGCCGCCTGTCGCCGTTCCGCAGTGCCGATGTCCGCGCACGCGTGCCGGGCGTGCTGCTCAAGCGCGTCTACCAGGAAGGCTCCCAGGTCAAGCAGGGGCAGACCCTGTTCCTGATCGACCCGGCACCGCTGCGCGCCTCGCTGAACGCGTCCGAGGCCCAGCTGGCGTCGGCGCGCGCCACCTACGCCAACGCCAAGGTGGCGGCCGATCGTGCCCGCTCGCTGGCACCGCAGCAGTTCGTCTCCAAGTCCGACCTGGACAACGCCGAATCGGCCGAGCGCACTGCGTTGGCCGCGGTCAAGCAGGCCGAAGCGGCGGTGACCTCCTCGCGGATCAACCTGGGCTACGCCGAAGTGACCGCGCCGATCAGCGGCGTGGCCAACAAGCAGCAGGTGACCGAGGGCGCACTGGTCGGCCAGGGCGACGTGACCCTGCTGACCACCGTCGACCAGCTCGATCCGCTGTACGTCAACTTCTCGCTCAGCGTGGACGAGCTGACCCAGCTGCGCGCGCAGCAGGCCAAGGGCGCCCTGGCCCTGGCCGGCGACGGCAAGGCCACCGTCAACGTGAAGCTGGCCGATGGCAGCACCTACAGCGAGCCGGGAACCCTCGACTTCTCCTCGACTACGGTCGACCCGGCCACCGGCGCGGTGTCGCTGCGTGCGCTGCTGCCCAATCCGCAGCAGATCCTGCTGCCGGGAGCCTTCGTCAGCTTCCAGGCCAACCTCGGCGAGCGCAACAATGCCTACCTGGTGCCGCAGCAGGCGCTGCTGCGCGACACCACGGGCGGCTACGTGATGGTGGTCGGTGCCGATGGCAAGGTGGCGCGCAAGAACGTCAAGACCGAAGGCGCACAGGGCGGCAACTGGCTGGTCAGCGATGGCCTGGCCGCCGGCGACAAGGTGATCGTGGCCGGCGTGCAGAAGGTCAAGGAAGGCAGCCCGGCCGTCGCCAAGCCCTGGACCCCGGGGCAGGACGCCGCCGGCAAGCCCGCGGCCGGCGGTGCCGGCCCGGCCGCACCCGCCGCTGCCGCCGACAAGGCTCCGGCCCAGACCGACGCAGCCGACAAGGCCGCGCCGGCCGCCACCGACTCGAACAAGCAGTAACGGGAACCTTCCGTCATGCCTAAATTTTTCATCGAACATCCAGTCTTCGCCTGGGTGGTAGCGATCCTGATCTCGCTCAGCGGCGTGATCGCGATCCTCAACCTGGGCGTGGAGTCCTATCCCAACATCGCTCCGCCACAGGTGACCGTCTCGGCCACCTATCCGGGCGCCAGCGCGGACACCACCGAAAAATCGGTCACCCAGGTGATCGAGCAGCAGCTGACCGGTATCGATCACCTGCTGTACTTCAGCTCTTCGTCCTCGTCCAATGGCCGCGCGCAGATCACCCTCACCTTCGAGACCGGTACCGATCCGGACATCGCCCAGGTGCAGGTGCAGAACAAGGTGTCGCTGGCTACGCCACGACTGCCGTCGGAGGTGACCCAGCAGGGCGTGGTGGTGGCCAAGGCCAATGCCGGCTTCCTGATGGTCGTGGCCCTGCAGTCGGATACGGCGGCGATCAACCGTGACGCGCTGAACGACATCGTCGGTTCGCGCGTGCTCGACCAGGTCTCGCGCATTCCCGGCGTCGGCAGCACCCAGCAGTTCGGTTCCGAGTACGCCATGAACATCTGGCTGAACCCGGAGAAGATGCAGGGTTATGGTCTCTCGGCCAGCCAGGTCCTGGCTGCAGTGCGCGCGCAGAACGTGCAGTTCGCCGCCGGTGCACTGGGCTCGGACCCGTCGCCGGAAGGCCAGCACTTCACCGCCACCGTGTCGGCTGAAGGACGTTTCAGCTCGCCGCAGGAGTTCGAGAACATCATCCTGCGCGCCAATGCCGATGGCTCGCGCGTGCTGCTCAAGGACATCGCCCGCGTCGCCTTCGGTGCCAACAACTACGGCTTCGACACCCAGTACAACGGCAAGCCGACCGGTGCCTTCGCCATCCAGCTGCTGCCGGGCGCCAACGCCCTGAACGTGGCCGATGCGGTGCGTGCCAAGATGGACGAACTGCAGCCCAGCTTCCCGGCCGGCGTGACCTGGTTCTCGCCGTACGACAGCACGACCTTCGTCAAGATCTCGATCCAGGAAGTGGTCAAGACCCTGTTCGAAGCGGTGCTGCTGGTGTTCCTGGTGATGCTGATCTTCCTGCAGAACTTCCGCGCCACCCTGATCCCGACCCTGGTCATCCCGGTCGCCCTGCTGGGTACCTTCCTGGGCATGTGGATGATCGGATTCACGATCAACCAGCTGACCCTGTTCGCGATGGTGCTGGCGATCGGCATCGTGGTCGACGACGCCATCGTGGTGATCGAGAACGTCGAACGCATCATGAGCGAGGAAGGCCTGGCACCGAAGCCGGCCACGCAGAAGGCGATGACCCAGATCACCGGCGCAGTGGTGGCGATCACCGTCGTGCTGGCAGCGGTGTTCATCCCGTCCGCACTGCAGGGCGGTGCCGCCGGCGAAATCTACAAGCAGTTCGCGCTGACCATCGCCATCTCGATGGCGTTCTCGGCCTTCCTCGCGCTGGGCTTCACCCCGGCGCTGTGCGCGACCTTCCTGAAGCCGACGCACAACGACAACCCGAACATCGTCTACCGCACCTTCAACAAGTACTACGACAAGATCAGCCACACCTACGTGGGCCACATCACCTCGGCGGTGCGCCATGCCCCGCGCTGGATGATCCTGTTCGTGGTACTGACCGCGCTGTGCGGCTTCCTGTTCACGCGCATGCCGGGCAGCTTCCTGCCGGAAGAAGACCAGGGCTATGCGCTGGCGATCGTGCAGCTGCCCCCGGGCTCGACCAAGGGCCAGACCAACGAGGTGTTCGCGCAGATGCGCGGCATTCTGGAAAAGCAGGATGGCTTTGAAGGCATGCTGCAGGTGGCCGGCTTCAGCTTCGTCGGTTCCGGCGAGAACGTGGGCATGGGCTTCATCCGCCTGAAGCCGTGGGAAGAACGCGAGTTCACCGCGCCGGAGTTCATCCAGAACATGAACGGCGCGTTCTACGGCATCAAGGAAGCGCAGATCTTCGTGGTCAACCTGCCGACAGTGCAGGGCCTGGGCCAGTTCGGTGGCTTCGACATGTGGCTGCAGGACCGCAGTGGTGCCGGCTACGAGCAGCTGACGCAGGCCCGCAACATCCTGCTTGGCCAGGCGGCGCAGAAGCCTGAAGCACTGGTTGGCGTGCGTCCGAACGGCCTGGAGAACGCTCCGCAGCTGCAGCTGCACGTGGATCGCGTGCAGGCGCAGTCGATGGGCATGTCGGTGTCGGACGTGTACAGCACCATCCAGCTGATGCTGGCGCCGGTGTACGTCAACGACTTCTTCTACGAAGGCCGCATCAAGCGCGTGACCATGCAGGCCGATGGCCCGTACCGCACCGGCCAGGAGTCGCTGAAGAGCTTCTACAGCCCCTCCAGCCTGACCACCAACGCCGACGGCACCAACGCGATGATCCCGCTGAGCACCGTGGTCAAGTCCGAATGGGTGTCCGCATCGCCGTCACTGAGCCGCTACAACGGCTATTCGGCGATCAACATCGTCGGCTCGCAGGCGCCGGGCACCAGCTCGGGTGAGGCGATGCAGACCATGGAGAGCATCGTCAACAACGACCTGCCGGCCGGCTTCGGCTACGACTGGTCGGGCATGTCCTACCAGGAAATCCTGGCCGGCAACGCAGCGACGCTGCTGCTGGTGCTGTCCATCGTGGTGGTGTTCCTGTGCCTGGCGGCGCTGTATGAAAGCTGGTCGATCCCGGTAGCGGTGCTGCTGGTGGTGCCACTGGGCGTGCTCGGTGCCATCGGCCTGTCGATGATGCGTGGCCTGCCGAACGACCTGTTCTTCAAGATCGGCCTCATCACCGTTATCGGCCTGGCGGCGAAGAATGCGATCCTGATCGTGGAGTTCGCGGTGGAGCAGCGTGCGGCGGGCAAGAACCTGCGCGATGCCACCATCGAGGCGGCACGCCTGCGCTTCCGCCCGATCCTGATGACGTCCTTCGCGTTCATCATGGGCGTGATCCCGATGGCGATCTCCAGCGGCGCCGGCGCCAACTCCCGTCACGCCATCGGTACCGGCGTGATCGGCGGCATGCTGTTCGCCACCCTGCTCGGCCTGCTGATGATCCCGGTCTTCTTCGTGGTCGTGCGGCGCATGCTCGGCGACAAGCTGGACGAGCCGTCGAAGGAATTCCTCAGCCGCCAGCGTGAGGGCGAAGCAGCGCATCGTCCGGATCGCTGATCCACCCTGCGCTGCAACGAAAAGGCCCCGGAGCGATCCGGGGCCTTTTTTGTTTATCGCGGGGGGATGCCAGAGCAGATCAGCGCAGCAGCGCGACCGCCACGCACACCGCCAGCAGAACCAGCGCGGCCCATTGCATGGGTACGAAGAAGAAGTGGTGGGGCGCAGTTTCCCCTTTCTGCCGGGGAGTACGGTTGAGCCACAAGCCCAGCAGCACGTTCACGGTTGCACCAATGCCTGCCCCCAGCAGCACCTGGGGCAGCGGGATGTTGCCCCGGGGGCCATCGTGCGGGAAGAGGTAAGCCAGCAGCAGGATCGCTGCGATCGGCGTCACCAGTGTCAGGATTCCCCAACCTCGATAGATCATCTCTGCAGAACCTGTAAAAAAGGCCCTGCATTGGAACAGATCGGCATCGCCCGACCAACAGGCCCGTGCATGCAGGGCATGGATCTACCGGCTGCGCCGCTGTTGCAGCGGCGCAGCCGTTTCGACTCAGCGCAGCCCGGTCTCGTTGCGGGCGATCACCAGGCGCTGGATCTCCGAGGTGCCCTCGTAGATCTCGGTGATCTTGGCATCGCGGAAGTAGCGCTCCAGCGGCATTTCCTTGGAGTAGCCCATGCCACCATGGATCTGCACGGCTTGGTGGGTGATCCACATCGCCGCTTCCGACGCCGTCAGCTTGGCGATGGCCGCTTCATTGCTGAAACGCTTGCCCTGGCCCTTCACCCATGCCGCGCGCAGCGTCAGCAGCAGGGCTGCGTCCAGCTTGCACTTCATGTCGGCGATCTTGGCCTGGGTCATCTGGAAAGTACCGATCGGCGCGCCAAACGCCTTGCGCTCCTTCACATACTCCAGCGTCGCTTCATAAGCGGCACGGGCGATGCCGATGGCCTGCGATGCGATGCCGATGCGCCCGGCATCGAGCACGCCCATGGCGATCTTGAAGCCCTCGCCCTCCTGGCCCAGCACGTCTTCCGGCTGGGCGACGTAATCGTTGAATTCGATCTCGCAGGTCGCCGAGGCACGGATGCCCAGCTTCGGCTCGGTCTTGCCACGGCCGAAGCCGGCCTTTTCGGTGTCGACCAGGAAAGCCGTGATGCCACGCGCGCCCTTGTCCGGCTCGCTCATCGCGAACAACACGATGTACCGGGCCACCGGGCCGGAGGTGATCCAGCTCTTCTTGCCATTGATGACGTAGGTGCCGTCGGCCTGCTTGACCGCGCGGCAACGCATGGCGGTCGCATCCGAACCGGACTGCGGCTCGGTCAGGGCGAATGCACCGATGGCCTCGCCCTCCGCGATGGCGCGCACGTACTTCTGCTTCTGCTCCTCGCTGCCGTGGGTCAGGATGCCGTTGCAGAACAGCGAATTGTTGACCGACATGATGGTCGAATGGGCCGCGTCGCCAGCGGCGACCTCCACCATCGCCAGCACATACGCGATCGGATCCATGCCAGCGCCGCCGTATTCGGTCGGTACCTCGATGCCCATCAGGCCGTTCTCGCCCAGCAGGCGGATGTTCTCCAGCGGGAACTCGCCGGTACGGTCATGATGCTCCGCGCTCGGGGCGATCTTCTCCTGCGCGATGCGCCGCGCCACGTCCTGCAGCATCAACTGCTCTTCAGTAAAGCTGAAATCCACAACACCCTCCCGGGTACATGAGGTTATGGCCGCGCAGCGCGCGCCCAGGTGTGCCGATTGTACCGGGGCCCGGGGAGTTTCCATACGCCACCGACTTGACCACGGCGGCCGATCCAGCGAATATATCTCTATATCGCGATAGGTAGATATTCATGGATCTGGAAGACTGGTCAACCCGCCTGAAGGTGTTCGCCGATGCGACGCGGGTGCGCCTGCTGGCGCTGCTGGAGCAGGAAGAGCTGACCGTGGCCGAGCTTTCGGCGATCACCCGGCTGGCCCAGCCGCGCGTGTCCACTCACCTGGCGCGCCTGAAGGAAGCGGGCCTGGTCCGCGACCGCCGCGCCGGCGTGTCGGCCTACTACCGCTTCGACGAAGCGCAGCTGGATCCGGCGCAGCGCGCATTGTGGCATGCCTTGAGCAACGGAAGCGACGATCCACTGCTGCGCCAGGACGCTGAACGGGTCGCCGCCGTGCTGGCCAGCCGCGCCGCGGACCAGAACTGGGCCGACAGCGTGGCCGGCGACATGGAACGTCACTATTCTCCGGGCCGCACCTGGGAGGCGCTGGCGCGTACCGCCCTGCCCCTGCTGGAAACCGGCGACGTGCTCGATATCGCGTCCGGCGACGGCGTGCTGGCCGAACTGGTGGCACCGCATGCCAAGCGCTACATCTGCATCGACACCAGCGCGCGCGTGGTGGCCGCTGCCAGTGAACGCCTGCGCCGCCTGCCCAATGTGGAAGTGCGCGAGGGTGACATGCATGCCCTGCCCTTCAAGGACCGCAGCTTCGACCTGGTGGTGCTGATGCACGCACTGACCTACGCCAGCAAGCCGGCGCAGGCCGTCACCGAAGCCGCGCGCGTGCTGCGCCCGGGCGGCCGCCTGCTGCTGTGCAGCCTGGCGCGCCACGAACACAAGGCAGCGGTGGAAGCCTATGGTCACGTCAACCTGGGTTTCAGCGACAAGGAACTGAAGAAATTCGTCGACAAGGCCGGCCTGCAGGTTTCCAGCCTGGAGACGGTCACCCGCGAGAAGCGGCCGCCGCACTTCGAAGTGATCTCGCTGATCGCCAACAAGCCCTGAGTCCGGAATCATCATGCCCGTCCTGCCCTGGTTGCACCCCGAACGTGCCAATGCCCTGCTGGGCGCGCTGCGCGAGCGGATCCTGATCATCGACGGAGCGATGGGCACGATGATCCAGCGCCATGGCCTGCAGGAAGGCGACTACCGCGGTGAGCGTTTCGCCGATGGCTACGATCACCTGCACGGGCCGGGCTGCGACCACGCCGCGCCGCAGGGCCACGATCTGAAGGGCAACAACGACCTGTTGCTGCTCACCCGGCCGCAGGTCATCGCCGACATCCACACCGCCTACCTGGAAGCCGGCGCGGACCTGGTGGAAACCAATACCTTCAACGCCACCTCGGTCAGCCAGGCCGACTACCACCTCGAGCATCTGGTGTACGAACTGAACAAGGCCGGCGCCGCCGTGGCCCGCGCCTGCTGCGATGCCGTTGAAGCCACCACGCCCGGCAAGCCGCGCTTCGTGATCGGCGTGCTTGGCCCCACCAGCCGCACCGCATCGATCAGTCCCGACGTCAACGATCCGGGCTTCCGCAACACCAGTTTCGATGAGCTGCGCGACACCTACCGCGAAGCCATCGATGGCCTGATCGACGGCGGCGCGGACACCCTCATGGTCGAAACCATCTTCGACACGCTCAACGCCAAGGCGGCGCTGTATGCGGTGGAGGAAGCCTTCGATGCGCGCGGTGCGCGCCTGCCGGTGATGATCTCCGGCACGATCACCGATGCCTCCGGCCGCACCCTGTCCGGCCAGACCGCCGAAGCCTTCCACGCCTCGCTGGCACACGCGCGGCCCCTGTCGATCGGCCTGAACTGCGCGCTGGGTGCCGATGCGATGCGCCCGCATGTCGAAACGCTGTCGCAGGTTGCCGACTGCCATGTCAGCGCGCATCCCAATGCCGGCCTGCCCAATGCCTTCGGCGAGTATGACGAGACCCCCGAAGAAATGGCGGCGACCCTGCGCGGTTTCGCCCGCGATGGCCTGCTCAACCTGGTCGGCGGCTGCTGCGGATCCACCCCCGACCACATCCGTGCCATCGCCCAGGCGGTGGCCGGACTGCCACCGCGTGTCCTGCCGGACCGCCAGGACCAGGCGGCATGAACGTCGCCGCCACCGTTCCGCACTTCCCGCCCTGCCGTTGCTGAGCCACTGCCTGCCATGACGCCTGTCCGCCCCACCCGCCTGTCCGGCCTGGAACCGCTGGTCATCACCCCGGACCTGCTGTTCGTCAACGTCGGCGAGCGCACCAACGTCACCGGCAGCGCGCAGTTCCGCAAGCTGATCAAGGAAGGCCGCTACGAGGAGGCCGTGGACGTGGCCCGGCAACAAGTGGCCAGTGGCGCGCAGATCCTCGACGTCAACATGGACGAGGGCCTGATCGACTCCGAGGCGGCGATGACCCGCTACCTCAACCTGATCATGTCCGAGCCCGACATCGCCCGCATTCCGGTGATGGTCGACTCGTCCAAATGGAGCGTGATCGAAGCCGGCCTGAAATGCCTGCAGGGCAAGAGCGTGGTCAATTCGATCTCGCTGAAGGAAGGCGAGGCCCTGTTCCGCGAACACGCGCGCAAGGTGCTGCGTTACGGCGCGGCAGCGGTGGTGATGGCGTTCGACGAAAGCGGCCAGGCCGACACCTGTGCGCGCAAGGTCGAGATCTGTACGCGCGCCTACCGCATTCTGGTCGATGAGATCGGCTTCCCGCCACAGGACATCATCTTCGACCCGAACATCTTCGCTGTCGCCACCGGCATCGAGGAGCACGACAACTACGCGGTGGACTTCATCGAAGCCACGCGCATCATCAAGCAGACCCTGCCGCACTGCCACGTCTCCGGCGGCGTTTCCAACGTGTCGTTCTCGTTCCGTGGCAACGAAACGGTGCGCCAGGCGATCCATTCGGTCTTCCTGTACCACGCCATCGCCGCCGGCATGGACATGGGCATCGTCAACGCCGGTGCCATGCCGATCTATGACGAACTGGAGCCGGACCTGCGCGAGCGCGTGGAGGACGTGATCCTCAACCGCCGCCCCGACGCCACCGAGCGCCTGCTGGAGATTGCCGAACGCTACAAGGGCAGCAAGGGCAAGGTGAAAAGCGAAGACATGGCCTGGCGCGCCAAGCCGGTCGAGCAGCGCCTGGCCCACGCCCTGGTGCACGGGCTGGATGCGTTCGTGGAAGAGGACACCGAGCTGGCACGGCAGGCCTCCAGCCGTCCACTGGACGTGATCGAAGGGCCGTTGATGGATGGCATGAACGTCGTCGGCGACCTGTTCGGTGCCGGCAAGATGTTCCTGCCGCAGGTGGTGAAGTCGGCCCGCGTGATGAAAAAGGCGGTGGCCTACCTGCTGCCCTATATCGAGGCGGAGAAGGCCCGCAGCGGTGACACCGCCAAGAGCAACGGCCGCATCATCATGGCCACCGTGAAAGGCGATGTGCACGACATCGGCAAGAACATCGTCGGCGTGGTCCTTGCCTGCAACAACTTCGAGGTGGTCGATCTGGGCGTGATGGTGCCGGCGCAGAAGATTCTCGATGCGGCCCGCGAGCACAAGGCCGACCTGATCGGCCTGTCAGGGCTGATCACGCCGTCACTGGAGGAAATGAGCCATGTCGCCCGCGAGATGCAGCGCCAGGGATTCGACCTGCCATTGCTGATCGGCGGTGCCACCACCTCGCGCGCGCACACGGCGTTGAAGATCGACCCGCACTACCATGCCCCTACGGTTTGGGTGAAGGATGCCTCGCGCGCGGTGGGCGTGGCCCAGTCGCTGATCTCGCGCGACCTGCGCGCGGGCTTCGTTGCTGCCAATGAAGCCGACTACGCCGAGATCCGCGCCCGTCACCGCAACCGTGGCGATGCCAAGCGGCTGGTCTCGCTGGAGCACGCGCGCGGCCAGAAATTCCAGGGCGGCTGGGACAGTTATGTGCCCCCGGTTCCGAACCAGCCCGGACTGCATGTGTTCGAAGACTATCCCCTGTCGGAACTGGTCGATTACATCGACTGGACGCCGTTCTTCCAGGCCTGGGAACTGGCTGGCAAGTTTCCGGCCATCCTCACTGACGAGATCGTCGGCACCCAGGCCAGCGAGCTGTACCGCGACGCCCGGGCGATGCTGGCGTGCATCGTCGCGGAGAAGTGGCTGACCGCCAAGGCGGTGTTCGGCCTGTGGCCGGCCAACAGTGTCGGTGACGATGTCCGCGTGCAGCATCCACAGGGCGAGACCACCCTGCACTTCCTTCGCCAGCAGGTCGACAAGCCGGCCGAGCGCCCCGACTTCTGCCTGGCCGATTTCATCGCACCGGCCGACAGCGGGCGACAGGACTGGATCGGTGCGTTCGCGGTCACCGCCGGTATCGGCATCGATGCCCATGTCGCGCGCTTTGAAGCCGAGCACGACGATTACAACGCGATCCTGCTCAAGGCCCTGGCCGACCGCTTCGCCGAAGCACTGGCCGAACGCCTGCACCAGCGGGTGCGCACCGAGTTCTGGGGCTATGACCGCACCGAAGCGCTGGACAACGATGCGCTGATCGACGAGAAGTATCGCGGCATCCGGCCCGCCCCCGGCTATCCAGCGTGCCCGGAGCACAGCGAGAAGCGCCGCCTGTTCGATCTGCTGCAGGCGGAAGCCAACGCGGGCATGACGCTGACCGAGAGCTTCGCGATGCTGCCCACCGCGGCCGTCTCCGGCTACTACTTCAGCCATCCACAGAGCCAGTACTTCGTGGTCGGCCGCCTCAGCCGCGAACAGGTGGGCGACTACGCGCGGCGCAAGGGCGTGGATCGCGCCCAGGCCGAGCGCTGGCTCGCATCCAACCTCGACTACGATCCCGAATAGACCGCGCAGAAACAGCAACGCCGGGCATTGCCCGGCGTTTCCGATCACTGCGGTGCAGGCTTACCAGACCAGGTCATCCGGCACCTGGTACTGCGGATCGGCGTAGGGATCGTCCTCGGCCGGGGCATCCGGATCGACCTTCAGCGCCACCGAGGCCGCGAACACGGCTTCGGCCTGGTTCAGCACCTCGGCGGTGACCAGCAGATAGCGGCCATTGAGCTGCACCACGCCCAGCTCGCCGGCATTGAGCGCGGTCAGCTGTGCCGCGGTGACATAGATCCGCTTGATCTTGCCGCCATACGGGAAGTGCCGCGCGATGTCGGCCGCCTCGTCATTCAGGCCCTTGTCCTTCAGCAGTTCTTCCAGCTTCGCCTTCGCCTCGCGGCGCTGACGCGCTTCCTCCTGCTTCAGGCGCTCGGCTTCGATGCGCTCTTCCTTCTCCTTCTGGGCACGGATGGCATAGGCCTTGGCCAGATCCATCTCCTCGGCACTGCGCGGCCTGCGCGAGCCCTGTCCACGGTGCTGCCCCGGCTTGCCCGGCGCACCACCGGGACCGCGACGCTCACCGGGCGTGTGCTCGCCCTTGCCTGCGCCCTGTGGCTTTCCATTGCCGTTGCCGCCCTTGCCCTGCGGGCGGCCATCACGGCGGGGGCCATCATTCTTGCGCTCGGGCTTGGGCGCGGGCTTGAAGCCCAGGCCCAGCAACTGGTCGCGGAGGGTATCGCTCATAGATAAGGGTATGGATCAGTAGTGCGGCGGCGGCGGTTCGCTCGCCGGATCGGAGGAATTCAGTGCGTTGCGGACCTTGCCCAGGTCTTCCAGCAGCACGCGCAGCACATCGGCGTTGCGGGTGCCCTGCATCCGGGCATCGGCCAGTGCGTCGCTCAGTTCGGCCAGCGCGTGTTCCTGGAAGGACACACGCATCTCCAGCTCGACCAGGCGCGCTTCCAGCGCCTGCTCGCGTTCGGTCGGCAGCTCAGACATGCAGTGAACGCCCCCGGCCGATGCCGTAGTACGCCAGGCCCGCCGCTTCGACCTCGGCGGGGTCGTACAGGTTGCGGCCGTCGAACACGACCGCGTCCTTCAGCCGTTCGCGCAGCATCGAAAAATCAGGGCTGCGGAACTGCTTCCATTCGGTCACCACGATCAACGCATCGGCGCCCTGCAGCGCGTCATCGGCGCTGTCACAGAACACCAAATCATCGCGCTCACCGAAGATGCGCTGCGCTTCGTGCATGGCTTCGGGGTCGAACGCACGTACGGTCGCCCCACCCTCCCACAGCTGCGCCAGCAGGCGGCGGCTGGAGGCCTCGCGCATGTCGTCGGTATTCGGCTTGAAGGCCAGCCCCCACACGGCGAACGTCCTGCCGCGCACGCCCTCGTCCTCGCCCTTGTCGTAGTGGCGCTGGACCAGGGCGAACAGGTGGCCCTTCTGCGCATCGTTGACCGCTTCCACCGCGTTCAGCAGCTTCGGCTCCAGGCCGCTCTGCTGGGCGGTGCGGGCCAGCGCCTGCACATCCTTGGGGAAACACGAGCCACCGTAACCGGCGCCCGGATAGATGAAATGCCAGCCGATGCGCGGGTCCGAGCCGATCCCCTGGCGGACCTGCTCGACGTCGGCGCCGACACGCTCGGCAATGTTGGCAATCTCGTTCATGAACGAAATCTTGGTCGCCAGCATCGCGTTGGCGGCGTACTTGGTCAGCTCGGCCGAGCGTACGTCCATCTCCACCACGCGGTCGTGGTTGCGGTTGAACGGTGCATACAGGCGACGCATCACCGCCACCGACTCGTCGCTGGTGGCACCGATGATGATGCGGTCCGGTCGCATGCAGTCGGCGACCGCGTCGCCTTCCTTCAGGAACTCCGGGTTGGAGACCACATCGAAGGCGATGTCGGCGCCGCGCGCCGCGAGTTCGTCGGTGATCGCTGCACGGACCTTGTCGGCGGTGCCGACCGGCACCGTCGACTTGTTGACCACCACGGTCGGCACGCTCATGTGCCGGCCGATGGTGCGGGCCACGGCCAGCACGTACTGCAGGTCGGCGCTGCCATCCTCGTCCGGCGGTGTGCCCACGGCGATGAACACCACCTGGCCATGCGCGATCGCCGCGGCCGCATCAGTGGTGAACGCCAGCCGCGCCGCAGCGTGGTTGGCCTTCACCATCGGCTCCAGGCCCGGCTCATAGATCGGGATGATGCCCTGGTTCAGGCCATCGACCTTGCCCTGGTCGATATCGACGCAGATCACCTGGTGGCCGACATCGGCCAGGCAGGTGCCCGTCACCAGGCCGACGTAACCGGTACCGAAAATCGCAACGCGCATGTCCGTGCAGGCTCCGTGGTGGCTTACGGCAGGACGCCCAGCAGTTCGACGTCGAAGGTCAGCGTGGCGTTCGGACCGATCGGGCCGCCCGGGGTGCCGTTCTCACCGTAGGCCAGCTCGCCCGGGATCCAGAAGCGGTACTTGGAGCCGACCGGCATCAGCGCGACGCCTTCGGTCCAGCCCTTGATCACCTGGTCCAGGCCGAACTCGGCCGGGCCACGGCTGGCGGAGCTGTCAAAGACGGTGCCGTCGAGCAGCTTGCCTTCGTAGTTCACGCGCACCTTGCTGGTCGGCAGCGGACGCTCGCCGCTGCCCGGGCGGATCACCTGGTACTGCAGCCCCGAGGCCGTGGTCACCACGCCCGGCTGGGTCTTGTTCTTGGCCAGGAATGCATTGCCTTCCTGACGGTTGGTCTGTGCAGCCTGGGCAGCCTTGGCCTGCATTTCGGCCTGCTTGGCGCCCATGAACGCCTGGATGGTGGCCGTGGCGTCAGCCTCGGTCATCTTCGGCTGGCCCTTGCTCAGACCAGTGCTGATTGCGTCAAACAGCGACGCAACGTCAATGTCGTCCTTCAGCTGTGCCAGCGACGGACCCACCGAGTAGGAACCGATCATCTGTGCGACCTTCACCCGATCGACCTTCGGCGGCTGCGAGCCCGGCGCAACGCCCGGCACCTGCTGGCCGCTGCGGGCCATCACGACCTGGCGCAGGGCGGCATCGGTGGCCTTGGCCTGTTCCTGGGTGATCTGCGGCTGCAGGCCTTCGAACGAACGCTCCACGGCCGTGCGCAGGGCAGCGACGTCGATTTCATCGGCGATCGGGGTGAACGACTTGGCGACATCCAGGCCGATGGCGTAACCGAGCTTCTGCTTGGGGGAATTCAAGGTTGCGGTCTCCTTGGCGGCTGCGGGGGCCGCCGGTTGTTGCGACAGAGCGACACCCGAAGTGCCCATCGCCAGAATCAGAACCGACGCCGCTGCGCCGCGCATTCCCATCTTCATTCGCTGCATTCCTGGAAGTGACTGGGCGCCGACGTCGGCGCGAAAAGAAGCATTGTCGCACGCATGCCGTCGATGTCGAGGCATCCGTGCCGGATATCAACGCGTGGCGGCGGGCGCGGCCAGTGCCTTGTCGATGGCCGCGATCAGCTGCGGATCATCCGGCGTGACCTTGCTGGCGAACTGGGCGATGACCCTGCCGTCGCGGCCGACCAGGTACTTGTGGAAGTTCCAGCCCGGCGCCACGCCGGTTGCCGCGGTCAGGCGCTGGTACAGCGGGGTGGCCTGCGCACCGACCACGTGGACCTTCTCGAACATCGGGAACTTCACGCCATAGGTCAGCGTGCAGAATTCCTGGATCTGCGCTTCGTCACCGGGTTCCTGGCCCTTGAAATCGTTGGACGGGAAGCCGAGGACCGCGAACCCGCGGCGTGCATAGCGCTGCTGCAGCGCTTCCAGGCCTTCGTACTGCGGCGTGTACCCGCACTTGCTGGCGGTATTGACCACCAGCAGCACCTGGCCGTGATAGCGCTGCTGCAGGTTGACCTGCTGCTTGCCGGCCAGGGGCCGGTAGTCCACATCCAGCAGATCGGCGGCCAGGGTGAGGCCGGGAAGGGCCAGCCCAGCCAGCAGGGTCAGCAGGGAAAGACCGCGCAGGCGGCACGGGAAGACGGTCGGCAGGGGCATCGGAGCGGTCCGCGGTGGCCATTCACAGGGCCCGGCCGGGAGCGGCCGGGAATCGGCCGAACTATAGCACCGGCCCCGGGGGCACCCGGCCGCGCGACCGCCCCGGCGCTTTGCGCGGATTGGCGGCAACGCAGCCGGAGCCAGAAGCTGGCCGGTGCTTGACATAGCATGGACGCAGCTGAATGGAAGCGACGCGACGGCCTGCGCCCACCGAGCATCATTCCGCATTCAAATCAATGACTTGCAGAATTGCGTCTATGCCATGACACCCCCTGCCATCAGTTGGGTCATGTCGGGGGTTGCACGTCGGCGTGCCGGTGTTATAGTTGCATACAACACCAGTCACCTGAGACAGGGGGTATGCCATGAACACCCGGATGCATCGCAACGTCACCGCTCCCGCGATCACCGCCGTTTCGACCCTGCTGGTGATGGCGTGGCTGGCCTCGCCACGCGCGCCCACCGCCCCCTCTCTGTCCGATACCCCGCAGGACGCGCCCACTCCCACGGCCGGGACGCCGGAAGCTTCACCCTCCCCCCCGCGTCGGCTGCACAGCTCCCTGTCCATGCCGTATTTCTCGTTCGCACAGCCGCTGACCCCACGGAGCTGACCATGAGCGACATCCAGTGGAGCGACGGCGCTCCCATCTACCGCCAGCTGAAGGAGCGCGTGATCGCCATGATGCTCGACGGAATCCTCAAGCCGGGCGACGCCCTGCCTTCGGTGCGCCAGGTGGCCGCCGACTACCAGCTCAACCCCATCACCGTTTCGCGCGCCTACCAGGAACTGGCTGACGAAGGCCTGGTCGAGAAGCGCCGGGGCCTGGGCATGTTCATGACCGAGCAGGCGGCCACGCAGCTGCGCAGCAGCGAGCGCGAGCGCTTCCTCAATGAAGAATGGCCGGCCGTCCTGGAGCGCATCCAGCGCCTGGGGCTGAGCCTCGACGAATTGCTGACCCAGGGGAAAGTCTGATGAATGCCAGCCTCACCAGTACCGCTGCAAGCGACGCGGTCATCACCGCCCGCGGCCTGCGCAAGGCCTACAAGAGCACGGTCGCGCTCGACAATGCCAGCTTCACCATTCCGGCGGGCCGGATCATCGGCCTGATCGGACCCAACGGTGCCGGCAAGACCACCGCGTTGAAGGCCATCCTCGGCCTGACCACGGTGGAAGGCGACCTCAGCGTGCTCGGCCGCGACCCGCGCCTGCATCGGGATGAGCTGATGAAGGACATCTGCTTCATCGCCGACGTCGCGGTGCTGCCCCGCTGGCTGAAGGTGCGCGAGGCCATCGACTTCGTCGCCGGCGTGCATCCACGCTTCGATCGCGCCCGCTGCGAGCGCTTCCTGGCCAACACCAAGCTGCAGCCGAAGCAGCGCGTGCGCGAACTGTCCAAAGGCATGATCGTGCAGCTGCACCTGGCCCTGGTGATGGCCATCGACGCCCGCGTGCTGGTGCTCGACGAGCCGACCCTGGGCCTGGACATCCTGTACCGCAAGGAGTTCTACCAGCGCCTGCTGGAGGACTACTTCGACGAGCAGAAGACGATCATCGTCACCACCCACCAGGTCGAAGAGATCGAGCACATCCTCAGCGACGTCATGTTCATCCGCGACGGCCGCATCGTGCTCGACGCAGAGATGGACGATGTCGGCCAACGCTACACCGAGCTGCTGGTCAACGCCGAGCAGCTCGATACCGCGCGTGCGCTCAAGCCGATCGACGAGCGCGCCCTGGCCTTCGGCAAGACCGTGCTGCTGTATGACGGCGTGCCGCGTGACCAGCTCACCTCCCTCGGCGAGACCCGCAGCCCGGGCCTGGCTGATCTGTTCGTCGCTGTCATGAAGGGGACCTACGCATGAACGCCGTCAATCATCCCGTCGGCCCCGCCGGCACGCTGCGCTGGCTGCTCAAGCGTGAATACTGGGAGAACCGTGGCGGGTTCCTCTATGCGCCGCTGATTGCCGGCGTGGTGTCGCTGCTGATGAGCGGTGTGGGCATCGCCTTCGGCCTGTTCGCCCTGCATCGCGCTGCGCGCGACGGCAATCTGCACATCGATGGCGAGGACGTGAACATCAACGGCCTGGACCTGGCGCTGCTGACCCGCAACATCAGTGCCAAGGACATGGCCGACCTGGGCAACGGCCTCGACCTGACCCTGGTGCTCAGTTCGGCCTGGCCATTCCTGGTGCTGGCGTTCGTGATGTTCTTCTACTGCCTTGGCGCGCTGTATGACGACCGCCGCGACCGCAGCATCCTGTTCTGGAAATCGCTGCCACTGTCCGATACCCAGACCGTGCTTTCCAAGGTGATCAGCGCGCTGGTGATCGCCCCGCTGATCGCAGTGGTCGCGGGCATCCTGACCATGTTCGGCTTCCTCGCCATCATCAGCCTGGTGGCCGCGCTGCACGGTGGCAGCCCGATGAACCTGATCTGGGGACCGGCCAGCCCGCTGACCCTGGCCGCCGGCCACCTGTCCTGGATTCCGGTCTACGTCCTGTGGGCGCTGCCGACCGCCGGCTGGCTGCTGCTGTGCTCGGCCTGGGCCAAGTCCAAGCCGTTCCTGTGGGCGGTGATGCTGCCGCTGTTCGCCGGGATCATCGTCTCCACCACCAAGGTCATGACCCTGTTCGGGCTCACCAGCGGCTGGTTCTGGCAGAACGTCGTCGGTCGCCTGCTGCTCAGTGGCGTGCCCGGCATGGACCTGATCTACCGCACCGGCCTGCAGGACTCGCGTGCGGACCTGGAATCGGTCACCGCGCTGATGGGCCCGGTCGCGCAGCTGAAGTCGCTGGCGATGCCGGGACTGTGGATCGGCGCTGCGTTCGGCGCGCTTTTCATCTTCCTTGCCATCCGCCTGCGCCGCCGCGCCGGCGAAATCTGACCCCTTACCGGAGCCACCACCCATGCGTTCCCTGCTCGCCTGTACCGCGTTGTTGCTGATGCCGCTGTCGGCCCTGGCCGCCGATGCACCCAACTGCAAGTTCACCGCTGCACGCACGTTGAAGCTGGACGCGGCCGGTGCCAAGGCGGTGGTGTTCGAGGTGAACCAGTTCGATCTGAAGGTGACCGCCCGCAGTGGAGGCGGTCAGCTCGACGGCCGTGCCTGCGCGTCCAGCCAGGATCTGCTGGACCAGCTGGTGCTGGACCAGCGCCGGGAAGGCGACAAGCTGGTGGTCAGCCTGCGCCGCGCAAGCCGTGCCGGCCTGAACCTGGGCAACTTCTACGCCTGGCTGGACATCCGCGGCAGCGTGCCGGACAACCTGCCGCTGCAGTTCAAGGTCGGCTCCGGCGATGCCAGCATCGACAACGCGCAGTCACTGAGCGTGGATGTCGGCTCCGGCGACGCCGTTGCGCGCGGCACCCGCGGCACCATCCATGCCTCCGTCGGCTCCGGCGACCTGGAGATCGACGGTGGCCGCGCACTGAACCTGCTGTCGCTCGGCTCGGGTGACGTCAAGGCGCGCAACATCGGGGGCGACGCGATCGTCGGCACGGTCGGCTCCGGCGACCTCACGATCAGCGACGTGCGTGGCAACGCACGCCTGGACACAGTCGGATCGGGCGACGTCGACTTCAAGCGCGTGCAGGGCAGCGTCCAGATCGGCGTGGTGGGCTCGGGGGGCATCGACCTGGGTGACATCGGCGGCGATGTGCACGTGCGCAGCCATGGCTCCGGCGACGTCGACGTCGATGGCGTGCGCGGCAACCTGACCGTCGATCACAGCGGCAGCGGCGACGTCGTGCACCGCAACGTCAGCGGCAGGGTCACCCTGCCCCGCAACAAGTAAATCCCAACCCACCGATTCGAGGGGAATGCCATGAACCTGATGCGCCTGCTGCCTGCCACCCTGCTGTGCCTGCCGCTGATCGCCTGCGGTGGCACGTCTTCCGCGCCCGACACCAGTGTCGGCAAGAGCGTCGCCGAAACCTCCAGCGGCGTTGGCAGAAAAGTCCAGGAAGCCATGGATGAGGCCCGCAGGGAGATCACTGAGGGCAACATCAAGATCTCCGCCGACAATCAGCCGCGCGCGGAGATCACGCCGGATGGACATCTGCTGATCGGCGGCAAGGATGTGCCGACCAACGACGCGCAGCGCCGCCAGCTGCTGGAGTACCGCGGTCACGTGGTCGCCATCGCGACGGACGGGATGAATGTCGGCCTGGCCGGTGCCAAGCTCGGTGCCAGCGCTGCCGGTGAAGCGCTCAAGGGTATCTTCAGCGGTGACAGCGAAGGCGTGGAGAAGCGGATCAACGCCGAGGCCGCCAAGATCGAAGCGCAGGCCAAGCGCATCTGCGACCGCCTGCCGGCGATGCTGGCCAGCCAGCAGGCGCTTGCCCGCGAACTGCCGGCCTTCAAGCCCTACGCCAGCATGGACCAGAGCGACGTCGACGACTGCGGGAAGGACAGCTCGGTCACCTTCTCCAACTGAGACACTTCAGCGCAGCCGGCCGGCAGCGGGTCCCCGCTGCCGCCACCGGGCTTACAATGGGTACCCCGGATGCCCCCGATCGAATCGTCATGAAGAAGCTGTTTCTGCTGCTGGCTGCCCTGTTCTGCCTGGGCCTGGCCGGCTGCGACCAGGATTACCGCAACCACCGCGCAGAGCGTGGCAAGCCCAAGATCTCCGTCAGCGAAGGCATGGTGACCGTGCGCCGTCCACCGGCACCGAACATCATCATCCTGGCCGACGGCACGATGAAGATGGACGAGATCCAGATTCCGCTGGACGATGCGCAGAAACAGATGCTGCAGACGATGTTCGGCAAGCTGCAGGTACTGCGCCAGAACACGCTGGTGGCCGCCCCGGCCGATCCGAACATGCAGCCGGTGAAGATCCAGCCGCCGGAGGGCATGGACGTCATTCCAGGCGACCTGATCCAGCGCATCCCCGAGTTCAAGGACTACACCGAGACCTTCGGCAACATCGTCGCCGACCGTCGCTGAACGCAAACGCCGCCCGAGGGCGGCGTTTCTCATTGGCCCGGCAAGCCTGCTCGGCAGATCAACCGCCGCCACCGCCTCCCGCATGGATGCCGCCAGCGGTCAGCGCCGTCGGATCCAGCAGGCGCCGCAGTTCCGCTTCGCCCAGGCCGCTGTCCTCCAGCGCCACCTCCAGCACCGGCCGCTGTTCCTTGTAGGCGCGCTTGGCGATTGCCGCGGCCTTCTCATAGCCGATGATCGGGTTCAGCGCAGTGACCAGGATCGGGTTGCGCGCCAGCGCCTCCGCCACGCGATCCTCGCGCACCTTCAGGCCTGCGATGGCGCTGTCGGCCAGCAGCGTCGACACGTTGGCCAGCAGGCCGATGCCTTCGAGCAGGTTCACCGCGATCAGCGGCAGGGTCACATTGAGCTGGAAATTGCCGGTCTGCCCGGCCACCGTGATCGCCGTGTGGTGACCGATCACCTGCGCGCAGGCCATCACCGTCGCCTCCGGAATCACCGGATTGACCTTGCCCGGCATGATCGAGCTGCCCGGCTGCAGGGCCGGCAGTTCGATCTCGCCCAGCCCCGCCAGCGGCCCGGCATTCATCCAGCGCAGATCGTTGGCGATCTTGATCAGCGCCACCGCCAGCGCATTGAGCTGGCCGGACAGCTCCACCGCATCGTCCTGCGCGGCCAGGCCTTCAAACTTGTTGTCGGCACTGTCGAACTTGAAACCCGAGTGCTGCTTGAGGGCCTTGGCCACCTGAGCGCCGAAACGCGGATCGGCATTGATGCCGGTACCGATGGCGGTGCCGCCCAGGGGCAGCCGGCGGACGCGCTTGAGGCTGTCCTCGATGCGCGCCTGTGCCGATGCCAGCTGTGCCGACCAGGCGCCGAACTCCTGCTCGAAGGTCAGCGGCATGGCGTCCATCAGGTGGGTACGGCCGGTCTTGACCACCTTGCGCAGGCTGCGGCCCTTCCTGTCGATGGTCCCGCGCAGATGCGCCAGCGCGGGCAGCAGCTGTTCGTGCGCCGCCAGCACCGCCGAGACGCGCAGCGCGGTCGGGATCACGTCATTGGAGCTCTGCCCCTGGTTGACGTGGTCGTTGGGATGGACCGTGGTCTTGCCGGCCTTGCCGGCGCGGTTGGCCAGGGTCGCGATGACCTCGTTGGCATTCATGTTCGAGGACGTACCCGAACCGGTCTGGTAGACATCGATGGGGAAATGCGCGTCCCAGTCGCCCGCCGCCACTTCCGCGGCGGCGGCCTGGATCGCCTTGGCCACGTTCCTGGGCAGGTGGCCCAGTTCGGCGTTGACGCCGGCAGCGGCGCCCTTGACCAGACCCAGCGCACGGATGAACCCGCGCGGCATGCGCTGGCCGGACACCGGGAAATTCTGCACGGCGCGCTGGGTCTGCGCGCCCCACAGGGCATCGGCAGGCACCTGCAGCTCGCCCATGCTGTCGTGTTCGATCCGGAACGCCCGGGAGGCACCCTTGCTTGCAGCTTTGCTCATTGCATCGACTCCGCACTACTTCAGTTGGGGAAAGGGAAGCGGCGGCTGGCAGGGTGTCGCTTCCCGGGCTGGCGGCGGCAATCACGATACTCTCTTGCCCGTTGCATGGCATGACGGAAGCGGGCCGGATCGTTTCATCTGCGGCACCGTTGCCCATCGGGAGCGCCGGGCCCGGCCGGGCGAGGACAGCGCGCAGCCTCCCTGCGCCCGGCGTGGCCCGGTGCTGCCAAGCATGCGAAGGCCACGCGTCGTAGAATATCGGCCCCGCCGCTCGCTCCCGCCCTGCCGACATGTCCGATTCCGCCCTGCTCGCCCTGTCCCCGCTCGATGGCCGCTACGCCGGCAAGGTCGATGCCCTGCGCCCGATCTTCTCCGAGTACGGCCTGATCAAGGCCCGCGTCACGGTCGAGGTGGAGTGGCTGCTGGCGCTGGCCGCCGAGCCGGGCATCGTCGAGCTTGCAGCGTTCTCCGAAGCCGCCACCGCCCGTCTGCGCGCGCTGGCCAGCGGTTTCAGCCCCACCCATGCCGCCCGGGTGAAGGAGATCGAGCGCACCACCAACCATGACGTCAAGGCGGTGGAGTACTTCATCAAGGAGCAGCTGAAGGACGACGCCGAGCTGGCGCCGGCACTGGAGTTCGTGCATTTCGCCTGCACCAGTGAGGACATCAACAACCTCAGCTACGGCCTGATGCTCGAGCAGGCGCGCCGCGAGGTGCTGCTGCCGACGCTCGACGGCATCGCCGCCACCCTGCGTGGCCTGGCCCACGCCCAGGCCGCGCAGCCGATGCTGTCGCGTACGCACGGCCAGACCGCTTCGCCGACCACCCTGGGCAAGGAGCTGGCGAACGTGGTGGCGCGCCTGGAGCGTCAGCGCCGCCAGATCGCCGCGGTCGAGCTGACCGGCAAGATCAACGGTGCGGTCGGCAACTACAACGCGCACGTCGCCAGCTACCCGGACGTGGACTGGCCGGCCTTCGCCGAACGCTTCGTGACCGGGCTGGGCCTGGTGTTCAACCCGTACACCACGCAGATCGAGCCGCACGACAACGTCGCCGAAATCGGCGATGCCGCCCGCCGCGCCAACATCATCCTGATCGACCTGGCCCGCGACATCTGGGGCTACATCTCGCTGGGCTACTTCAAGCAGCGCCTGAAGGAAGGCGAAGTCGGCTCGTCGACCATGCCGCACAAGGTCAACCCGATCGATTTCGAAAATGCCGAAGGCAACTTCGGCATCGCCAACGCGCTGTTCGAGCATTTCAGCGCGAAGCTGCCGATCAGCCGCTGGCAGCGCGACCTGACCGACTCCACCGTGCTGCGGGCGCTGGGTACCGCCTTCGGCCACAGCCAGGTGGCGCTGGACTCGCTGGCCAAGGGACTGGGCAAGCTGGAGGTGAATCCGCAGCGCCTGGATGCCGACCTGGATGCGGCGTGGGAAGTGCTGGCCGAAGCGGTGCAGACGGTGATGCGCCGCCACGGCCTGCCGAACCCGTACGAGCAGCTGAAGGCACTGACCCGCGGCCAGGGCATCACCGCCGAGTCGATGCGGGCGTTCGTACAGGGGCTGGAGCTGCCGGCGGATGCGAAGCAGCGGCTGCTGGAGATGACCCCGGGCAGCTATACCGGTCTGGCCGAGGCGCTGGCGAAGAAGATCTGAGGGGTTTTCTTTGCGGCGGCGGCCGCGGCGCTGCCTGCGGCAGGCGTGTACTGCCAAGGCAACAGCAACAGCAACAGCGGTCCAGGCTCTGGATTGCTGGGAGTTGGGCGGGGCGGGTTGGGTTCGCGGGGGACGCCGTGAACCCGTCCCTGGGGGCTTGGTCGCGGCATCCATGCCGCGGACACCCCCGCGAACCCAATCCGCCCCACCTCTGACAGCATCCCGGTGACGGATCGAAGAGCATTTGTTGTCGGGTCGGAATGTGAAGGAGGGACGCGGCTTTGCCGCGTCCCTCTTTGGTTTTTTGGGTTCTGCAGGGCCGGGCAAGCGCAGCGCGCGAGCCGCTGTTGCCCTTGATTTTCTTCCTCCATTCCGTGGCGGACCCCGCAGGAGACTGTCAAGGGCCGGGCGGGTGGGCTGCGCGGGGGTGTCCGCCGCATGGATGCGGCGGCCAAGCTTACAGGGACGTACTTGCAACGTCCCCCGCGCAGCCCACCCGCCCGGCCAAGCACGGCTTTTTGCCTTCACGCGACCAAGCACCCGCCACGAGGGGCTCCGCCGTTGGCCGGACACCCCGCGACAAACCACCGCACGTGCGCAATCCCAACGAACGTCGGACAATGGACGCCTTGGCGGCACGCCGCGCCGCCCTCCCGCTTTCCGCTGCAAGGATTCCCCCATGGCCGCCCGCAAGTCCTCCGCCCCGCTCATCGAAGTCACCGCCCGTCCCGGCCAGCCGCTGGGCATGTCCCCGGCCGTGTTCCTGCGCGATTTCTGGCAGAAGCGTCCGCTGCTGATCCGCAACGCCTTCGCTGATTTCCAGTCTCCGGTGCAGCCGGAAGACCTGGCCGGGCTGGCCTGCGAGGAAGGCGTGCTGGCACGCCTGATCGAGCACGACAAGCGCCAGGACGGCTGGCGCGTACGTACCGGCCCGTTCCAGGAAGACGTATTCCCCGCCCTGCCCGACCACGACTGGACCCTGCTGGTGCAGGACGTGGACAAGTGGGACCCGGACGTGCGCGCGCTGATCGAGCACTTCCGCTTCCTCCCGCGCTGGCGCATGGACGACGTCATGATCAGCTTCGCCGCCACCGGCGGCTCGGTCGGTGCCCACGTCGACCAGTACGACGTGTTCCTGCTGCAGGCCCAGGGCCATCGTCGCTGGCAGATCGACGCCAGCGAGTCGATCAAGGGCCGGCGCCCGCCGCTGGGGTTCCGTCCGGACGTGGAACTGAAGCTGCTGGAGGTGTTCAAGCCCACCCACGACTGGGTGCTGGCGCCGGGCGACATGCTGTACCTGCCGCCGAACGTGCCGCACCATGGCGTCGCCGAAGACCCCTGCCTGACGTTCTCCTTCGGCATGCGCGCGCCGTCCTCGGCCGAACTCATCAGTGACTACCTGGACACCCTGATCGCCGATGCCGACGAGAACATCCGCTATCAGGACCCCGACCTGAAGCTGCCGGCCGATCCGAACGAGATCGACACGGTGGCAATGGCACGGGTGATCACCGCCCTCAACGCCATCCGCATGAACGACCCGGACAAGCTGGGCGACTGGTTCGGCCGCTTCATCACCACCTACCGCGCCGCCGGCGAAGTGATGGCCCACCAGGCCGCGCCGGAACAGGAAGAGGTGGTCGCCGCCCTGCAGTCCGGCCTTCTGCTGCAACGCCACCCCTGGGCCCGCCTGGCCTGGCGCCGGGCCAAGCGGGGCGCCAGCCTGTACGTCAGCGGCCAGGACTTCGCGCTGCCGGTGAAGGATGCGCAGCGCCTGGCCGGTGCCGAGCAGCTCGACGCGGCCGCCTATCGCGGACTGTCGGACAAGGGCCGCGCGGTGGTCCAGCAGCTGCTGGTCGGCGGCGTGTTCCAGCTGATCGACCCCAGCGAGCTGTATGGCGCCGACGACGAGGGCGAGGATGAAGGCGTCCTCGGTGAGGTGGTCGAAGGCCGCGACCAGGTGGAGGTGATCGATGACGACGCCGTGTCCGACGATGTCCACGTGGTGACCGTGCATGACGATGGCATCGAGGTCATCGTCAACTTCGAAGACGACGAAGAAGACGACAGCGACGCCGGTCGCGCGTGAGTCATGCCCTCGATCCGCGTCCATCAGGTAGGTCATGCCGATGCGCATGGCGCCATCCACGCTGTGCGCCAGCAGGTGTTCGTGCAGGAGCAGGGCATTGCCAGCGAACTGGAGCGCGACGCGATGGACCCGGTCAGCGCCCATGTACTGGCGCTGGATGCCGACGGCACGCCGGTCGGCACTGGTCGGCTCACACCTGATGGTCGCGTCGGCCGCATGGCGGTGCTGGCGAGCCACCGCAGCCAGGGCATCGGTGAAGCCCTGCTCGAGGCCCTGGTCGAGGCCGGCCGTGGCCTCGACCTGGCCGAGCTGCATCTGCACGCACAGCTGCCCGCCCGCGACTTCTACGCGCGGCAGGGCTTCCTGCCTGAGGGCGAGGTCTTCGAGGAGGCCGGCCTGGGGCACCAGCAGATGCGCCGCCGGCTGGACGCGGCCAGCGCGATCAACAGCCACGCCGAGGCCGTGGCCGCCACCACCGCCATCCTCCACCGTGCCCGTCGCCAGGTGTGGCTGCACAGCCACCTGCTGGACCCGGGCCTGCTCGCTGCCGGCCCGGTACAGGCCGCCCTGCGCCGCTTCGCCAGTGCCCGCCACGACAAGCAGCTGCGGGTGATCGTGCATGACGCGGCAGCCATTGGCCGTGCCGGCGCGCCGCTGCTGGCGATGGCACAGCGGCTGCCCAGCGTGATCCTGTTCCGCGAGGTGGCCGATCCGGTCGACCGGGCACTGGCGTCCGCCTGCCTGATCAATGACAGGGGCGACTTCTACTTTCGTCTGATCGGCCATCGCCTCGACGGCGAGGCCGGCACCGCGCTGCCGGCACGTTCGCGGCAGTTCGAGCAGCAATTGCAGCGCGTCTGGGACCGTTCGCGCGATTGCAGCGAACTCCGCGCGCTCGGCCTCTGAGCGCGACGGTCGGGTTCAACCTGTCTGGAAGCGGCACCGGGGGACGCACGATGGCCTCCGCGATGCCCCTTCGTGTCCGGATGGGGGTACAATTTGGCTGTTTGAACGCGCCTGCGCAGGGCTATTCATCTTCCTGCCGGGTCCTTCTTAAGCCATACCCCACAAAGCGAATCAACACCCTCCATCGTGGACAATCTACTGAAGCAGTTTGCGCAATCTTCGCAACTCGCCGGCGGCAACGCCTCCTATGTCGAGGACCTGTACGAGCAGTACCTCGTCTCCCCGGACAGTGTCGATCCCAAATGGAAGACCTACTTCGACGGCTTCAAGGGCCGCGAAGCAGGTGACATTCCGCACTCGGCCGTCATTTCCCACATCGCGGACGCGGCCAAGGATGCGCTGAAGGCCGGCACCGGCGCAGGTGCGGGCGACGAGCGTGAGCGCAATGTCGGTCGTCTGATCACCGCCTACCGTTCGCGCGGCCACCTGGACGCCCGCCTGGACCCGCTGGGCCTGGCTGCGCCGGTCAATACGCCGGACCTGGGCCTGCCGTTCCACAGCCTGTCCGATGCCGACCTCAACAGCGAGTTCAGCACCGGTGGCGTCGGCGGCCAGCCGCGCATGAAGCTGCGCGATCTGCTGGCGCGCCTTAAGGCGACCTACACCGGTTCGATCGGTGCGGAGTTCATGCACATCGCCGAGGTCGAGCAGCGCCAGTGGATCTACAAGAAGCTGGAACTGGCCGGCGGCAACTACCAGCTGGACGCTGACACCCAGCGCCGCACCCTGGAGCGCCTGACCGCGGCCGAAGGCCTGGAGCGCTACCTGCACACCAAGTACGTCGGCCAGAAGCGCTTCTCGCTGGAAGGCGGCGATGCGCTGATCCCGATGATGGACACCATCATCCGCAGCGCCGGCAAGGACGGCGTCAAGGACGTGGTGATCGGCATGGCCCACCGCGGCCGCCTGAACGTGCTGGTCAACACCCTGGGCAAGAACCCGCGCAAGCTGTTCGACGAGTTCGAAGGCAAGTTCGAGCACGACGAGCACGCCTCGGCCGGCGACGTGAAGTACCACATGGGCTTCTCCGCCGACGTGGCCACCGAGGGTGGCCCGGTCCACCTGGCGCTGGCGTTCAACCCGTCGCACCTTGAAATCGCCGACCCGGTCGTGGCCGGTTCCGTGCGTTCGCGCCAGGAGCGCCGCAAGGACACCGCGCGCAAGCAGGTCATGCCGATCCTGATCCACGGCGACGCGGCCTTCTCCGGCCAGGGCGTGGTCATGGAACTGTTCCAGATGTCGCAGGCCCGCGGCTTCGCCGTCGGCGGCACCGTGCACATCGTGGTCAACAACCAGGTCGGCTTCACCACCTCCAATCCGCTGGATACGCGCTCCACGCGCTATGCCACCGACGTGGCGAAGATGATTGCCGCACCGGTGCTGCACGTGAACGGAGATGACCCGGAAGCGGTGGTGTTCGCCGCGCAGCTGGCGTTCGAGTTCCGCCAGAAGTTCGCCAAGGACGTGGTCATCGACCTGATGTGCTACCGCCGTTGGGGCCACAACGAGGCCGACGAGCCGGCGATCACCCAGCCGCTGATGTACCAGGTGATCCGCAAGCACCCGACCACCCGCGAGATGTATGCCGAGCAGCTGGAAAAGGCGGGCGTGATCGCCGCCGGCGCCGGCAAGGCGATGGTCGATGCCTACCGCGAGAAGCTGGACGCCGGCGAAGTGACCACCGAACTGGCCAAGGTCGAGAAGACTCCGCCGAGCAGCCCGCTGTTCGTTGATTGGCCGAAGCTGCTGGAAGGCAAGCTGTCCGACCCGGTCTCGACCAAGGTCGAGAAGAACAAGCTGGTCGAGCTGGCCAAGCTGATCAACACCATCCCGGACGAAGTGCAGCTGCACTCGCGAGTGGCCAAGGTCTACGACGACCGCCGCAAGATGGCCGCTGGCGAGATTCCGGGCGACTGGGGCTTTGCCGAAAACCTGGCCTACGCCACCCTGCTGGACGAAGGCCATGCACTGCGCCTGGTCGGCCAGGACGTCGGCCGCGGTACGTTCACGCACCGCCATGCGATCCTGCACGACCAGAAGACCGACAACTACTACATGCCGCTGCGGCAGCTGGTGGATTCGCCGGAGAAGGCCACCGTCATCGATTCGCTGCTGAGCGAAGAAGCGGTGATGGCCTACGAGTACGGCTTCTCCACCACCGATCCGAACACGCTGTGCATCTGGGAAGGCCAGTTCGGCGACTTCGCCAACGGCGCCCAGGTGGTGATCGATCAGTTCATCGCCGCCGGTGAAGCCAAGTGGGGCCGCATTTCCGGCCTGACCCTGCTGCTGCCGCATGGCTATGAAGGGCAAGGCCCGGAACACAGCTCGGCGCGCCTGGAGCGCTTCCTGCAGCTGTGCGCGCTGGAGAACATGCTGGTGGTCGTGCCGTCGACCCCGGCCCAGGCCTTCCACATGCTGCGTCGCCAGCTGCACATGACCACCCGCAAGCCGCTGGTGGTGATGTCGCCGAAGTCGCTGCTGCGCCACAAGCTGGCGGTGTCGACCCTGGACGAGCTGGCCAACGGCGAGTTCCAGCACCTGATCGGCGATGCCAATGCCGACGCCAAGAAGGTCAAGCGCGTGGTGCTGTGCTCGGGCAAGGTCTACTACGACCTGCTGGAAGACCAGACCAAGCGTGGCCAGGACGACGTGGCGATCATCCGCGTGGAGCAGCTGTATCCGTTCCCGCGTGCGCTGCTGGCTGCCGAACTGAAGAAGTATGGCAAGGCCACCGACGTGGTGTGGACGCAGGAAGAACCGCAGAACCAGGGCGCGTGGTACCAGATCCGCCACCACCTGCAGTTCTGCCTGGCCGAGGGCCAGAACCTGCATTACGCCGGTCGCGCACGTTCGGCGTCGCCGGCTGCCGGTCACATGGCTGACCATGTCCGCGAGCAGCAGCAGCTGATTGCCGACGCACTGGTCAACCCGTTCAACGACCAGGTCGCTGAATAACTCTCCTCCCCCTTATTTAGAAGACAAACCAGGAAGCTCCCGCATGGCCACCGAAGTCAAAGCCCCGGTACTGCCCGAATCCGTCGCCGACGGCACCATCGCCACCTGGCACAAGAAGGTGGGCGACGCCGTCAAGCGCGACGAAAACCTGCTTGACCTGGAAACCGACAAGGTCGTCCTGGAAGTGCCGTCGCCGGTCGATGGCGTGCTGAAGGAGATCAAGTTCGACGTGGGCGCCACCGTGACCTCCAGCCAGGTCGTGGCGATCATCGAGGAAGGCGCCGTGGCGGCTGCCCCGGCTCCGGCCGCTGAAGAGAAGAAGGCCGATGCCCCGGCTCCGGCCGCAGCCGCTGCTCCGGCTCCCGCCGCGGCTCCGGCCCCGGCAGCCAAGTCGGCCGCCGATGCGCTGCCGCCGGGTGCCCGCTTCACCGCCATCACCGAGGGCGTGAACCCGGCCGACGTGGACGGCACCGGCCGTCGCGGCGCGGTGACCAAGGAAGACATCGTCAACTTCGCCCGCAACGGCGGCGCCGGCAAGGCCGGTGGCGCACGTCCGGAAGAACGCGTGCCGATGACCCGCATCCGCAAGCGCATCGCCGAACGCCTGATGGAGTCCAAGAACTCCACCGCCATGCTGACCACCTTCAACGAAGTCGACCTGTCCAAGGTGTCGGCCGCGCGCAAGGAACTGCAGGACGAGTTCGTCAAGGCCCACGGCATCAAGCTGGGCTTCATGAGCTTCTTCGTGAAGGCCGCCGCCAACGCGCTGCAGCGCTTCCCGCTGGTCAACGCGTCGATCGATGGTGACGACATCATCTACCACGGCTACTCGGACATCTCCATCGCCGTGTCGACCGAGAAGGGCCTGGTGACCCCGGTGCTGCGCAACGTCGAGCGCATGTCGTTCGCCGACATCGAGAAGACCATCGCCGACTACGCCAAGAAGGCCCGTGACGGCAAGCTGAGCCTGGAAGAACTGCAGGGCGGCACCTTCACCGTGACCAACGGCGGCACCTTCGGCTCGCTGTTGTCCACGCCGATCATCAACCCGCCGCAGAGCGCCATCCTGGGCATGCACGCCATCAAGGAGCGTCCGATCGCCCAGAACGGCCAGGTCGTGATCGCGCCGATGATGTACCTGGCGCTGTCCTACGACCACCGCATCATCGACGGCAAGGACTCGGTGCAGTTCCTGGTGGACATCAAGAACCAGCTGGAAAACCCGGGCCGCATGCTGTTCGGCCTGTAAGACCTCCCGCCCTCTTCCGCGCCCGCGCGGAAGGGGGTTCCGGTAAAGCATCAAGGACTAATTCAATGGCTGAACAATTCGACGTCGTCGTCATCGGTGCGGGCCCGGCCGGTTACCACGCTGCCATCCGCGCGGCCCAGCTGGGCCTGAAGACCGCCTGCATCGACGCAGCGCTGGGCAAGGATGGCAAGCCGGCGCTGGGCGGCACCTGCCTGCGCGTGGGCTGCATCCCGTCCAAGGCGCTGCTGGATTCCTCGCGCCAGTTCTGGAACATGAGCCACATCTTTGGCGACCACGGCATCAGCTTCAAGGACGCCAAGATGGACGTCGAGGCGATGGTTGGCCGCAAGGACAAGATCGTCAAGCAGTTCACCGGCGGCATCGCCATGCTGTTCAAGGCCAACAAGGTCGCCACCTACTACGGCTTCGGCGAACTGCAGCCGGGCAACGTGGTCAAGGTGAAGCAGCACGACGGCTCGGAAGTCGAGCTGAAGGGCACCAACGTCATCATCGCCGCCGGTTCGGATTCGATCGAACTGCCGTTCGCCAAGTTCGACGGCGAGACCATCGTCGACAACGTCGGCGGCCTGGACTTCACCGAAGTGCCGAACCGCCTGGCGGTGATCGGCGCCGGCGTGATCGGTCTGGAGCTGGGCAGCGTGTGGAAGCGCCTGGGCGCTGAAGTCACCATCCTCGAGGCGCTGCCGGAGTTCCTGGCCGTCGCCGACGCCGAAGTCGCCAAGACCGCGGCCAAGGAATTCAAGAAGCAGGGCCTGGACATCCGCCTGGGCGCCAAGGTCTCCAAGACCGAGATCACCGGCAAGGGCAAGAAGAAGGAAGTCGTTGTCACCTACACCGACAGCGAAGGCGAGAAGACCCTGACCGTGGACAAGCTGCTGGTGGCCGTCGGCCGTCGCGCTGCCACCAAGGGCCTGCTGGCCGAAGGCACCGGCGTGAAGGTCAACGAGCGTGGCCAGATCGAAGTCGATGCGCATTGCCACACCGGCGTCGATGGCGTCTGGGCGGTGGGCGACTGCGTGCGCGGCCCGATGCTGGCGCACAAGGGCTTCGAGGAAGGCATCGCCGTGGCCGAACTGATCGCCGGCCTGCCGGGTCACGTCAACTTCGACACGATTCCGTGGGTCATCTACACCGAGCCGGAACTGGCCTGGGTGGGCAAGACCGAAGCACAGCTGAAGGCCGAAGGCATCCCGTACAAGGCCGGCAGCTTCCCGTTCGCCGCCAACGGCCGTGCCGTGGCAATGATCGAGCCGGCAGGTTTCGTGAAGATCCTGGCCCATGCCGAGACCGATCGCATCCTCGGCATGCACCTGGTCGGCGCCAACGTGTCCGAGCTGGTGCACGAAGGCGTGCTGACCATGGAGTTCAGCGGTTCGGCCGATGATCTGGCCCGTATCTGCCACGCCCACCCGTCGCTGTCGGAAGTGGTCCACGACGCGGCGATGGCGGTCAGCAAGCGCGCCATCCACAAGGCCAATTGATCGGCCCGGTGGCATGACAGGAAAACCCCGCCTCGGCGGGGTTTTTTGTTTGGCCTTCTGATGTGGAGCCGAGCATGGGCCCGGCGCTACACCTTTCCAGCAGGCGGCTCCGGTGCATCGTCACAGATGCGATGCTGCACCACGGTTTCACCCACCTTCCATTCCTTCACCACCCTGCAGCGTTCCTTGAGCCTGTCAGGCTTGGCGAGCTTGGCCGCCGCAGCATCCGCTTCGTCGGCAGCGGCGGTCTGCTGGCGTTCCAGCCAGGCTGATGGCGGTGTCGCGGGCGTGGCAGGGGCCGGCGCCGCGAGCGCCAATGCCAGTACCGCGATGGCCGGCGTCATCACGCAGCCACCGGACCGCGGCCGCCACCCAGCAGGCGTGCCGGCAGCATGAACAGCGCGCGCAGGAACGCGAACAGCGCCGAGAACGTGATGCCGACCAGGCGGAACGGCAGGCTCAGCAGCCACACGAACGGCCAGGCGATCAGGGCAAGGATCGCCAACGGCCAGCACAGCACGAACAGCAGGCACCACACGCCCAGCGCGAACAGGGTCTTCATCACGGTCTCCTTGCAGCGGCCCCTTGCCGCCTGCGACCACAGTGCCGCCCTGCCCCGGAGGGAGCAAACGGTTTGCGACGAAACCCGGCAGGGCGCGATGAAACCCGGAACGCAGCCGCTATACCTGCACCGCCCCCGGGCGGCCGTGGGCGACCTGGAAACGCGCGGCGGTCCGCACCGCGGCATCGGTACGCAGCACGCTGTCGGCCAAGCGCAGTTCCGCATCCACGGCCTGCCGGTTGAGCTGCAGCCTCCACCAGCCACGGCGGTCGCCGTCGAAATAGCGGATGTGCGGATTCAGGGGAATCGACGGTCCGTAGTAAGGGCCATACGGTGTGTCGTCTCCGCCACTGCTGATGGCGGGGGCGATGAACTCGGTGGCCACCACGGGAGCATCGGCCGCATCGAAGTCCAGCTTCAGATCGTTGACGAACGTGGAATGCCAGTCGCCTCCCAGCACGATCGCATTGCCCTGCCCGCCCGACTGCAGCGCCTGCAGCAACCGGTTGCGCGCGGCAGGATACCCATCCCAGGCATCGTTCCAGAACCGCTCGCGCGGGGTGCCGCCGTCCAGCCGCAGCTGCGCCATCAGCAGCTGCTGCACCACCACATTCCAGCGCGTGCCCCGTGCGGCCGCCATCGACTGCGCGAACCACGCCTCCTGGCCGGACCCGAGCATGCTCATGCGCGGGTCCAGTGCCGCCTCGCAGCGCGGTGACTCGCCCACACCGCAGGGGTTGGCCGGACGGAACTGGCGGCAGTCGAGCAGGCTCAGCTGCGCAAGGTCCCCGTAGCGCAGGCGCCGGTGCACCCGCAGGCCACCATTGCCGGCCGGAGTGCTGCGCATGGGCAGGTGCTCGTAGAAGGCGCGATAGGCAGCGGCCCGCCGGACGATGAAGTCCTCCACCGGAACGCTGTCCTTTTCAGGATGGACGCCGGAATAGTCGTTCTGCACCTCATGGTCATCCCAGATCACCGCAAAGGCGTGCGCCGCGTGCGCTGCCTGCAGGTCCGGATCGAGCTTGTACAGCGCGTACTGGTCGCGATAACGCTGCAGACTGACGGTCTCGCCGCTGAATCGCTCCGCATCCAGTGTGCGGCCGCGTGCGTTCTGCAGTGGACTGTACTCGTACAGATAGTCGCCGGCATGCAGCACCAGGTCGACATCGCTCCGCGCGATATCAAGCAGTACCGGGTAGTAGCCGCTGTTCCAGGCCTGGCAGGTGCACAGGGCCAGGCGCAGCTGCTGCAGCCGCGCGTCCGGCAGCGGCGCGGTGCGGAAGTGGCCGACCGTGCTTTCCTCATCACCGTCGCAGGCAAAACGGTAGTAATAGTCACGGCCGGGACGAAGGCCATTGATCTCCACGTGCACCGAATGCGCCAGCTCGGGCACCGCTGCGGCGACGCCACGCTGCACCGGACGGCGCATGCCGGGATCTTCGGCCACGAACCAGCGCACCGGCACCGCCCGCGGCGGCATGCCACCGCCGCTGAGCGGATCGGGGGCGAGCCGTGTCCACAGCATCGCCCCCTGCGGATCCGGATCGCCGGCGGCGACGCCGAGGGTGAACGGATCGCGGCCCAGACGTGGCCGTGGGCCTGCCGCGGCCAGCCCCGGCATCGCCGCCAGTGCGATCGCCGCCCCCGTACCCTGCCACGCCATGCGCAGCAGGCGACGACGGTGCTCCGGATCCATGGGCCGCTGCATCAGAAGCGCACGGTCGCCGTCGCCATCACCTGCCGCGGCGCACCCACCTGCATGGTCGCCAGGCTGCGCGTGGGATCTGCGGCATAGGTGCCGTTGGTGTTGATCGAAGACAGGTAACGCTTGTCCGCCAGGTTGGTCAGGTTGACTGCCACTGTCAGGTTCTGCGCGGGCCCCAGGGAGCCGAAATCGTAAGCCACCGAGGCGTTGACCAGCCAGTAGCTGGGAACCGACAGGTCATTGGTATAGGTCACGTAGCGCTTGCCGACATGGTTGGCGGACAGGCGCAGGTCCCACGGGCCCGGCGTCCAGGCCAGGGTGCTGGCGAACATCCATTCCGGCGTATCCACGGTCTTCCTGCCGCGGGTCGGTACCACCCCGTTGTTGACGTAGTCGTCGTCGTAGGTGCTGTCGTTCCACGACAGCGCGTTGGACCAGGTCACGTTCTGCACCGGCTTCAGCTGCAGGGTCGCCTCGGCACCGCGGCTGGTCACCGAACCGACGTTGGAGAACAACGCAGGGCAGCCGAGGATGCCCACGCACTGGGCGATGGCAAGCAGGCGGTTGTCGAACTTCACGTCGTACACCGCGACCGACGCCTCATACCCCTGCCCGTAGCCGCGCCAGCCCAGTTCGATCGTGCGCGACTGCTCCGGCTTGAGGTTGCGTGCACTGGCGTCGAAGGCCTGCTGCGGCACGTTGAACGGACTGCCCACGCCCAGCGCATAGGCGGCGATGTTCCTGGCGAACGAACCGAAGATTTCATTGCCTTCGTTGAGCTTGAAATTGAAGCCGGCCTGCGGCAGCAGTCCCTTGCTGGAGGTCAGGCTGCTGTTGTTGGCATAGCTGCCCAGCGGCGTGCGGACGCGGGTGCGGGTGTGCGGCGACTTCGCGCCGATGTCCACCGTCAGGCGGTCGTCGAACAGGCGGAAGCGGTCCTGCACATAGAACTGGCGGGTGATGGTGGTGTAGAGCTGGCGCCACACGCGCTGGTCCGGATTGCGCAGGAAGAAGTCATCGGTGATCGGGCCATCGATGTAGTAGAAGTTGCGCTGCACGCTGTGGCCGTTGTCCTCGTACCACAGGCCGGCTTCCAGCTCGTGCCCGCCGACGTTCCAGGTGAACGCGGAGGTCACGCCTGTACGGTCGATCGCGTACTCGGTGGTGCGGATCGAGATCGGGATCTCGCGCGCGGTGCCCGGATTGGAGGGATTGGACGGACTGAACCAGTGGCCCTGCCCGCGGTTGCTGTGATTGTAGACATTGACCTTCAGGCGCATCGCTTCGTTGAGGCCGAAGTCGCCGGCGACGCTGGAGATATCGTCGTTGCGCAGGCCATGACCGGAGTAGTACGCATCCCAGGGGCTGTTGACGCCGCCACTGAACTGCCCGCGTGCCGCGGCCAGCGCGCGGTCCCAGTCCGGCGCGTAGTTGTCCCAGTTCCAGCCCAGGCGGTCGATCATCTCCAGCGACAGATCCTGGTAGTCCGCCTCGACCCGGCGTGATGCGTTGAACAGCGCGGTGATCCTGCTGTCCACGCCGAAGTTGTAAACGGCCTTGCCGTTGAACTGCTTGAGCTCCTGCGAGCCCTTGCCCTTCCACTTGTCGCCTTCGGAGTACACGCCGGACAGGTACGCGGCAAACCCCTGGTGCTCGCCGGTCTCCAGGCGGGCATAGCTGCGCCGCGCGTTGTCGTTGCCAAAGCCCTGCGCCAGCACCACGCCGTACTCGGTAGAAGGATCGATCGAATAGAACTGGAACACGCCCCCCAGGTTGCTGGTAGACGGCGTCCCCAGCGCGCCGATGCCGGTGGAGACTTCCGCACCGCCCAGGTTCTCGCTGATGACCGCGCGGCTGACATGAAGGCCGTTGCTGTTGCCGTAGCTCATGTTGCCCAGCGGAATGCCGTCCAGCGTGTAGCCAAGCCGGTTCTGGTTGAAGCCGCGCAGGCTGATGCTGGTCGACCACTCGTAGGCACCGGTGGCGTCACCCGACTCGAAATGCACGCCCGGCTTGCTGGCCAGCAGCTTGAGCGGATTCGCGCCCGGCGGCAGCACCTTCATGTCCTCGGCGGTGACACGCTGCACCTGGCGCGCTTCGCCGCGGCCGATCACCGAGATCGAATCGAGGGTGGTCGCCGACGGTGCATCGGAGGTGGGGGCGGTTTCAGCGGCCGCCAGCGACGGCAGCGAGGCACAGACCAGCAGAGCCAGCAGATTGCGGCGGAGCGGAGCATGGGACGGCATGGGAGGCGGATTCCTTGGACGCGCTGGACGCCAGCGACGGGCGTCGGAAGTGGGAGGACAGCGGCGGCATGGTAGGAAGGCCCAGTTACATGTCAGTTACACGTCATGTGACCATCGCCCGGCCAGGTACGCGCCTTGCGCTCGCACCAACGCAAAGAGCCGGGCACGCGCCCGGCTCTTGCAGAACAGAAGGAGATCGCCGGCCCGCGGCCGGCAGCCCTACTCGAACGAACCGACCGAATCGTGGGCCAGATTGTCGAAACGCGTGTACTCGCCGAAGAACTTCAGTTTGCACGAGCCGGTGGGGCCGCCGCGGTGCTTGCCGATGATGATTTCGGCCAGGCCCTTGTCCGGTGAGTTTTCCTTGTTGTAGTAGTCGTCGCGGTAGATGAACACGATCATGTCCGCGTCCTGCTCGATGGCGCCCGATTCGCGCAGGTCAGCCATCACCGGGCGCTTGTCGGTACGCGTTTCCAGCGAGCGGTTGAGCTGGGAAAGTGCGATCACCGGCACGTTCAGCTCCTTGGCCAAGCCCTTCAGCGAACGCGAGATCTCCGAGATTTCTGTCGCGCGGTTCTCGCTGTTGCCGGGCACGCTCATCAGCTGCAGGTAATCGATCACGATCAGGCCCAGGTCGTGCTCGCGCTTGAGGCGGCGGCACTTGGAGCGCAGCACTTCCGGCGATACGCCCGGCGTGTCGTCGATGAAGATCTTGGTTTCCTTCAGCATCTTGATCGCGCTGGTGACGCGGCTCCAGTCCTCGTCTTCCAGCTGGCCGGTACGCAGGCGCTGCGCGTTGATCCGGCCATTGGAGGAGATCAGTCGCATCGCCAGCTGTGATGCGGACATTTCCATCGAGAACACCGCCACGCCCTTCTTCGACTTGATCGCCGCATACTCGGCGATGTTCAGCGCGAAGGTGGTCTTGCCCATCGCCGGGCGCGCGGCCAGGATGATCAGGTCGGTCGGCTGCAGGCCGGCCGTCATCGCGTCGAAATCGTTGTAGCCGGTTGGCAGGCCGGTGATGTTGCCGCCGTTCTCGAAGCGGTTGCGCAGTTCCTCGAAGGCATCCTTCAGCGCGCCGGGCATGGCGACGAAATCCGTACGCCCGCGTGCGCCCTGCTCGGCAATGGCGAACACGCTCTTTTCCGCCGACGCCAGCAGCTCGCTGCTGTCGCGGCCTTCCGGCTGGAAACCATCGTTGACGATGTCGGTACCGACCTGGATCAGCTGCCGCAGCACCGCCTTGTCACGTACGATCTCGGCGTAGGCAGCGATGTTCGCCGCCGACGGCGTGGTGCTGGCCAGTTCGATCAGATAAGCGCCATCCCCTACCAGCTCCAGCTTGCCCTGCGATTCGAACCATTCGCCCAGCGTCACCGCATCGAAGGGTCGGTCACGCTCGGACAGCTCTCGGATCGCGCGGTAGATCATCTGATGATCGCGGCGATAGAAGTCGGTCTCGGTCAGCTGGTCGTTGACCCGGTCGAACGCTTCGGGTGCCAGCATCAGGCCACCCAGCACCGCCTGCTCGGCCTCCACCGAATGCGGTGGCACCCGCAGCTGGTCGATGCGCGAATCATCGCGTTCGAAGCCATCACCGCGGTCTCTGCGGTTGGAACGGAAGCCGGGACGGGCGGACATGCGGCGGTGTTTCCTGCAAAAGTGGGGCCAGACGAGTGTAGGCATGCGCCGACCCTGGCGGCCATGGACAAGCCTGTGGATAAGCCGTGGAAGAACGGGGGATATCCGCCGGAGCCTGGCCAGAATGGCGCGGAGGCGTCGCACTGCCTGCGACGGGCGCCCGTGCGACGCCCGAGTGCGTCATTATCGCAGATCAGCCGGCCAGGGTCGGATTCCGTGCAGCGTACGGGCTCTGGCCCGCTCAGCTGCAAGTGGGGTCAGAGCCCGCCGCTGCGCGCCGGGATTCGACCCCGGATGTGGCTGGGGTCGGATCCCTCTGCAACGCAGAGGGCTCTGACCCCATACGTCTCAATCGCCCTTCACGTGCACCGCGATCAGCGCCAGGAACCGGTCCACATACCCCTGCAGGAATTCCCGCGTGGCGTCGTTGTGGATCGTACCGTCGGCGTCGATCAGGCCGTCCTTGAAATGAATGAACGCCTCCGGCTGGCCGAGCACATGCATGTCGAGGAAGGCCAGGCTGTTGCGCAGGTGCTGCTGGGCCACCGCGGTGCCGATCTGGCCGATGGACGCACCGATCACCGCAGCGGGCTTGCCTGCGAATGCGCTGTCGCCATAGGGGCGCGAGCCGATGTCGATGGCGTTCTTCAGCACGCCCGGCACCGAACGGTTGTATTCGGGTGTCACGAACAGCACGGCGTCGGCGGCACGCACCTGCTCCTTCAGGCGGACACACGATGGCGGGTAATCGGCGTCGAAATCCTGGTCATACAGGGGAAGGTCGCGGATCTGCACGTACTGGAACCGGGCCCGGTCGCCGGCAAGCTTTTCAAGTGCATGGGCCAGCCGGCGGTTGCATGACTCCCGGCGCAGGCTTCCGACGAACACGGCGATGGTGGGAACGGACATCGGACGGACTCCTCATGGTGCGGGAAACCCATCCTATTCACCGTCCCCTTTCCAGGCAGTGAAGGTCAGCCGCTGATGCTGGCCCGGACCTGGCGCCAGTGGGCCTGCCATGCCTGGAACATCAGCACGTTCCACAGATGCGTGTGCCACTTGCGCTGGCCGCCAAGGAACTGCTGCCACAGCGGCTGCACCGCGGCCGCCGACAGCACGCCTTCGCGTTCCAGCCGCGAAGGCTGCAGCAGATCGTCGGCCCACGGCCGCAGGTCGCCCTTCAGCCAGTCGCTGACAGGCGCACCGAAACCACGCTTGGGCCGGTGCACCATCGCCTGCGGGACGTATCGGCCCAGCACGCGCTTGAGCAGGACCTTGCTGGTCGTTTCACTGCGCTTGAAGCCCAGCGGCAGCGACCAGGCGAACTCGGCCACCCGCCAGTCCAGCAACGGCGCACGCGCCTCCAGGCTGACCGCCATCGAAGTACGGTCGACCTTGCACAGCAGGTCATCAGGAAGGTAGGTCACGAAATCGGCCAGCATCATCGCGTCTGCCGGCGTGCCCGCGCCGTGCAGCGGATCGGCCAGGTCATAGAAGCTGCCAGCCGGCTGCGCACCGGGCACCACCGCCGCCGGGTCACGCCAGCGCGAAATGCGGTTGCGGTATACATCGCCGATGCCGCGGGCGCCGGTTTCGGCCAGCAGCGCCGCCAGGCCTCCCGTGCGCGATGCCTCGCCCTGCTGCTGCGCGCGGGCACCCATCCAGCGCCGCAGCGGGCCCGGCACGCGACCCAGCATCTGCCAGTTGCGCAGCGCGCGCACGTAGCGGGTGTAGCCGAAGAACAGCTCATCGCCACCATCGCCGGACAAGGCCACGGTCACCCCCTGCCTTGCCAGCCGGGCCACCAGCGCGGTCGGCACCTGCGAGGCATCGGCAAAAGGCTCGTCGAACATCGTCGGCAACTGCGGCACCACCGCCAGTGCGTCGGCCCCGCTGACGTAGAGCTCGGTGTGGTCGCAGCCCAGATGCGCGGCCAGTTCCCTGGCCAGCGGTGCCTCATCGTGGCTTGAATCCTGGAAGCCGATGCTGAAGCTGTGCACCGGCTGCCTGCTCTGCGCCTGCATCAGCGTCGCCACCAGCGACGAATCGGTCCCCCCGGACAGGAACACGCCGACGGGCACGTCCGCGACCATGCGCAACGCCACGGCGTCGCGCAGCAGGGCATCAAGCTGCTCCTCGGCCTCCTCGATGCGGCCCTGGAAGGGTGCGGCCAGTGCGGCCTGCATGCGCGCACGCGCGTCCCAGTACGGACGCTGCGCCTGCTCCGGCCGGTGCGCGCCGGCTCCGGCGGCAACCATCGCCGCATCCACCCGCAGCACCCGGCCGGGCATCAGCTTGTAGCAGCGCTGATGGATGCTGTGCGGCGCCGGGATGTAATCCAGCCGCAACAGCAGCGTCAACGCATCCCGATCGATATCGTTGTCGAACGCTGGATGCTGCCACAGTGCCTTCAGCTCGGAACCGAACACCAGCGCGTCACCGGCCCAGCCGTAGTACAGCGGCTTCTTGCCGACCCGGTCGCGGGCCAGCCAGAGGCACTGCTCGCTGCGGTCCCACAGAGCGATGGCGAACATGCCGTTGCAGCGCTGCAGGGTGTCTTCCAGGCCCCACTGCAGGATCGCAGCCAGCAGCACCTCGGTATCGGAGTGGCCACGGAACGCATGGCCCAGCGGCTCCAGTTCGGCGCGCAGGGCCGCGAAGTTGTAGACCTCGCCGTTGTAGGCCATCACATAGCGGCCGTCGGACGATGCCATCGGCTGGTGGCCCAGCGGGGACAGATCGAGGATGCTCAGCCGGCGGTGCGCCAGTGCGATCCCGGCAGCGGCATCGACCCAGGTGCCACCATCATCCGGCCCGCGATGGTGCAGCGCCTGGCCCATGGCCAGGGCCTGTGCCTGCAGTTCCTCGGCCGGCACCATCGGTGCCGGCAACAGCATTCCCGCCAATCCACACATGCATCAGGGTTCCTGCGCCAGGTCGAGGGCGGCGCCAATCACCGCATTGTCGCTTGGAAGGCCGAACATTGCTGCCCCCGCCAGCGGCGTATAGGTATCGGCGCCGCAGACCCGGCGCAGCGGCAGGTGACCGAAGCCGGCCTCGACCAGGTCCGTGACCACCCCCTCGCCCACGCCACCGCTGTGACGCCCCTCGTCCAGCACCAGCACGCGCCGCGCCGTGGCCGCCTGGGTGGCAATGAATCCGCCGTCCAGCGGCACCAGCCAGCGCAGATCAACCACCCTCACCTGCCACCCGAGCTGCTGGTCGATCACCCGCGCGGCACGCAGCGCCATCGGCACGCCATTGCCATAGGTGTAGATCACCAGATCCTGCGCCTCGGGGGCATACACCCGGCCCTCCCCCGGCAGCAGCGCCTGGCCCTGTTGCGGGTAGTCGAACAGCCACTGGCCGTCACCCGGCTCGTGCAGGTCCTTGCTCATGTACAGCGCGATCGGCTCCAGAAACACCGCCACGCGGCCATCCACCCGGGCCAGCGCCGCCAACGTGCGCAGCATCATCACGGCATCGTCGCCACGCGAGGGACAGCCCACCACCAGGCCGGGAATGTCGCGCAGGGCCGTGATCGAATTGTCATTGTGGAAATGGCCACCGAATCCCTTCTGGTAGCCCAGCCCTGCCACCCGCACCAGCATCGGGTTCCGGAACTGGTCATTGGAGAAGAACTGCAGCGAACACGCCTCGCCACGTATCTGGTCGATGGCATTGTGCAGGTAGGCCAGGTACTGGATCTCGGGGATCGGCAGCATGCCCATGTTGGCCAGCCCCTGCGCCATGCCCAGGATCATGGTCTCGTCCAGCAGCGTGTTGAACACCCGTCGCGGGCCGAAACGACGCAGCAGGTCGCGGGTCAAGGTGTACACGCCTCCCTTCTGCGCCACATCCTCGCCGAACAACAGGCTTTGCGGATACTTGCACAGCAGTTCCTGCAGTCCGTGATTGATCTGGATGGCCAGATGACGCGGCGGTTGTCGCTCCGGCAATGCGTCGGCGCCGCCATACAGCGACAGTCGCGCCTCGTCCGCGACCGCGCGCCGGGCCTCGGCGTGCACCGCTGCAGGTGTATAGGGCGCCAGCGGTGCCATCACCTGCTCAAGGGACTGCAGCTTCGGCTGGCGCTCGGCGTCGGCGGCGGCCGCCATGCAGCGCACACGCATCGCTTCATAGGCCGCCTCGACGGCCGCGGCATCCATCCAGCCCGACTCCATCGCGATCTGCGCCGAGCGCAGCAGCGGATCCTGCGCCTCCGCCGCACACAGCTCCGGCAACGCGCGCCACTCCACCTCGAAATCGGTACCGGCATGCCCCATCAGCCGCGTGGTACGCAGGTGCAGGAAGGTCGGCCTGCGGGTTGCCCGGCAATGCTCGACCGCGGCCTGCGCCTGCGCATGGCCGCTGGCCAGATCCAGCCCATCAGCGAAGAAGTAGTCCAGTCCCGGCTGGCCGCCAAAGCGCTCGGCGATCCATCCTTCTGGTGTTTTCACCGAAATGCCCAGGCCATTGTCCTCGCAGACGAACAGGATGGGCGCCGGCAGTTTCTGGTAGGCCGACCACATGGCGGTGTTGAACGCCGTCTGTGCGGTGGCGTGATTGGCCGAGGCGTCGCCGAAGGAACAGACCACGATGCTGTCGGCCGGAATCGGCAACGGCTGGCCCAGGCGCTTGCCGCTCTCGATGGCCAACGCAGTGCCCAGCGCCTTGGGCAGGTGCGAGGCGATCGTCGAGGTCTGTGGCAACACCCACAGCGGCCGGCTGCCCCACACCTTGTGCCGGCCTCCGCTGGCAGGATCGTCGGCGCTGGCGGCGAACGACAGTGCCGCGTCGCGCACTGGATCCATGCCCGGCACCTGCCGCGCGCGCTCGGCCATGAAGGCGCCGGAGCGGTAGTGCAGGAACGCAGGATCGGTGTGCCGGCAGGCCCGCGCCAACAGCGCATTGCCCTCGTGTCCGGACGAGCCGATGGTGTAGAAGACCTTGTTCTGCACGCGCAGCACGCGTGCCATCAGGTCCAGCTGGCGGCTGGCCAGCTGCGAATCGAACAGGTCGGCAAAGGCCGCCGCGCTGAGCGTGCTGCCTGGCAGGATCGGCGCGTGCGGCGCGGGCCGTGGCCGTGGCGTGCCCCGCCAGCCGCGCACCGCCTCCAGGAAATTGACGTCGCACACTTCGGCGCGGTTGAGCCCGCGCATGCGCGCGGGAATGGGATCTGGAACCACAGCGAACATCGAACACCCTCCGTGTCGTTGTTGCGTAGCGTGGCGCGGGCCCGCCCGGCTTCCCCCGCAGTCGGCCTGCCCGACGCTCCCCTTGGAATCAGGCCACCGCGTTGAATCGCGCCAGCACCTCCGCGCCCACGGCCGGCATCGGCACGAACCGCGGCTGCGCCCGGACCCGCTGCAGCCAGGCCTGCACCTGCGGGAACGGATCAAGGCGGATGCCACCATCGCTGGCAACGTCGGTGTAGGCAAACAGCGCGATATCGGCGATGCCATAACTGCGGCCGGTGAACCAGGGCGACTGCCGCAGGTGCTGTTCCATCACCGCCAGTGCGGTGCTGGCGCGCTCCTGCAGGCGCGGCAGTTCGGCGCGCCGCGGGGAATCGGCCGGCGTCCAGCCACGGATGAAACGGGCCACCGCCACGCAGGGTTCATGCGTGTACTGCTCGAAGAACATCCAGCTCAACGCCTGCGCCCGCTCCCAGCCATCGCCGGGCAGGTAGGGCGTGCCCTCGGCCAGCCAGAACAGGATCGCGTTCGATTCGGTCAACACGCGGCCGTCCTCGCGCACGATCAACGGCACCTTCGCATTGGGATTCAATGCCAGGAACTCCGGCGTGTGGGTCTGGCCATGGGCGCTGTCCACCTCCACCCAGCGATAGCGGCTGCCGAGGTGTTCCAGCAGCATGCGCACCTTGTGGCAATTGCCTGAAACGGACATGCCATGCACCGTCAACGGAACGCGTTCTTCCACCATTGCCTGCTCCAGGAGACCCGGCCGACGACCGGTTGCGCGCAGTCTGGCAAGTGCGCCCGCCGATGCCAAGCGCGGATGCAGCATGCCCACCGCGCAGCCCGCCGCTGGATGCAGCCCGTCGGGCCCCTCAGCGCACGCGCTGCTGCCACTGCTGGCGCGACTGCCCCCAGATCTGCATCGGTTTGCCCTGGTACGGCGGCGGCAGCTCGCCCATGCGCAGCAGCGTACTGCCCAGCTTGCGGGCCACGACACGGGAATTCTCGTTGTCCTCGGCAATGGTATGGATCACCTCCTCCCACCCGAGTGCGTTGAATGCCCAGTCGATCGCAGCGGTCGCCGCCTCCGGCGCGTAGCCCTTGCCCCAGCTGGCACGCCGGATGCTCCAGCCGACCTCGGTGCCCGGCCAGTCCTGTGGCTGCCAGGGCCCCATGCGACCGACCCACTCACCACTGGATTTCTCGATCACGCTGAACATCGAAAAGCCGAACAACTGCCACGCGCCAGCCAGGCTGCAGAATCCACGCCATGCCACTGACGGTGGCTGTACTCCGCCCAGCGTGCGCATCACCTCTTCATCCGCGCAGAACGCCAGATAGGGCTCGAAATCCTCGCGATGCGGTGGGCGCAGGATCAGGCGCTCGGTTTCCAGGCGCAGGTCGAAGATGCTCATGCCGACTCCAGGGCGATGACGGAGCGCCATCATCGCAAATGTCACCCGGCCACAAAAACAGACAGGCCGGCAGAAGCCGGCCTGTCGCCTGTCCGGTGCAGCGGCAGGATTACTGGCGGGTCGGTGCCGTGGCGCCGGCTGCCGCTGTCTGCGTGACCAGCTGGCCATCGACCACCGGCAGGCGATCGCTGGCTGGCTTGTTGTCCATGCGCACGGTCTTCTCGGCACCATCATAGCGGTAGGTCACGTTGTAACCCTTGACCACGTCGTTGGTGCCCATGGCGATGCGGTTGCCGGGCTTGCTGGCCATGCGCATGGTGCCGGTGGTGCCGTCCTCGTTGCGATAGGTGACGTTGTAGCCGGTGACACGGCTCGACTCGGAGGTGGCGGTCTCGGTGTGGCACTGGCGCTCGGTGCGGTTGACCACACGGCCACCGACGTGGCGCTTGTCCACCTGGTTGCCGATCAGGCCGCCGGCCACGGCACCTGCTGCGGTCGCCGCCTTCCTGCCATTGCCGCCGCCAACCTGATTACCCAGCAGGCCACCGATCACCGCGCCGGCGACGGTGCCACCGACGTTGCCATCACGCTCGGGCAGGCGTTCCTGCACGACCACATCCTGGCAGACCTCGTGCGGCGTCTGGGTGGTGGAGGTCTCGCGCACCGCGTCGGTGCCGATGACCGTGGCGTACGCCTTCTGCTTTTCGGTGATCGGGTCGACCTTCAGCACATCGGCATACTCCAGGCCGCGCGGCGCGCTGGCATCGAGCTGGTTGCCACGCGCACCATCGTCGGTGCCGCTGCCATCGGCCAGGCGCGATTCGCCGTTGGGGGCGCCGGCGCTGATGGAATCCGGCGACGGGTTGCCGCTCTTCATGAAGGCGGCCGTGGCGATACCACCCACCAGCAGCGCGCCCGCTGCGACCAGGACAGTTGTAGTTGTGCTTTTCATGACCTGCTCCTTGCGGACCGTCCGCAACGTTCTCGGCACAGATTGCAGCACGGCCTCCCTGAACGGAATCTCCACATTTCCTGCTCGTCGCCGTAACCCATTCAGCATCGGGAAATGCTGGGCCCGTGGTAGCGTTTGCATATTCACCAGGAGGATCCCGCCATGGCCAACCCGATGCTGCTGCCGGTACTGCAATGGGCGCGCCGGCTGCGCTACCCCACGCTGTTCAAGCTCACGGCAGGGCTGTTCGCGCTGACCCTGTTCATTCCCGATCCGCTTCCCTTCGTCGATGAGCTGGTGCTGGGCCTGGGCACACTGCTGCTGGCCAACTGGAAGAGCCGCGGCACCCGCACGCCGCCACCGCTGGAGCAGCGCTGAGCGTGCTGGTCGACAGCCATTGCCATCTCGATGCAGGCGAGTTCGACCCCGACCGTGCCGCCGTGATCGAGCGCGCGCGCGCGGCCGGGGTGCAGTTCCAGGTCGTGCCGGCCGTCACCGCCGCCAGCTGGCCGAAGCTGCGCGAGGTCTGCCAGCAGGCACCCGGCCTGTACCCCGCGTACGGGCTGCATCCGATGTTTCTTGCCGAGCATCGCGCCGGGCACCTTCCGCTGCTGCGGGAATGGATCGAGCGTGAGCGTCCGCGGGCGATCGGCGAATGCGGCCTGGATTATTTCGTGGAAGGCCTGGATGCGGAGGCGCAGCAGACCTATTTCACCGGCCAGCTGCGCCTGGCGCGCGACTTCGACCTGCCGGTGATCGTGCATGCGCGTCGGGCCGTGGATGCGGTGATCGCAGCGATCCGCCGCATCGGTGGCCTGCGCGGCGTGGTGCACAGTTTCTCCGGCAGCCCGGAGCAGGCGGCACAGCTGCATCGGCAGGGCTTCCTGCTGGGTCTGGGCGGCCCCCTGACCTACGAACGGGCACAGCGCCTGCAACGGCTGGTCCGGGAGATGCCGCTGGAGCAGCTGCTGCTGGAAACGGACGCGCCCGATCAGCCCGACGCGGCCATCCGTGGGCAGCGCAATGAGCCGGCACGCCTCTCGATCATCGCGCGCCACGTCGCGGCGTTGCGGCAGACCGACCTGGAGACGGTAGCGAGGACCACGACCGACAACGCGCGGCGGCTGTTCGCGCTGCCGGCCGTCTGATCGCCGTTTCGCCGGGCATGGCCCGGCGCTACCGGTCAAGCCTCAACGGATTCGGACTTGACCCTCTTCGGCTCCAGCAGCATTTCCAGCGCCTTGCCGACGGCGGCAAAGGCGAAGGCACCGGTGATATGGGTGGCTGCCCCCAGCCCTGCGCCGCAATCAAGCTTGAGCGCAGCGTCCGCCCCCAGGTTGGGACGGAGGCCGCAGACACTGCCATCGGCCTGCGGATACTTCACGTTCTCCAGCGAGTACACCGCCGGCACGCCGAAGTAACGCTTGGCGTTCTTGGGGAAGTTGAACTCGCTGCGCAGCTTCTTGCGGATCAGCGCCAGCATCGCGTCGTGCTCGGTGCGCGAGACATCGCGGATGCGTACCAGGGTCGGATCGGTGCGGCCACCCGCGGCGCCGACCGTCAGCAGTGGCAGCTTGCGGCGGCGGCACCAGGCGATGGTCTCCACCTTGACCCGGAAGCTGTCGCAGGCATCGATCACCAGATCGAAGCGACGATCAAGCAGTTCCGCCATGTTGGCGGTGGTCAGGAACGCCTGCACCGCGTCGACATCGAGTTCCGGGTTGATCGCCCGGCAGCGCTCGGCCATGGCTTCGGCCTTGTTGCGCCCGTAATTGCCCTCCAGCGCCGGCAGCTGCCGGTTGGTGTTGGACACGCAGATGTCGTCCGCATCGATCAGGGTGAGATGGCCGACCGCCGAGCGCGCCAGCGCCTCGACCACCCACGAGCCGACCCCGCCCATGCCGACCACCGCTACGCGGCTGCCCTGCAGGCGCTCGAGCGCACCCACGCCATACAGCCGTTCGATGCCGGCGAAGCGTTGTTTGACCTGTTCGTTCATCGGTCTATTTTAACGTGCAGCGGCCGGCGTCCACAGCACGCCGGGTCGAACCTACCGTTGCACACCCGGAGAGCCCGCCATGAACGCCAGCCCCCCTCGCCCGCCGTCTTCCGCCTATCGCTACCTGTTCGTGCTCGCGCTGGGTCTGCTGATCGGCCTGATCGCCACGGTGATGGTCGGCCGCGCCCTGCAGGCCCGCCGTGACCCCTTCCCGGACAGCCTGATGCAGGTGATGCAGCGGCAATCCCAGTTGCTGCAGCAGGCTCAACAGCAGAACCGCTGCAGCCTGGCCGACAGCGTGCCGCGCCTGCAGACGCTGCGCCTGCTCTCCAACGACCTGGACCTGGCCTTCCCCGGCCTGAAGGACAGCGCGCAGTTCCAGCAGCATGCCAGCCAGTACCGCGCCGGCCTCAATGCCGCCCTGGCGACGCCACCGGCAGACTGCACCGCGCTGGCCCAGGTGGTGCAGACGCTGCAGGCGGACTGCCGCGCCTGCCATCAGGATTTCCGTTGAACAGCGTTCATCCCGCAGCCGGTCATGGCGGCGTTGATTGGCGTCTTGTTCACGTTGGAAAGGAGACGATTCGCGCACCCTGCTGCATGACGCAGTACCACCCAACACATCCGCCTTCACGGCCAGGAGACGCCCCATGAAGATCCAGCTCATCGCCGCCAGTGCCATCGCCACCCTCGCCCTGGCCGGCTGCGCCACCTCGCCGGGTTACGGCGGCGGCGGCTACAACAATGGGTACAACAACGGCGGCTACGGCAACAACTCCGGCTACAACCAGGGCCGTTGCGCCGACTGCGGCATCGTCACCCGCATCAACACCGTGCAGTCCGGCCGCACTGCGCCCAGCGCGACCGGCGCGATCCTCGGCGGCATCGTGGGTGCGGTTGCCGGCCATGAGATCTCCGACCACACCGGCGGCAGCCGCGGCAACAAGAACATCGCCGCAGCGGCGGGTGCCGTGGGTGGCGCGCTGGCCGGCAACCAGATCCAGAAGAACGTGACCAGCGATACGTATGACATCAGCGTGCGCATGGATGACGGACGCACCATCGTCGTCAACCAGCGCGATCTGGGCGGCATCCGCGAAAACACCTACGTTCGCGTGGTCAACGGCCGGGTGATCCTGCGCTGATCCGCTGCCGGCCCCGGACAAAAAAAAAGGCCCGCTTGCGCGGGCCTTTCTCATGTGACGGCTGCAGACCGGTCAGATCGGCTGCACGGCGTCGGCCTGCAGGCCCTTCTGGCCCTGCACGACGGTGAAGGTGACCTTCTGGCCTTCCTTCAGGCTCTTGAAGCCCTGGGTCTGGATGGCGCGGAAGTGCACGAACACGTCTTCGCCGTTTTCACGGCTGATGAAGCCGAAGCCCTTTGCATCGTTGAACCACTTGACAGTACCGTTCTCGCGTTCGGACATCTCACTAACTCCCTGATGACTCTCTCTTGTTGTTGGAAACGCCTTGTGGGCGGCTGACAAGCAAGGGGGAAGCGAGGTGCATCGATGCAGCGGATCGGGAAGATCTTGCTTCATCAGGCCACGATCCACGGTGACCTTGCCAAGCTCAGCGACTGCAACTTAACCCGGCCAAAACGAAAAAGCAACTGGCAAAATCTTTCACTGTCAACCCCAAAAAGACAACCATACGGGACAGCATGGGCCTCTCATTCATCTTGTATCTGCTAGCGGTCATTTTTGTCCTCGTTGGTATTGCCGGCATCGTCCTGCCGGCACTTCCAGGCGTCCCGCTGGTGTTCGTCGGCCTGCTGCTGGCGGCGTGGGCCGACGGCTTCACCCATGTCGGCTGGCCGACCCTGCTGGTACTGGGCGTGCTGACCCTGCTTTCACTGCTGGCCGATGTGCTGGCCACGGTGGTCGGGGCCCAGCGTGTCGGGGCCAGCCGCAAGGCGCTGTGGGGCACCTTCATCGGCAGCATCGCCGGTCTGTTCTTCATGCCCATCGGCCTGTTCGCCGGCCCGCTGGTCGGCGCTCTGCTGGGCGAGTACTGGCACACGCGCGAGCTGGGCCGCTCGACCAAGGTTGGCCTCGCCACCTGGCTGGGTATCCTGCTGGGCCTGGCGCTGAAACTGGCGATGGTCATCGCGATGCTGGGCCTGTTCGCGTTCGCCTGGTTCCTGTAACGCACGATCTTCACGCCACGCGCACACCTGCGCCGGGCATAACTCCATGGGGCTGGCCGTTGCTGCGGGCAGCCGCCACACTGTGCGTCTTCCCGTAGTCATCCCGAAGGGCCTGCTGCAATGACCCTCCCGCCGTTGCTCCCCCGTCTGGCGCCGTTGGCGCTTGCCCTGGCCAGCGCGCCGCTGGCCGCGCAGGAAATCGCGCCTGCCACGACCACCACGCCGGCCGGTTGCGCGGCCATTGAAACCGACGCCGCCCGACTGTCGTGCTACGACCGCCTGTTCGGCCGTACCGCACCGGCCACCGCCGAGGCCGATGCCGCCGCGCAGCAGGCCGCGCAGGCGCTGCGCGAACAGCGTCGCGCCGCCCGCCTGAGCCAGGGCGAAGAGAACCTGCGGGCGCGGGTCGGCGATGTGCTGCGCCCCGCCCCCGACGACAGCGCCCTGGCCAATGCAGGCCGCGGTTCCCTGCTGGACAGCCGCTGGGAACTGGCGGAAGACTCGAAGCTGGGACCGTTCCAGCTGCGGGCCTACAAGCCGGTGTACCTGCTGCCGGCGTTCTGGACCAGCGACAAGAACCAGATGCCGCAGTCGCCGAATCCGGCCAACAGCGTGACCGAGCCGCAGGCGCTGGACAGTGCCGAGCTGAAGTTCCAGATCAGCTTCAAGACCAAGATCGCCGAGAATCTGTTCGGCGACAACGGCGACATCTGGGCCGGCTATACCCAGAGCTCGCGCTGGCAGGCCTACAACGCCGAGAATTCGCGCCCGTTCCGCGAGACCAATTACGAGCCGGAAGTGATGATGGTGTTCCGCAACGGCTACTCCATTGGTGGCTGGCGCGGACGCATGACCGGCATCAGCCTCAACCATCAGTCCAACGGCCGCGCCGATCCCCTTTCGCGCAGCTGGAACCGGGTGATGCTCAACGTCGGGCTGGACCGCGAGAACTGGGCGCTGGTGCTGCGGCCGTGGTACCGCATTCCCGAAACGCGCAGCGATGACAACAACCCGGACATCGAGGATTACATGGGCCGCGGCGACGCGACCCTGATCTGGAACCGCAACGGCCACGAAGTGTCCCTGATGGCGCGCCATTCGCTGCGTACCGGCGACCGTTCGCATGGCGCCCTGCAGCTCGACTACGGTTTCCCGATCAGCAACCTGCTGCGCGGCCACATCCAGGTCTTCGACGGATACGGCGAAAGCCTGATCGACTACAACCACAAGGCCACCTACGTGGGCGTGGGCGTGTCGCTGCTGGAATGGTTCTGATGGGCGTGACGATCTGGCACAACCCGGCGTGCAGCAATTCGCGCGGCGCACTGAAGCTCATCCGCGACGCCGGCATCGAGCCGGAGGTGATCGAGTACCTGCAGGTACCGCCCGACGTGTCGACCCTGCGCCAGCTGCTTGCCGAATCCGGGCTGGCCGCCGCCGACCTGGTGCGCAGCAAGGAACCGGAGTTTGCCGGTCTGGCGCTGGCCGGGGCCGATGAGGCGACCCTGCTGGCGGCGATGGCGACGCACCCGCGCCTGATCAACCGGCCCGTGGTGCGGACGGCCAAGGGCACGCGCCTGTGCCGCCCGCCGGAAACGGTGCTGGAGATCCTGTAGCCCGGACGCACCACCCGGCAGCGCCGGGCCATGCCCGGCGGCACGCACTCGGCCCAACGCCGACGATCACCGCCAGTCGCTGATGCCTTCGCGTCGATAGACTTCCGCGAAGGCGGGGCGCGCCTTCAGCGCGGTTGCGTGCGCCTTCAGCACCGGCCAGGTGTCAGTGGGCCGGGGCATGTTGCGCGACCAGCGCATCAGCATCACCAGCATGAAATCGACCACGCTGGGCGCGTCGCCCAGCAGGTAAGGCCCGTGCGCCTGCAGGTGCGCAGCCACGTGCTGCCAGGCCGCCTCCAGCTGCTGCCGGGCCATCGCACGCGTTGCCTCCACGCAGGCCTCGCCCGCCGCTTCGTGCGGATAGAACCATGCACGATAGGCAGGCTGCAGGGTGTTGGCGCACCAGAACATCCAGCGATAGGCCTCGCCCCGCGCGGGCGTGCCCACGGCCGGCAGCAACCCCGCTTCGGGATGGCGGTCGGCCAGGTACAGTGCGATGGCCGCCGCCTCGGTCAACAGCAGGCCATCGATCCTCAGGGTCGGCACCCTCCCGGCCGGATTCAACGCCAGGTAGTCCGCCGCCTTGTGCTCGCGCCTGTCGAAATCCAGCAGCACCAGTTCGTGCTCGATGCCCAGTTCGATCAGCAGCCAGTGCACGACCAGCGAAGCGGTACTCGACGAACCATACAGGGTGGTGCTCATGCGCGGGATCCGTTGCGGGTGGAGCCAGCGATTATGCGCCCGCCCGGCGGCCACTGCTCAACCGCAGCTGCTCATGCAGGTGTCGCGACGTTCGCCGCAGCTCATCATCGGCTGCCGCAGCGTGCAGTCATGCGCCTTCAGTTCGCACGAGCGGCGCAGATCGGCATTGGCGATGTCCTTGCAGCGCTTGTCGGCAGCCGGAGCCATCTGCTGTTCGCAGCTGCTCTGCCGACTGCCCAGGCTGTCCGCCTGCGCCATGCAGCTGCGATGGCTGGCCTGGCACTGCATGCGGCATTGCGCCGATGCGCTGAAATCCGCTCCTTCATACGAGGAGGAGGTGCTGCTGCAGCCGACCAGTGCGAACAGCCCGGCAAGCGCGAAGTTCCGTAACAGCGGCATGAACGTTCCCGGTTCGAGTCGCATGGAAACTAGCAGATGTTCCGTGCCGGCTCGTTAAACGACAAACGGCGCCAACAGGCGCCGTTTGCCACCAAGCGTGTGCCGCGCTTACTCCACCACCACCGGAATCTTGCCGATGCGGGCCTGCCATTCGCGCGGGCCGGTCTTGTGCACCGATTCACCGGTGGAGTCGACCGCCACCGTCACCGGCATGTCCTGCACGGTGAACTCGTAGATCGCTTCCATGCCGAGATCGGCGAACCCGACCACCTTGGCCGCCTTGATCGCCTTGGACACCAGGTAGGCCGAGCCACCGACCGCCATCAGGTACGCCGACTTGTTGTCACGGATCGCCTCGATCGCAGCCGGGCCGCGCTCGGCCTTGCCGACCATGCCCAGCAGACCGGTCTGTTCCAGCACCTGGCGGGTGAACTTGTCCATGCGCGTTGCCGTGGTCGGCCCGGCCGGACCGACCACTTCATCGCGCACCGGATCGACCGGGCCGACGTAGTAGATGAAGCGTCCCTTCAGATCGACCGGCAGTTCCTCGCCCTTGTTGAGCATGTCAACCATGCGCTTGTGCGCGGCGTCGCGGCCGGTCAGCAGCTTGCCGTTGAGCAGAAGCGTCTGGCCCGGCTTCCAGCTGGCCACCTCCTCCGGGGTGATCGTATCCAGGTCCACCCGGGTGCCCTTGGAGGCGTCGTAGGTCAGCTTCGGCCAGTCCTCCAGCGACGGCGGATCCAGCATCACCGGACCGCTGCCATCCAGGGTGAAGTGCGCGTGGCGGGTCGCGGCGCAGTTCGGGATCATCGCCACCGGCAGGTTGGCCGCGTGGGTCGGGTAATCGTTGATCTTGATGTCCAGCACCGTGGTCAGGCCACCCAGGCCCTGGGCGCCGATGCCCAGCGCATTGACCTTCTCGTACAGCTCCAGGCGCAGCTCTTCGATCCGGTTGGACGCTCCACGGGCCTGCAGCTCGGTGATGTCGATCGGCTCCATCAGCGCTTCCTTGGCCAGCAGCATGGCCTTCTCCGCAGTGCCGCCGATGCCGATGCCCAGCATGCCCGGCGGGCACCAGCCGGCCCCCATCGTCGGCACGGTCTTGAGCACCCAGTCGACGATGGAGTCGGACGGATTGAGCATGGCGAACTTGGTCTTGGCTTCCGAGCCGCCGCCCTTTGCGGCCACGATCACATCCACCTTGTTGCCCGGCACGACCTTGACGTTGACCACGCCCGGGGTGTTGTCCTTCGTGTTGATGCGCTTGCCGGCCGGATCCGCCAGCACCGAAGCACGCAGCTTGTTGTCCGGATGCAGATAGGCGCGGCGCACGCCTTCATTGGCCATGTCTTCCACGCCCATGGTGGCGTCGTCCCAGCGCACATCCATGCCGATTTCCAGGAACACGGTGACGATGCCGGTGTCCTGGCAGATCGGACGATGGCCTTCGGCGCACATCCGCGAATTGATCAGGATCTGGGCCATCGCCTCCTTCGCGGCCGGCGACTCCTCGCGCTCGTAGGCAGCGGCGAGATTCTTGATGTAGTCGACCGGGTGGTAGTACGAGATGTACTGCAGCGCGTCGGCGATGGACTGGATGAGGTCTTCCTGCTTGATCGATGTCACGGCTTGCTCGCTTGCTCGAGGCTGGCGGGGGTAATCCGCCCATTTTACCCCCTCCCCGGCTGCGGGTAGAGTCTGTGGGGTCACAACCCTTTCCCGGGGAAAGGGATCTGACCCCAAGCCCTTGTCACGCCCCCGCCCGCTGCGGCGTCCTTGCCCGCATGAACGCCGAAACCGCCTTCCAGACCCACCGTCCGCGCCTGATGGCCCTCGCCTACCGCCTGCTGGGCAGCCGCGCCGACGCCGAGGACGTCGTCCAGGACGCCTGGCTGCGCTGGTCCGGCGCCGACCCGGCCAGCGTCCGCGATGCCGAGGCATGGCTGGTCACCACCACCACGCGCCTGGGACTGGACCGTCTGCGTGCGGCCAAGCGCGAGCGCGCGCATTACGTGGGCCCGTGGCTGGCTGAACCGATGGCGGTCACCCTGGAGCCCGACCCCGCGCCCGGCCCGGCCCAGTTGCATGCCCTGGCTGATGATGTATCGGTGGCTTTCCTGACCCTGCTTGAACAGCTCGGCCCGGAGGAACGCGCCGCGTTCCTGCTGAAGGAAGCGTTCGACCACGACTATCGCGAGATCGCCGACCTGATCGGCCACAGCGAGGCCAACTGCCGGCAACTGGTGCACCGGGCCCGGCAGCGGCTGCAAGCCGGCCGGCCGCGCTTCAATGCCGACGCCGGCCAGCACCGGCAGTTGCTGGCACGCTTCATGGATGCGTCGCAGCGTGGCGACAGCGAGGCGATCCAGGCCCTGCTGCATGCCAACGCGCTGATGGTCTCCGATGGAGGCGGCGTGGTCACCGCAGCGGTGCGCCCGCTGCGGGGTGCCGAACGCATCGGCCGCCTGTTCTGGGCCATTGCCCGCCGCGGCGGCACGCACCCGGCCCGGCTGGGCTACGTCAACGGCGAGCCGGCGATCCTGGGCTTCGACGGCGATCGCCTGCATTCGGTCACCACCATCGAGGTGATCGATGGCCGCATCGCGCGCCTCTACAGCGTGCTCAATCCGGAAAAACTGCCCGCGGTTGTCACGCACGCAGACGCGGCGGCGTCCTGGTAAGGGAAGGCGGCCATCGGGGCCGCCGTGGAGCCCACGATGTCCAACCCCGCCTCACCCCGCGTTCCCTATACCCGCTTGGCCGCCAAGGCTTTCAAGGGCCTGCTCGATACCAGCCAGGCAGTGCATGACAGTTCGATCGATCCGACCCTGATGGAACTGGTGTTCCTGCGCGTGTCGCAGCTCAACGGCTGCGGCTACTGCATGGACATGCACGGGACGGCGCTGCGCAAGAGTGGCATCGAGCCGCGCAAGCTGGACACCCTGCCCGCCTGGCACGAAAGCCGCTTCTTCGATGCGCGTGAGCGCGCTGCGCTGGGCTGGGCCGAGGCCCTGACCCGGCTCATCGACGCCGCGCCATCGCAGGCAGCGTTCGATGCGCTGGCACCGCACTTCGATGAGAAGGGCATCAGCGACCTGAGCATGGGCATCGCGGTGATCAACGCCTGGAACCGCCTCGGCGCCGGCCTGCTGCCGCCGCTGCCCTGATCCACAAGAATGCGGGGCCTCGCCCAGCGCGGCTCCGCACCGGTGGCGCGCTGACGCGCGCTCCCTGCGGGCGTCGCATTCATGCCTTCGCCACGGCTCCGGCGCGCACAATGGCGACATGCCTTCAGCCGAAAAGAAACCCAGCCTGCGCCAGCGCTTCAATGCGATGCGCAACGTGCCACCGTTCCTGCGGCTGGTGTGGAAGACCAGCCCCGCACTGACCCTGGTCAGCCTGGGGCTGCGCCTGATCCGTGCCCTGCTGCCGGTCGCCATGCTGTATGTGGGCAAGCTGATCATCGACAGCGCGCTGCAGCTGAGCCGGCACGACGCCGGCTTTCCGCCGTTGGGCGAGGCCCTGGCCAGCGGCCTGCTCAATCCGCTGCTCGGGTTGCTGGCCCTGGAGCTGGGCCTGGCCATCGTCTCCGACCTGCTGGGCCGGATGGTGGCCTACGCCGATGCCCTGCTGTCGGAGCTGTTCGCCAACGCCACCAGCATCCGGCTGATGGAGCACGCCGCAACGCTGGATCTGGAGGACTTCGAGGATCCGGACCTGCAGGACAAGCTGGACCGCGCACGACGCCAGACGATGGGCCGGATGAACCTGATGAGCCAGCTGTTCGGCCAGGTGCAGGACGCCATCACGGTGGTCAGCCTGGCGGTGGGCCTGCTGGTCTACGCGCCGTGGCTGATCCTGCTGCTGGCGCTGGCCCTGGTGCCTGCCTTCATCGGCGAATCGCACTTCAACGCCGCCGGCTACAGCCTGAATTTCCAATGGACGCCCGAGCGCCGCCAGCTCGACTACCTGCGCCAGCTCGGCGCCAGCGTGGAGACGGCCAAGGAAGTGAAGATCTACAACCTGCACCGCTTCCTGGTGGAACGTTACAGGAGCCTGTCGGTGGCGCTGTTCAAGGCCAACCGGGCGTTGGCCCGGCGCCGTGCCTTGTGGGGCACCCTGCTGGCCGCGCTGGGCACGCTGGGTTATTACACCGCCTACGCCTACATCGCCTGGCGCACGGTGCGCGGCGATTTCTCGATCGGCGACCTGACCTTCCTCGCCGGCAGCTTCCTGCGCCTGCGCCAGCTGCTGGAGGGCCTGCTGATCGGCTTCTCGCAGGTGGCCAGCCAGGCCCTGTACCTGGACGATCTGTTCTCGTTTTTCCAGATCCAGCCGGAGATCCATTCGCGCGAGGGCGCCGTAGCCGTGCCGCAGCCCATCCGCCAGGGCTTCGTGTTCGAGAACGTCGGCTTCCGCTATCCCGATGCCGAGCAATGGGCCGTCCGCCACCTCGATTTCCAGCTGCATGCCGGCGAAGTGCTGGCACTGGTCGGCGAGAACGGTGCCGGCAAGACCACGCTGGTCAAACTGCTGGCACGGCTGTACGAGCCTGACGAGGGGCGCATCCTGCTCGACGGCCGGGACCTGCGCGACTATGACCTGGATGACCTGCGCGCCAATCTCGGGGTGATCTTCCAGGACTTCGTGCGCTACAACCTGAGCGCCGGGGAGAACATCGGCGTTGGCCAGGTCGAGGCGATGGCGGACCGGGAACGGGTTGCCGATGCCGCGCGCCGGGGCATGGCCCAGGAAGTGATCGAGTCGCTGCCACGCGGCTACGACCAGCTGATCGGGCGTCGCTTCAAGGAGGGCGTGGACCTCTCCGGCGGGCAGTGGCAGAAGATCGCCATCGCCCGCGCGTGGATGCGCAATGCGCAGGTGATGATCCTGGACGAGCCGACCGCAGCGCTGGATGCGCGCAGCGAGTTCGAGGTATTCCAGCGGTTCAGGGAACTGGCGGACAATCGCACTGCCGTACTCATCTCCCATCGCTTCTCGTCGGTGCGCATGGCCGACCGCATCCTGGTGCTGGCCGATGGCCGGATCGAGGCCAGCGGCACCCACGAGCAGCTGATGGCCCAGGGCGGCCGCTACGCCGAGCTGTTCGAGCTGCAGGCCGCCGGCTACCGCTGAGAACGCCTCTCGTTCCGCCTAATGAGAACCTGTCTCATTTGAGATAGAATTATCCCGACGACTTCCAACAGATACGCCCATGTCTTCCGCTTTCGGCGCCGAAACGGTGCTTGAGGTCCGCCACTGGACCGATGCCTACTTCAGCTTCACCCTCACCCGCGACAGCGGTTTCCGCTTCGAGAACGGCCAGTTCGTGATGATCGGCCTGGAAACCGACGCCCGGCCGCTGCTGCGCGCCTACTCCATCGCCAGCGCGAACTGGGAAGAGCAGCTGGAGTTCTTCAGCATCAAGGTGCAGGACGGCCCCCTGACCTCGCGCCTGCAGCACATCAAGCCCGGCGACAAGGTTCTGGTAGGCAAGAAACCCACCGGCACCCTGCTGATCAGCGATCTGCATCCCGGCAGGAACCTGTACCTGCTGGGCACGGGCACCGGCCTGGCGCCCTGGCTGTCGATCATCAAGGACCCGGAGACCTACGAGCGTTTCGAGAAGGTGATCCTGTGCCACGGCGTGCGCTACGAGAAGGACCTGGCGTACCGCGACTATTTCGAGAAGGACCTGCGTGAGCACGAGTTCCTCGGCGAGATGATCGGCGACAAGCTGTTGTACTACCCGGCCGTCACCCGCGAACCGTTCGCCAACCAGGGGCGCCTGACCTCGCTGATGGAAAGCGGGGAAATGCAGCGCACCCTGGGCCTGCCGGAACTGAGCCCGGAGAATGACCGCGCGATGATCTGCGGCAGCCCGCAGATGCTGGCCGACCTGCGCACGGTGCTCGATGCCCGTGGCTTCCAGGTCTCCCCGCGCATCGGCCAGCCCGGTCACTACGTGTTCGAGCGCGCCTTCGTCGAGAAGTGACCCGTAGCGCCGGGCCTGCGTCCGGCGCTGCCGCGGGAAGCGGCAGCCCTTACTGCCGGGACTGCAACGCTTTCTCGATGTCCCCGCGAAGGTTTTCCGGCTTGTCGGTCGGCGCGTAGCGTTTCAGCACCTGCCCGTCGCGTCCGACCAGGAACTTGCTGAAGTTCCATTTGATCGCGCTCAGCCCCAGCAGGCCGGTCTTCTCGGACTTCAGCCACTTCCACAGCGGGTGTGCACCGTCGCCGTTGACCTGGATCTTCTCCGACAGCGGGAAGTCCACTGCATAGGTCAGCGCACAGAAGTTGCGGATCTCCTCGGCATTGCCCGGTTCCTGGTGGCCGAACTGGTCGCAGGGGAAGCCGATCACCACCAGGCCCTTCGGGCCGTACTCGCGCCACAGCGCCTCCAGTCCCTCGTACTGCGGGGTGAAACCGCACTTGCTGGCCACGTTGACCAGCAGCAGCGCCTTGCCGCGGTACTGCTCCAGGGCCTGCGGCTGGCCGTCCAGGTCGGTGAAACCGAAATCGAACGCAGTGGTCATGGCAGATCTCCGCAATGGGGGGTTCCGATGGTATCCCCGCCCATGCCTTTCGACACAAGCCCGATCCCATTACCCCGGGTTAACCTCGGGCACTTGTCTGCCTTACCGGAGTACCGCCTTGACCACCCGCCTTGCCCTTGCCGTGGCCATGACCCTCGGCCTTGCCCTGCCCGCCTATTCCGCCGGCGCCGCCACCCCGGCTGCCAGCACCACCGCACAGCAGGCCAACCCGTTCTTCGCCGAAAGCCCGCTGGCACTGCACTATCCGCAGTTCGACAAGATCAAGGACAGCGACTTCGCTCCGGCCTTCGACGCCGGCATGGCGCAGCAGCTGAAGGAAATCGAGGCCATCGCCAACAGCAAGGCCAAGCCGACCTTCGACAACACCATCATCGCCCTGGAAAAGAGCGGTGACATCCTTGACCGCGCGACCACCGTGTTCTTCGCCCTGGTCGGCGCGGACACCAACGACACCCGCAAGAAGCTGCAGGCCGACTACTCGGCCAGGTTCGCCGCGCACAGCGATGCGATCGCCCTGAACAGCAAGCTGTTCGCGCGCATCCAGGCGCTGTATGACACCCGCACGCAGCTGGGTCTGGACGCCGAAGGCGTGCGCCTGGTCGAGAAGTACTATGACAACTACGTGCGCGCCGGCGCCAAGCTGTCTGACGCGGACAAGGCGAAGCTGAAGGAAATGAACGCCGAGCTGGCCAACCTCGGTACCCGCTTCAGCCAGAACGTGCAGTCGGAAGTGAACGCTTCGGCGATCACCGTTGATGACGTGAAGGAACTGGATGGTCTGTCCAGGGAGCAGATCGCCGCCGCCGCCGAAGCCGCCAAGGCCCGTGGCCTGGATGGCAAGTATGTGATCACCCTGCTCAACACCACCGGCCAGCCGCCCCTGACCAACCTGGCCAACCGCGCCCTGCGCCAGAAGATCTACGAAGCGTCGGTCAGCCGTGGCAGCCGCGGCGGCGAGTTCGACAACACCGCCATTGTCTCGCGCATCATGCAGCTGCGTGCCGACAAGGCCAAGCTGATGGGCTTTGCCAACTTCGCCGCGTACAACCTGACCAACCAGACCGCCAAGACCCCTGAGGCGGTCAACGCAATGCTGGGCAAGCTGGCCCCGGCCGCAGTGGCCAACGCCAAGCGCGAAGCGGCCGACCTGCAGGCAATGATCGACCAGGAGCAGAAGGCCGCGGGCAAGCCGACGTTCGCGCTGGAGCCGTGGGACTGGGCCTTCTACAGCGAGAAGGTGCGCCAGGCCAAGTACAACTTCGACGAGTCGCAGCTGAAGCCGTACTTCGAACTGAAGAACGTGCTGGAGAACGGCGTGTTCTTCGCCGCCAACCAGGAATTCGGCCTGACCTTCAAGCAGCGCACCGACCTGCCGGTCTATCACGATGATGTCACCGTCTACGACGTGTTCGACGCCGACGGCAGCCAGCTGGCGATTTTCCTGTTCGACCCGTACGCCCGTGCCTCCAAGCGCGGCGGCGCATGGATGAACTCGTATGTCTCGCAGTCGAAGCTGACCGGCTTCAAGCCGGTGGTGGCCAACCACCTCAACATCCCCAAGCCGCCGGCCGGCCAGCCGACCCTGCTGACCTGGGATGAGGTGACGACCACCTTCCACGAATTCGGCCACGCCCTGCACGGCATGTTCTCGAACGTGAAGTACCCGTACTTCTCGGGCACCTCGGTGCCGCGTGACTTCGTCGAGTTCCCCTCGCAGGTCAACGAGATGTGGGCCGATGACAGCGCCATCCTGAAGAACTACGCCAAGCACTACCAGAACGGCACGGCGATGCCGCAGGCACTGCTGGACAAGGTGATCGCCGCGGCCAAGTTCAACCAGGGCTTCGCCACCACCGAGTACCTGGGTGCGGCCATGCTGGACCAGCGCTGGCACCAGATCGGCCCGGACCAGGTGCCGGCCGCCAAGGACGTGATGGCCTTCGAGCGCGCCGCGCTGGAGAAGGACGGCATCTACTACGCACCGGTTCCGCCGCGTTACAAGACCCCGTACTTCAGCCACATCATGGGCGGCTACTCGGCCGGCTACTACGCCTACATCTGGTCGGAAGTGCTGGACGCCAACACCCAGAAGTGGTTCCGCGAGAACGGTGGCCTGAGCCGCAAGAACGGCGACCACTTCCGCGCCACCTTGCTGTCGCGTGGCGGCAGCGTCGACGCGATGCAGCTGTTCCGCGATTTCGCCGGCCACGAGCCGCAGATCGAACCGCTGCTGGAGAAGCGTGGCCTGACCGGCACCGGCAACTGATCGCCGGTACGCTGAGCTGAAAACAGAACCGCCCGGGAAACCGGGCGGTTTTTTCGTTGTGGTTGGGGTCAGAGCCCTTTTCTGCGAAAGGGATCTGCCCCCGCTCTGGCTTCATCGCGGCGCCACATAGCCTCCCGGCACACCTTCCGGCGAAAGCACCAGCTGCCACAACTGCGCGTGCCGGCAACGGAAGGTCGCCATCGAACCGGCCAGATAGAAGCGCCACATCCGCCGGAAATGCTCGTCATAGCGCGCATCCAGCCGGGGCCACGCCGCTTCCACGTTGCGCCGCCACGCCTGCAGGGTCAGGTCGTAGTCGGTGCCGAAATTGTGCCAGTCCTCCAACACGAACCGCCCCTCGAACGCCCTGCTGATCTGCGCCGCCGAGGGCAGCATCGAGTTGGGAAAGATGTAGCGCGCGATCCACGGATCGGTACGATGCCGCGACACGTTGGTCCCGATGCTGTGCAGCAGCAGCAGGCCACGTGGCGACAGGCAGCGCCGCGCCACCTCGAAGAAACTGCGGTAGTTCTTGTCACCGACGTGCTCGAACATGCCGATCGAGAAGATCGCATCGAAGGGTTCGTCCAGCGCGCGGTAGTCCTGCAGGCGGATCTCGATCGGCAGACCGGCGCACAGCTCGCGCGCGAATTCCGCCTGCTCCTGCGAGATCGTTACACCGACCCCGCTGACTCCATAGCGTTCGGCAGCGAACTTCAGGGCCTCACCCCAACCGCAGCCGATATCCAGCACCCGCTGGCCCGGGCGCAATCCCAGCTTGCGGCAGACCAGGTCCAGCTTGGCTTCCTGCGCAGCGTCCAGGTCATCGGCCTGCCGCCAGTAGCCACAGCTGTACACCAGGCGCCGACCCAGCATCGCCTGGTACAGATCGTTGCCCAGATCGTAGTGGCGACGGCCGACTTCGTAGCTTCCCTGCCCGGCCTGCAGGTTGAACAGGCGCGCCTTCAGCGCGTCGGCCACTTCCCGCCAGCCGTGCACCCGTTCGTCCAGATGCGCCTGCATGAGGTGGACCAGGAATTCGTCCAGGACGTTGGCGTCCCACCAACCATCCATGTAGCTCTCGCCCAGGCCGAGCGAACCGTGCGCCATGACCCGTGCGAAGAACCTCGGATCATGTACCTGGATGTCCTGTGGCCGGGAGCCGCCAATGCGGACCCCGGCTTCGTGGAGCAGGCCGCTGACCCGCTCCTGCAACCCTGTATCCACGCCCCCTCCTCGTCTGCGCTCAACCGCGTGCGAACAGCTCCACGTAATCCTTGGCCACGTGCGGCAACAGCACCGCCGCCGGCACATCGGCGGTCTGCGTTCCATCCGAGTATGGACCCACCTGGTAGGGCGGGAAAACAAAGCGCAGCGCGGTGATCTGCCCCTTGTCGTCGGTCAGCGGCTGGAACTGGCTGAAATTGTCGGGCTGCGGGCCGGTGCCATCGGCGATCATGCGCGATGCATTGCGCAGCGACTCCTGCAGCTCGGCCGGCTCCATGTCCTCGCCGCTGAGGCGTGTCGCCACGCGCTCGCGCAGCTGGTCCGCGACGAAATCGCTGATCGCCTTCCAGCCCTTGCTTTCGGTCACCAGCTTGTCGGCGCTGAGCATCTGCTGTTGCTCCGGCAGCCAGACGAAACGTGCCACCAGGGGTTCGCCGTGGGCGCCGCCGGTGTAACGGCTGCCATCGGCACTCACCACCACCAGCTGCGGCGTCTCCAGCACCTTCTCGAAGCTCAGCGAGAGTTCGTAGGGCATGGTCGGCTTGTCGTTGCCCAGCCCATCGAGCGCCTGCTGCAGCTCGCTGCGGGCCGTGGTGGCGTAGTCCTGGAGCGCACGCGCCAGGCCCGGATAACGGTCGATGCCTGCCGGATAGCTGATGCCCACTACCTCGCGTTCGTTGTTCTCGATCACGTCGCGCAGGTCGAGCGGTGCTTCCGCAGCGGGCGCCTCGCCCGTGGCGGAGGCATCGACCGCCGGCGCCGCGTCGGCCACCGGTGCCGGGGTTTCGGCTTCACGCTGGCAGCCCGCCAGCAACAGCACGCCTGCCACACCGGCCAGCACGCTTCCGCGCAGCAGCCGGTTGTTTCCAATCTTCATCGGGATCCCCTGTTCATGTTCATCCATCATCGCCCGCCCTGGCTTAAGCGTAGCCCGCTGGCGTCATCCCGCCAGAAGGTCGTGATACTCCTCATGCCGCTGCAGGAATGCCTCGGCGTAGGCACACGCCGGCACGACCTTGTACTTCTGCTCCCGCGCGAACCGCAGCGCCACGCGGGTCAACTCGCCGGCGATGCCCCGGCCGGCGATCGGCTCGGGCACCTCGGTGTGGGTGATGACCATGCGTCTGCGCTTGATCTGGTAATCGAGCACCGCCACCTGTCCACGCACACGGGCAGTGAAGCGATGGTTGGCCTGGTCGTGATCGACCTCGTAGGCCAGACCGGGGGGCGTGACCGAAGCCATGGGACTGTCTCCTGCGGCGACTGCGTGGATGGTGCGCAGCCGGGCGCCATGATCGCGTGAAGCCTGAACAGGGGCAAGTCCAGGCCCTCCACGTCAGTTTGCGACCCTAAAGCTGGAGCGCCCGCGGCCGCTATCGCCTGCGGAGGGGTCCGGCCACGCTGGCACGGCCCTTGCGACCGTAGACCGTGCGACTGCCGTGGAGGCCCCCGATGCACCCCAGCGATTCCCATTCCGATACCGACCGCGCCCTGCTGGAGGGCCTGCTCCAGCTCGCCGTGGAAGGCCAGACCGACGAGCAGGCCTTCCAGCGTATCGGCGAGGAAGTCTTCGCCCGCCTGCTGGACACCTACGGCCAGCAGACCCGGGCCTGACCACGAGCGGGGCCCTGCCCCGGGGTCGGATCCAGCGGATCCGACCCCAGGCCCTCAACCGCCGCCCAGGCGGAAGGTCGGGTTGGACAGTTCGCGCAGGAAGTGGGTGAAGATGCTCGGCTGCATGGCCAGCATGAAGATCACGCCGAATGCCGCGCCGGCCAGGTGCGCGCTGTGGTTGATGCGGTCGCCGCCGCGCTTGTCCATCCAGATGCTGTAGCCGACATAGAACGCGGCGTACACGATGGCCGGTGCGGGGATGAAGAACACCAGGATGATCGACCACGGCTTGATCAGGATGAAGGCGAACAGCACCGCCGACACCGCACCCGAAGCCCCCAGGCTGAGGTAGTTCGGATTCTTCTGGTTCTTCAGGTAGCTCGGCAGGATCGAGACCACCAGCGCGCCGATGTAGAACGCCGGATAGGTCAGGTAGCTGCCGGTCAGCTGCACCATCACGCTCTCGATGAATCCCCCGAAGAAGAACAGGGTGATCATGTTGAAGATCAGGTGCGACCAGTCCGCGTGGATGAATCCATAGGTCACCAGCCGGTCGTACTGGCGATGGCGGTCGATGGCCGGTGGCCACAGGATCAGGCGGTCGGCCAGCGCGCGGTGGTTGAACGCCCTCCATGACAGGATGGCGGTGATGGCGATCAACAGCAGATTGACGGGGGTCATGTCAGGCTCAGGCAGCGCGGTAGTTGTCGACCATACGATAGCGTTTCGCGTACCAACCGAAGGCCAACGCCGCGATGAAGGCGAAGCCGGCGAAGAAGAACATCAGGAACGCCGCCTCGCTCAAGCCGGTGCCGGCGATCTGGTGGGTCACCGTTTCGTTGCGTACGGCCGCATTGGACAGCAGCACCCACAGGTTGCCGATGGTGGTGGTCAGGTTCCAGAAGCTCATCACCACCCCCTTCATCGCCTGGGGCGCCTGGCTGTAGGCGAACTCCAGGCCGGTCGCGGACACCAGGACCTCACCGAAGGTCAGCAGCGCGTACGGCAGGATCTGCCAGAAGATCGACATGGCATTGCCGCCATCCATCACCACCTGGATGCTGCCGACGACGATCCAGGCCAGGCCGCTGAAGGCGATGCCGGCGGTCATCCGGCGCAGCGCGGTCGGCTCGAAGCCGAAGCGGCGCAGGGCCGGGTACAGCACCAGGTTGTTGAACGGGATGAGGATCATCACCAGCAGCGGGTTCAGCGCCTGCATCTGCGAGGCGGTGAACCAGCTCGGCATCTGCATCTGCTGTCCCTGCAGCACCCAGGTCGAGGCCTTCTGGTCGAACAGCGAGAAGAACGGCGTGGTCAACGCGAAGATCACCAGCACGCGCAGCACCGAACGCACGCCCTCCACGGCTTCGGCCGGATGGTGCGCGCGGGCGCGGTCCAGCTGCAGCCAGGTGCCGCCACCAACACCGGCCAGAATCGCCACCAGCGCAAGGCACAGGCAGATCACGATGCCCAATGAGCCTACCAGGCCGAACGATGCCGCCGCCAGCACCAGGCCGGCCACGGCGATCGCCAGGCCCGGACGGCCCTGGCCCGCCACCCGCGCGGTCAGCGCCGTGCGCGCCACGTTGGCGAACGAATGCGGGTCCTTCGGCGGCAGCGGCACCAGTACGTAGCGCTTGCGGCCAAGCCAGAACACGAAGGTCGCCACGAACATCAGGATGCCCGGAATGCCGAACGCCCACTGCGGGCCCCAGTTCTTCAGCACCAGCGGAATCAGCAGCGACGCAAACAGCGAGCCGAAGTTGATGATCCAGTAGAAGGCATCGAACACCAGCTTGGCCAGGTGCTTGTTGCTCTGGTCGAACTGGTCACCCATGAACGAGGCCACCAGCGGCTTGATGCCACCGGCACCCAGCGCGATCAGGCCCAGGCCGAGGAAGAAGCCCTGGCGGCTGTTCTCGAACAGCGCCAGGCACAGGTGGCCGGCGCAGTAGACCAGGCTGAACCAGAGGATCGTGTGGTACTTGCCGAAGAACCTGTCGGCCAGCCAGCCGCCCAGCAGCGGGAAGAAGTACACGCCGATCATGAAGCTGTGCATGATGTCCTTGGCTTCACCGGCACGGCCTTCCGCAGTGATTTCCTGCAGCAGCAGCGAGGTGATCAGGAACTGCACCAGGATGTTGCGCATCCCGTAGAAGCTGAACCGTTCGCAGGCCTCATTGCCGATGATGTACGGGATCTGGCGCGGCATCTTTCCCTGGCCGGCGATGGGGGCGACTGCGTCGTGGCTCATCCTGTAAGGCATTCCTGCAAAGCGAAAGCCGCAAGGTTACCGGAACCTGCGGGCTGGAAGCACGCTGCGGGGCTGCATGACAGCGCCGCCGATCCATGGCAGGCGGTACCGGTGCCCTGCCGGAAGTCACGGCACCTGCACGACAAAAGCGTAAACTTATCGTTATGCGCGCCCTCGTCCTCGTCCGCCCCCTGCTCGGCTGCTGCCTGTTGCTGCTTGCATTGCCGGCACCGGCGCGGCCGCAGCAGGCCGCGGACACCGCGACCCTCGACGCGCAGGCCCGGCAGCTGACCGTGGCGGCCCTGGAACTGCCCGGGCGGGACGATGCGCAGTGGAAGCAACGCCGCGAACAGGTGGCGCAGCTGTTGACCGAGCTGCAGCCGGACGTCATCTCGGTGCAGCAGGTACGGCAGCAGCAGGGGCGCAACCCGGCCTGCTGGCTGGCCAATCGGCTGCGCTACAGCTGCGACTTCGTCACGGCCGACCCGCCCAGCCAGCCGCTGCGGCACGGCAATGCGATGCTGACGCGGCTGCCGGTCAGCGAGGATGGCGTGACCCTGCTGCACCCGCCCGGTACGTTCAGCGCGGCGGGCATGATGCGGCTGCGGCTGGGCGAGGCCCTGGTCAATGTCTACGTGACCCGCCTGCGCCCGGAGCCGGATGAAGCGGCGGCCCGCCAGCACCAGACCAGCGATCTCATGGCCTGGATCAGCGCGACCGCAGAAGGCCTGCCCAGTGTGATCGCAGGCGATTTTTCCGCCGGCACGGTGGAACTGGTGCGCGCTACGCCGGGCTTCCAGCCGGCCCGGCGCAGCCCGGGCGGCCGGGCGGAAGCGTCAGCCTCCGGTGCCGGCGGCGCCAGCGGTCACGGTCTGGATGTGCTGTTCCAGGTCAAGCATTTCGGTGGCATCCGCCAGCAGCCCATCCTGCTGCCGGCCGACGGCGAGCTGCCTGGACTGCGCCTGGGGATGATGGCCACCCTGCGCCTGCAGCGCGATACGGCCACCGCGGAATAGGCCCGCCCTCGGCACCCACCTGGTCCCGCCCGACGTCCAGAAGCTGGCAAACAAAAAGGCCGGGGTCTCCCCCGGCCTTCTCATGTCATCCCGTCACCGCCTTCAGGCGATCGCGTCCTGGTAACGGCGCTCGACTTCGTTCCAGTCGATGACGTTGAAGAACGCGCCGATGTATTCCGGACGACGGTTCTGGTACTTCAGGTAGTACGCGTGCTCCCACACGTCCAGACCGAGGATGGGCGTGTTGCCTTCCATCAGCGGGCTGTCCTGGTTGCCGGTGCTTTCCACCACGACCTTCTTGTCGGGGGTGACGCTCAACCATGCCCAGCCGCTGCCGAAGCGGGTCAGCGCCGCCTTGGTGAAGGCGTCCTTGAACTTGTCGAAACCGCCCAGGTCCTTGTCGATGGCCTTGGCCACGTCGCCCACCGGGTTGCCGCCCGCGTTCGGCGCCATCACCGTCCAGAACAGCGAGTGGTTGGCATGGCCACCGCCGTTGTTGCGCACCGGGCCCTGCAGGTTCTCCGGCAGCGACTTCAGCTTCTTCACCAGCTCTTCCACCGGCAGGTCAGCGTACTCGGTGCCTTCCAGCGCCGCGTTGACGTTGTTGATGTAGGTCTGGTGATGCTTGGTGTGATGGATCTCCATCGTCGCCGCGTCGATATGCGGCTCCAGCGCGTCGTAGGCGTAGGACAGCTTGGGCAGGGTATAGGCCATGATGCATCTCCTGATTGCGAGGGCACCCGACGGTGTCGGGTGTAGCGCGGTGAATGATGGGGACAGACCACTAGATTACCAAGGGGGATGTAAAGGAAATTGCGTCCTGCCGGTGAGCATGCCGGCAATTGTTACGCAGCGGTGACGCGGCGGTTCCTCATGCAGCGTGCAGCGCACAGGCGCTACAGTGCATGCACCACCCTCACCCGTTCGTGCCCATGCGCAACCCCCGGCTGCTGATCACTGCCATCGCCCTGCTGCTGCTCGGCCTGGTCGTCAACCACGTCATGCAGCGGCCGCCGGCACCGCAGTTCGCGCCGGACCTGCAGGGCGCCCCGGCCCGGAGTGCCCCGACCCCGGCACACGGCGATGGCGCACGCAGCGGCCTGCCCGCCTTCCTTCCCGCCGAAGCACGCCAGACCATCACCCTGATCCAGCGGGGCGGGCCCTTCCCGCACCGCCAGGATGGCAGCACCTTCGGTAACCGCGAGCAGCGCCTGCCGCAGCGGCCGCGTGGCTACTACCGCGAGTACACGGTCGACACCCCCGGTGCGGGCAACCGGGGGGCACGCCGCATCGTCACGGGCGGCGATCCGGCAGAGGCGTGGTACTACACCGATGACCATTACGGCTCATTCCGCAGCTTCACCGTTCCATCCCCCGGAGACGCTCGATGAGCCACGATGATTTCGGCCTCGGCCTGCACGACATCAACAACGCCGGCGTGTATGCCATCGACAGCGCGGACATCGGCGCGCTTGCCGCGGCCATGCGCGATGCCGGCCTGAAGGTGATCCGCATCGATCTGGAGGGCGTGACCGACAAGCGCACCCTGCTGGCGCGGCTGTCCGCGCAGCTGGACTTCCCGGCCGGCTTCGGCGGCAACTGGGATGCCCTGTCGGACAATCTTCGCGACCTGCAGTGGCTGCCGGCCAGCGGTTATGCGCTGTTCCTGGCGGATGTCGACGCGCTGCGCGCTGGCGCAGCCAAGGATTTCGACACCCTGCTCGACGTGCTGGACGAAGCCAGCCGGGATTGGGTCGGCCGCGACGTGCCGTTCTGGGTGTTCCTGTCACAGAGCGAGTAAAGGGGCGACGCCGACCAAGGCCGGCCGCCCGCAATGGTTCCGGCGAAGAGCCTCTTTGTTGTTCAAGGGGGCGCGCCAACGGCGCGGGGATAAGGAAACATGCGTGGACAATGGGAGCCGCTAGCGGCTCCCATTGTCTTCCTGCAGTTCCTTCTTGAACGGGATATCCGGCGGCGGCCGGGCCACGGCCGGCTGGTCCTGCATGTTCGGGTCGGTCAGGCCGCAGCCGCCACCCGCCTGCAGAATGGAGATGACGCAGGAAATCCGGGTGCTGGTGCCGGGAAGCGGAATCTCCATCGCCTTGACGCCCTTGCGCACCCACTCGGCCAGCAGCGACTCCTGCGGCACCCAGTATTTGTCGAACGAGGTGGGCGTGTAGTCGTAGGGCGGTCGCTTCAGCCATGTCCCCGACTGGGCGATGCGTTCCTTGCTCCAGCCGTCGTTGTCCCCCCCGGGAGCACCACGCTCCGCATTGCCGGGGCCGTCCTGCCCCGGTACACGCACGCTGCCGTCGGCGTTGAACAGGCCGTTGCCCCGGCCCGCGCTGCTCGCCTGCGCGGCGCCGCTGCGGGCGCCATCACGAGTGCGATCCGAGGCCCCCCAGTCGTCGCCCCGGGCCGGCGTAGCCCAGTTGCCCGGGGTCGGCGTCGGGCGGGCACCGGCCTGTGCCGGTGTCGTGGCGACGGCTGATGGGCGCGCCGCGGGACTGCTCACCGCAGCCACGCTGCCCTGGGCTGCGGGGGTGGAGGTTGCGGCACTGCCACTGGAAGGCGCAGGCGAAGCGACCGGTGCAGACGCCACCTCACGTTCGCGCACCTGCACGTCGCGGCCCGCGGGCGCCCGTACTGCAGGCTCACGGCCTGCGATCGGCGCCATCCGTACCTGCGGATCGACAACCGCCTGCACTTCGCGTTCGCGCACCTGCACATCCTGCTGCGGAACGCGGATCGGTACTTCCGCTGCGCGCACCGCCGGAGCCACAACGGGTGTCTCCACGATGGCCACCTCACGTTCCTGCACCTGCGGCTGGCGGATCTGCGGCACCCTCACCTGCACATCCGGTGTGCGCAGCGCTTGCGGTGTGGGCGGCGCCTCCAGCGGCTGCACGCTGCGCTCGCGTACGCTGGGCGTTGTGTCGCGCGGCACGATGCTCACTTCGGTGCGCGGCACGCTGACCGGCGGCACCACGAAATCGGTCGTGGCCTGCGCCACGTCGGTCGCCTGGACCGGCGAAGGCGGCGGCGTGGCCGGTGGGGCCGGCTCGGTCGGCATGGCTTGCGGAGGCGTACTGGCGGCAGCGGGGGCCGCAGCAGGGGATGGCTGCGGGCGCGCCGCGACCGGTCGCGGCTGCGGCGCAGTTGCCGATCCTGCCGCGTCTCCTGCAGCCGTGCGGCCGGCTGCAGCTGCTGCAGCCGATTCGGCGCCGGGCTGGTCGCCTCCGCCCTCCTGGCTGGCGCGGCCGACAAACTCGATCTGCACGCGCTCACCGTCGGATCCCTGCTCGGCGGGCACCGAGGTGCGGATCACCGCCACCCACAGCAGCAGCAGGAAGAACAGCAGGTGCAGCAATGCACTGGCGACGGCCGACGTCCAGCGCATCCAGCGCTGGTCACGCGGCGCCGGCTCCCAGTCCTGCCACAACAGGCGCCGCAGCGCCTGCCAGCGGGGCAGCGCCGGCAGCGTCCCGGGGCGTCCCGGCAGAGGCCTGGGCAGCAGCACCGCGATCACCTCGCGGGCATGGAACGGGCGTGGCAACGGGCTCAGCGAGCGCAGCCACAGCGCCCAGCCATAAGGCAGGCGCGTGTTCTTCTCCAGGATGATCGGTTGCTGCTGGCGCGCCAGCAGCAGGTCGATGAGTTGCTCGGCTCTGGGCAGAGGCACGCGTCGGCGATCAGGCGGCGTTGCCGCGCGGGATGTACGGTGCGTGGCCGCTGTCGTGGTCGGTCGCGTCGCGCACTGCGGTCACGCCGGGCACCCGGCCCATCAAGGTCTTTTCGATGCCCTGCTTGAGGGTCACATCGGCCATGCCACAGCCCTGGCAGCCACCACCGAAACGCAGCAGCACCACGCCCTCGGCCGAGACTTCCTGCACTGCGACCTTGCCGCCATGGGAGGCGAGCTGTGGATTGATTTCATTCTCCACCACCCAGTGCACACGCTCGACCAGCGAAGCGGCCTCCCCGGGCGCTTCGCCCTTGATGCGCGGCGCCTTGATGGTCAACTGCTGGGCACCTGCCGCGCCAGCCACGATGTCGATCTCCGCGCCATCGAGCCAGCCGACGCTGCCGGCGTCGACATACAGGGTGAACCCGTCGCAGTCCACGGCCCACTCGTCGCCGTGCAGGTCCGAGGGTTCGGCGAATTCCAACCGCGCATCGGCACGCGGAGTGCCGGGATCGACCGCGCTCAGGCGTACGCCCATGCCGGGCGCGCCCTCGCGTTCGATCAGCTTGCGGAAATGGGTCTGGGCAGTGTCGGAGATCTGGATCATCAGGCTATTCTAGCCAAGTAAGTGTCAACCGCTCATTCGGTTTATACACCGTCCGGCGCATTGTTCAGTCAACACGAGGTGGAGATTCCCATGGCCGACCTGATTCCACTGGCCCAGGCCCGTTGCGTGCCGCGCAAAGGCAGCGACCACAAGCTGGGCGAGGCCCGCCTGGCCGAGCTGCTGCCGCAGATTCCCGGCTGGGAACTGGCCGAGGGCGGCCAGGCGCTGCTGCGCACCTTCCGCTTCAAGGACTACTACGCCACCATGGCCTTTGTGAATGCACTGGCCTGGATCGCCCACCACGAGGATCACCACCCGGACCTGGGCGTGCACTACGACCGCGCCGTGGTGCGCTATTCGACCCACGACGTCGGCGGCCTGAGCGAGAACGACTTCATCTGCGCGGCCAAGACATCGGCCCTCACGGAGCAACTGCCATGAATGTGCGAGTGCTGAGCCTGTCCCTGATCGCTGTGACCGGCCTCGCCGGCTGTGGCGCCTCCGAGCCGTCGCCGCCCGTGCCGCCGCCGACCGAGGTGGCTGCGGTGAAGACGCCGCCACCGCAGTACCCGCTCGAGCTGGCCTGTACCGGTACAGGCGGCACCAGCACCTTCAAGGTGACCATCGGCACCGACGGCAAGCCCAGCGAAGTGACCCTGCTGAGCGGCGCGGGCAACCCGCAGCTGGATGAGCTGGCCAGGAATGCCGTGCAGGGCTGGCAGTTCAAGGCCGCCACCCGCAATGGCCAGGCCGTGCCCGCCACCATCCAGGTGCCGGTCAGCTTCAACCCGCCGCAGCCGAAGCCGGACCAGTGTTTCGCGGTGGAAGAGCGCCTGCGCCGCGGCGGCTGACCGCGCACCATGACGAGGCCAGCCGACGCCCGCCTCGCCCTTGCCGCCCCGGCAGTGCCCGGGGCGGTTGTCTGTTGACCAGGACCGCGTCGGTACATGCTGCAGATCCCCCCCGAAAACATCTGGATCGCGCTGGCGGTCACCCTCGCGGCCGGCCTGGCGACCGCCATCGGCAGCCTGCTGGTGCTGTTCTCGCGCCGCCCCAATCCGCGCCTGCTGGCGTTCGGCCTGGCCTTCGCCGGCGGCGCGATGGTCTACGTGTCGCTGTCGGAGATCCTCAACAAGTCCATCGCGTCGTTCGCCCTGGCCTATGGCGAGCGCACCGGCTTCACCTACGGCACGCTGGCGTTCCTGGCCGGTGTGATCGTGATCGTGCTGATCGATCACTTCATTCCCAATCCGCACGACAGCCTGGACAAGCAGGACCCTGCGTTCCGCGAGAACAGCCGCGAGTACCTGAAGCGGGTCGCGCTGCTGACCTCGGTGGCGATCACCGCACACAATTTCCCGGAAGGGCTGGCGACCTTCTTCGCTACGCTGGAAAGCCCGTCGGTGGGCATGCCGCTGGCCTTCGCCATCGCCATCCACAACATTCCCGAGGGCATCGCAATCGCGGTCCCGGTGTACTTCGCCACCCAGAACAAGCTCTATGCGTTCGGCGCCAGCCTGCTGTCGGGCCTGGCCGAGCCGGTGGGGGCCATGCTGGGCTACTGGCTGCTATCCGGATCGCTGTCGCACGCCACGTTCGGCTGGGTGTTCGGCCTGATCGCCGGCGTGATGGTGTTCCTGGCCTTGGATGAACTGCTGCCGGCGGCCAAGCGCTACGCCAAGGGTCACGAAACGGTGTACGGCCTGGTTGCAGGCATGGGAACGCTGGCGGTCAGCCTGGTGCTGTTCAAGTGGTGAGCGGGTTGCGACCAACGGGCTGAGCCCCCTCGCGGCTGGCGGAGCGAGATCCCGGGGTTGGACTAGGCTCTGACAGACTATAGGCGCGCGCCAGCCGCGCGATGAAAGAATGAAAAAGCGAAGCCCGCGCTGCGCGCGTCAGTCGAGCGTGGCTCGACTCTACAAGGGCTGCGTGCGGGTATGGGTCTACGCTGCGGCTGTCAGGTCCGCCTTGTAGCGAGCCGAGGAGCGCAGGGCACCGGCGCGCAGCGCCGGCGCGGATGGCGGCGTGTTTCTTTGGCTACTTTCTTTGCACGAGCAAAGTAAAGTGACAAGCCCACTCATCGCAGGGAAGCGACGGTGCCGACCAAGCGCCCGGCGCCGCCGAACCGCCGTCAGCGCAGGCGGTCCAGCGCCTCGACCAACTCATCCGCCAGCGGAGCGTTCAGCACGTAGGGGGTCTTGCCGTCGTCCAGCGCGAACTCCAGCGAGGCCGCGTGCAGGAACAACCGCTTCAGGCCGATCTGCTCACGAAGCCGCTTGTTCACCGCAGGATCGCCGTACTTGTCGTCACCGGCCACCGCATGCCCCAGATGCTGGGCGTGCACCCGGATCTGATGGGTCCGGCCGGTCTCGATGCGCACCTCGCAATAGGAATGGCCCCCACGCCGCTCCAGCACGCGGAAATGACTGATCGATTCCTTGCCGATCGCATTGACCTGGACATGTCGCTCACCGCCCTGGCGCAGGCCCACGTGCAGCGGCGCGTCCACCGTCATCACCCCGTCGGGCATGCGTCCGGTCAGCAGGGTCAGGTAACGCTTGCGGATGCCGGCGCCATGGTCTTCACGCAGCAGCGCCTGCAGCTCGCTCAGCGCCGAGCGCTTCTTGGCCACCACCAGCAGGCCCGACGTATCGCGGTCGAGACGGTGGACCAGTTCCAGCGTCTGGCCCGGGCGCAGTACGCGCAGGGTCTCGATGGCGCCGAAGCTGATCCCGCTGCCGCCATGACTGGCCACGCCCGAGGGTTTGTTCAGCGCCAGCAGCCGTGCGTCCTCGAAGACGATGGCCTGTTCCAGACGGCGCATGAACGACTCGGGAGGACCAGCCTTGTCTCCCTCCTCGGTGAGACGGACCGGCGGCACTCGCACCTCGTCGCCCGCCTCCAGCTTGCGCTCGGCCTTGGCGCGGCCGCCATTGACCCGCACCTGCCCGCTGCGCACCAGCTTGTAGACCAGGCTGCGCGGGGCCCCTTTCAGCTGGCCGAGCAGGAAATTATCCAGGCGCTGGCCGGCGCGGTCGGCGGGAACGGTGATCATGCGCACGGATGGCTTGTCGCCAGCTGGCTTGGTGGGGTCTTGGGCGGTCATCAGGCTGTTTATTCTGTTACACTCGGGGGGCGAGATAAGGGATTGATTTCGTTGGAAGTTACTCAGGGCCAGAAGCCCAGCTTCCGACGAATCCGGCACAGTGCGCGACCACCGCCCGCGGGGCGGCCATGTTAGCGGCTCACCGGCCTTCCCGGCCATCGCCGGATGCCTGACACGCAACCGTGCTGAACATGTCCCGCGTGGCGCTCCAGCCTGGCTGACAGCTGCCTGCGGCCCTGCAACACCCCAAAAACCATATGAGTGAAGCGCTCCCGCGGCCTGCCGTGGTGTCGTAGCGCTGGAAACCCAAGCCCCCCTCCCCGCGCTTGCGCGAATGGGGGGCGAGCCGTATCCAGAGGCGAAACCCCATGGCGTTCCGCGCGGTAGCCGCTTGCGAGGAACGCAACAATGAAGCGAATGCTGATCAACGCCACGCAGGCTGAAGAGCTGCGTGTTGCCATCGTGGATGGCCAGTCGTTGTATGACATCGACATCGAGCAGCCGTCGAAGGAACAGAAGAAGTCCAACATCTACAAGGGCCGGATCTTCCGCATCGAGCCCTCGCTGGAAGCCGCCTTCGTCGAATATGGCGGTGGCCGCCATGGCTTCCTGCCGCTGAAGGAAATCTCCCGCGACTACTTCCAGGCCGGTGTCGACCACAACAAGGCCGGCATCCGCGAGCTGCTCAAGGAAGGCCAGGAAGTGGTGGTCCAGGTCGACAAGGAAGAGCGTGGCAACAAGGGCGCCGCCCTGACCACGTTCATCTCCCTGGCCGGCCGCTACATGGTGCTGATGCCGAACTCGCCAAGTGCCGGCGGCGTCTCGCGCCGCATCGAGGGCGAAGACCGGGCTGCCCTGAAGGACGCACTGGACAAGCTGAACATTCCCGACGACATGGGCGTGATCATCCGTACCGCCGGCGTCGGCCGCGATGCGGAAGAGCTGCAGTGGGATCTGGACTACCTGCTCAGCGTCTGGCGGGCGATCGCCGAGGCGGCGCTGAGCAAGCCGGCCCCGTTCCTGATCTACCAGGAATCGCGCCTGATCGTGCGCGCCCTGCGTGACTACCTGCGCGCCGACATCGGCGAGATCCTGGTGGACACCGAGGAGATGTACGAGCACGCCAGGGAGTTCATGCAGCAGGTGATGCCGCAGACCCTGCGCAAGCTCAAGCATTACAAGGACGACATCCCGCTGTTCAACCGCTTCCAGATCGAATCGCAGATCGAAGGCGCCTACGAGCGCAACGTGCGCCTGCCTTCGGGCGGCTCGATCGTGGTCGACCAGACCGAAGCACTGACCGCCGTCGACGTGAACTCCTCGCGCGCGACCAAGGGCAGCGACATCGAGGACACCGCCTTCCAGACCAATCTGGAAGCGGCCGAGGAAGTGGCCCGCCAGCTGCGCCTGCGCGATCTGGGCGGCCTGGTGGTGATCGACTTCATCGACATGTCCTCCAACAAGCATCAGCGCGAGGTCGAGAACCGCCTGGCCAACGCGCTGAAGTACGACCGCGCACGCGTTCAGGTCGGCCGCATCTCGCGCTTCGGCCTGCTGGAAATGAGCCGCCAGCGCCTGCGCCCGAGCCTGGGCGAATCGAGCCAGATCGTCTGCCCGCGCTGTGATGGCCACGGCCGCATGCGCAGCGTCGAGTCGCTGTCGCTGTCGATCATCCGCGTGGCCGAAGAGCACGCGATGAAGGAGAACACCGGGCAGGTGCTGGTGCAGGCGCCGGTGGAGATCGCCAATTACCTGCTGAACGAGAAGCGCAGCGCGCTGCGCGAAATCGAACAGCGCCATGAAGCGCCGATCGTGATCGTCGCCGACGAGCAGCTGCATACCCCGCACTACACGGTCACCCGCCTGCGTGAGAACGAACTGGGCGAGGAAAGCAGCCGTCCGAGCTACCAGCGTGGCACTCCGCGCAAGCTGCCTGTGCACGCCCTCACCAAGGGCCAGCTGAACATCCCGCCGCCGGTGGTGACCCAGGTCAAGCACACCTCCCCCGCCCCGGTGCGTGAGGAAGTGGAGCCGGCTGCAGCGGCACCCGCGCCGGTGGTGGCCGCGCCCGCTGCCCCGTCGACCGGCGGTGGCGTGATCGGTTGGATCAAGCGCGTGTTCGGTGGCGAACCGGCACCCGCCCCCGCACCGCCGGCCGCCCGCCAGCCGCAGCAGGACGGTGGCCGCAGGGAGCGCAACAAGGACCGCAACAAGGACCGCAAGGACCGTCGCGACGACAATCGCGGCAACGGCAATGCGCAGCAGCAGAAGGAGGGCGGCAACCGCAAGGATCGCGGCGAACAGCGCAAGGACGGCCGTCAGGGTGGCAATGGCAACACGAACGGCAACGGCCAGCCGCAGGGCAAGCAGAAGGACGGCCAGCAGCCGCAGCAGCAGAACAAGCCGCGCAACGAGCCGCAGGGCCAGAACCCGCAGCAGCAGCCGAAGCTCAAGCAGCCGAAGCAGCCGCGTCCGCAGCAGGACGGCGACAAGCCGGCCGAGAAGCCGCAGCGTGGTGCCGCAGAAGCCCAGACCGACACGGCGACGGCATCCGCTGCGGTGGCGGCCAGTGCCATCACCGCTGCTGCGGTGACCGCGCGGGAGGCTACGGCGCCGGTCGCGCCGGTGGTCGCACAGCCGCCGGTCGAAACCGCGGCGCCGGCCGAAGTCGCGCCTGTCACCGCCGTTGAAGGTGACGCCGCTGCCGTGACGGGCGAAGAGGCACCTGCCGACACCACGGGCGAGCAGGCCGGCGAAGGCGCGACCCGCCGTCGTCGTGGTCGTCGTGGTGGCCGCCGCCGCCGCCGTGGTGGCGCCGAGAATGCGGCCGGCACCGATCCGCTGGGCGAAGACCAGGATGACGGTGACGAAGGCGATGACGCCGACAGCACCGACAGCGCCGAGCCGCGTGTCGACCACGCTGCCGGGTCAGCACCGGTTGCAGCCACCCAGCCCGCCCGCTCGCAGCCGGAGTTCGACTTCGATGACGACGCCGAGCCGTCCATCGTCGAAGGCGAGAAGCCGGCCCGCGTTGCGGCCGCTGTCGCCGCCGCACCGGCCGCCGTGGTCAGCAGCACCGTGGTTGAAGCCGCCGCGCCGGTGACCGCCGCGCCTCCGGCACCGGTCGAGACCGCTGCCAAGGCAGAACCGGCGCCATCGCCGGTGCAGACCAGCATGCTCGACGCCATCGACGCCGCGACACCCGCACAGCCCGTGGCGGCGGCAACCCCGTCGGCGGACGCCGCACCGGTGATCGAAGCAACGCCGGTAGTGGCCGAAGCGGCCCCTGTGGTGGACGTGAAGCCGGTCGTGGTCGAGCCTGCACCCGTCGTGGAGTCGAAGCCGGAGGCTGTTGAAGCAGCGCCCGTGCCTGAAACCGCACCGGTGGCTGTTGAGGCGGCCCCGGTGGTTCAAGTGAAGCCGGTCGTCGAGCCTGTCGTGGTTGCCGAAGCCCCGGTCGCACCGGTGGCCGTGGAAGCCCCGCCGGTGGACGCCCCTGCGCCGGTCGCCGATGCCGTCGTGACGCCGCCCCTCGACCCGGTCGCGGATGGCCATGCCGATGCTGCCGCCCAGGCGGCCGAAGCCAAGGCTGACGAAGAGGACGACGAGGCCGCCAAGCGCACGCCGCCGGCCAACTGACCGCTCGTTGATCGGGTGACAGCAGAACGGCGGGGATCGATGATCCCCGCCGTTTCTGTTTGTGCATCGGGCTGTATCGTGCCGACCGGGGATAGGCCGCTGGGTCGTTGTTCAGGGTTTCGGCGCGAACTGCAATCGCGTCCAGACGCCGTAATGATCCGAAGCCCAGCGCCCGCTGTCATCTGGCTGGTCGAACAGAAGCCTGGCCTCCCGTGCAACCAGCTGATCCTGCTGGAAGAAGATGTGATCGATCCGCGAGGGCGCCGGGTAGTAATGCCGGTTGAGGGTGCTGACAGCCGCCAGGTCGGTGTTCACATGCACGCTGCCATAGCTGTCGCCATAGTGGCTGCGCAGCTCGCTCAGGTCACCCGCATCGACCAGTGCGTTGAAGTCGCCTGCGATCACCACCGGCGCGCCATCCGACGTTGCGGCGATGAAGCGCAACAGATCTTCCACCTGCGTCCGCCGGATGCGCTTGCCGCTTTCATCGCTGCGCTCATTGAGATGGGTTGCATAGAGGTTGACTGGCCGGCCCTCCACCTCGATGCGCAGGTGCGCCACGGTGCGGTAGTCGTCCAGCGGCAGCAGCAGGTGCTCGCCCTGGGCGAGGATCGGCTGTCGCGTCAACAGTGCGTTGCCGTAGCGCTTGGGCGCGCCGACCGGATCGGTGGACACGAACACGTATCGGTAGCCCAGCTGGCTGGCGAGCCATTGCGCCTGGTTGCGCACGTTGCGCCGCTGGATCACTTCCTGCAGCGCGATGGCATCAGGTTGCATGCGCTTGAGTTCTGCCAGGATCGTACGACGCCGCCTGGGCCAGTCCTCGCGGTCGTGGTGCAGGTTGAAGGTGACCATGCCCATGCCAGGCGCGTGGGCCGATGCGTCCCCATCGTCCGCCGGTGGTACGTCCGCCATCGCCGCGGCAGGCAGCGCCAGCGCGATCGCCATGCCCAGTGCGCACGCTGCCGCGCGCGCACGCCATGCCTTCCTACCCATGCTTACTGTCCCTTGCGCTCGGAGCGACGCACTGCCGCCGGCACTTCGATCTCGACGCGGGCCGGCAGTTCGTGCACATGCAGTTCGCGGTCGATCCATTCACCCGGCGCGCCATTGATGGTGGCGTCACCCGGTTCGCCCGCATAGGGCCACGGAAGCACGACGCCTCCAGCCGGTGGCACCATGCCGGGCTGCACCTCCAGCACCAGCAGCTTGTCACTGCGCCGCAACCGATAGTTCAACTGCCCCTGCGGCGTACGCAGGCCCTGCACCGCGATGCCCTCACCCTGCAGCCAGGCCGTTGGAACGCCGCCGGCCAGCACCAGTGACTCATCCATGTCGCGGCTATAGGCGAACATGTCCAGCGCCGAGCGCACGAAATCCGACGCGACCCATGCATGCGGCAGGTCGCCGACGAAGAACGGCTTGCGCGGTGTCCGCGAGACCACTTCCGCCCATTGGTTCCATGCCTGCGGGGCACGGTCCTTGAAGAAGAACTCGGTCGCCTGCCAGGCGCGGTCGCGCCAGCCCAGGCGCACGAAGGCGGCGACGTTGCGCCACTCATACGGCGTGTAGTCCTTCCATTCGCGCTTGCCATCGCGACGCGCGACGAATTCCTTCCAGTAACGCTCGAAGGTTGCTTCCAGGGCCTGCTGCGGCAGCCGGCCCTGCTCGCCCCCGGGCGCCAGCGCGATGGTCGTCGATGTCGCGTCGAAATCGCCCAGCTCCGCCGAGCCCGGCAGGTAATCGATGTTGTGCTGCTGCATGGCCGACAGCAGCGATGCCTGCAGGTCGTCGCGGAACTGATCGCGTGACTCGGCGATCTGCATCGCCTCCACCTTTCCCAGTTGCGTCGCCAGCAGCGCAGCGTCCTTGTAGCCACGCAGCGCCCAGAAGTTGTCCCAGTACGAATGCATCGGCTTGGCCGAGTAACCTTCGTGGCTGATCGAGGCCGGCATCATCCCGTAGAAGGCCGGGTTGCGTGCACGGTTCTCCTCGGTGCGCTCGCTGGCACGCAGCTGCTCCATGTACTGGTAGGCCCCCTGCACATGCGGCCACATCAGTTCCATGAACGTGCTGTCGCCGGTGTAGCGGCCATACTCGGCGATGTTGTAGATCAACTCACCATGGCTGTCGTTCTCCGGCACCGGGTCGCTGCCACGTGCGTCGACGCAGCACGGCACCTTGCCATTCTCGAACTGGAACGGCGCATACCAGTTGAGGTAGTCACGCACCGCGTCGCTGCGGCCCATGCGCAGCAACCCTTCGGAGATCATCGCGCCGTCGCGGATCCAGCTGCGCGCATACGAGCGCGTGCCCGGCTGCAGGCTTGGCCCGACGCGCGAGATCAGCATGTGCGCTACCGCGGTGCGCAGCGTGTCGACCATCGGCTGGCCCGCCTTCGGAACCTGCAGCGACACCACGCCGAGCTTGGCACGCCACATGTCGGCAACCTGCTGCTGCGCCTTTGCCACGTCCACGGCCTGCGGCGCCCAGCCACCGGTCTGCGGCAGTACCACCGCCACTTCGCGGCTTTGCCCGGGTTCCAGGGTGATCGTGTACAGCAGCGCGCCCGACGCCATGCCGGTGCTGTCCTTCACCGTGGTCGTCGCCGGCAGCTTGCCCGAGGCGAGGTGCATGGCATCGAGCTTGCCGTCGAAAGAGGTGGCAAAACGCGCATCAGGTACCTGCAGCGGGTAGATGCGTGGCTCGCCATTGATGCGGACCAGCTGCTCGCCGACGTCGAGGCTGTCGATGCGGCTGAAGCCGCCGGTGGTGTTGAGGAACTGGGTTGGCGGATTGACCTGCCAGGGGCGGATGGCCAACGCCAGCGTGTACTCGTGGGCCACCTTGTCCGGATTGCTCAGGCGGTAGCGACCGATCAGCTGCGCACGCTCGGGCGTGCCCTGCACGAATCCGGTGACCGCCAGCCCCACCTTCTCATGCACCCAGTCGACATTGGCGATGGGCAGGTAGCGATCCTGCAGCGACTGGGTGATGGCCACATCGCTCCAAGCGATCAGCTTGCCATCCAGGCGGACGAACGGCTCGATGCTGAAGCTGCCCTTGGCAGGCTCCAGCGCACCGTCTTCGCTGATCAGCGCCTGTTGCTGGCCGCCATCCAGACCCAGCAGGGTCCAGTACGGCTGTTCGCCCACGAACGCGCGCGGTACCGCACCGCGTGGGAGGTCAGCCGCAACCGACGACAGGAATGCATTGGGCGTGGCTGCGAAGTCCAGCGGCTTGAGCGTGATGTCACGGATGCCATAGCGCCAGTTCGGACCTGCCTGCAGGTCGAAGCGCACATAGCGCGCATCGGTATCCGGCAGCGCCAGCCAGTCACGGCCACCCCCACCGGCGGTCACTTCGCGTGCCGTGCGCCAGTCGCGTCCGTCCACGGACGTGCGCACGGTGTAGCGGGTCGCCTGCAGGTCCGGCAGCCAGTCGATCACCGCGCCGCCGATCTCGCGGCTCTTGTGCAGGTCCAGGCTGATGGTCTGCTGCTTCACCCCACCGCTGATCCAGAAGGTATCGCTCTTGCCGTCCACCATCCGGTCCTGCAGCGCCGTGGCGGTGTCGGCAATCACCTCCGGCCGCAGCGGCGATTCGTCCCGTGCGGGCAGGCCCTGCAGGGTCAGTCTGTCGAAGCACACCGTGCCGCGTCCGCCGACCTTGCTGTAGATCGTGAACTCGACTGCGGCGCTGCGCGCCATTTCCTTCTCCTGCGACGGCCCCCACGCCTTGTCGATCTGCCGACGCCGGTACTCGACCGGCGTCCACGACCTGGGAAAACTGTAACCGGGGCGGTTGACCCACCACACGTTGTCACCGCTGGCGTCGATCAGCTTGAACTGCAGATCATTGGCCGGTGAATCACCGCGCAGCTGGAAGCCGAAGCGGTAGTTGACCGGATACTCGACCGTCAGCGCGCGACGGATGCCGACGTAGCCCGATACGTTGTGGAAGTCGTAATCCAGGCACAGCGCGCGGCCGCCACCCGCGCCGCTGACCGGGCGCAGCGAGCCGCTGACCTGGTCGGACAGCACCAGCTTCCAGGCACTGACATCGTCGAAGTCGTCCAGCACCTTCGGCGCCGGCAGCGCCGGAGGGGCGGCGATCGCCAGGGAGGTCCACAACAGGCCCAGTCCAACGGCGATCGCACCCTTCATCCCTTCACGCTCCCCAGCAACAATCCTTGGATGTAGTACCGCTGCAGCACCAGGAACAGTGCCAGCACCGGAACCACGGTAACCACCGCGCCGGCCATCATCATTTCCACGTCCATGATGTGTTCGCGCGAGAGGGTGGCCAGGGCCACCGGCAAAGTGTAGTGCTCCTGATCGGTCAACACGATCAGCGGCCACATGAAATCGTTCCATGCGCCCATGAAGGTGAAGATCGCCAGGGTCACCAGCACCGGCTTGAGCATCGGCAGCACGATCTGGAAGAAGATGCGCAGCTCCCCTGCCCCGTCGATGCGCGCGGCCTCCAGCAGTTCGTCCGGGATCGACCGCGCGTACTGCCGCACCAGGAAGATGCCGAACACGCTCGCCAGCGCCGGCACGATCACGCCACCGAAGCTGTTGACCAGCCCCAGCTGCTTCATCAGCAGGAACAGCGGCAGCATCGCCACCTGGGCGGGAATGACCAGCGCCGCCATCAACACCTGGAACAGGCGCTCACGGCCAACGAAATTCAGCTTGGCGAACGCATAGCCGGCCATCGTATTGAGCAGCAGCGAACCCAGCGTGATCGCCAGCGACACCAGCAGGCTGTTGGCGAAATTGCCGCCCATGCCGGTACGCGCGAACAGCTCGTGGTAGTTGTGGGTGGTCACCTGCGAGGGCAACAGCGGAGGCGGGAAATGGCTGGCCTCGCCCTGCGGCATGAACGAGACCGAGACCATCCACAGCAGCGGCGCCAGGCTGACCAGGGCCAGCAGCAGCAACGCGCCGTTGATCCACCACGGATGCCAGCGCGACTGGCCGATTTCACGACTCATACCAACTGCCTCCTGCGGCCAAAGCGCAGCATCACGGTGGTCACCGCCAGGATGATCAGGAACAGCAGGAATGCCACCGCGGAGGCGCGCCCCAGGTTCCACCACTTGAAGCCTTCCTCGAACATGAAATACAGCACGCTGACCGTGCTCTGCAGCGGGTCGCCACGCGTCATCACGTAAGGCTCGGCGAACAGCTGGAAGTAGCCGGAGACGGTGATCACTCCGACCACAAGCAGCACCGGGCCGAGCATGGGCAGGGTGATGTGCAGGAACTGCTTCCAGCGCGAGGCACCGTCGATCCGCGCCGCTTCGTACAGATCATGCGGGATCGCCTGCAGGCCGGCCAGGAAGATCACCATGTTGTAGCCGAAGTTCTTCCACACCGCGAACAGCATGATGGTGGGCATCGCCCAGTTCGGATCGCCCAGCCAGTCGATCGGGCTGATGCCCAGATGGCCCAGGCCGTAGTTGACCAGGCCGTAGCTGGTATGGAACAGGTAGCGCCAGATCACCGCCACCGCCACCAGCGTGGTCACCACCGGCGCGAACAGCGCGGTGCGGAACAGCGCCTTGAAACGCGCGGCAGGCGCGTTCAGCAGCATCGCCGCGCCCAGTGACACACCGATCGACAGCGGCACACCGATCAGCACGAAGTAGCTGGTGTTCCACAGCGACTTCCAGAACATCGGCGTCTGCAGCAGGTCGATGTAGTTGCCGAGGCCGACGAAACGCAGGTTGCTGCTGTCGGCCAATGCGTACAGGTCGAAGTCGGTGACGCTGAGCGCCAGCGCCGAGGCGACCGGCAGGCCGAAGAACACCCCCAGCACGATCAGCGAGGGGCCTGCGAAGATCCATCCGGCCAGCGAAGTTCGTTTCATTGCGCGCTCCCATCGGCCAGGGTGCTGCTTGAACGCGTCGGCGATGGCGCGCGCTCCTGCAGGCGTTGTTGTTCATGCATCCAGCGACGCTTGGCCAGCACCTTGTCCACGCGCTGGTCCAGCTCGGCCACGGCGTCGTCCTGAGGCATCCCGCCGCGCACCACCTTTTCGGTGACGATGCGCATTTCCTGCACGATGCGCTCCCACTCAAGCACCTTGGGCGTCGGCCTGACCCGCTCCAGCTGGTCGCGGAACGCCGCCGCCAGCGGATCACCGGCCAGGGACGGTGCATCCCAGGCACTGCGACGCGGCGGCAGATCACCGATGATCGAATGGAAACGGGCCTGGATTTCCGGGCGCGACAGGAACTCGATCAGCTTCCAGGAGGCTTGCTTCTGCTGCGATTTGCGGAAGATCACCAGGCTGGTACCGCCGGCGATGCCCGCACCGGGGCCATCCGGGCCCGGCAACGCCGCGGTGCCCCACTGCCCTTCCAGCGCCTTCGGCTGCAGCTTCTTGAACTCGCGGATGTTCCAGGGGCCGGAGATGTAGAACACGTTGAAGCCGCGGAAGAATTCATCCCAGACATTGGAGATCTGCGTCTCGGACATCTTCGGCGCCCAGCCCTGCTCGAACATGTTGGCGTAGAAAGCCAGCGTGCGGCGGAAGCCCTGGCTTGAGAAGTTGCCACGGGTGTCGTCGTCGCGCAGCAGCGGATCGGGTTGCTGCAGCGCCAGCGACAGCTGCTGCTCGAACTCGTTGATCGGCATCAGCACGGCATAGCGGTTCGGGCCCTGCATGCGCTTGATCGCCGCCATCTGTTCGTTCCACTCCTGCCAGGTCCGCGGCGGGTGGTCGTAACCGGCCTTGGCCAGCAGGTCCTTGCGGTAATAGATCAGGCGGGTATCGACGTACCACGGCACGCCCACCAGCTCGCCATGGATCACGTTGGTGTCCCAGATGCCCTGGAAGTAATCCTTCGGGTCGACCACCGCCGAGCGCTGCACGAACGGTTGCAGCGGCGTCAGCGCATCGAGCTCGGCGAATTCGGGAACCCAGGTGTTGCCCAGCTGGCAGACATCGGGCAGGCCATCGGCGGCGAACGCGGTGAGCAGCTTCTCGTGCGCCGCGGTCCATGGGATGTTCTGCACATCCACCTTGATGCCGGGATTCTCGGCCTCGAATTCGTGGATCAGCTCGCTGACCACTTCCGCTTCGCGCCCCATCGCCCAGAAGCGCACGGTGGTGGTGCCCGGTTCGGTACGGGCGCAGCCCGCCACGACCAGCGCGGCCAGGGCCGGCAGCGCCCAGCGGCGCATGCGATGGAGCCAGTTCTGCACAGCGTTACTTTCCCTGGCCTGTGGTGCGGTTGGCATTGTTCTTCTGTTCCTGTGCGGCGGCCGCGCGTGACTCGGCGATGCCGACCGCGCGCGCCGATGCAGCCTTCTCGTCCTTCTGCAGTTCCAGCGGCTGGAACGAGCCCTCGGGGGCCAGCCAGCCGCCGCTGAATCCGGCGCGCTCCAGCCCCTTGCGGATGTAGGGGTTCTTCTTCATGACTTCCCACACGAAGTCGTTGCGGTAATTGGCGATCATGGTCAGGATCGGGCCTTGGTCGATGGCGATGTAGTCGCTGGCGACCCAGCCACGATCCGGCACCAGGCGCCCGGTCTTGATCGGAATGTCGTAGCTGAAGCTGGGATTGAACGAATCCAGGAAGCCGTAGCTGGAATAGATGTAATCGCCGAAGCGCTTGTGCATCTCCAGCGTGGCCGGAATGACCTGCTCCGGGGCGAACACGATCGAGGCCACCGCCGCGGTCGGCGCGATGGTGCCGTCGTCGAAGTTCTCGCGCAGGCCGGCGCCACGCGAGGAGTAGTGGCGGAACTGGCGCTGCTCGCCGCGATATTCCTGGGTGGTGTTCTGCGGACCATCGCTGGCGGTCAGTCCCCACACGTTCTCACCGTACTCCTTCCACTGCATCGGGTTGGCGATGGCGTACTCGCGCTGGGCCAGCGCGGCCGAGCGGCTGTTGAGGAAGTAGGTGCTGCCGCGCTCGCGCATGTAGGCATCCTGGATATCGCGGAAATCGATCCAGACATGGCTGTACTGGTGGCCGAACAGTGGCCCGAAGGACAGGTATTCCTGGCCCTGGTAGACGCCCCAGTCGTTGTCGTAGGTCCGGGTCCACACCGTCCATGCGTCGGGGCTGACCGGATGGGTGGGCGAGCCGAGGGCAAGGATGTACACCATCATCGCCTCGTTGTAGCCCATCCAGTCGTGGTCGATGAATCCGCTTTCGGGGAACCAGCCCATCGAGATCAGCGGCGCGCGCTGCTGCAGCCACGGCCAGTCGATCTTCCTGTACAGGGTATCGGCAATCTGCCGGATTTCCTTCTCGCGCGGATCATCGCCGTCGTAATAGGACTGCGCGAACAGCACGCCCATCATCAGCAGCGCGGTATCCACCGACGACAGTTCGACCCAGCTGTCGTAACGGCGGCCTTCCTGCATGTCCAGGAAGTGATAGTAGAAGCCCTTGTAGCCGGCCTTGCCGGTGCGCTGCGGGCCCATCGGCACGTCACGGAAGAATTTCAGCGTCGTCAGCGTGCGGTCGATCGCCTGGTTGCGGCTGACCCAGCCATTCTCGATGCCAATCGGATAGGCGGTGAGCGCGAAGCCGACCGAGGCGATGCTGGCGAACGGGCGTGACGGATAGCGGTCCGGTGTCAGGCCGTTCACTTCATTGGTGGTGTCCCAGAAGAACTGGAAGGTGCGGCGTTCAATGTCATCGAACAGCGGCGGCAGTTCCGGCTTCATCGGCCGCGGCGGTGCATCGGCCTCGATCAGGATCACCGGCGGCCGGGGTTTGGCGGGCTCCTGCTGGGCCGGCTTGCAGGCGGCGATGGCCAGGGTCATCGCTGCGGCGGACAACAGGTGGCGTGCCTGCATGGCGCGGTTCCTCCGGTGGACTGATCGATGGGAAAGCATAACGTCCAATGATCTGAAATCGTTTACAAACCACACATTTAAAAAAGCCACGGGAACGTGGCCTGACAGCGCGATCATCGCAGTTGCCGATGCCGCCGGCGAACCGGCGGCATCGACTCCTGCAGCAGGCGTACCCGCTTAGAAGCGGAAGCCCACTTCCGCCTTGATCTGGCGGGGCGTACCGATGATGTCACCGGTCTCGTTGTAGCTGGCCTGCAGCTTGCCGTTGGTCTTGACGTAGTTGTAGGTGGAGAAGTTGTCGAAATCGAACACGTTGATGATGTCCAGGCGAGCGTACAGCTCGGTATCACCCGGCATCTTGAACGTCTTCGTCGCCTGCAGGTCGACCGAGCGGTAGCCGAAGATCTTGCCACCCACCAGGAACTTGCCGTTGGCGTTGGGCACGGCCGCCTGCGGGGTCGGCAGGGTGTAGCCGCTGGCCTGCGGCACGGGGTACCAGTCGTTGACGGCCGTCGGCGTTGCCAGGGTGATCTTGCCGCCGAAGGTGATGCCCCAGAAGCCCGCGTACGAACCGGTCACCACCAGGCGGTGACGGGGAGCGCCGTTGGAACGGATGGTCGGGTAATCGCCGATCAGGCCACGGTCGAAGGCGTACTTCTCGTTGATGTCGCGGTTGTGGCGGGCGGTGGTCCAGGTGTAGGCGATCGAGGTGCCCCAGCCGCTTTCCTTGGTGAACGGCTTCTGCGCCGACAGCAGGACCTGGGTGGCGCGGGTCTTGATGCCCTGCTGGCCGATGATCAGGCTGCCGAAGCCCGGCACGTTGCAGCTCCAGGCCTGGCTCAGGCCCGGCTCGGTACCGCCGCACAGGCGCGGATCATCGAAGAACTGGCCGGTCGGGTAACGGTTGCCCAGGGTGAAGGCGAAACCGTCGTAGCTCAGGGTGCGGGCGATGGTGGCATCGGTCAGCCAGTCACCGATCTGGTTGCTCATGCCCAGGCTGAACTGATCCGAGTACGGTGCCTTCAGCTTGTTGTTCAGCAGGTCGACCTCCAGGCCGGCGTTGCTGGTCGATCCCACCAGCGCCTGCAGGTTGCCGATGCCGTTGAGCAGGTTCGGATTCCAGTCGTAGCAGGCGGCCTGACCGTTGATGCAGGTCCCGGTGGCCGGGTTGCGGAAGTAGATGGTCGGCTGCGGCAGGGCCAGCTTGGTGGTCTCCAGCTGCAGGTTGTCGAACAGGTCGCGGTCGTAGGAACGGCCGGCACCACCGTGGATCACATGCTGCTCGTCGGCGTTGATGTCATACGAGAAGCCCAGGCGCGGCTGCCAGGCATCCTTGAATGCCTTGCGGTTGTGACCGTTGCTGATGTAGTCGCTGATGTCCAGGCCGCCCAGCGCCAGCGAATCGGCGTAGGTCTGGCCGGCGGGTGCGCGCGGATCCTGCGAATAGATGGCATCGACCACCTGCTGCGGGGTCACGAAGTCCAGGTAGGACGGGGTCTTCTCGTAGTCCCAGCGCAGGCCGATGTTCAGCTGCAGGTGGTCATTGACCTGCCAGTCGTCCTGGATGAACACGCCGTACTGCTTGGACTTGGAGCGTACTTCGCCGGACACGCCCGACACGCCGGTCACCGGCTTGACGAACTGCGCCTTGTACGGAATCGAGTCCGGGAAGTCCGGATCACCCAGGGTGTAGGTGAAGGTCGGGTTGATCTGCGCCGCATCGGAAGCGTACAGGTCGATCTGCTTGTACTTCACGCCCATCTTGATGGTGTGGTCGCCCGCCCACTGGATGCCATCCAGGGTCAGGTTGTCTTCGATCGACCAGCCCTTCTGGCCCTTCACCTGCGAGTCCAGTGCCGAGGCGCCACCGATCTTCACGATCGTGCGGTCTTCAGGACCGTCCGGCGCGGTGTAGGTGATGCCGTTGGCCAGGGTCAGCGGGGTCGGGTTGTTGAACGAATCTTCGTGGGTGACCATCAATTCGTTGTAGTAGCGCTCGCCGCTGTGGTTCCAGCGCAGCGCGTAACGACGGTCGGTATTGACCACTTCACGGCCGGCTTCCGGCGAGGTCTGGCCACTGAACTGCGACTGCGTTTCGTCGCGGTCCTGGAAGGTCAGCTCGATGCGATCGTTGTCGGTCGGCTCGAAGTCGATCTTGCCGAAGATCAGGTCCTGCTGGAACGGCTGGCTGGCCGGGCCGAGACCGGCGGCGCCGGCGGGCGGCAGCAGACCGGCGGCACCGGTGACCGCACCGTCCGGTGCGATGGTGACCGGCAGGTCGAAGCGCTTGGCTTCGTAGGTCACGAAGAAGTGGGCCTTGTCCTGGATGATCGGGCCGCCCAGCGCGAAGCCGTATTCCTTCTCGGCCGACACCTGCTTGTCCTTGCCGCCCTGGCGTTCGGCCGGGGTCTTGGCGCGCATGTCCTCGTCGGTGTAGCGATAGAACGCCTCACCCTTGAATTCGTTGGTGCCGGACTTGGTCGCGGCGGTCACCGCAGCGCTCGAGACCTGGCCGTACTCGGCCTTGTAGTTGCCGCTGATGACCTTGTATTCGCCAATGGCCAGCTGCGGGAAGGGGTTGCCGGCGCTGCCGGACTGGCCGGCCACACCGCCACCCTTGACGTAGCTCTTCTGGCCCACGCCATCGATGTACACGTTGGTGCCATCGGCATTGGTGGCGCCGCCGCGCAGCGAGGTGTTGCCCTTCGCATCACGGGTGAAGATCAGGCCCGGCACCGCATCGGCGAACTCCAGGAAGTTGCGCGACACCTGCGGAGTGGTCTGGATCTGCTGCAGGCTGACGGTCTTGCCGACTTCGGACGTGCGCACTTCCTGCAGCAGGGTCGGCGCGACGACGTTGACGGTGTCCAGGTTGGTGGCCGCGGTTGAACCCGGGGTACTGCTGGCAGCGCCAGCGAAGTTCAGGGTGGCGGTGGAGGCCACGGTCACGGTGACCTTCTGGGTCTGGCCGTTGGCCACCACGTCGTAGGTGCCCGGGTCCAGGCCCATCAGCGAGTAGCTGCCGTCGGCGCGGACGGTGCCGCGGCGCACGGTGCCGGTCGCAACGTTGGTGGCGGTGACCTCCGAACCGGCCTGTGCGCCGGCAACCTGGCCGCGCAGGCTGGCGTTGGCCGACTGCGCCAGGGCGTTCGGGGCGGCGGCCAGCATCAGGCAGCTGACCAGTGCGGTGCTCAGCAGCCGGCGCGCCGGCGTGCGGATAGTGGAATGCATCATCAACTCAATCTCCGGGTGGCGGCGACCGCGTGTGCGGTCCCCTGCGATCAATCAAAAAAGAAGGAACGCCTCCGGCTTCAACGGCCGGATGGCGGAGTGGTGGAATCGCGAACAACGAGACGGGGTACCAAGGTCTGCTTGTCCCCGGCCCCTTCCGTGGAGGTGCCGTCCATCAACTGCATCAGGCGCGTCATCGCCCGATCGCCGAGCTCGGCGATGCTGACCTGCATGGTGGTCAGCGACGGGTGAACGAAACGTGCCAGCGGAATGTCATCAAAACCCGCCAGGGCGACATCGGACGGAACATGGACGCCTGCCTGCGCGAAGGCGTACAGGCAGCCAAGTGCCATCATGTCGTTGGCGGCGAACACGGCATCGGGCAGCGTGCCGGCTGCCAACAACTCCTGACCGGCGCGATGGCCGGAAGCTTCGTCGAAATCACCGGGCAGCTCGATGCCTTCGGCGCTGCCGCCGGCAGCCGCCAGCGCGTCACGGAAGCCGCGCAGGCGCTCGCGCGCGTCGAAGTTGAGGTCCGGGCCAGAAATGAAGGCGATGCGCCGGTGACCGGCATCGAGCAGATGACGGGTCATCGCCATTGCGCCCGCGTGGTCGTCGATGCTCAACACCGGATGATCCTGCCCAGGCAGGTAGGTGTTGATCAGTACGGTGGGCAGCGACTGCGGCAGGTTGTCGGTCAGGAAGCCGGGGCTCTCCGCATAGGGCGAGAGCACCAGCAGGCCATCGACACGCCCGCGCATGGCGCGCAGGGCAGCACCCTGCTGCTCCTGGTCGCCGTGGTAGCTGGACACCAGCAGATGCTGGCGGCGACTGCGGGCAACGCCGTCGATGCCGCGCATCAGCTCGGAGAAGAACTCGCCGTACAGGTCCGGCAGCACCACGCCCACCGTGTTGGTGCGGCGGCTGCTCAGGCTGCGGGCGGCGGCGTGCGGGGTGTAACGCAGCCGTGCGGCCACCTCCAGCACAAGCTGGCGGACCGGTTCGGCGACATTTTCATGCCCGTTGAGCGCGCGGGAAACCGTGGCCACGGAGACCCGGGCTTCGCGTGCGACATCCTTGATTGTAATGGCTGCCTTGTTCACGAAGCCGCCCTCCACGGCTTGGACCTACCAGCATTGGCGCGGAATGTAAGCGTTTCCATCTGGGCTTGTAAACTGTCCGTTAGACGAATGTCCTGAAATGGACATGGAAATCTGTCCCTGACGGTCCACGCACGGACCGGCAATGACAGTGCGGGACAAGGGCTCAGCCCTGTTCTGACGGTGCCAGCGCGCGGATGGACAGCGCGTGGATGTCGGTCTCCATCATCGCGCCCAACGCCGCGTATACCGCGCGGTGGCGGGCCAGCGGGCCGAGGCCGGTAAAGCGCTCGCTGACCACATGCACGTTGAAATGGCCACGGCCATCGCGCGCGCCAGCGTGGCCGGCATGACGATGACTGTCGTCCTCGATCTCGAGCACGCTCGGGGCCAGCGCCTGCTGCAGCGCATCACGGATTCGCTCGATCCGGTCCGCGTTCACGGCAGCACCTGGCGGAAGGGCCGCACCTGCACCCTTACGTAGACACCTGCGGCCACATAGGGGTCCGCATTGGCCCAGGCCTGCGCCTCCGGCAGCGACCCGAAGCGGGCGATCACCACCGAACCACTGAACCCCACCGGGCCTGGATCTTCGCTGTCGATCGCCGGACAAGGGCCGGCCAGCAGCAGTCTCCCTTCATCACGCAGCGCGTGCAGCCGCGCCAGGTGTTCCGGCCGGGCCTGCAGCCGTTGCGTCAGCACGTCCTGGCCGTCATAGCCTTCAATCACATACCACACCGGCATTTCCTCGCTCGCGTTGTCGGGTCCGCCGATTCTAGCCAAAGCCCCCTCGCCCTGGCCGCAGCTGGACACTGGCGCGGCAAAGGCTTACCCTAGAGTCCATTGCACGTGGCTGGATGCAGCAACCCGTCGGTTTTTGCGGCCAACGCAGCCCCCGACGACCGACCTGCCGCTTCCGGGCAGGCCACGTAGACGACCTCCCCGTAGTCCCGTCGCTGCCGTCTCCTGCGGCGCGTCCTGCTGTTTGATATGTGTGGAATCGCGCCGAGACAGGCGCGCCTGGTGCCTTGGGGCCCGCGGTGCACGCGCGGCGCCGGGTGCCGCGACTGGTCCGTTGCAATCCTGATGTCCATTAGATGACTTCCGAACTCGCGCTCGACGCGAACCCGCCAACCCGGCCGCCCGCCCCCCAGCAGCAGGAAATGCCGCTGGCCGTCGTGCATGGGCAACCGGTCCTGCAGATCCCGCAGGACCTGTACATCCCGCCGGACGCACTGGAAGTCATCCTGGATGCCTTCGAAGGTCCGCTGGACCTGCTGCTGTACCTGATCCGCCGGCAGAACCTGGACGTGCTGGACATCCCCGTGGCCGAGATCACCCGGCAGTACGTGGAGTACATCACCGTGATGCGCGAGCTGCGCTTCGAACTGGCGGCCGAGTATCTGGTGATGGCAGCGATCCTGGCCGAGGTGAAGTCGCGCATGCTGCTGCCGCGCCCGGTCAGCGACGAAGGCGATGAAGCCGATCCGCGCGCCGAACTGGTGCGCCGGCTGCAGGAGTACGAACGTTTCAAGCAGGCGGCGGAGGACATCGATGCCCTGCCCCGCCAGGACCGGGACACCACGGTGGCCCATGCCTTCATGCCCGAACGCGCCACGGTGAAACTGCCGCCGCCGGTGGACCTGAAGGAGATGCTGCTGGCACTGCACGATGTGCTCAAGCGCGCCGAGCTGTTCAGCGGCCACGCGATCAAGCGCGAGGCGCTGAGCGTGAGGCAGCGCATGGGCGAAGTGCTCGGCCGCATGGAAGACGGCAGGTTCTACCGTTTTGAAAGCCTGTTCACTGCTGAAGAAGGCAAGCTGGGCGTGCTGGTTACCTTCCTGGCCGTGCTGGAACTGGCCAAGGAGCAACTGCTGGACATCGTCCAGGAGGAACCGCTGGCGGCGATCTACGTGAAGTCGCTGGCGGCCGGCAACACCAATGCCCCGCTGCAGTTCAGCAGCGAGTTCGACGACAACGACGCCGCCAACGAGAACGAGTGAGCGCTGCCTGCCGATGGATCAACCGCTGATCAACCGCATTGTCGAAGGTGCCCTGCTGGCCTCCAGCCAGCCGCTGACCCTGGCCCAGCTGAAGGACCTGTTCCCGGAGGAGGAACCAGCACCGCCGGGCAGCATCGAACGTGCGCTGGAGCACCTGCGCGAAGGCTGCGAAGGCCGCGGCGTGGAACTGGTCGAGGTCGCCTCCGGCTTCCGCTACCAGGTCACCGGCGAGGTGCATGGCTGGATCAGCCGGCTGTGGACCGAACGCAAGACCCGCTACACCCGTGCCACCCTGGAAACGCTGGCGCTGATCGCCTACCGGCAACCGATCACCCGCGGCGAGATCGAGCAGGTGCGCGGCGTCGCTGTCAGCAGCAACATCATCCAGGCACTGGAAGAACGCGAATGGATCCGCGTCGTCGGCCACCGCGACGTGCCCGGCAAGCCGGCACTGTTCGGCACCACCAAGGGCTTCCTGGATTACTTCGGCCTCAAGCGCCTGGATGAGCTGCCGCCGCTGTCGGAGTTGAAGGACCTGGGCGAGCTGGAACCACAGCTGGCCCTGGACCGCGATGCACCGGCCGCCGCCAGCGCCGACGGCCCCGACGTTTCGGCCGAGCCGGACGGGGCCGCCAATGATGATGCCGGCCTGGCCGGTGGCAACACCCCGTATTCCGCCGACGCAGTCCCTGCGGCGGCCACCGATGAGCAAGCACCTTCGCCCCTCGATGATGGGCACCCCGATTCCGCGCCGGGCGAGCGCGCGGTGCCAGTGAACGAACGCGAAGACAACGCCGTCGCGACGACGACCGTGGCTGTTGACCAAGCCGATTCCGAACCAGAGGCCGACCTCGAAACCGTCGGCCGGAGCAAAACTGATGAGTGACACCCCTCGCAAGCTGTCGTTGAACAAGCTCTCGCTCAAGCGCGAAGCCACCTCCGAACAGTTCAAGTTGGAAGAACGCCTGCACAAGGTCCTGGCCCAGGCTGGCCTTGGCTCGCGCCGCGCGCTGGAACAGCGCATCGCCGAAGGCCTGGTCAAGGTCAACGGTGAAGTTGCGCAGACCGGCATGTCGGTCAAGAGCGGCGACAAGATCGAACTGGACGGCCGCGGCTTCGTCGCCACGGCGCTGTCCGAACCCTCGCGCGTGCTGGTCTACAACAAGCCGGAAGGCGAAGTGACCACCCGCGAAGACCCCGAAGGCCGTCCGACCGTGTTCGAATCGCTGCCGCCGCTGAAGGGCGCGCGCTGGATCGCGATCGGTCGTCTCGACATCAACACCACCGGCCTGCTGCTGGCGACCACCGACGGTGAACTGGCCAACGCGATGATGCACCCGTCCTTCGAGGTCGAGCGCGAGTACGTGGTCCGCGTGCGTGCACCGGAAGGCCAGGAAAAGGTGGCCGATGCCATCGTCGACCGCCTTGCCCGTGGCGTCGCGCTGGAAGACGGCCCGGCCAAGTTCGACGAGATCGAACGCATCGGCGGTACCGATTCGCACGACTGGTTCCGCGTCGTGGTCAAGGAAGGCCGCAACCGCGAAGTGCGCCGCCTGTGGGAATCGCAGGGCTGCCAGGTCAGTCGCCTCAAGCGCACCCGCTACGGCCGGGTCAGCCTGCCGCGCGAACTGGCCCGTGGCCAGTCGGTCGAGCTGCCGAGCGCCCAGGTCGAAGCGCTGCGTGCTGAACTGAAGCTGGAAGAAGGCGCTCCGTCGGCCCTCACCCTGCAGCCGGTGATCGGCCAGCGCCGCGCCGCCAAGACCACCGTGCGCGTGCGTGAAGGTGGCCGTGGCAACGCCTACGTCAATGGCCACAGCACGGCCGACGAAGGGCGCGAACTGCGCCGTTTCGACACCCTGCGCGAAGACCGTGGCCGTGGACGCAACAGCAAGGGGGGCGGCTTCAAGGGCGGCCTCACGGTCAGCGGCGAGGCCGCGGCCAAGCAGTCGCAGAAGCCGTTCAAGCAGCGCAAGCCGAAGAATGACCGTTCGCTGCCGGAAGGCAATCCGGCTGCGTTCCGCACCTGGTACGTGCCCGATGGCGTCAGCACCGGCCCGAGCGGCCACCGCAACGCCGGTCCGGGCGCGCGTGGTCCGGGCGGCGGCCAGGGCCGTCCTTATGGCAAGCCGAAGGGTCCGGCCGCCGCAGGCGGCCAGGGTCGCGGCGGCGCCGGTGGCCAGGGCCGTCCCGGCGCGGGCAACCGCAGCCAGGGCGCGCAGGGCAACAAGCATCCGTACGGGCATCCGGGCAACGCCCCGAGCTTCCCGTCCGACCACGCCAACCCGGGCTTCAATCCGTATGGAAGCCCGAAGCCGGCGCAGGGTGCCCGTCCGGGCGGCCGCGGTCCCGGCGGCGGCAACCGTGGCCCGGGTGGCCCCGGTGGCAATCGCGGCCCCGGCGGTCCGGGGGGCAACCGCGGTGCGGGCGGCCCCGGCGGCAATCGTGGCCCGGGTGGCCCCCGTCGCGGCGGCCCGCGCGGCGGCTGATCGGCAGCACGCCTGACATGAAAAACCCCGGCATTGGCCGGGGTTTTTCGTTATCGGGTGCCGCTGCGACGGGAACCGGTCAACGTCGGCTGATGGTGAAGGCCGCGCCGTCCACACCCAGGTCCCAGCCCTTGCCGGTACCGGACAGCGCCAGCGAGATGTCGCCCTTGGTCATCACCTGCGCATTGCTGGATTTCACCGCACCGGCATGAGCCCCGACCGACGCGTAGGTACCGAGCAGTTCATCCACGCTGACGGCGCCGGTGAAGCTGCCGCGCCCGTCGGTGATCTTCGATTTGCCAACGGTCAGGCCACCGCCCTTCATCTGGATGCGCACCGGCAGACTGGCACCGTTGCTGCAGCTGACGGTGCCGGTGCCCGAGGCCGTCTTGTAGATCAGCGACCAGCCGGACAGGTTGTAGCGCAGGTGGCAGTCGAGGTTGCCACCGGCATGCGCGGCCGGAGCCAGGGAGGTGGCGGCCAGCGCCAGCAGCAGGGCAAGGGACTTGTTCATCGGCAGGACTTCCACAGCGTTCGGACTGCCGGCGAATCTAGCAGCGCGCGCGTGCAGGGTGAATGCAGGCGCGCACGGTGATGCGGGCAGCGTTCAGCCCTTCGTTCAGGCCTGCACGTCCAGATGGAAAGCATCGGCATCGAGCATCGCCGGGAAGCGCGCACGGTGCAGCGCCAGCGCGTCGGCCGAGATGGTGGTGGTCACCACCTGCTCGCGCTCGCGGATCTCCACCTGCGGCTGGCCGAGGAAATCCAGCACGGCGCTGTCGCCGGCATAGTGCAGCTGGTTGCCGTCCACGCCGACACGGTTGACCGCAGCGACGAAGCACAGGTTCTCGATCGCACGTGCGCGCAGCAGCGTCTTCCACGCGTAGGCACGCGCCGAGGGCCAGTTGGCAACGAAGATCTGCAGATCGAAATCCAGCTGTTCGGGCCGTTCCACGTTGTAGCGGTTGCGGCAGAACACCGGGAACCGCAGGTCGTAGCAGACCTGCGGATTGATGCGCCAGCCCTTCCATTCCACGCAGAGCCGGTCGCGGCCGGCGGCATAGCGCTCGTGCTCGCCGCCATAGCGGAACAGGTGGCGCTTGTCGTAGTACTGCAGTCCACCGTCGGGGGTCGCGAACAGCAGCCGGTTGTACACGCCCGCGCCGTCACGCAGCTGCACACTGCCGACCACTGCCGCGTTCAAGGCCCTGGCCTGTTCACGCACCCACGCCACGGTCGGGCCATCCATGCCTTCAGCCTGGGCGATGGCCTCGTTGGAGAAGCCACTGGTGAAGGTCTCCGGCAGGATCACCAGATCTGTGGTGCCGGCGAGCGGCGCCAGCAGCGCGCCATAGTAGGTGCGGTTGCCGGCCGGGTCGTGCCAGCGGGTGTCGCCCTGGACGAGGGAAATGCGCAGATCCTGCATGGTCGTCACTCCGCTCACAGCAGGCGCAGGCGTTCGATCGCCGCGTCCAGGGTCGCCTCGTTCTTGGCGAAGCACAGCCGTACCAGGCGCTGGCCGGCCGGTGCGGTTTCGTAGAACGGCGACAGCGGGATGGCGGTGACGCCCTTCTCGACGGTCAGCCACTTCACGAACTCATGGTCGGGCAGATCGCTGATGGCCGAGTAATCGACCAGCTGGAAGTAGCCGCCCGGCACCGGCAGCGGCTTCAGCCGCGTACCGGCCAGCTGCTCGCGGAAGCGGTCACGCTTGGCCTGGTAGAACGCGCCCAGTTCCAGGTGGTGCTCCGGTTCGTCGCGGATCATCGCGGCAAAGCCATACTGGGCCGGGCCGAAGCTGGTGAAGGTGTTGTACTGGTGCACCTTGCGGAATTCCGCGGTCAGCAGCGGCGGCGCCACCGCATAACCGATCTTCCAGCCGGTGCAGTGGTAGGTCTTGCCGAAGCTGGAGATGACGAAGGTCCGCTCGCGCAGTTCCGGGTAGCGCAGCACCGATTCGTGGCGGCGGCCATCGTAGATGATGTGCTCGTACACCTCATCGGAAATCAGGTAGATCTGCGTGCCACGCAGCACGTCGGCCAGCGCCTGCATGTCGGCCTCGTCCAGCATCGCACCGGAGGGGTTGTGCGGGGTGTTGACCATCAGCATGCGGGTGCGCGGCGTGATGGCCGCACGCACGCGGTCCCAGTCCACGGCGAACGTCTGCGGGTCCAGCGGCACGTGCACGGCGGTTGCGCCGGCCAGCTCGATGGCCGGCTCGTAGCAGTCATATGCGGGGTCCAGCACGATCACCTCCTCGCCGGCACGCACCACGGCGTGGATGGCGTTGAAGATGGCCTCGGTCGCGCCGCTGGTGACGGTGATTTCGGTGTCCGGGTCGACCTGGGCGCCATAAAGGTCCAGTGACTTCTGCGCGATGGCCTGGCGCAGCGGCGCCACACCGGTCATCGGCGGATACTGGTTCAGGCCGGCCGCCATCGCCTTGGCGGTTTCGTCGATCAGGCGCTGCGGCGCGGGAAAATCCGGAAACCCCTGGCCCAGATTGACTGCACCGTGCTCGGCAGCGAGCTGGGACATGACGGTGAAGATGGTGGTACCGACCTTGGGCAGCTTGGTGGTGGGTTGCATCGGCCTGGGCTAATGGGAACAAGGGCTGGAAGTGTACGAAATCCGGACCCGGCCTGCGGCGCGGGCCGGTCGTGACGGGTCATGCCGGGCGGCTGTTTGCACATGCCCTTTCAGCGGGATACCGCGCTTGACGCTCGCCGGGCGTGGCCCGGCGCTACCGGGCGGATTTCATCGCTACAATTGCCGCCGCACTCCGGCATGAAGATCCCTGCCCCTTGGACACCCCTGCATTGCTGGCCGCCAGCGGCCTGAGCTTCTCGCGCAATGACGCGCCCGTGTTCGGCCCGCTGGACTTCCACGTGGATGCTGGCGAGGCGCTGCTCGTGCAGGGCGGCAACGGCGCCGGCAAGACCACCCTGCTGCGCGTGCTCGCCGGCCTTGCGCGACCCGGCGCCGGCCAGGTGCGGATCGACGGCAGGCCCGCCAGCAACGCCGAACGGGCGCGCTACGTCGCCTATCTCAGCCATCTTCCCGCGCTGAAGCCGGACCTGGACACACTGGAGAACCTGCACTTCCTGTGCGGCCTGCACGGGCGCCGGGCGCGGCAGATGCCGGGCAATGCACTGGCCATCGTCGGCCTGGCCGGGTATGAGGACACCCTGGTGAGGCACCTGTCGGCCGGACAGAAGCGGCGGCTGGCGCTGGCCCGCATCTGGCTCTCGCCCGCCCCGCTGTGGCTGCTCGACGAGCCCTACGCCAACCTCGATCTGGAGGGCATCACCCTGGTCAACCGGATGATTTCGGCACACCTGCGTGCAGGTGGCGCCGCCCTGGTCACCACCCATGGGGCCTACGCCGCACCACCGGTGCGTACCCGCCAGCTCGACCTCGGCGGTGCCGCATGATCGCCCCGGGTACCGAACCGGGCCTGTGGCAGACCGCGCGCGCCCTAGTCAGGCGTGACCTGCGCCTGCTCTGGCGCCGCCGCGGCGATGCGTTGCAGCCGCTGCTGTTCGCCCTGCTGGTAGTGGTGCTGTTCGCACTGGCACAGGGACGCGATCCACAGCCGCTGGCGGCGACCGCTGGTGCAGTGCTGTGGCTGGCGGTGCTGCTGGCCGGGCAGCTTGCGCTGGATTCGCTGTTCCGCTCCGACGCCGAGGATGGCTCGCTGGAGCAATGGCTGCTGGCACCGGTGCCACTGGCGTGGCTGGTGCTGGTGCGGGTGCTGCTGCACTGGGCCACCACGGCCCTGCCACTGATCGTACTGAGCCCGCTGCTGGCGGAAATGCTGCATCTGCCGCATGACCAGCTGCCGATGTTGCTGGCATCGTTGCTGCTGGGAACACCGTTGCTGAGCCTGATCGGTGGTGTGGTCGCTGCACTGACCGTGGGCATCCGGCGCTCTGGTATTCTCGTGGCGTTGCTGTCGTTGCCGTTGTACGTACCGGTGCTGGTCTTCGGTGCAGGCAGCCTGGCTGCAGCCAGCCGTGGACAGGATCCGGTCGGCGCGCTGCTGATGCTGGGTGCCGGCCTGCTGGTGGCACTGGTGCTGGCACCGCTGGCGACTGCCGCTGCGATTCGTATTTCTCTGAGTTGATCGAGCTGAGAGCCAATCCACCCCTGCTGGATAGCCGTCACGCATGAATCCGATTGTCCGCTGGTTCCACCAACTCGGTTCTCCGCCCACGTTCGATCGTTTCGCCGCCCGCTGGTCGCGGGTGTTCTACCTCGCGGCCGTGCCGGTCCTGCTTGTCGGAATCTGGCAGGCATTGCTGGTGGTGCCGCCGGAAGCCCGGCAGCTGGACAGTTTCCGCATCCTCTACATCCATGTGCCCAGCGCCTGGATGAGCCTGTTCGTATTCGCGCTGATGGCGCTGTACGCCGCCATTGCCCTGATCTGGCGGATCAAGGTCTGCGAGATCCTGGCGATGGCGTGCGCGCCGATGGGCGCGGGGTTCACGCTGATCACCCTGCTCACCGGCAGCATCTGGGGCAAGGGCACGTGGGGGACCTGGTGGGACTGGGACCCGCGCATGACCAGCGAACTGGTGCTGCTGTTCCTGTATCTGGGCGTGATCGGCCTGTACCACGCCATCGAGGACCGCCGCAGTGCCGCCCGTGCGGCCGGCCTGCTGGCCATCGTCGGCGTCAGCCTGCTGCCGGTGATCCGCTATTCCGTGGACTGGTGGGGTGGGTTGCACCAGCGCCAGTCGATCAATGTGTTCGGTGAATCGGCCATCGACAGTGCGATGATCGCCCCCCTGTGGTGGATGGTGATCGGTACCAAGTTCTGGTTCGCCGGCTCGCTGCTGGCCAAGGCGCGCGCCGACAATCTCGACCGCGAGGCCGGCAAGGCCTGGGTCGGTGGCCGCATCGACGCCGCGCAGGCTGCTGCGGAGAACCCGCAATGAGCCACCTGCCCTACGTGATCGGTGCGTACGCGGTGTTCGTGCTGGTGCTCTGCGCCGACGCGCTCGGTTCCTGGCTGCGCCTGCGCGCCGCCCGGCGCATGGCACAGGCCCGGCAGCAGCGGCAGCAGGCACGTGCCAGCGCTCAGGATGTCCCACCGTCGCTGTCCACGGAGCTGGAACGATGACACCGGTCCAACGCCGCCGCCTGGCCTGGGTCCTGCTGGCCCTGCTCGCTTCCGGCCTGGCCACCGCGCTGGTGGCGATGGCACTGGAGCGCAACATTGCTTACCTGTACACGCCCTCCGAAGTGCTGCGTGGCGACGTCGAGCCGCAATCTCGGTTCCGCCTCGGCGGCATGGTGGTGAAGGGTTCCTTCAACCGCCCGCCCGGCTCGCTGGAAGCCCACTTCCTGGTCACCGATGGCGATGCCCAGCTGGCGGTGACGACCTCGCGCATCCTGCCGGACATGTTCGCCGAAGGCACGGCCGTGGTCGCCAGCGGCCGCCTGCAGGAGGGCGCGCTGCAGAACGCCGTGTTCGTCGCCGACGAAGTGCTGGCCAAGCACGACGAGCAGTACGTGCCGAAGGAAGTGGCCGACAAGATGGGCCAGGCCCATCTCAAGCACGACGTGCCGGTGACGGCACCCGAGGTCCGCTGAGTGCTGCCCGAACTGGGTCAGATCCTGCTGCTGTGCGCACTGCTGGCGTCGCTGCTTCTGGCCGGCCTGCCGCTGGCCGGCGCCCATCGCGGCAACGCGGCGTGGATGGCGGTGGCACGGCCGGCCGCTTACGCGCAGCTGCTGCTGGTGGCCGGTGCATTCGCGGTGCTGACCGCCACCTTCGTGCAGCAGGACTTCTCGGTGCGCTACGTGGCCGAGAACTCCAACTCGCTGCTGCCACTCATCTACCGCTACTCGGCGGTGTGGGGCGCGCACGAAGGCTCGCTGCTGATGTGGGCGCTGGTGCTGGCACTGTGGACCGGCGCGGTCGCACTGTTCTCACGGCACCTGCCCCGGCACGTGCAGGCGCGCGTGCTGGCGGTGATGGGCATCGTCAGCGTGGGCTTCCTCGCCTTCCTGATCTTCACCTCCAACCCGTTCCTGCGCTTGAACCCGGCCCCGCTGGAGGGCCGTGACCTCAATCCGCTGCTGCAGGATCCGGGACTGATCATCCACCCGCCGATGCTGTACCTGGGCTACGTGGGTTTCGCGGTGCCGTTCGCCTTCGCCGTGGCCGCGCTGCTGGAGGGACGCGTGGACGCACGCTGGCTGCGCTGGACGCGGCCATGGACCAATGTCGCCTGGGCGTTCCTGACCCTGGGCATCGCCCTGGGCAGCTGGTGGGCCTACTACGAACTGGGCTGGGGCGGCTGGTGGTTCTGGGATCCGGTCGAGAACGCCAGCTTCATGCCATGGCTGGTCGGCGCCGCACTGATCCACTCCCAAGCGGTCACCGAGAAGCGCGGCACCTTCGGCAGCTGGACCCTGCTGCTGGCGATCGCCGCATTCGCGCTGTCGCTGCTGGGCACGTTCCTGGTGCGCTCCGGCGTGCTGACCAGCGTGCACTCGTTCGCCGCCGATCCTTCGCGGGGCCTGTTCATCCTCGTGTTCCTGTCACTGCTGGTGGGTGGAAGCCTGCTGCTGTACGCGCTGCGCGCGGGCCAGCTGAGCATCGACGCCGATGATGCCCGCCGCGGCTTCACCGCAACCTCGCGCGAAACGCTGCTGCTGGCCAACAACCTGCTGCTGGCCACCGCCTGCGCGATGGTCCTGCTCGGCACGCTGTACCCGCTGCTGGCCGATGCGCTGGCGCTGGGCAAGATTTCGGTCGGCCCACCCTACTTCGGCAGCCTGTTCCTGCTGTTGATGGCGCCGTTGGTGCTGCTGCTGCCCTTCGGCCCGCTGGTGAAATGGCAGCGCGACCAGCCTTCGCGCGCGATGGCCCTGCTCGCCCCCTGGTTCGGCCTGGCGGTACTGCTCGGTGCGCTGGCCTGGTGGCAGGCGCCGCAGAACGGATGGAAAGCCGGCATCGGCGTCGCCGCGGCGGCCTGGGTCGCGCTGGGCACCGCCCGCTTCGTCTGGCAGCGGTTGCGTGGCAATGGCCGCTTTACTGCCGAAATGCTCGGCATGATCGTTGCCCATGCCGGCGTCGCCGTGTTTCTGGCGGGCGCGTTGCTGGTGGAAGCGCTGAACGTGCAGCGCGAAGTGGCGCTGGCACCGGGCCAGCAGATCGTGGTCGGCGGTCACGAAGTGCGCTTCGAAGGCGTGGATCACCGCGAGGGCCCCAACTTCATTGCCGACCGCGGTCATCTGCGGGTGTTCCGCGACGGCCGCGAACTGGCCCTGCTGCATCCGGAGAAACGGCAGTACGCCAGCGGTGGCCAGGTGATGACCGAGGCCGGCATCGATGCGCGCATCGGCGGTGATGTCTACGTGGCATTGGGTGAGCCGCTGGGCAACAATGCATGGGCGGTCCGCGTCCACATCAAACCGTTCGTGCGCTGGATCTGGCTGGGCGCGCTGCTGATGGCCCTGGGTGGATTCATCACCGCCGCTGACCGCCGCTTCCGTCGTCCGTAGGAGTTTCCATGTCCGAGTCCCCCGCCCCGCGCCCCTCCCGCCCGCTGCCGCCGGTCGCCATCGTTATCGGCGTGCTGTTCTTCTTCGGCCTGCTCGGGTTGATGATCTACGGCGTGATGAAGTCGGGCGACCCGCAGCGCGACGTGCTGCCTTCGGCCCTCATCGACAAGCCCGCCCCCGCCTTCGCGCTGCCGGTGCTGCACGATCCGCAGATGATCGTGCGCAGCGAAGAACTGCGCGGTGCGCCCTATCTGCTGAACGTCTGGGGCAGCTGGTGCGCGGCCTGCCGCGAGGAACACCCGGTACTGACCCGTTTCGCCGAGAGCAAGCGCGTGCGCGTGATCGGCTACAACTGGAAAGACGACCCCACCGATGCCCTGCACTGGCTGGAACAGCTGGGCAATCCGTTCATGGTCGTGCTCAGCGACATCGAAGGCCGTACCGCGATCGACTGGGGCGTAACGGCCGCGCCGGAGACCTTCCTCGTCGACGGCAGCGGCATCGTGCGCTGGAAGTACAGCGGAGCGATGACGCAGAAGGTGGTCGACGAGAAGCTGATCCCGGCGCTGGAGAAGATCGAGAAGGCTCAGAACGATGCGGCCGGTTCGCAGCGCGTTGCTCCGTAGCGGCCTGCGCGGGCTGCTGGTACTGCTGCTGGCCGGGTCGTTGCCCGGCCTGGCGCAGCAACCACTGCATGACCCAAAGCCGCTGCAGTTCCGTGATGCAGCGGAGGAGCGTCGTTTCCACGACCTCGCCGCGCAGCTGCGCTGCGTGCAGTGCCAGAACCAGTCGCTGGCCGATTCCAACGCCCAGATCGCCCAGGACCTGCGCCGGGAGGTACTGCAGCTGATGCAGCAGGGCCATGACGATACGCAGATCAAGCGCTTCCTCGTCGCCCGCTATGGCGACTTCGTGCTTTACCAGCCCCCACTGCAGCCGGGCACCTGGTTGCTGTGGGGTGGTCCGCTGCTGGTACTGGGCGCCGGCGCGCTGGTGGTGGTGGGCATCGTCCGCCGTCGTGCCCGCACCGTGGCCGCCGCACCGCCGACATCGGCCGACGTGGGAGAGGACTGGTGAACGATTGGCTGCTTTTCGCGGCTGCCGCCAGCGCTGCGCTCACTGCGCTGCTGGTGTTGTGGCCGCTGCGGCGGCAAGGCCGCACCGGCTTCGTCGTCGCCGTGGCTGCCGTGGGCATCGCCGGCGCCTGCCTGTACCAGCTGGTGGGGAACCCGCAGGCGGCACGGGTGCAGCCGGCGCCATCGGTGGCGACCCTGCGCGAGGGCGTGCAGGCCCTGCAGGGCGCGCTGCAGCGCGATCCACAACGTGCCGATGGCTGGGCCCTGCTCGGCCGCTCGCAGAGCGAACTGGGCAACGCCGCCGCGGCTGCCGAAGCCTTCGCACGCGCGGTGGCACTGGCACCGGACGACCCGGGCGTGCTGGTGGAAGCGGCGCAGGCGCGCGCCCAGGCCGATGCCGGAAAGCAGTTCGACGACACCGCTGTATCGTGGCTGCAGCGGGCGCGCACGCTGGCGCCCGAAGCCGAACGGGCCAGCTGGCTGCTCGGCATCGCCCTGCGCCAGCGCGGCCGCAACAACGAAGCCGCCGATGTCTGGAGCGGCCTGCTGCCGCACCTGGAACCGGGTGCCGCGCAGGCGCTGCAGGCACAGATCGCCATTGCCCGCGAAGCGGCCGCACAGGCGCATGATCCGGCCCCGGCGACCTCGCCTGCACTGCTGCAGGTGCGTGTGCAGCTGCCCACCTCCGTGCAGCATGCGCAATGGCCCGCGGGCGCGCAGATTTTCGTGCTGGCACGTGCGGTCGGCGGCCCGCCGATGCCGGTCGCGGTGCGCAAGCTGCCTCTGGCTGGTTTTCCCGGCACGGTCGGACTTGGCGACGGCGACAGTCCAATGCCCACCGCCCCCCTGTCAGCGCATCGCGAGGTGGAAGTGCTGGCGCGGATCTCGCGCAGTGGCAGTGCCAATCGCGGCGACGGTGACCTGCAGAGCCTGCCGGTAAAGGTGACCCTGCCGCATGAGGACGTGGTGGAACTGCGGTTTCCGTAGCACCGCATCGCTGCGCTCGCCGGGCACGGCCCGGCGCTACCTGTGCGCTTGCCATCGGTAGCGCCGGGCCCTGCCCGACAGAGGGTTGGCGTGCGACATTCGCCCGCTGATGGAAACCAGCGTGTCGCCAGCTCCACATGTGGCCCCGCTAGAATGCCCGCATGACCGAATTCATTCCGCCCGGCACCCGCTTCCATGCCCTGCCTTCGCCCTTCCCGTTCAAGCGCGGCGGCGCCCTGCACGGTGCGCGCGTGGCCTACGAGACCTGGGGCACGCTGGCTGCCGATGGGGGCAACGCGATCCTGATCGTCACCGGCCTGTCGCCGGACGCACATGCCGCCGGCAACGCAGGCAATCCCGCACCGGGCTGGTGGGAGGCGATGCTCGGGCCGGGCAAGCCGATCAATACCGACCGCTGGTTCGTGGTCTGCGTGAACTCGCTGGGCAGCTGCAAGGGCTCGACAGGACCGGCATCGATCAATCCGGCGACCGGCGAACCGTACCGACTCGACTTTCCCGAACTGTCGATCGAAGACGGCGCACGCGCCGCCGTCGAGGTGGTGCGTGCGCTGGGTATCGAACGGCTGGCCTGCGTGATCGGCAACTCGATGGGCGGCATGACCGCGCTGGCGGTGCTGATGCTGCATCCGGGAATCGCGCGCAGCCACATCAACATTTCCGGCAGTGCGCAGGCGCTGCCGTTCTCCATCGCCATCCGATCGCTGCAGCGGGAAGCGATCCGTCTCGATCCACGCTGGAACAGTGGCCGCTACGACGACACCCAGTACCCTGAATCCGGCATGCGCATGGCGCGCAAGCTGGGGGTGATCACCTACCGCTCGGCGCTGGAATGGGACGGCCGCTTCGGTCGCGTGCGCCTGGATTCGGACCAGGCCGACGACGATCCGTTCGGCCTGGAGTTCCAGGTCGAAAGTTATCTCGAAGGCCACGCGCGCCGCTTCGTGCGCTTCTTCGATCCGAACTGCTATCTGTACCTGAGCCGCTCGATGGACTGGTTCGACCTGGCCGAGTATGCCGATGGCGATGTCATGGCTGGACTGGCCAGGATCCGTGTGGACAAGGCGCTGGCCATCGGTGCCAACACCGACATCCTGTTCCCGGTGCAGCAGCAGCAGCAGGTGGCCGATGGCCTGCGCGCCGGCGGCGCCGATGCACGCTTCATTGGACTGGACTCGCCGCAGGGCCATGATGCCTTCCTGGTCGATTTCGATCGGTTCGGCCCGGCTGTTCGCAGCTTCCTCGACACGCTCTAGTGGGATGGCGGCGTCATCTCGCGCTGGCCGCCTTCGGCGCGCTGGTCGCACTGACGATCAGCGGCGTTCTGCCCCTGTGGCTGGGCGGCTGGTGCCTGCTGGCCAGTGCCGTGTCGTTTGGCCTGTATGGCCATGACAAGCGCGCCGCACAACGCAACCACCGGCGCATTCCGGAACGGACACTCCAGCTGCTGGCCTTCGCCGGCGGCTGGCCCGGCGCATTGCTGGGCCAGGCGACGTTCCGCCACAAGCATCGCAAAGCCGCGTTCCAGTGGGTGTTCGGGTTGTGCGTGCTGGCCAATGTGGCCTCGATCGCCGTGATGCTGCGCGAATTTTCCTGATGAGGCGCGCCGCTCACGCCTCGCGGATCAGCACGCCATCGCGCAACCGGTACTGCGCGTCGACCACGGCATCGGGCAGGTCGTCATGGGTGATCATCAACAGGCTGCGACCGTCCAGCAGGCCGGCCAGATCCTGCAGCAGCGCATGGGCCGTGTCCACGTCCAGGCCTTCGGTCGGTTCGTCCAGCAACAGGATCGGCGCGTTGCGCAACAGCGCGCGGGCCAGCGCCAGGCGTCGCGCCTGACCCGCGGACATCGTCGCACCGTTCTCGCCAACCCAGGCCAGCAGGCCACCATTGCGCTCGGCCCACTCGCCCAGCCGCACCCTGTGCAACACGGCCCACAGTGCAGCATCGTCGGCATCAGGATCCCCCAGGCGCAGGTTCTCCGCCACGCTGCCGGCGAACACCGGGGCGTTCTGCGGCAGCCAGGCCAGCTGCCGATGCCAATCGGCCTGGGCGAAATCACGCAGGTCCCGCCCGCCATAGGTCAGCCGGCCCTGCTGCGGATCCCACAGGCGCAGCAGCAGGCTGGACAACGTGGTCTTGCCGCAGCCACTGTCGCCACGGATCGCGATGCGCTCGCCGGGCGCCAACGTCAGCTGCAGCCCGCGCAGCACCGGGCGTACCGCCCCCGGCCACTGGAAGTGGACGTCATCCCATTGCACGCGTGCGTGCACCGGAACCGGCTGCGGTGCCAGCGGTTCGTCCACGGCCGGCGGCTGCTCGACGATGGACTGCAGGCGATCGGCCGAGATGCGACCGGACTGCAACGACTGCCATGCCAGGCCCATCCCCGCCCACAGCTCGATCAGCGCCACCGTCAGGAACACCAGTCCGGCTGCCATTTCAGCGGCGATGCGCTGCTGCTCGGCCGCATGCAGGGCCAGTGCCAGCATGGCCACCAGGCCAAGTCCGGCCACGCTGCCGTGCAGTGTCGACGCGGCGATCAGGCGCCAGCGGCGACGGCGATCACGCGCAGCCAACTGCTTGGCGGCCACCCGCACCTTCAGCTGCCACGCCGCATCGGCATGCAGCGCCGCCAGATCGCCAGCGCCTTCCAGTCCTTCAAACGCGGCAGTGCGCAGTGCGGCTCGATGCGCGGCGCGATCCGCTTCCTCGCCATCGCGGCCACGCACGCCCAGCCACGGCACACCGAAGGCAATCAGCGCGGCCAGCACCGCCAGCAGCACCGCTGCGGACGGCAGGATCATCGCCGCCGACAGCACGGCCGCCGTCGACAGGGCACCCAGCGCGACCAGCGGGCCCAGCGCGCGGACCAGCAGGCCGTCCACTTCACCGATATCACCTAGCAGGCGCGCGAGCAGCTCGCCGGTGCGGGTGGCACCCAGCCGCGCGGGCGCCAGTGGCAGGGCGCGCCGGAAGAACCATACCCGCAGGTCGCGGGCGATGCGCAACGTGGCATCGTGGCCAACCAGCTTCTCGAAATAGCGGGAAACGATGCGTGCCATGGTCAGGCCACGGATGCCGGCCGAAGGCGAAAAGAAGTTGAAGCCCTGGCCGAGACCGGCCGCACCGGCCAGCGCCGCTGCGGTCAGGAAGCCACCGGACAGGCCAAGCAGGGCGGTACCTGCCAGCATCGTGGTCCACAGCAGCAGCATGGTCAGCAGCAGACGCGGCCGCTGCTGCAGGAACACCGCACGCAGCGTGTAGGGCGAGCGGCTCATGCGTGCACCGCCTGCGCCGGCTCGACCAGACGTCCTTCCGGCAGCAGCAGGCAGCGATCAGCCCAGGCGATCACGGCCGGGCTGTGGGTGGCAACCACCACGCTGCGACCGCGCGCGTAGGCGGCAAGACTGCGCAGCAGCGCGGCCTCGGTATCTGCATCGAGGAAGGCGGTCGGCTCATCCAGCAACAGCACCTGCGGGTCGCGCAGCAGCAGGCGGGCCAGGCCGATGCGTCGTGCCTCGCCTCCGGACAGGCCGAAGCCGCGTTCACCGATGATCGTATCCAGCCCCTGCGGCAGCCCCTGCGCGAACGTGAGCACCTGCGCTGCCTCGGCCACCGCGCGCAATCGTGCATCACTGGCGCCAGGATCGGCCAGCCGCAGGTTGTCGGCGATGCTGCCGTGGAACAGATAGGGGCGCTGGCTGGCATAGGCCACCTGCACGCCGGGGCGCAGCATCAGCCTGCCCTCGCGCGGCGGCAGCCAGCCGGCCAGTGCCTCCAGCAGCGTGCTCTTGCCGCTGCCGCTGGCACCCACCAGTGCCAGTCGCTGGCCTGGCTCCAGCAGCACATCCACGCCCTGCAGCACATCCTGCGACGCGCCCAGCGGGCGCAGCACCAGGCCCTGCGCCTGCAGCGGCGGCAGTGCGGCCTCGGCCGGCTCCACTGCCAGCGGCACGACCTCGTTCTCGATCAGTCCCTGCTCATCCGGCAACGACTGCAGCAGGCGCTCCACTTCGGCTGCCGCGGCCAGCGCGTTGGCACGATCGTGATAATGCGCGGCCAGCCGTCGCAGCGGTGCATAGAATTCCGGTGCCAGCAGCAGGCAGAACAGGCCTGCGCCCAACGTCGGCACGGCCGCATGCAGCGACATCATGCCCAGATAGCTCAAGCCCAGGTACAGCGCAACCATCGCCACGCTGACGGAAGCGAAGAACTCCAGCACCGTGGACGACAGGAACGCGATCCGCAGCACTTTCATCGTGCGCAGCCGCACGCCCTCGGCAGCGGCTTCTATGCCCGCCAGCTCAGCCTCGCCCCGTCCGTACACGCGCAGCAGGCCCAGGCCCTTGATACGGTCGGCGAAATGGCCGCTCATGCGCGCCAGCTCACCCAGCTGCGCGCGACCTGCCGCTTCGGCGCCCCACCCCACCAGCATCATGAAGAACGGCACCAGCGGCGCCGTGAACAGCAGGATCAGCGCCACCACCCAATCCACCCAGGCCACCGCGGCCAGGATCAGCACGGGCACCACCACCACTTCAGTGCGCACCGGCAGGAAACCACTGTAATAATTCTCGATCGCATCACCATGATGCAGCAGCAGCTCGCCCAGCTCGCCGGTGCGGCGCTGCCGCAGCCACAGCGGCCCGTGGCCGAGCAGGCGCGCGAACACGCGCTCGCGCAGGGCCAGGCGGGCAGTGTCGGCAACATCGCCGGCGGCAGCCTGGGTCGCGCTGCCCAATGCCGTGCGCAGCAACAGGATCAGCGCCAGTGCGGCCAGCACCGGCAGGCCCGAGGACAGCGGCGCCTGCTCCACCAGCACCTGCTGCACCAGCCAGGCGATGGCGGCGGCCTGGCCGATCAGCAGCGCGCCGGACAGGCTGATGCATACGGCCGCCAGGCGCTGGCGGCCCCGTGCCCCCCGCGCAAGGTCGGCCAGCCACGCGGTGCGGGCACGCCGCTGCCGGTTCGTCTCGGCTTCCGGCGAAAGGACGGTCGGTTCGGCAGCGCTCAAAGGGTCTTCACAGGGAGTGGAGGATGGATGGCATTGTAGGCACAGGCAACAGCCTCCCCCTGCGGCCAGGGGTCGCAGTTTTCACAGGGCCCGCATACGATCTCTTCGCGTACCTGTTCATACATTGATCTGGATCAAGGCTGTCTGAAGTAGTCGGTCACATCATTCACGTCGTAGACCACCCTTCCCGCCACCTGCAACGGCACTATCCAACGAGGTAGCCAGGCCATGATTGATCAGACAGTCGTAGAACTGTCGCGGCTGCAATTCGCGCTGACCGCGATGTACCACTTCCTATTCGTACCACTCACCCTGGGCCTGTCGTTCATGGTCGCCATCATGGAGAGTGTCTACGTGATGACCGGCAAGGAGATCTGGCGCCGGATGACCCTGTTCTGGGGCGTGCTGTTCGGCATCAACTTCGCCATGGGCGTGGCCACCGGCATCGTCATGGAATTCCAGTTCGGCATGAACTGGTCGTACTACAGCCATTATGTGGGTGACATCTTCGGTGCGCCGCTGGCGATCGAAGGGCTGATGGCCTTCTTCCTGGAAGCCACCTTCGTCGGCCTGTTCTTCTTCGGCTGGAACCGCCTGAGCAAGGTCAAGCACCTGACGGTCACCTGGCTGATGGCGCTGGGCACCAACCTGTCGGCGGTGTGGATCCTGATCGCCAACGGCTGGATGCAGAACCCCACCGGCGCGGTGTTCAACCCGGAAACCATGCGCATGGAAGTGGTCGATTTCATGGCCGTGGTGTTCAACCCGGTGGCGCAGGCCAAGTTCGTGCATACCGTCAGCGCCGGCTACGTGACCGGCGCGGTGTTCGTGATGTCGATCAGTGCCCTGTTCCTGCTGCGCAACAAGCACAAGGACCTGGCCCGCCGTTCGTTCGCGGTGGCCGCTGCGTTCGGCCTGCTGTCATCGCTGTCGGTGGTGGTGCTGGGCGATGAGAGTGGCTACGCCGCCAGCGAGCACCAGAAGATGAAGCTGGCCGCGATCGAGGCGATGTGGGAGACCGAGCGTGCCCCGGCGGACTTCACCGCCTTCGGCATTCCCAACCAGCAGACGCACCAGAACGACTATGCGGTGAAGATCCCATACCTGATGGGCCTGATCGCCACCCGTTCGCTGGACCAGCCGATCCCGGGCATCCTGGAACTGGTGGAGCGCGCCGAGCACCGCGTACGCGGCGGCCAGCTCGCCTACGGTGCGCTGGAGCGCCTGCGCGCCAACAAGAACGACGTCGAAGCCCGTGAGATGTTCGACCGCCACTGGCAGGATCTGGGCCATGGGCTGCTGCTCAAGCGCTACCGCGAGGACATCCTCAACGCCACCCCCGAGCAGATCTCGCAGGCGGCAATGGATACCGTGCCGCGCGTGATGCCGCTGTTCTGGACCTTCCGCGTGATGGCGGGCCTGGGCTTCTATCTGATCGCCTTCTTCGCATTGGCCTTCTACTACTCGTGCCGCAACAACTTCCAGGACAAGCGCTGGTTCCTCACGCTGGCCCTGTGGACGCTGCCGGCACCGTGGATCGCGATCGAATGCGGCTGGTTCGTGGCCGAGTACGGCCGTCAGCCCTGGGCGGTTGATGGCGTGCTGCCGACGTTCTACGCGGCATCGGGCCTGGCCCTGCACCAGATCGTGCTGACCCTGGCCGGCTTCACCGCGATCTACACCGCACTGATCGTGGTCGAGATCAAGCTGATGCTCAAGGCGATCCGCAAGGGTCCGGACGAGGTGCTGCCGTCGCTGCAGTCGCCCCGCCCGCATGCTTCCCACAATGCCGCAGCGCCGGCCGCCGGCCAGGCCTGAGGCAGGAGAAAACCAAGATGGATTTCATTCTTCTGGACTACACCACGCTGCGCGTGATCTGGTGGCTGCTGCTCGGCATCCTGCTGATCGGCTTCGCGGTGATGGATGGTTTCGACCTGGGAGTGGGCACGCTGCTGCCTTTCGTGGCCCGCACCGACGCCGAGCGCCGGCTGGTGATCAACACCATCGGCCCGGTATGGGAAGGCAACCAGGTGTGGCTGATCCTGGGTGGTGGTGCGATCTTCGCCGCCTGGCCGCCGCTGTACGCGGTCAGCTTCTCAGGCTTCTACCTGGCGATGTTCGTCATCCTGTTTGCCCTGATCCTGCGCCCGGTCGGCTTCAAGTTCCGCAGCAAGATGCCGGGCGAGCGCTGGCGCAACACCTGGGACTGGGCGCTGTTCATCGGCGGCTTCATCCCTGCGCTGATCATGGGCGTGGCGGTGGGCAACGTCCTGCTGGGCGTGCCGTTCCACTTCGATGACAGCATGCGCATCTTCTACACCGGCTCGTTCTTCGGGCTGCTGATGCCGTTCGCGCTGCTGGCCGGCCTGCTCAGCGTTTCCATGCTGGTGGCCCACGGTGCGGCGATGCTGGTGATCAAGACCGATGGCCCGGTGGCTGACCGCTCGGCACGCTTTGGCAGCATTGCCGCGCTGATCGCCTTCGCACTGTTCGCGGTGGGGGGAGCCTGGGTGGCCTTCGGCCTGCCGGGCTACCAGATCACCTCGCAGGTGATCACCGACGGCGCCACCAACCCGCTGCTGAAGAGCGCCGAGCTGGGCGCGGCCGGCGGCTGGATGCGCAACTACAGCACCATGCCGGCGACCCTGCTGGCGCCGCTGGTCGGCCTGCTTGGCCTGCTCGCCAGCGCGGTGCTGCTGCGTGCCCGTCGCGGCGGCCTGGCCTTCATCGCCTCCGGCGCAGCCATCGCCGGCATCATCCTGACCGTCGGCTTCGCGATCTTCCCGTTCCTGCTGCCGTCCTCCAGCCAGCCCACCTCCAGCCTGACCGTGTGGGATGCCTCGTCCAGCCATCTGACCCTGTGGATCATGCTGCTGGCCACGGTGGTGTTCCTGCCGATCATCCTCGCTTACACCACCTGGGTGTACCGCGTGCTCAAGGGCAAGACCACCAGCGATGAAATGGGCAGCAACCCCAACGCCTACTGATCCCCTGCCTCCCAAGGAGAACCGAACATGTGGTATTTCGCCTGGATCCTCGGCGCCGGCCTCGCCTCGACGGTCGCCATCCTCAACGGCATGTGGTTCGAAGCCCGCGAACAGAACCGCATCGACACCGAGAATCGTCGCTGAAATGTAAAAAAACCTTGCCGCCCAGGCCTTCACACGGTATCTTAGGCGGCTCCTTCGGGGTGTAGCTCAGTCTGGTAGAGCGCTACGTTCGGGACGTAGAGGTCGCAGGTTCGAATCCTGTCTCCCCGACCACTTCGGTGGTCGCATTGAAGCCTGGTGAAGTCGTCCAGGCTTTTTTGTTCCCTGAAGAGCCGCTGCCCCGGCAGCGTGAAGGAAACGGCGTTCACCCCTTGCCGCCATCGGGGTGAATGGCTAGAATAGGCGGCTCCCTTCGGGGTGTAGCTCAGTCTGGTAGAGCGCTACGTTCGGGACGTAGAGGTCGCAGGTTCGAATCCTGTCTCCCCGACCACTCCGGTGGTCACCAAGAAGCCTGGAAGACGCCATCGTCCTCCGGGTTTTTTTGTGTCTGCCGTCCAGCGACCCGCCGGACGCAACGCCGGAGAGGCGCGCCGCAGCGCGCCGGAAGGTGCCGATAGCGACAGATTGCGCCGACGGGACCTCGCCTCGCCAGCCACGTACAATGATGTCCACTCCCCCACCTGCCGCGTTGGCGTAGACCGATGCCGGCGCTGCACGCCACTGTGGCGGCGTGCGACACCTGCAAGGACCACCATGAGCTCCTCCTCATCCGAATCGCCGTCGCTGCTGCACGGCCGCGTTCTGGCATTCGCCGCCATCCTGCTGGCGGCGGTCAACCTGCGCACTGCCGTCACCTCGATCACCCCGCTGCTGGACGTACTGGGCCAGCAGTTCGGATTCGGCACCACCATGACCGGCGTACTGGGCATGCTGCCGACCGCCTCGTTCGCGCTGTTCGGCGTGGCCACGCCGGCCGTGGCCCGGCGCCTGGGCCTGGAGCGCACCACCCTGCTGGCGATGATCCTGGCCACGGCAGGCCTGCTGCTGCGCTCCAGCGCCGGCAACGTCGGCACCCTGTTGCTGGGCGCGGTCGTCGCGCTGGCTGGAATGGGCATCGGCAACGTGGTGGTGCCGCCGCTGGTGAAGCGCTATTTCGCCAACAAGGTCGGCACCATGAGCACGCTCTACATCAGCGTGCTGCAGCTGGGCACCATGCTGCCGGCACTGCTGGCGGTGCCGGTGGCCAGCGCGGCCGGCTGGCGCGTATCGCTGGGCATGTGGGCATTGCTGGCATTGGCCGCCGCGCTGCCGTGGCTGGTACTGGCCAGGCGCGCGCCGAAGCCGCAGGCCGACGCTGCCGATCCCACCGCGCAGCCTCACGGCAAGGTCTGGCGCACCTCGTTGGGCTGGAGCATGACGCTGATGTTCGGCATGACATCGTTGATGACCTATTCGATGTTCACCTGGCTGCCGCGCATCGTGGTCGAAGCCGGCGCCACACCTGCGTTCGGTGGGGTGATGGTGGCGGTGTTCTCGGCGCTGGGCCTGTTGCCGTCGCTGGTCATTCCGTCGATGGCGGTGCGCCTGCAGAATCCGTTCCCGCTGGTCCTGATCGGCTATTCGTCATTCGTGATCGCCTTTGCCGGCCTGCTGCTGGCCCCCATGAAGGCGCCGCTGCTGTGGGCCTGCCTGCTCGGCGTGGGCCCCTCGACCTTCCCGCTGGCGCTGACCCTGATCAACCTGCGCACGCGTACCCCGACCGGTTCCGCCGCGCTGTCCGGCTTCATGCAGGGCGTGGGTTACAGCTTCAGCTGCCTGGGTCCGTTCCTGGTCGGTTGGCTGCATACCGTCAGCAACGGCTGGACGCTGCCGTTCGGCTTCCTGTTCGGCTGCGCCACGCTGATGCTGTGCGCATCGTGGGTGGCCTGCAAGCCGCGAAAGCTGGAAGACCTCTGGTAAAACGGCTCGCCGCCGGCGCAGGCCTGGCGGCTGCCGGGTCAGACCCGCGTCTGACCCTCGCCGCGGACCACGAAGCGCTCGACCGTCAGTGCCTCCAGCCCCATCGGACCATAGGCATGCAGGCGCGTGGTGGAGATGCCGATCTCGCTGCCCAGCCCAAGCTGGCCGCCGTCCGAAAAGCGCGAGGACGCGTTGACCATCACCACCGCCGAGCGCAGCGCATTGACGAACCGCTCGGCATTGACGGCATCGGTGGTCGCGATCACTTCGGTGTGATCGGAGGTGTAGCGGCGGATATGCGCGATTGCCGCATCGAGATCATCGACGACGCGCACGGCCAACACCAGATCGAGGAATTCGGCTGCGTAGTCCTCGTCGGTCGCCTCGGTGCTGCCCGGCAGCAACGGACGCGCGCGGGCATCCGCGCGCAGTTGTACGCCCCGTTCGCCAAGCGACTGCGCCACGCGTGGCAGGAACTCCGCCGCCACGCGCTGATGCACCAGCAGCGTCTCCAGTGAATTGCATGCGGCCGGCCGGCTGCACTTGCCATCGACCAGCAGACCGATGGCCTGGTCGAGATCGGCGCTGGCATCCACGAACAGATGGCAGACGCCCTTGTAGTGCTTGATCACCGGCACGCGCGCGTGTTCGGCGACAAAGCGGATCAGGCCTTCGCCGCCCCGCGGAATCGCCAGGTCGATCAGCTCGTGCAGCTGCAGCAGCTCCAGCATCGCCTCACGCCGCAGGTCGGTCAGTACAGTCACCGCTGCGGGGGGAACACCGTTGGCCTGCAACGCACCGGCCAATGCCTGGGCAATGGCGGTATTGGAATGGATCGCCTCGGAGCCCCCACGCAGGATCACGCCGTTGCCTGCCTTCAGGCACAGTGCGGCCGCTTCGGCGGTCACGTTCGGGCGCGCCTCGTAGATCATCGCGATCACGCCCAGCGGCACCCGCACTTTCTGCACGCGGATGCCGTTGGGGCGGACGTCGTCGCGGGTCACCTGCCCGACTGGATCGGGCAACGCGGCAACCTCACGCACCGCGTCGGCCATCGCCAGCAGACGCGGCGGGTCCAGTGCCAGCCGGTCCAGCATGGCACTGCCGACGCCCTTGTCGCGCGCGGCGGCCAGGTCGCGCGCATTGCCGGCCAGGATCTGGCCGGCATTCACTTCCAGTGCCTGTGCCATGGCCTGCAGCAGCGCGCGCCGCGCTTCGCTGTCGAGGCCTGCAACCGCCTGGGCCGCGTCACGGCAGGCGCGTGCCTGTGCTTGGATGTCACTCATCGGGGTGTCCTGCGGTCCGGTCATGGCAGCACCAGATCGTCACGATGGACGACGCTGCCCCCATAGTTGTAGCCCAGTACGGCCTGGATGTCGCGCGAATGGCGGCCAGCGATGCGGCGCACGTCGTCAGCCGCGTACTGGCTGACACCACGGGCAACGCAGACCCGCCCTTCGGCGGTGTTCCAGCACACCTGCACCATGTCGCCCCGGCGGAAATCACCGTCGGCACCGGTGATGCCACCGGGCAGCAGCGAGGCGCCCTTCTCACGCATCGCCTGCGCCGCGCCCGCGTCGATCACGATCGCGCCATCGGCCAGGGGGGCATGGCGCAGCCAGTGCTTGCGCGCCGCTTCACGGCTGCGTGCGGCATGGATCCGGGTGCCGAACAGGCGATCCTGCGCCAGCGCGCGCACCACCTCGCCGCTGCGGCCGTTGAACAGATAGGTTTCGATACCCAGCCGGCCGGCCTTGGCTGCGGCCTCCAGCTTGGTACGCATGCCCCCGGTGCCCGCGCGCGAGCCGGCGCCGCCGGCCATCGCCAGCACGTCCGGGCCCAGTTCCGGCACATCGTGCAGCGGCCGTGCGTCGGCCACGGTGCGCGGATCGGCGCTGTACAGGCCATCGATGTCGGTGGCGATGAACAATGCGTCGGCATCGACCAGCGCCGCCACGGTCGCGGCCAGGTTGTCGTTGTCGCCGAGCTTGAGTTCATCCACCGAGACGGTGTCGTTCTCGTTCACCACCGGCAGCGCACCCAGCCGCAGCAGTTCGGTGAGGGTGGCGCGGGCGTTGAGGTAGCGGCGGCGGTTGCGCAGGTCGTCGTGGGTCAGCAGCACCTGCGCGACCGGGCGCTCGAAGAAGCGCTGCCACAGGCCGATCAGCTGCGCCTGGCCAAGCGCAGCCAGTGCCTGCCGCGCGGCCATCGCAGCGCCCGGCGCATCGGCACGCGGCAGGATCGCGCGGCCGGCGGCGACCGCGCCCGACGAGACGATCACCACTTCGCGGCCAGCCAGCACATTGGCCGAGACGAACTGGGCCAGGCCAAGCGCGTGGCGTGGCGACAGGCCGCCTCCATCGGCAGCGAGCAGGCTGCTGCCCACCTTCAGTACGGCACGTCGCCATGGCGGCAGCGCCTGTTCGGGAAACGGCGAAGCGACGGGGGCGGCGTGCGGGGTCATGGCCGGGCTCTCAGCGGGTATTCCATTCGTGCACGGTCAGCTCGGAGGCCTGCATCGTCACCAGCGGATCCGTGGCGACGATGGCCTGCGCCTGTGCGAGGCTCTCCACGTTGCACAGCACGTAGGCACCGCCGCTGCCGTCGGCGAAACCACCGGTGAGCTGCAGCTGGCCCTGCGCACGCAGTCCATCGAGGAAATCCAGATGCGGCTGCACAGCGGCGGCACTGAAGCCGGGCCGGCGCATGGCCAGGACCAGATAGACGGTGCCCGCCATCAGGACAGCGCCTGCCAGCGCGCACGCAGCTCATCCAGGCGCAGGTCCGATGCCGAACCCGGCGAGACACGCGCGGCCAGGCTGCCCTCCGGCGTGCGTCCCTGCCCTGCGCTGTCGGCACCTGCCGCGGCGGCCTTGTAGGCGTCGCGGAACGGCACGCCGGCCACGGCGGCCTCGACCGCGACGTCGGTGGCATACATGCCGGAGTCGATCGCCGCGCGCAGCCTGTCCTCGCGCCATTCCAGATTGGCCAGCAGCGCCGGCAGCAGTTCCAGCGCGGCCAGGCCGCGACCGAAGCCGTGGAAGATGGCCCCCTTGGACGACTGCAGATCACGATGGTAGCCGGACGGCAGCGACAGCAGCTGTTCGATTTCGGTGCGCGCCGCCGCAACGCTGGCATGGGTGGCACGCATCAGTTCGATCACATCGGGGTTGCGCTTGTTCGGCATGATCGAGCTGCCGGTGGTGTACTGCGCCGGCAGTGCGACGAAGCCGAATTCGGCGCTGGTGAACAGGGACAGGTCCCAGGCGATGCGACGCAGGTCCAGGGTAGCGCCACCCAGCGCCTCCAGGGCGGCCAGCTCGAACTTGCCGCGCGACAGCTGTGCATAGATCGGTGATACCTGCATGCGCGCGAAACCGAGCGCAGCCGTGGTGTGTTCACGGTCCAGCGGCAGGTTCACGCCATACCCGGCGGCGGTACCCAGCGGGTTGGCATCGACCAGCGCATGGGTGTCACGTGCACGGATGGCATTGTCGATGAAGGCTTCCGCCCAGCCGGCCCACCACATGCCCGCCGAGGACACGACGGCTCGCTGGATGTGCGTATAGCCCGGCACCGGCAGGTCCTTTTCCGCCTGAGCGCGGTCGAGCGCGACCTTGGCCACCTCGGCGCTGAGCTGGGCGACGCGCTGCAGCTTTTCCTTCAGCCACAGGCGCGTGGCGACCAGGATCTGGTCATTGCGGCTGCGACCGGTGTGGATCTTGCGGCCGGCATCACCCAACCGCTCGGTCAGGCGCGCTTCGATCGCCGAGTGACCGTCTTCATAGCGCGTATCCAGCACGAAACGGCCTGCGCGGAAGTCGTCTGCCAGCACCTCCAGCTCGCGCAGCAGGCCCTCCAGCTCGCTGGCGGCGAGGATGCCGATGTGCTGCAGGCCCTGTGCATGCGCGGCGCTGGCCGCGATGTCATGCAGGAAGAACTCACGGTCGAGGATCACGTCATCGCCGGCGAGGAAGGTCTGGATCTGGGCGTCGACAGCGACGCCGGGTTTCTGCCAAAGAAGGTCTGCCATGGGGGCTCCGGATGCGGGTTCAGTGCGGGATCGACGTCAGTTCGTCGATGCCCAGCGCAAGGTTGAGATTCTGCATGGCCTGGGTGGCCGCGCCCTTCAGCAGGTTGTCCAGCGTCGCCACCACCACCACCCGCTTGCCACCCGGGGCCAGGGTGAAGCCACCGATCTGGGCACCGTGGCGGCCGGCGATGCGGCTGACCCACGGCGCGTCATCCACCACCTCGATGAGTGCTTCGCCGGCATAGGCCTGCTGGAAACGCTCGACGATCTGCTCGCGCGTCTGTGCGCGGTTCAACCACAGATTGGCGGTCAGGGTGATGCCGCGGAAATGGGGCGCCACATGCGGCATGAACTCCACTGCCACCCCCAGCTGCACCGACACCTCGCGCTCGTGCACGTGGTTGGTCAGCGCGTACGGCATCAGGTTGTCGGCCAGCAGCTCGACGTTGTTCTTGTCGGAGGGCGTGGTGCCCGCACCGGAGTAGCCGGACACGCCGAAGCACTGCGGGGGCCCGGCCAGCAGGTCCAGCAGCGGATGGATCGCCAGCTGCATCGCGGTGGCGTAGCAGCCAGGATTGCTGATGTGCTTCTGCCCGGTGTAGCGACCCCGGGTCAGCTCCGGCAGACCGTAGTACCAGCTGTGGTCGAAGCGGTAATCGGCCGACAGGTCCACGATCACCGTATCGGGCCGGGCGCTTTCAAGCGCGGCCACGAACGGTGCGGCCAGGCCATTGGGCAGCGCCAGGATCACCGCGTCCACGCCCTTGGCCGCCACCGCGTCGGCGTCGAGGTTCTCGTAGCGCAGATCACCCTGCACTTCCGGGTGATGGTCAGACAGGCGCTGCCCTGCACGTTCGCGCGAGGATACGAACGCCAGGCGCAGGCGCGGATGCGCGGCAACGAGCTTGATCAGTTCGGCACCGGTATGGCCGCGGGCACCGATGATGCCCAGGGAGAAAATCGAATCGTTCATGCGTGGCTGTCCAGACGGTACTGCAGGTGGCGCTTCACGCCCTGCCATTCCGCATCGATGATGGAAAAGATGACGGTGTCGCGCGGCGTGCCGTCGGCATGCCGCTTGTGGTTGCGCAGCACGCCATCCTGCTTGGCCCCCAAGCGGGCGATGGCGGTGCGCGAGGTGGTGTTGAACCAGCTGGTTTCCAGCACCACGCTGATGCAGCCCATGACTTCGAAGGCATGCTGCAGCAGCAACAGCTTGGCCTCGGTATTGGCACCGGTACGCTGCGCGCGCGGTGCATACCAGGTATAGCCGAGACTGAGCCTGGGCACGGCGGCATCCAGGTCATAGAAGCGGGTGCTGCCGACGATGTCGCCAGCGGCATCACGGATGACGAAGGGCAGCACCCTGCCCTCCGCCTGCGCCTGCAGTGCGGCCTGTACGTAGGCGCCTGCCTGTGCCGGCGCCGGCACCTGGGTGTACCAGAGCCGGTCCAGTCCGCTGCCTTCCAGCGCGGCACGCAGGCCGTCCACGTGTCCCTGCTGCAAGGGCTGCAGCGTCACATGCTGGCCGCGCAGGGTCGGCACCGTCGCCCAGGTGTCGGTGACGGTCATCGTTCAGCCCTGCAGGCTCGGTGCGCGTGCAGCGCAGTGATCGACATAGGTGCGGATGCGGTCGATGCCATCGGCACCGAACCAGAACACCTTCCACTGGTCCTGCTTGTAGCAGCCGTCGGATTCGGCGTAGTAGAAGTGATTGATCGGATTGCCGTGACGCGAGCGCCAGAACAGCTGAGGCGTTTCCTCCAGCATCACGTTCCAGACCGCACGCCCCAGGCCCTCGCCCTGCGCATCATCGAGCACGGCGAACTTGTCCAGATAGACACCTTCGGCCTCGTTGGTCAGGATGACGGCCGTCCGATAGTTCTCGCTGACGTACGCGCGCAGCAGCCTGGTCTTCTGGAAGTAGTCCGGCACCAGGGTGCGGCCGAAGCTGGATTCGATCAGGCCCTTCAGGCGTGGCAGATCCAACTCGTCCCACGTGGCCGCACGCAGCACCTTCTCGCCCTTGCGCACCAGCGTGCCTGAGCCCTTGTGGGTGAACAGTTCCTTGGCCAGATCGGCCGGGCGGGTGATCGACACCGACGATTCCAGCGGCAAGCGATCGAGCAGATCCTTGATCTGTTCGATCTTGACCTTCATGCCGCCGTGGATCCACGGCTGTGCGATCAGGTGGTCGTACTCGGTGGACAGGTTGATCGAATCGATGACGTTGCCCGCCTCGTCCAGCAGGCCACCGGTACCGGTCAGGAAGATGATCTTGTACGGCTGCAGTTCCTGCACCAGTTCGTTGGCGGCAAAGTCGGCATTGACGTTCAGGATCTGTCCGCCGGCGGTCTCACCCAGGCTGGTGATGACCGGGATCGATCCGGCGCGCAGGCTGGCTTCGATCGGCGCCAGGTTGACCTTCTTCACTTCACCGACCAGGCCGTAGGTGTCCACGTCCAGGTACTCGGCCTCGAACACGCCACCGGTGATCGAGGTGGCACGCGCTCCATTCTGCTGCAGGGCTTCGACCAGGCGCAGGTTGGATTGCTGGAACACCCGGCGCACGATCGCCAGTGCTTCCGGCGAGGTCACGCGCAGGCCGTTGACGGTCTGCTTCTCGATGCCGGCGGCAGACAGCTCGGCGTCCAGCTGAGGGCCGGCACCGTGCAGCACGATCGGGGTCAGCCCGACTTCCTGCAGGAAGGACAGCGAGGAAGTCAGCGCTTCAAGATCGTCGCGTAGCACGGCGCCACCGACCTTGACCACGGCGAAGCGCTTGGCGTCCAGCTGCGAGAAGCGCTTGAGGTACTGGCTGATCTCCTTCGCGCTGGCCATGCTGGACAGCAGGCGCACGATGGTCTGGCGGGTCTGGCGGTGGGGCTGGAGGGCAGGAGACATTTCGGTTTCGTCACGGGCGGCGGTCGCCGCGTTGCAGTTCCACCATGCCGGGGCGTGGCGGCGTTGTGGGGTTGATCAGGCGCCGGCGCCGATGATGCGGTGCACGGCGTCGGTATAGCGTTGCAGCTGCTCCAGCGTCACGAACTCATCGGCCGTGTGGGCCTGGGCAATGTCGCCGGGGCCGAACACCAGCGTGGTATAGCCTGCCGCGGAGAACAGCGAGGCCTCGGTCCAGAAGTCCACCGCGTTGCCGATCGGCAGCTCCAGCGCATCGGCCACGTCACGCGCCAGCAGACGGCGGTTCTCGGCTTCGGCGATGTCACCGGCCGGGAGGCTGGGGCCACGGAAGGTTTCGGTGAACAGCGCGGCTTCCGGTTCGGCAAGACCCGCGAAGGTCGCCAGCAGCGCATCGATGTCCATCGAGGGCAGGGGGCGGAAGCCGAAACGCACTTCGGCTGCCGGTGCGATCATGTTGGCCTTGATCCCGCCTTCGACGCGCCCGATGTTGAAACGCAGGCCGGTCAGGCCACCGAAGCGTGCAGATGCAAGGGAATCCACATGATCCAGGGCCCGATTGCCCCAGCGCATCGCCTGGTGCAGCGCACTGGCGGCGGCATCCTGCCTGCCGGACGCATGGCCCGCACGGCCGGCGAACTGCATCAGCACCGAGCTGATGCCACGGTGCGCGAGCACGGCCTCGCTCATGGTCGGCTCGGCCACCAGCACCGCGTCATAGGCAATGCCACGGGCCAGGAACGCGGCGATGCAGCGTGGATCGTTTGCTTCCTCGTCGCTGGAGAACAGGAACGCGGCGTCGCCGTCACTGGCATTGGCCGCAGCCACCAGCGCCGCCGCAGCGCCCTTGATGTCACACACGCCCAGGCCGACCACACGATCGTCCAGGCGGCGCATCACGTGCGGGTCGGCAGTCCAGTGTGGCGAATCCGGCACCGTGTCCAGATGCACGTTGAACAGGTACTTCGGTGTGCCGCGCACGGCATACAGGCTGACCGCACCGGCCCCGTGATCGATCACTTCAACGGTGAAACCCGGCAGGTTGGCGCGCAGGTAATCGAAGATGCCAGCGGTGCTGATCGCGCGCGGCGGGTTGCGGGTGTCGAAGGACACCAGGGCCTGCAGGTGATCGAGTGTCTGTTCAAGCATGAATCAACAGTTCCTGTGAAATTCCGCCGGGCATGGCCCGGCGCTACCGTATCGCCTCTGCTGGAGCGCCCCAGCGCAATCGCGGTCAACCGCGATTGACCTGCGCGTACAGCGTGGAGCTCATGCCGAACAGCTTGATGAAGCCTTCCGCCTCTTCCACGCCCCAGTCGGCCGACTGCGCATAGGTGGCGCCCTTGGTGTTGAGCAGATGCGGCGACTTCACCGCCACCGCGTCCACGCGCCCGCCACGGGTCTCCAGTACCACTTCGCCGTTGACCTTGGCCTGCGAGGACTTCAGGAACGCTTCGATGTCGGTCTTCAGCGGGTCGTGATAGAAGCCTTCGTAGACCAGCTCCACCCACTTGCGCGCCACGTCCGGCTTGAAGCGGTTCTGCTGCTTGGTCAACACCGCGTCTTCCAGCGCGCGGTGGGCGGCCAGCAGCGAAACCAGGCCAGGGGCCTCGAACACGATGCGGCCCTTCAGGCCGATCACGGTGTCGCCGGTGTACACGCCACGGCCCACGCCGTAGGGAGCGAACAGCTTGTTGAGCTGTGCCAGGATCTGGTCGCCCGGCAATGCCTTGCCGTCGAGCTCGACCGCTTCGCCCTCGACGAACTTCAGGGTGACGGTCAGCGCCTGTTCCGGCCATTCACTGCGCGGCGAGCACCAGCCACGTGCGCCCCCGCCCGGAGCTTCCCAGCGGTCGATCTCGCCACCGGACATGGTCACGCCCAGCAGGTTCTCATTGATGGTGTAGGCCTGCTGCTTGGCGCGCACGCCGAAACCACGCTCTTCCAGGTACTTCTGCTCGTAGGCGCGGGTCTGGGTGTGCTCCTTCTGGATCTCGCGGATCGGCGCGATGATCTGGTAGTCGCCCAGCGCCTTCACCGCCAGATCGAAGCGGACCTGGTCGTTGCCCATGCCGGTGCATCCGTGGGCGATGATGTTGGTGCCCAGCTCGGCGGCACGCTTCAGCGCGGCATCGACGATCAGGTAGCGGTCCGAGACCAGCAGCGGGTACTGGCCCTGGTAGCCCTCGCCCGCCCACACGAACGGCTTGACGAAGCCCTCCCAGATGGCCGGGCCACCGTTGACGGTGACATGGCTGGTCACGCCCAGCTCGGCGGCACGCTTCTCGATGAAATCACGCTCTTCATCATCCACGCCGCCGGTGTCGGCGAACACGGTATGCACGTTGTAGCCGCGCTCCTGCAGGTACGGCACGCAGAAGCTGGTATCGAGGCCACCGGAGAAGGCGAGGACGACGTCTTTGTTGCTCATGGGGGGTAATGTCCTGGTAGCGCCGGGCCATGCCCGGCGGGGTTTTTGAATGGGAAAGAATCAGCGCCCGGCAACCGCCGCCATGATCGCCTTCTGTACGTGCAGGCGGTTCTCGGCCTCGTTGATGGCGATGCACTGCGGCGAGTCCATCACCGCGTCGGTCGCCTTCACGTTGCGACGCAGCGGCAGGCAGTGGCTGAAGACACCGTTGTTGGTCAGTGCCATCTTGCGTTCGTCGACGATGAAGTGCTTGAACTGGTCGCGGATCGGCTTTTCCGGCTCCCAGTTGCCGAAGAACGGCAGCGCGCCCCAGCTCTTGGCGTAGACCACATCGGCACCGGCGTAGGCGCTGTCGATGTCATGGCTGATCTTCAGCGAACCGCCGCTCTCGGCCACGTTCTGCTCGGCCCAGCCCATGTAGCGGTCGTCGAGAATGTAGTCGGCGGTCGGGCACAGCAGGGTCACGTCCATGCCCATGCGGGTGGCGATGGTCAGCGCCGAGTTGGCCACGGCGGTATTCAGCGGCTTGGGATGATAGGTCCAGGTCAGCACGTACTTCTTGCCGCGCAGGTCCTGGGTGCCGAAGTGCTCCTGCAGCGCCATCACGTGAGCCAGTTCCTGGCACGGGTGGGTGATGGTCTCCATGTTGATCACCGGCACCGGCGAATACCTGGCGAAGCTGTTGAGCACGATGTCCTGGCGGTCATAGGCCCAGTCCACGAACTTCGGGAACGCGCGCACGGCAATGATGTCGCAGTAGCGGCCCAGCACCTTGGCCACTTCGGCGATATGTTCTTCGGTATCGCCGTCCATCACCGTACCGAGGTTGAACTCGATCGGCCACGCATCCTTGCCCGGTTGCAGCACCACCGCGTGCGCACCCAGCTGGAACGCGCCCAGCTCGAAGCTGGTGCGGGTGCGCATCGACGGATTGAAGAACACCAGCGCGATCGACTTGCCCTTGAGCTGGTCGCCGAGCTTGTTGCGCTTGAACAGCGCTGCCTGGGTCAGCAGCGCATCAAGCTCGCTGCGGCTCCAGTCCTGGGTGTTCAGGAAGTGCTTGGGGGACATCATCTTTCCTTGCGTGGCGGCGTCAGGTTCGACGCGGTGGAAGGGAAATGCGGAAACCAAAGGTGGGGTGAAATCGTTGCAGTTGAAGCTTTCAGGAAGCGGAAACGAAAAAACCCAGCCGGCGGGCTGGGTTTCTATCGGACGAACAGCAAAAAGCTCCGGTTACCCAGCGAGAATGTGGGGTTCCGGTCGACGGGCACGCGAGGTCATGCCCGACGCCTGTCGGGCTGCGCTGCTGTCGTGCTGGAAGTCGGTGAGCTTCATGGCCGGGCATCTTTGCACGCGGCCGGCGCCGGCGCAAGGGGCCGGGGTCCCAGAATCAGGGATTGCTGGCGGTGCCCTGCTCCGGGCCGACCCAGGGCGTGATCGAGACCCGGACCTTGAGCCGGTTGCCAGGGTCTTCCGGCAGGCGCGAGCGGTACTTGGTGCCCCTGTAGACGTAATCCACGTCGTAGGCGATGGGCCGACGGAACTCGCGCCCGACGGGAACGATCCGGCAGTCGCGGGTCAGCATCGGCCCGTTGTTGGTGGGACCGGTGGGCGCGGCCGGCGTCTCGGCTGCGGTCTCATCCACCGCCTCCTCGTCGCTGCGCTTGAACATCGAGCGCACCGAGTCCCAGAAGCGGCTGATCCGGCCCTTGTCCTCCGTCGGCTCCTCGCCGGTGACGTTCACCGGGGCCAGGGTCCGGGTCGACACCGGCTCGCAGTGCTCCTCGGTCCGGGTCGCGCGCAGGGTCTGGAACACCGGCTCGACGTTCAGCACCTGGGCGTAGTCGAACTTCACGTTCTCCACGATCACCACCCGGTTGCGGGGCTCCCCCTCCTGGGCCAGAGCCACGGCCGGCAACGCCGACAGCCAGGCCAGGGTCAGCAACGCGGTGGATTTCATTGGCGACGGGAGCAAGGACACGGCAATAGTGTAGGCAGTGACGAGCGCAAGGGGCTGAACATTACCCGTCCGCGCCGCTCCTGCCCACCCCACCTGGGTGGCCCCCGGGTCCACCGGTGGCAGGCGGTCGCCCCAAAGGGGGCCGACACGTTCTAAAATCGCAGGCTTGTCCCCCAGCCACACCCCCATGACCCTGCGCCTGCACAACAACCTGACACGCCAGCTCGAACCGTTCATTCCGCTCGACCCGGCCTGTCCGACCCTGTATGTGTGCGGCCCGACGGTCTACAACTACGTGCACATCGGCAATGCCCGTGGGCCGGTGGTGTTCGGGGTGCTGGCCGACCTGCTGCGGCGGCGTTTCGGCGCCCTGCGCTACGCCCGCAACATCACCGACGTGGATGACAAGATCAACACGGCCGCGCGCGAACAGGGGGTGCCGATCAGCACCATCACCGACCGTTTCGCCGCCGCCTACCGCGAGGACATGGCCGCGCTGGGCGTGGTGCCGCCGGACATCGAACCGGAAGTGACCGCGCACATGCCGCAGATCATCACCATGATCGAGCAGCTCATCGCCAACGGTCATGCCTATGCCACCGAGGGCCACGTGCTGTTCGCCGTGGCCAGCTTCGATGGCTACGGCAAGCTCTCCCGCCGCGACCCGGAAGAAATGCTGGCCGGCGCCCGCGTCGATGTCGCGCCGTACAAGCGCGATCCAGGCGATTTCGTGCTGTGGAAGCCGTCCACCGACGACCTGCCGGGCTGGGCGTCGCCGTGGGGCCGTGGCCGCCCCGGCTGGCACATCGAATGCTCGGCGATGGCTGCCGCCCATCTGGGCGAGACCATCGACATCCATGCCGGTGGTGTCGACCTGCAGTTCCCGCACCACGAGAACGAAATCGCGCAGAGCGAATGCGCCCATGGCGGAAAGATCTTCGCCCGCTTCTGGCTGCACAACGGCATGCTCAATTTCGGCGGTGCCAAGATGAGCAAGTCGCTGGGCAACATCGAACGCGTGCACGACCTGGTGCGCCAGCACCCGCCGGAAGCGCTGCGCCTGGCCCTGCTGTCGGCCCACTACCGGCAGCCGCTGGACTGGTCCGACGCGCTGATCGAACAGTCGGTGCGCACGCTGGACCGCCTCTACGGCACCCTGCGCGAGCTCGCCGCGGTTCCGGCCGTGGCGGTGATCCCGGCCACGATCGAGGCAACCCTGGATGACGACCTCAACACGCCGCAGGCACTGGCCGAACTGGCGCGCATCGCCGCCGAAGCACGCCGCGCCATCGAGCCCGCCGAACAGGCGCGCCTGAAAGGCGAGCTGCTCGGTGCGGGTCTGGCGCTGGGCCTGCTGCAGGCCGACCCGGCGCAGTGGTTCGGCACCGTTGCCCACGATGATGGCGAGGATGCGCGCATCCAGGGCCTCATCGATGAACGCGCCGCCGCCAAGAAGGCGCGTGACTTCGCCCGCTCCGACGCCATCCGCGACCAGCTGGCCGCCGAAGGCATCGTGCTGGAAGACACCCCGCAGGGCGTGCGCTGGTCGCGCAAGCGCGGCTGATCCGCGCCCGCCACGCCCCCACCGAAGAGATTGCAGTGATCGACTCCCCGTTCCCGCTTGAACCCACCACCGCCGAGGCCCAGGCCGCCATCGCCGAGGAATTCGGCTTCTTCGGCGACTGGTCCGAGCGCTACCAGTACCTGATCGACCTAGGCCGCAAGCTGCCGGCCTTCCCCGAAGAGTGGAAGACCGAAGAACACCGCCTGCTCGGCTGCCAGTCGATGGTCTGGATCGTTCCGGAAGGCAATGCGCAGTCGCTGCGCTTCCACGCCATCAGTGATTCGGCGATCGTCTCCGGCCTGATCTTCCTGGCCCTGCGTGTCTATTCCGGGCGCTCGGCACAGGAAATCCTGGACACGCAGCCGAGCTACATCCAGGACATCGGCCTGGCCCGCCATCTTTCGCCGACCCGCAGCAACGGCGTCGCAGCGATGCTGGCCTTCATCCGCGAGACGGCGCAGGCCCAGCTGCAGCGCGGACACCCGTGAGCGGGACCGCCCCGGCCGAAGACACGGCGCTGGGCCTGCTGGCCCGGCCGGGCTTCGCCAAGCTGCTGGCCTACCGCATCTTCGCCATGTTGTCCTACCAGGTGGTGGCCGTCACCGTCGGCTGGCACATCTACGAAGTTACCCGCAATCCGTTCTCGCTGGGCCTGATCGGTCTGGCCGAAGTGCTGCCGTTCTTCTGCGTGGCCCCGTTCGCCGGCTATCTGGTCGACCATCTACCGCGGCGCAAGCTGGGAATGGTCGCCTGCTCCGGCCTGATCGCCACCGCACTGGTACTGACCAGCGTGGCCAAGGGCTGGCTGCCGTTCCACGGCGTATGGCCGATCTATGCGGCGATCGCACTGACCGGCATGGTCCGTGCCTTTCTTTCGCCGATCTACAATGCATTGTTCGCCCGCGTGCTGGCGCGCGAGCAGTTCGCACGCGGTGCGGGACTGGGGGCCGTGGTGTTCCAGGCCGGCATGGTGGTGGGTCCGGCGCTGGGCGGCGTACTGGTCGGCCTGGGAGGCAAGGGGCTGTCCTATGGCGTGGCGACGGCCTTCGCGCTGGTGGCAGTGGCCTGCCTGGCCACGCTGAAGGTGGAGGAACCGGTGCACAGCGGCCCCGCAGCACCGATCTTCCAGAGCATCGCCGAAGGTGCGCGCTTCGTGGTCGGCAACCGCATCATGGTCGGCGCGATGGCGCTGGACATGTTCTCGGTGCTGCTGGGCGGTGTGGTGGCAATGCTGCCCGCCTTCCTGCATGAGATCCTGCACCATGGACCCGAAGGGCTGGGCATCCTGCGCGCTGCGCCCGCTCTGGGCTCGATCGGCGTGGGCCTGTGGCTTGCCCGGCACCCCCTGCACCGCAACGCCGGCCGGGTGCTGCTGTCTGCGGTCGCGGGCTTCGGGCTGTGCGTGATCGGTTTCGGGCTGTCGCAGCACTTCTGGCTGTCGGCGCTGATCCTGCTGTTCTACGGCGCCTTCGATGGCGTGTCGGTGGTGGTCCGCTCGACCATCCTGCAGTTGGCGACGCCCGAGGAAATGCGTGGGCGGGTATCGTCGATCAACGGCATCTTCATCAGTTCGTCCAACGAACTGGGCGCCTTCTATGCCGGCACGATGGCACGACTGCTGGGCCTGGTACCGGCAGTGGTGCTGGGGGGCTTCGCGGTGCTGAGCGTGGCCGGCATCACGGCATGGAAGAACCCGACGCTGCGGAAGTTGAATCTTCGCGACCTGCAGTGAACCTGTAGAGCCGAGCCCATGCTCGGCTGCGCATTTCCGTGCGCCCACGCAGCGGTTGCGCCGGGCCGCGCCCGGCGGGCTTCTTCCGCGACCGCGGCGGGGTGTAACTTTCTTTGCTCGTGCAAAGAAAGTCACCAAAGAAACACGCCGCCATCCGCGAGCCGGCGCTGCGCGCCAGTGCCCTGCGCTCCTCGGCGAATCAGGGGACGGCGCGGAACTCGCTTCGCTCGGACACCCGCGCCTCTTCGCCCCTGATTCCCCTGCGGTGCTCGGCTCGCTACAAGGCGGACCCAACAGCCGCGAGCGCACGCATGACCGCTCCTGGTAGAGCCAAGCCATGCTTGGCTGCTTTTGCTTTTGCTATTCCTTGCCCTCCGGCTTCGGCCTGAGCCGAGCGTGGGCTCGGCTCTACATCGGCCGCGCACGCAGGGAAGCGTCGAGAGCCTGTGGGTGGGGCCGGGCAGGACCGTCCGCGGCATGGATGCCGCGGCCGAGCTTACAGGGATGTACTTGCAGCGTGTCCTGCCCGGCTCCACCCGCGGGCTCCACCCGATACCCGGAAGGCGCTGCTCTACACAGCCAACGTGAACCCAACAAAAAACCCGGCCAAGGCCGGGTTTTTCTGCATGACCAGACAACGACCGGGAATCAGTCGCCCTGCTGCTTCTGCAGGTGTTCCCAACGCTCCTGGGCGTCGATGGTGCGCTCGGCCGTGAGACGGGCTTCCAGGCGCTCCAGACCGATCTCTTCACCCGTGTCCACGCAGTAGCCGTAATCACCGGCTTCCAGGCGCTTGAGCGTGCTGTCGATCTTGCCGATCAGCTTGCGGTAGCGGTCGCGGGTGCGCAGCTCCAGCGAGTTCTCGGTCTCACGGGTCGCACGCTCGGCCTCGTCGCCGATGTCACGCACTTCCTCGCGCAGATTCTCGATGGTCTGCTTGGACTCCTCCACCAGGTCCGCGCGCCAGTTCTGCAGGCGCTGGCGGAAGTACTCCTGCTGCAGCGGGCTCATGTATTCCTCTTCCGACGACGGCTTGTAACCGGCCGGCAGGATCGGGCGGCCGGTGGCCTCGTCGGTCTTGTACTCGACGACCTTGTACTTGCTGCGCGGGGCCGGGGCGGCCGAGCGGGCGGCGACGGCCACGGCGACCTTGCCGACAGGGCGCGACACGGTCTTCGGAGCGGGATCGGATTTCACGGCGGTTTTGGCAGGCGATTTCGAAACGGGCACGGGATTCTTGGATTGCGGGGCGGTCGACGCGGAAGGTGCAGCGGCCGAGGCCGGCTTGGGTGCCGGTTTGGCTGCAGCACCTGCCGCGGTCTTGGCCGGGACAGGCTTGGCCGGAGCCTGCGTTGCGGCAGGCTTCGGTGCGGACTTCACTACGGGGGCCGGTGCCGGCTTGGCAGCCGGCGTGGCGATATTCTTGGTGACCTTCTTTACAGCGGCAGGCTTGGCCGCCGGCTTGAGCGCCGCGGCCTTCTTTGCCGCTGGCGGTGCAACCGGCTTTTTCACCGCCGCCTTCGGCGCCGGCTTGGCTGCCGGCTTCTTCGCAGCCGGTTTGGCAGCAGCCTTCTTGACCGGCACCGCCTTGCTGGCGGCCTTTTTCACTGCCGGCGCCTTCTTGCTGGCAGCAGCAGGTTTGGCCTTGACCGGCGCAGCGGCCTTCTTGACGGCCACTTTGCTTGCCTTGGCCGGCGTTTTTTTCGCGGTGGCCTTCCTGGCCGCCGGTTGCGAGGACGCTGCCTTGGTCGCCGGCTTGGCCGCCGGCTTCTTGACAACGGGCTTTGCCGCCAACTTCTTCACAACAGGCTTGGCGGTTTTCTTGGCGGCCTTTGCGGCCTTCTTTGCAGTTTTTTTAGCAGCCACGAAACGCTCTTCCTTGGATTCCCCGGGGCCCGGGAAAGCGGGCCTTTATAGCCTACCCGACCCGCAGCAGCAACCTCGACAGCCCCGCTCCATTCAGTCCTGGAGTCAAGGCCCCCAAGGGGCAGTCCGACGAACACGGACCGCCTCGCGCGGTACGGAACCTGGCCGGCACCCGAAGGTGCCGGCACCGGTCGCAGGCCATCGGCGACATGCGACCAACGGCCCATCCTGCACAAATGCGGCCTTCATGCCAACTGGCATAAGATGACTGGGTGATCTCGCGCCTGCTCATTGCCCTGCTGCGCTTCTACAAGCGCTTCATCAGCCCCCTGCTGGGGCCACGCTGCCGTTTCGTGCCCAGCTGTTCTGAATACGCGATGGAAGCCATCTCCCTGCATGGCCCGCTGCGCGGCAGCTGGCTGGCCGCGCGCCGGCTCGGCCGCTGCCACCCCTTCCACCCCGGCGGTGTCGACCTCGTGCCCGAACGCACCGACACCCCTTCATGCCGTTGCACAGGAAAACACTGACATGTCCTCCACGCTCATCACCAATGCCCGCATGGTCAATGAAGGCCGCACCTTCGACGGCGACCTGCGCATCGAGAACGGTCGCATCGCGCAGATCGGCACCGGGCTGGCGCCGCGCGAGGGCGAGCAGGTGGTGGACGCCGCCGGCCGCTGGCTGTTGCCCGGCATGATCGACGACCAGGTGCACTTCCGCGAGCCGGGCCTGACCCACAAGGGCGATATCGCCAGTGAATCGGCAGCGGCCGTGGCCGGTGGCCTGACCAGCTTCATGGACATGCCCAACACCAATCCGCCGACGCTGGACTCCACCATCCTGGAAGCCAAGTACGAACTGGCGCGTGGCCGCGCTTGGGCCAACTACGGCTTCTACCACGGGGCCAGCAACGACAATCTTGAGGCCATCCGCCAGCTCGATCCGAAGAAGGCGCCGGGCGTGAAAGTGTTCATGGGCGCGTCCACCGGCAACATGCTGGTGGACAACCCGGAAACACTGGACGCGATCTTCCGCGAGTGTCCGACCCCGATCATCACGCACTGTGAAGACACGCCGATGATCGATGCCGACCTGAAAGCCTTCCAGGAAAAATACGGCGACGCGCTGACCCCGGACATGCACCCGGACATCCGTTCGCGCGAAGCCTGCATCAAGTCGACGCGGCTGGCGCTGTCGCTGGCACGCAAGCACGGCACCCGCCTGCACGTCCTGCATATCTCCACCGCCGACGAACTGGCACTGTTCGAGAAGGGCCCGCTGATCCGGGCCGATGGCAGCCGCAAGCAGATCACCGCCGAAACCTGCGTGCACTTCCTGCACTTCGCCCGCCCGGATTACGCCACCAAGGGCAACTTGATCAAGTGCAATCCGGCCATCAAGGACGTGGCCGACCGCGAGGCGATCACCGCCGCGCTGGCCGACGACGTGCTGGACGTGCTGGCCACCGACCATGCCCCGCACACCTGGGAGGAGAAGCAGAAGCCCTATGCGCAGGCGCCGTCCGGCCTGCCGCTGGTGCAGTACGCGCTGGTGGCCGCACTGGAGCGCGTGCACGAGGGCAAACTGACCCGTGAGCAGGTGGTGCAGAAGTTCGCGCATGCCCCGGCCCAGCTGTTCGACGTGGAGCAGCGCGGCTTCCTGCGCGAAGGCTACTTCGCCGATCTCGTGCTGGTGGAAGACGTGCCGTTCACGGTCAAGCGCGAGGACGTGCTCTCCAAGTGCGGCTGGTCGCCGTTTGAAGGCACGACCTTCCGGTCGCGCATCGCCTCCACCTGGGTCAACGGCCAGCGGGTGTGGGACGGCAGCACGCTGGTGGGCGAGCCGGCCGGCCAGCGCTTGACCTACGACCGCTGATGCGTGGGTTCCTCATGCTGGGGGTGCTGGTTGCCGCCCCCCTCTGGGCCGTATCTGCGGCACAGGCCCAGGATGGCATCGGCAGCCTGATCGACAGCCGCGTGGTGTTTCCTGCCAGTGCGTCGCAGGGCGCGCTGGTGATCGGCAAGGTTCCCGCCGGCAGCCACGTGCAGTATGCCGGCCGCTCGCTGCGCGTGAGCGGTTACGGCAGCGTGGTGTTCGGTATCGGCCGCGATGAAAAGGGGCCGCTGCGCGTGCAGGTGCAGCGCCCGGACGGCGGCAGCGAAACGGCCACCATCTCGGTGACGCCGCGCGACTGGCCGACCGAACGGGTCAACGGTGTACCGCCGAAGACGGTCAATCCTCCGCCCGCCATTGCCGAACGGATCAAGCGCGAGCAGGCACAGGTAACCGCCGCGCGTGCCCGCGACGATGACCGCACCGACTTCACCCAGACCTTCATCTGGCCGGTGCAGGGCCGCATCAGCGGCCGCTTCGGCAATGCCCGCGTCTACAACGGCCAGCCCGGTGCCGGCCATTCCGGCATGGACATCGCGGTACCGACCGGCACGCCGGTGAAGGCACCCGCCGCCGGGGTGGTCACCTTTGCCGGCCCCGACCTGTACCTGACCGGTGGCACGCTGCTGATCGACCATGGCTACGGCGTCAGCTCGAACTTCCTGCATCTGTCGCGCATCGACGTAAAAGTTGGCGACCGTGTGGAACAAGGCCAGGTGATCGCCGCAGTCGGCGCCACCGGCCGTGCCACCGGCCCACACCTGCACTGGGGCATGAACTGGTTCGACACCCGCATCGATCCTCTGCTGGTGCTGGAGCGGAAGTAACCCGCGCGCGCCCCTCGCCGGGCATGGCCCGGCGCTACCAGAGCCACCAAACGGTAGCGCCGGGCCATGCCCGGCGAGCGCAGCGGCAACGGAATCAACAACCTGCAACCCGGTAGCGCCGGGCCATGCCCGGCGGCGCAGCGGCAACGGAATCAACAACCTGCAACCCGGTAGCGCCGGGCCATGCCCGGCGAGCGCAGCGGCAACGGAATCAGCCGCGTGCGGCCCACCACACCCGCAGCAGGGTGCGCAGCGGGGTCGCCTCGATCGGCTTGCCGGCCGCCTGGGCCGTCAGGCGTGCACGGGCCAGGCTGGACCACACGCGGCGCGGGCGCGGGCCTGGCACGCGCGTGCCCCACCCCTTCAACAGGTGCTGCGCCCAGCGCTGCGCGGCGGAGCGGGTGTCCTCGTCCAGCAGGCTGCGCGGCACGCCGGCCACGCCTGCGTCCTGCAGGCGCTGGGCCAGCGTCTGCAACTGCACGGCCCGGCCCGCACCGGTCCGCGGCCTGTCATCGAACAACACCACTTCCACGGCCGCGACCGCTTCAGCGTAGCGGGCCAGCGCGGCTTTGGCACTGGCCGCATCCGGCGCGACGGTGCGTGCCTCCACCAGATCCGGCAGCGTTTCCGCCAACCGCGCCCACGGCGCACGCACCGGTTCCAGCACACGACCCAACGGATGGCGCGAACGCTGTCCTTCCCAGCTGCGCAGCTCCTCGCCCCACCATGCCAGCTTGGCATCGGCCGGCAACGGATCGCCGCTGGTATTGAGCATGTCGTCGAATTCCTGCAGCAGCGCGAACCACGCTACGGCCAACTCACGGTGCGATTCGGCCACGAACGGCGCGGCCACCGACCATTCCGGCCAACGGCTGCGCCATTTGTCGAGGAAGCTTTCCAGCGCGGTGCTGCTCACTACGATCGTCCTTACGGGTGGGCCGGGCGTGCCGGCCGGGTTGGCCACAGGCTGGCCAGTTGCAGAAGTGCGGCGTTCTCGACCAGTACATCGGCCTGCCAGGCCAACGGGTCGTCGCTGTGCAGGCGGTAGCCCCACAGCGCTGCCACCGATGGCATGGCCGCGGCGCGCGCCGCGATGATGTCGCGCTCGTCGTCGCCGACATACACGCAGTCGCTTGCCGCGACACCGATCGCCTGCGCAGCGTGCAGCAGCGGCAGCGGGTGCGGCTTGCGCTCGGCCAGGCTGTCGCCGCCGACCAGCACGGCGCAGCGCTGCTGCCAACCGTGCTGCGGCAGGATCAACCGCGCCAGGTACTCGGGCTTGTTGGTAACGATGCCCCATATCGTTCCAGCAGCATCGAGCGCGGCGAGCATGCCGGCGACGCCATCGAACAGCACCGCGTGCTGGCCGATCAACGCTTCATAGCGCTGCAGGAACTCCGGGATCAGCGCGTCGCGCGCATGCGCATCCAGGTCCGGGAAGGCCGCCGCGATCATCGCCCGCGAGCCCTTGGACACCACCGGGCGCAGCTGCGCCGGATCGATCGACGCGCGTCCACGTTCGGCCAGCATGGCGTCGCAGGTGGCAACGAAGTCCGGCGCACTGTCCAGCAGGGTGCCGTCCAGGTCGAACAGCACCGCGCGCGGGAAGTGCGTGGCGGTCATGCCGGCTTGACCGCGTAGGCCAGGTAGTTGATGTCGGTGCGGGTGCTGAGGCGGGCACGGTTGCGCCACGGCTCGTATGCCATGCCGCTGACATCGGCCAGCTGCAGATCAGCCTCGCGCAACCAGCGTGCCAGTTCGGCCGGCCTGATGAATTCCTGGTAGTGGTGGGTGCCCTTCGGCAACAGGCGCGCCACGTATTCGGCACCGACAATGGCCACCGCGAATGCGGCGGCCGTGCGGTTGATGGTCGACAGGAACAGGTGCCCCCCCGGCTTCAGCAGCCGCCTGCAGGCCTCGATGATCGCGCCGGGGTCCGGCACGTGCTCGAGCATCTCCATGCAGGTCACCACATCGAAGCTGCCCGGCTGTTCAGCGGCCAGGTCCTCGGCGGCCTGCACCCGGTAGTCGACCTTGGCACCACTTTCCAGCGCGTGCAGCCGCGCGACCTTGACCAGCTCCGGGGCCAGATCGATGGCGGTGACATCGGCGCCGGCCTGGGCCAGTGCTTCGCTCAGCAGGCCGCCACCGCAGCCGATGTCGAGCACGCGTGCGCCGCGCAGCGGCACGCGGTCGGCCACGTACTTCAGGCGCACCGGGTTCAGTGCATGCAGCGGCTTCTGCGGACCATCGGCGTCCCACCAGCGGTTGGCCAGTGCGGCGAACTTGTCCAGCTCGGCCTGATCGAAATTGGAGGAAGCATGGGGGGCAGTCATGGGGAATCCTTGCAGCGCCGGGGTTCAGGCGCGGATATGGCGGATGCGCTCGCGCCACTGGCGCGCGTTGGCGATGATGCCCGGCAGGTCCATGCCGACCAGCTCGCGCTGCACCAGCTTGGGCTTGCCGGCAATCCAGACGTCGCTCACCTGCTGCCGGCCGGTGGCGTACACCAGCTGCGAAAGCACGTTGTGCAGCGGCTGGGTTTCCAGCGCGGACAGGTCCACGCAGACCAGATCGGCCTGCTTGCCCACCTCGATCGAGCCGATCCGCTCGCCGAAGCCCAGCGCACGGGCACCGCCGAGCGTGGAAGCGCGCAACGTGGTGGCCGCGTCCAGCGCAGTGGCGTCGTTGGCGACAGCCTTGGCCAGGATCGCCGCGGTGCGGTTCTCGCTGAACATGTCCAGGTCGTTGTTGCTGGCACAGCCATCGGTACCGATGGCCAGGTTCACGCCTGCGCGCTGCAGGGCGCAGGCGGGGCAGAAACCGGAGGCCAGTTTCAGGTTCGATTCCGGGCAGTGCACCACGCTGACGCCACGCTCGGCGCACAGGTGGATCTCCGCGTCGGTCAGCTGGGTCATGTGCACCGCGATCAACCGGTCATTGACCAGGCCGAGGCGATCGAGTCGCGCCAGCGGACGCTGGCCATGCAGCCTGATCGAGTCGCTGACTTCCTGCGCGGTCTCATGGGTATGCAGGTGCACCTGCATGTCGAGCTGGTCGGACAGCATCCGCACCCGCTCGAAATTGGCATCGCTGACCGTGTAGGGCGCATGTGGTGCGAACGCGACGCCGATCAGACTGTCGTTGCGCCACTGGTCGTGCAGTTCACCGGCCTTGGCGAAGTACTCGTCGTCGCTCTTCGCCCAGGCAGTCGGGAAATCGATGATGACCGCCGCCACCAGCGCGCGGAAACCATGCTTCTTGTAGACCGCCGCCTGCACGTCGCCGAAGAAGTAGTTCTCGTTGGCGCAGGTGGTGCCGCCGCGCAGCATCTCGGCAATGGCCAGCGTGGTGCCGTCGGCGACGAACTCGGGGCCGATCACCGCCGCTTCCACCGGCCAGATGTGCTCCTGCAGCCAGGTCATCAGCGGCAGGTCATCCGCAACGCCGCGCAGCAGGGTCATCGGGTTGTGCGTGTGCGCGTTGACCAGGCCCGGCATCAGCGCGGCGTCCGGACGGCTGACCACCTGCGCGGCACGGAAGCGCGCCCGCGCTTCGGCACGCGGCAGCACGGCCACGATCTCGCCGCCACGCACGGCTACGGCATGGTCTTCCAGCACCACGGCATGCGGTTCGATCGGAACGACGTAGCCGGCTTCGATGAGCAGGTCGCAGGCTTCGGGGAGGTGCGGGCTGTCGCTCATGCAGGCTCACTTGGCTGGGGGGAGATCCTCACGGGAGGCGGTAGCGCCGGGCCATGCCCGGCGGCTGTCCGTTGCGGCGCCGTGGACGCCGGCAACGGGTTCCGGGCGATGCCCGGAAAGCCGGGCCTGGGCCCGGCTCACAGGTCATCCGGCTGCGCCGGATTACTTCACGCGCGAGGAGTACTCGCCCGAACGGGTGTCGACCCGGATGACTTCATCCTGGTTGACGAACAGCGGCACGCGGACCACGGCACCGGTTTCCAGCGTGGCCGGCTTGCCGCCACCGCCGGAGGTGTCACCGCGGACGCCCGGATCGGTTTCGGTGATCTTCAGCTCGACGAAGTTCGGCGGCTGCACGAAGATCGGCGCACCGTTGAACAAGGTCACGATGCAGGCTTCCTCGCCCTTCAGCCACTTTTCGGCGCCGCCCATGCCGGCCTTGTCGGCCTGGACCTGCTCGAAGGTCTCCGGATCCATGAAGTGCCAGTACTCGCCATCGCTGTACATGTAGTTCATGTCGGTGTCGACCACGTCGGCCACTTCCAGGTCGTCGGTCGCCTTCATGGTCAGTTCGACCACGCGGCCCGAACGGATGAAGCGGTACTTGACGCGGGTGAACGCCTGGCCCTTGCCCGGCTTGACGTATTCGGTATCGGTGATGACCGCCGGTTCATTGTTGACCAGGATCTTCATCCCGTTCTTGACGTCATTCATGCCCACAGTGGCCATGCTCAAGCTCCTCAAATGGCAAAACCGCCGCGGGTGCGGCGAGCCGGTAGAATGGAAAGCCCACCGGATGCCGGTGGGCGACTGTTTTTCTGCCCCCATGATAACCGCAGGCCCCCTCTCCATGCAGCTTTCCGCCTTTCCCCGCCCGTCGTCGCCGGGTGCACCCGCACGCTGGCAGGAACTCTGGCGCCAGGCGCTGCGCGACCCGCACGCACTGCTGGCGCGGCTGGAGCTGGATCCGGTCGCACTGGGCGTGTCCGAGGCGGCCATGGCCCAGTTCGCGCTGCGCGTACCGGACGGGTTCGTGGCCCGCATGCGCAAGGGCGATGCGGCCGACCCGCTGCTGCGCCAGGTGCTGCCGGTCAATGACGAGATGCAGGTCGTTCCCGGGTTCAGCTTCGACGCGGTGGGCGATGGTGCGGCCAGGAAGGCGACCGGGGTCATCCAGAAGTACCGGGGCCGGGCGCTGCTGATCGCCACCGGCAGCTGTGCAATCAATTGCCGCTACTGTTTCCGCCGGCACTTCGACTACGCCGCTGAGAATGCCGCCAAGGGCGGCTGGTGGGAAGCGGTGGACGCCATCGCCGCCGATCCGGATATCGACGAAGTGATCCTGTCCGGGGGGGATCCGCTGTCGCTGGCCACCCACAAGCTGGTCGAACTGACCGACGCGCTGCGGCGGATTCCGCACATCCGTCGCCTGCGCATCCACACCCGGCTGCCGATCGTGCTGCCGGAACGGGTCGACGACGAGCTGCTGGCCTGGCTGGGCAGCCTGCCGTGGCCGCTGGCGATCGTGGTCCATGCCAACCATCGCAATGAGTTCGATGCCAGCGTGGACGCGGCAATGGCGCGCCTGCGTGGCACCGGCGCCCAGCTCCTGAACCAGGCAGTGCTGCTGCGTGGCGTCAACGACAGCGTGCAGGCGCTGCAGGAACTGAGCGAACGCAGCTTTGCCGCCGGCGTGCTGCCCTATTACCTGCACCAGCTGGACCGGGTCGAGGGCGTGGCCCACTTCGAGGTGGATGACACCCGCGCCAGGGAGCTGATCGCCGGCCTGACCGCGCGCCTGTCCGGCTACCTGGTTCCCAAGCTGGTGCGGGAACTCCCCGGCGACCCGAGCAAGCGCCCGCTGTAGCGATCCCGCCGGGGTCAGAGCCGTTTCCTGCAGAAAGGGATCTGACCCCTGAACCAGGATTCAGACGCCGGACTCGATCATCCGCACCACTTCGGTCGCGGTGACCGGGTGGCTCAGCCAGTAGCCCTGGCCAAGATCGCAGCCGCGCTGGGCCAGCAGCTCGAATTGCGCCTGCTGCTCGATGCCCTCGGCAACCACCGTGATGCCCAGCGCGTGGGCCATGGCGATGATCGCCGTGGTCAGCGCCAGGTCGTCCGGATCACGCTGCATGTCGGCAATGAAACTCTTGTCGATCTTCACTCCGTCCACGGGCACCTGGCGCAGGTGGCTCAAGCCCGAGAAGCCGGTGCCGAAGTCGTCCAGCCACACCTTGACGCCGGTGCGATGCAGCTTGTCCAGCAACTGCGCGGCCACCATCTCATCACCGATCACGGCGGTCTCGGTCAGTTCCAGATGCAGGCGCGAAGCCGGCAGCCCCGACTCATGCAGGCACTGTGCGACCAGTGACGGCAGCTCGCCGCCACGCAGCTGCCGGGGCGACACGTTCACCGACACGAACAGATCATCGCCGCCCGCACTGCGCGGCCACTGCGACGCTTCCATGCAGGCCGCGCGCAGCACCTTCGGCCCGATCACCTCGATCAGCCCGCTCTGCTCGGCCACTTCGATGAACACCGACGGCGGGATCGTGCCCAGAGTGGGGTGCTGCCAGCGCAGCAGCACCTCGACGCCGACCATCCGCCGGTCGCGGGTGCGGAAGATCGGCTGGTAGGCCAGGCGCAGCTCGCCGCGCTCCCAGGCGCCGCGCAGTTCCTGTTCCATGTGCACGCGGCGCTCGACAGCATGGTCCATCGCCCGGCTGTAATACCGGTAGCAATTCTTGCCGGCCATCTTCGCCTGGTACATGGCGATGTCGCCGTTCTTCAGCAGTGTGGTCGCGTCTGCGGCATCGTCCGGGAACAGGGTCACGCCGATGGAGGTGCCCAGGAACAGCTCCCTGCCCTGCACCACCAGCGGCTTGCCCAGTTCGCGCACCAGCACCTCGGCCAGCAGCCGCGCATTGGCAGCGACATCGCCGTCGCCGACCAGGATCACGAACTCGTCGCCGCCAAAACGGGCCAGCAGCGCCTCATCGCCCCCGGCCTCGGCGACGGCGCGGCCGATCCGCTGGGCAAACTGCAGCAGTGCTTCGTCGCCCGCTTCATGCCCGAGGGTATCGTTGACCCGCTTGAAATCGTCGATGTCCGCAAACAACAGGCCCAACCGCTGCTTGGACGCACGCGCGGCCATCAGCCGGTGGTCCAGAGCTTCGCGGAACGCCAAGCGGTTGGTCAGGCCGGTCAGTGCGTCGGTGTAGGCCATGTGCCGCACCTCGCGGTCGTGGCGGGCGATGGCATCACGCATGCGGGCGAATCCCCGCACCAGCTCGCCGACCTCGTCGTCGCGGGTATTCTCCAGCAGCGGCGCCTGGTAGTCGCCGGCTTCGATGCGACGGGCCGCCACCGCCAGGTCGCGGATCGGCGCGACCAAGGTGCGCTGCACGTAGAAGATCACCGCCACGCCGATCACCACCAGCAGGCCGAGCATCAGCAGCAGCCAGCCCAGATGACGGCTGCCGACCTGCTGCAGGCGCTCGCCCAGCGTTGCGTTGGCGGCCTGCTCGCGCTGCTGCACTTCGTCCAGCGCCATGCCGACGCGGACGCCGCCGATGCGCTGGTTGCCGACCATGATCGGCATCGTGTTGTCGAGCACCTTTGGCGACTGCTGCACCACCAGCGTCCGCGCGGCGATCGCGCCCGGTGCAAGGGGGTCTCCCATCGGCTGACCGAAGGCGGCGACCTCCACCGAACCGTCGTGCACCAGCCGGCCACGTTCGTCGAACACCAGCACATAGCGCACCACGGGCTGCCGCGACGTGCTGCGCACCAGTGCGCCGACCTGGTCCAGATCGTGGTAGTACAGCGGGTTGGCCAGCGCATCGGAAAGCTCACGGGCGATCGCTTCGCCGCGGCTGCGCACGCTGCGGTCGAACAGTTCATGGATGACGCCGCCGCTGAGGTTGCGCACCTCGCTCTGCATCGCCGCCTGCCGCCCCAGCAGCACCGCCAGGATCGCCACCACCACAAGCATCGCCCCGCCCATCGCGAGCAGGAACCGCGCCTGCATTCCCGAGCCGAGCCACTTCATTCCACTTCCATCCGCACGCGCGTCAATCCTTGTTTCAATTCATCCAGCCGCTGCTGCGCATGCGCGTCGACGCGGTGGAAACCGGAAGTACCAAAAAAACGGTGAAGCGCCGCCTGTGCCTGTGGATCACTGGCCGCCTGCAGCAGGACCTCCTGCAGGCGGTCACGGACGCGTGCATCCAGGTCGGCGCGCACCACCTCCACGGCGCGAGGATAGGGCTCCGTGCGCAACAGTTCGCGGAAGTCGCGCCGGAACGCCCGCGGCATGCGCCGTTCATCGTTCCAGTCCACGCTGCTCACCGCACCCCCATCGGCCACGCCCTTGTGCACGTAGGTGGCGATGTTCAGCTCGCTGCGGGCGAACACATAGCCGACGCTGTCCGTGCCCGGAGCGTCCCACGTACCCGCGAGGATCTGTGGGGACAACCCGTGGCCCAGCAACGTCATCACCGGCACCAGGTAGGCGCTGGTGGATGCGGTGTTCTGCAGCGCAAGGCGGTGGCCCCGCAGGTCCTCCAGCCGCTGGAACGGGCTGTCGCGGCGCACGAAGAATACGGTCTGGTACTCACGCACGCCATTGCGCTCGGTCAGTAGCAACGGCCGCGCACCGCTGCGCTGCCCCAACGCCACTGCGGTTCCGGCGGTTTCCGTGACCCAGTCGACCTGCCCCCGCCGCAGATAGCTGGCCATCTGCTGCGGATCACGCGCCATCAGTATCCTCCCCTCCTGGATGCCGACGTCCTGCATGCGTGCCACCACGTAGTCCAGCAGCGGCTGCAGCTGCTGGTAATGGGCCTTGGGATCGTCGCTGATCCGGCCCAGCACCAGCACCGGATCCGGCGCAGCACGCACCGTTCCGGCCAGCAGGACCATGGCCAGGCTCAGCAGCGCCCCCTGCATTGCCGTTCGCAGACCCGACACCGGTTTCATCCCCCCCTGGGTATCCGGACAGACTACCCGAAAAAATGAGAACGTCGTCAGCCGTTGTGACTGCCCGGCTTGGCCAGACGCGCCATGCGCTGGGCATCGGCCAGGATGCCGCGCAGCAACCGCACTTCCTGCTCGCTCGGCTCGCTGCGCAGGAACAGGCGGCGCAGCTTGCGCATCGCCGACTCCGGCGCACGGCCCTTGTGGAAATCGATCTCGTCCAGGGTGTCGCCAAGCTGGGCGAAGAAGCTCTCCATCTGTTCGTGGCTGGCCACCTGCTCACGAAAGCCCGGTTCGGCGCCAACGGCAGGCTGGGCGCCGAGCAGCTGCATGCGCACCTCGTAGGCCAACACCTGCACGGCGGCGGCGAGGTTGAGCGAACTGAACGCCGGATCGGACGGAATGTGCACCGCCGCGTGGCACAGCTGCAGCTCCTCGTTGGTCAGGCCGGTCCGTTCCCGGCCAAACACCAGCGCCACCTCGGCACCCTCACCGGCCTTGGCGACCGCACGGGCCGCTGCGTCGGCGGGCAGGTACTCCTCCAGCTGGACCCGGCGTGCGCGGGCCGTACACCCCAGCACCAGACGGCAGTCGGCGACGGCCTCGGCCAGGGTGGCCACCACGGGCGCATCGCCGAGCACGTCCTCGGCGCCGGCCGAGCGGCGGAATGCCTCCTCGTCCAGCGGTTTTTCCGGGGCCACCAGTACCAGGCGGGCCAGGCCCATGGTCTTCAGGGCGCGGGCGGCGGCGCCCATGTTGCCGGGATGCTGGGTTCCGACCAGGACGAATCGGAGGCGGGTGGCGGCGGGGAACTGGGACATGAACAGGGAAAGGTCGAGCTGGACGATGACCAATGGTAAACTGTGCGGCCGGCCACTGCGCCGGACCCGCTCTTTTCCCCCGCCAGTCCTACCCTTCTGCCTTTCCGGGAGCCCACGCCATGCAGAAACCCGCCGTCACCGTCATGGTCAAGGCCGCCCGCCTCGCCGGCAACGTCCTGTTGCGCAACATCAACAAGCTCGAGGCACTGAACGTGGTGCAGAAGGGGCGGATGGACTACGCCAGCGAAGTCGATGCGGACGCGGAAAAGGTCATCGTCAAGGAGCTCAAGCGCGCGTATCCCGAGTACGGCGTGTTTGGCGAGGAAGGCGGCGTGCAGGGCGAACATCGCCACATGTGGGTCATCGATCCGCTGGACGGCACCAGCAACTACCTGCGCGGCGTGCCCCACTACTGTGTATCGATCGCCCTGGTCGAGAACGGCGAGCCGACCGACGCGGTCATCTTCGATCCGCTGCGCAACGAGCTGTTCACCGCCAGCCGTGGCGCGGGCGCCGTGCTGAACGACCGTCGCATCCGCGTGGCGGATCGCAAGGACCTGGGCGGCACCATGATCCAGACCGGCTTCGCTCCGCGCGAGCGCGCCCGTGCCGGCGCCCAGTTGAAGGCGGTCGATGCCCTGCTGGTGCAGGCCGAGGACATCCGCCGTACCGGTTCCGCTGCGCTGGACCTGGCCTATGTCGCCTGCGGTCGCGCCGACGCCTACTTCGAGGCCGGGGTGAAGGCCTGGGACATCGCGGCCGGCGTGCTGCTGGTGCGTGAGGCCGGTGGCAAGGTGTGCGACTTCAAGGGAGCACCGCTTGCACGCATGGACAACCGCGGTCCGGAAACCCAGCAGGTGGTGGCGGGCAACCTGAAGGTGGCCGAGTCGCTGCAGAAGGTGCTGGTCAACACGGGCTATGCGGCCGAGTTCGACGCGAAGTTCTGAGCGTCCCTGTAAAGCGGTTCATGGAGACGGCACCTGTGAAGGTGCCGTTTTCGTATCCGCAGTGATCGTGCTTGTCACTTTCTTTGCTCGTGCAAAGAAAGTAACCAAAGAAACACGCCGCCAGGACGCGAGCCGACGTGCTGTGCACGCCGGTTCCCTTCGCTCCTCGGTCCGTCGAGGGACGGTGCGGGAACTCGCTGCGCTCAGACACCCGCACCTCTTCGCCCTCGCCGGACCTGCGGTGCTCGGCTCGCTCAAGGCGGACCCAAGGTCAAGAACCACAGCTGCACGACGATGACGGGTAGCGCCGGGCCATGCCCGGCGAGCGAAGCGGCCGCTTCGCCTTCGACCTTGAAAGTGACACCCCTCCGCAGTCGCGGAAACGATCCTGCGGGCACGCGTCGATGCTGCCGACGCGCAAACAGAAACGCCCGGCACGGGGCCGGGCGTTCCTGTAGCAGTGCGTTGCAAGCGGAGGCTTACACCACCGTCGAGGCCCGCAGCGCGGCGATGCGCTCTTCCAGCGGCGGATGGCTCATGAACAGCTTCTTCGCGGTCGAACCGGCGATGCCGAAGGCGGCGATCTGGGTCGGCAGCGTGCTCTGGCCGTGGTTGAGCTGCAGGCGCTCCAGCGCGGCGATCATCTTCTGGCGACCCGCCAGCGAGGCGCCACCGGCATCGGCGCGGAACTCGCGATGGCGCGAGAACCACATCGAGATCATGGTCGCGAACAGGCCGAACACCATCTCCAGCACGAACACGATGATGTAGTAGGCGAACCCGCGGCCGCCGCCTTCGCGGTTGCCCGACAGCGCGCTGTCGATGACGCCGCCGACCACGCGCGCCAGCACGATCACGAAGGTGTTCAACACACCCTGCAGCAGCGCCATGGTGATCATGTCACCATTCGCCACGTGGGCGATCTCGTGGCCCAATACGGCTTCGGCCTCGTCTTCGCTCATGTTCTGCAGCAGACCGGTGGACACCGCCACCAGCGCGTTGTTGCGGTTGGCGCCGGTGGCGAATGCGTTGATCTCCGGGCCATCGTAGACCGCCACTTCGGGCATGCCGATGCCTGCCGCCTTGGCCTGTCGCTCGACGGTGGCCAGTAGCCAGCGCTCGGTCTGGTTGCGTGGCTCGGTGATCACCACCGCGCCGGTGGAGCGCTTGGCCATCCACTTGGACAGCAGCAGCGAAATGAAGGAACCGCCGAAGCCGAAAATCGCAGCCATCACCAGCAGGCCGCTCATCTGGTTCGGATTGACCCCCAGCAGCGACATCACGATGCCGGCCAGGATCAGCACTGCAAAGTTGGTGGCTAGAAAGAGTGCGATGCGGGTAAACATGGGAAATTCCGGCTCGGAAGGGGTCGATATCCGCCAATTTGCGGTGCGGTCAGCTTGAATTCAAGCACCAACCTGACCGACGATTCAGCCAGCATGACCTCCCCCCTTTCCTGCGGGCGCTTCGCGCCCTCGCCTACCGGCCTGCTACACCCCGGCTCCCTGCTGGCTGCATTCGGCAGCTGGCTGCTCGCGCGCCATCACCATGGCCTGTGGCGGCTGCGCATCGAGGACATCGATCCCCCACGCACCGTGCCCGGGGCTGCGCACGCGCAGTTGCAGGCACTGGCGGCATTCGGCCTGGCCCACGATGGTCCGGTGCTGTGGCAGAGCGAACGTGGCGATGCTTACCAGCAGGCTCTGGACAGGCTGCTGGCCAGCGGGCTGGCCTTCATCTGCCACTGCAGCCGCAGCGAACTGGCAGCCCGGGGGGGCATCCACCATCGCTGCGTCGCGCGGCAGCCCCGACCGGACCCTGCCGTCCGCTTCCGCGTACCGGCCGGCAGCGTGGTGCAGTTCGACGATGGCCTGCGCGGCCGTCAGGTGCAGGACGTCCACGCCGAGGTGGGTGATTTCGTGCTGCGCCGCGCCGACGGGTGCTGGGCCTACCAGCTGGCGGTGGTGGTCGACGATGCCGCGCAGGGCGTCACCGACGTGGTGCGCGGCGCCGACCTGCTCGACTCGACCGCGCGGCAGATCCTGCTGCAGCAGGCACTCGGACTGGCAGTGCCGCGATACTGGCACCTGCCCCTGCTGCTGGACGCGCCCGGGCACAAGCTGTCCAAGTCGCTGGCCGCGCTGCCGGTCGACAGCGCCCGCCCGGTGCCGGTGCTGCGTCAGTTGTGGGGCCTGCTCGGCCAGTCGCCCGCCGCACTCGAGGGTCACGACGATCTGCACGACCTGCTCGCGGCGGCCCGGCAGGCATTCGATCCGGCCCGCCTGCCACGCACGGACATCCTGTTGCCGACGGGCGCACTTTCCGCGCCGATGTTGCAGAATCCCCCTTCCCCCACCTGAAACCCGGACTGCATTCCATGACATCTCGCGTCGCACTGGTCACCGGCGGAACCGGCGGCATCGGTACCGCCATCTGCCAACGCCTGGCCGACCAGGGCCACCGGGTCGCCACCAACTATCGCGATGAAACCAAGGCCCGCGCCTGGCAGCAGGCGATGACCGAACGCGGCTTCAACGTGTCCATCTTCGCCGGCGACGTGTCCGATCCGGACAGTGCCGAAGCGCTGGTGCGCGCCGTCGAAAACGAACTGGGCCCGGTCGAAATCCTGGTCAACAACGCCGGCATCACCCGCGATACGACCTTCCACCGGATGCGTGCGGACCAGTGGCATGACGTGATCAACACCAACCTCAACTCGGTGTTCAACGTCACCCGCCCGGTCATCGAAGGCATGCGTCGCCGCGGCTGGGGCCGGGTCATCCAGATCAGCTCGATCAACGGTCTGAAGGGCCAGTACGGCCAGGCCAACTACGCCGCCGCCAAGGCCGGCATGCACGGCTTCACCATCTCACTGGCGCGCGAGAACGCGGGCTTCGGCATCACCGTCAACACCATTTCGCCGGGCTACGTCGCCACGGACATGGTCATGGCCGTGCCGGAGGAAGTGCGGGCCAAGATCATCGCCGACATTCCGACCGGGCGCCTGGGCAAGCCGGAGGAGATCGCCTACGGCGTGTCCTTCCTGGTGGCCGAGGAGGCCTCGTGGATCACCGGCAGCAACCTGGACATCAACGGCGGCCACCACATGGGCTGGTGATCCGCGCGGGCGCGGCCGGTCGTGTGCCGGACCGCACCTGCCTGCGGTCATGCTGCGCAGCACGCAAACCCTTGTTGCGCAACATGATCCGCCGTGAAAGCCAAGCCTGGCGGGGGCTGGGGCGGTTGCAACGGCTGCTGCACTGCGCCATGCTGCGCGTCTACTGTGACGAGTGACCGCTTCATGGCTGCGACCCGCATCATCAAGAAGTATCCGAACCGCCGTCTCTACGACACCGAGATTTCCAGCTACATCACCATCGAGGACGTCCGCCAGCTGATACTGGACGGTGAAGACTTCGAGGTCCGCGACGCCAAGAGCGGTGACGACCTTACCCGTTCGGTCCTGCTGCAGATCATCGCCGACCAGGAGCAGGACGGCGAGCCGATGCTCTCCACCCAGTTGCTGAGCCAGCTGATCCGCTTCTACGGCGACTCCCTGCAGGGATTCATGGGCAACTACCTGGAACGCAGCATGCAGGTGTTCCTGGACCAGCAGCAGCAGTTCCGCCAGCAGATGGGCAACCTGCTGGGCCAGACGCCGTGGGCGATGATGAACCAGCTGACCGAACGCAACCTGGAGCTGTGGCAGGAATTTCAGCGCAGCATGGGCACCGGCTTCGGCGGCCCCCGCCCCGGCGGAACCGGCCCGGGAACCGGAACCGGCAGCAAGCCGAACGAACCGGGCACCGGCACCGGCGGCAAGACCCGCCGCTGAGCCACGGCAGGGACTGACATGAAAACGGCGCGCCACTGGCGCGCCGTTTTCGTCTGCGGGTCATCCGCAGGCAGACGTCAGCGCTTCGCCTTGCACGCCGTGCAGACGCGCTCGACCTTGTAGCCCTCCGCCCTGAGCTTCTCGACCACGCCATCGCTGCCGAGCAGATGCAGCGTGCCAACCACCACCAGCGTGCCACCCTGCCCCGCCTGCAGATAGGGCACCAGCTTCGGCACCCAGGCATCATTGCGGCCGGTATTGATGCGCTGATACAGCTGCGGATACTGCTGGCGCATCTCGGCAGCCATTTTCGTCCACAGCAGGCGCTCGTCACCGCGGCGCCATGCGTCGTGCAGCATGCGCGCCTGTTCATCACCCTTGTCGGCCTGATCGAGGGCTTCGGACAGCATCTGCCGCTGCTCCTGCACCGACATCCCATCAAGCATGCCGATCTGCGTATCGATGTCCTCCAGACCACCGGTGCTGCGCCCGGTCGCCTGTGCGCGCTCCATGAAGTGACGGTCCAGACCGAGGGCCGGGTCCAGGCCCATCTTCTGCATCTGCCCCACTGAAATGCTCAGACCGACAAACCAGGGTTTCATGCCCTGCATCTGCGCCAGCGGCAGCTTGTTCGCGGTGGCGAAGGCCTGCAGCTTCTGCCAGGTCGCTGCATCGAGATCACGCTTCAGTTCGCTGCCGTCGGTGCGCACGGCGGCCTGCACCATGCGGCTGGCCAGCTGCGGCGACTGCATGTCTTCCGGTGAGAGTTCGAACAACACGCGCTGCGAGGCCCCGAAGGCCTGCTCCACGTCGGCCGACAGCGGATAGTCCTGCGGCTTCAACAGATGGAACGAGCCCAGCAGATACAGCCGTGAATCGCCGGGGCCGGTGACCTTCCACAGCAGCGGTACCGGCGGCTTGACCGACGCACCTTCAGCGGCCGGCGCGTTGCGGGCCTGCGCCAGTGGCGCCACCGCGCAGGCCAGCAGCAACAGGGCGGCGTGTAACAGGTGTCTGATCAGCATGTCAGCCTTCTCCTTCAGGCAGGTGGTAGGCCTTTTCGCCCGCGTCCACGCGAAGGTCCAGCCGGTTCTCCGGCGGTGCCAACGGACAGGTCGCGTAGGGCGTGAACGCGCAGGGCGGGTTGTAGGCGTGGTTGAAATCGATGAGCACGCGGCCATCGGCGCCGGGGGCGCCGGTATCCAGATAGCGGCCAGCGGGATAGCTGCCGCGGCCGCTGGTGCGGTCCGCGAAGATCAGGAACAGGGGCTCGCCGGGGGCACCGATCGCCTCCAGCCGCCAGGTCCGGCCATCACGCTCGAACTCGACGGCACCGGCATTGGGCATGTCGGTGGTCAGTCCGGTGATGTCGACGATCGGCAAGGTCTTGCCCGGTGCGTGCGCAACGAAGCGCGCCTGCACCTGCCAGTCGGGACCTCCCGGCCAGTACTGCAGGCCGGCGAAATCCCGGCGTGCAGGCGCGTCGGCATGCTTGACCCTCAGCGCATCGCGCGGACCACGCCGGATCAGGCTGAGCTGGCCCTTGCCACCGTCGAAGGCAAGCAGGGTGGGCTGCGGATCCTTGTCGGTATCCATGCGGATGCGCCCCCTCACCGGCTGGCCATTGTGAGTGAGCTCCGCCCCGGCTTCCGGCGTGAACCACCATTGCCGGCCCTCGCGCCGCAGCAGGCCGAGCTTGCCCGGCCCCACTGCCAGGCGGATGCCATTGGTGGCACCGCTGCCAACGAAGTGCGAGCTGTTCTGCAGCCAGTGCAGCCCGACCAGCGCCGTCCAGCCATCAGGCCGCGTCAGATCCTGATAACGCGCCACGCGCCATTGCTGCTGCGCTGCGGCGTATGCCGGGTCTTCCACCACCGCAGGCGCCGGCGGCGGCACCGGACTGCAGGCTGCCAGCAACAAGACAGCCAGCAGGCCGCCCATTCCCCGATACGCCATCGATGCTCCCCTCAACGTCCGCGCAGGAACCAGCGGTCGATCTCCGCCAGCGAAAAACGGGCCCAGGTCGGCCGGCCGTGGTTGCACTGGCCGGATCGCTCGGTGATCTCCATGTCGCGCAGCAGGGCGTTCATTTCCGGCACCGTCAGCCGGCGATTGGCACGCACAGCGCCATGGCAGGCCATGGTCGACAGCAGTTCATCGCGCGCGCTCGCTACGCGGCGGCTCTGGCCGTGCTCACGCAGGTCGGTCAGCACATCGCGCAGCAGCCCCTCCGGCTCGGCGTGGGCCAGCAGCGCGGGAATGCTGCGCACATGCAGCGAGCCCGGGCCGGCCCGCGTCACCTCGAAACCAAGCGCGGCCAGCGTCGCGGCCTCGCTCTCTGCGGTATCCGCTTCGCGTTCGCCCACTGCCAGCGTGATCGGCACGAGCAACGGCTGCGACTGCAGGCCGATACCATCGTGCGCGTTCTTCAGCCGCTCGTAGCCGATGCGTTCGTGCGCCGCGTGCATGTCGACCACGATCAGGCCTTCGGCATTCTCGGCCAGGATGTAGATGCCATGCAGCTGCGCGATCGCATACCCCAGGGGCGGCACGCCCGCGTCTGCACGGGTGTCCGGCAGGCCGTTTCCGCTCTGCATCGCAGGCTGCGCGGTGTCGCCTTCGCCTGCAGCAGGCGTGGCATAGAGCGCGGCGTAGGCGGCCGGCGCATCGGCAACCTGCAGGCCCAGCGGCTGCTGCGGGCGCCATCCCTGATATCCGCCACCGCCGCCCGCCCCCGGAGCAGGACCACGGACCAGACCGAATCCGGACGCGCCCACGGTCGATGCCGCCGCTGCTGCCCCCGCTTCCGCTGCCTGCCCGGCACCTGCACCGATCTCCTGCGCCGACACGCCGGCTCGGGTATCGGCCAGCGCGTCCTTCAGCGTGCGGTAGACGAAATCATGGACCAGCCGCGCATCACGGAAACGCACTTCGTGCTTGGCCGGATGCACGTTGACGTCGACGCGCGTGGGGTCGAGTTCCAGGAACAGCACGTAGGCCGGTTGCCGGCCATGGAACAGCACATCGCCGTAGGCCATCTTCACCGCGTGGGCAACGCTGCGGTCGCGCACCGAACGGCCGTTGACGTACAGGTACTGCTGGTCGGTACTGGCCCGCGAATAATGCGGCTGCGCGATCCAGCCGTGCAGGCGCAGGCCCGCGCCGCTGTGGTCCACGCGCACCGCCTGCAGCGCGAAATCATCGCCCAGTGTCTCGGACAGCCGCGCGTCCGAATACAGGTCACCCGGCTTGTAGCGGCGTGATGCCTTGCCATTGTGCGAGACCCGCAGCTCGACGTCCGGCCGCGCCAGCGCCAGCGAGCGCAGCCATTCTTCGATGTGCCCCAGTTCGGTGCGCTCGGCGCGCAGGAACTTGCGTCGCGCGGGCACGTTGTAGAACAGCTCGCGCACTTCCACCGTGGTACCCGGTGCGTGCGCGCGCGGCGTGACCTCGCCGATCTTGCCGCCATCGATCTGCAGCGCGGAACCGTGCTCGTCATCTGCGCGGCGCGACGCCAGGGTGAAACGACTGACCGACGCGATCGATGGCAGCGCTTCGCCGCGGAACCCGAGCGTGGCCACCGACTCCAGATCGTCCAGGTTGGCGATCTTGCTGGTGGCGTGCCGCGAGACGGCCAATGGCAGCTGCTCCGCTGCGATGCCACTGCCGTTGTCGCGGATGCGGATCAGGCGCACGCCGCCTTCTTCCAGGTCGATGTCGACACGGCTGGCGCCGGCATCGATCGCATTCTCGACCAGTTCCTTGACCACTGACGCGGGGCGCTCGACCACCTCGCCGGCGGCGATCTGGTTGATCAGGATGTCCGGCAGGGGCCGGATCGGGCGCGGGCCGGGCGCGCTCATGGGGCAAGGTAGGCAGCAGACTTCATGCGCCGATGATAGCGGAGGTACCGCGTGGAGAGTCGAGCCGGATCACCTGTGCGATGCCGATGATGCGCCACGCCCCAGGCATGGCCGGTCCAACAGGGTGCGGCCTACTTGCTGCCGCCGGCCATGGTGGCAGCCGCGTCGATCTCGGCCTGTGCGCGGGCCGCGTAGAGCGTCCCCGGCGGCGGCTGCCGGCTGAAGAACGTGTGCACGCCATCGAGCACCGCACCGGCGATCTTGCGCTGGTAGCCCGGGTCGATCAGGCGGCGCTCCTCGTCCGGATTGGAGATGAAGGCGGTTTCCACCAGCATCGCCGGCATGTCCGAGGTGCGCAGCACCGCGAAGTTGGCCCGCTCGATGTTTGGCTTGTGGTTGTTGCCGATCCGCTTCAGTCCACCCAGTACGTGGCCGGCCGCATCTTCGGACGCTTTCATGTAACCGCTCTGCGCCAGATCGAGCAGAACGTTGGCCAGCGTGCCTTCAGTCTGCTGCAGGCGCACACCACCGACCAGATCGGCGGCGTTTTCCTTGTCCGCCAGCCAGCGCGCACGCTGCGACGAGGCACCCTTGGTGGACAGCACGTACACCGATGAACCGGTCGCCGAGCGGTTCTCGGCGGCGTCCGCATGAATCGAGATGAAGATGTCAGCCTTGTTCGCGCGGGCCTTCTGTGCGCGCATCGGCAGCGGGATGAACACGTCGCTGTCGCGGGTCAGATAGGCTTTCAGGCCCGGCGTGGCATTGACCTGACGGGCCAGCTCACGCGCCACCGCCAGGGTAACGTCTTTCTCGCGCTTGCCGGTGGGTCCGATCGCGCCCGGATCCTGTCCGCCGTGGCCGGGATCGATCGCCACCACCAGGTGCCGCATGCCAGGCTGCATACGGATGCGCGAAGCGTCGCTGGGCATCGCCGGACGCGGCGGTTCGGGCGGCGGCGATGCCGGTACCGGTGCCGGGGCTGGCGGATTGCTCACCACCGCAGCGGTGCGCTGGCCGGCCAGGATCGCCGCGGGCGACGATGCCGGCGGGGTGCTGCTGGCGCTGGTGCCCGCAGCGGCCACCTGCACGGGCGCGGTGGACGGCGCCGGCGTGGGCGCGGCCGGGGCGGCAGCCGTGGCACTGGCCTGCTGCTGCACCTGCGCGGTCAACAACGCGGTAGCGCGGGCGGCGTCGCTGCGCGTCTGCATGCTGGGTGCCGTCGTCTGCGTGGTCGTGGCAACCGGAGCCGGAGCCGGCGCCGGCGCCGCAGCGGCCACGCCCGGGCTGTCACCCGGCCATTCGATCACCAGCTTTGACGCCTCTCCTTCGCGCTGCATCTGCGGGCGGAACGGCGCCACGGATTCCGCAAGATCGAAAACAACACGGAAGGTGCCCGGAACCGGTTGTCCGGTGCGCACTGCCGTCACCACGCCCTGCGCAGCGGGCATCTTCAGGTTGCGCACGGCAGTGGAATCCGGGAAATCGACCACCAGCCGGTTCGGGTTGGCCAGTGACAGCGTCTTGTAGCCGCCACTGCCGACCAGCGAGATTTCCGCGCGGGTGCCGGTGGAGCCTGTATTCAGCTGTACCTGACGGACTTCACCCGCCCACGCACTGAGGCTCGCCAGACCCAGTCCGACGGCGGCACAGATGGCGATGAGACGGTTCCCCAGGCGCATGGCTCAGGATTCAATCACCGCGCTGAACGGAATGCAATACCTTTTTCCTTAATAATCCGTAACCTGCCGATCTTTGTTCTCGTCAGGCGACAGAAACAGGCCGCAAGTCTCCACCTTCGGCCAGCCGCTGCAGCCATTCCCGGCCAGCGTCGCTGAGCCCACTGAGACGCGCCCGGCGCCCCTGGCCCTCGATCTCCAGCGCCACGACCAGGTCCGTCGGCGGCAATGCGCCCGCCCCCCGTTCCGGCCACTCGACCAGCCACAGCACCGCACTGCCCTCGTCCAGGCCCAGGAAATCCAGTTCCCCGGCCTGGCCGATGCGGTACAGGTCCAGATGCCACGCCTCGCCGCCACTGGCCAGCGGATAGCGCTCGACCAGGGTGTAGGTCGGGCTGCGGATCGCACCCTGCACGCCCAGCGCACGCAGCAGCGCACGCGCGGTGGTGGATTTGCCGGCGCCGAGGTCGCCGCGCAGCTCGATCAACGCCTGCGGCGGTCGCGTGGCCGCCAGCCACTGCCCGAGACGTTCGGTGGCATCGCTGTCGGCAAGGAAGAATTCGTTCATGGGGAGCGTTCCGGATTGGCCAGCCGCCGCAGGGGCGCCAGCAGGTCGGTGGGAAGCAGACCACGCGCGCCGTCGATGGCAGCGGCGTCGCCGGCAAGCGCGTGCAGCAGGGCGCCGCCTGCTGCGGCATCGAATGCGTCCAATCCCTGCGCGCGCAGTCCAGCAATGACGCCGGTCAGCAGATCTCCCATGCCACCGACCGCCATGCCCGGATTGCCGGCCGCGATCAGCCGCGGCAGCCGCGCAGGTGCCGCGACTACACTGCCGGCACCCTTCAGCACCACCGTGGCGTGATAGCGCTCGGCCAGCGCCTGCGCGCTGCCGAAGCGATCGGCCTGCACCTCGGCGGTACTGCAGCCCAGCAGGCGTGCAGCCTCTCCCGGATGCGGCGTCAGGATGGCATCAGGCACCGCGTGCGGGTTCTGCGCCAGCAGATTCAGGGCATCGGCGTCGATCACCAGCGGACGCCCGCAGGCGAGCACGCTGGCATGCAGCGCACGCGCCCAGTCGTCCTGGCCAAGGCCCGGCCCGATCGCAACGACCCGTGCGCGGTCCAGCAGCGCAGGCAACGCCGCGCCATCTTCCAGCGCATGCGCCATCGCCTCGGGCAGGCGCGCAAGCATCGCCCCCACATGCTCACGACGGGTGCCGACACTGAGCAGTCCAGCACCGGCACGCAGTGCGGCCTCGGCCGCCATCACCGCTGCGCCGCCACTGCCGCGGTTGCCGCCCACACACAGCACATGCCCGGACTCGCCCTTGTGGGTATTGGCCCGGCGCGGCGGCAGCAGCGCCCGCAGACGGTCGCCGACCCAGCGTTCCGCGCTGGCTGCGATGCCTTCCCGCGCCGCCTCCGGCAGGTCCAACGGCGCCAGCCGACGCTGGCCGACATGATCCAGCGCGTCGCCGGTGTACAGGCCCCGGTGGCAGACAATGAACTGCAGGGTGACCGCCGCGCGCACCGCAACGCCGGGAACGCCGCCCTGATCGGCATCGACACCGCTGGGTACATCCAGTGCCAGCACCGGCGCCGGAGAGGCGTTGAGTGCTTCGATCAGCGCCTTCGCCATGCCGGCCGGGGCCCGATCCAGGCCGAGACCGAACAGCGCATCCACGCCGACGTCGGCGACCGGCAGCTGGCCGTCGAATTCGATGCTGCTGCCGCCGGCGGCAGCGAATGCCGCCGCCGCCTGCTGCGCCAGCGGCGTGGCGGGCAGCCTGCCCGGCAGGGTGATCACCTGCACCTGGCGGCCCGCCTGCAGCGCATGGGTCGCCAGTACGTAGCCATCGCCGCCGTTGTTACCGGCGCCAGCCACCACATAGAGACTGCGGGCATCCGGCCATTGCTGCAGCAGGCACTGCCAGCCCGCCAGGCCAGCCTGCGCCATCAGGCTCCAGCCACCATCACCGGCAAGCACCGACGCGCGGGCATCCAGCGCGCGCGCAGCAGCGGTGTCGAACAGAAGAGAGAGATCGGGCATGCCGGGATTTTATACTGGTGCACATGTCCTCCGTCCCCGCCCCTGCCCCAGCCGACCCGGTCCAGGCCGTGCAGCGCATCCGCGAACTGGCCCGTGCACACGGTTTCCAGCGCTGCGGCATTGCCGGCATCGAGCTGGGCGAGGACGAGGCACACCTGGCCGACTGGCTGGGCCAGGGCCTGTACGGGACCATGGACTGGATGGCACGCCACGGCACGCTGCGCGCACGCCCGGCCGAACTGCTGCCGGGCACGGTGCGGGTCATTTCCGTGGGCATGGACTACAGCCACCGCGACGATACCGAAGCCTGGGCGACCCTGGCCGATCCCGGCCGCGCCTACGTGGCGCGCTACGCGCTGGGGCGCGACTACCACAAGCTGATGCGCAACCGCCTGCAGAAGCTCGCTGCGCGGATCAACGATGAAGTCGCGCCACTGGGCTACCGCGTTTTCGTCGATTCGGCACCGGTGCTGGAACGGGCCCTGGCCCGCAACGCCGGGCTCGGCTGGATCGGCAAGCACACCTGCCTGATCGATCGCCAGGGAGGCTCATGGTTCTTCATCGGCGAGATCTACATCGACCTGCCGTTGCCGGTCGACGCGCCCGCCACTGCGCACTGCGGCACCTGCACGCGCTGCATCGACATCTGCCCCACGCGCGCCATCACCAGCCCGCAGCGGCTGGATGCGCGCCGCTGCATTTCCTATCTGACCATCGAGCATGACGGCGCGATCCCCGAGGACATGCGGCCGCTGATCGGCAATCGCATCTACGGCTGCGACGACTGCCAGCTGGTCTGCCCGTGGAACAAGTTTGCCAAGCGCACCGATGAAGCCGATTTCCGCGCACGCAACAACCTGGACACCGCGCGCCTGGATCAGCTGTTCGCCTGGGACGAGGCGGAATTCCTGCGCCGCACCGAAGGCAGCCCGATCCGTCGCAGCGGCCATGAGCGCTGGCTGCGCAACATCGCCGTGGCACTGGGCAACGCGCCGACAGCACCGCAGACCCTGGCCGCACTGCAGACCCGCATCGATGATCCCTCGCCGCTGGTGCGCGAGCACGTGCAGTGGGCGCTGGCACAGCACCGCACGACCTGAGCCGGGCGTGCCCGGCGCGCGCCAACGTGCGATCCTGAGTGCCCGCTCCACCCGCAGCGCGCCGTACCCATGCAGCCACGCAACAACGACATTCTCACTCCCAGCCAGCTCAACACGCTGGCACGCGATCTGCTGGAGGGCAGCTTCCCGGCGATCTGGGTCGAAGCCGAACTGGGCAGCGTGGCCCGCCCTGCGTCCGGGCACCTGTACTTCACCCTGAAGGACGCACGGGCACAGCTGCGTGCGGCGATGTTCCGGATGAAGGCGCAGTACCTGAAGTTCGTACCGCGCGAGGGCATGCGCGTGCTGGTGCGTGGCCGGGTGACCCTGTACGACGCACGCGGCGAGTACCAGATGGTGCTCGACCACATGGAGGAAGCCGGTGAAGGCGCGCTGCGGCGGGCGTTCGAGGAGCTGAAGGCGCGCTTGGACGCCGAAGGCCTGTTCGATCCTGCACGCAAGCGGGCACTGCCCGCGCATGTGCGGCGGCTGGCGGTGATCACCTCGCCAACCGGCGCCGCCGTGCGCGATGTGCTGAGCGTACTGGGCCGTCGTTTCCCGCTGCTGGAGGTGGACCTGCTGCCGACCCTGGTGCAGGGCTCCAGCGCCGCCGCGCAGATCACCCGCCTGCTGCAGGCAGCCGATGCCAGTGGTCGCTACGACGTGATCCTGCTGACCCGCGGCGGCGGTTCACTGGAAGATCTATGGGCGTTCAACGACGAAGCGCTGGCGCGCGCGATCGCCGCCAGCGATACGCCGGTCGTGTCGGCCGTCGGCCACGAGACCGACTTCAGCCTGAGTGATTTTGCCGCTGACCTGCGCGCGCCGACACCTTCGGTGGCGGCCGAGCTGCTGGTCCCCGACCAGCGTGACCTGGCCCTGCGCCTGCGCCGCTATGCCGCGCGGCTGGCACAGCTGCAGCGCCACGCGGTAGGACAGGCCATGCAGCGCGCCGACCGTGCGCTGTTGCGATTGAATGCGCAGAGTCCACAGGCCCGGCTGGACCTGTTGCGGCGCCGTCAGCTGGAGCTGGGCCGGCGGCTGCACGCGGCGTTCAACCAGCAGCAGGAGCGCCGTGCCGCGCGCCTGCGCCATGCTGCCGCGGTGCTGCGTGGCCATCATCCGCAGCGCCAGCTGGACGCGATGCAGCGTCGCCTGTCGGCCCTGCGCGGACGCCCCCATGCAGCGATGCAGCGGCTGCTGCAACGCGATGCGCTGCGCCTGCGCGGCCTGGCCCGGTCCCTGGAAGCGGTCAGTCCATTGGCCACGGTGGCACGCGGTTACAGCATCGTGACCCGTGCCGATGATGGTGCACTGGTACGACAGGTTGAACAGGTCCAGCCCGGCGACGCACTGCAGGCACGCGTGGGCGACGGCGTCATCGACGTGCAGGTCACCTCGGTCAGGTAAGCGGGGGCCAAGGCGCAGCCCGGCGTGCGCCTTCCTACCTGGCCGCCTCGCAGAACTGCTTCCGGTACTCCAGCGCCTTCGGCATCAGGGCCTGCAGATTCTGGATCCGGGTTCCTGGGTTGGGATGGGTGGAGGCAAACTCCGGCGGCGACTGACCACCACTGGCCTGGCCCATCCGCTGCCACAGCGGCACCGCTTCGCGCGGATCGAAACAGGCAGCCGCAGCCAGCATCAGCCCCACCTCATCGGCCTGGGTCTCGTGGCTGCGTGCGTAGGGCAGCAGATAGCCATAACCCATCGCCGACATCACCATCTGCTGCTGCTGCGCATCCATGCCACTGGCAGCCCCGGCCATCTGCCCGATCTGGGTCAGCTTCTGCTGTGCCATGCGCTGCGCTCCATGGCGCAGCAGCGCATGGGCGATCTCATGCCCCATCACCACCGCCATCGCATCCTTGGTCCGCGCCACCGGCACCAGACCGGTATAGACCGCCATCTTCCCGCCCGGCAGGCAGAAGGCGTTGGCCTGCTCGGAGGGGATCACGTTCACCTCCCACTGGAAGCTGCGCGCGAAATGGGCCGGCTCCACGCCATGCTCCCGCGCCAATGCGGTCTCCACCACATCGACCTTGGCGATCAACCGCTCGGCAATCGCACGCACGTCACGCGAGATCTGCGCGTTCGGGTCCAGTGGCCGCTCCTGCGCCAGGATCTGCTGGTAGGCCTGCAGGCCCAGCGCGGTTTCCTGCTGGGCATCCAGGCTGCTGTCGATCATGACCTTCTCGCCGGTATAGGGATCGACCGTCCGGTTCGAAAACCAGTAAAAGGCCGCGTAACCCGCCGCCAGCAGCAGTACCCACCAGCGGATGTTGCCGAACAGGCCACGCCGCTGCGGGCCCTGCGGCGAGCGGGAAAATGGGTCGTTGCGCATGCGGTGGTCTTCCGGCTGGCCCCGCCGGCCGGCGGGCACGGCGCAATCTTAGTGTGCCGGAGCCCGCGCCGGGTGAAGCCGGCCGCTCAGATGCCGCGTACCAGGCGGAACCCGATGCGGGCATTGGTGGTGTCCGAGTCCTGCGACTGCCGCCAGGCCGCCCGGGTCTGCTCGGGAGAGTTCGCCCAGTTGCCTCCGCGGATCACCCGCGCCCGACAACCCGGGTTGAACCAGGCCACGCCGTCGGAGGGCGCACGCCGGTAGCTGGAATGCCAGCAGTCGGCCACCCATTCGCTGAGATTGCCGGCCATGTCGTGCAGGCCGAACGCGTTGGCCCGGAAGTTCGCCACCGGCGCCGGGCCCCACCAGCCATCGCCATAGCCGATGAACGCGTTGTGCCAATGCCGGCCAGACGGCGAGACATCCTTGCTGCCGGTGAAGTTGCCGCTGCCCGGCGGGGGCGTGCCTGTATCCCCCCAGGGATAACGGCCGCTGCTGCCGGCGCGCAGCGCATACTCGAACTCGGCCTCGCTGGGCAGCCGGTAGCTGTAGCCGGTCTGCTCGGACAGCCACGCGGCATAGTTTTCCGCGTCGCGCACGCTCACATGCATCACAGGCGCGTTGCCCAGCGCGCGCGCGCCGTCGTAATCCGAGCGCCAGTCGACACCGCTGCGGCGGATGAAGTTGCCGCTGCGCTCGTCATAGACCACCGAATGACCGCGACGGGTCGCGCGTGGGCGGGCATTGGTGGCTTTGACGTAGCGCTCGAAATCGCTGACGGTCACCTCGGTGATGGCCATCGCGAAACCGCGGTCAAACCGCACGTAATGCGAAGGGCGCTCGGCATCGGTGGCGCCGGGCTCGGCATCCCCTGCACCCATCTGGAAGCCGCCATGCGGCACCACCACCATCTGCGGGCCACGCCCGCCATCGCGCATCGCGTCGCTGAACACCTGGCCGGGACGGAAGCTGCCGTAATGGGTTGCCAGATCGATGCGCTCGCGCAGCTGCGCCACGACCGCGTCGCCGGGCAGCGCGATGCGCAGTGCTTCGGCCAGCTTCTCGCGTGCAGGTTTCAGGCCCTGCGGCGTCGCCAGGTCGCGCAGGCCCTCGTCGCGCAGCTGCGCCAGGGTGTTGGCCCGGATCTGCTCGATGCGTTCGAAGGCGTCGGCGATGGTCGGCGAGGAATCACGGACCTTGCTGGCTTCGGCCAGCCAGGTGCCGGCACTGGCGAAGTCACGGCGGCGGGCGGCCTCCTCGGCACGCCGGATCAGGCCGCTCTCCGCCGCAGCAAGGCCCTGGCGTGCGCGGCGGTTGCCCTCGTCAAGCGCCAACGCCTCGCGGAAACTGCCGATCGCGCCGTCACCGTCCTCGCCGATCCGGTCCGCGCGCAGGTCCTCCTCGCCGGCCCGGTTGTAGGCCACCACGCGTTGCGCGATCTCCACCCGCGCCTGCAGGGCACGCACCTTTTCATCGTCAGGGGCCAGGGTCAGCAACACCAGCGCCTGGCGTCCCGCTTCGGCCAGCGCCTCGCGCTGCTGCAGCGGCCGCACCAGCAAGGCATCGGTCTGCTGCAGCAGGCGCTGGCGGGCACGCTGCAGGCCAGCACGGGCCTGGCGGTCGTCAGGCACCTCCTCCTGCACCGCCAGCCACAGCGGGATGGCGGCATCGCCATCCTCGTACAGCCGATCCTGGGCAAACGCCTGCTCGGCGGCCCTGCGCAGCTGCGCCAGGCTGCGCCCCTCCCGATCGACACGGGGCGGCGTCCACTGCTGCACGTCTTCGGCGGCATCCTGACCGGCGATGGTCACGCTGCCCTGCACCGCCGGCCGATCCTCCGGCGCCGGCGGCGATGCCGCCTGGCCGGAACCCTCGCCGGCCTTGCCTGCCGGTGTCGGCGGTGACGGGGTGCAGGCGACCAGAGCCAGGGCCAGGCTGGCGCACAGCGCGGACGACAGCGGAAAACGCAAGCAGAGCCTCCTTCGGCACGGACGCGGACCGACGTTAGGCTATTCTCCCCTGCCTGAGCAAACCCGAGTAGCAGGCCCTGACCCGTGGCAATCTGGATCACCACCCCCGCCGAGCTGGATGCGTACTACCAGCAGCGTCCCACCCGCATCGGTCTGGACACCGAATTCATCCGTGAACGCACCTTCTGGCCGCAACTGGCGCTGGTGCAGATGGCGGTCGGCGAGGACATCCTGCTGATCGATCCGCTGATTCCCGGCATGCCCGAAGCACTGGCCCCCTGGCTGACCGATACGTCGATCATCAAGGTGATGCACAGCGCCAGCGAGGATCTGGTGGCCTTCAAATGGACCTGCGGCGTGCTGCCACGACCGCTGTTCGATACCCAGATCGGCGCGGCGCTGGCCGGCATCGGTGCCGGCATGGGCTACCAGAAGCTGGTGCAGGAGATCACCGGCGTGACCCTGGCCAAGGGCGAGACCCGCTCGGACTGGATGCGCCGCCCGCTCTCCGAGTCGCAGCTGCAGTATGCCGCCGATGACGTCGAGCACCTGTTCGCGCTGCATGACGCGATCGACGCGAGACTGCAGGCGATGGGACGCCAGCAGTGGCTGCACGACGACGCTGAACGCCTGTTGGCCAGCGTCGCCAACGATGAGGACCGCTGGCCGCACCTGTCCATGCGCTCGGCCCAGTTCCTCGATGCCGAGGCACAGCGACGCCTGCTGCGCCTGCTGCGCTGGCGCGATGTGCAGGCACGCCAGAGCGACCGGCCGCGCAGCTGGATCCTGGACAACGAACTTGCCGCCCTGCTGGCGCGCTCGCCACCGGCCGATGTCGACGCGCTCGCCAAGCTGTTCGAGCCGTTCCCGAAGGCGCCGCGCAAGCTGACAGCCGCCGTGTGGCAGGCCCTGGACACTCCGCTGGCCGATGAGCAGGACGCGCCGCTGGCCACCCAGCCCACCGACAGCAGCAAGAAGACGCTGAAGAAAATGCAGGACGCCGTGGCCGAATGCAGCCGCGAGCTGGGCCTGGCGGACGGCGTACTGGCCTCGCGCAAGCACCTGGAAAGCTACCTGGAGCACCGCCAGTGGCCGTCGGCGCTGGCCGGATGGCGCCAGCAGGCGCTGGAATCGCGCCTGCAGCCATTGTTGCCGGTGCGCTGACAACCCGCTGCAGCAACGGGAAGGGGCGGCCAGGATCACCGGGCCGCCCCTTCCCGCAACCGTTCGATTACCAGTTCATGTTCAGCGACACACCCACGGTACGCGGCTCGTTGTACACCGCGGCCATGTAGTTCTCGATCACGCCCTTGAGATTCTTCTCGTTGGTGATGTTGCGTGCGAACAGCGCGACTTCATAGGCGCCGTAGTTGCCGGAGTAACCGATCTTCAGGCCGCCCTCGAAGTCCCCCTTGGAGTTGAACTCCTTGCTGTCATACAGCACGAAGCTGGTATAGCCCTGCTTGTTCCAGTCAGTGGACACGAACATCGTGGCCGCGTCGCTGACCGGGAAATCGTAGCGTGCGGCCAGGTTGACGTTGTACTTCGGTGCGTTCGGCAACGGGTTGCCGTCGATCTGCGCGAAGGTGTTCGCACCCACCTTGATGGTCGGATCATCCACCGTGCACACCACCTGGCCATTCAGGCCGCAGACCTGCGCGTACACGCGCTTGTCCTTGATTTCGCTGTGCAGCAGGCTGACACCGGCGCTCAGGGTCAGGTTGGGAACCGGACGCAGTTCCATGTCTGCTTCGAAACCATACGCCTTGGCCTTGTCTGCGTTGAACAGCACGCCGTTGCCGTCCGAATCGTTACCGTTGAGCTGGATATCGTTGACGGTGTAGGTGAACGCGGTGGCGTTCAGGCGCAGGCGGTTGTCCCACAGGCTGCTCTTCACGCCGGCCTCCCAGGACAGGATGGTCTCCGAGTCGGCGGTGGTGAAGTCGGCATTGAACACCGCCGAACGGCCCTGGATGGTGGGCCCACGGAAGCCGCGCGCCACCTTCGCATAGACGCTGACGTCCGGCGTGATCTGGTACATCGCACTCAGGTCCCAGCTGGGCGTGGTATCGGACATCCTGACGTCGGTGCGGCCCTTGTAGGTCACCACCCCGGCAGCGGTGTCGGCGGTCTTCAGCAGCCGGGTGTGCTTCTCGTCGCGGGTCTGGCGCAGGCCGGCGGTCACCGTGAACCTGTCGGTGAAGGCGTAGCTGAGCTGGCCGAAACCGGCCCAGGAGGTGTTCTTGTTGCGCAGGCGTACCCAGTTGTTCGGATTGCGCGCAGCGCCCTGCAGGAACCAGGCACGCTGGTAGAAGTCGGTGGTGTCGCTGCCGTTGAAATAGAACGCGCCGGCCTGCCACTGCAACGCGCTGTCGTCATGGCTGGCCAGACGGAATTCCTGGGTCCACTGGTCCAGGTCGCGGATCCGGCCCATCGACTGGCCGTAGCCGTTGGGCACGCCGTTGACCGGATAGTTCACCGCAGCACCGCCATCGGTATCGCCACGGCTGTAACCGGAGGTGGTTTCATACGCGGTGATCGAAGTGAAGTCGATCGCGCCGAAATCATAGCGCGCCTTCACCGAGCCACCGTAGGTCTTGTAGGCCTGCGGGTTGTTGTCGGCTTCGTCGTAGGCGACCTGGTCGCGCGGCACGTCGGTGCGGTTGGAACCCTTGGTCAGCGCGCCGCGCAGGAACAGGGTCGAGGTGCCTTCGTAATCGCGCGCGTGTGCCGAGGCCAGGATCGAGAACTGCTCGCTCGGCGTCAGCAGCAGCTGGGCGCGGACGTTGCGGTCATCGAAACCGCCCATGGCGTTCTTCTTCGGGCTGACGGTGCCATCCGCACTCGGGCCGCTGTAGGTGTTGTCGACATAGTCGTCGCGATGCTGGTACAGGGCCGACACGCGGAACGAGGCGACATCGTTGATCGGACCGCCAAAGCCGCCATCGATCGACACGCTGTTGTAACTGGCGTAGCTGGCGCTGACGCGGCCGGTGTAGTCCTGCGTCGGCTTGAGCGTGTCGAACTTGACGATGCCGGCCGTGGTGTTGCGGCCGAACAGCGAACCCTGCGGGCCGCGCAGTACTTCCACCTGGTCCACGTCGTAGACCGGATTGGACTTGAGCACCACGTGCTCCAGCACCACGTCATCCTGGATGATCGACACCGGCTGGGAAGCACCCAGATAGAAATCGATGTTGCCCAGCCCGCGGATGTAGAAGCGCGGGAAGATACGACCGGTGGTGGTTTCCGCATACAGGCTCGGCACGCGGCCGGACAGCGCCAGCAGGGTGTCGTCGCCGCCGGCGGTGAAGTCGCGCATGCGCTCGCCCTGCACGACGCCCACCGACACCGGCACCTCCTGCAGGTTCTGCTCACGGTGTTCGGCGGTCACGGTGATGGTATCCAGCCCGGTGGGGGTCGGCGCACTGTCCTGCGCCGCGGCGCCGAAGCTGCCGACCAGCGCCAGGCCTGCGCAGGCCAGCGCGAGCGGATGGCGACGGAAGGAAACGAGGGAAGACGACATGCCCGACAGACGGCGGGAATCGGTATGGGAAGGCATCGAAAGCTCTGAGGAGACGTCCGGGCGGCCTGCGCGGGCCGGGCGGCGAGAAAGGGAACTGCTGCGCAGACTGGGGATTATCCTCCAAATTGTTACGATTTCGTTTCGCGCAACGGAATCGCACGAAAGCCGGCGGACTCGGCACAGTCGCCTATGGCCACGGCCGCGCGTCGCTTGGCAAGGCCGACCGCCAGCGATACAATGACACCGCACTACGGGGCCATAGCTCAGCTGGGAGAGCGCGTCGTTCGCAATGACGAGGTCAGGAGTTCGATCCTCCTTGGCTCCACCATCCACATGCCCGCCAGGGCATGAAAAAGGCCGGAACTCCTGACACCCAGGGTCCGGCCTTTTTCGTTGCACGCCCCTGGCTACCGGGCCGATGAGACGCGCGACCTGCGCACGACCGATCCCGGTGGCGACACACCCGGCATCGGGCAGCGGCTGGCCCGGGCCGACGGCGCCTGAAGAAATGACGCTTCAGGCAGGCTCCTGCCCGCCATCCTTGCGCCGTGGACCGCGCGAGTGGGCGTCACGCACCTGCTGGTCGCGCTGTCCCGGACGCTGCTTGGCGACGTCGTCCTGCTTCCGGTCCTGGCGGCTTTCCTGCACCCCCTGGCGTGGATCGGGCGTGTCCTTTTCGTGTCTGCTCATGCGTGGCTCCGCCGCCGGCGGAGGCCGGCGCTGGTGCCACGCTAGAGGTCGCCGGGTAACGGACGGGTCAGTCCGGCGCGAACGCCATGTGCAGCCGCCGGCCGTCCGCTCAGGTGCGATTGATGGATATCCCGCCGTCCACGCGCATCGCACTACCGGTCACGAAGCTGCCTTCATCGCTGGCCAGGAACAGCGCAGCGTTGGCGATCTCTTCCGGCCCGGCCAGGCGCTTGAGCGCGTGCAGCGACCGTACGAAGTCCAGCGCATCCTCGTCTGGCGCAGCCTGCCGGCCCATCTCGGTGTCGGTGCCGCCGGGCAGCAGCACGTTGCAACGCACGCCCCGTGCGCCGTACTCCGCGGCGATCACCTGGCTCAGGCCGATCAGCCCGGCCTTGCTCGAGGCGTAAGCGGCCATGCCGGGCAAGCCGACGGTATGGCCGACGATGGTGCCGACGAACACCAGCGAGCCGCCGCCCCGCGCCAGCAGGGCTGGCAACTGCGCACGCGCGGCGTGGAAGGCTGCATCGAGGTTGGTGGCCATCACCTGCCTCCAGGCGTCCACCGGAAACTCCGCAGCGGGCACGCCCGGCCCCAGCATCCCGGCATTGTTGATCGCGATGTCCAGGCCTCCGAAGGCCCGCTTCGCCAGGTCGACCAGCACCTGTGCAGTGTCCGGCCCGGCGACATCGGCGGCATGCACCACCGCCTCGCCGCCGGCAGCACGGATCTGATCGGCCAGCGCCTGCAACGGCTCCGGCTGCCGCGCGTTGAGCACCAGCCTTGCGCCCTCGGCGGCGAAACGCAGCGCGCAGGCGCGGCCGATGCCGGCGCTGGCACCGGTGATGAGGGCGATCTTGTCGTGCAGGCGCATGTTCGGGGTCCAGGCAGTGAAGTGGACCCTACGATGTCGCGCCCCTGCCCCGTTGACACTCCGTTTCCGGGCCCTGCCGGCGCGTGCAGGAAACGGAGTTTCCGCCAGCGGGGCACGTGCCAGAATCGACGCATGGACACTGCCATCGCAACCACCGATGCCCGCGTCGAACGCGTCTGCCGCCACCTGCAGGCCCGTCTCGACGAACCCTCGCTGCAGGAGCTTGCCGAACTGGCGGGCTGCAGCCCCACCCGGCTGCATCGCCTGTTCAAGCAGGCCACCGGATTGACCCCGAAGCAGTATGCGGCGGCCCTGCGTGCCGATCGGCTGCGCACAGGACTGCAACAGCAGGCGCGCATCACCGATGCCTTCCACGACGCCGGCTTCGGCTCCAGCGGCCGCTTCTACGAGAACGCGCCGCGCCTGCTGGGAATGACGCCCCGGCAATGGCGCAGCGGTGGACGCGGTGAGGTGATCCATTTCGCCATCGCCGAAAGCTCGCTGGGCAGCGTACTGGTGGCCAGCAGCAGCATCGGCGTGGTGGCGATCCTGCTCGGCGACGATCCGGAAGCGCTGCTGCAGTCGTTGCAGCAACGCTTCCGCCAGGCTGAGCTGGTCGGCGCCGACAGCGGCTACGAGCAGCTGGTGGCGCAGGTGATCGGCCTGGTCGAGGATCCGGCACGTGGCGCGACACTGCCACTGGACATCCGCGGCACAGCCTTCCAGCAGCGCGTCTGGCAGGCGCTGCAGCAGATTCCCCAAGGGCAGACCGCATCGTATGCCGACATTGCCGCGCGCATCGGCGCACCGCGCTCCAGCCGCGCGGTCGCGCGTGCCTGCGCCAGCAATCCACTGGCGGTGGCAGTGCCATGCCATCGCGTGGTGCGCCGCGATGGCGATCTGTCCGGCTATGCCTGGGGTGTGGCCCGCAAGCGCGAACTGCTGCGCCGGGAGAACGCCGCCAACGGCTGATGCCGCCCCATCAGGACCGGTGGATGCCGACCGTGGCCGGCTCTCGCGCCGTGGCAGCGCCGGGCCATGCCCTGCGGACACCGGCGAGGGCTCAGTCCAGCTTCACCACCAGCTTGCCGAAGTTGCGCCCCTGCAGCAGCCCGAAGAAGGCATCCGGTGCGTTCTGCAGCCCTTCGACCACGTCCTCGCGGTACTGGATGCGCCCTTCCCGAAGCCAGTGCGCCATCTCGCGCTCGAACTGCGGCCACAGGTGGCTGAAGTCGTGCACGATGAAGCCGCGCACCGTCAGCCGCTGCCGCAGGATCTGGCTGAACAATGCCGGCAGGCGATCGGGCCCGGGATGCTCGACGCCGCGCGCGTTGTAGGTGGCGATGGTGCCGCAGACCGGAATGCGGGCGAAATCGTTGAGCAGTGGCAGCACCGCGTCGAGTACGTGGCCGCCGACATTCTCGAAGTAGACGTCGATGCCGTCCGGCACGGCGGCGCGCAGCTGCGCGGCGAAATCAGCCGCGCGATGGTCCAGCGCCACATCCACGCCAAGCGATTGCAGGTAGGCACGCTTGCCATCGCCGCCGGCAATGGCGACCACGCGGGCGCCCTGCAGTTTGGCCAGCTGGGCGACGGTTGCCCCCACCGGGCCGGTCGCAGCGGCGACCACCAGCGTCTCGCCCGGCTGCAGCCGGGCGATTTCATGCAGGCTGGAATACGCGGTGAATCCCGGCATGCCATACACGCCGAGTGCCGTGCTCAGCGGCAGGCCCGCCGGGTCCAGCCGACGCCCCAGCACCTGCGCATCCAGCACCGCATGGGTCTGCCATCCACCCGGCGCCAGGAACAACTCGCCCACCGCGATTCCCGCCGCATTCGACTGCAGCACTTCGGCGACGGTCTGCCCTTCCATCACCGCACCCACGGCAACGGGAGGCGCATAGGAAGGTCCCTCGTCCATGCGCCCGCGCATATACGGATCCAGCGACAGATAGCGGTTGCGCAGCAGCACCTGTCCTGCTGCCGGCGCCGGCAGCAGCGACTGCTCCAGGCGGAAATTGGCAGCGATCGGCGCACCCTGCGGCCGCGAGGCGAGGACGATGCGGGTGGTGGTCAGTTGATCAGCCATGGGATGGACTCTGCTGCGGACAGCATTGGACAGGAGGGGCGACAATACGCCGCGACGATCGGCGCGTGCGGCGGCGAAAACAGCGTTCCATCGCCTGCCTGATGCAACCGCGGCCGCATGCCTTGCCCCTGCATGTTTGCCGATGCGGGCGGCCCGCTGATTTCCGCTGCAGGCGACGATCCTCGCCGCCGCCGCGACCACCCGCCTCGTCCGCCATCGACCGGCGCCGCCACCTCGGCACGACGCAGGATCAACCACTTGCGCCCGCGCAGACGGCAATGTGAAGGTTTTTTTCCAAAATGCTTGCCGAAGACAGCCGACCTCCGTAATATGCGCGTCCTTGGCAGCGACGTCGCTGCAACGAAACACGTGGCCGAGTAGCTCAGTTGGTAGAGCAGGGGATTGAAAATCCCCGTGTCGGCGGTTCGATTCCGTCCTCGGCCACCACGTTCGAAGGCCTGCAGAAATGCAGGTCTTTTTTTTCCGGCCACCGCTGTCGATCGCGGTCTGCCGCACAATCTGGCCGAGTAGCTCAGTTGGTAGAGCAGGGGATTGAAAATCCCCGTGTCGGCGGTTCGATTCCGTCCTCGGCCACCATGCTTGAAGACCTGCAGAAATGCGGGTCTTTTTTTGTTTCCGGCGCGCCATGCAGGCGGTTGACGAAACATTCACACCGGCACGCAGCACGCCCCCTACGCTCCAGTGTCCTGCCGGAGTCTGCCGATGCATCTGCGCCCTGCCCTGTTCGCCTGCCTGCTGCTGGCTTCGCTGTCCGCGACCGCCAGCGAACCCGTGCGTGCCGTCGATGCACTGGACATCGACCGCTATGCCGGCCAGTGGCACGAGATCGCCCACCTGCCCGTGTCGTTCCAGAAGCGCTGCGTCGGCGACATCACCGCACACTATGCATTGCGCCGCGATGGCCGCATCAGCGTCACCAATGCCTGCCGCAATGGCGACGGCGAACGCGTGGTGGCTGAAGGCGTGGCCCGGCCCGTGGCCGGACATCCCGGCCAGTTGCAGGTGCGCTTCGTCCCCGACTGGCTGAGCTGGGTGCCGCTGGTCTGGGCCGACTACTGGGTGCTGGCGCTGGATCCGGACTACCAGTGGGCGATGGTCGGCGGCCCTGACCGCAAGTATCTGTGGATCCTGTCGCGCCTGCCGGAGATGGACCGCGCACGGTTCGAACAGCTGAAGGCCAAGGCCGAGGCGATGGGCTACGACCTGGCGCCGCTGCGCCTGATGGCGCCGATACGCGACGCACCGGCCGACTGAGCCGCCCCGCGCGGCTGCGCGCAACGCGCCCGCTCCGGCGCTGTGCGTGTCCGGCCGCCATCTTCACGCGCTACCCTCTGCGGCGGGTCGCCAAAGGCGATCCACTGAACCATACGCCGTAGTATGCTTACGCCAACGCACCCCCTTCAGAGGACTTGCGCCCATGTTGCACCGTTTCCGTACCGTCTTGATCGTCCTGTGCACCCTCGCCCTCGCCGCCTGCAGCGACGGCATCGTCAAGCGCGTCTCGGAACCGGCCGCCAGCCTGCAGCAGCTGACCGTCCGCGCCGACGGCAACTGGACCGTGGCGCTGCGCCTGCAGAACTACAGCTCGATGCCGATGACGTTCGACGATGTGTCCCTGGCGCTGAGCGTCGGCGACAGCGAAGCCGGCACCCTGCAGGCCCGTCCCGGCATCTCCATCGGCGGCACCTCCGCCGACGTCATCACGGTCGACCTGGTGCCCAGCTCGGCCGCACGCCTGGTGGTGGCCGATGCGCTGGCCGGCAACCGCACCCTGGCCTATGGCCTGAAAGGTTCGGTGACAGCCACGCCGCAGGAAAAGAAGCAGCGCAGCTTCGACGTCAGCAGCCGCAGCACGTTGAACCAGGCGCCGGGCCTGCCGGGCGTGCTGCGCTGAACACCGCTTTCCATCGCGGCGCACCGCGCCGTTCTCCCTGTCCCTGATCGAGACGTATCCGATGAGCAGCTACACCGCCCCGCTTTCCGACCTCCGTTTCGCCCTGCACGACGTGCTCAAGGTCGAACCGCTGTTCGCCCGCCTGGGCTTCACCGACGCCACCGCCGACGTGGTCGATGCCGTGCTGGAGGAAGCCGGCCGTTTCAGCGCGAGCGTGCTGGCCCCGCTCAACAGCGTGGGCGATGAAATCGGCTGCGTGCTCGACCAGGCCACTGGCGAAGTCACTACCCCGCCTGGCTTCAAGCAGGCCTATGACCAGTTCGTCGACGGCGGCTGGACCGGCCTGACCGCCGCACCCGAGCTGGGCGGCCAGGGCCTGCCGCACACCCTGGGCGTGCCGCTGAACGAAATGATCAACGCTGCCAATCTGGCGTGGGGCAATTTCCCGCTGCTCTCGCACGGCGCCATTGAAGCGCTCAAGCAGCACGGCGAAGCGTGGCAGCACGACGCCTTCCTGAAGCCCCTGATCGAAGGCCGCTGGACCGGCACCATGTGCCTGACCGAACCGCACTGCGGTACCGACCTGGGCCTGCTCAAGACCAAGGCCGAGCCGAACGCCGATGGCAGCTACGCGATCACCGGCACCAAGATCTTCATCACTGCCGGCGAGCACGACCTGACCGGCAACATCGTGCACCTGGTGCTGGCCAAGCTGCCCGACGCGCCTCCGGGTGCAAAGGGAATCTCGCTGTTCGTCACCCCGAAGTTCAAGGTCGACCGCGAGGGCAACGTCGGCGAGCGCAACGCGCTGCGCTGCGGCTCCATCGAGCACAAGATGGGCATCAAGGGCTCGGTCACCTGCGTGATGAACTTCGACGGCGCGCAGGGCTATCTGGTCGGCCAGCCGCACAAGGGCCTGCAGGCAATGTTCACCATGATGAACACTGCGCGCCTGGGCGTCGGCCTGCAGGGCATCGGCCTGTCCGAACGCGCCTATCAGAACGCGCTCAAGTACAGCCGTGAGCGCCTGCAGTCGCGCGCCCTGAGCGGCGCGAAGTTCCCGGACAGGCCGGCGGACCCGATCCTGGTCCATCCGGACGTGCGTCGCATGCTGCTGACGGTGAAGTCACTGGTGGAAGGCAGCCGCCTGCTGGCCCTGCACGCGGCCACCCTGATCGACATCGCCCACCGCGCCGACGACGCTGCCGAGCGCGAGCGCGCCGACACCCTGGTGAGCTTCCTGACCCCGATCTCCAAGGCCTGCCAGACCGAATGGGGCATCGAGAACACCTACAACGCCCTGCAGTGCTTCGGTGGCCACGGCTACATCCGCGAACACGGCATGGAGCAGCTGGCGCGCGATGCACGCATCACCACGCTGTATGAAGGCACCACCGGCATCCAGGCCCTGGACCTGATCGGCCGCAAGACCGCCTCCAGCCAGGGGGCCGGCCTCAAGCTGATGCTGGCCGAGATCGAGGCCTTCGCCAGGGAACACGAGGGCAACGAAGCGCTGGCCGAGTTCATCGGCCCACTGCGCGCCAAGGCTGCCGAATGGGGCAAGCTGACCATGGACGTGCTGCAGCGCGCCGCCGGCAACCCGGACGAGCTGGGTGCGGCCAGCTACGACTACCTGTTCTATTCCGGCTACGTGGTGCTGGCGTACTGGTGGGCACGCAGTGTCGCCGCCGCCGACGCCAGTGTGCACGGCGCGGCATTCGCGCAGGGCAAGCGCGAGACCGCGCGCTTCTACTTCGCCCGTGTGCTGCCGCGTACGCTCAGCCATGCTGCCGCGATCCAGGCCGGTGCGGCGCCGCTGATGGCGATGGACGACGAGCGCTTCGGCGCCTGAGCCCATCCCGCCGGTAGATCCACGCCATGCGTGGATGAGGGGTCAGAGCCCTTTCCCTCGGAAAGGGATCCGACCCCAGCCTGACCGCCCTCGATCATCCCTCTGGAGAAAAGCCCCCCTTTGTTAAGGGGGGCGCGCCAACGGCGCGGGAGACAGGAGGAATGCGCGGACCTGATTCTTGCGATTTGCGTATCGCCGACGGGCGATACACAAATCGTCAACATTCAGGTATAAGCTGTTCTCCCGATGGAGACAGACACTACACGCTTGGGTCTGATCGAAGCCGGAGCCCCGCTTTCTGCTCCGGGCGTCGAAGCATCGCCCAACGTCACGACGTTGCACCGCCCCGGTTCGGTCCGGCTGCTCTCGCTCGACGCCCACGGACGCGTACTGGACTGGATCACCTGGCAGGATGCCGCCTGCCTCTACGCCCGCGAGGCCGTCGCCTGGACCCTTGGCGACCCCTGCCTGCACATCCACGGCGGAACCAACCGGTTCAGCGGCCTGCAGAGTGGCCTGGACCTGCATCCGATCATCGCCGCGCGCGGCCACGCGCGATCCCGTGCCATCGACCCTACCCCGAACCTGACCAACCCGGCCCTGTTCGCCCGCGATTCGCACCTGTGCCTGTATTGCGGCCAGCAGTTCAACCGTCCCTCGCTGACCCGCGACCACGTCATGCCGCTGTCCAAGGGCGGGCTGGACTGCTGGGAAAACGTAGTCACCGCATGCTTCCACTGCAACTCGCGCAAGAGTGACCGTACCCCCCAGCAGGCCGGCATGCCGCTGCTGGCGGTGCCCTACCGGCCCAGCTGGATCGAGCACCTGATCCTGTCCAACCGCAACATCCTGGCCGACCAGATGGCGTTCCTGAAAGCGCAGCTGCCCAAGCGTTCCAAGCTCAGCACCTGAACCTGCCGGCCGGCAACCCTCACCGTCCTGTCACGGACGGCGGCGTTTGCTTGCCCCACCCCCGTTTGAGGGCGAAAATGGTCGTTCAGAACACGTGCGAACATGATGATCGACTCTGCCCGCTATCCCCGCCTCGCGCACATCCAGACGCCGGATGACCTGCGCACGTTCGACGAATCCGAGCTGAGGGCGGTCGCCGACGAACTGCGCGCCTACCTCATCGAATCGGTGGGCAAGAGCGGCGGACATTTCGCCGCCGGCCTGGGCGTGATCGAACTCACCGTCGCCCTTCACTACCTGTACCAGACCCCGCATGACCAGCTGGTCTGGGATGTGGGCCATCAGACCTACCCGCACAAGATCCTCACCGGCCGCCGTGACGAGATCCACACCGTCAAGCAGAAGGACGGCGTGGCGCCGTTCCCCAAGCGCGAGGAAAGCGAGTTCGACACCTTTGGGGTCGGTCATTCCTCGACCTCGATCTCCGCCGCACTGGGCATGGCCATCGCCCGCCAGTCACAGGGCGACGACCGCAAGATCGTGGCAGTGATCGGTGACGGCGCGATGACCGCCGGCATGGCCTTCGAGGCGCTGATGCACGCGGGCGGCATGGAGCCGGAGCCGAATCTGCTGGTGATCCTCAACGACAACAACATGTCGATCTCCGAGGCCGTCGGCGGGCTGACCAAGATGCTCGGCCGCGCCACCGGCAGCCGCACGCTCAATGCACTGCGCGAAGGCGGCAAGAAGATCCTGGGCGACAAGAAGAACAATCCGGCGCGCTTCGTGAAGCGCTGGGAAGAGCACTGGAAAGGCATGTTCGTGCCCTCCACGATGTTCGAGGAGATGGGCTTCCACTACACCGGCCCGATCGACGGCCATGACCTGCCCGCCCTGCTGTCCACGCTGAAGACGCTGCGCGCCTCCAAGGGCCCCAAGCTGCTGCACGTGATGACCACCAAGGGCAAGGGCTACGAGCCTGCCGAAGGCGACCAGATCGGTTATCACGCAGTGGGCCCGTTCGATCCCGACAAGGGCTTGGTGGCCAAGACCGGCGCCAAGAAGCCGACCTACACCGACGTGTTCGGCGACTGGCTGTGCGACGCTGCCGCCGCGGAGCCACGCCTGTACGGCATCACCCCGGCGATGCGCGAAGGCTCCGGCCTGGTGCGCTTCAGCAGGGAATACCCGCAGCGCTACTTCGACGTGGCGATCGCCGAGCAGCACGCGGTCACCCTGGCCGCCGGCATGGCCACCCAGGGCGGCAAGCCGGTGGTGGCGATCTATTCCACCTTCCTGCAGCGCGCGTACGACCAGCTGGTGCATGACGTGGCCATCCAGGACCTCGACGTGCTGTTCGCGATTGATCGCGCCGGCGTGGTCGGACCGGATGGGGCGACCCATGCCGGCAACCTCGACCTGAGCTTCCTGCGCTGCGTGCCGAACATGGTGGTGATGGCCCCGTCGAACGAGGCGGAGTGCAGGCAGATGCTCAGCACCGGTCTGCAGTACGCCGGTCCGGCCGCCGTGCGTTACCCGCGTGGCAGCGGTACCGGCGTCGCGGCCGGCAGTGACCTGTCCACGCTGCCGATCGGCAAGGGCGAGCTGCGCGTGCAGGGCAGCCACATCGCCCTGCTGGCGTTCGGCAGCACCGTTGCCGCCGCCGAACAGGTGGGCCGCGAGTTGGGCCTGAGCGTGGTCAACATGCGCTTCATCAAGCCGCTGGACCGCGACCTGGTGCTGGCAATGGCCGCCCAGCACGAAGGCCTGGTGACCATCGAAGACAACGTGGTGGCCGGTGGCGCCGGTTCCGGCGTGGCCGAGCTGCTCAACGCCGAAGCGGTGCTGCGACCGATCCTGCATCTCGGCCTGCCCGACGCCTACCAGCATCATGCCAGCCGCGAGGACCTGCTGGCTGAAGCCGGCATCGATGCCGCCGGGATCCGCGCGGCCGTGCTCAAGCGCTGGCCGCAGCTGGCTGCCACCACTCCTCCGCTGAGCGCGGCGGGCTGACCGTTCCGGGTGGAACCGGGCAGGCGCCCGGTTTCCCACGCCTGCTGCGGAACGACGCGCGGTCCCTGTTCAACCGTAGCTGATCGCTTCCACGAACGCGCCGCTGGCTTCCACGCGCACGGCGGCGCGCTGCCCGGTGTCCACGAAATGCAGCCTGGCCAGGGCCTGGGCGAAATCGAAGGCGCGGGCGCCGTCGCGGAACTCGATCGGCTCCGGTCTATCCGGATGCAGAACACGCCATTGGCGCTGTTCGCACTGAAGGCGGATCAACATGCAGCTCACTCCTTGAGGCAGCGTATCGATGAAGGCGGAAGGCGTGCACCGGTGCCGGCACGGACTGCCGATGCAATCAGGGCACCCGTGCCCTGATTGCAGACGATACGGCGTTCAAACTGTGAGCAATATCAGATTTTTCTGATTTTGACGCAGATGGCCAGAAGGATCAGTTCACCTGGAACTGGGCGCGGCAACCATCACTGACCCAGATGCCGCGGCGGTCCCAGCCCCAGGTCCGGCCCTCGATACAGGCACTGCGGGAGTCCTGCCGGATCAGGCGTACGCTGCGGCGGACGCGGGTGTCACAGTATTCCTGTCGATGGCCATTGGAATGACAGGCGATCACTTCGCCACCGCGGCCATTGCCGTTGCCCCATCCACCACCCCAGCCGCCGCCACGACGCGACTCGCCGACGAACTCGGCCCGGCAGCCCCGGGTCACCCACACCCCGGAGCGTGACTGGCCCCAGGTCTCGCCCTCCACGCACGGCGAGCCGGACAACTGGCGGATCAGCCGGGGCCGCCCTTCAAGGCGGCACTCATTGCTGCGGTTCTTGACCGATTCGCATCGCACGATGCCGCTGCCGTCGCGGCCGCCATGGCGATCGTCGTCATAACCATAGTTCTGCGCCTGCGCGCCCCCGGCGGCGGCCAGCATCGGCAGCAGTGCGCAGGCCAGGGTGCGCCAGGTGAGTGCGTTGCCCATCGAGATCTCCAGATGAATGCGTGGCGGCAAGCATCCGGGATTCGCGGCGCGGCGCACAGAGGGCAACGCACCGTCGGTTCTTTCCCCATTCAAACAGCTCAACCGCGGCTGACTGCGCCGCAGGGTCGGCCGCTAGGCACCGATCCGCAGTACATCCACTGCCCCCCCCAGTGCCTCCACACGCACGATGCAGTGCTGGCCCGTGCGGCGGTGATGTTCCTGGGCCAGTTCGGTGGCGACATCGAACGCGTCGGCGCCGCGGGCGAACGAGGCGGTGGTGCGCGCCTCGGGGTCCAGCACGAACCAGTGCTGGGCATTGCAGTGGACGGTAAACACCATGATCGACTCCAACGGAGGGAATGGACGCGGCGCCGGGAGGTGAGAGCGCCGATACCTGTTCAGGCTAGCGAGCGCTTCAGGCAGGGCCTATCAGATTTGTCCGAAAAATCCCCGCCGGCGGATCGGAATTCGCGCTTCGTCACATCCCTGAGCCCGTTCACCCCATGACTTTCGTGATTCTTGTCACGAAGTCAGCTTGGCTTCACACTATCGTCACCAACAGGGGCCCCTTCCACATGCGCACCTTCCAACCGCCGCAGCGCTCGACGCTGCTGAAGTTCTACTTCGCAGCCTGCTACCTGGTCCTGATCGAGGAACTGATCCGCGCGTCGATGAGTTGAGCGCTTGCCGCTGCTGCTGGCCCGCCGCACACTGATGGTTTAGGCCACGGAGTGTCCTCGATGAAAGCCCTCATGCTGGCGCCGATGCTGCTGGCCCTGGCCGCCTGCGCGGCACCGCAACAGACGCCCGTGCGCGAAGCGGCAGCCACTTCCGCCCCCGTAGTCGGCGGTGATCGCGATGCCCATGGCTGCATCGGCTCGGCTGGCTACCAGCGCTGCGAGCGCCCCTGGGAACTGGCCCAGGCGCAGGGCCTGGCCAACACCGCCGAGGCGATCGACGCCTACTGCGCGATGCCGGCACAGCCGGCGCGCAGATGAGTGCCGCACCCATGACGGCGCTCAGTCCCCTGCCCACGCTTGCGCGCGGCCGCTATCGCCATTTCAAGGGCGGCGAGTATGAAGTGATCGACATCGTGCGCAGCAGCGAGACCCTGCAGCCGATGGTGCTGTACCGCGCACTGTATGGCGAAGGCGGATTGTGGGTGCGACCGTACGCCATGTTCGTAGAACAGGTACCGGGCGCACTTGGCCCACAGCCTCGTTTCGCACGTATCGAAGACTGACGGCTGTGCGTCTCGCGTGGCAGCGCACGCCTGCGCGCGCTGCCACGCAGGCAGCCGCTAGCTGACCTTCTTCGCGACGGTCATGCCCAGCAGGAACAGCACCACGGCAATGATGATGCCGGCCCAGAACAGGAACTTGGCGATACCCACCGCGGCACCCGCGATGCCGCCGAAGCCGAGCACGCCGGCGATCACACCGATGATGGCGAAGATGATGGCCCACTTGATCATGTCGATCCTTTCCCCACAGGGACTGAAAACAGTGCGATCAGCCTAGGCCGCAGCCGATGCCAGCCTCGTGAGGGAGCCGCGCGTGCGGCGTGAAGCCGCATACGGATCAACGGGGCCGGAAGCGCAGCAGGGCCACCGCGAACGCCAGGAACACGCTGCCCACCAGCCGCTCGAACCAGCGCCGGGCGAACGGCCGGCCGAGCCAACGGCGCAGGCCATGGCCACCGGCGGCATACATCACGTACCAGAACAGCTCGCAGCTGGCGAAGGTTGCCAACAGTACGCTGTACTGCACGGCCTGCCCCCGCGCGGGATCGACGAACTGCGGCAGGAACGCCGTGGCGAACAGCAGCAGCTTGGGATTGCTCAGGCCCACCAGCAGGCCGCCGCGGAATACCGCCCAGGCTCCGTCCGCTGACAGCACCGTCGCCGGGGCCTCAACGTCCACCGGCGCTGCCGGCCGGCTGCTGTCGCGCCACGCTTTCAGGCCCAGCCAGGCCAGGTAGGCCACGCCCAGATAGCGCAGCACTTCAAACAGCATGGGTGAGGAGTGCAGCAGTGCGCTCAACCCGGCGGCGGAGGCCGCCAGTACCGCCAGCATGGCCAGCAGGCAGCCGGCCATGGCCGGGAGGCTGGCGCGGAATCCCAGGCCGACGCTGCGTCCGAGGATATGCAGCATGTTCGGTCCAGGGGTGCCACACAGCACGAACACCGTAGCCAGGAACCACCACCAGGTCTGCAGGGACATTCGGCCATCCACGAAAGAGAACCGTCCCAGCATAGGCGGTGGCTCACCGCGACGTCACATACAGCGCGATGCCGATGCGACGGTTACAGGCGGCCACTCACGCATGAACCTGCCGTGCCGCGCGCAGCTCCGACCACGCCGTACCCAGCACACGCATCGCCGACCGCAGAAACAGCACCAGCAGTGCGGCCGCCACCAGCAGATCGGGCCAGCCCGCACCGAACAGCGCCACCAGCCCTGCAGCCAGCAGCACCGCCGAGCCCTCGTACAGATCGTTGCGCGAGCACTCCCAGGCCGACGCCAGGTTGACGTCATCGTTGCGATAGGGTGTGAGCAGCCACAGGCACAGTGCATTGGCTGCCAGATTGAGCAGGGCGGCCAAGCCCATGCTGGCGAACAGCGGCACCTCCGGATGCAGCAGGCGCCAACCGATCTGCACCGCCACGGCCACCGCTGCGGCAAGGATCAGCAGCCCCTTGAACAGCGCCACACGTGCCTTGGCGACGATGCCCGCACCCACCACCGCGAGGCTGAGCGCATAGGTGGCCGCGTCGCCCAGATTATCCAGCGCACCGGACAGCAGTGACGAAGAATGGCTGTACCAGGCGGCCAGCACCATCATCGCGAACGTGGCAAGGTTGACCAGCAGCACGATCCGCAGCACGCGGCGGTGACGCGCCTGCATCGCCGCCAGGTCCATCGTCCTGCCGCAGCCACAGCATTCGCCCATCACCCTGCCCTCGATCATCGATGGCCGCATTATCGCGCCTGTCAGAGGTCGCGGCGACATCGCCGCCCGCCTGTGCTGCAATGGCGCCTCCCCACCTGGAGCGGCACATGAAGACCCTGGGCCTGATCGGCGGCATGAGCTGGGAGAGTTCGGCGCAGTACTACCGCCTCATCAACGAAGAGGTGCGCCGTCGCCTGGGGGCCGCGCACTCGGCGCAGCTGCTGATGTGGTCGGTGGATTTCGCTCCGATCAAGCAGTTGCAGCACGACGGCGACTGGGACGCGCTTGCGCGGCACATGGTGGATGCGGCAGAGCGGTTGCAGGCGGGTGGCGCCGATGTACTGCTGATCTGCACCAACACGATGCACGCGCTGACCGCACAGATCGAAGCAGCCTGCCCGCTGCCGCTGCTGCACATCGCCGACCCGACCGCCACCGCCATCGTGGCGGCCGGTTGGCGCAGGGTGGGCCTGCTCGGTACTGCTTTCACAATGGAACAGGACTTCTACCGGGGACGCCTGGCCGGTCGCTTCGGGCTGGAAGTGCTGGTACCCGACGCCGAAGATCGCCAGCAGGTCCACGACATCATCTACCAGGAGCTGATCGCCGGCGTGGTCAGCGAGCGCTCGCGACAGGTCTACGCAGACGTGATCGCGCGGCTGGTGGCGCGTGGTGCCGAAGCGATCATTCTCGGCTGTACCGAAATCATGCTGCTGGTACGCCCGCAGGACAGTGCGGTGCCGCTGTTCGACACCACCAGCCTGCACGCTCAGGCAGCGGTTGACGCCGCGCTGGCGGGATAGACGGCCGGCGTGGACGCGATCACTCTGCCCCCTGCACTTCCAGCGCCGTGACCAGCCAATTCACCACCGCCTGCGAGTCGCACAGGAAGAAGATCGCATCCCCGGACCGGGCCTCGGTCAACAACCGATAGACCGTGATCGCCACCGCCGACTGGTTGGCGATGAACACTTCGGGGCTGCGCGGCCCCTCGTTGTGCCGGGAAACGGCCTGCAATGCGCGGCGCGCAGCCACCGTTGCGGCCGGGTCGGCACTGCGGGTCAACTCGGGCCCACGCAGGCCCCAGCTGACAAAGACGTGCTTGCCCTTGAACGTGGTGTCCAGGACCTGCACCTCGGCGGCACCTGCCTCAGCCGAGCGATGAATGACGGTACTGCTGATCAACGCAACCCCCTGTGGTCGTCGTGGTCCGCGCATCCACCTCCACGGACCCGCTGCACGCCCGTGACCGCAGCCACACGCTGCGCCAGCGGACGCGGAAGAGAGACGGAAGGAGAAACCGATGCGATCGGATGTGCAGCGATGATACGGGATGTCGGTCACGCATGGGCCGGCGTACGCGGCCGCATCGCCCATCGGTTCACCCACAAAAAAGCCCACGCATCGCTGCGCGGGCCTTCTGTTCCATCACAGTGGTCGGGACGGCCGGATTCGAACCGACGACCCTCTGCCCCCCAGGCAGATGCGCTACCAGGCTGCGCTACGCCCCGACTGATGCTGCGATGTTCCCGCCAGTGCGGCGGGGCGTGAAGTATAGCGGATCACGCGGGATTTGGGTCACCGGCGAAGCAATTGCAGCACTTCTTCCAGCTCCATCCGCACCTGCTTGATGATCTGGTTGCTCAGCGCCGATTCCTCGCGGGCATCGGGGCCCTCCAGACGCAGGCGGGCACCGCCGATCGTGTAGCCCTGTTCGTACAGCAGGCTGCGGATCTGCCGCACCATCAGCACGTCATGGCGCTGGTAGTAGCGGCGGTTGCCGCGGCGCTTGGCCGGCTCAAGGCTGGGAAACTCTGTTTCCCAGTAGCGCAGCACGTGCGGCTTGACGTCGCACAGCTCGCTCACTTCACCGATGGTGAAGTACCGCTTGGCCGGGATCGGCGGTAGTTCGCGGTTACTGCCCGGATCCAGCATAAGCTTCCACCCTTTCCTTGAGCTTCTGGCCCGGACGGAAGGTGACCACCGTACGGGCGGAAATCGGAATTTCCTCGCCGGTCTTCGGATTGCGGCCCGGGCGCTGGTTCTTGCGCCGCAGGTCGAAATTGCCGAAGCCCGACAGCTTCACCTGACGTCCCTGTTCCAATGCTTCACGCAGCACATCGAAAAACGCGTCGACGAATTCCTTGGCTTCACGCTTGTTCAGACCGACTTCGTCGAACAGCTTTTCCGCCATCTCCGCCTTGGTCAATGCCATTGCCTGCTACCCCCGAGTGCTGCCCGCTCAGCCGCGGATCCGGGCGTGGTGTTCACGCTCGATGGCGGTGACCGCCTCGGCCACCACCGCATCCACGTCGCGGTCCGTCAGAGTGCGCGACTTGTCCTGCAAAATCAAGCCCATAGCGAGACTCTTGAATCCCGGCTCGACCCCTTGGCCCACATAGCGGTCGAACAGGTTCAGCTCGCGCAGGAGCGGGCCGGCGGCCTTCCGGACCGTGGCGGCCAGATCGCTCCAGGCCACCTGCTCCGGCACCAGGAACGCCAGGTCGCGGCGCACCGCCGGGAAGCGCGACAGCTCGCCGGCACGCGGCAGGCGGCGCGCCGACAGCGGCTCCAGGTCCAGCTCGAAGGCGTAGACGTCGGCCTCGATGTCCATCGCCTTGGCCAGGCGCGGGTGGATCTGGCCGATCCAGCCGATCGCAACCCCGTCGCGGAACACCTCGGCCGAGCGCGCCGGGTGGCCATGCGCACGGCTGGACGGGCGGAACTCCAGCGAGGCACCACTGGCAGCAGCCAGGGACTCCAGATCACCCTTCAGGTCATGGAAATCGACCTTGCGGGAAGGCAGACCCCACTGCACCGCCTGCGCATCGCCGCACACCGCGGCAGCAACACGCGGAGTTTCCAGCGGCGCCGGCTGGCCCTCCCCCGCCTGGCGGGCGAACACGCGGCCGATCTCGAACAGGCGCACCCGGCCCAACTGGCGCGCGGCGTTGCGGCCCAGCGTGGCCACCAGGCCCGGCAGCAGCGACGGGCGCATCACCGCCAGTTCGGCCGACAGTGGATTGGCCAGCGGCACCAGATCGTCGCGCAGCTGCCACTGGGTCAGCAGCGCATCGTCGACGAAGGCGAAATTGAGGGTTTCCTGCAGGTCGCGCGCGATCAGCTGGCGACGCACGCTGAGGGTGTCGAGCTGGGTCTCGCTCGGCATCGCCACGCGCGCGGCACCGCCCGGCAGGGTGGTGGGAATCTGCTCGTAGCCATGGATGCGGGCCAGCTCTTCGATCAGGTCCTCTTCGATGGCGATATCGAAACGGCGGCTCGGTGCGGTGACCTGCCAGCCGTCGGCCGTGGCGACCACCTCCATGCCCAGCGCGCGCAGGATGCGCTCCACTTCGGCATCCTCGATGGTGATGCCGAGCACGCGGGTAATGCGCGCGCGGCGCAGCGCGATGGTGGCCGGCTGGGGCAGGTCAGCCTCGCGCACGGCCTCGGTGACCGGTGCCGGGGTGCCGCCGGCCAGGTCCAGCACCAGGCGGGTGGCGTACTCGATGGCGGTGCGCGGCAGCGCCGGATCGACGCCGCGCTCGAAGCGGTGGCCGGCATCGGTGTGCAGGCCCAGCTTGCGGCCACGACCCATGATCGCTGCCGGCGCGAAGTGCGCAGCCTCCAGGAACACGCTGGTGGTCGCGTCGGTCACACGGGAATCGAAGCCCCCCATCAGACCCGCCAGGCCCACCGCGCGATCAGCATCGGTCACGACCAGGAAACTGTCGTCCAGCACGGCATCGCGGCCATCGAGCAGCTTCAGGTTCTCGCCTGCACGTGCGCGCCGCACGGCGATGCTGCCCTGCAGGGTGCCCAGGTCATAGGCATGCATCGGCTGACCCAGTTCCAGCATCACGTACTGGGTGATGTCGACCAGCAGCGACACCGGACGCACGCCACTGCGGCGCAGGCGCTCGGCCATCCACAGCGGGGTCTTCGCCGCAGGGTTCAGGCCCTCGATGACGCGCCCCAGGTAACGCGGCGCCTCGGCGCCGGCGTCGAGCCGGATCGACAGCTCGCGGCTGCCGACGGCGGCGACCGGTGCTGCAGCGAAGTCCAGCACCTGGCTGCGGGTGGCGGCCGCCACGTCGTAGGCGATGCCGCGCACGCTGAAACAGTCGGCACGGTTCGGGGTCAGCTTGATCTCGATGCTGGCATCGGGCAGGCCCAGGTAGTCGACCAGGGTCTGGCCGGCCGGGGCATCCGCGGGCAGCTCCAGCAGGCCGGAAGCATCGTTGTCCAGGCCCAGCTCCTTCGCCGAGCACAGCATGCCGTTGGACTCGACACCCCGCAGCTTGGCCGGCTTGATCTTCAGTTCGCCGATCTGCGCACCGACCATCGCCAGCGGCGCGACCAGGCCCGGCCGCGCGTTCGGTGCGCCGCAGACGATCTGCAGCAGCTCGCCCTGCCCGGCATCGACCCGGCAGACCTGCAGGCGGTCCGCTTCGGGATGGCGCACGGCCTCGACGATGCGCGCCACCACCACGTGCTGCAGGCCCTCGCCCAACGCGGTCACGTCTTCCACTTCCAGGCCGATCGCGGTCAGCACCGCACTCAGCTCATCGCGCGACGCGCGGGTGGGGACGTGGCTGCGCAGCCAGTTTTCGGAGAATTTCATGTTGTCACCCTGGTGGACCCGGCGCAGGCGCCTGGGCCGTCGAATGTTTGAGTCCGCCAGGCTGGGCCCGGCGTTGCCGAATGCGTTACGCGAACTGCTTCAGGAAGCGCACATCGTTCTCGAAGAACGCGCGCAGATCGTTGACGCCGTAGCGCAGCATCGCGAAACGCTCCACGCCCATGCCGAAGGCGAAACCGGTGTAGCGCTCAGGATCGATGCCCACGCTGCGCAGCACGTTCGGATGGACCATGCCGCAGCCAAGCACTTCCAGCCAGCGGGTGCTGCCATCGGGCTGCTGCCAGGCGATGTCCACTTCCGCACCGGGCTCGACGAACGGGAAGTAGCTGGGACGGAAGCGCATCTCGAAGTCGCGCTCGAAGAAGGCACGGACGAATTCGGCAAGCGTGCCCTTCAGGTCGGCGAAGGTCGAGTGCTCGTCCACCAGCAGGCCTTCGACCTGATGGAACATCGGCGAGTGGGTCTGGTCGCTGTCGCTGCGGTACACCTTGCCGGCGGCGATCATGCGCAGCGGCGGCGCATGGTCGCCCATGTAGCGCACCTGCACACCGGAGGTATGAGTGCGCAGCAGGCGGCCGTCACCGAAGTAGAAGGTGTCATGCATGGCGCGCGCCGGGTGGTGCGGCGGGAAATTCAGCGCCTCGAAGTTGTGCCAGTCATCCTCGATCTCCGGCCCTTCCGACAACTCGTAGCCCAGTCGGCCGAAGATGCCGGTGATGCGCTCCAGGGTACGGGTGATCGGGTGCAGGCCGGCGCGTTCGCCATTGCGGCCCGGCAGGGTGATGTCGATGGCTTCGGCGGCCAGGCGCGCATCCAGTGCCGCATCCTCCAGCAGCGCCTTGCGCTCGCCCAGCGCGCGGGTCAGTGCGTCGCGGGCCTGGTTGATCGCTTCACCGGCGGCCTTGCGCTCGTCGGCCGGCAGGGCGCCGAGCTGCTTGAGCTGCGCAGTGATGCTGCCGCTCTTGCCGAGCAGGGCCACGCGCAGTTGCTCCAGCACGTCGGGGCTCTGTGCAGCAGCCACCTCGGCCAGCGCCTGGGTGGTGAGGGATTGGATGTCGCTCATGGGGGGCCGGAACTCCAGTCGATCTGCCATCGCGGCAGGCGAAGGGCCGACCCCTGTCGCCACCGCCGTCCCCGCGTCGCCGTGGCCACGCCGGGACCCAAAAAAGAATGGGGAAGGACTTGCGCCCTTCCCCATGCATTGCCTTGACCTGACACCGTTCCGGATGAACGGCAACGGCATCGGGAAGGACTTATGCCGCCAGCGCGCCCTTGGCCTTTTCGGCCAGCGCGGCAAAGCCGGCTGCGTCGTGCACGGCGATGTCAGCCAGGACCTTACGGTCCAGGGTGATGCCGGCCTTCAGCAGGCCGTTCATGAAGCGGCTGTAGCTCAGACCATTGATGCGGGCAGCCGCATTGATGCGGGTGATCCACAGCGAACGGAAGTTGCGCTTCTTCTGCTTACGGCCGATGTAGGCGTACTGCTGTGCCTTGATGACCGCCTGCTTGGCGACGCGGAAGACCTTGCGGCGGGCGTTGTAATAGCCCTTGGCGAGATCCAGAATCTTCTTGTGGCGGCGACGCGCCTGTACGCCACGCTTAACTCGTGCCATTTTTCAGTTCCTCAGAGGTAAGGGAGCATGCGGTCCAGACGGCCTGCGTCTTCTGCACGGACATGGCCCGTCTGACGCAGATTACGCTTACGCTTGGTCGCTTTCTTCGTGAGGATGTGGCTACGGTTGGCGTGGCCGCACTTGTACTTGCCCGAGGCGGTCTTGCGGAAACGCTTGGCCGCTGCCCGGTTGGTCTTGATCTTGGGCATTGCAATGTCCTTGATGGGATTTGACCCTGGTTTCTGACTGATCTGGCGGCGGCCTGGGCCGCTCTTTCCGTCCTGCCATGATCGGCGTACGACCCGTCCTGGGTGGGTCGAGCCGGGCATGATACAGGCAAAACCGCCCTGCCACCAGCCCCAGCACCCCTTGCGCCGGCATTTCACCGGCATCCTGCAAAAGCAAAGGGACGCCAGTGGCGTCCCCTTACCCTGAACCATTCAGCCAGGCGCCCCAGAAGGCGGCCCGTCAGGCCTCAGGTCTTCTTCTTCGGCGCGATCATCATGACCATCTGACGCCCTTCCAGGCGCGGACGGGATTCAATGACGATGTCCTCGCCCAGATCGGTCTCGATCCGGTTGGCCATTTCGCGACCCAGTTCCTGGTGGCTCATTTCACGGCCACGGAAACGGATGTTGACCTTGATCTTGTCGCCTTCTTCAAGGAACCCGCGCATCTTGCGCAGCTTGATCTGGTAGTCGCCCTCGTCCGTGACCGGACGGAACTTCACTTCCTTGATCTCGACCTGCTTGGTCTTCTTCTTGGCCTCGCTGGCCTTCTTCTGCGCTTCGAACTTGAACTTGCCGAAGTCCATGATCTTGCAGACCGGCGGATCGGCCTGCGGCTGGATTTCGACCAGGTCCAGGCCTTCATCTTCGGCCATGGACAGCGCTTCGTCGCGCGACAACACGCCGATCATTTCTCCGTCACTGCCGATCACGCGGACGCGCGGCACACGGATTTCCTGATTCTTGCGGTTCTGTTTGTTGTCAGGGGTGCTGATATTACGTTCTCCCAAGGGTATCGAACCGGTCCGGGTGCCTGTGCCCCCGGACCGGACCTTTGCTTACGCGCCCTCGGCCTGGAGCCGCTCGATGAAGGCCTGCAGGCTCATGCTGCCCAGGTCTTCGCCAGAACGCGTACGCACCGCCACAGCCCCATTTTCCTTCTCGCGGTCACCAATGACCAGCAGGTAGGGCACGCGCTGCAACGTATGCTCGCGGATTTTATAGCCGATCTTCTCGTTACGCAAATCCGAGCTGACGCGGAAGCCTTGCTCCGCAAGGGTTTTGGTCACGCCCGAGACGTAGTCGGCCTGGGCGTCGGTAATGTTGGCCACCACCACCTGGGTCGGCGCCAGCCAGGCCGGGAACTGGCCGGCATGGTGCTCGATCAGGATGCCGATGAAACGCTCCATGGAGCCGACGATCGCCCGGTGCAGCATGACCGGATGCTTCTTCTGGCTGTTCTCGTCCACGTACTCGGCGCCCAGGCGGCCGGGCATCATGAAGTCGACCTGCATCGTGCCCAGCTGCCAGGTACGGCCGATGGCGTCCTTCAGGTGGTACTCGATCTTCGGGCCGTAGAAGGCGCCCTCGCCTGGCAGCTCCTGCCACTCCACGCCGCAGCTGGCCAGCGCCGAGCGCAGTGCGCCCTCGGCCTTGTCCCAGGTGGCGTCATCGCCCAGACGCGATTCCGGCCGCAGCGCGATCTTGATCTGGATCTCCTCGAAGCCGAAGTGCCGGTAGACCGCCAGCGCCTGCTGGTGGAAGGCGGTCACTTCGGATTCGATCTGCGCCTCGGTGCAAAACACATGGCCGTCGTCCTGGGTGAAGCCGCGCACGCGAAGGATGCCGTGCAGTGCGCCGGAGGGTTCGTTGCGGTGGCAGGAACCGAACTCACCGTAGCGGATCGGCAGGTCGCGGTAGCTGTGCAGGCCCTGGTTGAACACCTGGACGTGGCCCGGGCAGTTCATCGGCTTGACCGCGTAGGTGCGCTTCTCCGACTCGGTGAAGAACATGTTGTCCTGGTAGTTGTCCCAGTGACCGGACTTCTTCCACAGGCTCACGTCCAGGATCTGGGGGCAGCGCACTTCGCCATAACCGCTGTTGCGATAGACCTTGCGCATGTACTGCTCGACCACCTGCCACAGCGCCCAGCCCTTGGGGTGCCAGAACACCAGGCCCGGCGCCTCTTCCTGCAGGTGGAACAGGTCCTGCTGCTTGCCGATGCGGCGGTGGTCGCGCATTTCGGCTTCCTCGATGCGCTTGATGTAGGCATCGAGCTGCTTCTTGTCGGCCCAGGCGGTGCCGTAGATGCGCTGCAGCTGCTCGTTCTGCGCGTCACCACGCCAGTACGCACCGGAAATGCGGGTCAGCTTGAAGGCCTTCAGGAAGCGCGTGTTCGGCACGTGCGGGCCACGGCACATGTCCACATACTCCTGGTGGTAGTACATGCCCATGGCCTGGATGTCGTCGGACATGTCCTCGATCAGGCGCAGCTTGTAGTCCTCGCCACGCGCCTTGAAGATCTCGATCACTTCCGCGCGCGGCGTCATCTTCTTGATGACGTCGTAGTCCTGGGCGATCAGTTCACCCATGCGCTTCTCGATCGCGGCCATGTCGTCCGGGGTGAACGGGCGCTCGGAGTAGATGTCGTAGTAGAAGCCCTCGGCGATGACCGGGCCGATGACCATCTTCACGTCCGGGTACAGCTGCTTGACGGCATGGCCGACCAGGTGGGCGCAGGAGTGGCGGATGATCTCCACGCCCTCCTCGTCCTTGGCGGTGATGATGCGCAGGCTGGCATCGTGATCGATGACGTCGCTGGCATCGACCAGCACGCCATCGACCGAGCCGGCGATGGTCGCCTTGGCCAGGCCGGCACCGATCGACTGGGCGACGTCCATGACGCTGACGGGGTTTTCGAACTCGCGGCGGCTGCCGTCGGGAAGGGTAATGTTGATCATCGCAGTGGCTTCGTGCGGGGGCCCGCGCTGCGGGCTGGAAAGCGGCTCCGGGCAGGCGCCCGGGCAATAAAAAAGCGCCGCGAGGGCGCCTGGAACGCAGGGCCTTCGGGGGCAGGTCAACCGTGGGCGGTGGTAGTGCTCATGTCGCACGCTCGGCCGGCGCTGGGCGCGGGCCACCTTGTTCCAGTCAGGATAATGACTGCGATTTTAGACCAGTGCGCGGGAAAGCCCAAGCACTCCCCGTCGCGCCCCTGAATGGCCGTCGCTGGCAGCCTGAAATCGCAATGATTACCATATCCAGGCAGCCCGCCCCGTGCCAGCCTGCCCGCTTTCCCCCAGGACCTCGTGATGCGCCACCCGCTCCGACCGGCCTACGCCGGCCCCGCCCGTGTCCCGCGTTCGCCGCCCTCGCGCCGCGCAGGCTGCCGGCAATGATCACTGTCGGCCTTTCCACGCTCGGCTTCTGCAGCCTGGGCGTGCTGTCCGCGATGTTCTCGGCGACGGCCTTCTATGCCGCCTCGCCGCATTGCCGCTGGCCGCGCCTGCGCCGGGCTGGCCGGCTTGGCCGACAGATCGGCCTGGTTGCCGCTGCGGCCGCACTGTGGCTGTGGATGGCCGAACTGGGCTTCGCCGCCGGGCTGGTGGCGATGCTGTGCACCTGGATGCTGGCGGCGATGCTGCTGCCGGCCATCGCCGCCTGGCACCGCCCCGGCGCGGAGCCGCGCTGATGTGGGCCCGCGCCCTCGCCGGCATCTTCGCCGGCTTCCTGCTGGCCGCGGCCGCCACCGGACTGGTGGCCTGGCTGCCGCCTGGCCCATGGCAGCACGCACTGGTACCGGCCCTGATCGCCTTCATCCCGCTGTGGATGCTGGCCGCCCTCTGGGCGTTCAGCTTCCGCCGCGCCGCGCACGCCTGGCTGGCCCTGGCCGGCAGTGCTGGCGCCGGCTTCGCCGTGCTCGGCCTGCTGCGCCTGGCCGGTGCGGTGCAATGAGACCGTCCCCATGAAGTTCTCCTCGCAGACGCTGCGCACGTTCACCACCCTGCACACCTGGGTCGGCCTGGTCGCCGGCTTTGGCCTGTTTGTGGCCTTCTATGCAGGCGCCCTGACCCTCTTCCACCATGACCTGCCGTTGTGGCAGACGCCGGGCGCGGCGACGGCATTGCCCGCGGACCTGGATGACGCACAGCACCTGCTCGAGGACGTGCTGGCAGCCCACGCGGAGGCACGCCGCCATGTCGGCATGACCTTCCCCGGCACCGACCATCCGCAGCCGCTGGCCTACTGGCAGACCGATGACGGCAGCTGGCGCTACGCATGGCCGGGACACACCGCCGGCAGCCCGACGCCGCCGCAGACCGGTCTGGCCGAACTGGTCAACGAGCTGCATTACAGCCTGGGCCTGCCGGTGGCCGGCGTGTATGTAATGGGCATCGTCAGCCTGCTGTACGGCATGGCCCTGCTCAGCGGCCTGGTGATCCACCTGCCGAAACTGCTGGGTGACCTGTTCGCGTTGCGCCCGGGCCGCAACCTCAAGCAGCAGTGGCAGGATGCGCACAACGTGATCGGCGTGCTCAGTCTGCCCTTCCATCTGATGTTCGCCGTTACCGGCGCCCTGCTCTGCCTGGCGTTCGTACAGATGGCACTGCTCAATCCGCTGATCTTCGATGGCAAACTGCTGCAGGCCGTGCCGACCGCGATGGATACCGCTCCGGTGCGCGAGGCCAGCGGCGTTCCGGCACCGCCGGGCAGCCTGCAGGTCCTGCATGCGCGCGCCCTGGAAGTGGCCCGCGCCCAGGGCGTGGCCAACTTCGAACCGGCCTATCTGAAACTGGCCAATGGTGGCGACGCCAAGGCCACCATCGAGATCACCGGCGAATCCACCGGCACGCTGGGCCCGCTGGGCGCGGTCGCCCTGGACGTGGCCACCGGCGACGTGCTGGCCACGCAGCTGCCGGGCCAGCGCGATGCCAATCACGCTACGCTGAGCGCCGCCTATGCGCTTCATTTCGGTGAGTTCGGCAACGGCGTGGTGGTCTGGTTGTACTTCCTGATGGGGCTCGGCGGCGCCTTCCTGTTCTATTCCGGCAACCTGCTGTGGATCGAATCGCGACGCAAGCGACGCCAGCCCGAGCAGTCGCGTGCGGCCGTCAACATGGCGCGTGCCACCGTCGGTGTCTGCATCGGCCTGTGCGTGGCGATCTCGTTGGCGTTCGTGGTAGCGCTGGTGCTCGAACACGCAGCACCCGCGGCGGTCGACCCGGGCATCCGTTGGGCCTGTTTCAGCAGCTGGGCCGCGTGCGCGCTGTGGGCATTCCTGCGCAGGCCCGCACAGGCTGCCCGGGAACTGCTGTGGGCCGCTGCGGCCGCGACCGCGCTGGTGCCGGTCCTGCATGGTGCATTGAACGGTGACTGGCTGTGGCGTGCCGCCGCTGCCGGGCACTGGCCGCTGTTCTGGATCGACGCTGTCGCCCTGGCGATGGCCTTCGGCTTTGCGCGCTTGGCGCTGGCCAGCCAACGCCGGGCGCGCAACGGCGACCCCAACAGCGTCTGGGCCGACTGACCGCCCCGCCGGGCCATGCCGGCGGAGCGCGGCGCCTTCAATCGCCCACGCGGGCCTTGTGCCAGGGCGCCAGCATCGCGTTGAGCAGGCTGGCCTGTTCATCGTCGCCGGTCAGCTCCCACATGAAGACACCGGCCAGCCCCTGTTCGCGGGCGAACTGCGCCCGCAGGCCGATCGAACGCGGGTCTTCATAGCTGATGAAGACGTTCTCCCGCGGGTTGTACAACCACGGGCTCTGCGCCTGCGGGTGCCAGTGCCTGGTCCAGCCCGGCTGATCGAGGTAACGCGCCTTGATCACCCGCCAGTCGCCGGCATCGGCCGGCGCACTGTAAGCCTGGTACAGGCCGTCGGCAGTCTCCCCGGTCACCTTGAAGCCGCGCCCGTAGAACGGCACGCCCAGCACCAGTTTGTCCGCCGGCACGCCATGTTCGCGGTAGTACTGCACCGCACCGGCCACGTTGTTCCAGCGCCGCAGTTCCGGCGCCAGCGGGTCGGCCGGCACTTCATGCAATGGCGCGTTGAAGGTCGACACGGCCGAAAAACCGGTACCCATGTCGTAGCTCATCAGGTTGATGAAATCGAGTATCCGGGCCAGCGCCGGCAGGTCGTAGCTGGCGGCGGGATCATAGGGGCCATCGGTCTGCAGCCGGCCAGCGGCCAGCGCGGCGGTCAGCAGCATCGGCTGCCCTGCCCTGCGCCCGTACGTATCGAGCGCGGTACGGAACGCCTGCGCCAGGCGCGTCATGTTGGCCCGGTCCTGCGGACGATGCGCCAGTTCCCTCGGGCCGCCACTGACCGGGAACTCCCAGTCGATGTCCACGCCGTCGAAGCTGCCTGCGTGCCGTTCGAAGAACAGTGTCATGCAGGAGTCGACCAGGCGCCTGCGGCTGGCTTCGGTCAGCGCGGCATCGGAGAACCCACCGGCGCCCCAGCCGCCGATCGAGATCAGCGTGCGCAGATGCGGATGCGCTTTTTTCAGGTCAGCCAGCTCGGCAACGTTCTTCGATGCGTCCGCACCGATCACGCATCGGCCGTCTTCGATGGTGGAGAACGCGTAGAACAGATGCGTCAGGCGCTCGGCTGGAATGCTCGAAACCGGATAGCGCCCGGCCGAGCCACCGGGGTAGTAGGCGCCGAAGATCGGCGACTGCGCCGGCGCAGCGTGCACTGCGCCGGGCACGGCAGCGGTGACGAGTACGGCAAGGACGGCCAGGGTCTGGCGGAACATGGGATCTCCCGGTTCGAAGGCGCAGCCACGGTAGCAAACCGATCACGCCCCGGCGCGGCTTCATCGAATGTCGTCCACTGGACAGGCACGGACGCCCGCAGGATGACATCGGCATGTCCCTGACGCCCCACGGCAGGACAGCGCGCTGCCGTCGCCGGTACTGGCCCTTCAGAATTCTTCAGACACGCTTCCAGCACTTCAGCGAAGGACCGGGCTCAAATCCAGTCTCCTTTCCGATGGAGCCCGACCATGCGTCCGTTGATGCCCTTCCTCCTTCTGCTGCTGGCATTCATACCCCACACCACCGGCGCCGCAACGCCTGCCTCCGTCCGCCTGCCCGCCCTGGAGCAGGCCATCGCCCGCGATGACCTCAAGCAGATCCGCAGCGTGCTGCTGCAGGTCGACGGCAACGTCGTCTACGAGGGCTACTTCAACGGCGCGGACGCGGGCACCCTGCACGATGTGCGCTCGGCCAGCAAAAGCGTGACAGCACTGCTGATCGGCGCCGCCATCGGCGAGGGGGCGCTGCCGGGCGTGCAGGCCCGGGTCTACGACTACTTCCCCGGATTCACCGCGCGCCACGTCGTCGACCCGCGCCTGCGCGCCATCACCCTGCAGGATCTGCTGACCATGAGCAGCCTGTGGGAATGCGACGACGAGAACCCGTTCTCGAGCGGCCACGAAGAGCGCATGTACGTGAGCGAGCGTTGGCTGGACTTCGCCCTGTCCCTGCCGGTGAAGGGCTTCGCGCCCTGGATGCAGCGACCGGAGGACAGCCCTCATGGCCGTTCCTTCGCGTACTGTACGGCCGACTCGTTCGTGCTCGGCGCCGTGCTCGAGAGGGCCACCGGCATGCCACTGTCGGACTATGCCGCCCGGGCACTGGAGCGTCCGCTGGGCATCACCGAGAGCCACTGGAACCGTTCACCGGAGGGCATCGGAATGGGAGGCGGCGGCACGCGCTACCGCAGCCGCGACCTGGCGCGGCTGGGGCAGCTGGTGCTGGATCAGGGGCGCGGCAATGGCCGGCAACTGGTTCCCCGTGATTTCATCGCTGCAATGATCCAGCCACAGGCCCGCACTGGCGATGGCAGCGAGTACGGCTACCAATGGTGGGGCCTGCAGCTGACGGTGCAGGGCAGGCAGCGGACCGTGTGGGCGATGTCCGGCAACGGTGGCAATTATGTCTTCCTGATTCCTGACAGGAATGCCGTGGCCGTAGTCACCAGCCAAGCCTACAACCGCAGCTTCGCCCATCCGCAGTCGCGGCGGATTCTCACTGAGTTCCTGCTTCCCGCACTGCGCTGAGACCGGACAGATCGGAGGGTCGCCATGCGGCGGCGAGGACCTGCGCGCGCTGCCTGGCGACATCCGCATCGATACGCGCCAGCAGCGGCTCCCACTCCGGCGCGCTGCGCAGCGGAGCATACAGCGGCGTGGCACGCAGCCATGCCGCATCGCGGAAGCCATCGTCCACCGCTTGGTGCAGCGCGGCCACGGCGGCCTTCGCATCACCCACCGACTGCAACAGCAGAGCCCGCTCGAGCGCAGCATCGGCCCAACCATCACCACTCCCCGCCGGCAGGCGCTGCAATCGCGCACGTGCCCATGCCGGATCGATGGCCGTCGATCCGTACAGGCCCGCCAGCGTCTCTCCCAACGATTGCTGCGGCCGCAGCCGGTGCGCCGTCGCGAACGCCTCGGCCGCCGCCGCGGTGTCACCGGCCAGCAATGCCAGTTCTCCCTGTAGGCGCAGCAGCTGGGGGTGTGGTGTGCCACGCGTCAATGCGATGGCCAGCTCCTCCCGGGCGCGCCCGGCGGCCCCGGCAACGTACAGGCTGCGCGGCCACGCGATGTTGGCGAACACGTTGTCCGGGTAAAGCTGGAAGTTGCGCGCATGGCGCTGCGCTGCCGCCTGGGTGAAACCGAGCAGTTCCATTTCGCGCGCCACCTGCACATCACGGAAGCGGATGCGTTCGGGTGCCTTGAGCGCGAGGTTGGCGCGCAGCGCCAGCGACAGGTGGCCCTGCTCCTGCTGCAGGTAGGCCAGCGATGCGCGGGTGCGCTCGTCCGCAGGATCGAGCTGGATCGCGCGCGCGTAGTCGGCTACCGCATCGTCCATCCGCCCAAGGCAATCATGCGCATACCCGCGCAGGGCGTACGTGGCACCGTCATGCGGCGCTCGTGCACGTTCGGAGTCGGCCAGCGCCAGCGCTTCGCGCATCTGCTGCGGAGAACCGTTGAACAGGCATCCCTGCGCCGACAATGCACGTGCCAGCCCACGCCGGGCCGCGCTGGATTCTGGATCGACCTGGAGTGCCTGGCGGTAGAGGGCGATCGCGCGTTCGTTGTTGCTCGCCTGGCCGATACCGGCGTAATAGTCCGCGCGCTGCAGCAGGGACGTGGCTGCGGCGGGCGGAGCCTGGTCCGGCCACGCCAGCACCGCCACCGCCAACCCGCCCACCGCCACCAGCGCTGCAGCCCACCACCAGCGCCCTCGTGACGATCGGATCACTGGCGGCGGTGCCATCGGTATCGGTGCGGCGCACAGCTGATAGCCGCGCCCGCGCACCGAACGGATGTAGCGCGGCCGACGGCTGTCATCGCCGAGTGCCTGCCGCAGCAGTTTCACCCGCTGACTGACCGCATCCTCACCAACCACCGCAGGTGCCCAGACCTGGGCCGCCAACGTGTCGAAATCCACCACACGGGTGCCGTGTGCAAGCAGCACGTCGAACAGGGTCCAGCTCAGGCCACTGATGGGCAGGGCCTCACCGGCCCGGCTCACGCGCTGCGCCGGGCGGTCGATGTCCAGGTCGAGCAGGCGCAGGAGGTCCATGACAACAGCATAGCGGCAAGCCCGCTCAGGATGCCGGACAAAGAAAAAGCGGGCCGAAGCCCGCTTTCTCATTCCAGCGATGTCAGCGGCGGTGCTCAACCGGGGTTGACACCTGCCGTGATCGACCGTGGGTCGATCATTCGGCGCTGGCGCCCTCGCCTTCTTCCACGGCCTTCATCGACAGGCGGATACGGCCCTGCTTGTCGACTTCCAGCACCTTGACCTTGACCACATCGCCTTCCTTCAGCTTGTCGCCGACCTTCTCGACGCGCTCGCTGGAGATCTGCGAGACGTGGACCAGGCCGTCCTTGCCCGGCAGGATGGTGACGAACGCGCCGAAGTCCATGATCTTGGCGACCTTGCCTTCGTAGATGCGGCCCGGCTCGACGTCCGAGGTGATCTGCTCGATGCGGGCCTTGGCGGCCTGGGCAGCGATCGCGTTGACCGAGGCAATGACGATGGTGCCGTCATCCTGGATGTCGATCTGGGTGCCGGTTTCCTTGGTGATGGCCTGGATGGTCGAGCCACCCTTGCCGATCACTTCGCGGATCTTGTCCGGGTGGATCTTGATGGTCAGCAGGCGCGGCGCGTAGTCGGACAGTTCCGAACGCGGAGCGGTCAGGCCGTGGGCCATTTCGCCCAGGATGTGCAGACGGCCAGCCTTGGCCTGCTGCAGCGCCTGCTTCATGATCTCTTCGGTGATGCCTTCGATCTTGATGTCCATCTGCAGGGCGGAGATGCCCTCAGCGGTACCGGCCACCTTGAAGTCCATGTCGCCCAGGTGATCTTCGTCACCCAGGATGTCGGACAGGACGACGAAGCGGTCGCCTTCCTTGACCAGACCCATGGCGATACCCGCCACCGGGGCCTTCACCGGCACGCCGGCGTCCATCAGGGCCAGCGACGAACCGCAGACCGAGGCCATCGACGAGGAACCGTTCGACTCGGTGATTTCCGAGACGACGCGGATGGTGTACGGGAAGGCTTCCAGCGACGGCATGACAGCCAGCACGCCGCGCTTGGCCAGGCGACCGTGGCCGATCTCGCGGCGCTTCGGACCCATCATGCGGCCGCACTCACCCACCGAGAACGGAGGGAAGTTGTAGTGGAACAGGAAGTTTTCCTTGTACTCACCGGCAACGGCATCGATGACCTGACCGTCGCGGGCGGTGCCCAGGGTGATGGTCACGATGGCCTGGGTTTCGCCGCGGGTGAACAGCGAGGAGCCGTGGGTACGCGGCAGCACACCGGTCTTCACGGAGATCGGGCGGACGGTATCCAGCGCACGGCCGTCGATGCGGACCTTGGTGTCCAGCACCGAGTCGCGCATGGTGCGGTATTCCAGTTCGCCGAATTCCTTCGACAGCTCGGCCGGGTTCCAGCCTTCGGCAGCCACGCGGCCGGCCAGGGCTTCGACCACGTCCTTCTTGATCGCCGAGATGGCATCGCGACGCTGCAGCTTGTCACGCACCTGGAAGGCTTCGCCCAGGCGCGGGCCGATGGCTTCCTTCAGGGCGGCGATCAGCGCTTCGTTCTTGGCCGGGGCTTCCCAGGTCGACGGCTTGGTGCCGGCTTCGACGGTCAGCTCGTTGATCGCGTTGATGACCTTCTGCATTTCGCGGTGACCGAAGGTCACGGCGCCCAGCATCACTTCTTCCGACAGCAGCGCGGCTTCGGATTCGACCATCAGCACGGCGTTGGAGGTACCGGCAACGACCAGTTCCAGCTGCGAGTCAGCCAGTTCACTGACGGTCGGGTTCAGGATGTACTCGCCGTTCTTGTAACCGACCTTGGCAGCGCCGATCGGACCCATGAACGGGGTGCCGGCCAGAGCCAGGGCCGCCGAAGCACCGATCAGGGCCGGAATGTCACCGTCCACGTCCGGGTTCAGCGACATCACCGTGGCGATGATCTGCACTTCGTTCTTGTAATCTTCCGGGAACAGCGGACGGATCGGACGGTCGATCAGACGCGAGATCAGGGTTTCCTTCTCGGTCGCACGGCCTTCGCGCTTGAAGAAACCACCCGGAATACGGCCGCCGGCGTAGAACTTCTCCTGATAGTCGACGGTCAGCGGGAAGAAGTCCTGGCCTTCGCGCGCGCTCTTGGCGGCGACGGCGGTGACCAGCAGTACGGTGTCGTCCATCTTGACGATGACGGCGCCGCTGGCCTGACGGGCGACTTCGCCGGTCTCAAGCGTGACGGTGTGCTTGCCGTACTGGAAGGTTTTGGTGATTTTTGCCACGGAGGGTGTCCTTGGGGATGCTGTCTGCGAATTTGGACCGTCGGCGACCCTTGCCGCCAGCGGGTGACCGGATCGTTCCGGCCTGAATCGGGGATTGCGGTACTACAAAACAAAACCGCGGCGCATCGCTGCGCCGCGGGGGATTCGTTGCTTAGCGACGCAGGCCAAGCTTCTCGATCAGGGCCTTGTAACGCTCGACGTCCTTCTTCTTCAGGTAGTCGAGCAGGCTGCGACGGCGGTTGACCATCTGCAGCAGGCCGCGGCGGCTGTGGTGATCCTTCTTGTGGGTCTTGAAGTGGCCGGTCAGCAGTTCGATGCGGGCGGTCAGCAGGGCCACCTGGACTTCCGGGGAGCCGGTGTCGGCGGCGCTGCGCTTGTTGTCTTCAATGACCTTCTGGGTGTCGATCGACATGTCTTTTTCTCAGTGATGCGTGGCCGGCAGGAACGCGCTTCGCGCACCGCCAGGCTCGCCGTGGACTACGGGGATGAAACCTGCGCGGGGCAGGCTGCCAGAAAATGGCCGCGAAATTGTAACGGCCAGGGGCTCCGGGGACAAGGACCGGGGCTGAACCGCCCCGCCCTGCTCAGAGGTTGAAGCGGCGCTGCGGGGCCAGCAGGCCACTGTCATCGACCTGACCGAGGCCCTGGACAGCGGCGTCCGGACCGAACACCGCCACCAGACCGCGCGGCCAGCCGGCATCGCGCAACCGCTGCCCCATGCAGAACCGTTGCGTCTGGGCGGCGTCCAGCTCGACCCGCGGATACCCGGCCAGACCGTCGGCCAGCGGCAGCAGCAGCGCATCCATGGCCGCCAGGTCGCCCGTTTCGACCATGGCCCGCAGCTGGTCCAGGGTGACCATCGCCGGCTCGCGGAACGGCTCCACCCACAGCCGGCGCAGGGCGCTGATGTGCGCACCACAGCCTAGCGCCTCGCCGAGATCACGCGCCAGGCTGCGGATGTAGGTACCCGAGCCACAGGTGACGCGCAGGCGCAGCCGCTCGGGCTGCTGTTCCAGGACCTCGATGGCATGCACCTGGACCTGCCGCTCCGGCGCCTCGATGGCGTCGCCGCGGCGGGCCTTCACGTACAGCGGCTCGCCTCCCTGCTTCAGCGCTGAATAGATCGGGGCCCGCTGGCGGATGCTGCCGGTCAGCGGTGCCAGCGCGGCCTGCAGGACGTCAGCAGTGATCTGCGGCACCGGGCGCTGCAGCAGCACCTCGCCTTCGGCGTCATCGGTGTCGGTGGTCTGGCCGAGCACGATCTCGGCGTCATAGGCCTTGGCCGAGCCCAGCAGCAGGCCGGCGATCTTGGTCGCCTCGCCGAAGCATAACGGCAGCAGGCCGGTGGCCAGCGGGTCGAGACTGCCGGTATGCCCGCCCTTCTCGGCACGGAACAGGCGGCGCGCCACCTGCAGGGCAGCGTTGGAGCTCATGCCGGTCGACTTGTCGAGCAGCAGGATGCCGTCCAGGCGGCGGAACTGAATTCGGGTCATGACAGATACGGGTGTAGCGCCGGACCATGCCCGGCAAGCGCGCGGCGCGGCCTGCATCAGACATCGCGCAGCCGGAATGCAGCGACGCCGGGCATGCCCGGCGTCGCGCGGTTATTCTTCGTCGCTCTCGCGGCGCTTCTCGGCAGCCACGGTGTCGGGCAGATCGCGCAGGATGTTGTCGATGTGCTCGCCCCGATCAACCGAGTCGTCGTAATGGAAATGCAGCTCCGGCACGTGGCGCAGCTTCATCGCCCGGGCCAGGTCCATGCGCAGGCGATAGCCCAGTTCCTTCAGGCCGGCCACCGCTTCGGCCGAACGTTCCGGCATCAGCGCGGTGACGAAGACCTTGGCATGGGCCATGTCGCGGGTGATTTCCACGTCGGATACGCTCACCGAGGGCAACCCGTGCTCGCGCACGGCGTTGTGCACCAGGGTGCCGAGTTCACGGCGCAGCTGGGCGGAGACACGGTCGGTTCGATGGAAAGTCTTGGGCACGCGGTCGGGCTCTTGAATTGAATGTGACCCGACCAAGGTCGGGCCCTACCGGGAGAGACGGCCCGACCGGGGTCGGGCGCCACCTGGGGTGGACCCGCCCGCGAGGGCCGGTCCGTTGCAGCATTACAGGGTACGCGGCACTTCGATGCGCTCGAAGCACTCGATCTGGTCGCCCGGCTTGACGTCGTTGTAAGCCTTCACGCCGATACCGCATTCGGTGCCGTTGCGGACTTCCTCGACGTTTTCCTTGAAGCGACGCAGCGATTCCAGCTCGCCTTCGAACACCACCACGCTGTCGCGCAGGACGCGGATCGGCTTGCTGCGCTTGACCACGCCTTCGATGACCATGCAGCCGGCGACGGCGCCCAGCTTGGAGCTGCGGAAGACATCGCGGACCTCGGCGATACCGATGATCTCTTCGCGGATCTCCACGCCCAGCAGACCGGAGGCCACCTGCTTCACCTGATCGATCACGTCATAGATGATCGAGAAGTAACGCAGGTCCACGCCGTTGGATTCGATGATGCGACGGGCCGAAGCATCCGCACGCACGTTGAAGCCGATGACGGTGGCCTTGGAGGCGGCAGCCGAATTGGCGTCCGACTCGGTGATGCCGCCCACGCCGGAGTGGATCACGTTGATGCGGATGTCGTCGTTGGACAGCGCGACCAGGGCCTGGCTCAGCGCCTGCACCGAACCCTGCACGTCGGCCTTGATGACCAGGTTGAGGACCTGCTGGCCCTCACCCTTGCCCAGGGTCGCCATGATGTCTTCCATCCGGCTGCCCGCCGTGGCGACCAGGCGCGACTCGCGGCGCTTGGTCTCACGCTGCTGGGCAACGTCCTTGGCCAGACGCTCGTCCTCGACCACCACGAAGTCGTCACCGGCTTCCGGCACGCCGGACAGGCCCAGGACCTGCACCGGGATGGACGGGCCGGCGAACTCCGGCTGCTTGCCGGTTTCGTCGAACAGCGCTCGCACGCGGCCGTACTGGATGCCGCACACCAGGTAATCGCCCTTCTTCAGGCGGCCCTGCTGCACGAGCACGGTGGCGACCGGGCCGCGGCCCTTGTCCAGCGACGATTCAATCACCACGCCGGACGCGCGGCCTTCATCGACAGCCTTCAGTTCCAGCAGTTCGGCCTGGATCGAGATGGCGTCCAGCAGGTCGTCGATGCCCAGGCCGGTCTTGGCCGAGATCTCCACCATCTGGGTGTCGCCACCGAAGTCTTCGGCCACGACCTGCTCGGTCAGCAGTTCGTTCTTGACCCGCATCGGATCGGCGTCGGACTTGTCGATCTTGTTGATTGCCACGATCAGCGGCACGCCGGCGGAACGGGCATGCTGGATCGCTTCCTTGGTCTGCGGCATCACGCCGTCATCTGCAGCGACCACCAGCACCACGATATCGGTCAGCTTGGCACCGCGGGCACGCATCGAAGTGAAGGCTGCGTGGCCCGGGGTATCCAGGAAGCTGATCACGCCCTTCGGCGTATCCACGTGGTACGCACCGATGTGCTGGGTGATGCCGCCGGCTTCGCCGGTGGCGACCTTGGTGCGGCGGATGTAATCCAGCAGCGAGGTCTTGCCGTGGTCGACGTGGCCCATGATGGTGACCACCGGCGGGCGCTGCACGGCTTCGCCCTGGTTTTCACCGGTCGATGCCAGCAGTGCGTCTTCGGCGTCGTTGTCGTTGGCACGGATCGCCTTGTGGCCGAGTTCCTCGGTCACCAGCGCCGCCGTGTCGTGGTCGATGGACTGGGTGATGGTGGCCATCACGCCCATCTTGAACAGCGCCTTGACCACCTCGCCGCCCTTCAGCGCGAGCTTCTGCGCCAGGTCGGCCACGGTGATCGTGTCGCCGATCGCCACTTCACGCACGACCGGTGCGGTCGGACGTTCGAAGGCATGCGGACCGGCGTTGCTGCCACCGCGCGACATGTCGCGACGGCCGCCGGCCTGGTTCCGGCCGCCCGGACGACCACGGGTCGTGCTGTTGCTGTTGCCACGACGTGCACGGTCGGCGGCCGACAGGTGCATCTGGCCGGAGAAACGATCGCCCGGGCCACGCTCGTTGCGCGGCGCGCTGCGGTTGTTGCGGTCATCGCTGCGTGGCGGAGCGCCACGCGGGGCAGCCGGGGCTGCGGCCGGGGTACGCGGCGGACGCGGTGCGGTTTCGTCGATCGGAGCGCGCGTCTTCGGCTGGCTGGCGGCCAGCGCCTCGGCGGCCTTGGCGGCAACCGCTGCTTCCTCTGCAGCCTTCTTCTCGGCTTCGGCACGCTCCTTGGCGGCAATCTCTTCCTCGCGTGCACGGACGATGGCCTCGTCGCGCAGACGGTCCTTCTCGGCCAATGCCTGCTGTTCGGCGAGGTTGCGGGCGCGCGACTCTTCCAGCTTGCGCAGGATGTCGGCGCGCTCTTCGTCCGGAGTCATCGCACGACCACCATCGGACTTGACGTAGGTACGCTTCTGGCGCACCTCGACATTCACGGTCGTCTTGCTGCGACCGGAATTGACCGTCACTTCCTGCTGTTTACGGCGGTTGAGGGTGATCTTCTTTGCAGACTGATCGGTCTCTTCCGGCGCCTGCTCGGGCTTGCCGTGCGAACGACGAAGGAAGCCCAGGAGCTTCACCTTCTCGGTGCTGGTCACGACCTGGTCGGGACCGCTGAACTTCATGCCGGCACCGGCCAGCTGTTCAAGCAGTTTTTCGACCGGTGTGTTGACCAGTTCGGCAAGCTTGCGGATGGTGGTTTGCTGCGACATTCGGATCCTATGATCTTGTGGGCGCCCCCCCGCATCTGGAGGTGGCGCGGATTCTACGCCCTGAGCGGCTCAGGGCCCTGTTCATTGCCGGCTCATTCGCCGCGTTCCAGTCGGGCGATCTCCTCGGCACGCGCGGCCAGGATCAGCGCGGCGGCGCGCTCCTGGTCCAGCCCTTCGATGCCGAAGTCCACGACCTCGTCGGCGGCCAGGTCGGAGAGATCCTCGCTGGTGCGCACGCCGTGGCCGGCCAGCGCATACGCGGTGGCTTCGTCCATGCCCTTCAGGGACAGCAGGTCCTGCGCCGGCTGGCCGTCTTCAAGGCCTTCCTCGACTGCCAGGGCCTCATTGAGCAGCGCATCGCGGGCACGAGCGCGCAGCTCTTCGACGATATCCTCGTCGAAACCTTCCACGGCCAGCAGTTCGCCGACCGGGACATAAGCGATTTCCTCGACGGTGCCGAAGCCTTCGCTGACCAGGATGCCGGCGATCTCCTCGTCCACTTCCAGCTTGTCCATGAACAGCTGGCGGGCCGAAGCCTGCTCGGCCTCCGACTTGGCGGTGACCTGGTCCTGGGTCATCACGTTGAGCTGCCAGCCGGTCAGGCGGCTGGCCAGGCGCACGTTCTGGCCACCCTTGCCGATCGCCTGGGCCAGGCGGTCCTCGGCAACGGCCAGATCCATCGAGTGCTTGTCCTCATCGACGATGATCGACTGCACCTCGGCCGGCGCCATCGCATTGATGACGAAGTTGGCCGGGTTGTCGTTCCACAGCACGATATCCACGCGCTCGCCATTGAGCTCGTTGGACACCGCCTGCACGCGCGAACCGCGCATGCCGATGCAGGCACCGATCGGATCGGTGCGCTGGTCGTGGGCCAGCACGGCGATCTTGGCGCGGTCGCCCGGATCGCGGGCACAGGCCTTGATTTCCACCAGGCCCTGACCGACTTCCGGCACTTCCAGCTTGAACAGCTCGATCATGAACTCCGGCGCGGCGCGGCTGATGAACAGCTGCGGGCCACGCGGCTCCGAGCGCACTTCGGCCAGGTAGCCGCGGACGCGGTCACCGGCGCGCAGCACGTCGCGCGGAATGCCCTTGTCCTTCGGGATGAAGCCTTCGGCGTTGCCGCCGAGGTCGACGTAGATGTTGCCACGCTCGGCACGCTTGACCACACCGGTGATCAGCTCGCCGACGCGGTCCTTCCATGCATCCACGACCTGCTGGCGCTCGGCTTCGCGAACGCGCTGCACGATCACCTGCTTGGCGGCCTGGGCGGCGATGCGGCCGAAGTCCGGGTTCTCGATCTGCTCTTCGATGTAATCGCCGACGTCCACGCCCTCGGCTTCATCGATGGCGTCCATCAGGCGGATCTGGCGGTCGGGCGACTCCATGACCACGTCATCAGCCACCACTTCCCAGCGACGGAAGGTTTCGTAGCTGCCATCCTTGTGGTCGATGACCACGCGGGTCAGCACTTCCTCGTCGGGATAGCGCTTCTTCGCTGCCGAGGCCAGGGCGGCCTCGATGGCATCGAAGATCACTTCACGCGGCACGCCCTTCTCGTTGGCGACCGCGTCGACTACCAGCAACAGTTCCTTGCTCATTGGCTCACTCCGCGCGCGGCTTCTTTGCCGCCGGCTCGTTGGAAGAAGAATTCTTGTTCGGCTTCGGACGCTTCGGTGCCGGACCGGTCGGCTTGCTCGGGGCCAGCCCCAGCGCCACCCAGTCGGGCAGGATCCGTGCCTTGTCGATGTTGTCCGCCGACACGACCACTTCGGCCTTGTCGACGATGAAGGTGATGGTGCCCGCAGCCTCGTCGGTCGCTTCGATACGGCCCTGCAGGCGACGTCGGTTGTCCTGCGGCAGCTTCAGGGTGACCTTGGCCGACTCCCCCAGGTGGCGAGTGAACTGCTCCAGGTTGAACAGCGGACGATCGACGCCCGGCGAGGACACTTCCAGCGTGTAGTTGCCGCTGATCGGGTCTTCGACGTCCAGCTGCGCCGACACTTCGCGGCTGACCCGCTCGCAGTCGTCGACATTGATGATGCGCTCGGGCTGTTCAGCCAGCGGCACGTCGATGTAAAGGCGCAGGGTCGCACCGCCGGGGGCCGGCAGATACTCAACGCCCAGCAGCTCCAGGCCCAGCGACACAACGGTCGGGGCGAGCAGATTCGCGATGTCGGTTGCCTTGTCGCTCACAGCCTGCCTTGATCTCTTGGTTGGGTGCCGGCCATGGCCGGCATGAACATGACGCCCCGGAAACGACAAAGGGCCCGCAGGGCCCCTTTTTCCGGAAAGACTCCGGTGACTGGATTCCGGTTGCAGCACGCCGCGAAGGCATGTTGCGAGCCCTCCTTCCGGGTGAGGTCTCCCCAGGGGAGCGCCGCCTTCAGGGGTACTGCTTAGGCCGATGATGATAGCGGCTGCACCGCGCTGGTGCAAGGCAGGGACCCGGGTCAGATCCCTTTTCCACGGAAAAAGGGATCTGACCCCGAACACGTGGAAAGCACACAGACCTCAAAGAAAAACGCCTTCGAAGCAGGACTTCGAAGGCGATCTCTTTACTTGGTAGCGGGGGCAGGATTTGAACCTGCGACCTTCGGGTTATGAGCCCGACGAGCTGCCAGACTGCTCCACCCCGCATCAGAAGCGGAATCATGAGGCATAACTGCAATAAATGCAAGCTTTCCCTCATTCATCAAGCCGGATGGCGCCGGCCTGATGTTGGTAGCGGGGGCAGGATTTGAACCTGCGACCTTCGGGTTATGAGCCCGACGAGCTGCCAGACTGCTCCACCCCGCACCGGAAGTGTTTGAGCTGCTGCCCCACCCTGACGAGGGGGATGTCGCAACGATGTTCTGGCTGAACCGCTGCAGTGACAACTCAGGCTGCGCATATTACACGAATCGCGCAGCTTTGTGTCAACTTTTATGCAAGATGCGCAAAAGCCTGCTGGCACCAGACCATGATCGGGTTCCAGGCCAGGCCCAGGGCCAGCAGCGCCAGCGCGTTCACGCCCAGCACCAGGCCCAGCACGCGGTCGTTGCTGCGCGGAATGGCCTCGCCCACCGGCTCATCGAAGTACATGACCTTGATGACCCGCAGGTAGTAGAAGCAGCCGACCACTGCGCACAGCACGCCGAGGATCGCCAGCCACAGCAGGCCGCCGTTGACGGCCGCACCCAGCACCGCCAGCTTGGTCCAGAAGCCGAGGAACGGCGGAATGCCCGCCAGCGACGCCATGATGCACAGCACCAGGCCGGCCATCCACGGGTTGCGGGCGTTCAGGCCCTTGAAGTCCTCGATGTTCTCGGCCTCGAAGCCGGCACGCGACAGCGCGATGATCGCGCCGAAGGCAGCGGTGGACATGATGGCGTAGGCCAGCGCATAGAACAGCGCGGCAGCGTAGCCCTGCGAGCCACCACCGGCGATGCCCATCAGCAGGAAGCCGATGTGCGAGACGGTGGAGAACGCCAGCATGCGCTTGAGATTGCTCTGCGCAATCGCCATCAGGTTGCCGATCACCAGCGATACGGCGGCCAGGCCGGCGATCAGCAGCTGCAGCTCGGTCGACAGCGGACCCACGCCCATTTCCAGCAGGCGGTAGGCCATGCCGAACGCAGCCAGCTTCGGTGCCGAGCTGATGAACAGCGCGATCGGCGCCGGCGCACCCTGGTAGACGTCCGGCAGCCACATGTGGAACGGTGCCGCACCCAGCTTGAAGGCCACGCCCGCGATCATGAACACCGCGCCGGTGATCAGCAGCACGCGCTCTTCGGAATGCGGGATGGCATCGCGGATCACGTCCAGGTGCAGGCTGCCGGTGGCGCCGTAGATCAGCGACATGCCATACAGCAGCAGGCCGGAGGCAAGCGAACCGAGCACGATGTACTTCATCGCCGCTTCCGAGGCCAGGCCGCTGTCGCGGTTGCTGGCCACCAGCGCATACGTGCACAGCGCCAGCAGTTCCAGGCCCAGGTAGACCATCAGCAGGCTGCCGGCCGAGACCAGGATCATCATGCCGGCCGTGCCGAACAGGATCAGCACCGGGATCTCGCCCTGGAACAGGTTGCGGTCGCGCAGGTAGCGCCAGCCGTACACGAGGGTCAGGCCGCTGAGCAGCACGATCCCGGTCTTCATCACGTCCGCGGCGGTATCGCGCACGAACATGCCATGGAAGACCTCTCCCTGCCCGCCCGCGCCGGTCGCCAGCATGAACAGCACGACGGCCAGTGCAGCAACCGAGAACAGGTGGGTGACGATCTTGTTCCGCTCGCTGACGAACAGGTCGAGGATCATCAGGGCGAAGGCGCTGCCGATCAGCACCAGCTCGGGGGCGAGCGGAGGCAGGTCAGCAGCGGTCAATGGCAGCAGCGGCGAGGTGGTCATCATCAAATCCTGGAATTACAGCAGCTTGCTGGATGCGATCTGCATCGCCAGCTTCGCGATCGAGGGCTCCATCAGGTCGGTCAGCGGCTTGGGGTAGATGCCCAGGGCAAGCACGCCGATGGCGAACACGCCCAGCACCAGCCATTCGCGGCCGTTGATGTCCTTCAGTTCGGCGACATGGCTGTTGGCCACTTCGCCGAAGAAGATGCGCTTGTACAGCCACAGGGTATAGGCCGCACCGATGATCAGGGTGGTGGCCGCGCCCAGGGCGATCCACGGGTTACGCTGGAAGGCGGACAGGATGACCATGAACTCGCCGACGAAACCGCTGGTGCCCGGCAGGCCCGCATTGGCCATGAAGAACAGCATGGCGAAGGTGGCGAACCAGGGCATCACATTGACCACGCCGCCGTAATCGGCGATGCGGCGGCTGTGCATGCGGTCGTACAGCACGCCGACGCAGGAGAACATCGCACCCGACACGAAGCCGTGCGAGATCATCTGCACCATCGCGCCCTGCAGGCCCAGGCGGGCCGCATCGACGTTGCCGGCTTCTCGCACCAGCCACAGGGCAATGAAGGTACCCAGGGTGACGAAACCCATGTGCGCGATCGACGAGTACGCGATCAGCTTCTTCATGTCGTCCTGGACCAGGGCGACCAGGCCAACGTAGATCACCGCGATCAGCGACAGCGCGATCACCAGCCAGGCCCACTCCAGCGAAGCATCCGGCACGATCGGCAGGTTGAAGCGCAGGAAGCCGTAACCACCGATCTTCAGCGCGATGGCGGCCAGGATCACCGAACCGGCGGTCGGCGCTTCCACGTGCGCATCCGGCAGCCAGGTGTGCACCGGGAACATCGGCACCTTGACCGCGAAGGCGATCAGGAAGGCGAAGAAGATCCAGGTCTGCTCCTTGGCCGTCAGCGGCAGCGCGTACAGATCGGCCAGCTGGAAGCTGCCGCCCTTCATGTACAGGTAGATCAGCGCCACCAGCATCAGCACGGAGCCGAGGAAGGTGTAGAGGAAGAACTTCAGTGCGGCGTAGATGCGACGCGGGCCACCCCAGACACCGATGATGAGGAACATCGGGATCAGCATCGCTTCGAAGAACACGTAGAACAGCATCGCGTCCGTCGCAGCGAAGATGCCGACGGTGACGCCTTCCAGGATCAGGAAGGCCGCCACGTACTGGTTGACGCGCTTGTCGATCGCGCTCCAGGCACCGATCAGGGCAAGCACGCTGACCAGGGTGGTCAGCAGGATCAGCGCCACGGCGATGCCGTCCACGCCCAGGTTGTAGCCGATCTTGTACGCCGGGATCCACGCATGGGTCTCGACGAACTGCAGGCCATCGATGCCCGGGTTGTAGCCGCCCAGCAGCGAGAGGCTCGCCACGAAGGTCAGCACCGCCACGCCCAGCGACGCCCAGCGGGCGGTCTGAGCATCACGGATCGCAAGGATCAGGGCACCACCGATGATCGGCAGCCAGATGAGGACACTGAGTAGAGGCCAGTTCGACACGTCTTCTTATTCCGTACAGGTCATCAACGCAGGTAATGCATCAGCACGCCCAGCAGGGCAATCAGGCCGATGATCATCGCGAAGGCGTAGTGATAGAGGAAACCGGATTGGGTACGACGCAGCACGCCGGCTGCAACGTCCACAACACGTGCCGAGAGATTGACCACGCCGTCGACGATGTTGCTGTCGATCCAGCGCGAGACCCTGCCGAGCTTGACGCTGCCACCGGCAAAGCCATCGATCCACAGCTTGTCGAAGCCGTACTTGTTTTCCAGCACCGACACCAGCGGGGCGAAGGCCTTGCGTGCCTTGCCCGACAGGTCCGGCTTCCACAGGTAGAACAACGCGGCCAGCAGGAAGCCCGCCAGGGTCAGCCAGAAAGGCGGCAGCATCATGCCGTGCAGCGCGAACGCCACCGGGCCATGGAACTCCTCGCCGAGGAAGGCCACGGTGTTCTTGGCCGGATCGTAGAAGTCGACGATGCCGGTGAAGAACGTGGTCGCCTGGCCCTTGATCGCCTCATGGGCGTGGTGGCCGGCCCAGTCGGTGCCGTGCAGCATCGGACCGATGCTGAAGAAGCCGATGGCGATCGACGGGATGGCCAGCAGGATCAGCGGCAGGGTCACCACCCACGGGGTCTCGTGCGGCTCGTGCGCGCCGTGGCCATGACCGTGGTCGTCATGGTGGGCGTCGGCAGGGTGCGCATCGGCGGCATGGTGATCGTCATGGTCGTGGCCATGATCGTCATGCGCGTCACGGAAGCGCTCCTTGCCATGGAAGGTCATGAACAGCAGGCGGAAGCTGTAGAAGCTGGTCACCAGCACGCCGCCCAGCACCGCCCAGTAGCCATAGGTGGCCACCCAGCTGCCCTGGATATGGGCATGGATCTCGGCGGCCTCGATGATGGTGTCCTTCGAGTAGAAGCCGGAGAAGAACGGCGTACCGACCAGGGCCAGGGTGCCGATCCACATGGTGATGAAGGTGATCGGCATGTACCTGCGCAGGCCGCCCATCTTGCGCATGTCCTGCTCGTGGTGCATGGCGATGATGACCGAGCCGGCACCGAGGAACAGCAGCGCCTTGAAGAAGGCGTGGGTCATCAGGTGGAACACGGCGGCCGAGTAGGCCGAAACACCCAGCGCCACGGTCATGTAGCCCAGCTGCGACAGCGTCGAGTACGCGACCACGCGCTTGATGTCGTTCTGCACGATACCGATCAGGCCGGTGAAGAAGGCCGTGGTGGCACCGATGAACAGGATGAAGTCCAGCGCGGTCTGCGACAGCTCGAACAGCGGCGACATGCGGGTGACCATGAAGATACCGGCGGTCACCATGGTCGCGGCGTGGATCAGCGCCGAGATCGGCGTCGGGCCTTCCATCGAATCCGGCAGCCACACGTGCAGCGGGACCTGGGCCGACTTGCCCATGGCGCCGATGAACAGGCAGATGCAGATCAGGGTGGCGATCGACCAGATCACCGGCTCGTTCAGCAGCTGCATCCCGAACAGGGTGCCGTCCCAGATCTGCAGCTGGGCGCGCGGGTCGGCCAGCATGCTGGCCTGCGAGAACACCTCGGAGTAGTCCAGGGTGCCGAACACCCACAGCACGCCGGCGATACCCAGCAGGAAGCCGAAGTCACCGACGCGGTTGACCAGGAACGCCTTCATGTTGGCGAAGATCGCGGTCGGGCGCTTGAACCAGAAGCCGATCAGCAGGTATGACACCAGGCCCACCGCTTCCCAGCCGAAGAACAGCTGCAGGAAGTTGTTGCTCATCACCAGGGTGAGCATCGAGAAGGTGAACAGCGAGATGTAGCTGAAGAAGCGCTGGTAGCCCGGATCGTCCTGCATGTAGCCGATCGTGTAGATGTGGACCAGCAGCGACACGAAGGTCACCACCACCATCATCATCGCGGTCAGCTTGTCGACCATGAAACCGACGTGGGCCGAGTACTGGCCGACTTCAAAGAAGGTGTAGACGTTCTGGTTGAACGGCTGCGCCCCACCCCACAGCAGCTGGTAGAGCGTGTACATCGACAGGCCGCACGCAACCGCAACGCCGAGGATGGTGATGGTCTGCGCGCCGAAGCGCTTGACCTGGCGACCGAACAGGCCGGCGATGATGCTGCCGAACAGCGGTGCAAGCACCACTGCGATCAACAGACTCTTGGAGAGAGTGATTTCCATCTGTGGATCAGCCCTTCAGCGAATCGACTTCGCCGACATTGATCGTGCGGCGGGTACGGAACAGGGTCACCAGGATCGCCAGGCCGATGGCGGCCTCGGCAGCGGCGACGGTCAGGATGAAGAACACGAACAGCTGGCCGGATGGATCGCCCAGCTGGCGCGAGAATCCGACGAAGTTGATGTTCACCGACAGCAGCATCAACTCGATGGACATCAGCAGCACGATGATGTTCTTGCGGTTGAGGAAGATGCCGGCAAGGCTGATGCAGAACAGCACCGCGCCCAGCGCCAGGATATGGCCCAGAGTGATCATGCCTTGGTCTCCTCTTCGCCCGCCGCAGGCGTGCTGTTGCTGTGCACCACCGGCTGCTCGGCACTCATCTTGACCACGCGCAGGCGATCATGCGCCTTGACCATGGTCTGCTGCGTCGGGTTCTGGGTCTTCAGGCCTTCGCGGCGACGCAGGGTCAGCATCACCGCGGCCACCACGGCCACGGTCAGGATGACGGCGGCGAACTCGAACGGCAGCAGGTACTCGGTGAACAGGCTGCGGGCCAGCCAGGTGACGTTGGACGTGTCAGCGGCCAGAGCGGCCGCATTGTCGGCCGGGAACGGATTGACCGCCCTGCCCTTGACGCCGATCAGCATCAGCATCTGCACCAGCATCGCCACGGCCACGACCAGGCCGACCGGCAGGTAACGCACCCAGCCCTCACGCAGGTTCGACGGATCGATGTCGAGCATCATCACCACGAACAGGAACAGCACCATCACCGCGCCGACGTAGACCAGCACCAGCGCCACACCGAGGAACTCGGCGCCCACCAGCAGCCACACGCAGGCAACAGAGAAGAAGGTCAGCACCAGGCACAGAACGGCGTGCACGGGGTTGCGCACGCTGATCACCGCCGCGGCGGAGATGCCGGCCACGATGGCGAAGACCCAGAAAGCGATATTTACCCAATCCATCTCTCGACCTCAGCGGTAAGCGGCATCGGCGGCGCGACGCTCGGCGATCTCGGACTCGAGACGGTCGCCCAGGGCCAGCAGCTGCGGCTTGGTAACGATGTTTTCGCCACGATTCTCGAAGTGGTACTCGAGGATGTGGGTTTCGACGATCGAGTCCACCGGGCAGCTTTCCTCACAGAAGCCACAGAAGATGCACTTGAACAGGTCGATGTCGTAGCGGGTGGTGCGGCGGGTGCCGTCCTCGCGCTTGGCCGAATCGATGGTGATGGCCAGCGCCGGGCAGACCGCCTCGCACAGCTTGCAGGCGATGCAGCGCTCTTCACCGTTGGGATAGCGGCGCAGCGCATGCAGGCCACGGAAGCGCGGCGACTGCGGGAACTTCTCCATCGGGTACATCATCGTGTACTTCGGCCTGACGCTGTACTTCAGCGTCAGCCAAAGGCCGGCCAGCAGTTCGAGCAGCAGCAGGCTCTTGAAGTAATGGGTAATCCTGTTCATCACTTTAGACGCCCTTTTGAATCACGCCGAAGAACACCATGACGGCGGTGACCGCGATCCAGAAAATGGTCAGCGGAATGAAGACCTTCCAGCCCAGGCGCATGATCTGGTCGTAGCGGAAGCGCGGGAAGCTGGCACGGAACCAGATGTAGGCACTGGCGAAGAAGAACACCTTGACGAACAGCCACGGCGCGCCACCCTTCCAGATCCAGTCGACCAGCGGCGACACAGTGCCCGGATCGACCCAGCCCTGGATCGGGCTCAGCCAGCCACCGAGGAAGAAGATCGAGATCAGGAAACTGATCAGGATCATGTTCGCGTACTCGGCCAGGAAGAACAGCGCGAACGCGCCGCCCGAGTACTCGACCATGTGGCCAGCGACGATTTCCGACTCGCCTTCCACCACGTCGAACGGGGCACGGTTGGTCTCGGCCACGCCGGACACCCAGTACACGACGAACAGCGGGAACAGCGGAATCAGGAACCAGTCGAAGAAGCCGGAACTGCCGGCCTGGGCCATCACGATGTTGCTCAGGTTCAGGCTGCCCGAAGCGATCATGACGCCGACCAGGGCGAAGCCCATCGCGATTTCGTAGCTGATCATCTGCGCCGAGGCACGCATCGCACCCAGGAACGCATACTTCGAGTTGGACGCCCAGCCGGCCAGGATGATGCCGTAGATGCCCAGCGAGGTCATCGCCAGCAGGTACAGCAGGCCGGCATTGGCGTTGGACAGCACGATCTGCGAATCGAACGGAATCACCGCCCAGGCCGCGAACGCCGGGGCCAGGGTGATCAGCGGTGCCAGCAGGTAGATCGCCTTGTTGGCGTTGCTCGGCTGGACCACTTCCTTGAACAGCAGCTTGAAGACGTCGGCGAAGGCCTGGAAGATGCCCATGCCCACGTACATCGGGCCATGGCGGACGTGCATCCAGCCGATCAGCTTGCGTTCCCAGACCACGTAGAAGGCCACCGAGACGATCACCGGTACGGTGATCACCAGGATCTTCAGGATGATCCAGAGCAGCGCGCCGATGTCACCGAGGCCGAGCAGCCACTGGTGCAGCGGATCGACCGCGTTCAACAGCAATTCGTTCATGCAGCCACCACCGTTACGCGAGCGGCACCCAGCGGCGCGGTCGCGCCGTGGCCCGATTCAATCCAGACCGAACCCGCAGCGACGCGGGCGTCGACCACCACCGGCAGGGTGGCGCGACCGGCATCGGTGCCGACCTTGGCCATCTGCCCTTCCTGCAGCTGCAGGCGTGCGGCATCTTCCGTGTTGAGGACGATGCGCGGGGCGTTGTTCAGCGGATGCGACTGCAGCGCCGGAGCGCGGCGGACCACGGCATCGGTGCGGTAGATCGCCGCCGTCGAGGCCACTTCCAGGCCTTCGCCTGCAACGGTCGGCTGGGCCGACGCAGCCACGGTGACCGATACCGGTGCCAGGCTGGCACGCAGGCCCGCCAGATCGATGAAGTCGAAACCGGCCACCGCCAGCTCACCGCCCAGCGCACGCAGGACGCGCCAGCCTTCGCGGGCCTCGCCCGGCAGCTTGCCACCGGCACGGGCCGACTGTTCGCGGCCATCGAGGTTGGTCAGGGTGGCGTCGATTTCCGGCAGCGCACCGATCGGCAGGATCACATCGGCGACGTCGCGGGTCGAGGCGCAGGCGAAGTGGCTGAACGCCACGACCTGGGCACCGGCCAGCGCCTTGCGCGCGGCAGGCGCATCGGCGAAGTCCAGGCCCGGCTCCAGGCCGTACACCACGTAGGCCTGGCGCGGCTGCGCCAGCATCGCGGCGACGTCCCTGCCGGCCGGCAGCACGCCCGCACGGGTCAGGCCGACAGCGTTGGCGCCCTGCGGAATGCGGCACAGGCGGGCACCGGTGGCGGTGGCGAAATCACGCGCGGCGGCGCGGATCGCGGCAGCCTGCGGGTGGTTCTCGGCGATGGCACCGACGATCAGCACGGTGTTGCTGCCACCCTGCACCGCCGAACGCAGCTCGGCGTTGGCCAGGGCATCGACGAACTGCGACGGTGCGACGATCTGCTTGCCGGCGATGCTGAAGGCGAAGTCGAAGTCGACCGGGTTGACGACGTGGATCTTCGCGCCGTTCTGGGTCTGCGCCTTGCGCAGGCGGGCATGCAGCAGCGGCAGTTCATGGCGGATGTTGCTGCCCAGAACCACGATGCGGTCAGCGCCTTCGATCTCCGCCAGCGGCAGGCCGAACACTTCGGCGGTGGCGGCGTCGGAGAAATCGCGGTTGTTGATGCGGTGATCGATGTTGCCCGAACCCAGGCCCTTGGCCAGGCGCGCCAGCAGAGCGCCTTCCTCGTTGGAGGTCGACGGGTGCACCAGCACGCCCAGGGTGTCGCCCTGGTTCGCCTTGAGGATGTCGGCGGCAGCGGCCAGGCCTTCGGCCCAGCTCACTTCCTTCCACTCGCCGTTGACCTTGCGCAGCGGCTTGACCGCACGGTCTTCGCTGTACAGGCCCTGGTGCGAGTAGCGGTCGCGGTCGGACAGCCAGCATTCGTTGACCGCTTCGTTGTCGCGCGGCACCGAACGCAGCACTTCACCGCGGCGCACATGCAGGAACAGGTTCGACCCCATCGCGTCGTGGTAACCCAGCGACTCGCGCGCGGTCAGCTCCCACGGACGGGCACGGAACTGGAACACCTTGTTGGTCAGCGCGCCGACCGGGCAGACGTCGACGACGTTGCCGGACAGTTCGGTGGTCAGGGGCTTGCCGTCGTAGGTACCGATCTGCAGGTTCTCGCCGCGGTACATGCCACCCAGTTCATAGGTGCCCGCCACTTCGGCGGTGAAGCGGACGCAGCGGGTGCACTGGATGCAGCGGGTCATCTCGGTGGCGACCAGCGGACCCATGTCCTCGTCCGGGACCACGCGCTTGCGCTCGTTGAAGCGGCTGACCGAACGGCCATAGCCCAGCGACACGTCCTGCAGCTCGCACTCGCCGCCCTGATCGCAGATCGGGCAGTCCAGCGGATGGTTGATGAGCAGGAACTCCATCACCGAGCGCTGGAACTTCAGCGCCTTCTCGCTGCGGGTGGCGACCTTCATGCCGTCCATCACCGGCGTGGCGCAGGCCGGCGCCGGCTTCGGCGACTTCTCCACGTCCACCAGGCACATGCGGCAGTTGGCGGCGATCGGCAGCTTCTCGTGGTAGCAGAAGCGCGGAATCGGAATGCCGGCCTTGTCGGCGGCCTGGATGATCATCGAACCCTTGGGCACGACCAGGGACTTGCCATCGATCTCGATGGTCACATGGTCCGGTGGCACGTTCGGGTTTACGGGTTGCGCGCTCATGCGGCGGCTGCCTCCACCTTCTTGCCGTCAACCATCGAATGACCGTTGACGATGTAGTACTCGAATTCGTCCCAGAACTGGCGCAGGAAGCCCTGGATGGGCCATGCCGCCGCTTCGCCGAACGCACAGATGGTGTGGCCTTCGATCTGGCCGGCCACCGCCTTCAGCTGGTGCAGGTCTTCCATCGTGGCCTTGCCGGCGACGATGCGCTCGAGCACGCGGTGCATCCAGCCGGTGCCTTCACGGCACGGCGTGCACTGGCCGCAGGATTCCTTGTGGAAGAACTGGCTGATGCGGCAGGCGAACTTGACGCAGCACACGCTGTCATCCAGCACCACGACCGCCCCGGAACCCAGGCCGGAGCCCAGCGCACGGATGGTGTCGTAGTCCATCGGCAGGCCCTTCAGCTCCGCCGCGGTGAGCACCGGCATGGAGACGCCGCCCGGAATCGCACCCTTCAGGGTACGGCCCGGGCGCAGGCCACCGGCCATTTCCAGCAGCTCGTCGAAGGTGGTGCCGAGCGGCACTTCAAAGTTGCCGCCGTTCTGCACGCAGCCGGAGACCGAGAAGCACTTCGGGCCGCCATTGGCGGTCCGGCTCAGGCCCTTGAACCACTCCGGACCGTTGCGGATGATCGCCGGCACCGAGCCGTAGGTCTCGGTGTTGTTGATCGTCGACGGCTTGCCGTACAGGCCGAAGTTGGCCGGGAACGGCGGCTTGTAGCGCGGCTGTCCCTTCTTGCCTTCCAGCGATTCCATCAGCGCGGTTTCTTCGCCGCAGATGTAGGCACCGGCACCGAGAGCACCGTAGATGTCGATGTCCACGCCTGAGCCCAGCACGTTCTTGCCCAGCCAGCCGTTCGCGTAGGCGTCGGCCAGGGCCTGCTCGAAGTGCTCGAAGGGCTCGTGGTGGAACTCGCCGCGCAGGTAGTTGTAGCCCACGGTCGAACCGGTGGCGTAGCAGGCGATCGCCATGCCTTCCACCACCGAATGCGGGTTGTAACGCAGGATGTCGCGATCCTTGCAGGTGCCCGGCTCGGATTCATCCGAATTGCAGAGGATGTACTTCTGCATGTTGCCCTTGGGCATGAAGGACCACTTCAGGCCGGTCGGGAAGCCTGCGCCACCGCGGCCGCGCAGGCCAGAGGCCTTGACCATCTCGATGACCTGCTCCGGCGGGATCTTCTCTTCGAGGATCTTGCGCAGGGCAGCGTAGCCACCGGTCTTGAGGTAGCTTTCGTACGACCACGGAGTGTCGTAATGCAGGGTGGTGTAGACCACCTGGTGCGGCAGCGGCGCGGGACCGACCGGGCCCTTGGATTCGTGGTGATGTGCCATGCCCTTACTCCAGCCCGTCCAGCAGCTCGTCGACCTTTTCCAGGGTCAGACGCTCATGGTAGTGACCGTTGATGACCATCATCGGCGCACCGCCGCAGCCGGCCAGGCACTCTTCCTCGCGCTTGAGGTAGACGCGGCCGTCCGGGGTCGATTCGCCGTGCTTGATGCCCAGCTTCTTCTCGCAGTGGCGCACGATGTCCTCGGCGCCATTGAGCCAGCAGCTGATGTTGGTGCAGATGGCCACGTTGTTGCGGCCCACCTTCTCGGTCTCGAACATCGAGTAGAAGCTGGCGACCTCGTAGGCCCACACCGGCGGCAGGTCCAGGTACTTGGCCACGCCGGCGATCAGCTCGTCGGTCAGCCAGCCCTCATTCTGCTCCTGGGCCGCATGCAGGCCCTGCAACACGGCAGAGCGCTTGCGGTCCGGCGGGAACTTGGACAGCCAGTGATCGATGTGAGCGCGGGTCTTGTCGCTCAGCACCACCATCGGGTCGACGTCGCGCGCCGCCTCGAAATTACCTGTCGCCTTCATCGGCCGACCTCAGCGAAATGCATAACGTGAAATTCCAGGAACTGCGGCGCCGGCTTGCGCCGGCTGCCTGCAGCAGGCGTTGGCGTGGCAGACGGCATTACCGGTCAACCTCGCCGAACACCAGATCGTAGGTACCGATCATCGCCACCACGTCGGCCAGCATGTGGCCGCGCACGACCGAGTCGATCGAGGACAGGTGGGCGAAGCCCGGCGCACGCAGGTGCACGCGGAAGGGCTTGTTGGCGCCGTCGGAAACCAGGTAGCAGCCGAACTCACCCTTCGGGGCCTCCACCGCCGAGTAGGTCTCGCCGGCCGGCACGCAGTAGCCTTCGCTGAACAGCTTGAAGTGGTGGATCAGCGCTTCCATGTCGTCCTTCATGTCCTCGCGGCTGGGCGGAGCGACCTTGAAGTTCTTGACCATGACCGGGCCGGGGTTGGCCTTCAGCCATGCCACGCACTGCTTGATGATGCGGTTGGACTCACGCATCTCGGCGACGCGGACCAGATAACGGTCGTAGCAGTCGCCTTCCTTGCCCAGCGGAATGTCGAAATCAACGGCATCGTACTTGGCATACGGACGCTTCTTGCGCAGATCCCAGGCGATGCCCGAGCCGCGCAGCATGACGCCGGTCATGCCCCACTGGTGCGCCAGTTCCGGGGTGACCACGCCGATGCCGACGGTGCGCTGCTTCCAGATGCGGTTGTCGGTCAGCAGGGTTTCGTACTCGTCGACGCGACCCGGGAACTCATTGGTGAAGTTCTCCAGGAAATCCAGCAGCGAGCCCTCGCGCGAAGCATTGAGCTGCTTCAGCGCCTTGCCCTTGTGCCAACGGGATTCCTTGTACTTCGGCATGTGGTCCGGCAGGTCGCGGTAGACACCGCCCGGACGGTAGTACGCCGCGTGCATGCGCGCGCCGGAAACCGCTTCGTAGCAGTCCATCAGCTCTTCGCGCTCGCGGAAGGCATACAGCATCACCGCCATCGCGCCCAGGTCGAGCGCGTTGGAACCCAGCCACATCAGGTGGTTGAGGATGCGGGTGATCTCGTCGTACATGGTACGGATGTACTGCGCACGCTCCGGCGCCTCGATCCCCATCAGGGTCTCGATCGCGCGCACGTAGGCGTGCTCGTTGCACATCATCGACACGTAATCCAGGCGATCCATGTAACCGATCGACTGGTTGAACGGCTTGGACTCGGCCAGCTTCTCGGTACCACGATGCAGCAGGCCGACGTGCGGGTCGGCGCGCATGATGGTCTCGCCGTCCATCTCCAGGATCAGGCGCAGCACGCCATGCGCGGCCGGATGCTGCGGGCCGAAGTTCATGGTGTAGTTGCGGATTTCCTGCCGGCTTTCGGCGGCATTGCTGGCGAACGCTTCGCCGGCCTGGTGTACGTGGCTCACTTCACTGCCTCCTGCGCGCGCTCGCCGGCTGCGGTCTGCAGACGGGCGTCGTCGCGGATCACGCGCGGCACGCCGACACGCGGCTCAACCGAGGTGACCGGTTCGTAGATCACGCGCTTCTTTTCTTCGTCGTAGCGCACTTCGACATTGCCGATCAGCGGGAAGTCCTTGCGGAACGGATGGCCGACGAAACCGTAGTCGGTCAGGATCCGGCGCAGGTCCGGGTGGCCTTCGAAGATCACGCCATACAGATCGAACGCTTCGCGCTCGAACCAGTTCAGGCCCGGCCAGATGCCGGTCAGCGAGGACACCACCGGCAGTGCTTCGTCAGGTGCGAAGCAGCGCAGGTGCATCATCAGGTTGTGCTGGTACGAGCGCAGCTGCGCCACCACGGCAAAGCGCTGGGTCGGCATGTGCTGCGGGCGAGCGCCTTCGGCACTCTCCTCGCTGGGGAACTCGCCCCACGCGAAGCGGCCCTGCGCCTTGCCCTCGACGCCGCGGCTGAAGCCGTGCGAGGACACGTCGGCGGTGTCCCATTCGTCGGAGCCATAGCCCAGGTAGTCCACGCCGCAGAGGTCCACGGCCTGCTCGAAACCAAACTCGTCACGCAGCGCCAGGGCGGTGGCGTGCCACTCGGCGGCAGGCACTTCCAGCGTCACTTCGCCGCGGGGTTCGACCACGATGACCTTCGCACCAGCGAAACGTGCGGAGAGTCGGTCGATGAAGGATGCTTGCTCTGCCATGGGGGCTTGGCGCGCTCTTGTCAGGTGAAGGGGTCAGCGGGCGATGGTCTGTGTACGCCAGATCTTCTTCTGCAGCTGCAGGATCCCGTACACCAGCGCCTCGGCGGTCGGTGGGCAGCCCGGGACGTAGACGTCCACCGGCACCACGCGATCACAGCCGCGCACGACAGAATAGGAATAGTGGTAATAACCACCGCCATTGGCACAGCTGCCCATGGAGATCACCCACTTGGGGTCGGGCATCTGGTCGTAGACCTTGCGCAGTGCCGGGGCCATCTTGTTGACCAGCGTACCGGCGACGATCATCACGTCGGACTGGCGCGGCGACGGGCGGAACACCACGCCGTAACGGTCCAGGTCCAGGCGCGCGGCGCCGGCGTGCATCATCTCCACGGCACAGCAGGCCAGGCCGAAGGTCATCGGCCACATCGAGCCGGTACGCGCCCAGTTCAGCAGGGCGTCGACGCTGGTGGTGACGAAGCCTTTTTCCAGCAGGGGATTGTCGCCTTCCGGCCGCAGGATGTCATCAACCCGCCCTTCCGGGGTCGGATTGTTCATCAGGCCATCGAGCGTCTGAATCACTCCCATTCCAGCGCTCCCTTCTTCCAGACGTAAATGAAACCGAGGAACAGCATGCCGACGAACAGGCCCATGGTGACCAGCGAACGGGCACCCAGCTCCATGAAGACCTGGGTCCACGGCACGATGAAGATGATTTCCAGGTCGAAGACGATGAACTGGATCGCGATCAGGTAATAGCGCACATCGAACTTCATGCGCGCGTCTTCGAACGCCTCGAAGCCGCACTCGTACGGCGAGAGCTTTTCCAGATCAGGGCGACGGGGACCGAGGAGTCGGCCGACCAGCATCAGCACGACGCCGATACCGGTGGCAACGATCAGAAACAGCAGAGACGGCAAATATTCGGCCAGCACAGCGATTCTCTCTTGCCTCTGCCGCTGCGCCTGCAGGCGCTTTGGCATGGGGGAGTGGACGGGAATCGCCCTGGCGCATTGCGCGCCAGGTGAACCCGCTTTACTTACAAATGGTGCCCAAGAGGGGACTCGAACCCCTACGACTTGCGTCGCTACCACCTCAAGGTAGTGCGTCTACCAATTCCGCCACCTGGGCAAACGATCACATCAGACTATCTTCCCGATGCGCCGCGTATTGTAACCGGCTTCAGTCTTTCTGGGAGCCTTCCGACGGCTTTTCTTCACCAGAAACCGAAGATTCCGCCTGAGCCGGCACAGTCGCCGCCGGAACCGGGGCTGCCGGGACCTCATCGGCCTTCGGAACGGCCGGCAGTTCGCCTGCAGGGGCGGCCGGAGCGCTGGCCGCCGGGGCGGACATCAGACCCAGGTCCTGCTCGGCGGCAGGACGGCTGCCGTGGCCGGCATACCAGGCCATGAAGAGACTGATGCCGAAGAACACCACGGCCAGCCACTTGGTCGACTTGGACAGGAAGTTCGAGGCGCCACGCGCACCGAACACCGTTCCCGAGGCACCGGCACCAAAGCCCGAACCAGCCGCTGCGCCCGAGCCACGCTGCATCAGGATCAGCGCGATCATGGCTACGGCAACCAGCACGTAGACGACATTGAGGATCAACATCAGCATTGGAAATCCGCCCTCGGACAATACTTCTAGGATTTAGTTCGCGGCCGCCGCCTTCGCGATGGCCAGGAAGTCCGCGGCCACCAGGGAGGCGCCACCGACCAGCCCACCATCGACATCCGGCTGCGCGAACAGTTCCCCGGCATTGTCGGGCTTCACGCTGCCGCCGTAAAGAATGGGCAGTGAATCAGCAATTCTAGCATCGATGCGCGCGACTTCGCCACGGATGAACGCGTGCACCTGCTGCGCCTGCTCCTTGCTCGCGGTGCGGCCGGTGCCGATCGCCCAGACCGGCTCGTAGGCGACCACGGCGCTGGCGAAGCCGTCGGCACCGACGAGATCCAGCACCGGCGCCAGCTGGCTGGCGATGACCGATTCGGTCTGTCCGGCCTCGCGCTGCTCCAGGGTCTCACCCACGCACAGTACCGGCATCAGGCCGGCATGCAGGGCAGCGGCGAACTTGCGGGCAACCAGTTCGCTGCTCTCGTGGTGGTACTGGCGACGCTCGGAATGTCCAACCAGGCCGTAACGGGCACCGACCTCGTGCAGCATGGCCGCGCACACTTCGCCGGTGTAGGCCCCCTTCTCGTTGCTGCTCACGTCCTGGGCACCGAAGGTCATGCCGGTCGCGCCGAACTCCTCGACCAGCTCGCCCAGGTACGGCAGCGGCGGCAGGATGACGACATCGACCCCGTCCAGCGGCAGTCCCGCAGCCACCTGCCCCAGCAGTTCATTGGCGAATTGACGGCTGCCGTGCAGCTTCCAGTTTCCGGCGACGATCTTGCGGCGCATGAGCGGGTGGCTCCTGTGTGAAGTCAGCCGGTCATGATACCCGTTACGGCAAAAATCCGTTTCCGTGTAAGCGGTTACATGGATTTCCAGCCAACGGCGCGGCCCCTCGTGGCGGGGGCGGGGTTGGTCGCGGGGAGCCCCGGGTAGTTGATCGGCCTGGCCGGGCGGGCGGGACTGCGCAGGGGACGCTGCAAGTACGTCCCTGTAAGCTCGATCGCCGCATCCCTGCGGCTCACGCCCCTGCGCAGCCCCACCCGCCCGGCTTCTGACACATTCCGGCGGTTCCGCCCGCCACGGAAAGAGAAAAGAAGATCAAAGGCAAAAGCGGCATTGCGGGTGACTGCCGCGGTCAGATCCGGATCTGACCCCTGCCCCACCTCGGTGTGACAGATCTCATCCATCCGTCACCGGGAAACTGTCGAAGGCGGGGAGGTGTCGGATGGCGGGGTGTCCGCGGCATGGATGCCGCGGCCAAGCCCCCAGGGATGGGTTTACGCCGTCCCCGCCATCCGACGCCTCCCCGCCTCCCCACGGAACATCCCGGAGCCGCTTTGGCTTTGGCTCGCCGGGCCTGGCCCGGCGCTACCCGTAATGGAAAGGCCGCCTCGCGGCGGCCTTTTCATTACTTCAGCTTGATCTCGCGCAGGCGTTCCTCGAGGAAGCCGTGGGCGGTGATCGGCTCCGGATACCGGCTCGGGCTCTCCGGGGTGATGCAGGACGGCAGCACGTCGATCAGGAAGTCCGGGTTCGGGTGCAGGAAGAACGGCACCGAGTAGCGCGGCTGGCGGGCCAGCTCGCCCGGGGGATTGACCACGCGATGGATGGTGGAGGGATACACGTGATTGGTCAGGCGCTGCAGCATGTCGCCGATGTTGACCACGATGGTGTCCGCATCCGACGTGAACGGCACCCACTTGCCATCGTGCGACTGCACCTCCAGGCCCGCCGCACTGGCACCAACCAGCAGGGTGATGAAGTTGATGTCGCCATGCGCACCGGCACGCACGTTGGGAATGTCGTCGGTGGTGATCGGCGGGTAATGGATCGGGCGCAGGATCGAGTTGCCGAAATTGGTCTTGTCGGCGAAGAAATCCTCCGGCAGGCCGATGTGCAGCGCCAGCGCCGACAGCACGCGCGACCCGAGGTTGTCCAGCGCCTGGTACAGGCCGTAGCCCCGCTCACGGAAGCCCTCGACCTCGGTCGGCCACAGGTTCGGCGGCATCACGTCGCGGTACCTGGAGTCGTCGCCGATCTCCCGGCCGATGTGCCAGAACTCCTTCAGATCGAAGTGCTTGGACCCCTTCGCGGTTTCCACGCCGAACGGGGTATAGCCGCGTGCACCGCCGCCGCCAGCCACGTGGTACTTCCGCTTGACCTCCTCCGGCAGGGCGAAGAAGGCCTTGAAGACATCGTAGGCCGCGTCGATGTCGGCCTGCGGAATGCCGTGGTTGCGGATGCCCGCGAATCCCCATTGGCGATAGGCCGCCCCCAGCTCGGCCACGAAGGCCTCGCGGTCGCTGTCAAAACGGGTGATGTCGAGGGTCGGGATCTGGCTCACAGCGGTTCCTGGCTTGTCATTGGGTCTGGAGGGCCGCCGCATTCAGGGCCCACCTGAACATTGTGACAGATCGCCCGCAGGTCGACACCGATACGTTGAAACAAACCGATACAATGCGCGACCCGCGCGCGGATCCGCCGGCCGCGGCGGCGCCGCCCCCTTGTCCCGCTCCTGCTGAACACGTACCGACGATGCCCTCCGCTCCACCCGCCGCCGATCCAGCTTCCCGACCCGGTTGTACCCAGCACTGGCGCCGGCTGGCCTGGTGGTCCTTGTTCGTGGCGGCGAACGCCGTACTGGCAGCCGTCATCACCCTGGGCAACGTGCCGCTGCGGGACAACCCCGGCGGCCCCGTCGGCCTGGCGTATCTGGCCGTTGCCCTGCCCGGCCACCTGCTGGCGTTCGGCGCGCTGGCCGGCCTGCTGCCGCTGCTGCTCGGACTGTGGGCCCGCAGCGCGCGTCCTCTGAGCATCGGCGCGGTGGTGCTGCAGGGCCTGTGGCTGTGCCTGCTGCTGGTCGATGCCAAGGTGTTCGCGCTGTACCGCTTCCACCTCAATGCCATGGTGGCGAACATGGTGTTCGGCGGCGCGCTGCACGATCAGGTCGCACTGTCGTGGAAGACCTGGCTGCAGGCGATCGCCCTGGTATCGGCCATCTTCGCCGCCGAAGCCCTGCTGGCGTGGGCCTGCTGGAAGCTGCTGCCCGCCCTGCCCCGACGGCGCCACGTCCTGCAGGCATGGACACTGGTCATCCTGCTGATGGCAGGTGGCCAGGTGGCGACCGCCTATTACGATGCACGCGGCGAGCGTGACGTGATCAGCCAGTGGAACTACCTGCCCTGGGCGCAGCCGATCACCGCCAAGAGCTTCATGCGTCGCCTGGGCGTGGTCAGCCAGCAGCAGGCGGGCCTGCCCGACCCCCGCCATGCCCAGCTGCACTACCCGCTGCATCCGCTGCGCTGCCAGAGCCACCGGCGGCCGAACGTGCTGATGGTGGTACTCGAATCACTCCGCCACGACGTGCTGACGCCACAGATCATGCCGAACACCACGGCATTGGCGCAGTCCTCCCGCGTCTACGAGCATCACTTCAGCACCGGCAACGCCACCCGCTACGGCCTGTTCGGCCTGCTCTACGGCCTTCCCGGTGGCTACTGGGCAAGCATGCTTGACGAGCAGCGTGGCTCGCAGCTGTTCCAGGTCCTGGGACAGCAGGGCTATGACCTGCACCTGTACGGCAGCGCGCCGATGTACAGCCCTGAATTCGACCGCACCGTGTTCGCCGATGTCCGTGACCAGCTGCACCAGGGGCCGTCGGCACTGAAGCCCGATGGCCGCGACCGTGCCATCGTCGCGTCGCTGCAGCAGGACATCCGTAACAGCCAGGCCGCGCAGCGCCCGTGGTTCGGTTTCGTGTTCCTCGACTCCACCCACGCGCCCTACCACCTGCCGGCCGACTATCCGCCCCTGGCCACGCCGATGGCCGCGGACATCGACTTCCTCAAGTTCGGGCCGGACCACGATCCGACGCCGGAACTGAACCGCTATCACACCTCCGTCCACTACGCCGACAGCCTGGTCGGATCGCTGCTCGATACCCTGCGTGCGCAGGGCCTGGAGCAGGACACCATTGTGCTGGTCACTGGCGATCACGCAGAGGAGTTCAACGACCTCGCGCTGAACTACTGGGGCCACAACGGCAACTTCTCCGACTACCAGTTGCAGGTGCCGTTCGTGCTGCACTGGCCGGGCGAGGCCAGCGGCCGTGATGCGCGCACCAGCTCGCATGAGGACTGGGTGCCCACGCTGATGCGGCACGCCCTGGGCTGCGAGAACCCGCTGGCCGACTACAGCACCGGCCAGGATCTGCTGGCGGCCCCGGAAGGGCTCCGTGCCCTGGTGGTGGAGAGCTGGTCGCAGCGCGCCGTCCGCCACGGCGATGCCCTCTACGTGTTCGACAAGTTCGGCAATGCCACCGCGCTGGATCGGCACTATCGCCCACTGCCACAACAGGCGCCGGACGCAGCCGCGATCCGTTCCGCCTGGGAAGCGCTGACGCGCTTCCGCAATCGTTGATATCAAGGATCGAGTCCGCATGAAACGTTCGCTGCGCATCCTGCACACCGAAGCCGCCAAGGGAATGGGCGGGCAGGAGATCTACATCTTCCGCCACATGCAGGCCATGCGCGCGCGCGGCCACGACGTCTCGCTGCTGTGCCAGCCCGAGGCACGGCTGGCGCAGCTGGCGCGCGATGACGGCTTCACCGTGCATACGCTGCGCATGGGAGGGCTGGCGCGCCTGCTACGCGGCATCTGGTCGGTTTCCCGCCTGGTGCGCCGCGAACGCTATGACGTGGTGAACACCACCAGCCGTCGCGACGCCTTGATTGCCGCCGCCGGCGCCCGCCTCGGCGGTGCGCCGCTGGTGGTGCGCTCGCGCCACCTGATGAGTCCGGTCAACTCGCTGCTGACCTATACCGGCCTGCCGCACCGGGTGCTGACCGTCAGCAGCTTCGTCAAGCAGCTGCTGGCCGACCGTGGCATTCCCGCTGAGCGCATCGGCATCGTGCCGCCGATCGCGGTTCCACCGCGCTGGACCGATATCCGCAAGGAAGATCCGTGGCAGTGCCTGCAGGACGTGCGTGCCGAAGTCCGTGCCGAGCTCGGCTTCGGCGAACAGGACATCGTGGTCGGCTGCGTGGCGGTGCTGCGCGAGCCCAAGGGCCATGCCGACCTGCTGCAGGCAATGGTGCCGCTGTGCAAGGCCAATCCGAACCTGCACCTGGTGGTGATCGGCGACGGGCAGCCAGTGATGGAGCGCCTGCAGGCGATGTGCGCCGAGCACGGCCTGCAGTCGCAGGTCCACCTGCTCGGCTACCGCGACGGCGCCTGCCGGCTGATGGCCGGCTTCGATATCTTCGCCCTCGCCTCGCACAAGGAAGCCGCCGGCACCGTGTTCCTGGAAGCGGCGTACGTCGGCGTGCCGATCGTGGCGACGCGGGTTGGTGGCGTGCCGGAGATGGTCGTGGACGGCAGCAATGCGATCCTCACCCGGCTGGGCGACAATGCTGCCCTGACGGGCGCTCTGCGCCTGCTGGTGGACGATCCGGAACGGCGCCGGCAGATGGGCCGTGCCGGCTGGGAATGGATGCGCGCTGCGCACCGCTTCACGCCCACCGGCCACGGCGAGACCACCGAACACTACTACCGCCAGTGGCTGAAGGAGCTGGGACATGGCTGATGCCCGAACCGTACCGGTGCTGATGCACCATCACGTCAGTCCGTCGCCCGGCATGATCACGGTGTCGCCGGAGAATTTCGAAAGCCAGATTGCCTGGCTGGCCAACAGTGGCTGGACCTCACTGACACTGGAGCAGTACGCCGGGTTCCTGGCCGGCAGGCCGGTGCCGCGCCGGTCGATCGTCATCACCTTCGACGATGGCTACCTGGACAACTGGGTCTACGCGCATCCGATCCTGCAGAAGTACGGCATGCACGCGGTGGTGTTCGTGGTCACCGGATGGATGGGCGAAGGCCCGGTGCGGCCGCATGCAGGCCTGCCCGGCGCGGTACTGCCGGCAACGCCGGACCATCGCGGCTGCGAGGCCGCCATCTACGAGCAGGGGCGCAGCGACGATGTGATGATGCGCTGGAGCGAAGCGCGCGCGGCGATCGACGCGGGCACCTTCGAGGTGCATTGCCATACCCACACCCATACACGCTGGTTGCGCCGCGAAGACCTGGACCGCGCGCAGCGCCGGGCCGGCATCAGCAACGACCTGGCACTCTCGCGCCAGGTCCTGCAGGACAAGCTGGGCGCAGTTTCGGACACATTGTGCTGGCCGTACGGTGACTTCGACGATGACCATGTCGAAGTCGCGCGCGAGCAGGGGTTCCGTTACCTGCATACCACCCACCCGTTCGGCCGCAACGTGATCGGCGGCGATCCCGAACGCATCTACCGCTTCGCGATCCGCAACCGGCCGGCCAGCTGGTTGCGCAAGCGCATCGCGCAGAGCTACAACCCGTTGATCGCGCCGCTGTTCAACGGCTTCAAGGCCCGCCAGAAGAAGATGGTGCCGGGCCCCTGAGTCCGCCTCGGCCCAGCAGCGGCCCTCTGAACAGACAACGCCCCGGTCGTCCGGGGCGTTGTCCGTTGCGGAACCACCTGCGGGCTCAGGCCGCGGCGGCGGCCTTCACTGCGGCCGACAGGCGATCCAGCGTGTCCTGCATCAGTGTTGCGTCATCGGCCTCGACCGTCACCCGCACCACCGGCTCGGTGCCGGACGGGCGCAGGAATGCGCGCCCACGGCCGGCCACGGCCTGCTGCGCCTCCAGCAGTGCCGACTGCACGCTTTCGGCCTGCACGGTGGTCTTGGCCGAGACATTGCCCAAGCGCACGTTCACCGTCTTCTGCGGGACCTTCACCAGCGGCTGCAACGCCTGCCGCAGCGTCTGTCCGCTGCTGCGCAGCGCAAGCAGCACCTGCAGCGCACTGACGATGCCGTCACCGGTCGTGGCCCGGTCCAGGCACAGCAGATGGCCCGACGCTTCGCCACCGAGCACGCCGTCACCTTCGATCAGTGCCTGGTGCACGTAGCGGTCGCCCACGTTGCTGCGCTGGAACGGAATCTGCAGGTCGGCCAGCGCCTTCTCCAGTCCATAGTTGCTCATCAGCGTGCCGACCACCGGCCCACGCAGGCGACCTTCCGCCTGCCAGGTGCGTGCCAGGATGTACAGCAGATCATCGCCGTCGACCGGATTGCCCTGGTCGTCAGCCATCAGCACGCGATCGCCGTCACCGTCGAAGGCGATGCCGAGATCGGCACGGGTCTCGCGGACCTTGGCGGCGAGGTTGTCGATATGGGTCGAACCGACGCCGGCATTGATGTTCACCCCGTTCGGCTCGGCACCGATGCCGATGACCTCGGCACCCAGCTCGCGGAACAGCAGCGGGGCGATCTGGTAGGTGGCACCATGCGCGCAGTCCAGCACCAGACGTACGCCACGCAGATCGAACGCACGCGGCACGCTGGCCTTGCAGAACTCGATGTAGCGGCCTACCGCCTCGCGCGCGCGCGACGCCTTGCCCAGCCGCTCCGATTCGGCCGTGGTGAACGGCACGTCCAGTGCGGCTTCCAGCGCCAGTTCGGTGGCGTCGTCCAGTTTCTCGCCCTGTGCGGAGAAGAACTTGATGCCGTTGTCGTAATGCGGATTGTGCGAAGCACTGATGACGATGCCTGCATCAACGCCCAAGGTGCGGGTCAGGAACGCCACCGCCGGGGTGGGCATCGGGCCCAGCAGCTGCACATCGGTGCCGGCGGCGACCAGGCCCGCCTCCAGCGCCGCCTCGAACATGTAGCCGGAAATGCGGGTGTCCTTGCCGATCACCACGATCGGGCGGCGCCCGTCCTGGCCGTGCCGGGCCACCAGCACGCGGCCCAGCGCATTGCCAAGGCGCAGCACGAAGTCGGCCGAGATCGCTCCCTCACCGACACGTCCGCGGATGCCATCAGTACCGAAGTACTTGCGGCCTCCCATCAAGCCACCTCCGGCGCCGGCTGGCGGCCCAGCATCGCCAGCAGGTCGGACAGGCGGTCACGCATTTCGCGGCGGTCGCAGATCTGGTCGATGGCACCATGCTCCAGCAGGAATTCCGAACGCTGGAAACCTTCCGGCAGTTTCTCGCGCACGGTCTGTTCGATCACGCGCGGCCCGGCGAATCCGATCAGCGCCTGCGGCTCGGCGATGTTGATGTCACCCAGCATCGCGAACGAGGCCGATACGCCACCGGTGGTGGGATGGGTCAGCACCGAGATGTACGGCAGGCCGGCTTCACGCAGCTTGCCCAGCGCAGCCGAGGTCTTGGCCATCTGCATCAGCGAGAACAGGCCTTCCTGCATGCGCGCGCCGCCACTGGCGGAGAAGCAGACGTAAGGCGCGCCGATCTCCACGGCAGCCTCGGCCGCCAGCGAGAAGCGCTCGCCGACCACCGAACCCATCGAACCGCCCATGAAGGCGAAATCGAACGAGGATGCGACCAGCGGACGGCCCTTGAGCAGGCCGCGCATGGCGATCAGCGCGTCGTACTCGCCGGTGTTCTTCTGCGCGATCTTGATGCGCTCGCTGTACTTCTTCTGGTCCTTGAACTTCAGCAGGTCGGTCGGCCCCAGGCGCGCGCCGATCTCGGTGGTGCTGTCCGCATCGAACAGCGCGGCCAGGCGCGCGCGCGCGCGGATCGCCATGTGGTGACCGCACTTCGGGCAGACCTCCAGGTTCTCTTCCAGTTCCGGCCGGTACAGCGCGCTGCCGCAGTTGCTGCACTTTTCCCACAGGCCCTCGGGGACGCTGCGCTTCTTGCTGGGGGTGTTGTCGGTGCGGATGCCGGACGGCATCAACTTGCTGAGCCAACTCATGCGGGAGGACACTTCCGTTCAGGGCGGCCCGGGGGCCGCAAAGGCGGACAGTCTAGCTCCGCTTTCCCCGCCCGTGCACCCCTTGCCGGCCTGTGGGCGGCGGCGGAAAAACCATGCTGGGACGTACGTTTAGCGCAGGCAGCGCCGGGCCACGCCCGGCGGATACGCCGTAGCGCGCACCGCCGGGCATGGCCGGGCGCTGCCGTCAGGCGTCCAGGGCCTGGCGCAGGGGCGCCAGGAATGCGTGCGCCCGCTGGGCCGCCTCTTCGGCCGAGGTCGCTTCGGCCAGTGCCGCGACCAGGGCGCTGCCCACCACCACACCGTCTGCCTCGCGCGCCATGGCCGCCGCACTGGCGGCATCGCGGATGCCGAAGCCGGCCACCACCGGGACCGTGGCCCGTTCACGCAGCGCCTGCAGGCGTACGCTGGCGGCCTCGCTGTCGAGGCGGTCGGACGCACCGGTGACACCGGCAAAACTGACGTAGTACAGGTAGCCCCGCGCCAGCGCGAGCAGCTTGTCCGCGCGTGCCGGGCTGGTGGTCGGGGAGGCAAGCAGGACCAGGGCCAGGCCTTCCGCATCAAAGGCCTGCTGGGCCTCGCCGGCTTCCTCCGGCGGCAGGTCGACCAGCAGCACGCCATCCACGCCGGCGCTCACCGCGGCCTTGGCGAATGCCGCGTAGCCATGGATCTCCACAGGATTGAGATAGCCCATCAGCACCACCGGCGTCTGCGCATCGCGCTGGCGGAACTGCGCTACCGCCTGCAGGACGTAACGGCTGCCTGCACCGCGCGCCAGCGCACGTTCGGAACTGCGCTGGATGGTCGGGCCGTCGGCCATCGGATCGGAGAACGGCACCCCCAGTTCGATCACATCGGCGCCCGCCTCAACCAGTGCATGCATGACCGGCACGGTTGCTTCCAGCAGAGGATCGCCAGCGGTGACGAAGGGAATCAGTGCCTTGCGCTGCTGTTCGCGCAGGCGCTGGAAACAGGCGTCGAGTCGGGATACGGGCATGTCAGATACATCCTTCGATCAGGTCAACGGCGCCGCTGGCGCCCCAATGCATTCTGGATACGGTGCCATCCACGATCTCCACGCGGATCGCCAGATCGGAACCGGGGTCCTGCCAGAGCAGGGATTCTCCGGCGTCGGCATCAACGCCCAGGGCAGCTGCGATGACGCCCTGCGGCATCTGCTGCAGAACCTGCGCACGCGGCATGTCCAGGCGCAGTCCGAACGGCCCGGGCTGGGTCACCACCAGTCCCGAATCGTCGATCGGAGCCAGGTCGAAACGCACCACGTTGCCGTCCTGCACCAGCATCGCCACGCCCTCGGGCAGCGTGCCGCGCTCGTAATAGTCGCAGCGCCCGGCCGTCGCCTCGGCGAGGCCAGCCGAGTGCCACTGCGCCTCGGCCTGCAGTTCGCTGAAAGGCTGGCCGATCAGCACCTCGCCGGCATGGTCCAGCGCGACCGAAGCCACCGTCGGCGCGGCCCCGTCATCCGTGACCTCCCCTGCTGCAGGCAACGGTGCATCCTCGATCGGGTGATGGGCGGCATCGTCGTCGTTGCTGGCCACCTGGCGGGCCGGGGCGATGGCCGCCGGAGACGTCGCCGCGGGCGCCAGCACCGGCGGATCGGGCGGCGTGCAGCCGCCCAGCCCCACCGCCAGTACCAGCGCGCCGCCATGGCGCAGCATGGGCCTCACAGCACCAGCCCTTCGCGCGCGGCGATGGTATGCACGTCCTTGTCGCCACGCCCGGACAGATTGCACAGCACGATCTGGTCGCGCGGACGCTCGCGCGCCAGCTTGATCGCCTGCGCCAGCGCGTGGCTGGACTCCAGCGCCGGCAGGATGCCCTCGGTGTGTGCCAGCAGATGGAACGCCTGCAGCGCTTCTTCGTCGGTGATGCCGAGATAGCGCGCGCGCCCGCTGTCGGCCAGGAACGCGTGCTCCGGGCCGACCCCCGGATAGTCCAGGCCGGCCGACACCGAGTGGGTCTCGATGATCTGGCCGTCGTCGTCGCACAGCACGTAGGTGCGGTTGCCATGCAGCACGCCTGGACGCCCTGCTGCGATCGAGGCGGCATGGCGGCCTGTGTTGATACCGTCACCGGCCGCTTCGGCGCCGACGATCTCGACCTGGCGGTCGTTGAGGAAGGCATGGAACAGGCCGATCGCGTTGCTGCCGCCACCCACGCACGCCGTGATCGCATCCGGCAGCCGGCCATACTCAGCCAGCATCTGTTCGCGCGCTTCGCGGCCGACGATGGCATTGAAATCGCGCACCATGCGCGGATACGGGTCCGGGCCCGCCACGGTGCCGATGATGTAGAAGGTGTCCTGCACGTTGGTCACCCAGTCGCGCATCGCTTCATTGAGCGCATCCTTCAGGGTCGCCGAACCGGAGGTGACCGGCACCACCGTCGCGCCGAGCAGCTTCATCCGGTAGACGTTGATCTTCTGCCGCTCGATGTCGGTGGCGCCCATGTACACCACGCACTCCAGGCCCAGGCGTGCGGCAACGGTGGCGCTGGCGACGCCATGCTGGCCGGCGCCGGTCTCGGCGATGATGCGCGTCTTGCCCATCCGTGCCGCCAGCAGCGCCTGGCCGATGGTGTTGTTGATCTTGTGCGCGCCGGTGTGGTTCAGGTCCTCGCGCTTGAGCAGGATCTGTGCGCCGCCGACGTGGTCGCTCAGGCGCTGGGCATGATAGATCGGGCTCGGCCGGCCCACGTAATGAGCCAGATCGCGGTCGTAGGCCGCCTGGAACGCGGGGTCCTGGCGGGCCTGGTCATAGGCCTGGGCCAGCTCCTGCAGCGGACCGACCAGGGTTTCGGCGACAAAGCTGCCGCCATAGCGGCCGAAGTGGCCCTGGGCATCCGGGAAGGCGTGGTAGTCGGCAATGGGGGAGGCAGACATGGCAGGGACCGGTGATTCAGACAGGTGGATACTCTAGCGCACGGGTCATGACCGGAAAATGGATATTATCTGGCACATATCGTCAGGAAATCTCACATGAGCCGATCCCTGCTGCCGCCACTCAATGCGCTGCGCGCGTTCGAGGCCACCGCCCGTCTGGGCGGTGTGGGCCGCGCCGCGCAGGACCTGCATGTCACCCACGGTGCAGTCAGCCGGCAGCTGAAGCTGCTGGAGGATCATCTGGGCCTGGCCCTGTTCCAGCGCGCCGGGCGTGGCCTGCGCCTGACCGCATCGGGAACACTGTTGCAGGCGGCCTGCAGCGAAGCCTTCGCCGGCATCGAAGACTGCGTGCGCGAGCTGCGGCGGCCCGCGGCGTCGCCAGCGCTGGTACTGGGCTGCAGCGGCAGCGTGCTGGCGCGCTGGATGATTCCGCGCCTCCCCGCCCTGCAGGCCGCACTGCCCGGTGTGCGCCTGCAGTGGTCGGCACTGGACGGCAGCTTCACCGAGGCGCAGGCGGCACTGGATGCGGTCCTGCTGCTGGCGCAGGGGCCGTGGCCACGGGGCTGGCAGGTGCGCGAGCTGGCGCCCGAGCGGGTGGGCGTGGTGGTGGCACCGTCACATCCGGCGGCGCAGCGCCTGCGCCATGTGCCGCCCTCGGCACTGCTGCAGGAGACGCTGCTGCACACCAGCTCACGGCCACAGGCGTGGCCGACGTGGGCGCAGGCGCACGATCTCGACCCCGCCCGGCTGCGGCTGGGCACGGGTTTCGAACACCTTTACTACCTGCTGGAAGCGGCGGTGGCCGGGCTGGGTCCAGCGATCGCGCCGGAGCCGCTGGTCGCTGAGGAACTCGCGGCAGGCCGGCTGCTGGCCCCATGGGGTTTCGCCGCCACGGGCGGCTTCTGGGTCCTGGCGCGGCCGGAGGGCCAGGCCGACGCACGCGTCGACGCCCTGGCGGACTGGGTCGCGGCCCAGCTGAGGTAACGTGACGCCGCAGCCTCCCGGTCCTACTCCAGCACGGTGCAGTCGGCGCGGCGCACTTCCTCGACGAAGGTGCGCATCCTGTAGCCGTCCTTGATGCCCGGCTCCAGTTCAATGCCGCTGGAGACGTCGACGCCCCACGGCAGGGTCGCCAGCACCGCGTCGTACACATTGTCCGGGGTCAGACCGCCGGCCAGCAGGAATGGCCGATGCAACCCGGTCGGAATGCGGGTCCAGTCGAATGCAACACCGGTACCGCCACCGCCCCCCGGTGCATGGCTGTCGAACAGGAAGCCGGCCGCGCTCGGATAGCGCAGTTGCAGGGTACGCGCGTTGACTTCCTCACGTCCCCCCATCGCGACCGCCTTCAGGTAAGGCATGTTGAAGCTGCGGCAGAAGCTCTCGTCCTCCTCGCCATGGAACTGCAGCAGGGTGGGCCGCACGGTGCGCAGCACTTCGCGCACCTCTTCCTTGCTGTTGTTGCGGAACAGCGCCACCACGTCAACCATCGGCGCGATCGCCTGGCGCATCGCGCGCGCTTCGGCGGGCGCAACCCGGCGGCTGCTCTCGCGGGCGAAGATGAAACCCACCGCATCCACGCCGAGCTCGCCGGCCAGGCGCACGTCGCCGGCACGGGTCATTCCACAGAACTTGATGCGTGTACGGTAGTAAGAGCGGCTCATAGCGTGACCTCGGCGGGCAGATGCCAGTTGTCGGGGTACAGCGGTCCAAGAAACACCAGGCCCTGCGGCGGTGCAGTGGGACCGGCTACGGTGCGATCCCTTCCGGCCAGCAGCTCGGCGATCCACTCCACCGGTTTCTCGCCGCTGCCGACCAGGATCAGCGAACCGACGATATTGCGAACCATGTGATGAAGGAATGCATTGCCCTGTACCGCCACCTCGATCACCTCGCCGTGGCGGCTGACCTGCAGTGACTGCAGCTCGCGCCGCGCATGCAGGGCCTGGCACTGGACCGAGCGGAACGCGCTGAAGTCGTTCTCACCCAGCAGCGCCTGCCCGGCCGTGTGCATCAGCGTCGCGTCCAGTGCGCGACGCTCCCAGCTCAGCGTCTGCCGGTCCAGCGCCGGCCGTACTTCGCGATTGAGCAGCCGGTAACGGTAGCGGCGCGCCCGCGCTGAGAACCGCGCATGGAAATCCTCCGCCACCGGTACGCACCAGCGCACCGCGATCGAGCGCGGCAGGCGGGTGGTGGTACCCAGCATCCAGGCGCGCGGGTCGCGCACTATGTCGGTATCGAAATGCACGACCTGGCACTGGCCGTGCACGCCGGCGTCGGTTCGGCCAGCGCAGACCACCTGCAGCGGCGCGTCGGCCACCGAAGACAGGGCCTGCTCAAGACTGGCCTGGACGCTGGGACCGCCCTCTCCCAGGTTCTGCCAGCCTCTGAAATCGCTGCCGTCGTACTCGACGCCAAGCGCATAACGCATGTGCTACCTCGATGTTGCGGAGTGGACGACGCTCAGGCCGGATCGCGTTCCGACCAGACCGCCAGTTCATTGCCACCGGGTTCGACGAACTGGAAGCGGCTGCCGCCCGGGAAGGAGAACACCGGCCGCACCACCTCACCACCCGCCTGGCGCACGGCCATTTCGGCGGGGGCCAGCTGATCGGCGTACAGCACCAGCAGCGGGGCACCTTCAGTAGCGCGTTGCGGCTGGCCGCGGAAGAAGCCCCCCTGCAGGCGACCATCGTCGAAGGCGGTGTAGTCGCTGCCGTAATCGACGAACGACCAGCCGAACACCTTCTCGAAGAAGGCACGGCTGGCGGCCGGGTCGCGGGACGCGAACTCAACATAGTCGATGCGACGCTCGCGGGTCATGGCAGGGTCCTTGTCGAAGGTATCGGTCACGGCAGCCGGGCCAGCAGCTCGCGCGCCTGCGCCTGGCAGTCCGGGTCGCCCCCTTCGGCAACCTCCAGCAGCAGGGTACGCGCGGTCTGTGCGTCGCCCAGATCCAGGTAGGCGATCGCCAGCTCCAGGCGTTCCTGCCCAGCGCGGGGCGACCAGGTGTCGCCGGCATCCTCCACCGACGGGGCGTCGTTGTCCTGCAGATCGGCGGGCAGGTCGAACACGCCGCGGAACTGCGGCTGCTGCTCGGCATGCAGCGCGTAGTCCGGGACCGAAACCCCGGAATCGGCTTCCTGGGCCGTCGGCCGGCCAACACCCCTCTCGTCCACCGGTTCGTCCCAGCGCGGCAGGTCGGTCACGGGTTCCGGCAACGGTGCCTCGTCCTTGCCATCGCCCGACGGCTGCCCGTCCGTGCCGCCCGATCCGTCTTCGGATCGGGCGTCGGCGATCGTCGCCCAGGCCGGCATCGCCGGCTCCTGGCGCCCGCTGTCGGCATCGGCGGTAGACCACGCAGACTGCTCGGCCAGCGTATCGAGCGCCGCACCGGCCGGCACGGCCGCCGCCAGAGCTGCGGCATCGTCCTCCTCGCGCAGCGGCGGCAGCGGCGATGGCTTGCGACGGCGCAGCAACCATGCGGCGCCTGCCAGCACCAGCAGCACCGGCAGTCCCAGCCAGTACCACGGCGTTCCGGCGTCACGCGCGCCCGGCGCCTGTGCCAGCCGTTGCTGGGCCGCCGCCAGGTCGTTGTCCTTCATCGCGATCAGCGACTGCTGTTGTGCCTTCAGCGTCTCCAGTTCGGCCACACGCTGTTTCAGCTCGCCGATCTCGGCATCGCGGGTGGCGATGTCCTCGCGCGCCTGGCGAAGTTGTTCGTTGCCCAGCATGTCACCCTCGCTGCCGGCTCCGGTGCCGGTGGTTGTGCCCGCGTGCGCGGCGTCGGACGCCAGCGCCGGGGCGATCTCAAGTCGTGCCCCGGCCGCGGCGGCCGGAGAAGTGGCCCGCGCAGCGACCGCAGGTGCAGGAACGCCTGCCGGCTGCGGCACGGTACGCGCCTGCCGCCACTGCGCGGCGTGTTCGCGGACCAGGGCACCGGCTTCGGCCGCATCCACCGCCGCCAGCGCGTCACTGCCGGGCATGCGCAGTACCGCACCCTGTTTGAGCAGGTTGATGTTGCCCCGGATGAAGGCCTCGGGATTGGCACGCAGCAGCGCAATCATCGCCCGGTCGCGGCTGACCTGGTTGCCGCGGGCGACCGCGCTGGCGATCTGCGACAAGGTCTGCCCGCGCTGCACGGTAATGCTGCCATCGGCAGCCGGCGGCAACGACGGTGCAGCGGCAGCGCGCGGACGCACCGGTGCAGCCGCCGTGGTCGCACTGGCCGGCGTCCCGCCCTGTGCAGGCGCCGGTACCGCCGCCTCGGCGGGCGGATCGCGGGCGATGGTATTGGAGAGCGTGCCCGCCGGTGCGACGATTTCCGGTTCCGCCACGGCCAGCGCGCTGGAGGGCGCATCGATCAGGGCCGAATACTCGCGCACCAACCGTCCCTGCCCCCAGTCGGCCTCGACCAGGAAGCTCAGCGACGGAGTCTCCACCGGCATCTGCGAGGTGACCCGCACCACGGCCCGCCCCTGCGCATTGCGGGTCAGCTCGAACTGGAGCTCGCCCACCAGGCCGGTCGGCTGTTGCAGGCCGACACGTTCGAACGTGGCTGGCGATGCCAGCGCCACGCGCAGATTCTCCAGCTCCGAAGGATCGGCGGACACCACCGGAATCTCCGCCAGCAGCGGCTGACCGGGTCTGGACAGGACGCGGATGTCGCCCAGCCCCAGCGCGAACACCGGACTGCTGGCCAGAGCCAGCAGTGCGGCAGACAGATAGGTGAGCGGGCGCGATGCGCCCTTGGCCCGTTTATTCATGGGCGACACTATAAAGCGTGCGGACCGGGGTCCGCACGCACAGAGCAGCCCAGGGCGCCCGGGCTGTCGATCAACGCTGCTCGGCAGCGACCAGCTCTGCCAGCTGCACCGCGTTCAGGGCTGCGCCCTTGCGCACGTTGTCCGACACGATCCACAGATTGAGGCCACGCGGATGCGACAGATCCTCGCGGATGCGGCCGACGTACACCGCATCGGTGCCCGATGCGTGGGTGACCGGCGTCGGATAGCCGCCGGCTTCATGGCGGTCGACCACCTCGATGCCGGGCGACTGTTCAAGCAGCGCACGGGCCTCGGCCACGGTGACCTTGTCGCGGGTCTCGATCGCCACCGACTCGGAATGGCCGTAGAACACCGGCACGCGCACCGCGGTCGGGTTCACCAGGATGCTGTCGTCGCCCAGGATCTTGCGGGTTTCCCACACCAGCTTCATTTCTTCCTTGGTGAAGCCGTTGTCCTGGAAGTCGTCGATGTGCGGGATCAGGTTGAAGGCGATCTGCACCGGGAAACGCTGCGGATCGATCTCCTGGAAACTCAGCAGCTGGCCGGTCTGCTTGCCCAGCTCCTCAAGTGCGGAGCGTCCACCGCCGGACACCGACTGATAGGTGGAGACGTTGATGCGCTCGATGCCATAGCGACGATGCAGCGGCGCCAGCGCGACCAGCATCTGCATGGTCGAGCAGTTGGGGTTGGCGATGATGCCGCGCGGACGATTGCCGATCTGGTCCGGATTGACCTCCGATACCACCAGCGGGACGTCATCGTCGTAACGGAAGGCCGAGGAGTTGTCGATCACCACCGCACCGGCGGCGGCGAACTTCGGTGCGTACTCCTTGGAGACGCTGCCACCTGCGGAGAACAGGGCGATCTCCACACCCTTCGGATCGAAGCTCGCCAGGTCCTGGATCCTGACCTTCTCGCCGTTGAACTCGACCTCACCACCGGCCGAACGCTCGGAGGCAAGCAGGCTCAGGGTTCCGACCGGGAAACCGCGCTCGGCCAGGATGGCCAGCATGGTCTCGCCGACGGCGCCGGTGGCACCGACGATGGCGACATGGAAGCGGCGTTGTGCATTGCTCATGGGGGAACTCTCAAGAAAACGGATGGGAAAAATTCACGCACGACAGCTGGGTTCGGGGAACCTCCTCGGACGGAACGCGCGGAGGCTCCCTATCGTTTCCCGTTTTTTTTGCCCAGGGCGGCACGTGCGGCCAGCGCCGCGTCGGCATTGATCGCGCTCGGCATGTGCGCCGGCCCGCCGGCCAGGCCGAGCGCGGCCAGCAGGTTGTCCACGGCCCGCTGCACCATCGCCGTACGCGTGGCCAGCGAAGCGCTGCCGATGTGCGGGGTCAGCACGACGTTGCGCAGCGCCAGCAGTTCCGGGCGTACGGCCGGCTCGCCTTCGTAGACGTCCAGCCCGGCAGCGGCCAGGCGCCCATGGGCCAGTGCATCGGCCAGCGCTGTTTCGTCGACCAGGCCTCCGCGCGCGATGTTCACCAGCGTGGCCGTCGGTTTCATCTTCGCCAGCGCAGCGGCGTCGATCAGGTGGTGCGAGGCCGGGGTGTAAGGCAGCACGAGCACCAGATGGTCGGACTGCGCCAGCAGCGTATCCAGATCGACATAAGCGGCACCGACTGCTGCTTCGGCATCTGCTGGCAGTCGCGAGCGGTTGTGGTACAGCACCTTCATGCCAAAACCATGCGCTCCGCGACGGGCGATGCCCTGGCCGATCCGCCCCATGCCGAGAATGCCCAGGGTGCTGCCGTGGATGTCTGCACCGAGCATGGTCTGGAACGACCATTGCTGCCAGTGCCCTTCACGCAGCCAGCGTTCGGATTCGGTGATCCGGCGCGCGGCGGCCATCAGCAGTGCGAAGCCCAGATCGGCGGTGGTCTCGGTAAGCACGTCGGGGGTATTGCTGGCCAGGATGCCCGCCGCGCTGAGCGCGGTCACATCCAGGTTGTTGTAGCCCACGCCGACGTTGGCAACGACCTGCAGCCGCGAGGCATTGGCCAGCTCGGCCGCGCCGATACGCTCGTTGAGGGTGATGATCGCGCCATCGGCGCTGGCCAGTTGTGCGGCGATCTGCTCAGGCGACCACACGGTGACGGCGTCGGTGGTGCGCAGCTGCACGCGATCACGCAGCGGCGCGATGACCGCCTCGATCAGCGGCTGGCTCACCCACACCGTCGGCCGCGTTTCAGCCATCGACCTGCCCGGGAATGCGGGGCGTGATGGTGCCGACATCGCCGCATTGCGCGCGGTGACGCAATGCCTGGTCCATCAGCACCAGCGCCACCATCGCTTCGGCGATCGGCGTGGCGCGGATGCCGACGCAGGGATCATGGCGGCCAGTGGTGACCACTTCGACCACGTTGCCGGCGGTGTCCAGCGATGGGCCCGGCAGGCGCAGGCTGGAGGTCGGCTTCAACACCATCGACGCAACCACCGGCTGGCCGGTGGAAATGCCGCCCAGGATGCCGCCCGCGTGATTGCTGGCGAAACCCTGCGGGGTCAGCAGGTCACGGTGTTCGGTGCCCTTCTGGGCCGCGCTGGCGAACCCGTCGCCGATCTCCACGCCCTTGACCGCGTTGATGCTCATCAGCGCCGCCGCAAGCTCGCCATCGAGCTTGCCGTAGATCGGCTCGCCCCAGCCCGGGGGCACGTTGTCGGCAACCACGTCCACGCGCGCGCCGACCGAATCGCCGGACTTGCGCAGCGCATCCATGTACGCCTCCAGCTCCGGCACCTGCGCGGCGTGCGGCCAGAAGAACGGATTGTCTTCCACCGCCGACCAGTCGAAACCTGCAGGAGTGATCCCGCCCAGCTGCGACAGATACCCGCGCACGGTGACGCCGAAGCGCTCGGACAGCCACTTCTTGGCGACCACGCCCGCGGCCACGCGCATGGTGGTCTCGCGCGCCGAGGAACGGCCACCGCCCCGCGGATCGCGGATGCCGTACTTGTGCCAGTAGCTGTAGTCGGCATGGCCCGGCCGGAACTGCTGGCCGATGTTCGCGTAGTCCTTGCTGCGCTGATCGGTGTTGCGGATCAGCAGCGCGATCGGCGTGCCGGTGGTCAGGCCCTCGTACACGCCGGACAGGATCTCGACCTCATCGGCCTCGCGCCGCGCCGACGTGTGCCGGCTCTTGCCGGTGGCACGGCGCTGCAGATCGTGGGCAAATTCGGCCGCGTCCAGCGCCAGCCCGGGCGGACAGCCATCGATCACGCAGCCGATGGCCGGCCCGTGCGACTCGCCGAACGTGGTGACGGTGAACAGCTTGCCGAACGAATTGGAGCTCACGGCCGTTGCGCCGCCAGTTCGGTGATGCGGGCGCTGTGGGCGATCAGCTCGCGGCATTCGACCGCGAAAATGCCCATCTGCCCGACCTTGAACTCGATCCAGGCGAAGTCCACTTCCGGCAGCAGCTTGACCAGGTGCTGCTCGGACTCGCCCACTTCGCAGATCAGCAGGCCGTCCTCGCTCAGGTGCAGCGGCGCATCGCGCAGGATCTTCAGCACCAGGTCCAGGCCGTCATCGCCGGCACGCAGGCCCATTTCCGGCTCGTAGGAATATTCCTGCGGCAGGGCATCGGTCTCGTCGTTGGTGACGTACGGCGGGTTGGTGACGATCAGGTCGTAATGGCGGCCGGTCAGGCCACTGAACAGGTCGGACTTGATCAGCGTGACGTTGTGCGCCTGCAGGCGCTCCTTGTTCTCTTCGGCCAGCGACAGTGCGTCGTCGCTCAGGTCCACTCCGTCCACCTCCCAGTTCGGGTAATAGTGGCCCATGGCGATGGCGATGCAGCCCGAACCCGTGCACAGATCCAGCGCGCGGCTGACGTCGCGGCCGGCCAGCCATGGTTCGAAACCACACTCGATCAGCTCGGCGATCGGCGAACGCGGCACCAGGGCGCGCGCGTCGCTCTTGAAGCTCAGGCCGGCGAACCACGCCTCGCCAGTCAGGTAGGCGGCCGGGATACGTTCGTCGATGCGGCGCTGGAACAGCTCCAGCACCCGCACCTTTTCCTCCTGCAGCAACCGCGCCTGGCCATACGCCGGGCCCAGGTCATGCGGCAGGTGCAGGCTGTGCAGCACCAGTTGGGTCGCCTCGTCCAGGGCGTTGTCGTAGCTGTGCCCGAAGGTCAGCCCGGCGGCGTTGAAACGGCTGGTGCCGTAGCGGATCAGGTCGATGATCGTGTGGAGTTCGGCGGCCGTTTCAGCGGTCATGGCGGTACTGCGGGCAAAGTGGCCCCCGATTATAGGGGCTGGCGCCTGCGCCGGCATCCGTTGCGACGGAAACGATCAGGCCGCAGCCGGTATGATGGGGACCACTTCGCGCGGGGGCTCCCATGTTCAATCGCAACGTCGGCATCATCCTGCTGATCGCCCTGGCGGCGGGCCTGGGCCTGCTCGCCGCGCAGCAGGTCTTTGCTCCGAAGCCCCCGGCCGGCCAGCCGGCCACCGAAGCGATCACCCTGTACCCGCAGCCGCGCGAGCTGCCCGACTTCAACCTGGCCCAGTCCGATGGCACGCGACTCATTCCGGGCGAGTTGAAGGGCCATTGGACCCTGGTGTTCCTGGGGTTCACCTTCTGCCCCGACGTGTGCCCGACCACCCTGGCCGAACTGGCCGGTGCGCAGCAGCAGTGGGAAGCACTGCCCGACGGGCTGCGTCCGCGGGTGCTGTTCGTCTCCGTCGACCCCGAGCGCGACAGCGCCACCCGCCTTGGCGAGTACGCGCACGGCTTCCACAAGGACACCCTGGCGGCCACCGCCGACGTCCCTTCGCTGGAACGCTTCGCCACCGCACTGGGCTTCGTGTTCCAGAAGGTGCCGGGCAAGCATTTCGACGAGAATCCCGAGGATTACACCGTCGAGCACTCGGCCAGCCTGGCCGTGCTCGATCCGCAGGGCCGGCTCGCCGGCCTGGTGCGGCCCCCGTTCAACGCGCCGGCGATCGCCCGCGACCTGCAGAAGCTGACCGAGAAAACCGCCCCATGAGCCTCACCACCGCCCTGACATACGCCCTGCCCCATCGCCTGTTGTCCTCGATGGCGCGCTCGCTGGCGTACTCGGACAACCCGCGCGTGTCGCGCTGGCTGATCGACACCGTCAGCCGCAGGTTCAACGTCAATCTGGACGAAGCCGCCAACCCCGACCCGCGCAGTTACGCCACCTTCAACCAGTTCTTCACCCGTGCGCTGAAACCGGGCGCACGCGTGGCCGATGCCGATCCGCGCACCCTGGTGATGCCGGCCGACGGCCGTGTCAGCCAGCTCGGCAACATCGAGGCCGGCCGCATCTTCCAGGCCAAGGGCCAGTCGTTCACCGCCGCCGAGCTGCTGGGCAGCGCCGAGGACGCCAAGCCGTTCAACGACGGCCTGTACGCGACCGTCTACCTGTCCCCGCGCGACTACCACCGTGTGCACATGCCCTGGACCGGCACCCTGCGCGAGACCGTGCATGTGCCAGGCCGCCTTTTCAGCGTGGGTCCGGCCGCCGTGGCAGGCGTGCCACGCCTGTTCGCACGCAACGAGCGCCTGGTCTGCCATTTCGATACCAGCTTCGGCCCGATGGTGAGCGTGATGGTCGGCGCGCTGCTGGTCTCCGGCGTGGAGACAGTGTGGAGCGGCGAGGAGATCCCTCAGTACGGTGACCGCATCACCCGCAAGGACTATCGCGGCCAGGGCATCCGCCTGGAGCGCTTCGCGGAGATGGCACGCTTCAACTATGGCTCGACCGTGGTCGTGCTGCTGCCGCCGGGCGTGGCGGAGTTCGCTCCACACCTGGCGGCGGAGTCACCGGTGCAGCTCGGCCAGGCCCTGGCCACGCTGCGCTGACAATCCCGCCACCGGGTTGCTGCGCAGCGCCGGGCACGCGCCCGGCACTACGCACAGGCCCCTACTGCAGGGTGGGGGCCGGGCCGACGTCCATGCCGTCGTAGTCTTCCACACCCATCTGCGCTGCCAGCGCTGCCAGCTCCTGGTTGCGGCGATCCAGCGACGCTTCGTCGTGGACCTCCACGCGCTCCACATGCAGCACGTGGAACGGCGCGTCCCCCTCGTCCGGCTCCTGCTCGAACACCTCCACCAGGGTGTAGCCCTGCGCCTGCAGATGCGCGGCCAGTGCCTGCAGCGGCTCGGCAGTGGAATGCACGAAGAAATAGCCCCACAGCAGCGGGCCGCTGATGTCCCAGTCGGTGTTTTCGCGCAGATTGGCGAACAGGTTGCGGGTTGCTTCAAGGTCCATGGCAGTTCCAGAGGTCGTGGAGATTACTTTTCGCAGCCCTGCAGCTTCAGCACCTGGCCGTGGCGCAGGCTGTAGGCCGGTGCCTTCAGACCGTTGGCGCGTGCCAGCGTCGGAACGTCGCACTGGAACTTGGCCGCGATGCGGCCCAGCGTCTCGCCGCGGCCGACCTTGTAGCTGCGTGCCGGCTTCGGTCGCGCGGCCGGTGCCGGCCGAGGCGCGGACACTGCCGCCACCGGTGCGGTCGGTACGCTGGTCGAACTGGCTGCATCGGCCACCGGCACCACGCCGCCCACCGCCACGCTGCCGGTGTAGCTGGCAGCGCTTGGCCGCACGATGGCGGCATTGAGGTCGGCCGTGATCAGGGTGCGCGCCAGGTCGGCACGCGGTCCGCTCACGCAGTTGCGCTGATACAGGCTCGCGATGCGGGTGGTTGCGTTGATCAGGGTGCCGGCCGGAATCCAGCCATCAGCCTCATAACGCGGATTGAGGTTGCGCAGCGCACGCATGTAGCCATCACGGGTGCCGTGGCTGCCCAGGCAGATCGTCAGCTCGTAGATGGTGGTCGAGCGCGCCAGACGCAGGGTGGCCGGCTGCGCGCTGATCTTCGGGAACTCCACGCCGTACTGCTGGGGGTGCAGGAAGATCCACGCCGCAGCAATCACCATCGGCACGTAATCCTTGGTTTCACCGGGGAACTGGTTGTAGACACGGTCGACCCAGAAGCTCTGCCCCGGATTCTCGCGCGCCACGCGCAGGGCGCGCCCTTCACCCCCGTTGTACCCGGCCAGCGACAACTCGATGTTGTTGTTGAGCTCGCGCATGCGCTCGTTGAGATAGGTCGCACTGGCTTCAGCAGCGCTGTGGGCATCAAAGCGGGTATCGAAACCGGTGCCGTCCGGACCGAGGCCGAAACGCCGCCCGGTGGCCGGCATGAACTGCATCAGGCCGGCGGCGCCAGCGCGCGAGGACGCATGTACGCGCCCATTGGATTCCTTGGCCATGATGCCGAACAGGAGCGCTTCGGGCAGGCCGCGCTTCTCCCACTCCGGCCACATCACGGCACGCAGGTTCTGGTAGTTCTCGTAGCTGGTCAGCAGCGCCGGACGCATGTCGGTCAGCCAGCGGCGGATGCCGGCCTGGACGGCCGGGTTGTACTCGACCATGTTGTCGAAGGCGTGCCGCTTGTCGTTGAGCAGTGCCGCTGCGCGTGCGGCTTCCGGCACGTCGGCGGTCAACGGACCGATATGGTCGGGGTCGGCTTCCAGCCGCTCGGCGGGCAGTTCACCGCCCTCGTCTTCCGCGGCCGCATCGGCATCGCGCTTGAGCAGGCGCTTGTAGGTGGCCAGCATGTTGCTCATCTGGCAACCCTTCTGCTTCACGCACTCACTGATGACATCCTCCATGTCCTCCAGCGCCGCGTCGGCCTCGTTGCTGCCCTTGGGGTCGGCGTTGGCCACCAGCAGCAGCGCATCGCTGTAACGCTTCTCGGCAGCCGTCATGCGCTGCTGCAGGGCATCTACCTTCACTTTGTCCCGGGCGGAAACCCGCTGGGCGTGGGCATCGGGGGCCAGGGAAACCAGGCCAGCCAGGGCCAGCAACGGCCAGGTGCGGGAAATCAGGACAGGAACGGGCATTTTTGGCACTGTGTGCGAAACAGGCAGGCAGAGTAGCGGCGCCGCCAAGGTCGGGGCAAGCCGACCTTCGGGCCGTCATCGCTGCCGGTTAACATTGGGCGCATTCACCACAAGGGCTGGACCATGGATCCGATTCTGCTCGGCAAAGGCATCACCGACGATGTGGCCGTTACCCTGCTGCCGAAACTCGGCAACCGCCACGGGCTGGTGGCGGGCGCCACCGGCACCGGCAAGACCGTGACCCTGATGACCCTGGCAGAAGGATTCTCGCGGCTCGGGGTTCCGGTGTTCCTCGCCGATGTGAAGGGCGATGTGTCCGGCCTGGCCGTGCCCGGCACGGGTAGCGAAGCGCTGCTGAAGCGCGCTGCGGACATCGGCGTGGCCGACTATGCGCCAGCAGGCAGCCCGGCCATCTTCTGGGACCTGTACGGAAAACTCGGCCACCCGGTGCGCACCACCGTCAGCGAGATGGGGCCGACCCTGCTCGCGCGCATCCTCGAATTGAATGACACCCAGGCCGGCGTGCTGGACATCGTGTTCAAGCTGGCCGACGACCGCGGCCTGCTGTTGCTGGACATGGATGATCTGCGGGCCCTGCTCGGCCTGGTCGCCGAAGAGCGCAAGGACATTTCCACCGAGTACGGACTGGTCAGCGCGCAGTCGATCGCAGCGATCCAGCGTGCCGTGCTGCGGCTGGCGCAGGACGGCGGTGAGAATTTCTTCGGCGAGCCGGCACTGGAACTGGCCGACATCATGCGGGTCAATCACGACGGCCGCGGTGTGATCGGCATCCTCGCCGCCGACCAGCTGGTGCTCAAGCCTAAGCTGTACTCGACCTTCCTGCTCTGGCTGCTGTCGGAACTGTTCGAACAGCTGCCGGAAGTGGGCGACCTCGACAAGCCCAAGCTGGTGTTCATCTTCGACGAGGCCCACCTGCTGTTCGACGATGCGCCATCCTCGCTGGTGCAGCGCATCGAGCAGGTGGTGCGGCTGATCCGCTCCAAGGGCGTGGGCGTGTACTTCTGCTCGCAGTTCCCCGACGACGTGCCCTCCAACATCCTGGGCCAGCTCGGCAACCGCGTGCAGCACGCGCTGCGGGCCTTCACGCCGCGCGACCAGAAGGCGGTCAGGACCGCTGCCGAAACCTTCGTGCCGAACCCGAAGCTGGATGTCGCCAAGGTGCTGAGCCAGCTCGGCACCGGTGAAGCACTGGTTTCCACGTTGCAGGACAAGGGCGTGCCGATGCCGGTCCAGCAGACGATGATCGCGCCGCCCCGCTGCCGGATGGGGCCGGTCACCGAGGCCGAGCGCGCGCAGGTGCGTGCCGGCAGCCCGGTCGGCAGCCGCTACGACACGGCGGTCAACCGTGAATCGGCCGCCGAGCTGCTGGCCCAGCGGGCGCAGAAGAGCGTGGAGCAGGCCCAGACCCCGGCCGCGCGCAGCCGCGAGCAGGACGAGGCACAGGAAGGTGGATTCGGCCAGGCGATCAAGGATGCGATCTTCGGCACCAAGCGTCGCCAGGGCATGATTGAAACCATGGCCAAGCAGACCACGCGCACGGTCGGGACCAAGCTGGGCAACCAGATCGTGCGCGGCATCCTGGGCGGCATCTTCGGCGGCAAGCGCTGAGGCCCTTTCGTATTCCTGAGAAGAAGCTGTATTACATGTCCCGTTGGCGTCCGCCCGCAGAGAAAAGCACCGCCCTGATCACCGCCGCCGGCCACGCCCGGCTGAAAGCCGAGCTGGACGACCTGTGGCGGGTACGCCGGCCCGAGGTGGTGAAGGCGCTGGCCGCCGCCGCCGCCGAGGGCGACCGCTCGGAGAACGCCGAGTACACCTACCGCAAGAAGCAGTTGGGTGAAATCGACCGCCGCGTGCGCTACCTGACCAAGCGGCTCGAATCGCTGCGTGTGGTCGATACCACGCCGACCGATCCACAAGCGGTGTTCTTCGGTGCATGGATCGAACTGGAGAACATCGACAGTGGTGAGACCAGCCGTTACCGCATCGTTGGGCCGGATGAAACCGACGCCGGCCTGGGCTGGATCAGCATCGACTCGCCGCTGGCGCGGGCCGTGCTGAAGAAGCGCCTGGACGATGAATTCTCGGTGGAACTGCCGGGCGGCCGGTTCACCTTCGCGGTGATCAGCGTCGAGTACCCGTCTTCGTAACACCGAGCCCTCCCGGCGTTGCTGTCAATCCAGCGCCGGGCATGGCCCGGCGCTACCGGGGCAAGAGCGGCGGCGGGTACAGGCGGCCCTGCCGCAGCGGGCGGAAGTAGTCGGCGTTGCCATGGAAGGCGGCGTCCTGCTGCGGGTGCCAGCCGGGGATTCCGGCCAGTGGCAGCGGGCGCAGCTGCAGCGGATCGGTCACCGTCGCGCCCTGCTCGATCGCCCGGGCCACGGTCTCGATGCAGGCACCCTCATCATCGCCGCGCACCACCACGCACTTGCCGACCAGCAGGCGCCCCGGCAGCAACGCCTGTTCCATCAGTGCATGGCCGAACACCGCGGCGATGGTGATGCGACCGGCCTGCCAGTGCGGCGGCGCGAACAGCATCGGCCAGTCGTGGGCGTCCCACGCAGCGATCAGCGCATCGTCCTGGACGCACACGATCACGCCGTTCTCGTCGAACTGGGTCAGCGCCGCCTGCGCGCGATTACGTTGACCCGTTGGCATCGTGGCGACGTGCAGGCATTGCCGCCTGTTGAGCGCGTGCTTCAGCTGCGGGTGACACGCCCACACCAGTGCATTGAACAGATCGTGCCAGCTCGCCGCACGGGTGGCGATACGCCCCTGCGCGATGCGCACTTCGTAGTGCAGGCCATCGGCCAGCAACGCCGCATCCTGCTCGACCAGTCGCCGCCCGCGCAACGCCAGCCGCGTATCCAGCTCGGCAACGGTCGGCCAGCGGTCGCCGGACAGAAGATCGCGGAAGGCACGCACCCGGGCAAACAGCGGATGATCGAACACCGCCGGGTCCACCGCCGCGCGCGGCGGCGGCACGAATCGCCGAGGGCTGCCAGCGTGGCCGGCAGCACCCTCGGCCATGATCAGAGCACCTTCAGGTCGAAGGCCGGGCGCGTGGTCGGCGGCAGCGCGTCGCCATACAGATCGTGTTCGTCGCTCTCGGTGATTTCCACGTTGATGAATTCGCCTACGCGCAGCGGCACCTGGTCGGCATTCTGGATATGCACCAGTCCATCGATTTCCGGTGCATCGGCCCTGGAACGGGCCACGGCGATGTCACCTTCGATGGCATCGACCAGGCACTGCTGCACCGTGCCGATCTTGGCCTCCAGACGTGCGGCCGAGATCTGTGCCTGCTTTTCCATGAAGCGCGCCAGGCGCTCCTGCTTCACCTCTTCCGGGACAGGGTCCGGAAGAGCGTTGGCGGTAGCACCCTCGACCGGCGAATACGCGAACGCACCCACGCGGTCCAGCTGCGCCTCATCGAGGAACGACAGCAGCTCCTCGAACTCCGCTTCGGTCTCGCCCGGGAAACCGACGATGAAGGTCGAACGCACGGTGATGTCCGGCGCGATGCGACGCCAGTTCTGCACGCGCTCCAGCGTCTTCTCCACCGCACCGGGGCGCTTCATCAGTCGCAGGATACGCGGGCTGGCGTGCTGGAACGGAATGTCCAGGTACGGCAGGATGCGGTTCTCGGCCATCAGCGGCACCACGTCATCCACGTGCGGGTACGGGTACACGTAGTGCATGCGCACCCACGCATCCAGCTCGGACAGGCCCTCGCACAGCGCCTTCAGGCGGGTCTGGTAGGCCTTGTCGCGCCACATCTTCTCGGCGTACTTCACGTCCACGCCGTAAGCGGAGGTGTCCTGCGATACCACCAGCAGCTCACGCACACCGCCCCGGACCAGGCGCTCGGCTTCGCGCAGCACTTCATCGACCGGGCGCGAGACCAGCTTGCCGCGCATCGACGGAATGATGCAGAAACTGCACGCGTGGTTGCAGCCTTCGGAAATCTTCAGATAGGCGTAGTGGCGCGGGGTCAGCTTGATGCCGTAGTCGGGCACCAGGTCCACGAACGGATCATGCCGGGGCGGTAGCGCCTCATGCACCGCCTCCATCACGCTCTGGTAGTCCTGCGGGCCGGACACCGCCAGCACGTTCGGGTACGCCTCACGGATCTGCTCGGGGCGCTTGCCCAGGCAGCCGGTGACGATGACCTTGCCGTTCTGGTTCATCGCCTCGCCGATGGCGTCCAGCGACTCCGTCACCGCCGAGTCGATGAAGCCGCAGGTGTTGACCACCACCACGTCGGCCGAGTCATAGGACGGGACGATGTCGTATCCCTCCGACCGCAGTTGGGTCAGGATGCGCTCGGAATCGACAAGGGCCTTCGGGCAGCCAAGGCTGACGAAGCCGACTTTGGGGTTCAGCTGGGACATGGAATCGCGGGACTCTGGGGGCCTGGGCCCCTGCCGGAGTGGCAGGGGTTCCTGGGGGCCGGGGCCTGAAAGGGCGCCAGTATACCGGGGTTGAGGGCCGCGCTCTGAACGGCCCCGGGGTGTACTGAGGGGAGCGCCCAGGATTCTGCCCCACGTGCCATCTCCATCAGCGGGGTACCCGTGAACGCGTCAAGGCCCCCGGCGGCTTGAGCTGGAGCTCCGGCTCGACCCGGCGGAACGCGCTGCGAAGGCTCGACGCTCACGGAGAGGCAATCGTCTCACGGTCCACCGTCGCCACGGCCGCACCGGAGCGTTGATTGCGACATCAATAGACGTTGATTGATCCGTTGTTTGTTGAGCAAACCCGCGGAATGCATGCTGACGTAGCCGTTGGGATAACGCCTCGCCTCACACCAATACACACCACCTGAAGGGTGTAAGAACCCGTGAATGGGCCCGCGTATTCATCGCTCGCGGAGGTCATGCAGCGCCCATTATCAAGCGAGAGAGTTCCTGTGGATTTCCCTGCCAATGAACTCTGGAAACGAGCAGTACCCACCGAATTGAAATTGACTCCGATTGGCGCACTCCCACTGGGCGCCAATGCAAATACGTAGTACCCCGCCCTGGGCTGCGTCATGTCGCTGGAGGCTGAATTCGAATCCTCCGCCGGATCTGAATCACCCTCACAGGACCAACCAACGACGGCCGACTCGCCAGATATCACGGTTTCGCCACGCCGCACCTTGGAGTTCATGACTTCGCAGGCGGCCTGGTGATAGAGCTTTGTGGTTTCATTCTGATCATCATAACGATATACAAAACCGCCCTTTCCATCCTTGAAAAGGCGCACCTGGACAGCCACGTCGCCGCCTTCGAAATCAGAGAGGCGCACCGTCCGCTCAACCCACTGCCTGCCATCCGATGACGCCATCTGGCGGTCCTGGTACGACGATTGGTTGGCCATAGCCACCGTGTGCATTGTTGCCATCCCCAATGCACACAGAAGGCGAAATTCCTTTTTCATTTCATGAAACTCCATTTATCGGGCGCCTGCGCCTTCACGCCGCGCCCCGGAAACATGCCGAGATATGATCAGCCCCACATCGCCCCTCCAGACTGGAGTTCCGCGAACGAAACGCTATCTGCTCGCCCTCTTGGCTTCAGCAGGTGCTTTACTGAATCTACTGTCAGAGCCAGGCCGAATCAGATGCCAGAATCCCTGGCAGGATCGTCCGCGACGCATTTGATCGAGTCGCGATCCGACGTCGCTTGATGCATCAGCCGCCCGATCACGCACAGCCGCAGACGCCGCGCTAACCCGCCCAGCGCCGACAATGCAGGCCTGTCCACTGCTACGAGGAAACCGACGATGTCCGAATGGATCACCCTGGATACGCATCATGGCCCGGTCCGGGCCTGGCAGGCCCTGCCGGCGGGCACGCCGCGTGGCGGCCTGGTGGTCGTGCAGGAGATCTTCGGCGCCAATCCGCACATCCGTGGCGTGGCCGAGCGCTTCGCCGCCGAAGGCTATGCCGTGCTGGCGCCGTCGTTCTTCGACCTGGTCGATGGCCCGGACGCCGACCCCGATGCCCTGCCCTATGACCCTGAAGGGGTGAAACAGGGCCTGGAACGGGTAAGTGCGCTGGGCATTGAACGGGCACTGGAAGTGGTGCGCGCCGCAGCAACCCGGCTTGCCCCCTTCGGCAAGGTCGGCACGGTCGGCTACTGCTGGGGCGGAACGGTGGCGATGCTGTCCGCGCTGCGCCTCGGCCTGCCCTCGGTGAGCTATTACGGCGCACGCAATGTGCACTATCTGGACGAGACACCGAAGGCGCCGGTGATCTTCCACTTCGGCGCGCAGGACCGCAGCATCCCGCCTGAGGCCGTGGAGGCGCATCGCCAGAAGCTGCCGCAGATGGCGACCTATGTCTACCCGGCCGACCATGCCTTCAACCGCGAGGTCGGACATGCGTATGATCCAGACAGCGCCACCCTGGCGCTGCAACGCACCCTGGACTTCTTCACGGAGCATCTTGGATGAGCGATTTCGAACTTGATTCCCGCCTGGCCACCGACAGCGTTCTGGTGGCGCATGGCCCGCTGTCGCAAGTGCGGTTGATGAACGACGAACGGTTTCCCTGGCTGATCCTGGTGCCGCGTCTGGCCGGGGTAACGGAGTGGATCGAACTGGACGGCGACCAGCAGGACAAGCTGCGCACCGAACTCAACCGCGCCTGCAAGGCCCTGAAGGGCTCCGACGGGGTGGAGAAGATCAACATCGGCGCATTGGGCAACATCGTGCGCCAGCTGCATTTCCACGTGATCGGCCGCCACGACGGCGATCCGGCGTGGCCGGGACCGGTGTGGGGCAGCGGTCCTGCGCACCGCTACGAACCGGACGCCCTGCAGCAGCATGTCGCCTACTGGAAGGAACGGCTAGGATATCCGGCCCACTCCTGAGACCGTGCCGACACGATGCGATTCAACCTCGTCGCCGCCATCCTGCTGATCCTGATCGGGCTGTTCATGCTTGCCAGCAACCTGGGCTGGACGCACCTGAACCTGTCCAAGCTGCTGCTGACCTGGTGGCCGGTGGCCCTGGTCGGCGTCGGCATCGCCATGCTGTTCGGCCGCGGCAAATAAGCGAAGGCGGCGCAAGCGCCGCCTTCGATCGAGCGACGCCGGGCATGGCCCGGCGCTACCGGTCCGTCAGGTGCGCGGCAGGGTGACGCCGGTCTGGCCCTGGTACTTGCCACCACGGTCCTTGTAGGACGTTTCGCAGATATCATCGGCCGCCGCCTGGAAGAACAGCATCTGGGCCACGCCTTCGTTGGCGTAGATGCGCGCCGGCAGCGGCGTGGTGTTGCTGAACTCCAGGGTCACATGGCCTTCCCACTCCGGCTCGAGCGGAGTGACGTTGACGATGATGCCGCAACGCGCGTAGGTGCTCTTGCCCAGGCACACCACGAGGGTGTCGCGCGGAATGCGGAAATACTCCACGGTACGCGCCAGCGCGAAGCTGTTGGGCGGGATGATGCATTCGTCGGCGGTGATGTCGACGAAGCTGCCCGAATCGAAGTGCTTCGGGTCCACGATGGTCGAGTTGATGTTGGTGAACACCTTGAACTCGCGCGAGCAACGCACGTCGTAGCCGTAGCTGGAGGTACCGTAGCTGACGATGCGCTGGCCGTTGACCTGCTTCACCTGCCCGGCCTCGAACGGCTCGATCATGCCGTGCTGTTCGGACATGCGGCGGATCCAACGGTCACTCTTGATGCTCATGCTCTGTCCTGGGTGCGAGGGGGCGCGAGGATTCTAGCAGGGGGCCGGGCGCCACCGCCCTCCCCGCCCGGTCCCTACAGCAGCGACGACAGGATCGGGATCGAGGCACGCGGGCGCTTGCCCACTTCCTCGATGAGCCGCTGCGCGGCGTGGCGATAGGCCTGGGCCGGCAGGGAATCCGGCTGCGCGGCGGTGATCGGTGTGCCTGCGTCACCCTGCTCACGGATGCCGATCTGCAACGGCAGCGATCCCAGCAGCGGCACGCCGTACTGCGCCGCCATGCGCTCCCCGCCCCCCTCGCCGAACAGGTGCTCGACGTGGCCGCACTGGCTGCAGGTATGTACCGCCATGTTCTCGACGATGCCCAGCACCGGCACTTCGACCTTCTCGAACATCTTCAGTGCCTTCTTCGCATCCAGCGTGGCGATGTCCTGCGGCGTGGTGACGATCACCGCACCGGCCAGCGGAATCTTCTGGGTCAGCGTCAGCTGGATGTCACCGGTGCCGGGCGGCAGGTCGATCAACAGGAAGTCGAGGTCGTCCCACAGCGTGTCGTTGAACAGCTGGGTCATTGCCGAGGTCGCCATCGGCCCACGCCAGATCATCGGCGTGTCTTCCTCGATCAGGTAACCGATCGACATGGTGTCCACGCCGAAGGCACGCAGCGGTTCGATGCTCTTGTTGTCCGGGCTTTCCGGGCGGCCGGACAGGCCCAGCATGGCGGGAACGCTGGGGCCATAGATGTCCGCATCGAGCACGCCCACCCGCGCGCCCAGCTGCTGCAGCGCCACCGCCAGGTTAACGGCCGTGGTGGACTTGCCGACACCGCCCTTGCCCGAGCCCACCGCGATCACGTTGCGGATGCGCGCGTGCGGTGCCAGCCCCTTCTGCACCTGGCTTGCATGGGGACGACGGGTCGGACTGTTCACTGCGGGCTCCGGCGGAAAGTCAGGAAGGAGAACCCGACATCATACCGCCGGAGCCTCAAGGACCGGCGCGCAGGATCGCGTTGGTCGAAGATGTGGGCGCCGCGGAGAATTTTCGCTCCCTGTTCACCCCAGCCCCCCCCCGTTAAGGAAGCAGACACGATTTGCGAAGGAACAGAAAAACCAGTTGAATCAATACACTGCGCGGTTTTCGACACGCCTTGATACGTTCCGACAGGAAATCGACCACAGAAAGATGACTGCGTTGTGAACGTTTGACACGCTTGGTTAATGGCGTGTTAATCTCGAGTCACTGGCTTGTGAAGCCGGTACCAGAACCGGGCGGCGGCACGCTGCCGATACCGGGGTAGGGGCACACGGAGACGCCCGCAAGGTCATGTCCCCGGTGTACGACGCAATCATTCGATTCAAGGGGATTTCAGATGATCAATCGCAAGTCGCTCGGCAGGAACCCGCTGAGCTTCGCCCTCGCCTCTGCCGTGCTGCTCGCCGCAGCCGCCCCGGCGATTGCCCAGGATGCGTCGGGCTCGACGCAGACGACACAGGACACGCCGCAGGAAGCGCCGAAGTCCAAGGCGACCAATCTGGACACAGTGACCGTCACCGGTTCGCGCATCAGTCGCGACGTGTTCAACTCGGTTTCGCCGGTGCAGGTCGTGACCCGTGAGGAGACCACCCTGGCGGGCTTCAACTCGACGGCCGCCGCGCTGCAGAGCAACAGCGTCACTGCCGGCAGCGCACAGATCAACAACTCCTTCGGCGGATACGTCACCAATGGCGGCCCGGGTGCCAACACCCTGTCGCTGCGTGGCCTGGGCGCTACCCGCACCCTGATCCTGCTCAACGGCCGCCGCGTTGCACCGGCGGGCTCGCGCGGCTCGGTCGGCTCGGCCGACCTGAACGTGCTGCCCAGCGCGATGGTCGACCGCGTGGAAATCCTGAAGGACGGTGCTTCGTCCATCTATGGTTCCGACGCCGTGGCCGGCGTGGTCAACATCATCACCCGCAAGAACGTGGACGGTGTTGAAGCCGAGTTCCAGCACAACGCCACCGAGGGCGGCGGCGGCGACGAAACCCGGTACTCGATCGTGTTCGGCAGCACCGGTGAGCGCTCGCACTTCTCTGGTTCGTACGAGAACTACCGTCGCAATGAGATGACCATTGGCGATCGCAGCTGGGCCAGCTGCCCGACCGATAACCTGCGCGACATGGACGTGGGCAACTACTTCGGCAGCGGCGACTACATCGATCCGACCACCGGTAAGCCGAAGTGCTTCACCCTCGATTCCGGCGGCGTGACCATCAACACCCTGGGCACCGCCACCTTTGGCGGGTTCAACCGCTGGCGTCCGAATCCGGCCGTCACCACCGGCCGCCTGCCGGGCTATGAGTCCGTCGGCTACTACGACCGCGACACCTACGATCCGGGCCTGCTGAAGGAATCGCTGGTGTCCCCGGCCGAAACCCACACCCTGTTCTTCCAGGGTGGCGTGGATCTGGGCGTGATGGGCGACGCCGAGTTCTACTACGAGTTCCTCGGCAACAAGCGCGACTCCACCCAGACCGGCTACCGCCAGCTGTCGTATGACTACTCGGTCGGCAATCCGCTGCTCGGTAACCTGTCCAACCTGCCGGCCTTCGCCCTGCCGACGGAAACGTCCAATGGCAAGAACGTAGCGGCCCGCACCTTCATCGGCTTCGGCAACGACCGCAGCAAGCAGTCGGTGGACTTCTTCCGCGCCACCGCTGGCGTGCGCGGCAGGCTCGGTTCGGAGTGGAACTATGACTTCATGGTCAGCCACGCCGACTCGGATGCCGATTACACCTTCAACTCGTTCCTGACCGACCGCCTGGCACAGAGCCTGGATGTTGTGTCCGACGGCGCAGGCGGCTTCAACTGCGTGAACCCGGCCAATGGCTGCGTTGCCGCACCGATGCTCAACGCACAGACCCTGGCCGGCAATCTGCCGTACGAGTGGAAGAACTTCGTCTATACCCCGGTCACCGGCAACACCAGCTACCAGGAATCGACCGCGAACCTGAACGTCAATGGTCCGCTGTTCGATCTGCCGGGCGGTACCGCCGCAGGCGCCTTTGGTGTCGAGTACCGCAAGGCCAAGATCGACGATACCCCGAGCATCCACTCGATCAACCGCAACCTGTACAACCTGACCAGCTCCGACCCGACCCGCGGCAGCGACTCGGTGTGGGAAGCCTACGGCGAAATCGAACTGCCGCTGCTGTCCGGCGTCACCGCTGCCGAAGAGCTGACCTTCAACGCCTCGGCCCGCTACACCGACTACCAGTCCTACGGATCGGACACCACCTGGAAGCTGGGTGGCCTGTGGACGCCGGTCAAGTGGCTGTCGCTGCGTGCGTCCTACGGCACCTCGTATCGTGCTCCGGCGCTGTTCGAACAGTTCCTGGGTGCCACCAGCGGCTTCCTGAACGCCTCCAGCGATCCCTGCAACAACTACGGCTCGCGCAATCCGACCAGCCCACGCTACATCAATTGCGCTTCTGAGGGCCTGCCCACCAGCTTCACCGCGACCAACTCGGTACGCGTGGACTCCATCGGTGGCGGCCTGGTCGGTGCCAACCTGAAGGCTGAAACCTCCGACGCGTTCACCGTTGGCCTGGTGTTCCAGCCGGAGTTCGGCAGCGGCTTCGGTGATCTGTCCTTCGCCGTCGATTATTACGACATCGAAGTGGAGAACGGCGTTGCCCAGATGGGTGCCACCTACATCCTGAGCACCTGCTACAACGGCACCACCGGCGACTTCGCCGCCAACAACGGTCTGTGCCGTCTGATCAGCCGTTCGCCCAACAACACGCTGACGGTCCAGAACGGCTATGCCAACCTGGCCACCGACAAGGTGCGCGGCCTCGACTTCACGACTCGCTACGTGCGCGACATCGGTCCGGGCGAGTTCCGCGCCAATGTGCAGGTCTCGCGGTTCCTGGAGCAGTCCGGCAAGGTGTTCGAGGACGATCCGCTGGTTGACTCCAACGGCCTGATCAACAACCCGAAGTTCACCGGCCAGCTCGACCTGACCTATCGTGTCAAGGAATGGCGCGTGCGCTATGGCCTGAACTGGGTGGACAACATGTCCAGCTACGCGTACTACGAGGAAGATCCCGCAACCTCGGCGTACAAGCTGGCCGTGCCGAACTACATCACCCAGGACTTCTCGGTGCAGTACACCGCCGACAAGTGGCAGGCCACTGCCGGCGTGCGCAACTTCGCCGACAAGGAACCGCCGACCATCAGCCCGGGCGCCGGCATCTACAACACCGTCGGCAACGCCCCGCTGTACAGTGGCTACGACTACTTCGGCCGTACGTTCTTCGTGAACCTCAGCAAGAAGTTCTGAGCCATGCGTCAACAGCCGCCGCCCGCAAGGGCGGCGGCTGCTTTTGGGGTGGGTGCAATGCCCGCCTTCCCATTGCACGGACACAGTGAGACGTCGCATGAAGCACTACCTGCTGCTGGCCGCGCTGGCCGTCGCCGCGCCGCTGCACCTCAACGCCAAACCCGCGGTCCCCACGATCGAACAACTGGCCGCCTTCCCGGATATTTCAAGCCTTTCCGTGTCGCCTGACGGCACGCAGATCGCCGGTCTGCAGGCCCGCGGCGAAGAGCGCGTGATCCTGGTCTGGAAGACCGATGATCTCAGCGCAGCACCGACCACGATCGGTGCGGGCCGCATGAAGTTCCAGAGCGTGGGCTTCATCAAGAACGGGCTGCTGGCAGTCACGCTGTGGCAGCCCTTCGACCTGCGCACCGACCGGGTCAACAAGACCTTCATCAGCAAGTTCTTCATCACCGATACCGAAGGCAAGCAGTGGAAGGAACCGATCAGCGTTCCGCGCGCCACCAGCCGCAACGAAGAACTGGAACAGGCGCTGTCCAATGCCACGGTGCTGGACACGCTGCCCAACGACCCCGACCACATCCTGGTGGTCAACGGCTCGGGCAGCAATTCCGGTGACGTCTACAAGGTCAACCTGCGCAGCTTCACGTCCCAGCGCATCCAGAAGACCGAAGAACGTGTCGCTGGCTACCTCACCGATCTGAACAGCGAACTGCGCGCACGCCTGCGCCAGGACGTGGACGGTACCGGCGCCTACGTCGCCACCGAGTTCCGCAACCCTGCCACCAACGCGTGGGAAGAACATTTCCGCTCGCACGTGAAGGACCGCGATATCACCCAGGTCGTCGGTTTCGCCGATGACCCGAACATCGCCTTCATCCAGAGCAACGTCGGACGCGACAAGACCATCATCTATGAGTACGACATTACGGCCCGCAAACAGAGGGAAGTACTGTTCGAGCACAAATTCTTCAATGCAGGCACCGTTCATGTGAACCGTTACAAGGACGTCGAGGGCGTGCCGTTCGGCGCACTGCTCGGCGTGACCTACAGTGGTCCGCGCGAGAACGAGGTTGAATGGACCCATCCGGTGTTCAAGGGCCTCAACCAGGGCGTCCGACAGGCCCTGGGCATCCAGTCCAGCGACGTCACCCTTGTCGATCCCGCAACGGGCCAGCGCGCGACCACCCAGGCCGACACCGGCCGCGCGGTGCGCGTGATCGACTACAGCAAGGACCTGAAGACCTTTGTGCTGGCCGTCTCCGGGCCGGCGAACCCGCCGGAATACCACCTGTTGCGCAACGGCAAGCTGACCCTGCTGGCCAAGTCCTATCCGAAGATCGATCCGGCTGCGCTGGGCGATACCAGGCTGGTCTATTACAAGGCCCGCGATGGTCTGGATATTCCGGCGTTCCTGACCACACCGAACACCGAACTATGCGGTGCCGGCCCGTGGAAGGCGGTGGTGCATCCCCATGGAGGGCCGTGGGCGCGCGATGGCATGGACTTCGACGGTTCGATGTGGGTACCGCTGATGGCCTCACGCTGCATGGCGGTCCTGCGCCCGCAGTTCCGCGGTTCGGCCGACTGGAGCCGCAAGCTGTGGATGGCCGGTGACGCCGAGTGGGGCCAGAAGATGCAGGATGACAAGGACGACGGCGCCAAGTGGATGATCGAGCAGAAGATCGCCCAGCCTGGCCACATCGCCATGTTCGGCTTCTCCTACGGTGGTTATTCCGCGTTCGCCGCCTCGGTCCGCCCCAATGGGTTGTACAAATGTGCCATCGCCGGTGCTGGCGTCTCGGACATCAAGAAGATCTGGGCACGCTTCTATACCAACCCGTTCTTCCGCCAGGCGCAGTCCAAGACCGTTGACGGCCTGAATCCACTGGACAAGGCCGGCGAGATGAAGATCCCGCTGATGGTCTACCACGGTGACCGCGACCGTACGGTGCCGATCGAGCAGTCGGAGTGGTTCGTTAATAAGGCCAAGAATTCAGGACAGCCGATCGAATTCCACGCCATCGCCGACTACGCGCATGGCCCCGCGTGGACCCGAGCGATCATGGGCGACCAGCTCAAGTTGATCGACGACTACCTGACCAAAGGCTGCGGCGGCGGCGGCCTGTAAGCCCCGTCGCTGCCAGGCAAGGGCGCCCACGGGCGCCCTTGCCCGTTCTGGCCCTTGCACCCGCCCATGACCTTCGACACCCTTGCGGGGTAGGCTGGCGGCGTATCGTTCGGCCCACGGCCGTCCCCGCGGCTCTTCCCTGACTCACTCGGCCTGGAGGCCAAACATAGTGATCACGCGTACTCCCAAGATCGTGCTGCTCAGCCTGGCCGTGTCGGCCGTGCTGGCCGGCTGTGGCAAGAACGAAACCCCGGCCAAGGAGGCCGCTGCGCCTGCCCCGGCCGCCGCCGAAGCCACCACCTACACCCTGGATGAGAGCAAGCTGCCGGCCTACAACGCCTTCCAGCCCAGCGATCTGGACACCAACCTGGACGCCTGCACCGCATTCGGCGACTACGTCAACAGCAAGTGGCTGGCCGCCAACGAGATTCCCGGCGACCGCACCAGCTGGGGCGCGTTCACCATCCTCGACGAGCGTTCGGTGGCAGTGCAGCACCAGCTGGCCGAGCAGGTCGCGCAGGTCAAGAACCCGAGCCACATCGAGAAGATCGTCGGCGACCTGTGGGCCACCGGCATGGATGAGGCCAAGATCAACGCCCAGGGCATCGAGCCGCTGAAGGCCGACCTGGCCGCCATCGACGGCCTGCAGGACAAGGCCGCCATCGCCGACTACCTGCGCACCAGCGCAGCCAAGGGCGAGAACGTGCTGTTCGGCTTCGGCGCCGAGGCCGACTTCAAGAACTCGACCATGAACCTGGCCTACGCCAGCCAGGGCGGCCTGGGCCTGCCTGACAGCACGTACTACACCGACGCCAAGAACGCCGACAAGCTCAAGGCCTACCAGGCGCACGTCGCCAAGGTGCTGGAACTGTCCGGCGTCCCGGCAGCCGACGCCGCCAAGCAGGCTGAGGACGTGGTCAAGTTCGAGACCCGCCTGGCCAAGGCGTCCAAGTCGCGCGTCGAACTGTCGCGCAATGTGGAGCTGTACTACAACCCGGTCACCCTGGCTGACGCCGACAAGCTGACCCCGAACTTCAGCTGGACCGAGTTCTTCAAGTCGCAGGGCGTTGCTGCGCCGGAGAAGTTCTCGCTGGCGATGCCGGCCTTCCATGAGGAAGTGAGCAAGGCGCTGGGCGACACCGACCCGTCGGTCTGGCGCGCCTACCTGCGCTTCCACACCGTCGATGGCGCCTCGCCGTACCTGGCCGATGCCTTCGTCCAGGAGAACTACGCGTTCTACGGCAAGACCCTCAACGGCCAGAAGGAACAGAAGCCGCGTTGGAAGCGCGTGCTGGGCACCATCGAGAACGATGCCGGCGAAGCGTTCGGCCAGCTGTACGTGAAGGTTGCCTTCTCGCCGGAAGCCAAGGCGAAGATGGAAGAACTGGTGAAGAACCTGGCTGCCTCGCTGAAGGAACGCATCCAGGGCCTGAGCTGGATGAGCGAGGAAACCAAGGCCAAGGCCATCGCGAAGTGGGAAACCTTCACTCCGAAGATCGGCTACCCGGACAAGTGGCGTGACTGGTCGGGCCTGCAGACCCAGCGCGACAGCTACCTGGCCAACGTGCGTGCGGCCAACGAGTTCAACTACAAATTCAATCTGTCCAAGATCGGCAAGCCGGTGGACAAGACCGAGTGGGGCATGACCCCGCAGACGGTCAACGCCTACTACAACCCGCTGCAGAACGAGATCGTGTTCCCGGCCGCCATCCTGCAGCCGCCGTTCTTCGATCCGAAGGCAGACGATGCGCTGAACTACGGTGGCATCGGTGCGGTGATCGGCCATGAGATGACCCATGGCTACGACGATCAAGGCGCGCGCTTCGGGCCGACCGGCAACATGGAAGACTGGTGGACGCCGGCCGACAAGAAGAACTTCGAAGGCCTGACCGGCAAGCTGGTCAAGCAGTTCGACCAGTACAAGGTTGACGGCCAGGCCGTGAACGGCCACCTGACCCTGGGCGAGAACATCGCCGATCTGGGTGGCCTGGCCACGGCCTACGATGCGCTGCAGAAGGCCTCGGCCGGCAAGGAAGATCCGAAGGTCGACGGCTTCACCCGCGATCAGCGCTTCTTCTTCAACTGGGCCACCGTGTGGCGTACCAAGTACACCCCGGAAAACGCCAAGGTCCGCCTGGCCACCGATCCGCACGCCCCGGCGCAGTTCCGCGCGATGGGCGCGCCCTCGAACCTGCCGACCTTCGCGGCCGCGTTCCAGTGCAAGGCCGGTGCACCGATGGCGCGCAGCGGCGAGCAGCAGGTGGTGATCTGGTAAGCCACGGCTGACGCCAAGGCAGACCTGCAAGGGCCCGGGATCTCCCGGGCCCTTGTTTTTGCGCGACCCGCCACGGCCGCCAGGCATACCGTGATACGTGCATGCTGCGCCCATGCGCGGCTTGCTATAGTGCGCCCGCCCTCAATCCATCATGGATTCGTTCTACATGCCCAATTTCCGTCCGCTTGCCATCGCCCTGGGCATCAGCCTGGCGACCCTGGTCCCGAGCCATGATGCGTTCGCCGCAAAGAAAAAGGCCGCCCGCGCCCCGGCCGTCAGTGCCCAGTGCAGCGACTTCTACGGCGCCACCAACGCTGGCTGGCTGAAAGCCAACCCGGTACCTCAGACCGGAGCCACCACCGCGCTGGGCCAGCTGGTCGAGCGCAGCAGGCAGCAACAGCGCGAACTGCTCGATGCGGCCATGACGTCGCCGCAGGGCAACGTGCAGAAGCTGCTGGGCGACTTCTGGGCCAGCGGCCTGGACGAGGCGGCGGTGGAAGCCGATGGCTCCAATCCGATCGCGCCGCTGCTGACCCGCATCAATGCGATCAAGAAATCCAAGGATGTGCCGGCGTCGATCGCTGCACTGCATCAGGTCGGCATCCCGGTCGCCTTCAACTTCGGTCCGGACGTCGACCTGAAGGCACTGGACCGTCATATCGGCTACTTCATGCAGGGCGGCATGGGCCTGCCGGATCCGGCGTTCTATACCCGCACCGATGCCGATACCGTGGCGCTGATGGGCCGCTACCGCACCTACGTCAAGCAGATCCTGGCACTGACCGGTACGCCGGCAGCCAAGCTCGATGCGGAGTCGCAGGCGGTGATCGCGCTGGAAACCGAGCTGGCGCGCAATGCACAGTCGCTGGCCGGCATCAACAACCCGTTCAACAACTACGCGCCGATCTCCACCAAGGAACTCAACAGCCGCTACCGCAACCTGCAGCTGGAGGCGTTCCTGAAAGTACAGGGTGTGAACGACGATCTGGTATCGCTGGCCGACCCGGGCCTGTTCCAGCAGCTGGATGGCATGGTCACCAAGCTCAAGCCGGACCAGTGGAAGGCCTACCTGCGCTGGCGCGTGGGCGACTCGATGGCGCCGTACCTGTCCAAGGCCTACCGGGACGCCGAGTTTGAGTTCCGCGGCCGCGTACTGCGCGGGCAGACGCTGCCGCCGCAGCGCTGGGAAGCGGTGCTCGATGCCATCAATGTGGCGGCCGGTCCGATGGTCGGCCGCGAGTACGCTGCCCGCCATCTCTCGGCCGAGGACCGCCGGCAGGCGGCATGGATCGTCGACAAGGTCCGCGAGGTGCAGATCGAGGCCGTCAGGAACAGCGCGTGGATGAGTGCCGAAGCCAAGGCTGAAGCACAGGCCAAGCTGGCGGCGCTGAAGATCGAGATCGGCACCCCGCTGCGCGACCTCGACTACACCGTGCAGCCGATGGGCCGGGGCTCGTTCGGTGGCAACATGCTGATCGCCTCGACCTGGCGCCATCGCGAGGAGATGAAGCGCATCGGCAAGGGCAATGCCGACCGTCGCTGGGACGTGCTGCCGCAACAGCCGTCGCTGGCCTATGACCTGGCGCAGAACCGCCTGATCGTCACCGCGGCCATCCTGCAGGGCCCGGTGTTCAACGCCAAGGCCGACAGCGCCGACAAGTTCGGCAGCTTCGGCGGCCTGGTCGGCCACGAGCTGACCCGTGCCATCGATGCCAAGGGCGCGCTGGTTGATGCCAAGGGCGAACTGCGCAGCTGGTGGACGCCGGCCGACAAGACGGCCTGGACCCTGCTCGGCAGCCGCGTGGCCGCCCAGTACGGCGCCTATGAGTTCCCGGGCGTGAAGGGCGCCAAGGTCAATGGCACGTTGACCCAGGAAGAGAACCTGGCCGACATCGCCGGCCTGGAACTGGCCTGGGCGGCCTACACCGCACAGGAGCCGAAGGCCAAGCCGGCCCAGCAGCAGGGCTTCTTCCGTGCCTGGGCCGCGTTGTGGGCGCAGCAGCTGTCGCCCAACGAAGCCGCACGCCGCCTGACCGCCGACATCCGCGCGCCGGGCATGTGGCGCACCAACGGCACGCTGGCCAACCTCCCGGCGTTCGGCGCCACCTTCAGCTGCAAGGCCGGCCAGCCGATGCAGCGCAGCGATGCCGAGCAGATCAAGGTCTGGCGCTGAGCCAGCCGTCCGTGACACGAAGGGCGCCCTCGGGCGCCCTTTTTTTTGCGCATGCAGCACGATCCGCCATTAACACGCGGCATGCTATCGCTGCGCCTTCGTCCTGCAGCGGAGCCCGACCATGGCCCACAAGAACACGATCTGCATCTGGTACGACAGCGATGCACTCGAGGCCGCCACGTTCTACGCCGGGATCCTGCCCGACAGCGCGGTAACGGCCGTGCATCACGCACCGGGTGACTATCCGGACGGCAAGGAGGGCAACGTGCTGACGGTCGAGTTCACCGTCTGCGGCATTCCCTGCGTCGGGCTCAACGGCGGCACCGCGTTCAGGCACAGCGAAGCGTTCTCGTTCCAGATCCAGACCGAGGACCAGTCCGAGACCGACCGCCTGTGGAACGCGATCGTCGGCAACGGCGGGCAGGAGAGCCAGTGCGGCTGGTGCAAGGACCGCTGGGGCATCTCATGGCAGATCAGTCCGCGCATGCTGATCGAAGCGGTGACCAGCCCGGACAAGGCCTTGGCCAAGCGCGCCTTCAACGCGATGATGCCGATGAAGAAGATTGACATCGCCACCATCGAAGCGGCGATCCGCACCGCATGACCGCGTGGGATGCGGTCATCGTCGGCGGCGGCCACAATGGCCTGGTCTGCGCGGCCTATCTTGCCCGTGCCGGCAGGAAAGTACTGGTGCTCGAACGCCGTGGCGTGCTCGGCGGCGCAGCGGTCACCGAGGAATTCCATCCGGGCTTCCGCAACTCGGTCGCCTCGTACACCGTCTCGCTGCTGCAGCCTAAGGTGATCGACGAGCTGCAGCTGCACGCGCATGGCCTGCGCGTCGTCGCCCGCCCGGCCAACAATTTCCTGCCGTTGCCTGACGGCCGCTATCTGCTGTCGGCACCCGGCCGTACCCAGGCCGAGGTGGCGAAGTTCTCCGAACGGGATGCGCAGCGCCTGCCAGCCTATGAGGCGAGGCTGGAGGTCTTCGCCGACGTGCTGCGCGCCTGGGCCCTGCGCGCGCCGCCGGACCTCGGCGTCGCAGGCGGCTGGCGCGCATTGCCGGCACTGTGGCGGATGGGCCGGCTCGGCCGGGAACTGGCAGCACTGTCCCCTGCCCTGCGACAGGAGCTGCTTGATCTGTTCACGCTGTCGGCCGCCGACTATCTGGACCGCTGGTTTGAAAGCGAGCCGATCAAGGCCCTGTTCGGATTCGATGGCATCGTCGGCAACTACGCCAGTCCGTACACGCCCGGCAGTGCCTACGTCCTTCTGCACCACGTGTTCGGCCAATGCAACGGAGTGAAGGGCGCCTGGGGCCATGCGATCGGTGGCATGGGCGCGATCAGCCAGGCCATCGCTGCATCGGCGCGCGCGGCTGGCGCAGAACTGCGCGTGGATGCCGGCGTGAAGCGGCTGCTGGTCGAGCACGGACGCGCGGTGGGCGTTGAGCTGGCCGGCGGGGACGTACTGCGCGCGCGCGTGGTGGTGGCCAACGTCAATCCAAAACTGCTCTACGAGCAGTTGCTGGAACCGGAGCAGGTGCCCGCGGCGACGCGCGAACGCATGGCGCAGTGGCGCTGCGGTTCGGGCACCTTCCGGATGAACGTGGCGCTGTCGCGGCTGCCGGACTTCCACGCCCTGCCCGGCGCCGGTGAGCACCTCAGTGCCGGCATCATCATGGCGCCCAGCCTCGACTACATGGACCGCGCGTGGCTGGATGCACGGCGCGACGGCTGGTCGCGCGAGCCGATCGTGGAGATGCTGATTCCCAGCACGCTGGACGATTCGCTGGCGCCGCCGGGCCAGCACGTCGCCAGCCTGTTCTGCCAGCATGTGGCACCGGTCCTGCCCGGGGGTAGGCATTGGGACGCACATCGCGATACCGTCGCCGACCTGATGATCGCCACCGTCGATCGGTATGCGCCCGGCTTCGCCGACAGCGTGCTCGGTCGGCAAGTGCTGTCACCGCTGGATCTGGAGCGGACGTTTGGCCTGGTGGGCGGCGATATCTTCCACGGTGCGCTCAGTCCCAACCAGCTGTTCTCGGCGCGGCCGATGATCGGCCAGGCCGGCTACCGCGGTGCCCTGCCCGGGCTTTACCTGTGTGGTTCAGGCACGCATCCCGGCGGCGGCGTGACCGGCGCGCCGGGCCACAATGCCGCGCAGGTGATCCTGCAGGATCTGTAGGGGTGTGCCAACCACGGTTGGCACCTGCTGCATCAAATGACCCTGCGGATCATTTGACGCTGCGCAGATGATTCGGACGGTTCGGCGGGCCGGGGGGACGGCGCTTGTTGAACGGTGGCTGGCCGCGCCAGTAGCGGATCAGCAGCCAGCCGAACAACATGCCACCCAGGTGCGCGAAGTGCGCCACGCCCGGCTGCCAGCCGGTCATGCCCAGCACCAGTTCACCGACACCGAACAGGATCACGAACGTGCGCGCCTTCATCGGAATCGGTGGGAACAGCAGCATCACCCGCTGGTTCGGGAACAACATGCCGTACGCCAGCAGCAGGCCGAACACACCACCGGACGCGCCCAGCACCGTGGCCGGATTCTCCAGCAGCGTCCCCACCAGCAGCTGGCAGACGCCGGCGCCGGCCACGCACACCAGGTAGTAGAGCAGGAAGCGCTTCTCGCCCCAGGTCTGTTCCAGCGGCGCACCGAACATGAAAACGGCCAGCATGTTGAAGAACAGGTGGCCGAAGCTGCCGTGCAGGAAGCCGTAGGTCAGCAGCTGCCACGGCTGGAAGTTGCCACCCGGGGAGAACGCATCGAAGCCCTGCTGCAGCGGCTGCAGCATGAACGGCTCGAAGGTCTGGTTGCCGAGCAGGAACGGCTGCTGCAACAGGAACAGGATCGCGTTGGCGATCAGCAGGGCCTTGGTGACGGTTGGCAGTCGCGGGAACATGGGGACACCGGCATGGAACGGTCTCCATCATAGCCGCACCGTCGTGTCGTGTCGGCGACTGCCGCGTGCGGCCCGTTCAGACCCCGGTCGCGCTCAGCCCGGTCCCCCACACGGCGGCATCCAGCGCCGCCGCCGGGTCGGACGCCGGCATCCGCACCCGGCCGTTCTCCACCACCACGCCTTCCGCGCGCAGCCGCTGCGACTGTTCCCGCCAGCCCGCCGACCCCTCCGCCATGGCGATGCGCCCGTCAGAGCGCAGCACGCGGTGCCAGGGCAGTGTCGGGTCATCGTTCTGGCCGAGAATGCGTGCCGTCAAGCGTGCCCGCCCCGGCAGGCCCGCGCGCATCGCCACCTGTCCATAGCCCATCACCTGTCCCGGCGGGATCGCGTGGATCACCGCCAGGATGCGCGCGCGCGCCTGGTCCGGCGTTAGCGGCGCAGACGCGTCACCAGCAGCACGCCGAGCAGGACCAGCACGGTGCCGGCGATCTGCGCCGGCCCCATCGGTTCGTCGAGCAGCCATAGGCTCATCACGATGGTGGAAACAGGCCCCAGCATACCGACCTGCGCTGCCAGCGAGGAACCCACGCGCTGCACCGCCAGCATGATCGCCAGCACCGGCAGCACGGTGCAGACCGTGGCGTTGGCCAGCGACAGCCACTGCACCGGTGCAGGTGCCTGCCACAGCAGTGGCAGCGGATGGGTGATGGCGAAATGCAGCAGCACCAGACCGCTGGCCACGCAGCTGGCATAGGCGGTCAGGCGCACCGCGCCGATCCGTGCCACCACCTGGCCGCTGCCGAACAGGTACAGCGCATAGCTGAGCGCGCTGCCCAGCACCAGCAGGCTGCCGACGATGATCTGCCCGCCCTCCCGCTGCAGATCGTGGCCGAACGCCAGCAGCACCCCCAGGTAGCTCAGCACCAGCGCGGCGACCTGCCAGCGCCCTGGCCGCTGCCGCGCCAGCAGCACGTTGATCAGCAGCACCAGTGTCGGGTTGAGGTAGAGGATCAATCGTTCCAGCGTGACGCTGATGTACTGCAGACCCTGGAAATCCAGCAGGCTGGACAGGTAGTAGCCGGTGAACCCCAGCCACAGCACGCGCGCCCGGTCTGCCCATGACAGCGGCTCGACACGGCGCGAAGCCCACACCGCCATCAGTGCGAACAGGGGCAGTGCCATCAGCATGCGCAGCGCCAGCAGCGTGGTCGCATCGACACCGTGGCGCAGGCCGAGCTTGACGATCACTGCCTTGCCGGATGCGGCAACGGCGCCGATCGCCGCCAGGCCGATTCCCCCCAGGGCGATGCGTGGGGATGCGGTGGCGATGCGCGGGGAGGAGCTTGACATGGGAACAGCGGCGGGCCGCGCAGGGCGGCCCGGGGGTGCGTGTGGACGCCCATTGTCGCATGGCCCGACGCGGCAACCGCAGCGTCAGCGCATCAGCACCACTTCCTCTGCGGAGGTCGGGTGGATCGCCACCGTGTCATCGAACTGGGCCTTGGTCGCTCCCATCTTCACCGCCACCGCGAAGCCCTGCAGGATCTCGTCCGCGGCCTCGCCCAGCAGGTGCACCCCCACCACGCGCTCTTCCGGCCCGGCGCAGACCATCTTGAACAGGCTGCGCTGGGTACCGTTGGCCAGTGCCTGCAGCATCGGCCGGAAACGGCTGTGATAGACCGTCACCTGCTTGAAGCAGGCACGCGCCTCCTCCTCACCCATGCCAACCGCCCCCAGCGGCGGATGCGAAAACACCACGCTGGCCACATTCTCATAGTCCATCTTCGACTGTGGGCGGCCACCGAACAGACGGTCCATCAACCGACGCGATGCAGCCACCGCCACCGGGGTCAGGCCCACCTTGCCCGCGATATCCCCCACGGCATGGATGCTGGGTACCGCCGTGGTCTGCCATTCGTCCACCTGCACCTGCTCGTGCTCGCCGATGTCGATGCCCAGCGCCTCCAGGCCCAGGCCCCGGCTGTTGCCACGGCGGCCGGTGGCGAAGAACACCGCGTCGAACACGCTGTCCATGGGGCCATCATGGCCGAAGGCGCGGACGCGCTCACCGTCGCGCTGCAGTTCGCGCAGGCGGTAATCAAAGTAGATGCGCACGCCCTGCTGGCGGAGGTTTTCCGCCAGTTGATCGGTCAGCTCGTAGTCGAAGCGTTCCAGCAGGCGCTTGCCGCGTACCAGCAGGCTCACCCGGCTGCCCAGCGCCTGCAGCAGCCCGGCCAACTCCACCGCGATGTAGCCGCCGCCGATGATCGCGACCTCGGCCGGGGCAGCACGCAACTCGAAGAAGTCGTCGGATACCAGGCCCAGCTCCGCGCCGGGGATGTCCGGACGCTGCGGGTGCGCTCCGGTGGCGATCAGGATGTGGTCGGCGGTGTAGCGCACGCCGTCGCTGCAGGCCACCGTGTGCGCGTCGAGCAGGTGGCCGCGCGCCGGAATGCGGACGACGCCGGTTTCATCCAGACGCTTGTGGTAGCTGGTATGGATGTTGCTGATGTAGGCCTGGCGATGGATCACCAGTTCCTTCCACGACAGTGCCGGTCGTGGCGGCACATCGAAGCCCATCGCGCTTGCCAGGCCGATACGCTCGTGCAGATCGGCGGCCAGCCACATCGCCTTCTTCGGTACGCAGCCAACGTTGACGCAGGTTCCGCCCAGTTCGCCGGGTTCCAGCAGCGCCACGCGCTTGCCGTACTGCGCGGCGCGGATGGCGCCGGCCAGGCCGGCAGAGCCGCCGCCAAGGACGATCAGGTCGTAATCATGTGAAGCCGTGTTCATCGGAATCGCTCGGGTCGGTAAGGGGCAGGATCGATCGCTGGCGTGCGGCCACAGACGAGATCGGCGATCAGCTGGCCGGTGCCGGCACTCATGCTGATGCCGAGCATGCCATGCCCTGCCGCAAGCCAGACGTGAGGATGCGCAGGCGCGCGGCCGATCAACGGTACATCGTCCACGCTCATCGGACGCCAGCCGCACCACTGCTCCTGCAGCTGCGCGCCACGAGGCATGCGCAGGTGGCGATCAGCGGCCAGCTGCAACGCCTGCAGGCGCTGCGCACGCAGCTGCGGGTCGGCACCGGCGAATTCCATCGTGCCCCCCAGTCGCAGCGCGTCGCGCCAGGCGATCACGAACACGGAGTGATCTTTCAGCACCACCGGACGGGCCGGCACCAGCGGCGGGCGTGACCAGGTCAGCGAGTACCCCTTGCCGGGCTGGATCGGCACCCGCAGGTCGAGCAGCCGTGCCCATCGCGGCGACCACGGGCCGGTGGCCAGCACCAGTTCGCGCGCGCGCAGCGTGCGTCCGCCGGCCTGTACCCCGACCCCGTGTACGTCGCCGCTGAAGCCCTGCATCTCGACCTGCTCGTCGATCTCGACGCCCTGCGCACGCAGTACCCGCGCCAGCTCCGCAGTGAAACGGTCCGGGCGCAGCTGGGCGTCGCCGGGGAAATGGATCGCACCGGCAAGCCGATCATGGAACGCCGGATTGTCGCGTGCGTAGTGGCCGCCATCGATGCAGCGGGTCGCAATGCCGTGCGCATCCAGCGCCTCGCACTGGGCGATATGCTGATCGAAGCTGCGTGCATCACCGAACACGTAATCCAGACCGCGCGTCTCGAATTCACAGTCCAGCCCATGGGTTCCCACCCATTCGGCCAGGCGCACACGGGAATCATTCAACAGCGCAGCGCGCGCGCGCGTGGCCTGCAGCCAATGCCGCGCATTGCAGCGCGCGCTGAACTGCAGCAGCCAGCGCCACAGCGCGGGATCGAGGCGGCTGCGCACATACAGTGGCGCGCGTGGGTCGAGCATCCAGCGCAACGCACGCAGCGGCACACCCGGCGCGGCCAGGGGCGGTGCATGACTGGGCGTGACGGTGCCGCAGTTGCCGTACGACGTCGCTGCGCCCACGCGGCCACGATCGATCACCCGTACCTGCCGTCCCTGTCCGCACAACGCCAGCGCAGTCGCCAGGCCGATGGCACCGGCACCGATCACGATCACGTCATCGCGCGCCCCCTGCATCGGTCAGCCCCTTCCAGCCTCGCGGCGCATCGGCGGCCACTGGCGATAGGTCATCGCCCGCCACAGCCACTCCATCGGTCCGAAGCGGAAGCGGCGCAGCCAGGCATGGGAAAGCGCGACCTGCGCGGCGAACAGCAGCACAGCGAAGAGCAGCTGCACGCTGCGCGGCATCACGTCGAAATAGCCCAGGCCATGGTGGTAGAACACCCAGGTGCACAACAGCGACTGCCCCAGGTAGTGGGTCAGCGCCATCCGGCCGACCGGCGCCAGCCAGCCCAGCCGCGCGCGCCACTGCACGATCCAGGCGAGGTAGCCCAGGCACATCGGCAGCGCGCCGATCATCACCAGCGCCATCGCCGAGGTCACACCAAGGTCGTAGGCACCGGGTGCCAGGTAGGGTTTCCAGGCCACACCCAGCACGGTGACCAGCAGGCCCAGCGGCAAGGCGGCCCAGCGCAGCGCCGCGAACAGGCGCGGATGGCGTTCCGGCGCGGCCAGCGCGCCACTGCCGGCCAGTCCACTGCCGATCAGGAACATGCCCAGTACCGCCGGGCCGGTGATCAGCAGCGCCCCCATCGACGAACCAAACTCATGCAGGCGCTGGATGCAGGCCTGGATCCAGTTGCCGTGTCCGTAGACCATGCGCTCCCGGGCGATGCTCTGCTGCGCGTCGACCAGCATCTGCTGCGCGTCCTGCGGCGTCGCCAGTGAAACCATGGCACCGAGCAGCATCATCATCGCCGCGCCACCGAGGTAGACGATGACGCCCATCCACGGCAGCCAGCTGCGCGGTGCCTCGCGGCACGCCAGCAGGGGCAGCGACGCCAGCGCGTAGAGCACCAGGATGTCGCCGGACCAGACAAGCAGCGCGTGGCACAGGCCGATCAGCATGAGCCCGGCGCTGCGGCGCAGATAGAACGGAGTGAACTCGCGGCCGGCGGTCTCGGCGCGCTGTGCCATCACTGCGAATCCGGCGCCGAACAGCAGCGAGAACAGGGTGAAGAACTTGCCCTGCACGAACACATAGACGAAGGCGTCGGCCCAGTAATCGATCCCCTGCCAACGCACGTCGATACCGGTGAATGCCAGGTCCAGCGGTCCGCTGAAGGCCTCCATGTTCATCAGCAGGATGCCCAGCAACGCGGCCCCGCGCAGTATATCCAGCACGGCGATGCGGTCGCCGGAGGCGACCGGCTGCAGGGAAGACGAAGCGCTGTTCACAGGACATCCGGCGGGCAGGTTCTTCATTATGCAGCCCGCCTGCGCGCCGTGGACGAGCGCGCGGTGTTCCAGACATGCAACGGCCCGCCGAAGCGGGCCGTTGCTGCCGTCACGATCGCAGGGCGATCAGTGCGTGTGACCGCCGTCGCCGTGAACGTGGCCGTGCTCGATCTCTTCCTTGCCGGCTTCGCGGACGTCGACGATTTCCACGTCGAAGTGCAGGTCCTTGCCGGCCATCGGATGGTTGAGATCGACGTCGACCACGCTCATGCCGACCTTCTGCACGGTCACCGCACGCGGGCCGAAGTTGGTCTGCAGCACGACCTGCTGGCCCGGCGCCAGCTTGGTATTGCCGAAGTGCTTCTTCGGCACGCGCTGGGACAGGCCTTCGCGGCGCTCGCCATAGGCGTCGGCCGCCGTGACGTCGACACTGAAGGTGGCGCCGGCTTCCTTGTCCATCATGGCGTTTTCCAGGCCCGGGATGATGTTGCCGTGACCGATCAGGATCGCCAGCGGCTCGCCGCGGTCCTTGGACGATTCGATCGGCTCCTGGCCGACTTCGGAAACGGTGTAGTGGAAGCGGACAACGCGGTCTTTTTCGATCTTCATGCGCGACTCTGTCTGGTTCTGCCGGAGGCAGACGGGTTGGGGCGGGTTGTCGCCCGGCGGGGACGCCGCCATCATGACGGCCAATCCAAGGTGGCGCATTATCCGGAGAACATGCACATCACGCCAGTTTCGTCCGGCCCGCGCCGGCTGTCCGTGCCCGCCCTGCTGCTGGTCCTGCCCCTGCTGCTGACCGCCTGCGGCGGCGGCAAGGCCACCCGGACGGCGGCGCCCCCGCCGTCGGCGCACTGGCCGGCGACCACCCCGGACAATCCCGAGGCCGCCAATTCAGTACTGATGCGTGCCATCAGCCTGGTCGGCACGCCCTACCGTTACGGCGGCAACACCCCCGAATCGGGCTTCGACTGCAGCGGCCTGGTCGCCTATGTCTACCGCGAGATGCTGGATCTGAAGCTGCCGCGCACCTCGCGCGACCTGGCCGCCGTACAGGGCCCGAGGATCGATCCGAAGCGTCTGGCCACGGGTGACCTGGTGTTCTTCGGCAGCCGCGGCAACGTCACCCATGTCGGCATCTATGTCGGCGAGGGGCGCTTCGTGCACGCCCCCAGCACCGGCGGCACGGTGCGCCTGGACTCGCTCAGCGGGCCCTACTGGAAGGACCACTACACAGGGGCCAAACGCGTCCTTCGCTAAAATGAACAGGCGACATGTTCAAAATTGAGAATTACGTCACAGTGGAAATAACGGTTTTATAACGGAATTTTTAACTTATCAGTGCTTTTACAGGGCATGATGCCCCATCGTTTTTTTTCTGTGACCGACGCGTGACGACTGACGACCTGACGTGCAAAGGCCAGACCGCCGCTTCCCCGTGTAGTGTCCGCCCTGTTCTTCTCGGCTTGGCACTGTGCCTGACCAGCCTCCCCGCCTGGTCGCAGACCGTTCCCTCACGCGCCGACGCTGCTCCGGTCCCGGCGACCGACAATGGCGTACGTGTGACGGGCAAGACCGACACCGCGGCCCCCCAGCGCAGCCGCACCGATGCAGCCGCCAGTGCCACGCTGGCCGCCCTGCTGCCGCACCTGGCCGCCAACGACACCATTCCGCTGATGGACCGCTCGGCCATGGTCGCCGGCGATCTGAGCCGCCTGCTCGCCAACTACGACACCAGCAGCGCTGCCAATGGCAGCGTTGTCGGCAGCGCCGCCGACAATGGCAAGGTGCAGTCGCTGCTGCGGCGGGCGATGACCCTGCTCGGCACCCCCTATCGCTGGGGTGGCAGCAATCCGGACAGCGGCTTCGACTGCAGCGGCCTGGTCGGCTACGTCTTCCGTTCGGCGCTGGGCATCGAACTGCCGCGCGTCTCCCGCGAGATGGCACACGACAACAACGCCGAGCTGATCAACGACCGTGCCGCCCTGGCCGCGGGTGACCTGGTGTTCTTCGGTCGCAAGGGCCGGGTCGACCACGTCGGCATCTATGTGGGTGACGGCCGCTTCCTGCATGCCCCGAGCGCAGGCAAGGATGTCCGGGTGGACACCCTGCTCAGCGGCTACTGGGGCAACAAGTTCATGCAGGCGCGCCGCGTCGAGCTCTGACGCCGCCTTTCCAGGCACCGCCTGATAGCTGAAAGCCGCTGCCCTGCAGCGGCCTTTTCGTTGCCCGCGGAATGCCTGGGATGCGTCTTCCCTTCCCTGGCCCGGCGGGCACGCCCCCAACGAAAAGGCCCGCCAGTCCGGCGGGCCTTCATCTCTCGCATGACAGGCCGCTGCGCGGCGTCTCAGCTGCGTGGCGGCGTAGGGTCCGGGTCATCCACGCCCACGTTGCTGGAGGGATTGTCGTACACCGACTGGTCGAGCAGGCCGGTCTCCTTGGCCACCAGCACCGGCACCAGCATCTGACCGGTCACGTTGGTCATGGTGCGCATCATGTCCAGGATACGGTCGATGGCATACAGGTAACCGATGGTCTCCAGCGGCAGATTGGCGGCACTGAGCACCACGGTGGCCATGATCACGGCCGTACCCGGCACACCGGCAGTACCGAAGCTGCCCAGCACCGAGGCGATCAGCACCACCACGTACTGCTCCGGCGTCAAAGGCACGCCGCTGTACTGGGCGATGAAGACCGCGCACAACGCGGGGTAGATCGCGCCGCAGCCGTCCATCTTGATGCTCGCACCCAGTGGCACCGCGAATGCACCGTAGTCCTTGTTGACGCCCAGGTTGTGGGTGATCGAACGCAGCGCCACCGGCATCGCGGCGAAGCTGGAGGAGCTGACGAAGGCGACCTGCATGCCTGGCGCCGCGCCGCGGAAGAACTTCAGCGGGTTCAGGCCGTGCGCCAGCAGCAGCGCGCTGTAGACGACCACGATGTGCAACGCACAGGCCACGTACAGGGCCAGCACGAAATGCCCCAGCGGCAGCAGCTTTTCGAAACCGTAACTGCCCACCAGGCCGGCAATCAGGCCGAAGGTACCGATCGGGGTGACTTCCAGCACGAAGCGGGTCACCTGGATCATGATGTCGCTCATCTGGCCGACCAGCTTCCGCGCCTCGGTCACCTTCTCGCCCAGCTTGACGATGGCAAAGCCCACCAGGCCGGCGAAGAAGATCACCGGCAGGATCGAGCCCCTGCCAGCGGCCAGCACGGTCTCGCCGGCAGCATTGACGCGGGTGCCGATGCCGGACAGTGCATAGAAAACGTTGGCCGGCACCACATCCAGCAGCACCTGTACCACGCTGGGAACCTCGCGCGGTACATAGTTGCTGGCCATGGACAGCTGCAGGCCACCAGCACCGGGCTGCAGCACGGTGCCCACGCCCAGGCCCACGCACACCGCCAACGCCGCGGTAATCACGAACCACAGGAAGGTGCGGCCACTGAGCGCTGCAACCGACTTCTGGCCATGCAGTGACGAGATCGCGTTGATGACCGCGAAGAACACCAGCGGCACCGCGATCATCTTGATCAGGGTGACATACAGCTCACCGAGCGGACCGAACCACGTTTCCGCAGCGGGGCCGAGCGCCCAGCCGGCCAGCGCACCAAGCACGAAGCCGCCGACCACGCGCTGCCAGAATGGAATCCGCAGCCAGGCAGAGACCAGCGTCATAGGCAATCCAGAGGGGGAAGGAAGGGATGCTGGCACGATAGCCCAAGGCGGCCCGCAGAACGACCGTCCGCCCGGCAAATCAGTGTGTCATCGGCGTGCCTTGCGAGGGCGGGCATAATGAACGTCCCGTTACAGTTTGTGAGATCCCAGCGTCCATGCGCCGTTCCGTCTCCCTGTTGGCCACGTGTGCCACCACCCTGCTGCTCGGCGCCTGCGCCAGCACCCCCCCCGCTTCCGCGCCGGCAGGCCTGAAGGTCGCCGTCGAGCCGGTTGCACACCCGGCCGGCGAGACGCCGCAATGGTGGTACCGCAGCGGCGCCGCCCAGGCCGCCGCCAATGGCGCGATGGCCGGCAAGGCCCGGAATGTCATCCTGTTCCTCGGCGACGGCATGAGCCTGACCACCGTGGCCGCTGCGCGCATCTACGAAGGCCAGAAGAAGGGCGGATCGGGTGAAGAGAACCTGCTGTCCTGGGAACGCTTCCCCGCCACCGCGTTCAGCAAGACCTACAACACCGACTCGCAGACCCCTGATTCGGCGGGCACCATGACCGCCATCACCACCGGCGTGAAGACCCACATGGGCGCGATCGGTGTCAGCGCAGGCGCCCGCACCGATTGTGCCGACAGCCTGTCCAAGGGCCTGCTCACCTGGCTGCAGCTGGCCGACAGCGCCGGCCTGGCGACCGGCATCGTGTCCACCGCGCGCCTGACCCACGCCACCCCGGCGGCCACCTACGCGCACTCGCCGGAGCGCAACTGGGAGAATGACACCGATCTGACCGAAGCGGCCAAGGCCGCCGGCTGCAAGGACATCGCCCAGCAGCTGCTGTCCACGTCGCGCTATGGCCGCGGCCCGCTGGTCGCGCTCGGCGGTGGTCGCGGTGAATTCACCACCGTGGAAGAGCGCGATCCGGAATACGACGACAAGGTCGGCCAGCGCCTGGATGGCCGCAGCCTGGTACAGGAATGGCAGCAGGCGCATCCGCAGGGTGCCTACGTGTGGAACAGCAGGCAGCTGGCCGCCGCCGCAAATGCGCCGGCCATCCTCGGCCTGTTCGAGCCGGACCACATGCGCTACGAGTACGAGCGCCCACAGGATCCGGCCGGTGAGCCGAGCCTGGCCGAGCTGACCGCTGCTGCGATCACCAATCTGTCGCGCCATCAGGAAGGTTACGTGCTGATGATCGAAGGCGCTCGCATCGACCATGCCAACCACAGCGGCAATGCCTATCGCGCACTGACCGAAACCGTGGCGATGTCCGATGCGGTGCGGGTGGCGTCGGAAATGACGTCGGCCGACGACACGCTGATCATCGTCACCGCCGACCACTCGCACACCCTGAACTTCGTCGGCTACCCCGCACGCGGCAACCCGATCCTGGGCAAGGTGAAGGACAAGGGCGGTGAGGACGGCGCCGGCAAGCTGGACTACGCGCTGGACGGCAACGGCCAGCCTTACACCACCTTGAGCTACGCCAATGGACCGGGCCACACCGGCAGCACCAACCAGCAGCCGGCGGGCAGCAAGCGCTACCCGCACAACCCGAGCAGCTTCGAGCCGGCCAAGGGGCGTCCGGACCTGCATGATGTCGACACCGAGCATCCGGACTACATGCAGGAAGCGCTGGTGCCGATGAAGTCCGAATCGCATGGTGGCGAGGACGTCGGCATCTGGGCGCGCGGTCCCGGCAGCAAGGCGATCCGCGGCACGCTGGAGCAGAACACGATCTATCACATGATCGTGCAGGCAACGCCGGCGCTGCGCGATCGCCTGTGCCAGGCGGGCACCTGCGATGACAAGGGCGTGCCGGTGCAGCTGCCGGCGCCCAAGGCCTTCGAACGCAGCGCCGACGGAAAGTAACGGCACGGCGGACGCAGTGTGCAGCCGGGCCATGCCCGGCTGCATCCCGCCCGTGAGTCGAAGGCGCGGCGCGACCCCGCCGATCACCCTACACTTCACCCGTGACTGCCTTCCCCGCCCTGGTTTCCCTCGATGCACCGCTGCTGGTCGGCTACAGCGGCGGCCTGGATTCGACCGTCCTGCTGCACTGGCTACGGCGCTGCACGCAGGCGGCCGGCGTGGGACTGCGCGCTGTACACGTACATCACGGGCTGCAGCCCGACGCCGATGCCTGGGTCCAGCATTGCCAGCAGCAGTGCGCGGCCCTGGGAATCGAACTGGTCGTACACCGCGTGCAGGTCGAGACCGGCACCGGTCTGGGCCTGGAGGGTGCAGCCCGGCAGGCGCGTCGCGCTGCTTTCGTCGCCTCTCTGCGCGACGGAGAGACGCTGGCCCTGGCCCAGCATCAGGACGATCAGGCTGAAACTTTCCTGCTGCGCGCGTTGCGCGGTTCCGGTGTTGATGGCCTGGCGGCAATGAGCGGGGACAGCATGCTCGCCGGCCACCGGCTGTGGCGGCCGCTGCTGCAGGTCCCGCGCGACGCTCTGCATGACTATGCGCGGGCCCACGATCTGCACTGGATCGAAGACCCCAGCAACGACGACGCGTATGCCGACCGCAATTTCCTGCGCCTGCAGGTGCTGCCGCTGCTGCGCCAGCGCTGGCCGCACGCCGCAGCGGCCCTGGCCGGCAGTGCCGATCATTGCGCGCGCACCCGTGGCCTTCTGCAGGAAGAGGACACCGAGCTGCTCGCGCACCTGGAAGCAGCCCCGCGCGTGCTGTCCTTGCAGCTGCTGCGGCAGGTCTCGCCGGAACGCGCCGCACGCGTCCTGCGCACCTGGGTGGCCAGCCATGGCGCGGCACCGCTGCCGGGGCGCGTGCTGCAGCAGATGCTCGAGGAAATGCTGCCCTCCGCTTGCGACCGGCAGGCGCAGGTGCGCTGGCAGGATCACGTCATCCAGCAATGGCGCGAGCATGCCTATCTGCTGCCGGCCGAGCTGCCTGCCCTGCCCCTGGACTGGCAGGAGGAGTGGGACGGCCGGGTGCCTCTGGCCTTGCCAGATGGCGGCCAGCTGCGCCTGCTGGGCGCCGCGATGTTCCAGCAGCCGATGCAGGTGCGTGCACGGCGTGGCGGCGAGCGCATCGTGCTGCCGGGACGCAGCCACGCACATGCCTTGAAGGACTGCCTGCAGCGTGAACATCTGGCCCCCTGGCGGCGCGCGCAGCTGCCGCTGCTGTTTGCTGACGGCAACCTGCTGGCCGCCGCCGATGTGGTGATCGCCGCACCGCTGCAGGCCTGGCTGCACGCTCACGACGCCCAGCTGCGGTGGCAGCCGGGTGGCTGGTGAATTGACCCCTGCGCGCGTGCCGTCCACACTTGCCGCATGGCCAAGAAGTCCCCCGAAAACGCCTCCCCTGTTGCCCAGTTCGAGCAGTCGCTCGAATCGCTGGAGCAGCTGGTGGAGCAGATGGAAACCGGCGAGCTGAGCCTGGAAGCGTCGCTCAGTGCTTACGAACGTGGCGTGGGCCTGTACCGCCAGTGCCAGCAGGCGCTGGAGCAGGCCGAACTGCGCGTCCGGCTGCTCAGCGATCCGGCACAGCCCGATACGGCAGAACCCTTCGATCCGCCCAGCCATGACGGCTGAGGCGGCGTTCGCGCGCTGGCGCGACCGGATCGAAAGCCTGCTCGATGCCGCCCTGCCCTCGCCGGCCGATGCACCGCAGCGGCTGCACCAGGCCATGCGCCATTCCGTCCTCGGCGGTGGCAAGCGCATGCGTCCGCTGCTGGTCTATGCCACTGGCCAGTTGTTCGGCGCTCAACCGGAAAGGCTCGACGCGGCCGCGATGGCGGTGGAACTGATCCATGCCTATTCGCTGGTGCACGACGACCTGCCGGCAATGGACGACGATGCCCTGCGCCGTGGCAAACCCACCACCCACATCGCCTTCGACGAAGCCACCGCGATCCTGGCCGGCGACGCCCTGCAGACCCGCGCCTTCAGCCTGCTGGCCGAGGCACCACTGCCGGCAACACTGCGCGTGGACTGCCTGCAGGCGCTGGCACACGCCTCCGGTGCCGCCGGCATGTGCGGCGGCCAGGCGCTGGATATCGATGCCACCGGACAGCAGCAGTCGCTGGCCGCGCTGACCCGGATGCATGCGCTCAAGACCGGCGCACTGATCCGTGCCGCGGTACGTATGGGCGCATTGTGCGGCGATGCGCCGGAGCCGCAGCGGGTGCAGCTGGACGCATTCGCCGATGCACTCGGCCTGGCGTTCCAGGTCCGCGATGACATCCTCGATGTCGAAGCCAGCTCCGAGCAGCTGGGCAAGACGGCAGGCAAGGACCAGGCGCAGGACAAGAGTACCTTCCCCGCCCTGCTCGGCATGGAGGGAGCGAAGGCGCAGCTGCGCGAGCTGGCGGCCCGCATGCAGGCTGCTCTGGCGGGCTACCACGAAGAGGCCGATGCGCTGCGCGCGCTGGCCAGGCTTGCGGTGGAGCGCGATCACTGACGTGGTGCGCAACGAAAACGCCCGGCAATGCCGGGCGTTTTCATGTCCGCATGCAGCCGGTCTTACTTGATCAGGCGCAATGCGAACGGGTAGCGATAGGCTTCGCCGTTGTTGGCCTTGACCGCGGCAATGATGCAGAACACCAAGCTGACCAGTCCGACGATCGGCATCAGGATCGCGCCGATGACCACGATGGTCAGGATGATGCAGACCACCATCGCGATGGCCACGGTGATCTGGAAGTTCAGCGCTTCCTTGGCCTGGTCGGTGACGAAGGACTTGCCGGCGTCGTCCTTGTTGATCAGCCAGATGATCAGCGCGCCGATGAAACCGGTGAAGATGCCCAGCAGGTGCGCGGCCAGGGCCATGGTGCGCTGGTCTGCCGGGACATCGGCGGTGACTGGCGGCGGCGGCGGGACGTTATCGAATTCACTCACGACAAAACTCCTTTTCATTGGGTGGTCTTGACCCACCGGCATCAGGCCGGTTGCGTCAGGCGGCCATAGCTTACGCCATCGACGCCATCAATCATTACCGGCGATGGTCATCCGCCCCACCAGGATCGAACCGGTCCGGATGTGCGAGCGCGGATCGACATCGCTGCCCACCGCTTCGATCGCCATGAACATCTCGCGCAGGTTGCCGGCAATGGTGATGCCGTCCACCGGGTACTGGATCTCCCCGTTCTCGACACGGAAGCCACCGGCCCCCCGCGAGTAGTCACCGGTCACACCATTGACCCCCTGCCCCATCAGCTCGGTCACCAGCAGGCCGCTGCCCATCTGCCGGGCGATGTCTTCCAGCGGCCCGGCGTTGGCCGCCAGCTGCAGGTTGTGCACGCCGCCGGCATTGGCCGTGGTCTGCAGGCCCAGCTTGCGGGCCGAGTAACTGCCCAGTACGTAGCGCTGCAGCACGCCATCGCGGACCAGTGCCGACGCGCGGGTCGCCACGCCATCGCCGTCGAAGGCGGCCGAGCGCAGGCCGCGGCGCAGGTGCGGCAGCTCGTCGATCTGCATCCAGTCAGGGAACAGTCGCTGCCCGGCGCTGTCCAGCAGGAAGCTGGCCTGGCGGTAAAGCGCGCCACCGGACACGGCCGACAGCAGATGGCCCACCAGACTGCGCGCCACTTCCGGGGCGAACAGCACCGGCATGCTGCCCGTAGCCAGCGAGCGCGGTTGCAGGCGGGCGACGGTACGCGCGGCGGCCTGGCGGCCGACCTGGGCCGGATCTTCCAGGTCCTGCCTGGCCAGCGCACTGGTGTACCAGCCGTCGCGCTGCATGCCATCGCCCTGGCCGGCAATCAGCGCACAACCGATCGAATGGTGGGTGCCGCGCTCACGGCCAATGAAACCGTGCGAATTGGCGTACACCGACAGGCTCTGCGAGGTGGACACCGCCGCGCCATCGGAGTTGCGGATCTGCGCGTCGGCCTCGCGCCCGGCGGCCTCGCAGGCCAGCGCCAGGTCCACCGCTTCGTCGGCCTGCAGGACCCACGGATGCCAGCCGTCCAGCTCGGGAAAATCCTTGGCCATCAGGGCGGCATCGGCCAGTCCGGCAGCCGGGTCATCTTCGGTGTGGCGGGCGATCGCGCAGGCCTGCTCCACGGTGGCCGACAGGCTGGCCTCGTTCAGGTCGCCGGTGCTGGCGCTGCCCTTGCGCTGGCCGAAGTACACAGTCACGGCGATGCCGCGGTCGCGGGTGGACTGCACGGTTTCCACTTCGCCCAGGCGCACATTGACCTCCAGGCCGCGGTCCTCGCTGCAGCTGACCTCGGCCTGGCTGGCCCCCAGCGCACGGGCACGCTCGAGCAGCTGCTGGGAAAGGTCGGCCAGCCGTTCCAGGCGGGCCGGGCTGTCGTCGCCGACAACCACTTCAGGGGCGATCACGTTCAATGCTTTATCCTGTACAGGTTGGGCCCGGCATCACGCCGGGCGACTTTTTTGAAAGCAGGTGTGGACGATGCGCGGACGCGACGAAGAAACCGGTGAATTCCTTGACAAGAGCCGCAAGCAGAAGCGCGGCGAAGCCCTGGAAGTCCTGGCCCTGGGTGAGAAGCTGGTGTCGCTGACCCCGGCCCAGCTGGCCCGCCTGCCGATTCCGGAGGATCTGCTGCCGCACATCGCCGAGTGCAAGCGCATCACGGCCCACATCGCCCACAAGCGGCAGCTGGCGTTCCTGGCCAAGCACATGCGCCGCGAGGAAGACGAAACCCTGGAGGCGATCCGCGATGCGCTGGACGCCAACAGCGAAACCTCGCGCCGCGAAGTGGCGATGATGCACCGCGTGGAAGACTGGCGCGAGCGCCTGCTGGACGACGGCGACAAGGCGCTGGCCGCGCTGCTGGACGAGTATCCGCAGGCGGATCGCCAGCAGCTGCGCACGCTGGTGCGCAACGCCCAGGCCGAGAAGGCGAAGAACAAGCCGCCGCGCGCCTACCGCGAGATCTACCAGGTGCTGCGCGGGCTGATGCTGCCGGCCGCGCTTGGCCTGAAGGTCGCCACCGACGACGACACCGGCGCCGATCTGGACGACGCGACCGACGAGGACTGAGTCCCCGCCGGCCGGGGCGCTGGCCGGGGCCGTTGCCATGTTCAGGCCTGGGTGCCGCCGACGGTCAGGCCCTCGATCAGCAGCGAGGGCTGGCCGACACCCACCGGCACGCTCTGCCCGTCCTTGCCGCAGATGCCCACGCCCTCGTCCAGGGCCAGGTCGTTGCCGACCATGCGCACCTTCTGCATGGTTTCCGGGCCGTTGCCGATCAGGGTCGCGCCCTTCACCGGCGTGGTGATGCGGCCATCCTCGATCAGATAGGCCTCGGTGGCCGAGAACACATACTTGCCACTGGTGATGTCGACCTGGCCACCGCCGAAGTTGACCGCGTACAGCCCCTTCTTCACCGAGCGGATCATCTCCTGCGGATCGTGCTGGCCGGCGCGCATGTAGGTATTGGTCATCCGCGGCATGGTCAGGTGCGCGAACGACTCGCGGCGCGCGTTGCCGGTCGGTGCCATGCCCATCAACCGTGCATTGAGGCTGTCCTGCATGTAGCCGACCAGGATGCCGTCCTCGATCAAGGTCGTGCACTGGGTCGGATGGCCTTCATCATCAACGTTCAGCGAGCCGCGACGACCGTCCAGGGTGCCGTCATCGACGATCGTCACCCCCGGGGCCGCCACGCGCTCGCCGATGCGACCGGCGTAGACGCTGGTGCCCTTGCGGTTGAAGTCGCCCTCCAGCCCATGGCCGACCGCTTCATGCAGCAGCACGCCAGGCCAGCCCGGGCCGAGCACCACCGGCATCACACCGGCCGGCGCCGGCACCGCGTCCAGGTTCACCAGCGCCTGGCGCAGCGCCTCGCGGGCGAACGCTTCCGGCCGGCCATCGGCGAACAGTTCTTCGTAGCCATAACGGCCACCACCGCCGGCATAGCCGGACTCGCGGCGACCGTTCTGCTCGACGATCACCTGCACGTTCAAGCGCACCAGGGGGCGGACGTCGGCACCCAGAACGCCGTCGCTGCGCGCGATGAGCACGGTGTCAACGCCACCGGACAGGCTGACCATCACCTGCTTCACCCGCGGATCGGCGGCACGCAGATAGCCATCCAGGCGCTTGAGCACTTCAACCTTGGCCTCGTTGCCGAGCCCATCGATCGGATCCAGCGCCGGATACAGCGCGCGTGCATTGCGGCGCAGCAGCGAGCGGCCCGCCTGGGCACCGCCCTCGCGCGAAATCGCGCGTGCCGACTGCGCCGCCGCCAGCAGCGCATCGGCATGGATGTCATCGGAATAGGCGAAGCCGGTTTTCTCGCCGGCAATGGCACGCACGCCGACCCCCTGCTCGATGGAATGGGCACCGTCCTTGACGATGCCGTCTTCCACGCTCCAGCTCTCACGCCGGGCGTGCTGGAAATAGAGGTCGCCGAAATCGACACCGGGGCCGAGCAGCTGGCCGAAGGTGCGCTCCAGTCCAGCGGTATCCAGGCCGCCGGGGCGCAGCAGGCGGTCTTGGGCAAGGGTCAGGGCGATATCAGTCATGGCTCTCGATCTGGGGATGCAGGGGCACTCAGGCAAGCCCCAGGGAATGGGAGGCCGCGCTCAGCGCGACCGCGGCAGGTCGGTCACGGCCGGTGGAAGGGTCGGCGCAGGTGCGGGAGCCGGCGGGGTCCGTTCGCGGCTGCGTTCGATCACCTCCACCTTCGGCTCCTTCCAGGGACCGGTCACCTTGTAGGTACGGGCGCCGATCTCACCCAGCGGCTTGGACAGCACCGCATTGGTCGCCGCCCCCAGCGCCGCCCCGACCGGGCCACCGGCCACTGCGCCGACCACGGTCAGCAGATTACCGGCACGCGGATTGACGTCGATGGTCTGGTCGAACTGCTGCTGGCGCAGGTCGGCCTGACCGCGGATGGTGATGTTCGCCGCAGGCCCTTCGATCAGCACCTTGTCGGTGCGGGCCACGCCCTGGCCGAACTGCAGGCTGCCCTCGATCTGATTGAACGCGAAGCCCTTGGAGAAGAAATCACGGAAGTCGAACATCAGCCGCCGCGGCAGCTGGGCCACGCTGAGCAGACCCAGCACGCGACCGGCACCGGGGTCCAGTTCCAGCAGCTGACCGTTGCGCGCATGGATATCCAGCTGGCCCTGCAGATTGCCCAGCTGGAAGTCCGACGGCCCGCCATTCCACGACGCCTGCAGCTGCGCCTGGCCGGCGCCGCCACGCAGCTGGCCACCGTAGTCGAGATTCTGCATCAGCGCGCCGAGATCCTCGCTGCGCACCTGCGCGTTCAGCTCGGTGCGGGCGCCGCTGCTGCTGCCCAGCCAGCGGCCGGTGATATCGATCTCCTGGTCGGGCGCGCGGAAGCGCAGGGTCTGCACCTCCAGGCCGTTGCCTCGCGGGCGGGTGCGCAGCACGGCCTGGCCGAGCGCCACCTTGCCGAACTTCAGGTCGGCGATGTCCAGCGCGAACGACGGCAGTTTGGCCGGATCCATGTCGTTGGCGCCGGCCTGCACCCGGGCCGGTGCCGCTGGCGCACCGGACGCGGCCGGCGGTGACTGCCAGTACACCCGGTCGAGCTGGCCGCTGATGGTGCCGCCCTCGGCATTGGGCACGCTCAGGCGGCCAGCCAGCGAAGGGCCGTCCAGGCGCACATCCAGCGCCTGCGCGCCCGGGCGCAGTTGCAGGCGGGTCTGCTCGAACACCCCTCCGATCAGCATCAAGCGGCCGACCTGCACGTCGATCGCCCGCAACGGCATCGGATCGCCGTCGCCGTCTCCGCCGCGGGCCAGGCCGATCCACTCCAACGCGTCCAGGGTCGGGCTGTGACCGTTGACCGCCAGCCCGCTGGAAGGCGGCTCGCGGTCGACCTGGCCGCTGCCCAGGGTCACCTGCACGCCGGTCTGATTGTTATGGCTGCGCGCGGCCAGGGCCAGGCGCTGGCCAAACGCCACGTCGATGCGGCCATCCCCCATCGGCAGCTGCGCAGTCACGGTGGTGGCCAGTGGCTCGTCGGCGGGCTTGTCCAGCGGGGCGGGAAGATCCAGGCGCGTGCCTGCCAGATCCGAGCGCAGGCGCAGTTCGCTGGGAGGAGCAGGCGCACCTGGCGCGACCTTCGGCAGGTTGACGGCGATGGTCCAGGGCGAGGTACCGGTGATGTAGGGCTTGAGCCAGGCCATTTCCGGCGCGCGGTCAATCAGCACGCCTGCATCAAGGCGCGCCGAAAGCTCCGACTCGAAGGCCAGCTTCGGGTCACGCACGAACCCACCCGCGCGCAGGCTCAGTTGGCCGTCCTGGCCCAGATGGCGCACCGCCAGTTGCTCGGCGGCAAAACCACCGTTGCCGTAGCGGGCCAACCCACGCATGCTGTCGAATTCCAGCGCGAAGCGCTTCTCCACCAGCTTCACGCCGGCCAGATCGACCGTGCCCTGCAGGTGCCCCCCCCCTTCGTCGGCATGCAGCGGCTGCAGCAGGTCGAAGGTCACCTGCGCCGGCCCGGTGGCGGTCAGGTTGTCCAGCGTCTCGCCGTATTCCTGGTGCAACGGGCTCTGCCGCAGCAGCGCCAGCAGCTTTCCGGCTTCGCTGCGGGTATCGGCACGCACGTACAGCGGCTGCTGGCCGAAATCCTTGATGCCGGCCTCGAAGTGCTGCACCGGCACGCCTGCCAGGTCACCGCGCCCCTGCATGTGGAAGCCAGGACCGATGAAGGCGATGTCGGCGTCAACCTGGCTCATCAGCGGCCAGTCGCGCTGGAAGCGGATGTCGCCGCGGGTGATATGGCCGGTGGCCTCGAACCGCCCGTCGTTGTTGTCGAAGGGCCAGTCGTCGAGGTCACCGGTGACCAGGCCGATACCATCACGCACCTGGCCGCCGGCCAGCGCCATGTCCAGCCAGTCGGTGGCACCCTTGCTCATCCTGGAATGGATCCAGAAGCGCTTGGCGGCCGTCATCGGTACATCGTCCAGCTTGGCCGCCAGCTGCAGCCACGGACGCGTGCCATTGCCCTGGAACCAGACACCACCGCGCAGATCGGCTGCGTAATCCGTGCCTTCCACACGCAGGGCGGCCGTGCCGATGCGCCAGCCGCCGCCTTCGTCGCGCCACCCCACCACCTGGCCTGCCAGGTGCAGGTCATGGCGCACGCCGAAGCCGGTCGGCCAATCGAACTGAAGCTCGCGCTGCGGCTGCAGCTGCAGGCGGAAGCCATCGGCGTCGCCTTCGAAATGGCCGCCCAGCCCACGCAAGCCAGGTGCGTCACCGACGCTGGCAAAACCCAGCGACTGCAGCTCGCCCTGGGCCCACAGCGGACCGTTGCGCTTGCCGGCCAGCTGCAGTTCCCGCAGATCCAGCTGCGGCTTTGACAGGAACAGCCAGCGCCGCAGGCCAGGGTCCAGGCGGTCACTCAGCGCCAGCGCACGCAGCGCGGTGCCGGCCTGCACCGCCCCGCTGCGGATGCCCAGTTGCGTGCCGACCTGCAGTTGCAGTCCATCAAGCTGCTGCGCGCCGGTGTCGTCCACCAGCCGCAGGCGCGGTACCTGCATCGCCCATCCGTCCGCCTGCCGCTGCCAGCGCAGCAGCGCCTGCATGCGCTGCAACTGCAGCCGCGGCACTGCCAGCCCCGGCATCGGTGCGCCGTCGATGCGCAGATCCCGCAGATCCGAATCGGTGGTCAGCGCCACGGGGACGAAATCGCGCAGGGTCAGCCACACATTGAGTTCGCCGCGTCCTTCACGCAGGCGCACGCCGCCGGCCGCCAGCAACGGCGACCAGGCGCGGAAATCGATGGGATCGGCGCCCAGCCATGCCTCGCCGTCGCCACGCACACGGTCCACATCCAGCACGGCGGTCAGCGGCAGTGCGTCGGTCTGGGCCCAGGCCCGCACGCCTACCCGCAGGCGGTCGCCATTGACGCGCAGGCGCAGATCGACGCGCGGCAATACGGTGTCGATGCCGAGTGCCGGGGCCTGCACGCCCAGCCGGCCGCCGATCACCTGCAGCTCGCCCAGCCGGCGCAGCGCCTCCAGCGGGTCACCACCGCTGCTGGGCTGCGGCAGGCCACGCACCGACCAGCGACCGTCCTCGCTCTGCTGCAGATCCAGGGCCAGGCCGCGCAGACGCAGCTCGGTCAAGGAACGGCCCGGCAGCAGGCCGCTGTACATCGACACCAGGATTTCAGCCTCGCCGACCGCCAGGCCCTGCCCGGCGCCGATGCGCAGGCCCTTCAGCTGCAGCAGCGGGCCACGACGGGTCCACGCCGTGTCCAGCTGGTCGAAACGGACCGGCTGGCCTGCGCGCTCGCTCAACCAGGCGGCGATCCTGTCGGGGTGTCGCTCGGCCAGCGGCAGCAGCTGGCTGAAGGTGCCCACCAGCAGCGCCAGCCCGACCAGGGCCACCGCACAGGCAGCAATGAGATGACGGCGGATCCTTCGCAGTCGCAGGCGCGGCGGCGCGCTCATCGGCCGCCGCCGACCTTCGGCCGGCGTGGATCAGAGCAGCACAACATCGAACTGCTCCTGCAGGTACTGCTCATCCGCCTGGAAGCGGATGCTCTTGCCGAGGAACTCTTCCAGCTCGGCCACCGCCGCGGATTCCTCATCGGTGATGCGCGCCACCACCTTGGTCGACGCGATCACCAGCAGGCGCGCGGCATCGAACTGGCGCACCGCGCGGGTGATCTCGCGGAAGATCTCGTAGGTGACCGTTTCGGTGGTCTTGATGGTGCCGCGACCGCTGCACTGCGGGCAGGTCTCCGACAGCTGGCGCTCCAGGCTTTCGACCGTGCGCTTGCGGGTCATCTCCACCAGGCCCAGCGGCGAGAAGTCGTAGACCGTGGTCTTGGCATGGTCCCGCGCCAGCGCCTTTTCCAGGGTTCGCAGCACCTGGCGGCGGTGCTCGGCATCGTCCATGTCGATGAAGTCGATGATGATGATGCCGCCGAGATTGCGCAGGCGCAGCTGCCTGGCCACGGCCTGCGCCGCCTCCAGGTTGGTGCGGAACACCGTCTCCTCCAGGTTGCGCTGGCCCAGGAACGACCCGGTGTTGACGTCGATGGTGGTCATCGCTTCGGTCTGGTCGATCACCAGGTAGCCACCGGACTTCAGCGGCACCTGCTTGTCCAGCGCGCGGCCGATCTCGTCCTCCACGCCGAACATGTCGAAGATCGGGCGATCGCCGGAGTACAGCTCCAGCTTCTCGGCCAGCACCGGCATGTACTTGGCCACGAAAGCCTGCAGCTGCGCGAACGTTTCCTTGGAATCGACCTTCACCTTGTCCACGTCCTTGCGGATCAGGTCGCGCACCGAACGCAGCGGCAGGCTCAGGTCTTCATAGATCACGCTGCAGGGGGTGGCGTCGCGGCCGCGGCGCTCCACCACGTTCCAGACCCGCGACAGATAGGCGATGTCCTCGGCGATGGCTTCGGCCGGCTGCCCTTCGGCGTTGGTGCGCACGATGTAGCCGTAGCCGCCGTGCTGTGCCGACAACTCGGTCACCAGCGCCTTCAGGCGCGCGCGCTCGGCCTCGTCCTCGATGCGCGCGGACACGCCCACCACTTTCGATTGCGGCAGCAGCACCATGTAGCGCGACGGGATGCTGATCTGCGTGGTCAGCCGCGCGCCCTTGGTCCCGATGGGATCCTTCACCACCTGCACCACGATGTCCTGGCCGTCGCGCAGCAGCTCGACGATCGGCACGCTGGCCGGTGGCGGCAGGGTGGTGTTCTCGGTGTCGGCACTGGCCACCGGCGCTGGCCGCACCACGTCGTTGGCATGCAGGAACGCAGCGCGCTCAAGGCCGACCTCGACGAAGGCGGCCTGCATGCCCGGCATCACCCGCTGCACCTTGCCCTTGTAGATGTTGCCGACCACACCCCGGCGCCAGCCGCGCTCGATGTGCAGTTCCTGCAGCATGCCATTCTCGATCACCGCGACCCGGGTCTCGCGTGGGGTCACATTGACCAGGATTTCCTCAGACATCTGCAGCCTCCCTGGCGGCGTTGGCAATGGGAGCCGGCCCGCCGCAGCGCGCCAGCAGACGATCGGTGTGCAGCAGCGGCAGCCCCATCACACCGGAGTAGCTGCCGGACAGGTGTTCGATCCAGCGCTCGGCCCCACCCTGGATGGCGTAGGCCCCGGCCTTGTCCAGCGGCTCACCGGTGGCCACATAGGCGGCGATGTCGGCGGCGCCGATCGCAGCGAACGTGACCTCGGACACCACCAGTTCGCTGTCCAGCCCGGCCGCGCCGACCACCACCACGGCCGTCATCACCTGGTGCGTGCGTCCGGCCAGGCGCGTCAGCATTGCCCGGGCATCGGCGGCATCGACCGGCTTGCCGAACACCTCGCCATCAAGCACGACCTCGGTATCCGAGCCCAGCACCCGTGCGTCCGGGTCATCGGCCAGCACCCGGGCCAACCCGGCGCGCGCCTTGTCGGCCGCAACCCGGCAGACGTACTGTTCGGCGCTTTCACTGGGCGCGCGCTGCTCGACAACCTCCAGGTCAAGCGCCTGGAAGGGGCGTCCGAGTCGGGCCAGCAGCTGGTTGCGTCGGGGGGAGCGGGAAGCAAGATAGAGCATCGGCACAGCATAACCTGAGGCCGCCGCCTGAATCGTCGGCAACCTGCTCCCGCGTGCCTTCAACCCCGAACGGACTCACAGCGCGTTCATCGCTACGACACCACCCTCACGCCACAACAAGGAGATCCCATGCGCCTGACCGCCTCCCCGCTGCTGCTTGCCCTGTCCCTCGCCCTTGGAGCCTCGATGTCCGCCCATGCCGCCCCGCCGCCGCCGATCGCCGCCCCGGCCGAGGGCACCCTGCTGAACATTTCGGCCAACGCCGAAGCGACCCGTGTGCCGGATGTGGCCACCCTGTCGGCCGGCGTGGTCACCCAGGCCGCCGACGGCAACAGCGCCATGCGCCAGAATGCGCAGCAGATGGACAAGGTGCTGGCCGCGATCAAGGCGGCCGGCATCGCCGAGCGCGATGTGCAGACCAGCGGCGTCAGCCTCAACCCGCAGTACCGCTATGCCGACAACGAAGCGCCGAAGATCACCGGCTACCAGGCCAGCAACACCGTCAGCCTGAAGGTCCGCGACATCGCCAAGCTGGGCCGGGTGCTCGATGCGCTGGCCGCCCAGGGCGCCAACCAGATCAACGGCCCCAGCTTCGAGATCGACCAGCCGGAGCCGGTCTATGACGAAGCCCGCTTGGCCGCGCTGAAGAAGGCACAGGCGCGCGCCCAGACCTATGCCAAGTCGCTGGGCCTGCAGGTGCGCCGCATCGTCAGCATCTCTGAAAACAGCAATGGCGGCTTCCGCCCGGTGCCGATGATGCGGGCACAGATGGCCTCGGCCGCCATGGACAAGGCCACGCCGGTCGCGCCGGGCGAATCCACCGTTTCGGTCAACCTGGACGTGGTGTTCGAGCTGGGTCGCTGACGACCCGGCACGGCGGGGGCACTGTCCGCCGGACAGCGCCCTGCCTTGATCTGCTGCCCACGGGGCCGGATGCCTTTCCAGCGGAAAGGTCTCCGGCCCCGTTGCGTAGATGAAGGCCAGTTCAACATCGCCTGACATGCCTCTAGGCAATGGCGGCCACGACGCGCTAATGCTTGGCTGCCAGCCGCGTGCGGCAAACCCCGATGGCGGCCCTGGTGCGTTGACGTCTTTCGACACTGGCACGGAGGTGGACCATGGTTCGTACGTATCCCGTTGCATCCGCGCACTTCGACCCCGCCCGCATCGCCGCCTGGAGCGCGGCCATCGCACTGCATCTGCTGGCGTTGCTGCTGCTGCTCATCCCCGCCACCTACCAGGCGGTACAGGCCCCGCGTGACACGACCACGGTCCGCTGGATCGAAAAGGTCGAGACACCGGAACCTCCGCCGATCCTGCCCACCGAACCCGAACAGGTGAAGGTCGCCCCCCGCTCCCAGGCGGTGCCGACCGCACCGGCGCTGCCAGCCCCCACCGCAACGGTCGAAGACGCGCCGGGCATCGTCCTGCCGGCCGCCGAACCGACCGCCGTGATGGCGCCGCCGACGCCGACGGCAGCTACGCCGCTGGCGGGAGCCCAGCTGCAGTACCGCAGTGCGCCGCCCCCGGCCTATCCCATCCCCGCGCTGCGCAACCGCGAACAGGGCACGGTCCTGCTGCGCGTGGAAGTGGACAGCAACGGCCAGCCTGTTGCGGTCAGCATCGAACGCAGCAGCGGCTCGCGCAGCCTGGACCAGGCCGCACGCCAGCAGGTGCTGCGCCACTGGCGGTTTGAGCCCGCCCAGCGTGACGGCGTGGCGGTGCCTGCCATCGGCATGGTGCCGGTGCAGTTCTCGCTGCCCGACTGACCGCTGCACCGGCCCGGCCTCAGGCCGGGCCGGAATCCGCGACCGGGTTTGCGAATCCGCACACCGCCCGTCCGCGCGCTGCCGATTAAGCAAAATTTCACGACTCCGTCACCTGCCGGAAACCTAGATTGGCCCGTCCCGGACCTGATCCGGCGACAGCCCTCAACGCAAGGTTTTCCAGTTAGGAGAGAAGCTGTGAAACACCCGATCCATCGGCCCGCCAGCCGCCGTGACACCCTGGCATCGTCCATCACTCACATCCTTACCGGCAGCACCCTGCTGCTGGCCGGCGCCGTGGTTTCCTCCTCCGCCTTCGCCCAGGAGCAGGCCACCAATCTCGACCGCATCACGGTCACCGGCTCGAACATCCCGCGCACCAATACCGAGACACCGTCCCCGGTGCAGGTGGTGACCCGCCAGGAGATCGACCGCACCGGCAAGACCACGGTCGCCGAATACCTGCAGACCCTGACCGCCGACGGTTCCGGCTCGATTCCCAAGACCTTCGGCAACGGCTTTGCCGGCGGCGGCGCCGGCATCTCCCTGCGTGGCCTCGGCGCCGGCTCGACGCTGGTGCTGTTGAATGGCCGCCGCATGGCCACCTACGGCCTGGCTGACGATGGCCAGAAGGTCTTCACCGATCTGAGCACCATTCCGCTGGATGCGGTGGAGCGCGTGGAAGTTCTGAAGGACGGCGCATCGGCGATCTATGGCTCCGACGCCATCGCCGGCGTGGTCAACATCATCCTGCGCAGCGATTTCCAGGGCGCGATCCTGCGCGGTTCCTACGGCGTCTCCGGCGACGGCGACGGCGATGCCAAGAAGGCGACGCTGACCGCAGGCACCGGCGACCTGGCCACCGATGGCTGGAACGCATTCTTCAGCCTGGACGTCGGCAAGACCGACGCGATCAAGATCGGCGACCGCAAGAACCGCAAGTGGATCGGCACCGGTGACATCCGTCGCTGGGGGTATTCCGCCGCCGACGCGCAGTTCCTGGGCGGTGCCTACCTGTCCGGTGGTACTGCCGGTGGCGTGGGCCCGAACGGCTCGGTGTTCGACGACCGCAATGTCGACGACGACAATCCCGCGTTCCTGGTGGCTCTGCCGGGCTGTGCCAATCTGACCAGCATTCCCGGCCAGACCGATGCGACCGCACAGCAGCAGGGCTGCCTGTGGGATCCGGCGCAGAAGTTCCGTGACCTGAGCCCGGAAGAGAAGTACATCAACGTGTTCGGACGTGCCAGCTTCGCCTTCGGCGAAGGCGGCGAGATCTACACCGAGATCGGCTACTCGAAGAAGGAAACCACCTTCAGCAACACGCCCTCGGGCGTGTCCGGCGGCTGGGGCTACCCGGAAGGACCGGTCAACGCCAACAGCGGTTCCGGTGCCACCGTGCTCGGCCCGGATCATCCGGACAACCCGATTCCCGGCCAGGCCTCGCGCCTGCGCTATTCGGCCTGGGACGTTGGTCCGCGCGTGACCAACAACACCAACGAGTTCAACCGCTTCCTGGTGGGCGTCAAGGGCAACTGGGGCGACTGGAACTATGACACCGCCTACCTGCACTCCGGCACCGACCTGATCAACCGTCGTACCGGCTTCCTGCACTACGACAACGTCCGCTGTGCACTGGCCAACCCGAACTGTGCCGGTGGCGTATGGCGCATCGGCGACAACGCCAACCTCAACTCGCAGGCGCTGTACGATTTCATCTCGCCGGAGATCAGTGCACGCGCCAAGTCCAGCCTGGACATGTTCGACTTCACCGTGTCGCGCAGCCTGATGGACCTCAAGGGTGGCCCGCTCGGCCTGGCGATGGGCACCGAGTGGCGCAAGACCAGCAACAGCCTGACCCCGCAGACGTTCACCGACACCGGCGACATCATCGGCCTGGGCTACTCGGCCTATGACGGTACCCAGAACGTGTACGCCGGATACGTCGAACTGTCCGCGCCGGTGCTGGAACAGCTGGAGCTGTCCGGTGCACTGCGCTACGACAAGTACGAGAGCGGTGAAGGCAAGGCGACGCCGAAGCTGGGCGTGAAGTGGACCCCGGCCGACTGGATCGCGCTGCGCGCCAGCTACGCCGAAGGTTTCCGCGCGCCGAACCCGGCCGAGAACGGCGACGGTGGCCTGGCCGCCTTCTCCAACGCCCGCGACCCGGTGCGCTGCGCCATCAGTGAAGCCGAATGCACCGCACGCTCGGTGGCGATCATCACCCGCCCCAACAGCGACCTGAAGCCGGAGGAATCCAAGAGCTATTCGGTGGGTATCGTGCTGCAGCCGACCTCCTCCACCTCGATGACGGTGGATGCGTGGCAGATCAAGCGCACCAACGAAATCGCCCAGGGCAGCACCGCCGACGCCATTGCCGCCGGCAACGTCCTGCGCGACACCAACCTGCTCAACGGCATTGCCGGCACCGGCAGCATCCTGGCGGTCAACACGCAGTACATCAACGCCGCTTCCACCCGCGTGCGCGGTATCGACACCGATATCCGCCAGACCTTCGATATCGGTCCGGGCCAGCTGGAAATGGATCTGCAGTGGAGCCATGTGCTGAAGTTCGAGCGCACCGATGCCGATGTGACGGTCGACTACGCCGGCACCCACGGCAACTGCGACGTCACCAACTGCATCGGCACGCCGAAGGACCGCATCAACTTCGGCACCACCTGGAGGCAGGGCCCGTGGAGTGTCAGCGGCGTCGCCAACTACATCAGCAAGCTGGAGAACAAGGACCGCCGTGGCGGCGACTACCTGGCGTTCTACGAGGATGGCTCGCCGGTCGAGAAGATCTCCTCGTTCACCACCTTCGACCTGTCCGGTCGTTGGAACATCACCGAAGCCTTTGAACTGAACGCATCGGTGCAGAACGTGTTTGATCGCATCGCACCGCTCGATCCGACCACCTATGGCGGCGTGAACTACAACCCGCTGCACTTCAGCGGAGCCATCGGCCGCTACTTCACGGTCGGTGCCAAGTACACCTTCAACTGATCGTCGCTGCAGCATCACCTTCGGAGGCCCGGGCACATGCCCGGGCCTCCGTCGTTGCAGATGTTGCATGCGGCTTCACGGCACTGCCGCTACTGTGCCCCTGCGGCCGCGCTGCCGCAGGGGAGATTCATGGCTGCGACCTCACAACGGCTGGGCCTGGCTGCACTGACCGCTCTGGTGGTCGGCTCGATGGTCGGCGCCGGCATCTTTTCCCTGCCACAGAACGTGGCGCGCAGCGCCGGTCCGGCCGCCGCGATCATCGGCTGGGCGGTGAGTGGCGCCGGCATGCTGATGCTCGCCTTCGTGTTCCAGGCCCTGGCCAACCGCCGGCCGGACCTCGATACCGGCATCTACGCGTATGCGCGGGAAGGCTTCGGCAACTACATCGGCTTCTCCGCGGCATGGGGCTACTGGGTTGCCTCGGTACTCGGCAACGCCAGCTTCTTCGTGCTGATCTTCAGTGGCCTCGGCCACTTCATGCCGGTGTTCGGTGAAGGCAATACGCCGGCAGCGGTGGCCGCCTCGTCGCTGTTGCTATGGACCGTGCACCTGCTGGTGCTGCGCGGCCTGCGCACTGCCGCCATCGTCAACGGCCTGGTCACGGTGGCCAAGCTGCTGCCCATTGCGTTGTTCCTCATCCTGGCCGCCGGCGCGTTCCGCATGGACGTGTTCGGCGCCGATTTCCTGGGTACCCCCGCACTTGGCGATCTCGGCCAGCAGCTGCGCGGCATGATGCTGGTGACCGTATGGGTGTTCATCGGCATCGAAGGCGCCAGCATCTATTCCCGGCGCGCTGCGCGTCGTGCCGATGTAGGGCGCGCGACCGTGATCGGCTTTCTCGGCGTATGGCTGCTGCTGGTCCTGGTGAGCCTGTTGTCGATGGGCGTGCTGTCGCAGGCCGAGCTGGCCGCCCTGCCCAATCCATCGATGGCCTACGTGCTGCGCGCCATCGTCGGCGAATGGGGCGCGACCGTGATCATCATCGGTTCGATCATCTCGGTGCTTGGCGCCCTGCTGGCCTGGGTACTGCTGTGCGCCGAGGTGCTGTATGCGGCTGCCGGCGACGGCACCATGCCCGCGTTCCTTGGCCGCGAGAATGCGCGCGGCGTGCCGGCCAATGCGCTCTGGCTGAGCAACGGCCTGATCCAGTTGTTCCTGCTGCTGGTGCTGGTGAATTCCGGCAGCTATACCGGCCTGGTACTGCTGGCTGCATCGATGAGCCTGGTGCCCTATTTCCTGTCCACGGCATTCGGCGTGCAGCTGGCCTGGCGTGGTCAGGCCTATGCGGGCGGCGAAGCAGGAATCCGCTGGCGCGACTTCAGCGTCGCGCTGCTGGCGAGCGCATACGCGCTGTGGCTTGTTTATGCCGGTGGCCTGCACAACCTGCTGCTGTCGGTGCTGTTGTATGTACCGGGCGTAGCGCTGTTCACGCTGACCCGTCGCCAGCGTGGCGAACAGGTGTTCACGCCTTGGGAGTGGGTGCTGTTCGGCGCCATCCTGGCCGTTGCGATCGCCACACTGATGGCGTTCTGGCGAGGAGCGCTGACTCTGTAGAGCAAAAAAAACCTGCATCTCGCGATGCAGGTTTCTGAAAGTGGCGCCCGAAGTTGGACTCGAACCAACGACCCCCTGATTAACAGTCAAGTGCTCTAACCGGCTGAGCTATTCGGGCAGACGAACAGTATAACGGCTCTTCACGCGCGATGGTAGGGGTGATTTGCAATCATTGCGGCGGCCCGGTACAGCTGTTCCGCCACGACCAACCGCACCAGCATGTGCGGCAGCGTGAGCGGACCAATCGACCACTTCTCGTCGGCCAATGCCGAAACTTCGGGCGAATGCCCCTCGGGACCGCCGATCAGGAACGCCAGGTCCCTGCCCTGTCCCCGCCAATGCTCCAGGCGCTGCGCCAGCTGTTCGGAACTGAGCTGGCGGCCGGGCACATCCAGCGCCACGACGTAGGCATTCTTCGGCAGCGCGGCGATCACCCGCCGGCCCTCGTCCTCGGTGGCACGGCGTGGATCGCGGCCTTTGCCGCGCAGGCCGGGCTCGATCTCGACCAGCTCGAACGGCAGCCAGTGCGAGAGCCGCTTCTGGTACTCGGCGAACCCCTGCGCGACCCAACTGGGTGCGCGTTCACCGGTGGCGATCAGGCGGGCTTTCATCAGCGCTCCTCGAAAACGTCGACGGCGCCATCGGCGCCGTCGAAGGGATGCATCAACGTGCGGCTCAGGCCACTTCGTCGTCGCTGGACGGCGGCTGGTCACCGACCGTCCACAGGCGCTCGAGGGCGTAGAACTCACGCACGCGCGGCAGCATCACGTGGACGATCACGTCGCCCAGATCGACCAGTACCCACTCGGCTTCGCGCTCGCCCTCAACCCCGAGCGGCATCACGTCGATCTTCTTGGCGAAGCGCACGACCTCGTCGGCGATCGACTTGACGTGGCGGGTCGAAGTACCCGAGACGATCACCAGGTAATCGGCAACGCTGGACCGGCCGCGCACGTCGATCTCGACCAGGTCCTTGGCCTTCAGGTCTTCGGTGGCTTGACGGACACTGGCCAGCAGTTCCGGCACGGACGGCGGCGGGCTGGGCAGATCGACCTTGATGGTCTGGGGCTGGGTCTGGTTGCTCAAAGTGGATCGACTCGATAAACGTGGGGGCGATTATACGGGGATGGCGCGGTCGCGGCATTCACGGTGTTGCCGGATGGTACAGCCGCTGCGCGGCCACGTAGTCGGCCACCGCCGGCGGCAGCAGGGCACGCCAGGGCCCTGCCGCGGCGATCTGCGCGCGCACGGCGCTGGCCGATTCCCCGCGCAACGGATGGTGCAGGCGCAGGATGCGGCCGGCCGGACTGGCAAACAGGTCCTGTTCGCTGTCGGCCCACCGCCCTTCCAAGACACGGCCGAGCTCGCCGTCGACCGAGGCCTGCAGTGGACTGCCCGGCCGCTCCGCCACCACGAAGTGGGCCAGGCCGAACAGCGCCTCCCACTCATGCCAGCCGGGCAGGCCCAGCAGGCTGTCGGCGCCGACCAGCCAGGCCAGGGGCCGGCTGGGACCGAGCTCGCCGCGCAGTTCGCGCAGGGTATCGACGGTGTAGGACGGGCGACCGGGAAAGCGCGCGGCCCGATCCAGTTCGTGCCGGTCCAGCAGCAGCCCCGGCTCGTCGCCGATGGCCAGCGACAGCATCGTGCAGCGCTGTTCGGCGGTCGCGCCGGGAACCGGGCGGTGCGGTGGATCGGCCGCCGGCAGCATCCGCACCGCGACCTGCAGCTCATCGCGCGCGGCGCGCGCGATCGCCAGGTGCCCCAGGTGCACCGGATCGAAGGTGCCCCCGTAATAGACCCGCAGGCTCATCGATCAGGCCCGGGCCAGCAGCCGCACGGCGCGCGGCTCGGCCACGGCCACCAGCAGGCGCTCCAGCGCCAGCCAGGCGTCGCCGTCGGCGCGCCCCTTGGCGATGCGGTCGACCAGCCCGGCCTCGGCCACGAAACGTTCCCAGCGCTTGCCTTCCGGATGCCGCTGCAGCGCACGCTTGTACGGTGCCTGCCGCGACTCCCAGATGCCGCGCGATTTCATCTCGGCGGCAAGGTTGCCACCGCGTGCCTGCACCCGCGCCAGCCCGGCACCTGCCAGCAGTTCCCGGATCACGATCGGCATCAGCGCGGCCACCGCCTCGCCTTCGCCGCGCAGGCCGGCAAGCATACGCAGCACCGCCGCCGGTTGCCCGGAGAACGTGGCTTCCACCAGCCGGAATACGTCATAGCGGGCGGCATCGGCCACCAGCGATTCCATCCGTTCCACGTCCAGCGCGTGCCCATCGGCCAGCAGCGCCAGCTTGTCGATCTCCTGCGCCGCGGCAAGCAGATTGCCTTCCACGCGCTCGGCCAGGCGCTGCACTGCGGCCGGATCCGCGCGCAGGCCTTTGCTGCGCAGGCGACGCTCGATCCAGTCGGGCAGTTCATGCGGCTTGATCGCCCAGGCCACCGACAGCACGCCGACCCGGCCCACCGCTTCAGCCCACTTGCCCTGGTGCGCCTTGCTCCATTCGTTGGCGGTGATCATCAGCACGACGTCCGGTGCCGGATCGGCACAGAACCGGCTGATCACCTCGGCGCCGTCCTTGCCCGGCTTGCCACTGGGCAACCGCACTTCCACCAGGCGACGGGCACTGAACAGGCTCGGCGCGTTGAAGCTGGCGTCGAGCTGGCCCCAGTCGAAGTCGCGACCATCGGCGTCGAACACCTCGCGCTCACCGATGCCGGCGGCGCGCGCCCGCGCACGGACCGCGTCGGCGGCTTCCAGCACGCGCAGCGTCTCAGGGCCGGCGATCAGGTAGACCGGCGAAAGCGGGGTATCAGCGCCCTGGCTGGCCAGCTGCTCCGGACGCAGTTCCATGCCGGTCCCGGTCAGGGCTTGATGGCCGGTGCCGGTGTCGGCTCGGCCGGAACCGCAGGATGGACCGGCTTCGGCGCGGACAGGCTGCCCCCCTTCGCGACTTCGGCACGGACCACGCTGTCGATGCGGCGGATGATCGAGGCCGACATCTCCCGGCGCAGTTCATCGGCCAGGATCTCGCGCTCGGTGGTGGTACCGGTCGCGTCGGTGGGCGGCGACACGTAGTCGCGCGACAGTTCGATCACCTGCTGCGGCACCAGTTCGCTGCCATCCTCGCGCCGGAAGATGAAGATCACCGCGTAGCGCAGGCTGTATTCCTGCGCACGACCCTGCGAGTCGATCGCGATCGGCAGGTCGCCCCAGCGCTCGGACAACACTTGCAGCTGGGTGCTGGGTTCGTTGCCATCCTCGCTTGCCAGCTTGGCGCCGGACGCCTGCAGACTGCGGTTGAGCAGCTTGACCAGTTCACTGTACGGGGCCGTGGAGACCACCTTCACCGGCGCGGTGTCGGTCGGCAACATCAGCTTGTTGCGCAGATGGAAGCCACAGCCGGCAAGGCCGAGGACAAGAACGAGGGCAAGCAGGAGTCGGGTCATGGAGAACAGTCTGGCGGAGCCGGGCGATCACGGCAACAGACAGCGTGCCCGAGACCGCGTGAACGCAGGGCCATCAACCGCATGCCCCCGCGTTGCTGGAACACCGGCCGCCGGGAGGGCGGCCGGTGCGGGGTACATCAGGCGGCGACGATGTTCACGATCTTGCCCGGGACGATGATGATCTTGCGCACCGTCAGGCCTTCCATGAACTTCGCTGCATTCGGCTCGGCCAGGGCCAGCGCCTCGACCTGCTCGCGAGCGGCATCGGCGGCCACTTCGATGGTGCCGCGCAGCTTGCCGTTGACCTGCACGGCCAGGGTCAGCGCGTCGCGCACCAGCGCGCTGGCGTCGGCCTGCGGGAACGGCTGGTCCTCCAGCAGCGTCTCGCCATGGCCAAGCACCTGCCACAGGGCGTGGCTGGCATGCGGGGTGATCGGATTCAGCAGCAGCACGATGGCCTGCAGTGCTTCCTGACGCACCGCGCGGCCCTGTTCGCTGCCGTCCTCGAACTTGGCCAGCGCGTTCATCAGTTCCATCACCGCAGCGATCGCGGTGTTGAAGCTGTGGCGGCGGCCATAGTCGTCGCCGACCTTGCCGATGGTCTCGTGGGTCTTGCGGCGCAGCGCCTTCTGGCCACCGTCCAGCGCGGCCACGTCCAGCGCGGGGGCGGCACCCTCGGCGGCATGCTTCTGCACCTGGGCCCACAGGCGACGCAGGAAGCGGGCCATGCCGTCCACGCCGGCCTCGTTCCACTCCAGCGACTGTTCCGGCGGTGCGGCGAACATCGAGAACAGCCGCACGGTGTCGGCGCCATACTTGCCGACCATCGCCTGCGGGTCCACGCCGTTGTTCTTCGACTTGGACATCTTCTCGGTGCCACCGACCACCACCGGCTGACCGTCGGCGATCAGGGTCGCGCCGGTGATGCGGCCGCGCTCGTCACGCTGCACTTCCACGTCGGCGGGATTGATCCAGTCCTTGGAACCGTCCGAGTTCGGACGGTAATAGGTCTCGGCGATCACCATGCCCTGGCACAGCAGATTGCGGGCCGGTTCGTTGCTGTCCACCATCCGCGCGTCACGCAGCAGCTTGTGGTAGAAGCGGAAGTACATCAGATGCAGGATCGCGTGCTCGATGCCACCGATGTACTGGTCCACCGGCAGCCAGTAGTTGCCGCGCTTGTCCACGGCATCACGCGCGCCCGGCGAGGTGTAGCGCGCGTAGTACCAGCTCGACTCCATGAAGGTGTCGAAGGTATCGGTCTCGCGCTCGGCTGCACCGCCGCACTCCGGGCAGGTGGTCTTGCGCCACTCCGGGTCGGTCTTGATCGGCGAACCGGTGCCGGAGAACGCGACGTCCTCCGGCAGCACCACCGGCAGCTGCTCTTCCGGCACCGGTACCGCGCCGCACTTGGCGCAGTAGATCACCGGAATCGGGCAGCCCCAGTAGCGCTGGCGGCTCACGCCCCAGTCGCGCAGGCGGTAGTTGACGCGGCGCTGCCCCTGCGCCTTGCGCTCGAAACGCTCGGCCAGGGCTTCAAAGGCGCCCTGGAAATCCAGCCCGTCGAACTCGGCCGAATTGATCAGTTCGAAGGCACGGTTCTTGTCGCTGTACCAGTCCTGCCAGCGCGCGCCATCCCAATTGCGCTCGTCGTCATTGCGCGGATCCTTCAGCGCGATGACCTGCACGATCGGCAGGCCGTACTTGTTGGCCACTTCGTTGTCGCGCTGGTCATGGCCGGGCACGGCCATCACCGCACCGGTGCCATAGCCCATCAGCACGAAGTTGGCGACCCACACCGGCACCTTCTCGCCGGTGACCGGATGGATGGCGCGCAGGCCGGTATCCATGCCGCGCTTTTCCTGGGTTTCCAGCTCGGCCTCGGACACGCCGCCCTGCTTCATTTCCGACAGCAGCGCGGCCAGTTCCGGATTGTTCTTCGCTGCGTGCAGCGCCAGCGGGTGCTCGGCGGCGATCGAGACGAAGGTCACGCCCATCACGGTGTCCGGGCGGGTGGTGAACACGCGCAGCGGATCCAGCGCGCTGCCATCGACGTCGCGCACGTCGAACTGGATCTCCAGGCCCTCGGAACGACCGATCCAGTTGCGCTGCATGGTCTTGACCGATTCCGGCCAGCCGTCCAGCTCGTCCAGGCCGTCCAGCAGCTCCTGGGCGTAATCGGTGATGCGCAGGAACCACTGCGGAATCTCACGCTTCTCGACCAGCGCACCGGAACGCCAGCCACGGCCGTCGATGACCTGCTCGTTGGCCAGCACGGTCTGGTCGACCGGGTCCCAGTTCACCACCGCGTTGCGGCGGTAGGCCAGGCCCTTGCGCATCAGACGGGTGAACATGCGCTGCTCGTGGACGTAATAGTCCGGGCGGCAGGTGGCGAACTCGCGCGACCAGTCGATGGCATAACCCAGCGACTTCAGCTGGCTGCGCATGTGGTCGATGTTCTTGTAGGTCCACGCCGCCGGCGCGGTTCTGTTCTTGATCGCCGCGTTTTCTGCCGGCAGGCCGAACGCGTCCCAGCCCATCGGCTGCAGCACGTTGTGGCCGGTCATGCGCTTGTAGCGGCTGATCACGTCACCGATCGTGTAATTGCGCACGTGCCCCATGTGCAGCGCACCGGACGGGTACGGAAGCATCGACAGGCAGTAGTACTTCGGCTTGTCGGAAGTCTCGTCGACCTCGAACGCGCGGGTGGCGTCCCAGTACTGCTGGGCGGCGGATTCAACCTGCTGCGGGTCGTAGGCGTTGGGTTCAGCGCTGGTCATGGAACACGCGGATGCGGCGGCAAAGCGGTACAGCGTACCGCAGTGCGGCAAACGTCTCCAATCCTGTCCGACGGCTGTGGGCCCGGTGGCGGCCCCGCGACCGTCTCAACGGGCCCGCGACAGCGGCAGCGCCAACGCCAGCCAGACCGCCCAGCAGGCGAAGGCCAGCCGCTGCGACAGAGGCGCCGGCAGCACGCCCTGCAGGGCGAAGGCTGCCAACGCGGCAACCACACCACAGGCCAGCGCCACCCAGCCCAATGCCCGGCCCTGTGTGTCGCGCAGGCGCGCCGTGCCCAGCAGCAGGGCGCCGGCAACGAAGCCCAGCACCCATACCATCCAGGCGCTGGCATGCAGCTGGCTGGCCAGCCCGTGCAGGTCATCCACATCCAGCGGCAGCACGCCCATGGCGGCGAACGCCAGGCCGGCCAGCAGCAGCATCTGGCTGCCCACACGCGGGGCCCAGCCCGCGGTGGCCGGCAGCTGCCGGCGCAGGCATTCGGCCACCACCACCGCCAGCAGGCCCGGCAGCATGAAGCCCAGCAGATTGAAGCCCAGGGCATGCGGCATCCCCTGCGCGCCCAGCAACGCCACCGGATGGCGGGCCTGCGCATAGCCGTCGAGGCCGGCACCGAAGCCGATGACCGCAGCCACGAAGACGAGTGCGGCGATCACGCCCGACAGGCGCAGCAAGGGGGACGGCGACGACATGCAGGCTCCACGACAGTGGCAACAGGAAGGCCGCATTGTCGGCCATTTGCAGCGGCCCGGGTTGAGACGGACAGGTTCCGCCACCATAGAATCCCTCTCCAGATGCCAAGCGATGCCTCTTCCATGACCGAGACGACCTACGTATTCGACGCCACCACTGCGACCTTCGAGGCCGAAGTCCTGCAGAAGTCGCTGCAGACGCCGGTGCTGGTCGATTTCTGGGCCACCTGGTGCGGTCCGTGCAAGACGCTGGGACCGATGCTGGAAAAGCTGGCCGGCGAGTACAACGGCGCCTTTGAGCTGGCCAAGGTCGATGTCGACAAGGAACAGCAGATCGCTGCCGCCTTCCAGATCCGCTCGGTGCCGACCGTGTTCCTGGTCAAGGACGGGCAGCTGGTGGACGGCTTCCCCGGCGCCATCCCGGAGGGCCAGCTGCGCGAGTTCCTGGCCCAGCACGGCATCGTCCCCGCTGATGTCGGCGATACGGTCAGCGAGGAGGAAGCACCGCTGGACCCACAGGCACAGGTGGACGTGCTGCGCGCGCAGATCGCCGCCGAACCGGACAAGGACGAGCTGAAGCTCGACCTGGCCCTGGCCCTGCTGCAGATCGGCGGCGTGGATGAAGCCGGTACGCTGATCGACCGCCTGCCGGCCAACCTGGCCACCGACGACCGCGCCGTGCGCGCCCGTGCACGCCTGGCCTTCGCGTCCGCACTCAAGGACGCCCCGGCCGCCGAGGTGCTCGAATCACGCATCGCCGCCGATGGCAGCGACCTCAAGGCGCGCCATCTGCGGGGCGTGCAGCTGCTGCTGGAGGGCCAGGACGAGGCGGCCCTGGCCCAGTTCCTGGAAATGCTGCGGATCGACCGCGGTTTCGAGGACGGATTGCCGCGAAGGACCCTGATCGACGCCTTCAATGTGATCTCCGACGAGGACCTGGTCGGGCAGTACCGCAGGAAGATGGCCTCGCTGCTGTTCTGAACGGAAGCCTGTCCCGTTCAGAATCCCTGCACTGAACGCGGGCGATAATGTGATCGATGGCGGCCGTTCGGCCGCCGCGATCCATTCGGGGGGATGAGGGTCGGGGCCATTGGGTCTTGCTGCTGCGCCTCCGCATTGCCGGGACTGCAAACTGTGACCTTCGTCCGCACTTCGCCTTTCATTACGCGCCTCCAACGTGTCCTGCTGTGTGCCCTCCTGCTGCTGCCGGCCATCGCCGCCGCACAGGACTGGAACTACCGGGTCCGTCCCGGTGACACCCTCTGGGACCTGGGTGGCCTGTACCTGAAGCCTTCCGTGCCCTGGCAGCAGCTGCAGCAGCACAACCGCATCGCCAATCCCTATCAGCTGCCGCCGGGCCAGCTGCTGCGCTTCCCGATCAGCTGGCTGCGCACCGAGCCTGCGCCGGCACGGGTCCTGTCCGTGCGCGGCAAGGTCGGGCTGGTGGGCGGCGATGGCAGCGCCACCCGCGCGGTGCGGGCCGGAGAGCAGCTGCGCATCGGCGACACCGTGGAAACCGAAGGCGACTCCAGCATCACCCTCGAATTCGCCGATGCCTCGCGGTTGCAGCTGCGCGAGTATTCGCGCCTGCGCCTGGACCAGCTCAGCCGCTACGGCCGCACCGGCATGGTCGATACCCGCCTGCGCCTGCAGCAGGGCCGCGCCAGCAACCGGGTCACCCCGGCACGTGGCCCGGCATCGCGCTACATCATCGATGCACCGACGGCGACCAGCAGCGTGCGCGGCACGGTCTTCCGCGTCAGCGCCGGCGATGGCGAGGCCGGCCGGATCGGTGCCACCGAAGTGCTGGAAGGACGGGTGCAGGTCGCCAACACCCACGGCCAGCGCCTTGTCCATCCGGGTCAGGCCAGCCGCAACGCCAGCGCCGACAAGGCGCCCGCCGCCGTGGCCGCGCTGCTGCCGGCGCCGACGCTGCGTCAGGATGAGCTGAGACTGGCCCCCCTGCCGAGCCTGCTGGCCTGGGACCCGGTCGCCGGGGCCGACCACTACCGGGTGGAGGTGGTGCAGGCGGCCACCCCGGAAATCCTGCTATTCGCCGCCACCACCGCCGACACGCGACTGGCGATCGGCGATCTGCCGCCCGGCGAGCTGCGTGTGCTGCTGCGTGCGGTCGACGCACAGGGCGTGGAGGGCCTGGACGCCAGTGCCGACTTCGAACTCAGCGACCAACCGCCGCCGCCGTTGACCGTCTCTCCGCTGCACGGCCAGACCGTCAACAGCGATCGCCCCCGGTTCCGCTGGACCCAGGCCCCGGGCGCGAGCAGCAGCGTGCTGCAGGTCGCTGCAGAACCGACGTTCACGCAGCCGCTGCAGGAGCAGGCCAGCACCGGTACCGACCTGCGCCTGACGCAGCCCCTGCCGCCGGGCCAGTACTACTGGCGCGTTGCCTCGCGCGATGACAACGGCCACCAGGGGCGCTATGGACAAGCGCTGCCACTGCAGCTGACCAACGAACCGGTGGACCCTGCCCTGCAGCCGCCCGAGGCGGCGCATGGCCAACTGACCCTGCGCTGGCAGGCCGGCAGCGAAGGCCAGCGCTACCGCGTGCAGGTGGATCGTCGTGGCGACTTCGCCAGCCCGATGCTCGATGAAACCGTCGAGCAGCCCCAGGTCAGCTTCAAGCGGCCATGGAGCGGCACCCTGCACGTGCGCGTGCAGTACATCGACGACGACGGGCACGCAGGCGATTTCTCGCCCGCGCAGCAGGTCAAGCTGCCCTGCCGCCTGTGCTACGGCGCCGGCGGCGGCGGTGCGCTGCTGCTCTGGCTGTTGTTATGAGGCGTTCGCCGCTTCCATGGTCCCGACGGATCGCACTGGCCGTGTTGGCCGGTGTGCTGACCGCCGTGGCCAGCCATGGCCAGTGGCTGTGGCGCCAGGATGAAGCGGCCTACGACGCGATGGTCGGCGGCTGGGACTATCGACCCGACCCCAGCGTGCTGATCATCGCCATCGACGAAGGCAGCCTGCAGCGCATCGGCCAATGGCCATGGCCGCGCTCGGTACATGCGCGCCTGCTTGATCGCCTTACCGACGCCGGCGCCGAACGCATCGCACTGGACCTGATGCTGTCAGAACCCGACCGCCGCGACAGCCGCCAGGACGAAATCCTGGCCGCCGCGATCCGGCGCAATGGCCACGTCGTACTGCCCGTGCTGGCGGCGCCGGCAGCCGGCGACCGCATGGCCGAGGAACTGCTGCCCATTCCACTGATCGCGGCCAGCGCTGCGGCGATCGGCCACAGCGATGTCGAAGTGGATGGCGATGGCGTCGCCCGTGGGGTGTACCTGCGCGCCGGCATCGGCCAGCCGCATTGGCCTGCGCTGGGCCTGGCCCTGGCCGGACTGCCCGCCAGCGCGATCGACGGCCTGCCGGATCCCGAGCCGGAGGTCGATTCCCCCTATCAGTGGCGCCGCGACGATTACGTGCGGGTGCGCTACGCCGGCCCGCCGGAACGATTGCCGCAGGTGTCCTATGCCGACGTGCTCGAGGGCCACGTGGACATGGCGATGCTGCATGGGCGACGCATCGTGGTCGGAATGACCGCCAGCGGCATCGCCCCGCGCCTGCTCACGCCGACCACGCGCGAGTACTGGATGAGCGGCAGCGAGTACCAGGCCAACATCGCCTCGATGCTGCTGCAGGGCAGGCAGATCCACGTCCTGCCACGGTTCTGCCAGGACGCCATCGGTGGCCTGCTGGTGGCGCTGTGCGTGATCCTCCTCGGCCTGCGCCTGCCCTGGCTGACGGCGCTCTGTTCGCTGCCGCTGGCCCCGCTGCTGAGCTGGGCGCTGCTGCGCGCCGGCAACCTGTGGTGGGCACCGGCCAGCGCGATGCTGGGCATCGTGCTGGTGCTGCTGGCCTGGGCGATATGGCGGATCGCGGCCTGGCACCGGCTGGCCAACCGTGATGCGCTGACCGGCCTGGGCAACCGGCTGCGTTTCGAACAGTCGCTGCAGCAGGAATGCGATGCCGCACGGCGCAGCGGCAAGCCGCTCACGCTCGCGCTGATCGACGTCGATCACTTCAAGCACCACAACGACCGTCACGGTCACCAGGTCGGCGATCGCGTACTGCGCGAAGTGGCGCGGCAGATCGCCGCCCACGCGCGTCGCCCGCGCGACAAGGCGGCACGCTACGGCGGCGATGAGTTCGCGCTGGTGCTGCCGGATACGCCGGCCGAGGGCGCGCGGCAGGTGATCGAAGACCTCATCCAGAGCATCCGCGCCCTGCCCGCACCGGGCGAAGGCCATGGCGGCGGCATCACCCTGACCATCGGCGTCTATACCCGCATCCCCAACGGCGAGCTGCAACCCCACCATTTCGTGGAAGGTGCCGACGCGGCGCTGTACCAGGCCAAGGCCAATGGTCGCGACGGCTACGTGATCGACGCCGCAGGGTGACACGCGCCGCGCCGCGCACAGCTACAACATACGCATGCGAATGGTTAGACTTGGGGCCCGCCCTCCGCCCTCGCGATGCACATGAACGCCCGCCTGTTCCGTTTCGGCATCAACCTGTGGCCGCCCTTCCTGTTCACCGGCATCCACGTCACCCGGGTCAGCCCGGACTACCGGCAGATCGACGTCGAGCTGCGCCAGCGCCCCTGGAACCGCAACTACGTGGGCACCCACTTCGGTGGCAGCCTGTTTGCGATGACCGACCCGTTCTGGATGCTGGGCCTGCTGCATATTCTCGGCCGCGACTACTACGTGTGGGACCGCGCCGGCGCGATCGACTTCCTCAAGCCGGGGCGCGGCACCGTGCGCACGTCGTTCCGCATCGACGATGCGCTGCTGGACGAACTGCGCGCCGACGCTGCCGGCGGCGGCAAAGTGCTGCGCTGGTTCAGCAACGATGTGGTCGATGAAAGCGGCGAGGTGGTCGCCCAGGTGCGCAAGCAGGTCTACCTGCGGCTGAAGCCGCACGCACGCTGATCCCGGCCGCATTCCCCCGCATCATCGGCAAGCGCTGCCCGCTACAATGCGCCCATGTCGCTCGAAGCCCCCTCCCTGGTCCCCCGCCCCTCCCTGCAGCGCCTGTTCCTGACCGGCCTGCTGACCCTGCTGCCGATCTGGCTCACCTGGGTCGTGGTCAAATTCGTGTTCGTGCTGCTGTCGGGCATCTCCAGCCCGCTGGTGGTGCCCCTGTCGGAGCAGATCGCGACCAGCTTCCCGCATTACCTGGGCTGGGTGCGCGCGGAGTGGATCCAGAACACCATCGCGCTGCTGGCGACGCTGCTGGTGATCCTGGCCGTGGGCGTGGCCAGCCGCCGCGTGCTCGGCCAGCGCCTGCTGCGCTGGATCGGCGCGGTGATCAAGCGGATCCCGCTGGCCAGCATCATCTACGACAGCGCCAAGAAGCTGCTGGACATGCTGCAGACCGAACCCGGCAGCACGCAGCGCGTCGTGCTGATCGACTTCCCGCACCGCGACATGAAGTCGGTCGGCCTGGTCACGCGGGTGATCAAGGAACACGGTACGGACCGCGAACTGGCAGCGGTGTACGTGCCGACCACGCCGAACCCGACCTCCGGCTATCTTGAAATCGTGCCGGTGGAACTGCTCACACCCACCGACTGGACCGTGGACCAGGCGATGAGCTTCATCATTTCCGGTGGTGCTGTGGCGCCAGCCAGCGTGCCGTTCACCCGCGCGGGCGAACGCACCGAATGAGCACGACGCCGGTCGAGCGCCCGCTGCAGGACCGCGCGGTCCTGCTGTTCATCGTGCTGGCCGCGTTCTTCTGCGGCAATGCCGTGCTGGCCGAGCTGATCGGAGTGAAGATCTTCGCGCTGGAAGACACGCTCGGCATCGACCCGCTGAACTGGAACCTGTTCGGCCAGACCGGATCGTTGAGCTTCACCGCCGGCACACTGCTGTGGCCGGTGGTGTTCATCATGACCGACACCATCAACGAGTTCTTCGGCAAGCGCGGGGTGCGTTTCATCTCGTGGTTGGCGGTGGTGCTGATCGCCTACGGCTTCCTGTTCGCTTTCGCGGCGATCTCGCTGGCGCCGGCCAGCTGGTGGGTCACCTCGATGAACGCCCATGGCGTGCCCGACTACCAGGCCGCGTTCGCCGCGGTGTTCGGCCAGGGCATGTGGACCATTGCTGGTTCGCTGGTGGCCTTCCTGCTCGGCCAGCTGATCGACGTGGCCGTGTTCCACAGGATCCGGCAGGCCACCGGCGAGCGCCACGTCTGGTTGCGCGCTACCGGTTCCACCGCGGTCTCGCAGCTGGTGGACAGCTTCGTGGTGATCTGGATCGCTTTCGTGCTCGGCCCGCAGCAGTGGCCGACATCGCTGTTCCTGGCGGTGAGCAGCGTCAACTACGTCTACAAGATGGGCTTTGCGATCGCCCTGATTCCCCTGCTGTACCTGATGCGCCGTGCGATCACCCGATACCTGGGTGTCGAGCGCGCGGCCGCGCTGCGGGCTGCGGCCGCGGCTGACTGAAGACCCAGCGGGCGCCAGCTGACTGCGCCCCCGCGCTGGCCGTACGCGGCCGGATCGTGCAAGCTCCACGGTCTGTGTTCCACGGAAGCTCCTGATGCCGTATTCCACCCGCGCCCTGGCCGCCGCCATTGCCGCGTTGTTCCTGTTCAGCGCCGTTCCGTCGGCCGAAGCTGCAAAGAAGAAGGCCAGCCGGCCCGCTGCGACGCAGAGCCGTCCGGCGGCCAAGCCCAAGGCGCGGCCCAGCGCGCGCGCCACCGCACCGGCACGCAGCGCCACCCGTTCCCCCGCGCGCCCGGCCGCCGCCGCCCGCACTGTGCCCAAAACGGTCCAGCTGGAGCGCCTCTATGACGAATACTGGGATGCGTCGATGCGGTTGAACCCGCTGCAGGCGACCTTCCAGGGCGAAACCCGCTACAACGACCAGCTGCCGAACATCCTGTCCGCGGCGTGGCGCCAGCAGTCGCATGACTTCACCGTAGAGTGGCTGGGCAAGGTCGAGAAGATCGGCAGCGACGGCCTGCAGGGCCAGGACCTGCTGAGCTACGAGATCTTCGTGCGCGACGCGCGCGCGACCTTGGCCGCCGAGCCGTATCCCAGCTGGATGATGCCGATCAGCCAGTACTACAACGTCGGCAGCATCATGGCCATTCTCGGTGCCGGCGCGGGTGCGCAGCCGTTCAATACCGTGCAGGACTACGACACCTGGTCGCGCCGCTCGCTGGGCATTCCGGCGCTGTTCGACCAGGCCATCGACAACATGCGCCAGGGCATGAAGGCCGGGGTGGTGCAGCCGCGCGACCTGATGGAAAAAGTGCTGCCGCAGCTGGATGCGGTGATCAAGCCGACCGCCGAGGAAAGCATCTTCTGGTCGCCGATCCGGACCATGCCGGAGTCGATTTCCGCCGAGGACAAGGCGCGCATCAGTGCCGAGTACAAGCGCATGATCGAACTGCGCATCATGCCGTCCTACCGCGCCCTGCGCGGCTTCATCGCCACCGAGTACCTGCCGGCCACGCGGACCAGCAGCGGTCTGGGGGCCCTGCCCAATGGCCAGGCGTGGTACGCCAACCTGATCGTGCAGACCACGGCCAGCGAACAGACACCCGCGCAATGGCATGCGCTCGGCGAACAGCGCGTGCAGGAGCTGCAGGCGCAGATCGCCGCAGTGATGAAGGATGCGAAGCTGCGCGGCACGCCGACCAAGCTTCTGCGCAGCATGCGCAGTGATCGCCAGTTCCAGTATGGCGACGCCAACGCGCTGCTCGGCCGCTACCGCCAGGTGCAGCAGCAGGTCGCCACGCGCCTGCCGCAGGTGCTCGACACGCTGCCGAAGGCTGCCCTGGACATCCGTGCAGTGGAGCCCGAGCGTGCGCTCACCGCGGCCGCGGCCTCCTACCAGCCGACACAGCCCGGCGAGGCCGGGGTGCTGTATGTGAACACCCGCGACCTGCCCAGCCGCAAGCGCTGGAACGTGCCGGTGCAGTACCTGCATGAAGGCATTCCCGGCCACCACGTGCAACTGGGTCTGCAGCAGGAGCTGGCCAAGCAGCCGCGCTTCCGGCGTGCCGGCGGCGACCTGGCCTTCATCGAAGGCTGGGGCCTGTACTCGGAAACGCTGGGGGAAACGCTGGGCGTCTACACCGATCCCTACGACCGCATCGGCTATCTCTCCTCGCGCCTGCTGCGCGCAGCGCGCGTGGTCGCCGACACCGGCGTGCATGCCCAGGGCTGGAGCAAGCAGCAGGCCGTCGCCTACCTGCAGAAGACCGTGGACATGAGCAGCGATGATGCCAATGCCGAAGTGGAGCGGATCATGGCCCAGCCTGCGCAGGCGCTGTCCAATGTGGCCGGCCTGACGACCCTGCTGGCACTGCGCGACAAGGCCAAGGCACGCCAGGGTGCGGCATTCGACCTGCGCCGTTTCCATGCCGAACTGCTGAAGGACGGCTCGATGCCGCTGGACGTGCTGGAGCGGAAGATGGAACGATGGCTGTCACAACCGCCGGGGTCCGCGCCCACCCCCTGATCGCCACGGAGCCCTCATGCGTCCCGCCACCGTCGTGTTCGCTGCCGTACTGGCCCTGCTGCCGCAGGCCGCGCCTGCCGCACCGGCGGTGATGCCGCCGGATGCGGGCATCGATGGCCTGATGCAGGCCTACGATGGCCAGGTGCCGGGAGCAGCGGTACTGGTGCTGCACGACGGGCAGGCGGTGTTCCGCCGCGGGTACGGCTTGGCGGTGGTGGAAGATGGCACTGCGGTGACCGCGGCCAGCAATTTCCGGCTGGCCTCGGTGAGCAAGCAGTTCACCGCCGCCGCCGTGCTGCTGCTGGTGGAAGAGGGCCGCCTGGGCCTGGACCAGCCAGTGCGACGCTGGCTGCCGGAACTTCCCACTGCGGCGTCCTCCGTCACCCTCCGTCACCTGCTGTCGCATACCAGCGGTCTGCCCGACTATGAGGGCCTGATGGACCCCGCCGACAGCCGCCAGGTGCACGATGCGGACGTGCTGGCGCTGCTCGCACGCGAGGACCGGCTGGATTTCACACCGGGCACTGCGTACCGCTACAGCAACAGCGGATATGCGCTGCTGGCGCTGATCGTCGGGCGCGCGTCGGGCCAGGATTTCGCCACCTTCCTGCAGCAGCGGATCTTCGGCCCGCTGCACATGACCCACACCGTCGCCCACCAGGACGGCGTCGATACGGTCACTGCGCGGGCCTACGGCTACAGCTGGCTCGACGGTCGCTGGCAGCGCACCGACCAGAGCACCACCAGTGCCGTGCTGGGTGATGGTGGCATCTATTCCTCGCTGGACGACCTCGCCCGCTGGGATGCCGCACTGTACGACGACCGCCTGCTGTCAGCCGCATCGCGGCGGGCCATGTTCAGCCCGGCCACCGCAACCACCGAACCGGACGTACCGCATTACGGCTTCGGCTGGCGCCTCAACGGCCGCATGCAGTGGCACAGCGGCGAAAGCATCGGCTTCCGCAACGTCATCCTGCGCTATCCGGACCGGCATCTGACAGTGATCGTGCTGAGCAACCGCAACGACCCCGAACCCTATCCGCTGGCGCTGAAGATCGCCCAGCGCTGGCTGGACATCCTGCAATGACCGACGATCCGACCGCCCTGCTGGGCATCCATCATGCCGCGCTGATCTGCAGCGACTATGCGCGCTCGAAGGATTTCTACGTGCGCATCCTCGGCCTGCGCGTACTGGCCGAGAACCACCGTGCCGCGCGCGATTCGTGGAAGCTGGACCTGGCACTGCCCGATGGCGGCCAGCTGGAACTGTTCTCGTTCCCGTCACCACCGCCGCGGCCCAGCCGCCCGGAGGCACAGGGCCTGCGTCACCTGGCCTTCCGCGTGGCCGCGCTGGAGCCGTTCATCCAGCGCCTGGCCAGCTGCGGCGTGGACTGCGAACCGGTCCGCGTGGACGAATACACCGGCCGCCGCTTCACCTTCTTCGCCGACCCGGACGGCCTGCCGCTGGAACTCTACGAAGTCGGCTGATGGCTCGGGGTCAGATCCCTTTTCCATCGGGAAAGGATCTGGCCCCACTCACCTGCTCGACCCGGCACCCCCTTCCCCATACCCCGCCGAATGGGTATACAGTCGGCGTGTACCGGCACCGTGCCGGAATGAACCCTGGGAGGGGACCATGCGCAAGACCTTCAAGACCCTGCTGCTGGCGCTGCCGCTGTGCCTGGCGGCGCTCTCGGCGCAGGCCGCCGATGGCGCGGCCGGCCGCTGGAAGACCATCGACGACAAGACCGGCCAGGTGAAGTCCATCGTCGAGATCAGCCAGGCCGCCAACGGCACGCTGTCCGGCAAGGTGGTGGACATCCTGCACTCGGACAAGGGTCCGAACCCGGTCTGCGATGGCTGTGAGGGTGCCAACAGGAACAAGCCGGTGAAGGGCATGACCATCCTCTGGAACCTGAAGGCCGACGGCGCCAGCAAGTGGTCCGGCGGCACCATCCTCGACCCCGCCAACGGCAAGACCTACAAGTCGAAGATGGAACTGCAGCCGGGTGGCAACAAGCTGGACGTCTCCGGCTGCATCGCCTTCATCTGCCGGGCGCAGACCTGGGTACGCGAGTAAGCCACCGGCCCGTCCGTGCATTCCCGTGACCCGGCCCCGGCCGGGTCACCTCGTTGCGGGCATGCGATAATCTGCGGTTCCCCTCGGCTTCACCCCGCGACCATGACCCGTACCGCGCTCGTCACCACCGCCCTGCCCTACGCCAACGGCCCGCTGCATCTGGGCCATCTGGTCGGCTACATCCAGGCCGACATCTGGGTGCGTGCACGGCGAATGAGCGGCGGCAGGACCTGGTTCGTCTGCGCCGATGACACCCATGGCACGCCGATCATGCTCGCAGCCGAGAAGGCCGGGGTAACCCCGGAGGCCTTCATCGCCAGCATCCAGGCCAGCCATGAACGTGATTTCGCCGAATTCGGCGTGGCCTTCGATCACTACGATTCGACCAATTCGGCAGCCAACCAGGCGCTGACCGAGGCGTTCTACCTGAAGCTGGAAGCGGCCGGCCACATCAGCCGCCGTTCGGTGGCCCAGTTCTACGACCCGGCCAAGGGCATGTTCCTGCCGGACCGCTACATCAAGGGCATCTGCCCGAACTGCGGCAGCGCCGACCAGTACGGCGACAACTGCGAAGTCTGTGGCGCGACCTACAGCCCCACCGATCTGAAGGAGCCGAAATCGGTGATCTCCGGCGCTACGCCCGAGATCCGGGATTCGGAGCACTTCTTCTTCGAGGTCGGCCGCTTCGAGGGCTTCCTGCGCGAATGGCTGGCCGGCGACGTCGCGCTGCCCGGGGTGAAAGCCAAGCTGATGGAGTGGCTGGACGCGGAGGGCGGCCTGCGCGCGTGGGACATCTCGCGTGACGCGCCGTACTTCGGCTTCCAGATCCCGGGCCATCCGGGCAAGTACTTCTACGTCTGGCTGGACGCGCCGATCGGCTACCTGTCCAGCTTCCAGACCCTGTGCGGCACGCTCGGCGAGGATTTCCAAGCCCACCTGCGCGCCGGCACCGCCACCGAGCTGCACCACTTCATCGGCAAGGACATCGTCAATTTCCATGGCCTGTTCTGGCCGGCGGTGCTGCACGGCACCGGCCACCGCGCGCCGACCCGCCTGCACGTCAACGGCTATCTGACCGTTGACGGCGCCAAGATGAGCAAGTCGCGCGGCACCTTCGTGATGGCGCGCACCTTCCTCGATGCAGGACTGGAACCGGAAGCGCTGCGCTACTACTACGCGGCCAAGTCCGGCGGTGGCGTCGACGACCTCGACCTGAACCTGGGTGACTTCGTCGCCCGCGTCAACGCTGATCTGGTCGGCAAGTTCGTCAACCTGGCCAGCCGCTGCGCGGGCTTCATCAGCAAGCGTTTCGACGGCCTGCTCGCCGCGCAGCTGCCCGATGCCGCCCAGTACCAGCGCTTCATCGACAGCCTGGCGCCGATCCGCGAAGCCTACGAGCGCAACGATCCGGCGGCGGCGATCCGCCTGACCATGACCCTGGCCGACGAAGCCAACCGCTACATCGACGACGTCAAGCCGTGGGTGATCGCCAAGCAGGAAGGCGCCGACGCGCAGCTGCAGGCCGTGTGCAGCCAGGGCCTGAACCTGTTCCGTGTACTGGTCACCGCACTGAAGCCGGTACTGCCTTCCACCGCCGCCCAGGCCGAGGCGTTCCTGGCCGCGCCAGTGGCCGACTGGACCGACCTGGCGCAGCCGCTGCTGGCCCATCGAATCGCTGACTACACCCCACTGTTCACCCGTATCGACCCGAAGAAGATTGACGCCATGATCGACGCCTCCAAGGACACCCTGCAGCCGACCGCCGCTGCCCCCGCCGCCAAGGCCGACGCTGCCAAGCCGGCGGCTGCCGTGCCGGCCAGTGCCGCAACGGCCAGCGCCGAGGCACCGGCCTACATCGGCATCGACGACTTCGCCAAGCTCGACCTGCGCATCGGCAAGGTGCTGGTGTGCGAGTTCGTGGAGGGTTCGGACAAGCTGCTGCGCTTCGAGCTGGATGCCGGCGAACTGGGCAAACGGCAGATCTTCTCCGGCATCCGTGCCAGCTACGGCGAGCCGGAAGCGCTGGTCGGCCGCAGCGTCGTGTTCATCGCCAACCTGGCCCCGCGCAAGATGCGCTTCGGCCTGAGTGAAGGCATGATCCTGTCGGCAGGTTTCGATGGTGGCGCGCTGGCGCTGCTGGACGCCGACAGCGGCGCGCAGCCGGGCATGCCGGTCCGCTGATGCACTGCGCGGGTGCGGCCACGGCCGCTCCCGCCGGTCACGGCAACGACGGGACGCACCACGGGAGGCATCGGAATGGAACTGGCGCTGTTCGACTTCGACCATACCGTCACCACCTGCGATACCTATGGCCGCTTCCTGCGCCGCGTGGCCACCGCCGAGCAGCTTGCGCAGGCGTGGTGGAAGGTGGGTCCGTGGCTGGCGGCGTACCGGCTGAAACTGATCTCGGCCGAACGCATCCGCGCCCGCGTCACCCGCCTCACCTTCAGCGAGCGCCACGCCGACGACATCGCAGCGCTGGCCACCGGCTTCTCGCGCGAGTTCCTGCCCGAGGTGGTGCGCCCGGAAATGCTGGAACAGATCCGCTGGCACAAGGAACAGCAGCACACCGTGGTGGTCGTGTCCGGTTCGCTGGATCTGTACCTGCGTCCCTGGTGCGAAACGCTGGGTCTTGAACTGATCTGCAACCGCCTTGAAAGCCAAGACGGACGCCTGACCGGCCGGTACCACGGCGGCGATTGCGGTCCTCGCAAGGTCGAGCAGATCCGTCGCCGTTTCGATCTGTCGCGTTACACGCGCATCCACGCTTATGGCGACAGCGCAGAGGACCGGCCGATGCTGGCCCTCGCCCACGAGCGTTGGTTCCGTGGCAAACCCCTGAAATGATCCATACGCGCAGCCTTCGCCACGCATGAGCCTGATTCCGCCGCTGACCGAACGCCTGGACCGACTGTTGCCGCAGACGCAATGCGGACAATGCGGCTATGACGGTTGCCGCCCCTATGCGCAGGCGATGGCGCGCGGCGAGGCGGGCGTGGACCGCTGCCCGCCGGGCGGCGATGCGGGCGCGCGTGCACTGGCCCAGGTACTGGGTGTGCCGGCACTGCCGTTTGATCGTACGCGCGGCGAACACAAGGCGCCGCAGGTTGCGGTGATCGTCGAGGCCGACTGCATCGGCTGCACCAAGTGCATCCAGGCCTGCCCGGTGGACGCGATCGTCGGCGGCGCGAAGTACATGCATACCGTGATCGCCGACCTGTGCACGGGCTGCGAGTTGTGCATTCCACCGTGTCCGGTGGACTGCATCGTGCTGCGGGAACGGTAGCGGTGCCAGCTCCCTTCCGGCAGGAAAGGGAGCTGACACCCGCCCGCCGTTACGGCACGGCCGCCGTCACCACGATCTCGACCTTCCACTCGGCGTGTGCCAGCTTGGCTTCGACCGTGGCACGGGCCGGGGTCGCCCCCTCGACCACCCATTCGTCCCACGCCTTGTTCATGCCGTCGAAGTCGGCCATGTCGGCCAGGAACACTTCCGCGCGCAGCACATGCTGGCGATCACTGGCCACCAGTGCCAGCAGCTTGTCGATCTCGGCCAGCACCTGCCGGGTCTGTCCGGTGATGTCCTGGCTGGTGTCCTCCGGAATCTGGCCGGAGAGGTAGGCAACCTTGTTGTACACGGTCATTTCGGACATGCGCGGTCCGACGTCGTAACGCTCCATCATGGGCGTGGCTCCTGCGGGTGATCAGGCCTGCATTGTCCTCCAAACCGGCGGCGGGTGGGGCTCCTGCACCACCGCTGTTCAAATGCCTTCGAGAGGCGCACGATGCGCCACGCCCGCGTTGACACCGCCCTCGCCCTCCCTGCCGCACCCTTGCGCCGATGACCGTCCCTTCCGATCCCGCAACCGCTCCGTCCATCCCGGTCTGGAAGCGGCTGCTTACCATCTTCGTTCCCCTGCTGATCCTGGCCCTGGCCCTGCATGGCCTGGCCGGCGAGTTCGACGAACATGGCTACCGCGCCATCCGCCAGGCGTTCCATGCACTCAGCGCAACGCAGATCGCACTGACCGTGACGCTGGGCCTGGCCAGTTATGCCTGCCTGATCGGCTTCGATGCCATCGGCATGCGACGCAGCGGCATCCGCGTGCATCCCGCGCGCATCGGCATCACCGCGTTTCTCGCCCACACCCTGGGCCAGACCGTCGGCTTTGCGGCCTTGACCGGCGGCGCGGTGCGCCTGCGGGGCTATCGCGGTGCCGGGCTGGATCTGGCCCAGATCGGCCAGGTCGTGCTGATGAGCACGCTCGGTTTCATGTTCGGTGCATGGCTGTTGATCGGCCTGGCGTTATGCCTGGAACCCTCAGCGGCGGCGCTGGCGCTGCCGTTGGATTCCGGCGCCGTGCGCGCGGTCGGCATTGCCGCCCTGCTCGCCTATCTGGCCACGGTGCTGCTGGTCGGCCGCAGCGGACGCCAGTTCCGTGTGTTCGGCCACGCCCTGTGGCTGCCCGACCGGCTGACCACGCTCGGCGTCACCGCGCTCAGCGTGATCGAACTGGTGCTGGCCAGCGCAGCGTTCTACGTGCTGCTTCCGGACTCCACGCCCACCGGGCTTCCCGGCTTCGTCGGCCTGTACCTGGTGGCGGTGCTGGCAGGCCTGGTCTCGACCGTTCCGGCCGGCCTGGGCGTGTTCGAGTGGAGCCTGCTCAAGCTGCTGCCGCAGGTGGCACCGGCGGCGGTGCTGGCGGCCGCGCTGATCTACCGCGTCACCTACTACGTCCTGCCGCTGCTGCTGGCCACCGTGCTCGCGCTTGCGCCTGCACTGCGGCGACCGCTGCGGGCCAGCGCCGGCGCCACCCGCGCCGGCTGGAACGCGCTGCGCCCCTGGCTGCCGCAGATCATCGCGCTGGCGGCTTTCAGCATCGGCGCCGCCCTGGTCATCGATGGCACCTTGCCGACCCCGCGTCGCCATCTGCTCAATGCATCGCTGCCGATCCTGGAAACATCGCACCTGATCGGCAGTCTTGGCGGTGTCGCCCTGCTGCTGATCGGCCAGGGCCTGGCCCGGCGCAGCCACGCCGCGTGGATGCTGGCGATGGCGGTCTGCGTGATCACGCCGCTGCCGCTGTGGCTGCGCGGCGGTCAACCGTTGATCGCGGTATCGGCCGTACTGGTCGCGATGGCACTGTGGGCCGCACGCCGTGAGTTCTACCGCCAGGGTGCGCTGCTGGATGAGGCGTGGTCGTGGCCATGGTTGCGCAACCTGGGGCTGGTCCTGGTCGCGGTCACCTGGCTGCTGTTCTTCACGTACAGCCATGTCGAGTACCAGAACGAACTCTGGTGGCAGTTCGCACTGTCCGGCAACGCACCGCGTGCGCTGCGTGCGCTGCTGGTGGTAGCCATCGCCCTGGTGATGTTCGGCCTCGCTCGCCTGCTGCACAGCACGCGCAGCCCGCTGCCGGCCGCTGACGAAGCCACGCTGCAGGCGTTGGCACCGGTGCTGGCCAGCGCCACCGACACCCAGGCCTGCCTGGTGCTGACCGCCGACAAGGCAGTGCTGCGCGACGATGCCCGGCAGGGCTTCGTGATGATGCAGCGCTACGGCGGCTCGTTGATCGCGATGGGTGATCCGGTCGGCCCGCCGGAGGTCGCACGTGCGTTGATCTGGCGTTTCCGTGAGGAAGCCGACCGCCTCGGCCTGCGCCCGGTGTTCTACCAGGTGGGCGAAGCCTACTGGCAGACCTATCTGGATCTCGGCCTGGGCCTGGTCAAGCTGGGCGAGGAGGCGATCGTGCCGCTGCACGACTTCGGTCTGGAAGGCCGCGAACGCGCCGACCTGCGCCAGGCATGGAACCGCGGCAAGCGCAGTGGCCTGTCGTTCCGGGTGGCGCCGGTGGAAGAGGTCCCCAGCCTGCTGCCGCGCCTGCATGCGATCTCCAATGCCTGGCTGGAAGACAAGTCCGGTGACGAGAAAGGATTCTCGCTGGGCAGCTTCGATCCCGATTACCTGGTGCGTTTCCCGGTCGCGCTGGTCGAGGCCGAAGGTCGGATCGTCGCCTTCGCCAACCTGTGGCAGGCGCCAGCCGGTGCCGAGCTGTCGGTGGACCTGATGCGGCACGTCAGCGACGCGCCGAAAGGCACGATGGATTTCCTGTTCATCGAACTGTTCCTGTGGGGCCGGGCGCAGGGCCATGCGCGTTTCTCGCTGGGCATGGCGCCCCTGTCTGGGCTGGCCCAGCATCGCCTGGCGGGCCGCTGGAATCGTCTTGCCGGCCTGCTGGCACGGCATGGTGAGCGCTTCTATGGCTTCAGTGGCCTGCGCCGCTTCAAGTCGAAGTTCGATCCGCAGTGGCGCCCGCGCTACCTGGCGGCGCCCGGTGGCATGCACCTGCCGGCAGCCCTGCTGGACGCCACCCGCCTGATTTCGCTGGATCCACGCCGCGGCTGAGCCACCCGACCGCCGGGCATGGCCCGGCGCTGCTCCTGCAGGCGTGTGCTGATTACGCGCCGCCCTTGAGGATGACCTCGGCCAGACGATCGTAGTCGCCACCGAAATGGTGGTCGCCAGGCAACCGGATCCTGCGCACGCCCTCGTTCGCAGGCAGGTCCGGACACAGCGCGTCCTCATCCTTGTCGCCATAGACGCACAGGGTCTTGGCCGCCGGCAGCCTGGCCACTTCCGGCGCGATCGGCAGGCCATCGCCGCCACCGCCCAGCCAGTTGCTGACATGGAACTCGAAATCAGCCTTCCGCCCCACGGAGAGCAGCACGATGCGCTCGAGTGCTTCGCGGCTGCCGGCATCGAGCCGGTTGATGGTGGCCGGCAGCACGTCGGCGCCCTGCGAGAAGCCGATCAGCATCACCTTGTCGCGCCGCCATTGCTGGCGGTAGTGGTCGATGATCTTCTGCAGGTCAGCGGCAAACCCCTCCGGCGTGCGTTCGCTCCAGAAATAACGCAGCGAATCGATGCCCACCACGGCCACGCCGTGTTCGGCCAGCGACGAGGCCACGTCCTTGTCCAGTCCCGCCCAGCCGCCATCACCGGAGACGAAGATCGCCAGCGTATCGCCGTCACCGTGCGCGGGGACTTCCACCACGGGCAGGCCCTTCAACGCCGCCGGCGGCGGTGCCAGACTGATGCCGGCCTGCGCACCGATCACCCGCGCGGCAGCCACCAGTCCCGGCGTGGCATCGCCGCGGGCGCTGCGCTTGAATCCGCGCGCCATCGCGACCTGCTGCACGAACGGACCCGCGCCCTGGCCCCTGCAGCCCACATCGCCGATGGCATTCAACCAGGGAAAGTTCAGTTCGGCCGGTTGCAGCCGCCCCTCCTTGACGCCGTCTCCGCAGACCATGCGTTCGTGGGCATGGTCGGGACAGAAGCCGGAGGTCAGCAGGCCGGCGAACACCTGGGTGTCGGCCTGTGCGGCCAGGCTGTAGGCCAGCTCGGCACCCTCACCATCGCCGCCGACCAGCGGCAGGTGATATCCCGGCAGGTGCAGGAACGCCTGCACCCAGCGCGAGAAATTCTCGACGTCGCCAGCACCGAACGAACAGGTGCTGTCGCCTTCGCGTTCAAGCACGCCCCGCAGGTGCGCCACATCCACCGCCGCCACCAGCGCACCGTCGGCACGCAGTGCTTCGATCGGCGCCAGGCTGGCAGCGCCATAGGGACCTTCGTGGAACCAGATCACCACCCGCTGCGGCACTCCCGCCGGCAGATGCACCGGCACCTGCTCGAATCGGCCATGGCTGACCTGCTGCACGGATGCCGCGGCCACCGCCGGCAACGCCGCCAGTGCCATCACCAGTCCCATCGCCCTGCCCAACCCTGCACGCGTCATGTCGCAACCCCAGTGGAATGCGCACACGATACGCCGCCACCGCGTGCACGACACGTACCGGTCACGGCCGTTCGCCGGGCCCGCGGCCAGGGTTCAGGCGCGCGTGCGCGCCAGACCGCGCCGGTACAGGGTGACGGCCAGCCAGAGCAGCCAGCCGACGATCACGGCGATCACCAGCTTCTGCCCCAGCCCGCGCGGCGGCCCGTCACGCCAGAGCACATGCAGCCACAGCAACGCGAAGGCCAGCCAGGCCCAGCCCCACAGCAGGGCAGCACTGCGCTGCCAGCCCGGCTCGCGACGCAGGTACCACGCCTGCAGCAGCATGCCGACGCTGGCACACAGGAAGGCCGTGTTGGCAGCCACGCCATGCACCAGCGGCGCCAGCAGCGGCGTCGCCTGCGGCAGCCAGCTGTCGCCGATGGCGACCGTCGCCAGGCCCAGGGCGGACACGGTGAACAGCAGCGGCGCGGCCGCGCTGCGGCGGGGCCCCACGCTGTGACGATAGAGCGCGATGCCGAGCGCGGCGATCGCCACCGCCAGCAGGCAGTAGGCGGCGCGCAGCGCCAGACCCCAGGGACCGTGCAGGTACAGGCTCAGGGTCGCGCGCATCCAATCCAGATCAGCGCGCGCGAACTGCGTCCACAGGGCCGTCGCCACGAACAACAGGAGCGCCACCAGGGCCAGCAGCGCAGCCGGACGCGCTCCGGTCATGGCGTGGCCTCCGGGTGGCGCGCCTTCCATTCGGCCAACGCCTTGCGGTAACGCTGCAGCTCTTCGGCATACAGATCGAGTACGCACAGCGGGCAGCCGCTGCCGCAGCACTCGTTGGGACCAGGTTCTTCCGGTGCGGTCGGCCGGGGATCAGGATCGGGAACGGACACGGTGGGCGGCGCTACCTTGCAGATGCAGGCCGCCAGTGTAACTGCCCCGCTCAGGTGTCCAGCCGGCGGCGCAGATTCGCGCGTGCCGCGGCATCCAGGCGCTGGTGGAAGAAGTCGCTGAGGAAGATCCGCGGTGCGCGCAGCAATCCCTGCAGGAAGCGGCGGCGGCCGGCGCGGTACAGGAAACCCGGGACCACCCCCTGGTACTCCTCGGCCACACCACGATCGTAGGCATCGAACACCGGTGCAGGCGCGCCCAGGATCGCCATGTCGCAATCCAGGAACAGCGCCGCTTCGGCGTCGACATCCGCAGGACCGAGTTCGCCATGACGGGCAGTCAGCAGGATCAGCTGCTCGACGCGGGCGGCGTCGATGCCCGCCAGCGCAGGCTCCTGCGCGATGGCCTGCACGGCCAGTGCCGCCGAGCGTGCCTCGTTGTCCTTGCGTCCCGCCTCGTAGACCGCATCGTGGTAAAGCGCGGCCAGAAAGACCTCGGCGGGCTGCCGCCAACCCGGTCCATCGGCGACGTCCTGGCAGTGCTGCAGCACCGCGCGCACGTGGCCGAAGTGATGGTACGCGCGTGGCGGCGTGGCATATCGGTCCTGCAACGCCTGCCACTGCGCCGGATCGAGCGGGATCGGGGCGAAGTCCATGCCGGCATGATCCTGCCAGACGCCCCGGCCAGCAAGCTGGACAATAATTCACCACGCACTCACAGCCGCCGTCCGGCAAGGGCGGAGCACAGTTGTCCACAGCTTTGCCGAGCGCTGGTCCACATCGCCTGTGGATGACCGCGCCGCCGACCGGCGGTCGATGCACCGGCGCACGGGCAGGACTACACTCGGCGGCAGGCGGATGCGCCCGCCGCTGCCGGGAATTGCCATGCAACGTCCTGCCACCCGATTCCTGCTGCTCGCCCTGCTCGCGCTGGCGGCGCCGGCCGCCGTTGCCCTGGACGGTCCTGCCGCCGCACCGGCCGCTCAGTACCGCCCCGCCCCAGCGAGCGTGCCGACCGCAGACGAAGTGCTGGCGATTCCGCCGGCGCTGCGCGCGATGCTGACCCGACAGGTGATCGCGCGCAGCCACTCGCGCGACCAGCGCCTGCAGGCCCTGGTGGAGATGATCTTCGATCGGCAGGGACTGGATCTGCAGTACGACGCCGACGCGACCTATACCGTCGGCGAAGTCTGGCAGTACCGCCGCGCCAACTGCCTGGCATTCACGCTGCTGTTCGTGTCGCTGGCACGCGAGGCCGGCATCCAGGCCCGGGTGCAGGAAGTCGGCAGCGTGGTGTCCTGGTATCAGGAGCAGGACCAGGGCGTGGTCTACAGCGTCGGCCACGTCAATGCCGGGGTCGACGTCGGCGGCCGCTTCGGCACGGTCGATCTGGACCGCAACGTGCTGTACGACCGCCACGGCCCGCAGCCGATCGACCGTGCCCGTGCTTTGGCGCACTTCTACAACAATCGTGGCGCCGAACGCATGGCCAGCGACGATCTGGACGGTGCCCGGGTGTTCTTCGATGCAGCGGTGGCGCAGGACGCGCGATTCGCACCGGCCTGGAACAACCTGGGCGTGCTGGACAACCGGAAGGGAGACACCGCCGGCGCACGTCGTGCGCTGGAAATGGCACTGCGCCTGGACGGCCGTCAGGATGCGGCACTGAACAACGCCAGTGCGCTCTACCGGCGGTTGGGCCTGGTGGCAGCAGCGCAGCAGCTGGAGCGCCGCCTGCGCGCCGTACAGCGCGAGGATCCGTTTGCCCAGTACATGCTCGGGGCCCGCGCCGAACGCGCGGGCGACCTGGCGGAGGCCATCCGCTGCTACCGCCGGGCGGTGCGCCTGTACGATGCCGCACACCAGTTCCATTTCGGCCTGGCGAGGGTGTACTTCCTCGCCGGCCAGCTGGCCCGCGCCGACAAGGAACTGACACGGGCCCAGGAACTCGGCGGGGCGCCGCAGCAGGCCCGCTACCAGGCCAAGCTGGACAGCCTGGCCCGCTGGCGGGCGCAGCAGCAGGCCAGGCGCTGAGGGCCCGTCAGGCCTTCTTGAGGAAGCAGGTTTTCAGCACCAGCCCCTTGATCTTGTCCGAGTTGCCTTCGATGTGCTCCGCATCGTCCTCGACCAGCCGGATGTTGCGGATCACCGTGCCCTGCTTGAGCGGAATCGAGGAGCCCTTGACCTTCAGGTCCTTGATCACGGTCACGGTGTCGCCGGCCTGCAGGGTGTTGCCGTTGCTGTCACGCACGACCAGCGCCTGCCCCGCGCCCTCCTCGGCGGTCCATTCGAAGCCGCAATCGGCGCAGATCCACAGCGCGCCATCGGCATAGGTGTTTTCCAGGGTGCACTGCGGACAGGCGGGAACGGACGACATTGCAAGTACCTCAAAATGAATCAACGGCCGCCATTGTAACCGCCCGCTCTTTTCACCCGTTCTCCCGCGGCCGCTCCCCCTGCCCGCCCGAGATGGCCGGCAGGCGCTTGCAGCGGACCGCAAACTGCAGCAGAGTGCGCGGCCCTTGTCCGTCCCTGGAATTCCGCATGCGCCTCGGCATCGACTTCGGTACCAGCAATTCTGCCGCCGCCATCGTGCACGAGGGCCGCCTGTTGCCGATCCGCTTCGGCGATGCCGAACAGTTCCGCACCAGCGTCTACTTTCCGGGCGTGGTACCCGATCCGGACGACTTCCAGCCCGATGCCAGCCAACAGCATGCGCTGGAGCAGATGATCGACAGCGCAGCGCGTGCCGCCCGCGCTGCCGGCCAGGAGCGCCCGCCGCAGGCACTGCGCCGCGAAGCATTGCGCGCACTGCGCCGCGAATGGATGGAAGCCCGTGCCCGCGAAGCGCGCAGCGCCAGTGACCTGCTGCAGAACGCGATCTACGGCGATGACGCGCTGGAAGCCTATTTCGAGGAGCATGAAGGCAACCTCGTGCAGAGCCCCAAGTCGATGCTCGGCTACAACCTGCACCCGCGCGCGAAGCAGACCATCACCGGCATTGCCGCGCATATCCTTGAGCACATCCGCCTGACCGCCAGCGCGCAGCTCGGCCAGCCGCTGCGCACCGCCCTGCTCGGCCGCCCCGTGCAGTTCCGCAGCTCGATCGGCGAGGCCGGCAACGCGCAGGCGCTGGACATCCTGCGCGAGGCGGCGGCGCAGGCCGGCTTCGACCGCATCGATTTCCTGGAAGAACCTGCCGCAGCGGCGATGCACTATCACGCCGGAAGCGCGACACGGCACCAGGCCGTGATCGTCGACATCGGCGGTGGCACGACCGACATCGCCCATGCCGAAGTGGGGGGAACAGTACCCCCGCATATCCACCGTGCCTGGGGCATCGCCCGTGGCGGCACCGACATCGACCTGGCCCTGAGCCTGTCCAGCTACATGCCGCTGTTCGGTCGTGGCATCACCCGCGTGCCCGCCCACCACTACGTGGAAGCCGCCACCGTGCAGGACATGACCCGCCAGCGCGACTTCCGCCAGCACAACTACGATGCGGTCGACGCACCCTGGGGCCCGCGCCTGCAGGCACTGCAGGACACCGGCAACACCGCGCGCCTGTACCGTGATGTCGAGCGCGCCAAGATCGCCCTGAGCAGTTCTGCCACGCACCGCAGCACGCTGGACTACATCGGCCGCGACCTGCACGCCGACAGCAGTGCCGAGGGCTTGGCCAGTGCGGCCAATGGCTACCTGGAACAGATCCGCACGCTGCTCGCCCAGGTGCGCAGCGACATCGGCGGCGACCCGGACGCGGTGTTCCTGACCGGTGGCATGTCCCGTGCGGGCTACCTGCGCCAGGCCGTGGCGGAGGCGTTTCCGGGTGCCCGGATGGTCTACGGGGAGCCTTCACTCGGGGTGGTACAAGGCCTGGCGCTGGCCGCAGCCAGCCGGGATTAACAAAACGTTACGCAGGGTTTGCTACCCTCGGTAGGCTTGATCCACAGCTGTACCTTCCATCGGCCCTGCCGGTGTGTGTTCCGGGTGCAGCGCGGCCCGCCACGCGGGTCTTGCGGCCGTGCCTTCCTGGCTCGTTCATGGCCGCGCATCACCCGAGCCGCCATCGAGACCCGCTTTGGGCACCCGCCAGGCCCCTGTGGCCTTACAACCTGACGCCGCACCTGCACCCATCGACTGCCGCCGTTGTGACGCGGTCTGTTGCCGGCTGCCGGTACTGCTGCAGCCCGGCGACCACGTGCCCGGCCAGTTCCTCGCGCGCGACGCCCACGGCCGGGCCGTGATGGCGCGCAACGAGGAAGGCTGGTGCGCGGCGATCGATCCCTATCACCTGCGCTGCACGATCTATTCGCAGCGCCCGGCGATCTGCCGCCAGTTTTCGATGGGCGGCGATGACTGCCGCCGCGAGCGGCAGGATTACCTGCGCCAGGCCGATGCCTGTGCGCTTTCCTCCCCTTCCACCTGACAGGAGCAACCATGCCCCGCAAGGCAAAGACCCCCGCGAAGGCTAACAACAGCATCCGTAGCGAACGCAAGGGTGCAGCCGCCAGTACTGTGGTCAGCAGCGACTCGATCGCGTCTGACCTGGCCGCGTTCCGCAAGGCCGGTGGCAAGATCGAAGTGCTGGGTACGACCTGGGCGCTGAAGAAAGCCAGCTGACCCTCCCTGACCGCGGCGGCGCTGCCGCCGCGGCCTGCCGGTCGATGCTCAGCGGTCCAGTCGGACCCGCACGCTGCCCGAATGCGACTGGATGCGGATATCGCCGTCACCGCCCCCCAGCCGCGTGTCGAGATTGCTGCCCGGCCCATAACGCGGCCGCTCCACCGTGCCGGCATCACTGTTGATCGAGCCGCTGAAGCTGTTCACCGACAGCTGCGCCGATACGGTCCGCGGCAACCGCAGATTGACCGATGCGCTCACCGATTCGACGTTGATGCGCCCCCCTGGCGCCAGACCGGCAGCGGCCAGTTCGATGCTGCCTGACACCGTCTCCACCGCCAGGCGCTGGATGCGCCCCGCATCGACATCCACGCGTCCGGACACGGTCTGCGCACCGATGTCGCCGGACACGCCTCCCCCCGCGTCAATGCGGCCGCTGACGGTGTTCACGTCCAGCCGCGGCGTCTGCAGGCGGGCAGTGACGCTGCCGCTGACCGTGTTGAGCTTGGTGTCGCCGCTGCGGCCTGCCGCGGACAGGCTGCCGCTGACCGTATCGGCCTGCAGCCGACGCACATCGATGCCACTGATGTCCTGGCTCGCACTGACGGTGCTGAGCAGCAGTTCCGCCGAGCGCGGCACGTTCAACACCAGGGTGGCCCCGCCATTGTTGCTGCGGCGTGGATATTCCACCTCCCACCGCACGCGGTTGGCACTCTTCTCCTGACGCAGCTGCAGGCCGTCGCTGAGGCTGCCGGTGAGCTGGACCTCGTTGCGGTCCCAGCCGCGCACGGTGACCTTGCCGGCCACGTTGCTCAGTTCAATCCGGCCACCGGTGGCGAGTGCATGGCGTTCGTCGACGCGCGTGTCGGCCAGTGCCACAGCCGGTACCAGCAGCAGCGCGGCGCAGCAGAAAAGAAGGGGTCGCATCATGGGTCTCCTCAGGTTGTCAGTCCGGCGGCGGCCTGCGCCGCCTGCCGGGTCAGTTCCAGCCGCAGCGCATAGGTGCGCTTGAGCTGTCCAAGCAGGTGCGGCGCACGTGGATCCTGCGCCATCGCCGCGCGGATCTGCTCCGCGCTGCGGTCGAGTTCGTGCAGGGCCGGTTGCCACTCCGCTGCCCCGCCCTGCGGCAGGGAGGCCACCGCCTGCTGGTACTGCTCGGTCATCGCTGCGGCCTGCAGCTGCAGCCCGGACGGCGCCGGCGTGGCCTGCGGCGGCTGCCACCACGGTGCCACCGCGTAGACCGCCAGGCTGGCGGCCAGCGCCGCGCCCACCGGCAGCCACCAGCGCCGTCGCGGACGCGGCGTCATCGCCACCACCTTGCCTGCTGCCGGGAGCGGTCCGGGGGCGGACCCGCGCGGTGGCAGGCTGGCCGACAGCCGCGCCCAGCCGTCCTCCGGAACGCTGCGCTCGCGGGGCAAGGCGCGCAGGCGCGCGAGCAGGTCGTGGTCGTAGTCGGGGTCGTTCATCGTCATGTCATGTCTCCCAGCCGTGCACGCAGCAAGCCACGCGCACGATGCAACTGTGCCTTGGAACTGCCGACAGCCATCTGCAGCTGCTCGGCGATTTCCTGGTGTTTCCAGCCTTCGATGTCATGCAGCACCAGCACCGCCCGCGCCCGCGGGGGCAGCGTCGCCAGCGCACGTTCCAGGTCGCGCTCCGTGCCGGCGCAGCGGTCATGCACGGCCAGCTCCGGTACACCACCGTCCACGTCATCCAGGCTGTCGTGATCGTGTCCTCCCGCCCGGCCGCGCAGTTCCATCAGCGCGGCATTGACCCCGAGACGATGCAGCCAGGTCGACAGGCTGCTTTCGAAGCGGAACCCGGGCAGTGCCTTCCACGCCTGCAGGAACGCCTCCTGCAGTGCATCCTCCGCACGTGCCTGCTGGCCGCCACACAGCCTCCACAGCACGGCGAACACCCGTGGCGCATGGCGTCGATACAGCAGTTCGTAGGCCGCTGTATCGCCACCGGCTGCCGCCCGTACCAGGGCAGGTTCGTCGACGGCGTCGGAGGCAGCAGGCGGTGCGGGCATGGTGGTGTCGAGCATAGTCCTTGGATGCGCCAGTCCCGCAGAAGGTTTAGATCCGATTCCTGCCAGGCGCGATGCAACCTTTTCGGCGGCCGCTGCATCCATGGAGGGTCCTTCGTGAAATACCCTCCGGGAGCCCGCCATGTCCAGCCCATCGTGTGCCGCCCTGCTGGCCGTCGCTGCCTGCGTCGCGCTGCAGGTGCTTGGCCTGTCGCTGCAGCTCCACCCCGAGCGCGGCCGGGCCTGCCTGCAGCAGCAGCGCCAGGAGCTGGTGTGCCTGGCGTGGAGGCCGATGGTCGAATCGCCGGCACGTGCCGGGTAACATCGGCGACCACCACCGCTACCTGCTGTCGCCCCATGATGTTGTCGCTGAAGGATCACCTGCCGGCCTGGACCCATCCCTGGCTGCACAACATGGGCATCGCCCTGCAGATCGCGCTCGTCCTGCTGGCCGCCTGGCTGCTGCGGCTGCTGGCGCGCCGCCTGATCCGCCGATTCGCCGACCACTACACCCTGCCGCCGGAAATGGTGATGGGCGCGCGCCGCATCACCAGTTTCGTGGTCTATTTCAGTGCACTGCTGTACATCCTGAGCCTGCTGGGGGCCTCACCGGCAGTGCTGTGGACGGCATTCACGGGCTTTGCAGCCGTCGGTGCGGTGGCCTTCTTCGCGGCCTGGAGCGTGCTCTCCAACATCTTCTGCACGCTGCTGATCTTCACTACCCGCCCGTTCCGCCTGCATGACTACATCGAGGTGCTGGAGAACGGCGAGAAGCCCGGACTGAAGGGCCGGGTGATCGATGTGAACCTGATCTACACCACGTTGCAGGAGACCGGCGAAGGCCACGAAGGCACGGTGCTGCAGCTGCCGAACAACCTGTTCTTCCAGCGCACCGTACGCCGCTGGCGCGATCCGGCACAGGCACCGGGCGGCATCCAGGGCGACGGCTGAGCCGCCCACATCAACGCAGCTGGCTGTCTTTGCTGCCGCGACGGTTGTAGCTGCTGTGCGCCTGCTCTTCCTCATCGTGCGCCTGCTGGCAGGCCACGCACAGCCGTACGCCGGGCACGGCGTTGCGCCGCGCCAACGGAATCGGTGCGTCGCATTCCTCGCAGTGCTCCAGACCCGGGCCCTGGCGCAGCTGGCGCCGCGCGCGGGCAATCGCATCGTCTACCGTCGCGTCGATCTGGTCCTGGACCGCGCCATCTCCCGCCCAACCGGTAGCCATGTCCGTCCTCCGCAGGTGTGTGACCTGATATGGGGACGATACACCCACGGAAAAGGCCGGGCAGTGCCCCGCCCGGCCCGTGCTTCAGCTACCTGTCTGCCCGTGGGGACGCCTGCGGCAGCGGCTTACCAGACCAGATCGTCAGGAATCTGGAACTGCGCGTAGTAGGCATCATCTTCGGCGTTGCCGGTGGAGATCTCCTCCGTCGAGCCCGGCTGCCCGTGGTCGACCACGATGGCTTCCGGCGCGCGCTCGCGCACCTTTTCCGCCGCAGCACGGGGCAGCAACGCGTAACCCTCGCCCTGGGCGACGATGACCAGCACGCCCACCGACAGCGCCTTTCGCAGCTTGGGGTCGATCAGCAGGGTGCGGATCGTGCTGCCATCGCTGAAGCGATACTCATCCTCGCCCTTATGCGGCACGGCATGGGCAGCGATGATCTGCTTTGCCTGCGCCTTCTGCTCGGCCAGCCTGGCCTGTGCGTTGCGCTCGGCGGCCAGGGCACGATCGCGCTCGATCTTCTCGGCGCGGGCGCGTTCAGCCTCACGCTGCACCTCGGCCGACGTCGATTCAGCCTTGCCCTGGCGCGCCTTGGCCTGTTCGCGTGCGGCGGCGCTGGCCTGCGACTTCTTGGCCAGGCCGGCCTTGAGCAATTGTTCCTGCAGCGCGTTGGGCTTTGCCATGGTCGGTGCGTACCGCGTGTAATCTTGGATGCCCCCATTCTACCGACGCCCCGCCGCCCCTGCATGGCAGTCCTGAAGTACCTCACCGGTTATCCCGAACCCCTGGTCGCCCAGGTCAGCGAACTGCTGGCGCAGGGCCGGCTCGGCCCGTGGCTGCAGCAGCGCTATCCCGAGCCCCATGAGGTGCGCAGCGACCGTCAGCTCTACGACTACACCCAGGAGCTGAAAGACCGCTACCTGCGCAAGTCGGTACCGCTCAACAAGGTCTGCTACGACAACACGCTGGAAGTGATCAAGCATGCACTGGGCACGCATACCGCCATTTCCCGCGTGCATGGCAGCCGCCTCAAGGCCAGCCGTGAGATCCGCATCGCCACGGTGTTCCGGCAGGCGCCGGCCGCCTTCCTGCGCATGATCGTGGTGCACGAGCTGGCGCATCTGAAGGAAGCCGACCACAACAAGGCCTTCTACCAGCTCTGCCAGCACATGGAGCCCGATTACCTGCAGCTGGAATTCGACACCCGCCTGTACCTGACCGAGCTGGCCAACCGCAGCCAGCGCTGACCGCGCGCAGGGGCTACACTGCGCGGCCCCCGCCCGACCTGCCCGCCCATGGAACCGATACGCCTCGACAAACGCTTGTCCGCCCTGCTCGGCATCCCGCGCGGCGAAGCGCGGCGCTACATTGAAGGTGGCTGGGTCACGGTCGATGGCGAGGTGGTCGAACAGCCACAGCGCCCGGTCGATGACACTGCGGTGATCGTGGTCGATGAACAGGCCAATGACAGCAAGGCCGAGCGCGTGGGCATGCTGCTGCACAAGCCGGCTGGTGCTGCCGCCGAAACCCTGTGTGCGCTGGTCAGCAGCAACAGCCACAGCGCTCTGGACGCCAGCGGCATCCGGCCACTGCAGCGCCATTTCCACGGGTTGCAGCTGGCTGCGTCCCTGCCCGCGGCAGACAGCGGCCTGGTCGTGGTCAGCCAGGACCCGGCCACGCTGGCCCACCTGCAGCGCAATCTCGGCCGCACCGAACAGGAGTATCTGGTCGAAGTGGCAGAAGGCGGGCCGGAACGGGGCCCCTGGCTGCTGGCCCGGCTGCAGCAGGAGTCGGGCGGGGCCAAGGTGAGCTGGCAGAGCGAGCAGCGGCTGCGCTTCGCCGGCAAGGGGCTGACGGCCAAGGGCCTGAAGACCGCGGTGGCTGCCGCTGGCCTGCAGGTCACCGCCCTGCGCCGCCTGCGCATCGGCCGGGTGGCACTGGGCCCGCTGCCGCCGGGACAGTGGCGCTACGTGGGCAGCGACGAACGGTTCTGACGCGCGCCGCCGCGCGGCACGCCGATCCACTAGCATGGGGCCATGAGCCCGCCTGCGCCTGTGTGGCGACGCCTGTTGCGCGTCGTTGCGATCATCTTCGCCATCCTCCTGCTGCTGGTCCTGTCCGGACTGCTGCTGGCCGACCACCTGACGCCACAGGCGCACGGTGAGCCGTCGCACGTACTGCCGCTGCAACCGGCGCAGACCCGCATCGACCAGCAGGTCGTGCCGCTGCAGGAGGCGCACCCCGGGCAATCCGGCGTGGCCTTCCTCGGCGATGGCATGGATGCATTCGCGGCGCGCGCGATGATCACCGCGCAGGCCGGGCGCAGTCTGGACCTGCAGTACTACATCTGGCACGACGACCTGATCGGTCACCTGATGGCCAGAGCGCTGCATGACGCCGCCGAGCGCGGGGTGCGCGTGCGCATCCTGCTGGACGACATGAATGCCAAGGACAAGGACGCGCTGATGATGGCGCTGGACCGGCATCCGAACATCGAGATCCGGCTCTACAATCCGTTCCGCAACCGCAGCGGCATCCTGCGCATGGTGGAGATGGTGCAGCGCTTCTTCAGCGTGAACCACCGCATGCACAACAAGAGCTGGATCGCCGATGGCCGTGTTGCCATCGTCGGTGGCCGCAACATCGGCGAGGAGTATTTCAGCGCGCGCACGGATGTGAACTTCCAGGACCTGGACCTGCTGGTCGCCGGCCCTGCCGTTGCACAGGCGAACCGGATATTCGACGACTACTGGAACAGCCCGGCGGCGATTCCGGTCTCCGCGCTGGCCTTCCATACCGACGCGCAGCTTCGCCTTCTGGTGCGTGAGTCCGACCATGAAGCGCAGCGCGATGCTGCCCGGCCCTATCTTGCGCGCGTGGCCGAATCACGCCATCGGCAGCGTCCCAGCCCCGAGCCGCTGCACTGGAGCAGCACCGTGCGCATCGTCTCGGATCCGCCGATGAAACACCGCAACGACGACCGCGGCAGCTGGCTCGTTACCGGGCTGATCGGTGAACTGGAGTCTGCGCGCAGCAAGGCCTTGTTGATTTCGCCCTACTTCGTGCCGGGCAACGAGGGCCTGGACGGGCTCTCGGCAATGGCGTCGCGCGGCGTGCACGTGGGCATAGTGACCAACTCCCTTGCCGCCAACGACGTTGCGGCCGTGCACGGCGGCTACATGGGCTACCGCGTGCCCCTGCTGAACGCCGGCGTGCACCTGTATGAGCTGAAGGCACAGGGCCAGGCGGGCGATGCAGGCCTGTTCGGCAGCAGCGGGGCCAGCCTGCACACCAAGGCCTTCCTGGTGGACGACCACCGTGGCTTCGTCGGTTCCTTCAACCTCGACCCGCGCTCGGCCTATCTCAACACCGAAATGGGGGTGCTGTTCGACGATCCCGTGCTGGGCGCGCAGCTGCGCGACGAGTACCTGCGCCTGGCCGACGCCAGGCACAGCTGGTGGCTGGCAGTGGACAACCGCGATCGGCTGCGCTGGCTGGAGCGTGAGCCTCCGCCGCGCTGGGTGGAGGACGAGCCAGGTGCTACGCGGCGCCAGCGCTGGCTGTCGCGGATCATCAGCTGGCTGCCGGTGGAATCGCAGCTGTAGCGCTCAGTGTGCCCTGGCCTCGCCTTCATGCGGGGCGTCGTCCAGTGTTTCCACGCTGCGACCATGCAGGCGCCGCCAGATCCAGCGAAGCGCATGGGGCGGAGCCGACGGCAGCTGCTCCAGCAGGGCCAGCATGCGGCCCTGGGTGGAGTGGCCATGCCGGCACAGCAGGCTCGCCGCCGCCGCTGCGCTGCCCAGCCGCAGGCTGTCGGACAGAGGGCCCGAGGCGTCGGCCGCCAGGGTCTGGTGTACCGGGTCGGGCAGCTCCCAGGCGGCGGCCACCCGCTGTGCCAGCGGCAACGACCACTGCTGCAGCAGCTGCAGAGCCAGGGCCGGCTGCACGTCCTCGCCGCGCGCCTGGGCTTCCTGCAGCAGCTGGCGCATCACCAGCGCCGCACCGAGTCCCTGCACCAGGCCCAGCCACTGCGCAGCGAAGGCATCGCCGGAGTTCACGCTGCGTGCGTGGTCGGCAGCAGCACGCGATGCCAGCAGGGCGTGCTCCCAGGTGATCGTGCTGAACTGCGGGAACCGCTCGCACTGAACCTGCATCACCGGCTGCACCAGCACCGCACTGATGATCTGCCGCACGCCTTCCGTGCCGACCAGGGTCACCGCCCGCTGCAGGCTCTCGACCGGGCGTTCGTGCACCTTGTACGCGGGACTGTTGGCGATACGCAGCAGGTTGCCCGTGAGTACCGGATCCTGGCCGATGATCGCCGCCATCACCCGTGCCGAGGCGGCATCATCGTTGACGGTCTGGATCAGCTGCGGCAGCAGCTGCGGCCGGCGCGGCAGCTGCCGCGTCGCCCAGTCGCGATCCTGCAGCGCGTCCGCCACCGCCTGCGCCAGTCCGGCGCTGGCGGCATCGACAGGGCCGGGCTCGCCCGCCAGTCGCGGGTACAGCGCCAGCGCGTGCAGGCCACGCTGCAGCTGCGCGGCGATCTCTCCCGGGGGCACTGGGTCTCCCTGCAGGCGGGCAGCCGCAGCGGCCACCGCCTGACGCGGCCCCGCCGACAGACGCGACGGCGCCGCGCCGGTCAGCGACGCAAGCCAGCCGCGTACCCTGCGTGCCCAGGCCAGCGTCACCGGCCGTGATCCTGTCGATGTCGTACTGCGCTCGCCATGGCCCGTCTCTGTCTCTTCACACGATCCGGCCACTGGCCATCGACGCAGCATCGGCCGCGCTTTCATCTTCTTTAACCCGCAGTGCCCGTCGACGTCGACGGCAGACACTCGGGGAATGGACTAGAATGGCGCCGCGCGACCCGTCCCCCTGCACCGACGACGTCGCTTTTTTTGTTTTGGGACCCTACCGTTCACTGGTCGTTCGCTGCAGTTCGCCGCCGTTCGCACCATCGGAGACGCCATGCTATTCGAAACCCTCGCCACCACCGGCCACGAACAGGTGGTGTTCTGCCACAGCCATGACGCCGGCCTGAAGGCGATCATCGCCATCCACAACACCACCCTGGGCCCGGCCCTGGGCGGCGTGCGCATGCGTCCCTATGCCAGCACCGACGAAGCGCTGGCCGACGTGCTGCGGCTGAGCCGGACGATGACCTACAAGAATGCGCTGGCCGGCCTCAATGTCGGTGGCGGCAAGGCGGTGATCATCGGCGATCCGAAAGCGGACAAGACCGAAGTCCTGTTCCGCGCCTTCGGTCGCTATGTCGATTCGCTGGGTGGCCGCTACATCACCGCCGAAGACGTCGGTACCGACGTCAACGACATGGAGAACATCTACCTGGAAAGCCAGTTCGTGACCGGCGTCCACCAGGTGCATGGCGGCTCCGGAGATCCCGCACCGTTCACCGCCTACGGCGCGCTGCAGGCGTTGATGGCGTCGATGCGTTTCAAGTTCGGCCACGAGGAAGTGGGCAAGACCAGCATCGCAGTGCAGGGCCTGGGCCACATCGGCATGGAACTGGTCAAGCTGCTGCGCGACCGCGGCGCGAAGCTGTATGTCACCGACCTGGACGCGGCTCTGGTCGATCGCGCAGTCAGCGATTTCGGCGCCGAAGCAGTGAAGCCGGACGAGATCCACGAAGTGAATGCCGACGTCTTCGCGCCGTGCGCGCTGGAAGGCTCGATCAATGCCGACACCCTGCCGCGGATCAAGGCCAAGATCATCTGTGGCACCGCCAACAACCAGCTGTCCAGCCTGGAAATCGGCGATGAACTGCACGCGCGCGGCATCCTGTACGCACCCGATTACGCGGTCAATGCCGGTGGCGTGATGAACGTGTCGCTGGAGATCGATGGCTACAACCGCGAGCGCGCGATGCGCCTGATCCGCAGCATCTACCACAACCTGACACGCATCTTTGAACTGTCGCAGCGCGAGAACATCGCGCCGCAACGTGCGGCCGACCGAATCGCCGAGAGCCGCATCCTGGCGATCGGCAAGCTGAAGATGCCGCTGGGCCGCAGCACCCCGCGCCTGGGCAATCTGCGCGGCGGTTGACCGCCCCTGCCGGGCCTCGGCACGGCGCCCCTCCGGGCGCCGGCAACCCCATGATGGATCAGAACCCGGCGCTGTAACGCAGCGCCGCTTGCCGTGCGTCATCACCGCCGACACGCTGATCGATGCCCAGGCTCAGACGGCCACTCCGTCCCCACCACGACTCCAGCGCAAGCCCGAGCAGCGCGCTGCCACGCGATGAGTCGGCACCGGGCAACGGTGCCCACGCGTCGACACCGACGAAGCTGGCCTGCCACTCCCCGGCGCCGCCCTGAAGGCGCTGCTGCCATTCGGCGTGCCCGCGCAGCGTCCAGCGTCCCCAGCCGCGCTCGCCGCGCAGCCCCGCCAGCAGTTGACTGCGCTGCGCACGATTGGCTTCACCCCGCAGGCCGAAACCGAAGCCGCCGCGCTCGTTGAACGCCGCGGTATCCACCCGCGTGGCACTGGCACCGACATACGGTGTCAACGACGCGCCGACGGTGCCGAAGCGATAGCCGCTTTCGACACTGGCGCTGCTGAACCGACCGCCGTAGCGCGCGGAAACGCCGTAGGCACCTGCACCCAGCAGCAGCTGCCGGTCCAGTTCGCGGGTGAACCGCCCTGTGCCGAACTGCGCCAGTGCATAACCGCGCCCAACGCTCCAGCCGGCATACAGCTGCGCCTGCGCCTGGCGGTCCTGCCCGCGATCACCGTTGAAGGCACTGCCACCGTTGCTGCGTGTTTCACCGAACGCCATGCCCAACAGGCCATGGCTGCCCAGCGGCACGTCCTGACCGGCCATCCAGCCCCGGCTGTCGGTCGCGCTGCCGGCGAAACTGCCCTGCCCTGCCTCACCCAACGTGCTCTGCCAGGCACCGCGCAGCGCAGGCAGAGCCTGCACGCGATCGAAACGGGCGGCCACCGCGCGTCGCGACATGTCGATGCTGTCGAAGGTTGCCGCCTCGGCCCGTGCGTGGGCCTTGCCGGACAGGCTCTCCAGCGTGGCCGCCAGGCCCGTGCTGCGCTGCAGGCCGGCCGCTGCGCCACCGAATGGCGAATCCTGCAACGCGTGGTTGCCGTCCAGTTCGACGAACGCGCCTTCCAGCCGCGCCGCAGTTGTCTGCACACCGGCATCGAGCCCACGCGCAGCGGCGGTGACACTGATCCGGGTCAGGTTCAACCATGCGTTGTTGCTGTCATAGCCATAGCTGGTCTGCAGCAGGGCCAGCCCCTGCAGGCCACTGGATGTGGCCGCGGTGCTGAAGGTGCCGGTCAGGCCGGCTGCAGCATGGATCAGATCCTGCCGGGTACCGTCCTGCGGCACGTAGCCATCGACGAATCCGTGGACGTGCACGCCACCGTCCAGACGGGCGCTGCCGGTGACCTGCAGCGCGTTGGCCCCCAGCGCGATCATCAGCTGTGCGCCGGCCTGCTGCACGTAGTTGCCTTCGATGGTCGCCGTGGTGTTGGCAGTGGTCAGGAACACGCTGCTGCCGTTGGTCACGTTGCCGACCACGCGGGGCGTGCCGCCATTGAACTGCAGGCCGCTGGATGATGGATCGGCCTGCGGCAGGATGCTCACGCTGGAACGGATCACGCCGCCGTCGCGCAGCGACAGCACACCGCCTTCGATGCGGGTGGCACCGCTGTAGCTGCTGTTGCCGGTCAACGCCAGCACGCCGGCGCCCTGCTTGACCAGGCCGCCACTGCCGACGATGTCGTTGCTCCAGACCGAACCGGTGGATGCTGCGTCGACATTGGCAACCACGTCGCCCCAGTCGAAACGTCCCGGCCCGTTGATGGCCCTGCCGATGTCGAGCAGCCCGTAGCCGAACACCGGGTCCACGCCGGGGGCGCCGATGTCCTTGGCCGTGCCGAGCAGGGTCTGCCGTACCAGGTTGTTGTCGAAGTACGGATACCGCTCCCACACCAGCGCGGCCGCGCCCGACACCAGAGGTGCGGCGAAGGACGTGCCGTAGTTCCAGAAGTAGCTGGTGCCCGCGTCATCCGGATAGACCGCGCTGCCCGGCGCCGCCAGACAGTAGCGCGCCGCCTGGCCGCAGGCATTGGCGTAACCGGCCAGCGTGTCCGGCGCGTAGGGATCGACGGCCGTGGCCACCAGCCAGCCGCGCTCCAGATCCGCAGCCGGCCGCGAGCCTGCCACGCCCGCCTGGCCCGGCAACGCCGCCAGGCTGCTGGGCTCGCTGCGCGCGTCGTTGCCCGCGGCGAACACCACCAGCCCGCCGTGATTGATGACGAAAGGCCGGTACTCGCCGGCGACCTGGGCGGTGGTGGGCAGGTCGGTCCAGTACAGACCGCCCCAGGAATTGTTCATCACCTTGACGTTGTAGCTGATCAGGTCGCGGTGCACCTGGGCCACTCCGAGGGTGCCGCTGAAGGAATTGCCCTGGCCGCTGCCGTCGTCTGCCGGCGGCTTGTCGGAGATGATCCGCGCCGACACGATCTGCGCACCGGGCGCGATGCCGCCGGGCCAGCGCCCGACCGCTGCGCCCGCGGCCAGGCTGGCGACGGCAGTGCCATGGCCGACCACATCGTCCACGCCCAGATTGTTGCGGGCAGGGTCGATGTAGGTGAGGTTGGCCACTACCCGCCCGTTCAGCGCGGCGGCCGCGCGCTGCACACCCGAATCGACGATACCGATGCGCACGCCCCTGCCGGTGGCACCGGTGGCCTGCGCGGCACCCGCATGGGTGACCGACAGGTGCGCATCGAAGGCCGGCTCCAGCGGTTTGGGCGGGGGCGGCGTGGTCGGCGGCGGCGGTGCAGGCGGCGGCGTGGTGGGCGGCGGCGTGGTGGGCGGCGGGTCAACGCGCACGTTGCCACCGCCACCTCCGCCCCCACACGCCGTCAGCGCCATCGCCAGCGCCGCTGCCAGGACCGACCGTGCCATCGTCGTGCGTTCCATCGATTCCATCCCATGAACGTTGGCCCGCCTTCATCCCGGCGGGCATGCGGCGCCATCCAGCGGCAGCCATCCCCGACCCTCTATACTTGGGCCGACCCCCACGCAGTCTGCCGGGAAACCGGAGCGCATCCAACGCCCCCGGTCTCCTTTCCGAACATTGCTTACGCATCAACGAGATTGCCATGTCCAACATCGTCATCGCCGCCGCCAAACGCACCGCCATCGGCTCCTTCCTCGGCCAGTTCAACGGTGTGCCGACCCCGACCCTCGGCGCGGCCGCCATCGCCGCAGCGCTGGAGCAGTCCGGTGTCCCGGCCAGCGACGTTTCCGAAGTCCTGATGGGCTGCGTGCTGCCGGCCAACCTTGGCCAGGCGCCCGCCCGCCAGGCCGCGATCGCCGCCGGCATCCCGCTGTCCGTCGGTGCCAGCACCCTCAACAAGGTGTGCGGCTCGGGCATGAAGACCATCATGCTCGGGCATGACCTGATCAAAGCCGGTTCGGCCAAGGTCGTGGTTGCCGGCGGCATGGAGTCGATGTCCAACGCGCCGCACCTGCTGCCCAACTCGCGCACCGGCAACCGCTTCGGCAACTTCCAGGCGGTGGACCACATGGCCCACGATGGCCTGGTCAACGCCTACGACGGCAAGGCCATGGGTGAATTCGCCGAGTGCGCCGTGGACAAGTACCAGTTCAGCCGCGAGGAGCAGGACGCCTACGCCATCGAATCGGTCAAGCGCGCGCAGGCGGCGCAGGCCAACGGTGCGTTCGCCGACGAGATCGTCGCGGTGAAGGTGGCCACCCGCAAGGGTGAGGTCGAGGTCGACACCGATGAACAGCCCGGCCGCTCGGACATCGCCAAGATTCCGACCCTGCGCCCGGCGTTCAAGAAGGACGGCAGCGTGACCGCTGCCAGCTCGTCCAGCATTTCCGACGGCGCCGCCGCCGTGGTGCTGCTGACCGAGGAAGACGCCAAGGCCCGCGGCATCACCCCGCTGGCACGCATCGTCGGCCACGCCACGCATTCGCAGGAGCCGGAGTGGTTCACCACCGCACCGATCGGCGCCATCCACGCATTGCTGCAGAAGACCGGCTGGTCGCTGGACCAGGTGGATCTGTTCGAAATCAACGAAGCCTTCGCCGTGGTGGCGATGGCCCCGATGCGCGAACTGGGCATTCCCCACGACAAGCTCAACGTGAATGGTGGGGCCTGCGCATTGGGGCATCCGATCGGCGCATCCGGGGCACGCCTGGTGGTGACCCTGGTCAACGCCCTGCGCACGCGCGGTGGCAAGCGCGGCATTGCCACCCTGTGCATCGGTGGTGGCGAGGCGACCGCAATTGCCATCGAATTGATTTAAAAAGGTTTAACTGCGATTTCGCAAAAATGAATGCGGGATCGCTTGACAGCCAAACGTGGCTTGTCATCATGTTGTCGGCGCGCAGTTGCGCGTTGCCTAATCTAACGACGAGGATTCACACAATGAGCATCAACAAGCTGCTGGTCGCGATGTCCCTGGCTCTGGCCCTGGCCGCCTGCTCGAAGCAGGAAGCTGCCCAGGACGCCGCTGCTTCGGCCAACGAAGCCGCCACCGAAGCCCAGGCTGCTGCCGATCAGGCCGCCGCTGCTGGCGCCCAGACCGCCGACGCTGCCCAGCAGGCCGCCGACACCGCCGCCACCGCTGCTGACGCTTCGGCTGACGCCGCTGCCCAGGCTGCTGGCGCCGCTACCGACGCTGCTGCTGAACAGGCCAAGGACGCTGCCAAGGCTGCCGAAGGCACCGCCGAGCAGGCCAAGGACGCTGCTGAAGAAGCCAAGAAGTAATAACTTCTTTCTTCACGCTGTTCTGGAAAAGCCGCTGGTTCGCCAGCGGCTTTTTCTTTGCATCGCGTTCCGCGACCCTGCCTTCACAAGGGCGTGAATAGGCTGGCGTCCCCATCCATTGCCGCAGTGCACTACCGGAGACCGCCATGAAGATCCGCTCGCTGACCCTGTCCCTGCTGGCCGCTTCGCTGCTGATCGGCCTGGCCGCCTGCAAGGGCCCGGAAGCCGAACAGGCCCGCCAGGATGCGCGGCAGGCTGCCGACAGCGCAGGCGCCGCCGCCCGTGACGCAGTCGACCAGGCCGCCGCAGCTACCCGCGAGGCCGCCGACAAGACGGCAGCTGCATCCGAGCAGGCGGCGGCCGATACCCAGCAGGCGCTGGACAAGGCGGCTGACGCTACCGCCAATGCTGCTGACCAGGCCAAGGTCGCCGCCACCGACGCCGCTGCACACGCCAGCGATGCGACCGCGGACGCCGCACAGAAGGTCGCCGACAAGGCGCGTGATGTCGCAAATGACGCGAAGGCGAACGCGGCCAAGGAAGAAGCCAAGCACTGAGCCGCGTCCGGTACTGCAGAGCGCCGCAGCCACGCTGCGGCGCTCTACAGAATTCCACGCTACGGCAGCGCGCGCGCCAGGATTTCCGACAGGTCCAACCCGGCCGGCAGGGTGCCGAACACCCATCCATGTTCACCGCCGAGCCGGCTGCGGATGAACGCATCCGCCACCGGACTGCGTGCACGCAGCAGCAGCGCCGCCTGCAGCAGCAATGCGGTGCGCTCGCAGAACATCCGCGCCTGCGACTCTTCCGGTGCCGGGGTCGTTACCCAACGCTGCAGCGCAGCGGCATAGCGCGCATCGCGATCAGCCACCGCCGACAGCTCGCCCTGCAGTGCGGCCAGCGTCTCCGGTTCGCGGGCCAGTGCCCGCAGCACATCCAGGCACTGGATGTTGCCGCTGCCTTCCCAGATCGAGTTCAGCGGCGCCTGCCGGTACAGGCGCGGCAGCATTGATTCCTCCACATAGCCCGCGCCGCCCAGGCATTCCTGCGCCTCGTTGACGAAGGTCGCCGCCCGCTTGCACACCCAGTATTTGCCCAGCGCCGTGCCCAGCCTGGCCAGCGCCGCCTCGCCGGCATCGAAGGACGCACGTTCCACCGCACGCGCGATGCGCATCGACAGCACCGTCGCCGCTTCTGATTCCAGTGCGAGGTCGGCCAGCACGTTGGCCATCAACGGATGCTCCACCAGCAACCGGCCGAAGGTGCGGCGGTAGCGGGCATGGTGCAGCGCCTGCGCCAGCGCCATGCGCATTTCCGCTGCGGCACCCAGCATGCAGTCCAGGCGGGTCATCATCACCATGCCGATGATGGTGGCCACGCCACGCCCCTCTTCGCCCACCCGCCACGCCTGCGCGCCGCAGAACTCGACCTCGCTGGACGCGTTGGCCCAATCGCCCAGTTTGTCCTTCAGCCGCACCAGGCGGAATGCATTGCGGTCGCCATCGGCAAGCCGGCGCGGCATCAGCAGACAGGTCAGTCCGCCCGGTGCCTGCGCCAGCACGAGGAAGCCATCGCACATGGGTGCCGAGAAGAACCACTTGTGGCCGACCAGCCGATAGCGCTCGCCGTCGATGGGCTCTGCTCGCGTGGTGTTGGCGCGCACATCCGAGCCCCCCTGCTTCTCGGTCATGCCCATGCCCAGGGTGATGCCGGCCTTGTCGGCCACCGGTACGTCGCGCGGGTCGTACACCGGTGCGGCGGCCTTGCGCGCCCATTCGGCCAGGTTCGGCTGCGACCGCAGCACCGCTACCGCCGCATGGGTCATCGTCAACGGGCAACTGGTACCGGCCTCGGCCTGGTGGTGCAGATAGCTCAGCGCCGCGCGTGCAACATGCGCACCCGGCTGCGGCTCATGCCAGGACAGGCCGGCCACGCCATGCGCCTTCGCGGCGGTCATCAGCTGGTGGTAGGCCGGATGGAACTCCACCGTATCGATGCGATGCCCCTGCGCGTCGTGGGTGCGCAGGCGCGGGCGGTCGCGGTTGGCATCGAATCCGAGCCGGTACAGCTCGTCACCGGCCAGCGCACCGTACTGCGCCAGGCGCGGGACGAAGGCTGCGGCGCCTTCGCGATGCACCGCCTCCATCAACGCTGCGTCATCGGTCCACAGCTGGCGCCCGGCGAACGGTGGCGGCTGATTGAGCACCACATGGGTCTCGAAGGGGGCAGTGCTGCTGAAACCCGGTCCACTCATGCGATCCATCCGGCGGCAAGAGGTATGCGATCCGATTGTGCCGCATGCTGCGCCAAGCCCGCGTTCAGGCCGGTTCTCACCCCGTGCACGAGCCGCGCGCCACAGTGCAGCCATGGCAGGCAACGACGATCTTGTGGTGCTGCGCCCGGAAGGGCTGTACTGCGCTGCTGGCGATTTCCACATCGATCCCTGGCGGCCGGTGCCGCGCGCGGTCATCACCCATGGTCATGGTGACCACGCGCGCCCGGGCATGGGCGAATACCACTGCAGCACGGGCAGCGCGCCGATCCTGCGCTGGCGGCTGGGCGACGTACCGCTGCACGCGCATGCCGAGGGCGCACCCTTTGCGCTGGGCCGGGTGCAGGTGTCGCTGCATCCGGCCGGTCATGTGCTCGGCTCCTCGCAGGTGCGCATCGATGATGGCCGGCAGGTGTGGGTCGCCTCCGGTGACTACAAGCGCCAGCCCGACCCCACCTGTACGCCGTTCGAAGTGGTGCCCTGCGATACCTTCATCACCGAGGCGACCTTCGCCCTGCCCATCTACCGCTGGCCGGACACCGCAGCCGTGGCTGCCGAGATCGCGTCCTGGCGCGAGGAATGCGCGCAGCGCGGTGAAGCCGCCGTCCTGCTCTGCTATGCATTGGGCAAGGCCCAGCGCGTGCTGGCCGAGCTGCTGGCACGGGGCGAACCGCCGGCATGGCTGCACGGTGCCATCGCCAATGGCGTGGCCGTCTATCGCGCTGCGGGCATCCCGATGCTGGACACGATCGCCGTCGCCGAACAGGGGCGCCAGGCCGATGCGGCCGGACGGCTGATCCTCGCCCCGCCCTCGGCCGCCGGCACGCCCTGGCTGCGCCGCTTCGGGCGCCACCAGTTGGGTTTCGCCTCCGGTTGGATGCAGCTGCGCGGAAACCGCCGGCGCCGCAACGTCGATCGTGGCTTCGTGATCTCCGACCACGCCGACTGGCCCGCGTTGCTGCGTACCATCGAGCAGACCGGGGCACGACGCGTCATCGCGACCCATGGCAACACCGATGCGCTGATTCCGTTTCTGCGCGAGCGCGGTGTCGCTGCGGAGGCTTTCCGCACCGATTTCGGGAGCGAGGAATGAAGGCCTTCGCCGCGCTGTACCAACGCCTCGATCGCAGCACTGCCACGCTGGACAAGCGCGCGGCGCTGGTCGATTACTTCCGTCACGCGCGACCGCACGATGCGGCCTGGGCCCTGTTCCTGCTCAGCGGTGGCAAGGTCGGGGGTGCGCGCCGGAAGATCGCTGCCAGCGGCGAGCTGCGCCGCTGGATCGGCGAGGAAGCCGGACTGCCTGCGTGGCTGGTCGAGGACAGCTATGCGCAGGTCGGCGATCTGGCGGAGACACTGACCCTGCTGCTGGACGACCCAGCGGTAACGGCGCCGGACCGCCCTCTGGCCGACTGGATCGAACAGCATCTGCTGGCCGTGGCCAATCAGCCCGAGCCCGAGCGACGTGCAGCCGTGGTCGAGGGCTGGCGCCAGCTGCCCGCGAACGAGCGCCTGGTGTTCAACAAGCTGCTGACCGGTGCACTGCGCGTCGGCGTGTCGCAGCGCCTGGTCCAGCAGGCGCTGGCCGAACTGTCCGGACTGGACATCGCGCGCATCGCGCAGCGCATGCTGGGCACCTGGGTGCCCTCGCCCACCCTGCTCGCACAGTTGCTGTCGCCGGAAGAACTGCCGCTGGACCGTCAGCAGCCGTATCCGTTCTTCCTCGCTTCGCCGCTGGAAGGTGAGCCCGGTGATCGCCTGGGCAGCATCGACGACTGGCTGCTGGAATGGAAATGGGACGGCATCCGCCTGCAGCTGCTGCGTCGTCGCGGCGAGGTGGCGCTGTGGTCGCGTGGCGAAGAGCGCCTGGACGGCCGGTTCCCCGAGATCGAGCAGGCCGCCGCACTGCTGCCGGACGGATCGGTGCTGGATGGCGAACTGCTGGCCTGGGATGAGCCGGCCGATCTTCCGAAAGCCTTCACCGCCCTGCAGACCCGCATCCAGCGCCGCAAGCCGGGCGCCACCACGCTGCGTACGACGCCGGTGCGGATGCTGGCCTACGACCTGCTCGAACGCGACGGCAACGACCTGCGCGCATTGCCGCTTCAGCAGCGGCGCGTGCAGCTGGCGGAACTGCTCGGCACGCTCGGCGATGCGCGCATCCAGCTGTCGCCGGAGGTGCCCGCCGGGGACTGGGCACGGGCGGCCGCGCTGCGCGACGCCGCGCGCGAGCGCGGCGTGGAGGGCCTGATGCTGAAGCGCCGCAGCTCGGCGTACCAGTCCGGCCGGCGCCGTGGTGACTGGTGGAAGTGGAAGGTCGATCCACTCACCATCGACGCCGTGCTGCTGTACGCACAGGCCGGCCATGGCCGGCGCAGCACGCTGTACACCGATTACACCTTCGGCGTATGGGACGGCGATGCGCTGGTTCCGGTGGCCAAGGCCTACTCGGGCCTGGACGATCAGGAAATCCTCGCCCTCGATCGCTGGATCCGCGCCAACACCCGCGAGCGCTTCGGACCGGTACGCAGCGTCCGCGCCGAGCAGGTGTTCGAACTCGGCTTCGAGGCGGTCAACCGCAGTGCACGGCACAAATCAGGAATCGCCGTGCGTTTTCCGCGCATCCTGCGCTGGCGCCACGACAAGCCGGCCAGCGAGGCCGATCAGCTGGCGACGCTGCAGGCCCTGGCACGATGACGCGGAGCGAGGCCCTGCAGCGGCTGAACGGCTGGTTTGCCAGCCGCGGCTGGAAACCCCTGCCCTTCCAGCGCGCCATGTGGCGTCACTACCTGGCAGGCGAATCGGGCCTGCTGCATACCCCCACCGGCAGCGGCAAGACGCTGGCGATGTTCGGCGGACCGCTGCTGCAGGCGATGATCGCGCCCGCACCCGTACCCGCCCGCCCCAGCGCGGTGCGCCCATTGCAGGTGCTGTGGGTGACCCCGCTGCGTGCCCTGGCCAGCGACACCGCACGCGCACTGCAATCGGTCGTCGATGGCCTGGGCCTGGGGTGGCGCGTGGGCCTGCGCAGCGGCGACGCCAGCCAGCGCGAGCGGCGCCTGGCGCGCGAAGGGCGCATCGACGTGCTGGTGACCACGCCCGAATCACTGGCACTGCTGCTCACCTACCCCGATACCCTGCCACGCATGCATCAGCTGCGCTGCGTGGTGGTCGACGAATGGCATGAACTGCTGGGCAACAAGCGCGGCGTGCTGCTGCAGCTGAATCTTGCACTGCTGCGCGACACCACGCCTGCGTTGCAGCTGTGGGGATTGTCGGCCACGCTGGGCAATCTGCCGCAGGCGCGCGACGTGCTGCTGCCGGACAGACCGGATGCACCCATCGTCGAAGGCGCGCGCCAGCGTCCGGTCACCGTAAGCAGCCTGCTGCCGGCACCGGGCGAGCGCTTTCCCTGGGCTGGACATCTTGGCCTGGCGCAGCTTCCGCGCGTGCTGGAAGCGCTGATGGCCGCGCGCAGCAGCCTGCTGTTCACCAACACGCGGGCGCAGGCCGAACTGTGGCACCAGGCGCTGGCGGCGGTGTGGCCGGAGGATGCCGCCACGCTGGCGCTGCACCACGGTTCGCTGGACCCCGCACTGCGTCAGCAGGTGGAAGACGGCCTGCGCGCCGGTGCGATGCGCTGCGTGGTTGCCACCTCCAGCCTGGATCTGGGCGTCGATTTTCCCGAAGTGGACCAGGTACTGCAGCTCGGCAGCCCGAAGGGCGTGGCGCGGCTGCGCCAGCGCGCCGGCCGTGCCAGGCATCGCCCCGGCGCCAGCGGCAGAATCCTGTGCGTGCCCAGCCATGCGCTGGAACTGGCCGAGTACGCCGCCGTCCGCCGCGCGCTGCGCGACGGCGTGGTTGAAGCCAGGCGACCGCCAACCCTGTCGCTGGACGTGCTCGCCCAGCATGCGGTCAGCCGCGCGTTGGCGGGGGGATTCACCAGCCGCTCGCTGCTGGCGCAGGTGAGGCGCACGCACGCATTCGCGCACCTGGGCGACGCGCAATGGCAGGCTGTCCTGGACTTCATCGTGCAGGGGGGACGGGCACTGGCCCAGTACCCGGACTTCCACAAGGTGGTGCTCGACGCGGACGGCTACCATCGCGTGCACGACCGCCGCCAGGCCCTGCGCCATCGCTTGTCAATCGGCACCATCAGCAGCGATGGCGCCGTGCGTGTGCAGTTCCTGCGCGGCGGTGGCCTCGGCTCGGTGGAAGAACAGTTCGCCAGCCGCCTGCGCAGAGGCGATCGATTCCAGTTCGCCGGGCGCATGCTGGAGCTGGTGCAGCTGCGCGACATGACCGCCTATGTGCGCCTGGCCCGCAAGGGCGGTGAAGGCACCGTCCCGCGCTGGCAGGGTGGCCAGCTGCCCCTGTCGATGCCGCTCGGGCGCGAACTGGAAGCGGTGCTGTCCGGCGCGGACGACAGCGCCGAGTCGCGCTGGCTGGCCCCTCTGATGGCACTGCAGTCGCGCCTGTCTGCCCGGCCATCGCCTGCGCACCTGCTGCTGGAAGACGTGCGCCGCCGCGAAGGCCAGTTCGTGTTCGTCTATCCCTTTGCCGGACGCCACATCCACGAGGCACTGGCGGCGTTGCTGGCGCTGCGCTGCACGCGCCGGCAGCGCAACAGCATCGGCTATGCCGTCAATGACCACGGGCTGGTGCTGGCACCGACGCAGCCGATCGAGCTGCAGGCGGAGCAATGGAAGGAACTGTTCGCGGCCGATCAGCTGCTTGAGGACCTGCGTGCCGCCGTCAATCTGGGCGAGCTCGCGCGACGCCAGTTCCGCGGAATCGCACGCGTCGCTGGCCTGCTGGTACCCAGCCTGCCCGGAGGCGCGCCGCGCTCGCTGCGCCAGCTGCAGGCCTCGGCCGGACTGCTGTACGACGTGCTGCGTGAGCACGACCCCGAGCATCTGCTGCTGGCATTGGCCGAGCATGAAGTGCTGCAGGACAGCCTGGATCTGCCGGGCCTGCAGCAGGTGCTCGAACGCATCGGCACGCAGTCACTGTCACTGCAGCATCCCGCCTCGCTGACACCGCTGGGCTTCCCGCTGTGGGCCGAGCGCCTGCGAGGACAGTTCAGCAATGAAGACTGGCGCACCCGCGTGCTGCGTGCCGCACAGCAGTTGGAGAGACGCCATGGCCGATGAGCTGGCCGTGACGCTGGGCGGTGAACCCATGCTGCTGCTCGGTGCGCGCGCACTGTGGTGGCCGGCCCGGCAGGCCTTGCTGATCGCCGACCTGCACCTGGGCAAGGCCGACCTGTTCCGCCGCGCCGGCATCGCGCTGCCGTCCGGCGGCACCCGCGACGACCTGCAGCGCCTGCAGAGGCTGGTGCAGGCAAGGGCTTGCCGCGAGCTGTGGATACTGGGCGATGTGCTGCATGGGCCGGCGCATCGTGCGGCGTGGTACCGGCAATGGCTGGGATGGCGAGAGCAGCACTCCGCGCTGGCGGTGCATGTGATACGCGGCAATCATGATCGGCACCTGCCGCACGCGGCGCTGCAGGTGGAGCTGCATGAGGAGGTGCAACTGGGCGCGTTCCTGCTGTGCCATGAACCACGGCACATGCCCGCGGCGCACGTCATTGCCGGCCATATCCATCCGCAGATCGCACTGCCGGCGCTGCGCCGCCGCTTTCCGGCGTTCTGGCTCCGCGAAGGATTGACGGTGCTGCCGGCATTCTCCGCCTTCACCGGCGGCTGGGTCATCGCACCGGCGCAGGGTGAACGGCGCATCGCCTGTGTCGAACAGGGTCTGGTGGCGATGCCTGGCCGGTAAGGCCAGCGGGCGCGACAGTCAGGCCGGCCGGACGCCCGCCAGCGCCGGCATCAGATGGAAATCGGGCGTGTCGTTGCTCTGCCGGCGCGGCAGTGCCTGGACGGCCGACAGCATTTCCTGCGCGCAGGCGCGGATGTGCGTGTGGTGTTCCGGCAGCGCATGACTGATCAGGCTGCCCACATGGAACTCGAACACATCCTCCAGAACGTCGGGCTGGTCCTCGTGCAGCATCTGCAGCAATCCCCGCAGCTTGCAGATTTCCGATTCCAGCTCTTCGACCGCGAACAACATGGCGTCCTCCTCGTGAACTCGCAGCACATCCGGGCCGCAGCAGGCCGCGACGGCGGCGCCACCCGGGCCACGCGATGTTCGAATCACGGAGAGGAAAACGGGCGACGCAGCTGTGGCGTGCTTCACTCTTGTCGCACAGACGCAGTGAGGTAACCGTTAATTCACGTGATGATGTGATTCACGCAGCCGCCGTGGCAGCCTGCGTGGCACGCGCAACGGGCGGCCGGGCCAGGGCTTCGAGGAAGGCTGGATCCAGAGCAAGCGAACCGAACCAGCCGTGCTGGGTTCCACTGAGCACCCGCAGCATGTGCCCGCGTCCCCCCGGCAGCCGCCCCATCGGGCCAAGCAGCGCGTCGCGCGCCTTGGCCCACGCATCGCGATCGGACTGGAACAGCGGCGTCAGCCAGCGGCTCCAGCGCTGGTACACCGCCACATGCGCACGTCGCTGCGCCTGGTAAGCCTGCAGTGCCGTCTCACCAGCGCCATGCACACGCAGCGCGTCTCGCAGCGCCAGCGCATCGAGCAGCGCCATGTTCACCCCCTGCCCCAGCTGCGGGCTCATCGCGTGCGCTGCATCGCCGACCAGGACCATGCGCCCCTGATGCCAACGGGTCATCACCGCATCGCGGTAAACCGCCCGGGACAGCTGTCCGGCATCGTGCAGGTGATCGAAGCGTGCGCTGGCCTCGGGCCAGAGCGCATGCAGTTCCTGCAGCCACGGTTGCATGCCTTCATCTTCCCAACGCGCGAAGTCGGCGCGTGGCAGGCTCCAGAAAAAACTCAGGCGCGGGGTGTCATCACCCGGACGCGTGCCCACCGGCAACAGGCCGATCATCTTGCGCGCGGCGACGTAGCGTTGGCGCAGCTGCTGCACGTGCGGCCACTCTCCGGCCGGCAGCAGGCACCACAATGCGCCCCACGGATAGACGCGGTCGAGGCCAGCGCCGCCGGCAATGGTCGCGCGCAGGGACGACGCTGCGCCGTCGGCCGCCACTACCAGGTCAAACGGGCCATGGGTGCGGCCTTCGTTGTCGCGCAGTTGCCCCCGCGCGGTATCGACCGCGTCGATGGTGGTCCCCGCATGCAGTTGGCCGGCGCCATCGCGGGCCTGGTCCAGCAGCGAGAACAGGGCGCCGCGCTGCATGCCCAGACCGTGCAGGCGGACATCGAGGCCGCCATAGCCCATGTCCATCACCGCACGTCCGCACGGCGTGTCGCCATAAAGCCGATGCACCGGCGCGGCATGCGCGCGCACGGCCTCCAGCAGTCCCATCTGCCACAGCACCTGCAGGCCGCTGGGCTGCAACAGGAAACCGGCGCCGACCGGCCCAGGGGTCGGCACGCGCTCGAAGATCTCAACGTCGTGCCCGTCGCGGGTCAGCAGGATGGCCATCGCCTGGCCAGCGGTGCCGTATCCAATCACGGCAATGCGAAGTCGTTCCGTCATCCGCACATTGTGCCCCAGCCGGATCCGGATCGTTCTCCAAGCCGCGCGCGGGCGGGCCGCCCTGCCGGCGAAGTAAAGGAGGAGGCGACGGTCGAAGGCCGGCGCCGGGGGACATTCGCCGGCAGGGCGGCCCGCCCGCGCGCGGCTTGGGTTCGGTCCCATGCGATGGGCGCAAAAAAAAACCCCGCCGGAGCGGGGTTCTCAACGCACTGTCGAGTGGATCACTCGGCCGGCGTGATGTTCGAAGCCTGGGCACCCTTCGGGCCCTGGGTCACGTCATAGGTGACACGCTGGCCTTCCTGCAGGCTGCGGAAGCCCTTGGAGTTGATGGCGGAGAAGTGCGCGAACACGTCGGCGCTGCCATCCTCCGGCGAGATGAAGCCAAATCCCTTGGCGTCGTTGAACCACTTGACGGTACCGTTCGGCATGGTGATGCGAGACCTTATGCAATGAATGGGTGGTGTACGCTGAACCCGCGTACCGGCTGAGTATGCAAAGCTTGCTCGGCGAAGACAATCACCCCCGTGCCAATTCGCCGATCAGTTCCGGAAGTCCATTGCTCGCCGCCTGCACATTGGCCAGCACTTCGGCCATCGTGATCTCCTCGCCATCACCACAGCCCGCGGCCCAGTTCGCCACGATCGCCAGGCACGCGTAATCCAGTCCCAACTCCCGCGCCAGCGCGGCTTCGGGCATTCCGGTCATGCCCACCAGATCGCAGCCATCGCGCCGCATGCGGGCGATTTCCGCGATGGTTTCCAGCCTCGGCCCCTGCGTCGCACCGTAGCAGCCACCGTCATGGACCGTGACACCCGTCACTTTGGCCGCGGCCAGAATCTTGCTCCGCAGCATCGGCGTGTACGGGTGGCCGAAGTCCACATGCAGCACTTCGGTACCCTCTTCTTCACAGATCGTGCTGATCCGGCCCCAGGTGTAGTCGATGATCTGGTCCGGGCAGGCCAGCACGCGCGGCCCGACCTGCTCGGTGATGCCCCCGACGGTGTTCAGCGCCAGCACGCGCTGGGCGCCGATCTGCTGCAGCGCAGCCAGATTGGCGCGGTAGTTGATCTTGTGCGGCGGCAGCGAGTGGCCCTCGCCATGGCGCGCAAGGAACGCCACGCGGTTGCCCAGCAGCGTGCCCACGCGCACCGGGCCGGAGGGACGGCCGAAGCGGGTCTCGACCTCGTGGGTCTGCACATCGTCGAGCTTGGCCAGGTTGTAGACACCGGTACCGCCGATCACGGCCAGGGCGATCTGTTGCATCGAAAGCACTCCAGAGAAAGACGAACGCCGGCACCCGAGGATGCCGGCGGCGGCAAAGGACGGCCGCGGACGGCCGTGCCTGTTATTCCTTCATCGCGTAGATGGCCGGCACGCAGCGCAGGGTCTCGTTGACGTCCATGCCGAAACCGAACACGTAGCGGTCGGGCAGTTCGATACCGGCGTAGTCAGCCGTCACATCCGGCAGCCCGCGATCGTGCTTCTTCACCGTCATCGCCGCGATGCGCACGTCGGTCGCGCCCTGTTCCAGGCACCAGGTGCGCACGCCCTGCAGGGTGTAGCCCTCATCGAGGATGTCATCGACCAGCAGCACACGGCGGCCGAACAGCGCGGTGGCCGGCTTGTGCTTCCACACCAGGTCGCCGCCGGTGGTTTCACCGCGATAGCGGGTGGCGTGCAGGTAATCGAACTGCACGTCCTGGCCGCGCGCACCCAGCTCCAGCGCCAGCTGGCCGGCGAACGGCAGCGCACCGTGCATGATCGACAGGAACAGTGGCACCTCGCCCTTGTAATCGCGCGCGATGGCGTCGGCGATACCGGCGATGGCCTTGTCGATGGTGGGGCGGTCAACCAGCAGGTCGGCCTGGGCCAGGGCCTGGGAAATGGTGAGGTTCGGCATCAGACGGTTCTTCCAAGGGTTTCAAGCAGACGGGATTGAGTGTCGCCATGGCGGGCATCGGCCAGCAGGCCATCCCAGCCAAGCGCGCCGCGGCCGAGCAGGCCAAGCAGCGCAGCGGTATTGAGGGAGCGTCCCTGCACCGCGTGCAGGGCTTCATCGACCAGCTCGGGATGGCAGACCAGCACGACGTCGCAGCCCGCATCCAGGTGCGCGTGCACGCGTGCCGCAACGCCACCGGCATGGTGCGAAGCGGCCATGCCGATGTCGTCGGAGAACACCACGCCGCGGAAGCCCAGCTCGCCACGCAGCACCTCCTGGATCCAGCGCGGCGAATAGCCGGCCGGTTCCGGCGCCACCTGCGGGTAGATCACGTGCGCCATCATCACGGCGTCGGCACCGGCGGCAACACCGGCCCGGAACGGCACCAGGTCCTGCGCGCGCAGTTCGTCCAGCGTCCGCGGATCGACCGCGGTATCGACATGGGTGTCTTCCAGCACGGTGCCATGGCCGGGAAAATGCTTGAGGGTGGCCGCCATGCCGGCCGCGTGCATGCCGCGTACGTAGGCCTCGGTGAACGCAGCCACGACCTGCGGGTCTTCACTGAAAGCGCGGTTGCCGATCGCAAGGTTGCCACGGCCCAGGTCGACCACCGGGGCAAAGCTCAGGTCCACGTCACTGGCGCGCACTTCGCTGGCCATCAGCCAGGCGTGCTGCTCGGCCAGCGCCAACGCGGCGCCGGGATCCTTCGCATAGCCGGCACCGATCTCCTGCAGCGGCGGCAGATCGCTGTAGCCCTTGCGGAAACGCTGCACGCGACCGCCTTCCTGGTCGACGCAGATCAGCTGCGGGCGCGGCGCGGCCTCGCGGATCGCGGCGCTGAGCTCGCTCACCTGCTGGCGGGAGGCGAAGTTGCGCGTGAACAGCACCACCCCGGCAACGGCATCGTGCTGCAGCCAGTCGCGTTCCTGGGGGGTCAGTTCAGTGCCGGCAACGCCGATCAGCAGCATGGTCGTTCTCCACAACGGGCGCCCGCATGGCGCAGTGCCGCATTGTCGCAGAACCGGCCGTTGGACGCAGGTGGGGGCGTCCATCGCGCGCCCCCTCGAAGGATCAGACCCTGCAGCCGTCCGCGCCACAGGCGTCGTCGCCACTGCGCCCGGTTGCCGTGCCCTGCTCCGCCGCGATCTGCCGCAGCGCCTGGGCGAAGGCTTCCGGAGGCTGGGCGCCGGAGATCGCCCAGCGGCCGTCGATGACGAAGGTCGGCACCGAGGAAACACCCAGCGCACGGGCCTGGTCCAGTCCCGCTTCGACCTCGGCCAGGCCGCGTGAGGAGGCCAGCATCTGGGCGATCTCTGCCGCATCCAGTCCGCCTGCCACACCGGCCCGGGTCAGCACCTCTGTGTCCGCCAGATTCTGGCCGTGCTCGAAATGAGCGCGGAACAGCGCCTCTCCGACCGCGTCCTGCACACCGTGCTGGCCGGCCAGCCACAGCAGCCGGTGCGCTGGCAGAGTGGTCACCCGCACCTGGCCCTGGCTGAAGTCCATGGGCAGGCCTTCGCCACGGGCGGTGGCCTGGGTCTGGCCGAGAATCTGCTCTGTGCGCTCGACACCGCCAAACTTGCGCGCATACGCCTCGCGCAGCGGCACCGGCGTGGTGCCCGCATCCGGGTCCAGCTGGAACGGCTGCCAGTGGATGTCGAGTACTGGGGCATCGGCCCCCAGCAACTGCACCCCCTGCTGGAAACGGTGCTTGCCGATCCAGCACCAGGGACAGACCACGTCGGAGTAGATGTCGATTCTCATCCCACCGACATGGGGTCCGGGCGCCCCGAAAAAAGGGGAACGCCCCTTTCACCAGCGTGAATAGGGATGACTGGCCAGTGCGACGTTGTAGTAGCGCGGGTCGTCGGTTACCTCCGCGCCGGCCCAGTCCGGCAGGGCGATGGCCTGCCCGGCGCTTTCCAGCTCGACTTCGGCCACCACCAGGCCGGCGTTGTCACCCAGGAACTCATCCACTTCCCAGGTCAGGCCGGCATGCTCGACCAGGTGGCGACGCTTGTCGATCAGGCCCCCCACGCACAGCGCCAGCAGCGCGCGCGCATCCTCCACCGGAATCGGGTAATCAAACTCCTGGCGGGTATGGCCGATCGTGCGCGACTTCAGGTTCAGCGCGGCGTGCTCACCTTCGATGCGCACCCGCACGGACGCGTTCTGGCGACCGCTGTCGAGCGCGCCCAGATCGTTGATGTAGCCCTGCGCCATCGGAATCACCCGGTGTGCGGCCGCACGCCAGCCGTCGCTGCTGACGAGGAATTTGCGTTCGATCTCGATGCCCATCGCGCCATTATGCGCGATGGGCATGACAGCGGGTCAGCGCTTTTCGAACACCGCGATGCTTTCCACGTGCGCGGTGTGCGGGAACATGTCCATGGCGCCGGCACTGACCAGGCTGAAGCCCTGCTCGTTAACCAGATAACCCGCGTCCCGGGCCAGCGATCCCGGATGGCAGCTGACGTACACGATGCGCTTGAACTGCTTCAACGGCAGCTGCTGCAGCACCTCGATCGCGCCCGAGCGCGGCGGGTCCAGCAACAGCTTGTCGAAGCCCTGGCGCATCCACGGCGTGGCGCGCTGGTCCTGGGTCAGGTCGGCGCTGTAGAACTGGGCGTTGCCCAGCCCGTTGCGCTCGGCGTTCTCACGTGCGCGGGCAACGAGGCCCGCGTCGCCTTCCACGCCCACCACCTCGCGCACTCGGCGCGCCAGCGGCAGGGTGAAGTTGCCCAGCCCGCAGAACAGGTCCAGCACGCGCTCGTCCTCACCCGGCTCCAGCAGATCCAGGGTGTGAGCGATCATCTTCTCGTTGAGCTTGGCATTGACCTGGATGAAATCCAGTGGCCGGAATGCCAGTTCGACATCCCACGGCGCCAGCCGGAACGACAGCGGCACGCCCTGCCCGTCCAGCGGATGGACGGTGTCCACGCCACCGGGTTGCAGGTAGATGGCGAATCCGTGCTGCTGGCCGAAGCTGGCCCATGCGGCGCGGTCGGCATCACTGAGCGGCTGCAGATGGCGCACGGTCAGCGCGATGGCCTGGTCACCGCCGATGAACTCGATCTGCGGGATGTCGCGCTTGCCGTCGAGCGACTCGATGAAGGTCGACAGCGCCTGCACCTTGGTGCCCACTTCGGGGATCACGGTCAGGCACTGGCTGAGATCGGCGACGAAGCGCGGGTCCTGTTCACGGAAGCCGACCAGGGTCTTGTCCTTCTTCTCGACGCGGCGCACCGAGAAGCGCCCCTTGCGGCGGTAACCCCAGCTGTCGCCGACCAGCGGTGGCAGCACGCGGCCCGGCTTCACGTGACCGATGCGTTCCAGGTTGTCCATCAGCACGCGCTGCTTGGCAACGATCTGCTGGTCTTCATCCAGGTGCTGCAGCACGCAGCCGGCGCAGGTGCCGAAATGCGGGCACTTCGGCGTCACCCGCTGTGGCGAGGCCTGCAGCACTTCCACGGTGCGTGCTTCGTCGAAATGGCGGCTGCGGGCGGTCTGTTCAGCCATGACCACCTCGCCCGGCAGAGCGCCGCTGATGAAGGTGACCTTGCCACCTTCGCCTTCACGGCGGGCGACGCCGCGACCATCATGGCTGAGGTCGAGGATCTCGGTCTGGAACGGGGTACGGTCGATGCGGGAGCGGGATCGGGCCACGTGGCAACAGGCTGCGGGCGAAAATGGGCGCGTATTGTCGCAGATCCTGACCGGCGGGGCCTGCCGCCGCTTGCGCCAGCCGCCGCCGTGCTTGATGATGTCAACCAGCTGACATGGAGGCAGCCCCTGATGCAGATGACCCCGAGGGCCAGTCGGCCCCGCTTCCTGCTTGTCGAGGACGACATCATCAGCCGCGGGTTTTTCAAGGCGGCGTTGGAAACCCTGCCGGCGGACGTGGATACCGCGGACTCCCTTGCCAGTGCCCTGGCAAGCGCCGAGCCCGGGGCTCACGACCTGTGGCTGATCGACGTCAACCTGCCTGACGGCAATGGCGCGCAGCTGCTGCGCGAACTGCGCCGTTCGCATCCGGACACGCCTGCCCTGGCGCATACCGCCGACGGCGACACGTCCATCCATGCGCGCCTGCGTGAGGCCGGTTTCAGCGACACCCTGGTCAAACCGCTCGGCCGCGACCAGTTGCTGAAGGCGGTCCGCCGCGCCCTGGTCAACTCGCCGGCCGGCATCGCCGTCGCTCCGGCCCCCGCTGCGATCGAGCTGAACGGGCAGGACTGGGACGAGACCGCCGCTCTGGCCGCTCTCAATGGCCAGCGCAATCATTTGATCGCCCTGCGCGAGCTGTTCCTTGCGGAACTGCCGGGCGTCCGCGATGCGGTGGAGCAGGCCGTGGACCAGCATGATGAACGCCAGCTGCGCAGCCAGCTGCACCGGCTGCAGGCAAGCTGCGGCTTCGTCGGTGCCGCACGGCTGGGCCGCGCGGTGCGCCAGCTGCACCACATGCCGGAGTCGGACCTGGCACAAGCGGGCTTCCGCGCCGCGGTAGCGGCACTGCTGCACTGAGGGTTGCCCGGCACGGGTGCGCCCTGCCCCGTCGGATATCGAAATCAATCCGGGGTCAGATCCCTTTCCCTGCGGAAGACGGATCTGCCCCCCGCCCGCCTACCGCCGGGGGGCCAACTGCTCCAGCAGCTCCCAGGACTTCAGCCCCCGTGGCCCCAGGTGGTGCGCCAGCACCCGCCGCATGGGCAGCCGCAGGCTCGCCAGATCGGCAGGCCCCGGCTCCTCGTCGGCCGCCAGCGCCAACAGCGCCGAACCGGTGGCCGCCGCACTGCGCTCTCCACCGCGCTCGCTGAGCAGCCGTTGCGGCCCTTCCTGCGGATCCAGCGCATAACGCGCTGCCGGATCGATCGGCTGACCATCGCTGGCGCTTTCCAGATCGAAACCGAGCCCCAGTGCGGCAAGCAGCTCGCGCTCGAAGCGGCGCAGCGTCCAGGCCAGTCCGGCGCCCACTGCCAGCCGCGCGCGTGCCTCGCCGTACGCCAGATACACCTCCGGCAACGGATCCTGGCGTGGCGCCAGCCGCAGCGTCAGTTCACTCAGGTAGAAGCCGGCCAGCATGGCCTGGCCGACCAGCCGCGGCGCCGCGTCCAGCGCTTCGGCGGCACGCAGCTGCGCCAGTTCGCCGCGCTGCTGTGCGCTGAAGCGGATCCACTGCAGCGGCTGCAGGGCCGCGCGCAACACCTGGCCCTTGGCCGTGGACACGCCGCGCGCAAGCAGGCCGATCCGGCCATGCTCCGCGCTCAGCACCTCCACCAGCAGGCTGGTTTCGCGATAGGCCCGTGCATGCAGCACGAACCCCGTGTCGTCCTCGATGATCACCGAAGCGATCGCCGTGGCTTACTCGTAACCGAAGGCCTTCAGCGCGGCCTCGTCGTCGGACCAGCCTTCACGTACGCGCACCCAGGTTTCCAGGAACACCTTGGCACCGAACAGACGCTCCATCTGCAGGCGCGACTTGGCCCCGATCTCCTTCAGACGCGCGCCCCCCTTGCCGATCACGATGGCCTTCTGGCCTTCCCGCTCGACCCAGATCACCGCGCCGATGCGCAGAAGATTGCCATCCTCGGTGAAGCGCTCGATCTCCACGGTGGTGGCATAGGGCAGCTCCTCGCCAAGCTGGCGCATCAGCTGCTCACGTACCAGTTCACCGGCAAGGAAACGCTGGCTGCGGTCGGTGATCTCGTCCTCGCCGAACATCGGCGGGGCTTCCGGCAGCAGCTCCAGCACGTCACGCACCAGGGCGTCCAGGCCGTTGCGCTTCTGCGCCGAGATCGGATGCACGGCGGCGAAATCACGGCCGGCGGTCACCTCCTGCAGGAACGGCAGCAGCGCGCCCTTGTCCTTCAGGCGATCGATCTTGTTGACCACCAGCACCACCGGGATGCCGGCATCGCGCAGCACGTTGAAGGCCAGGCGGTCTTCGTCATCCCAGCGCCCGGCCTCGATCACCAGCAGGCCTGCATCCACGCCTTCCAGCGAGCCGCGCGCGGCGCGGTTCATCACCCGGTTCATCGCCCGCTTCTGCACCTTGTGCAGGCCCGGGGTATCGACCAGCACCAGCTGGCCTTCCGGATAGGTGGCGATGCCGAGCAGGCGGTGGCGGGTGGTCTGCGGCCGGTTGGAGACGATGCTGACCTTGGCCCCGACCAGGGCATTGGTCAGGGTCGACTTGCCGACGTTCGGGCGGCCGATGACGGCCACGCTGCCGCAATGATGGGAAGTTTGTTCGCTCACTTGGAATCCAGTTGTTCTAGGACGGCTGCAGCCGCCTGTTGTTCGGCAAGCCGCCGCGAGGCGCCTTCGCCCTCGGTGCTGGCGGCCGGGTCGGCCACGTTGCAGCGTACCCGGAAATGTTTGGCGTGGTCGTCACCGGATTCTGACACCAGTTCGTACTGGGGCAACGCCTTCTGCCGGGCCTGCAGCCATTCCTGCAGGCGGGTCTTGGGGTCCTTCTCGGGGCGGCCGGTGGCCGGCAGCGCCTCCATCGAGGCCGTGAACCAGGGCAGCACGGTCTCCCGGCACGCGTCAAAACCGGCATCCAGGTAGATCGCGGCCACCACCGCCTCCAGTGCATCGGCCAGGATCGAGTCGCGGCGGTGCCCGCCCGACTTCATCTCGCCCGCGCCCAGGATCAGCCGTTCGCCCAGCTGCAGGGTACGGGCGATCACTGCCAGCGCCCCTTCACGCACCAGCTCGGCGCGGGCGCGGGTCAGTGCGCCCTCGTCGGCCTTGGGCCAGCGCTGGTACAGCGCCTCGGCGACCATCATGTTGACGATGCTGTCGCCGAGGAATTCCAGGCGCTCGTTATGCGGCACGCCGGCACTGCGATGGGTCAGCGCCTGCTTGAGCAGCGCCGGGTCGCGGAAGGCATGGCCGATCAGGTCGCCACGTTGGATGAATTTACTGGGCACCGCTTCGGGTCAGGTCCTGGGAAGAATCGAATTTGCCAACCACATCGAGGTTGCCGATCAACGGGCGACGCACTTCGTAGTTGACCTTGAGGGTCCAGCCATTGTCGCGGCGATCGAACTTGACGTTGCCCGGCTTCACGTTGTCCGAGTAGTTGATGTACAGCCGCTTGAAGAACAGATCCTGGATCCGCGCCGGCTCCATGCTGGCCACGCCCGGCTGGCTGGCCAGGCTCTTCATCGCCGAGCGTACCGCGTAATACTCCTGGTACATCGGGAACAGCTTCATGCCGATGTAGATGAAGAAACCGACCACGACCAGGACCACCAGAAACGAGGTCAGGGTGATGCCGCGCTGCGTGTTCATCGTCTTCATTGCGTTCTCCCCAGATACGCGTTGGATGTGAAAATACTCAGTTGATGCCCGAGCCGATCCGCGACGGCTCGAAACCGTCCTTGCAGAACCAGCCCTGGCAGTTCAGCCAGATCAGGAATGCCTTGCCCCGCAGGTTCTCTTCCGGCAGCAGCCCCCAGAAGCGTCCATCATCGCTGTTGTCACGGTTGTCGCCCATCACCAGGTACTTGCCGGCCGGCACCGTCCACTGGCCCTGGCCACGCGGATAGTCGGTCTCCAGCACGGTATGGGTGCGGCCCGGGAGATGCTCGACCAGCAGGTTGGCGCCCTCGCCCTGGCCCTTGTGGCCGGCGTAGATGCCCTTGTTGTCGTACTTCACCGGCTCGCCGTTCAGCACCAGGCTGTCGCCCTCGAACACCACGGTGTCACCCGGCACGCCGATCACGCGCTTGATGAAGTTCTCGCCCTTGGCCGGGTCGTTGTCGCCGTGGCCCGGGAAGTGGAACACCACCACATCGCCGCGCGCGGGATCACCCACCGGCACGAAGCGGGTATTGGTGATCGGCAGGCGCAGGCCATAGGCAAACTTGTTGACCAGGATGAAATCACCGATCAGCAGGTTCGGCATCATCGAGCTGGACGGGATCTTGTACGGCTCGGCGATGAAGCTGCGCACGACCAGCACGATCGCCAGCACCGGGAAGAATGCACGCGAGTAATCCACCAGCACCGGCTCGGTGTCGAGCAGGCCTGCACGCTGGGCGCGGCGCCTGGCGAAGTACAGCTTGTCCGCAAGCAGGATCAGGCCCGAGGCCAGGGTCAGCACGACCAGGAGGATCTCAAACAGTTTCATTCAGGGTCCTTTGCAACGTCACCGGACGACCGGCCCCGGAAGGCCGGTGCGCGCTTACTTGTTGTCCATCTGCAGCACGGCCAGGAACGCTTCCTGCGGGATTTCCACGCGGCCGACCTGCTTCATGCGCTTCTTGCCTTCCTTCTGCTTTTCCAGAAGCTTCTTCTTGCGCGAAACGTCGCCACCATAGCACTTGGCCAGCACGTTCTTGCGCATGGCCTTGACCGTGGTACGGGCGATGATCTGCGAGCCGACAGCCGCCTGGATCGCCACGTCGAACATCTGCCGCGGGATCAGGTCCTTCATCTTCTCGCACAGCTCGCGGCCGCGGCGGTCGGCATGGCTGCGGTGGACGATCAGCGACAGCGCATCGACCTTGTCGCCATTGATCAGCACGTCCACGCGCACGAACGGGCCGGCATCGAAGCGCACGAAGTGATAGTCCAGCGACGCGTAGCCGCGGCTGACCGACTTCAGCTTGTCGAAGAAGTCCAGCACCACTTCGGCCATCGGCAGCTCGTAGCTGATCTGCACCTGGCTGCCCAGGTAGTTGATGCCGATCTGGCTGCCGCGCTTTTCCTCGCACAGCTTGATGATGTTGCCGATGTACTCCTCGGGGGTGAGTACGTTGGCACGGATGATCGGCTCGCGGATCTCCTGGACCTGGTTCACCGCCGGCAGCTTGGCCGGGTTGTCCATGTTGATGATCGAGCCATCGGTCTTCAGGACCTCGTACACCACCGTCGGCGCGGTGCTGATCAGGTCCAGGTTGTATTCGCGCTCCAGCCGTTCCTGCACGATCTCCATGTGCAGCATGCCGAGGAAGCCGCAGCGGAAACCGAAGCCCATCGCCTCCGAGCTTTCCGGCTCGAAGCGCAGCGCGGCATCGTTCAGGCGCAGCTTGTCCAGCGCCTCGCGCAGGTCCGGATAGTCCTCGGCGTCGACCGGGAACAGGCCGGCGAACACGCGCGGCTGCATTTCCTGGAAGCCCGGCAGCGGCTTCGGTGCCGGATCACCGGCCAGGGTCAGGGTGTCGCCCACCGGCGCACCATGCACGTCCTTGATGCTGGCCGTGACCCAACCCACCTCACCCGCGCGCAGCGCCGGCAACACCTTGCGCTTGGGGGTGAACACGCCGACGTTGTCGACCTGGTGGTTGCGGCCGGTGGACATCACCTGCAGCTTGTCGCCGGCCTTGATCTCGCCCTGCATGACGCGCACCAGCGAGACCACGCCGAGGTAGTTGTCGAACCAGGAGTCGATGATCAGCGCCTGCAGCTTGTCGGTATCGCGCGGCTGCGGCGGCGGAATGCGATGGACGATGGCCTCCAGCACGTCCTGCACGTTCAGGCCGGTCTTGGCGCTGACAGGCACGGCGTCGCTGGCGTCGATGCCGATCACGGCCTCGATCTCGGCCTTGGCGCGCTCGATGTCGGCCGTAGGCAGGTCGATCTTGTTGATCACCGGCACCACTTCCAGACCCTGCTCCACCGCGGTGTAGCAGTTCGCCACCGACTGCGCTTCCACGCCCTGGGCAGCATCGACCACCAGCAGCGCACCTTCACAGGCGGCCAGCGAGCGGCTGACTTCATACGAGAAATCGACATGGCCCGGGGTGTCGATGAAGTTCAGATGATAGGTCTGCCCGTCCTTGGCCAGGTACGGCAGCGATACCGACTGCGCCTTGATGGTGATGCCACGCTCGCGCTCGATCGGGTTGGAGTCGAGTACCTGCGCTTCCATCTCGCGGGCCTGCAGGCCACCACAAAGCTGGATGATGCGGTCGGCCAGCGTGGACTTGCCGTGGTCGACGTGGGCGATGATGGAGAAGTTGCGGATGTTCCGCATCGAATCAGATGACATAGGTGGCGGCGGCGCGCGGCGTCGTCAGGGTAACGGTGGATTATCGCACGCCCGGGGCCCGGCCGCGAAAGGCGCCTCGCCGGGCCAGGGCCGGAACGACCGAAGCCCCGCCTGAGCGGGGCTTCGGGGGGCAGCGGCTGCCGGAGCAGCCCCGGTCCTTACTCGCCGGCCTTGACCGCCACGAAGGCGCTGTTGCCGTTGCCGGTGCGGACCAGCAGCATCACCACATCGCCCTTCTTGTAGCTGGACAGCGCGCGGTTCAGCGACTCCACGCCGCTCACCTGGGTGCTGGCCACCTGCAGGATCACCATGCCCGGGGACAGGCCGGCATCCCGGGCGCCCTGCCCCTTGACGCCGGTGATGCGCACGCCCTCGCCCGATTCCAGGCCCAGCTGCTTGCGCTGCGGCGCGGTGAGATCGCTGACGTCCAGGCCCAGCAGGGCATTGGCACCACTCTGCGGAGCGGCATCGGCCCTGGCGGTGGCGGGGCTGCGGGCGCTGGCCTGGTCATCCTCGGCCAGCGCGGTCAGGGTGGCGCTCAGGTCGCGCGGCTTGCCGTCACGGATCACGCCCAAGGTGACCCGGCTGCCCGGGGCCATGGCGCCGATCAGCGGCGGCAGATCGGACCAGCTGTTGACCGGTGCGCCGTTCACGGTGCGGATCACATCCCCCACCTTCACACCGGCGCGGGCGGCCGCCGAATCCGGCACGATCTGGTTGACCAGCGCACCCCGGCTGTCCGGCAGGCCCATGGCCTGCGCCTTCAGGCCGTCGATCTCCTGCACCACCGCGCCCAGCTGGCCGCGGGTGACCCGGCCGGTCTTCTTGATCTGTTCAACCGCGCTCATCGCCAGGTCGATCGGAATCGCGAAGCTGATGCCCATGTAGCCACCGGACGCAGAGAAGATCTGCGAGTTGATGCCGACCACTTCGCCCCGGGTGTTCAGCAGCGGACCGCCGGAGTTGCCCTGGTTGATCGCCACGTCGGTCTGGATGAACGGCACGTAGCGCTGGTCCGGGCCGCCGGTGCTGCGGCCGAGGGCGCTGACCACGCCGGCGGTGACCGAGTGGTCAAGGCCGAACGGCGAGCCGATCGCGACAACCCACTGGCCCGGCTTCAGGCTGTTGGAATCGCCGACACGGACGGTCGGCAGGTTCCTGCCTTCGATCTTCAGCAGGGCGACGTCGTACTGCTGGTCGCTGCCCACCACCTTGGCGGTGAACTCACGGCGATCGCCCAGCTTGACCTTCACCTCGCTGGCGTCGGCTACCACGTGGTAGTTGGTCAGCACGTAGCCGTCGGGCGAAATGATGAAGCCCGACCCCATGCCGCGGCCCTTGATGCTGGGACCGCCGTCGGGGCCGCCCGGCCCCTGCCCCGGCATCGGGAAGTCCGGGCCGAAGAAGCGACGGAAGAACTCCGGCATGTCGTCGTCCCCCATCGGCCCACGCGCCTGGCGGTTGCTGCGGACGATGGTGGTGTCGACGTTGACCACGCCCGGGCCGACCTGCTCGACGAGGTTGGTGAAATCGGGCAGGCCGGTGACCAGCGGCTGCGCCGGAGCGCGCGGCGCGGCAGCGGCCGCGGCCGGCGCGGTCTGGGCAGCCGGGGACGGCGCCTGGGCACAGGCCACCAGCGGCAGGGTCAGGGCCAGCAGGCCGATGGCCTGCGTGCGGAATCGGGGAGTCATCGGACGGCAACCTCCGGATCGGATGGAAGGGAGAAGGGCCCCGCGATCGGCGGGGCGTGGCGGCACCCGGCTCAGTCGCGCGGGCGGGGCGGCGGCGGCAGGTCGTCGTCCTGCAGGCGCGGCTCGAAGGGGTAGAACGTGGCGCTGTCGGCATGCGCCGGGAAGCTGGCGTTGAGCGCGCCCCCCGCGGCCGGAGCCAGGCTGGAGCGCGGCCACGGCCGGGCCTGCAGGCCGGCCACCTCGCCGAACGGCAGGTTGCGGCTGGCACCGGCCGGCACGGTCGGCACCAAGGGCGCCTGGGCGGCGGCCACAGCCCGCTGCGCCCCGTCGTCACGCTGTGCCACCCGCGCAGCCTGCTGGCCGCGGGTGGCACTGGCGCTGGCGCGGCGTGCGTCCTGGCGACGGCTGGCGGCCAATGCGGCCGCCGGAACACTGGCCACCGCCACCACCGCCGGATCGACCGAGGCTTCGGTCACCGTCGCGGGCGATACCGGTGCCGGCGGCAGCTCGGCCTGGCTGGCCACCACCTGCGGTGCCAGCGGCTCTCCGGGAGGGGTCTCCTTCAGCTTCTCGCCGCCGATCAACAGGGCCACCGCAGCGACCGAGGCAGCCAATGCGGCACCGCCCCCCCAGGTACGCCAGCCACTGCGGCGCACCTGCCGGTCCTGAGGCCCGGACCGGGGCGTGGGTTCGGCGGCGATGGCAGAGGCAACCGCGGCGCTGAAGCCGGCGGGCGCGAGCACCGACGCCTGCCCGCGCATCACGTCGCCCAGCAGCTGCCAGCGCTCCTGGCAGCCGGCCAGTTCCGGGTCATGCTCCATGCGGCGCAGCAGGAAGCGGGCCTCGTCGGCCCCCAGCTCGCCATCGACCAGGGCCGACAGCTGTTCCCGATGGCGCTGGTCAAGCCGCAGCCCGGCCGGCGATTGATGATTCTGCGATTCGTTGAATGGATGACTGGTCATACGCGGCTCTTCTCGCGGGTGGCGCTGCCGATGTCCAGCAGCGGCCGGAGTTCGGTGTCGATCGCCTCGCGCGCCCGGAAGATCCGAGAGCGCACGGTGCCGATCGGGCACCCCATCTTCTGCGCGATTTCCTCGTAGCTCAGGCCTTCCACCTCGCGCAGGGTGATCGCCGACCGGAGTTCTTCCGGCAGCGCGTTGACGGCCTTCATCACTGTCTGTTCCAGCTCCTGGCGCATCAACTCGCGTTCGGGCGTGTCGGTGTCGCGCAGGCGCGTGCCGCTGTCGAACTGTTCGGCATCGCCGATGTCGATGTCATCGGTCGGCGGGCGTCGATTGTGTGAAGCCAGGTAGTTTTTGGCGGTGTTCACGGCGATCCGATGCAACCAGGTTGAGAACTGGGCATCGCCGCGGAAGCTTCCGATCGCGCGGTAGGCGCGTATGAAAGTGTCCTGGGCGACGTCCTGACATTCACTCCAGTCGGCGATGTAGCGACCGACCAGGGCCACGACCCGATGCTGATACTTGCGCACCAGTACATCGAAAGCCGCGCTCTCGCCGCGCTGCACGCGCCGGACCAGTTCCAGATCCAGCTCCTGTGGTGTTTCAACCTCGGCCATGGGGGGCCGCACTCCTGTCAGCCCAACCGACGTCGGGCAATGAGACTGCCAATCCCGGGAAAAGTTCAGTCGCCGATCACCCGGCGCCGCACCAGCTTTTAACCACTGTTCCGTTAGCGTTCTGTTCCACGGCCATGGATCCGGAACCGCCACTCCCCTGCTATAGGGATTTGACGCGGGGGAAACAACCTCTGGATCATAGCCGCTTCTCCATACACAACCGGATGGAACGTCCATGCTCTCAGGCTTCGATGGTCTCCGCTTCAGCCACTGGCACCCCGAGATCCGCGACGACGGCGTGGTGGTCCTGTCCCTGGATCGTCAGGACAGCAGTGTCAACGCGATGTCGCAGGACGTGCTGCTGGAGCTGGGCGATCTGCTCGAACGCATCGCGCTGGATCCGCCGAAGGGCGTGGTGATCCAGTCCCTGAAGAAGGCCGGCTTCATCGCCGGCGCCGATCTGAAGGAATTCCAGGAGTTCGACCGGCGCGGCACCGTCAACGATGCCATCCGTCGCGGCCAATCCACCTACCAGAAGCTGGCAGAGCTGCCCTGCCCGACCGTTGCAGCCATCCATGGCCACTGCCTGGGTGGCGGCACCGAGCTGGCCCTGGCCTGCCGTTACCGCGTGGCCTCCAACGACAGCAGCACCCGCATCGGGCTGCCGGAAACCCAGTTGGGTATCTTCCCCGGTTGGGGTGGCAGCGCGCGCCTGCCGCAGCTGGTCGGCGCCCCGGCGGCGATGGACATGATGCTGACCGGCCGCACCCTCTCGGCCTCGGCCGCGCGTGGCATCGGCCTGGTCGACAAGGTGGTGGCACCGGCGGTGGTGCTCGACACCGCCGTCGCACTGGCGCTGGCCGGCACCACGCGGCCGTTCAAGCAGCGTGCACTGGCATGGGCCAGCAACACCTGGCTGGCGCGCAAGGTACTGGCACCGCAGATGATCAAGCAGGTCGCGCGCAAGGCGAAGAAGGACCAGTACCCGGCGCCCTATGCACTGATCAGCACCTGGCAGCGCAGCGCCGGCAAGCCGGTGCAGGCCCGCCTGGATGCCGAACGCCGCGCGGTGGTCAAGCTGGCCAGCACGCCGACCGCGCGCAATCTGATCCGCATCTTCTTCCTGACCGAGCGCCTGAAGGGTCTGGGCGGCGGCGATTCCGGCATCCGCCACGTGCACGTGGTCGGCGCCGGCGTGATGGGCGGTGACATCGCCGCGTGGGCGGCCTACAAGGGCTTCGAGGTCACCCTGCAGGATCGCGAGCAGCGCTTCATCGATCCGGCGATGGAACGCGCGCAGGCACTGTTCGCCAGGAAGGTGAAGGACGAGAGCAAGCGTCCGGCGGTGGCGGCGCGGCTGCGGGCGGACCTGGAGGGCAAAGGCGTGGCCGACGCCGATCTGGTGATCGAGGCGATCATCGAGAACCCGGAGGCCAAGCGCGCGCTGTACCAGACGCTGGAGCCGGGCATGAAGGCCGATGCGCTGCTGACCACCAATACCTCGTCGATTCCGCTGGTGGAACTGCGCGACCACATCCAGCGCCCGGCGCAGTTCGCCGGCCTGCACTACTTCAATCCGGTGGCACAGATGCCGCTGGTGGAAATCATCCATCACGACGGCATGGCGCCGGAGACCGAGCGCCGTCTGGCAGCGTTCTGCAAGGCGCTGGGCAAGTTCCCGGTACCGGTGGCGGGCAGCCCGGGCTTCCTGGTCAACCGCGTGCTGTTCCCGTACATGCTGGAGGCGGCCACCGCCTATGCCGAAGGTATCCCGGGCCCGGTGATCGACAAGGCAGCGGTGAAGTTCGGCATGCCGATGGGCCCCATCGAGTTGATCGACACGGTCGGCCTGGATGTCGCCGCCGGCGTGGGCCGCGAGCTGGCGCCGTTCCTCGGCCTGCAGATTCCGGCGGCACTGCAGACGGTGGAAGCCGACAAGCGCGGCAAGAAGGATGGCCAGGGCATCTACACCTGGGAGAACGGCAAGCCGAAGAAGCCGGATGTCGCCAGCGACTACCAGGCCCCTGCGGACCTGGAAGATCGCCTGATCCTGCCGCTGCTCAACGAGGCCGTGGCCTGCCTGCACGAAGGCGTGGTGGCCGATGCGGACCTGCTGGATGCGGGCGTGATTTTCGGCACCGGATTCGCGCCGTTCCGCGGGGGTCCGATCCAGCACATCCGCGCGGTGGGTGCCGATGTGATCGTCGAGCGCCTGAAGGCGCTGCAGCAGCGTCACGGTGACCGCTTTGCCCCGCGCCCGGGCTGGGACAACCCTGCCCTGCGCGAACCGGTGGTGTGATGTGATCGGCCGGGCCTGCGGCCCGGCACCCGCAGAGGCAACGTCAAGTTCCACAGCAGAAGCCAGAGCCAAAGCGGCTCTGGCTTTTCTGTTTGTCGGGCGGGGCGGTGTCGGGTTGCGGGGACGCCGTAAACCCGTCCCTGGGGGCTTGGCCGCGGCATCCATGCCGCGGACACCCCGCAACCCGACACCGCCCCACCCCCGACAGTTTCCCGGTGACGGTGGTGAATCTCGATTCCGGTGTGGATCACTACGAACTGGTGGGTGTCGACCTTGGTCGCCACCAGGAGCGAAGCGACCGGCGTTTGATGTTGATTTTCTTTTTTCTTCTCCGTGGCTGGACGCACACGGAAACTGTCAGGGGCCGGGCGGGTGGGTTGCGCGGGACCGTTGGCGCCATGGATGGCGCCATCGAGCCCCCATGGATGGGTTCACGGCGCGTCCTGCGCAACCCACCCGCCCGGCCCAAACACTGACTCGCATCCTGACCCGCATCCAGCAACCCAGCCACGAGGGGCTGCGCCGTTGGCTGGAACACCCTGTTACCCGCATGGGGCATGTGCCCGTCACGGCCGCATGCCATGCTGGCACTCTTGATCCCTGCCAGCGAGACGCCCGCATGACCACCATCATCGCCCCGCGCGTACACGACATCGGCGGCCTGGAAGTCCGCCGCGCCGTCCCCACCCTGCAGGCCCGCAGCATCGGTTCGTTCGTATTCGTCGACCAGATGGGCCCGGCCGTCCTTACCGCAGGTACCGGCATCGACGTGCGTCCCCATCCGCATATCGGCCTGGCCACCGTCACCTTCCTCTGGTCCGGCGCCATCGGCCACCGCGACACGCTCGGCTCGGACCAGGTGATCCGTCCCGGCGACGTCAACTGGATGACCGCCGGCCGCGGCATCGCGCACTCCGAACGCACGCCCCCACCGGAGCGCGGTCACGACCATCCGATCCACGGGATGCAGACCTGGGTGGCATTGCCGAAGTCGCACGAGGAAGTGGAGCCGGCGTTCTATCACCACGCCGCCGCGACCCTCCCGGAGCAGCGCCGCAACGGTGCCTGGCTGCGCGTGATCGCAGGCCGCGCCTATGGCGAGGAGTCGCCGGTGAAGGTCTTCGCCGACACGCTCAATGTAGCCATCGACCTCGATCCCGACGCGGAGATCGACATCGATGACGGCCACCGCGAGCGGGCGCTGTACATCCTCGAAGGCCAGGCGCAGCTGGATGGCGTGGACATCCCGGCGCAGCACCTGGTGATTCCCGAGGCCGGCGCGCGCGGCCGGCTGCGCGCGAAGACCCCGCTCAAGGCCATGCTGTTCGGCGGCGAACCGCTGGATGGCCCGCGTCACCTGTGGTGGAACTTCGTTTCCAGCTCCAAGGAGCGCATCGAACAGGCGAAACAGGACTGGGAAGCCGGCCGGTTCGGCAGCATTCCCGGCGACGACAAGGAGTTCATCCCGCTGCCGCAGTACTGAGCATCGCGCGCTGCACACACCCTGAGGTGTATCCCTGCACCGGCCTTTGACGCTATCGTCACTCGCCGGTCACTGAAATGTGACCTGTTTCACATTTTAGTTCATCAAAGGAGTGCAGTTCATGAGCATGGGTAAACGCTTGGCCGCCGAGTTCCTCGGCACTTTCTGGCTGGTTCTGGGTGGCTGTGGCAGTGCGGTACTGGCTGCCAAGTTCGGCGGCGACGGCAATCCGCTGGGCATCGGCTTCCTGGGCGTGGCACTCGCGTTCGGCTTGACCGTGGTCACCGGCGCCTACGCGTTCGGTCACGTGTCCGGCGCGCACTTCAATCCGGCAGTCAGCGTGGGCCTGTGGGCCGGCGGCCGCTTCCCGGCCCGCGACCTGGTGCCGTACATCATCGCCCAGGTCGCGGGCGGCCTGCTGGCCGGCTTCATCCTGCTGCAGATCGCTTCCGGCGCCAGCGGCTTCGCCATCGACGGCAGCCAGGCCGGGGCCTTCGCCAGCAACGGCTACGGTGCGCTGTCGCCCGGCGGGTACAGCGTGGCGGCCGCCTTCCTGTGCGAAGTGGTGCTGACTGCGGTATTTCTGGTCGTGATCATGGGCGCCACCCATGGCAAGGCACCGGCAGGGTTCGCTCCGCTGGCGATCGGTCTGGCATTGACCCTGATCCATCTGATCAGCATCCCGGTCACCAACACGTCGGTGAACCCGGCTCGGTCCACCGCGGTGGCGTTCTTCGCCGGCAGCGGCGCGGTCGGCCAGCTCTGGCTGTTCTGGGTCGCCCCGCTGCTGGGCGGCATGATCGGCGGCATCATCTACAAGTGGGTCGGTAACGACCGTTGAGTGCTGCCCGGACCATTGCGGCCGACAATCGGCCGCAATGGTTACGGTTGTAACCGCAATTTGTGCGGGCACTCACGTTCCGTTAAGGTCTGTTTGACCGCCTGTGCACATGCCCGGCGGGGATGGCATCCGGGGATGGGATGCCACGGCCGCCAGCAGCATGGCGGCGTCACACGACACGCCACCTTGGGGGGATGCATGAAGTTCGCGCCTGTTGTCCTGTCGAGCCTGTTGTTTGCCGCGGCCCAGGCCGCCGCGCAGGCACCCGCCGAATGTCCTTCGCTGCCGGCGAGCAGCGGCCTGAAATGGCAGCAGCAGGTGCAGTCGGACTTCCTGCTCTGCCGCGCCAGCACCGAGGATGGACGGGAAGTACTGAGCCTGATGCTGAGCGCACGCGATCCGGCGATTCCGCTCAGCCGCTCGCTGCGCCAGGAAAAAGGCAGTTTCGCCGGCGAGTCACTGTACTGGTACCAGCCCGATCTGGGTGGACAGCAGCCGCCGGGATACGCCGAACGACGCATCAGCGTGATCAAGCTGGACAAGGGCCGCTATGCGCAGATTGCCCTGTACCCGGGCAGCACGCAGGAACTGGGGTCGCTGCAGCAGTTGGCGCAGGGCATGAGCCTGACGCCCTCAGCCGTAGCCGCCGGACGTTGACGGTGACGGGGATGACTGCCTGGCAGCATCCCCGCCGGATCCGAGGAGTTGGCGGCAACGCCGGGCATGGCCTGATGGACGTCCTTTGCGCGTGCTGTGCCGGAGAGCCGCCGGGCATGGCCCGGCGCTACCGGCTTCCTCCTGGAGGGCGGCGTCGGCCCTCAGAACCTGCCTTCCTGAAAATCGACGAAGGCCTGCATCAGTTCCTGGCGCGTGTTCATCACGAACGGGCCATGCCGCATCACTGGCTCCCGCAGTGGCCGGCCGGCCACCAGAATCAGCCGCCCCCCTTCGCTGCCAGCCGAAACGTGCAGCTGTTCACCGCCACCGAGCACCGCCAGTTCCTGGCGCGCCACATCACGTGCGGCATCCTGCTCGCCGACCGTGATTGCGCCCTCGAAGACATAGGCAAACGCGTTGTGGCCTTCCGGAAGCGTGTAGGTCCAGGCACGATCGGCCTCGAGGCGGACGTCCAGATACAACGGATCGGTGGCCGGCTGCACGATCGGGCCGGTGGTGCCATCGACAGTACCGGCGATCACCTTCACCTCCACACCCGGCTCCGGCTGCACCACCGGGATGCGTTCCGGCGCGAACTCCTGGTACTTCGGGTCCGTCATCTTCTCGCGCGCGGGCAGGTTCACCCACAGCTGGAAACCGCGCATCTGCCCGCTTTCCTGTTCCGGCATCTCCGAATGCACCAGGCCCCGGCCTGCAGTCATCCACTGCACGCTGCCCGGGGTCAGCAGGCCCTCGTTACCGTGGTTGTCGCGGTGGCGCATGCGTCCGTCCAGCATGTAGGTGACCGTCTCGAAACCGCGGTGCGGATGCTCCGGGAAACCGGCGATGTAGTCTTCGGCGCGGTCCGTACCGAATTCATCCAGCAGCAGGAACGGATCCAGATCCGGCAGCGTCGGGCCGCCGATGACACGGGTCAGGCGCACGCCGGCGCCGTCGGACGTGGGCATGCCACGGATGGTGCGCAGGACGCGGACCGGTTCGGGAAGGCTCATGGCGACTCCTGTTGGATGGATGCCACTGAAGATGGACGCCGCGGCGCCGTCCGCCAATGGATGACGCCGCAACCGATTGTTCCATCCCTGGTGTTCGCCGGGCGTCATGCCGGCGGTTCCGCGACACGGATGTCTGCCCGCAGCCCATGCCGCACACGCGGTCACCACCTTCGTACGACCAAAGTACTACCGCCGATGGGCCCCGCACGCATTGACCCTGTAAAGGGCACGCGGGACTCTTTGAATGTCTTTCCGGGAGAGAGCACCTCATGAAAGGGTTTGCCAAACTGGGTTGGGCGGCACTCGCCCTGCTCGGCGCGTTCTGTCTGGGCACCGTGGCCTTGCGCCGCGGCGAACATATCAACGCGCTGTGGATCGTCGTCGCCGCTGTTTCGATCTACCTGATCGCCTATCGCTTCTACAGCCTGTTCATCGCCAACAAGGTGATGCAGGTGGATCCGACCCGGGCTACGCCGGCGGTGATCAACAACGATGGCCTGGACTACGTGCCGACCAACAAGCACGTGCTGTTCGGCCACCACTTCGCGGCCATCGCCGGCGCCGGTCCATTGGTGGGCCCGGTGCTCGCGGCGCAGATGGGCTACCTGCCCGGACTGCTGTGGCTGGTGGTGGGCGTGGTGCTGGCCGGTGCGGTACAGGACTTCATGGTCCTGTTCCTGTCCAGCCGGCGCAACGGCCGCTCACTGGGCGATCTGGTCCGCGAGGAAATGGGACAGGTGCCCGGCACCATCGCGCTGTTCGGCGCGTTCCTGATCATGATCATCATCCTGGCGGTGCTGGCGATGGTGGTGGTCAAGGCGCTGGCGGAAAGCCCCTGGGGCATGTTCACGGTGATAGCCACGATGCCCATCGCGATCCTGATGGGCATCTACATGCGCTACATCCGGCCGGGCAAGATCGGCGAGATCTCGGTGGTGGGCCTGGTGCTGCTGCTGGCCGCGATCTGGTACGGCGGCAAGGTTGCTGCAGATCCGGTGTGGGGCCCGGCCTTCACCTTCACCGGCACGCAGATCACCTGGATGCTGATCGGCTACGGCTTCGTCGCTTCGGTGCTGCCCGTGTGGCTGTTGCTGGCACCGCGCGACTACCTGTCGACCTTCCTCAAGATCGGCACCATCGTCGCTCTGGCCATCGGCATCCTGATCGTGATGCCCGAGCTGAAAATGCCCGCACTGACCCAGTTCGCCGCCAGTGGCGATGGCCCGGTGTGGAAGGGCGGCATGTTCCCGTTCCTGTTCATCACCATTGCCTGCGGCGCGGTATCCGGTTTCCACGCGCTGATTTCCTCGGGCACCACACCGAAGCTGCTGGCCAATGAATCGCACATGCGCTACATCGGCTATGGCGGCATGCTGATGGAATCGTTCGTGGCGGTGATGGCGCTGGTGGCTGCGTCGATCATCGATCCGGGCATCTACTTCGCGATGAACAGCCCGGCGGCGGTGATCGGTGCCGATGCGGCGTCTGCCGCGCACTACATCACCAACACCTGGGGCTTCACCATCACGCCGGAACAGCTGACCGCCACGGCCGCCGCGATCGGCGAGCCGACGATCCTGCACCGCGCCGGTGGTGCGCCGACGCTGGCGGTGGGCATCGCAATGATCCTGCATGAAGCCATTCCCAGCGGCAGCGACGCGATGATGGCGTTCTGGTACCACTTCGCCATCCTGTTCGAAGCGTTGTTCATCCTGACCGCCGTGGATGCGGGCACCCGCGCGGGCCGCTTCATGCTGCAGGATCTGCTGGGCAACTTCATTCCGGCGCTGAAGAAGACCGAGTCGTGGACGGCCAACATCATCGGCACGGCCGGCTGCGTGGCGCTGTGGGGCTACTTGCTCTACACCGGCGTGGTCGATCCGTTCGGCGGCATCCAGACCCTGTGGCCGCTGTTCGGCATCTCCAACCAGATGCTGGCCGGTATCGCGCTGATGCTGGGGACGGTGGTGCTGTTCAAGATGAAGCGTGACCGCTACGCGTGGGTGACCGCGGTACCGGCCACCTGGCTGCTGATCTGCACCACCTATGCCGGCTTCATCAAGATCTTCGACAGCAACCCGGCGCAGGGCTTCCTGGCGCAGGCGCACAAGTTCCAGGCCGCCATCGCCAGCGACACCATCACCGCACCGGCCAAGTCGGTGGCGCAGATGCAGCAGATCGTGGTCAATGCCTACGTCAACACCGGCCTGACCGCGCTGTTCCTGCTGGTGGTGGGTGCGGTGCTGACCTATTCGATCCGCACGATCCTGGCCGCACGCCGCAATCCGCAGCGCAGCGACCGCGAGACCCCGTACGTGGCGCTGAAGCCGCATGAAATGGTGGATCTGTAATGAGCACGCAACTGGTTCCCGTTGGCCAGTACCAGGCGCACCGCCGCGTGTGGCGACGCCTGGTGCAGACGGCACGCCTGTGCTGTGGCATCCCTGATTACGACAACTACGTCCGGCACATGCTGGAGAAGCATCCGGACCAGGAACCGATGGACTACAAGACGTTCTTCCGCGAACGTCAGGAAGCGCGGTACGGCGGACGCAACGGCGGACGCTGCTGCTGAAAGGCATGACGGTGCTGGATCTGTTGTAGATCCACGCATCGCATTGAGTCCGGGGTCAGATCCGTTTCCTCCGGGAAACGGATCTGACCCCTTCTCTGCTCATGGGTCGGCATCAAGTGCATCCACGCATGGCGTGGATCTGCCGCAGATCGCGGGAAAGCGCAGCCATAGCGACCCGCGCTCAGCCGTTGGCCATCCACTTCAGGATCAGGCCGGTGACATAGGCCAGCCCGGTGCCGGTGGCATAGCCCACCGTGCCGAGCAGCACGCCGACCGGTGCCAGTGTCGGATGGAAGGCCGCAGCCACCACCGGCGCCGATGCCGCCGCACCGATGTTGCCCTGCGAACCAATGGCGAAGAAGAACAGCGGTGCACGGACCAGCTTGGCCACGGCCCACAGCACCAGCACGTGGGTCGCCATCCAGATCGCGCCGAGCAGGAACAGCCACGGCCGATCCAGCAGCGACAGCAGGTTCATCTGCATGCCGATGCAGGCGATCAGGAAGTACAGGAACACCGTGCCCAGGCGCGAGGCACCCGCCGCTTCCAGACGACGTGCACGGGTGAAGCTCAGGCCCAGGCCCATCGCGGTGGACAGCAGGATCACCCAGACGAACTGGCTGTCCAGGCTGAACTGGCTGGCCCAGCTCACGTTGGCCTTGAACCAGCCCGACAGCGGCGCGGCGATCGCGTGCGCCAGGCCGACACCGCCCAGGGCAACGCCGACGATCACCATCAGGTCGGTCATGCTGGGAATACGTGCGTTCTGCGCTTCATAGGCGCTGATGCGCGCCTTCATCTCGTCGATGGCACGGGTGTCGGCACCGTTGCGCGTGTCGATCTGCTGCGCGCGGTTGGCCAGGAACAGCAGGATCGCCATCCACAGGCTGGCGCAGGCCACATCGACCACGGCGAACTGCCCGAAGGTCGTGGCATCGGTACCGAAGATCTCGCGCATGGCGACCATGTTGGCGCCACCGCCGATCCAGCTGCCGGCCAGCGCCGCCATGCCAGCCCAGGTGTCACCGGCCACGGTTTCCGGGTGGATCAGCTTCATCACCTGGAACGAGACGATGGCGCCGAGCATGATGCCGGCGGTACCGGCACAGAACACGAGCAGCAGCTTCGGGCCGAGCTTGATGACCCCTTTGAGGTCGATCGACAGGGTCAGCAGGACCAGCGCGGCAGGCAGCAGCACATCGCGTGCGACCGGGTTGTACAGCGACGTGTTGTGGCCATCGATGACACCGGCGGTGTTGTAGATGGCCGGGATGAAGTAACACAGCAGCAGGGCCGGCACCCAGGCGAAGATCTTCTTCAGCAGGGGGGTGGGACCACTGGCGGCCCAGAAGATCAGGGCCAGGGTGGCAGCAATCAGGCCCAGGCCAACGATATCGTTGCTGATCAGGGCAGTAGCGGGTTCGGTCGGCATGGGATCCTCTGTCGATCGAAAGAGCGGAAAAAAAAGCGCCGCATAAGGCGGCGCGGGTCGAGATTAACACCCTCTTCACGGCGGGTCATGCTGCAGTGCCGGCCTCGCCTTCCCCGGTACGGAGCGTGTCCATGCAACTGGGTGCCTTCTCGGTCAGCCTTTCGGTCAAGGACCTGGCCGCCTCCCGCGCGTTCTATGAGGCACTGGGCTTCTCGGTCACCGGCGGCGATGCGACGCAGAACTGGCTGGTACTGCGCAACAACGGTGTCGTCATCGGCCTGTTCCAGGGCATGTTTGAAGGCAACCTGCTGACCTTCAACCCGGGCTGGGACCAGCACAAGCAGGAACTGCCGCGTTTCCAGGACGTCCGCGAACTGCAGGCAGCGCTGGATGCGCAGGGTATCGCGCTGCAGGTTCGGGCCGATCCCGACAGTGAAGGCCCCGCCTTCCTGCAACTGATGGATCCGGACGGCAACGTGATCCTGGTCGACCAGCATGTGCCGCGGCCGAAGGCCTGCCCCCGCGACTGCGATCATCCGCCTGGGCGCGAAGCACCGAAATCCAGCGTGGCCTGCGTCCCGCGCGGCTCGCAGGGCTGCAGCTGCAGGGTCCAGCCAAGGTGCTCGCACAGGCGCGCGATCAGGTCCAGGCCGATCCCGCCACGATCGACACGCTCTCCCCGGGCCATGCGTGCGTGGATCGCAGCGATCTCCTCCGGGCTCATGCCATGCCCCGGGTCCTGCAGGGTCAGCACCGCCGAAGCGCTCAGGCGCAGTTCGATGTGCCCGCGGCCGCTGTTCTCGATCGCGTTGCGCAACAGGTTGCCGATCGCCGCCTGCACCACCGCCAGCGGGGCAACGATGTCCACCGGCGCGGCCTGGATACCGATGCTCAGGTCCTTGTCGCCCAGCAGATGGCGATGATGCTCGACGATGTCCGGCAGCAGCTGGTCCAGTGCGATGCGCTCGGCACGCGCCGCCAGCCGCGCCGGATCGCGCGCAAGCACCAGCAGCAGTTCGATCAGCTGCTCCACGCCCTGCGCGGTGCGCAGCACGCGCTGGATCTGCTGCCGGGCACGGTCCGGCAGGCCCGGCTGCTCCAGTGCCAGCTCGGCGGCGCCGGTCATCACCGCAATCGGGGTGCGCAGCTCATGGCTGGCAGTGCTGATGAACACCCGCTCGCGTTCCACGAACTGCTCGTTGCGTTCGAGGTAGTCATTCAACGCATCGGCGATGGTGTGCAGCTCGGAACTGCCACGCGGGTCGACATCGATGCGCTGGCCCTGCGCGCCCGGCCGCAACGCGCCGATGCGCTGCGCCAGCAGGCTGAGCGGACGCACCATGCGCTCCATGCCGAAGGACGCCATCAGCACGGTGACGAAGATCATGATCACCCCGGCCAGCATCACCCACCGCGTTGCGAACTGCTCAAGGTCGTGGAAGTCGGAGATGTCCAGCACCAGCGCAACGCGCCCCATCGAGTCCGTATCACGCACCATGACCGCCGTTTCGCGGTCCTTCACCATCACCCCGTCATGCAGGCCGGGATGCAGGGTGCGCAGGCTGTCAGGCAGGTTCACCGCGTCGAAACGGTACAGGCTGAGCGTGTCCGAGTCCTGCCATCGATAGTGTGGCTCGTGCTCGACATGCTCGACGATGCTGTCCAGTTCGGAGTTGAGCAGCGCGCGCCAGGCGGCGTGTTCGGCGTGCTCGTGCACATAGTTGCCTACGCTGAACACCGCCAGCGAAAGCAGTGCCAGGTAGCCCAGCAGCCACCACAGCACGCGGCGGTACAGCGGGCCGGGTCTACGCACCTTCATCGTCATTCCTGCCGGCCTCGGCGGCGGTGGGCAGGGCCAACCGGTAGCCGACCCGCGGCAGCGTGTGGATCAGCTTGTCCACGAACGGTCCATCCACGCTGCGGCGCAGTTCGTAGACATGCGAGCGCAGCAGGTCGCCGTCCGGTGGCTCGTCGCCCCACAGGGCGAATTCGAGCTGCTGGCGGGTGACCGCGCCGGGGCTGGCGCGCATCAGCACTTCCAGCAGCTTGCGGCAGGCCGGATACAGATGCAGGACCTGTCCGGCGCGCTGCGCCTCCAGGGTCGCCAGGTCCAGCACCAGATCACCCACCTGCAGCCGCTTGCGGGGGTTGCGTCCCTGTGCCCGCAGCAGCAGGGCCTCCAGCCGCACTTCCAGCTCCGGCAACGCGAACGGCTTGGTCAGGTAGTCATCAGCGCCGGCACGGAAGCCGGCAATCTTGTCCGGCAGTTCGTCGCGTGCGGTCAGCATGATCACCGGCACCTCCGAGCCATGCTCGGCACGCAGGCGGCGCAGCACTTCCGGCCCCTCCATCCGGGGCAGCATCCAGTCCAGGATCACCGCGTCATAGGGATGGCTGCCCGCCAGATGCAGGCCGGTGATGCCATCGGGAGCCACATCCAGCACATGACCGCGCGACTCGAAGTAGTCGAACAGATTGGCCACCAGCTGCCGGTTGTCCTCGATCACCAACAGGCGCATGCATGAAAGTTCCACGGAAGTTCGTACCATGGTAGCGCCACGCATGTCGGAATGAGGTCGCCCCGGCGATACTCCGACGCTTTTCCCACCCCCGCCGCCTCAAAATGGCCGTTTTGCTCCCGGAGCCTGCCGTGCCCGTAGCCCTGCCCCGCCGTTGGCGCCTGCCCCTGCTCTGGCTGTTGATCATCGCGGCACTGGCTGCCGGCATCGGCATGCGCCAGCCGCAGCCACCGGACGAACCCCGCTTCGTACTGGCCGCCAGGACCATGGTGGAAAGCGGGGAATGGCTGCTGCCGCACCGTGGCAGCGAGCTGTATGCGGAGAAGCCGCCGGTGTTCATGTGGCTGCAGGCCGCGGCCTACGAAGCGGTAGGCAGCTGGCAGTGGTCGTTCCTGCTGCCTTCGCTGCTGGGGGCCCTGCTCAGTCTGTGGTTGGTGTCGGATCTGGCACGCCGACTGTGGTCGCCGCGCCACTCCCTCTATGCCATCGGTGCCCTGTTCTGCACCCTGCAGTTCGGCCTGATGGCCAAGCGTGCGCAGATCGATATGGTGCTGGTCGGGATGACCACGCTGGCCCTGTGGGGCCTGCTGCGGCATCTGTGCGAGCGACGCAATGTGCCGGCGCTGTGGCTGGCCGGCTTTGCCGCCGGCCTGGGCACGGTGACCAAAGGCGTGGGTTTCCTGCCGCTGCTGATGGTGCTGCCCTGGTTCGGCTGGTGGCTGTACCAGCATCGCCGCGGCCGTCGCATCGAGGGCCCGCACCCGGCGACCCTGCTGTGGCTGATCCCTGCATTCCTGCTCGGCGTGGCCGTCTGGCTGGCCCCGCTGGGCTGGGCCCTGCTGCACGAACCCAGTGCCTCGCTGCAGTCCTATGCGCATGAACTGCTGTTCAAGCAGACCGGCACCCGCTATGCCAACGCCTGGCACCACCGGCAGCCGGTCTGGTACTACCTGCAGGTGATCCTGACACTGTGGCTGCCGGGTGCCCTGTTGCTGCCGGTGCTGGCCCGCCCGTGGTGGCGGCGCCTGCGCCGTGGCGACCGCCGGCAGTGGCTGCTGCTGGGGTGGGCGCTGCTGGTGCTGGTGTTCTTCAGCGCCAGCCCCGGCAAGCGCGAGGTCTACCTGCTGCCGATGCTGCCTGCCGTGGCCCTTGCCGCCGCGCCCCTGCTGCCCGGCCTGCTGCGCAGGCTGTGCGTGCGCCGGTATCTGTTCGGTTACAGCCTGGTGCTGATGCTGGCAACCGCCGTGCTGGGCGTGATGCTGCTCACCGAAAGTCACTGGGCGCAGGCGCAGCTGCAGCGGCGTGCGATGCCCGACACCCTGCTGCCGGTGCTGGGCGACGGCCTGCTGACGTTCGCGATCGCCGTGGCTACCCTGGCCGTGTGGTTGCGCGTGCGGCGCGCCGCCACCCTGGTACTGCTCACCCACGGCCTGCTGTGGATGCTGTACGGCCTGGTGCTGATTCCGGCGCTCGACCCCTACGCCTCGTCGTCGGCGCTGATGCGCCGGGTCGGCGCGAGGATCGGCCCCGATGCCGAACTGGCACTGGTGGCCTGGCGCGAGCAGAACCTGCTGCAGGCCGACCGCGCCGTGCGCGAGTTCGGCTTCAAGCGGCCCTGGCCTGAACAGTGGCACGACGCCGGCCCCTGGCTGGCCGAAGCACCCGACCGGCGCTGGCTGCTGGTACTCGACAAGGCCATGAGTCCCTGCGTGGATGCCGCCCAGGTGATCGACATCGGCGTCGCCAACCGCAACCGCTGGCAACTGGTGCCCGGCACTGCCTGGGATGCCGGCTGCCACGCCGAGCGGGCCGGCGCCAACGAAGAAGAAGACTGAATCATCCCCCACGCGGGCCGGCGGTTAACCCGGCCCGAACGCAGGTCCGACCCTTCTCCGACATCAACCTGACGAGCATGGCGCCGGTTCATCGTCACGGTGTTTTCCTGCATGTCCGTCCGTCCTCCCGTCTCCGGGGTTGCTTCGGCCTACTCCACGCTGGCATCGCGGTTCGCCGTGACCCACCTGTGGCTTCCACTGCTCATCGTGCTTCCCCTGTTCGCCGTGTTCATGGAGGGGGGAGCCGATCAATGGCTGGCTGACCACCTGTTCCGGTTGGAGGGCGGCCGCTGGGCACTGCAGGACGCGTGGTTCACCCGTTCGCTGGTGCACCGGGGCGGCAAGTGGTTCAGCACCGCCGCGGCGCTCGTGGTGATACTGCTGAGCTTTCACCACTGGCGCCGCGGACGTGATCGCACCCTGCGGTGGGCGCTGCTTTATGTCGTAATTGCCCTGGCTCTGGGAACCGGCGGCGTGTCTCTGCTGAAGTCGCTGGTGCCGATGGACTGCCCGTGGGATCTGCTGCGCTACGGCGGCCACCAGCCTTATATCGGGCTTTTCAGCCATCGTCCGGCCGACATGCCGGTGATCGCGTGCTTTCCCGCCGGCCATGCCAGCGCCGGCTATGCCTGGCTGAGCCTGTACTTTTTCGCCCTGCTGTGGCGTCCTGCCTGGCGCTGGACCGGCCTGGCACTGGGCCTGGGCAGCGGGCTGCTGTTCGGCATCAGCCAGCAGCTGCGGGGTGCACATTTTCTGTCGCATGACCTTGCCACAGCCCTGCTGTGCTGGCTGCTGTCACTGGGGCTGTACGTTCTGGTCCGCCATCACCTGGACCGCACCAACCGCCTGGAGGCGAACGCATGAATGCTTCGGTTCAACGCTCGCTCCGTGTGCCATCGCTGGCCGGACTGCGCAGCTGGCGGCCACAGCTGTCCACCGAGGCGTTGATCGCGCTGACCAGCCTGTTCTTCGCCCTGGCCGGCAACGGCCTGTTCTGGCGCAGCGCGATGGCCAGCCACCCGGAGAGCCTGCGCTACGCGGTGTCGCTGCTGCTGTTGCTGCTCGGCACGCATGGCCTGCTGCTGGGCCTGCTGGTCTGGCGCTGGAACGCCAAGGTGGTGATCAGCGCGCTGCTGCTGGTAACGGCCTTCGCCGCCCACTACATGAGCCGTTACCACATCTATCTGGATGCGGACATGCTGCGCAACGTGCTGGCGACCGATCCGAAGGAAAGCCGCGAACTGATGACGGTCTCGCTGCTGTGGCCGGTACTGCTGCTGGCGGCACTGCCGATGGTGCTGGTGTGGCGGGTGCAGCTGCAGCGGCGCAGCTGGGGGCGCAGCCTGCTGTGGCGCCTGGGCTTCCTGGCGGTAGCTGCGGTGACCGCTGTTGGCGGTGCACTGATCTCGTTCCAGGACGTCTCCGCACTGATGCGCAACCAACGTGAAGTGCGTTACCTCGCCACCCCGGCCAACGTGCTGCTGGGTCTTCCACGTGCACTGCGCGGCGACAACCCGGTGCAGCGCGCGCCGAAACTGCCGATCGGCACCGACGCCAAGGCCACCCCACGCGCTCCGGCGAGCAAACCGCGGCTGCTGGTAATCGTGATGGGCGAGACCGTGCGTGCACAGAACTGGGGCCTCAACGGCGGCCGCAACACCACACCGGAACTGGCCCAGGCACCGGTGATCAACTTCCCCGACATGCACTCCTGCGGCACCAGCACCGAAGTTTCGCTGCCCTGCCTGTTCTCGCCATGGGGACGCCACGACTACGACGAGAAAAAGATCCGCGCGCACCAGTCGCTGCTGCACGTACTGAACCGCGCCGGCATCGCACCGCTGTGGCGTGACAACCAGTCCGGCTGCAAGGGCGTGTGCGAGGGGCTGGACTTCCAGTCGCTGTCCGATGCGACCACCCCGGGCCTGTGCGCCGACGGCCGCTGCATGGACGAGATCCTGCTGCAGGACCTGGCCACCCAGGTGCGTGCCAAATCCGGCGACCGCGTGGTCGTGCTGCACCAGCTGGGCAACCATGGCCCGGCGTATTTCGAGCGCTATCCGGCCGCCTTTGCCCGCTTCAAGCCAACCTGCGACACCCGTGACATCGGCCGGTGCTCACGTGAAGAGATCACCAACAGCTATGACAATGCCGTGCTGTACACCGATCATTTCCTCAGCAAGACCATCGGCACGCTGCAGGGCATGCAGGACTACGACACGGCGATGATCTACCTGTCCGACCATGGCGAGTCGCTGGGTGAGAAGGGCCTGTACCTGCACGGCGTGCCCTATGCGATCGCCCCGGCCGAGCAGACCCGCGTACCGATGACGATGTGGTTCTCGCCGGGCTTCGCCAGCAGTCGCGGGCTGGACCTGCAATGCGTGCGCAAGCGTTCGGCAGCGTATACCGACCACGACAACCTGTTCCCGTCGGTGCTGGGCCTGATGCAGGTGAAGACGGCGCTGTACGAGCGCGATCGCGACGTGTTCGCCGGCTGCGAGAGCTGAGGGGCGGGGGCGGAAGGGCTTGCAGCCCTGCACTCGCAGAAGCCAAGGCAACGTCAACGTCAAAAGCCGAAGCGGCATTCCGTGGGATGGCGGGTTCACTGCGCTGTTGGTAGGTGAAATTCCGGGGTCAGATCCGTTTTCCTGCGGAAAACGGATCTGACCCCAAGAGCATTTCCGACAGATCGCAGAGAACTGTCGAAGGCGGGGTGGGTCCGGTTGCGGGGGCGTGAGCGCCATGGATGGCGCGACCGAGCCTACAGGGACGTATTTACGGCGTCCCCCGCAACCGGCCCCACCCCGCCGACTCACAGGAAACCCGCTTTTGCTCCGGCCGTTGCCGTCTCAGTTGCTTCTGCGGGTGCAGGGCTGCAAGCCCTGCCGAACCCCACCAACCTTCCCCACTTGCGGTGGGCACGCGCGCCCACTAGCCTTCGGCCGTCGTTCACCACCCAAGGACCGCCCGTGAAACACCGTCATCTCCTGCTGGCCGCTGCTGTCGCCGCCGCCACGCTGGCCCTGGCTGCCTGCAAGAAGGAAGCGTCCCCCGGCGCCGAGAGCGCCGGCAGCAGCGCACCGGCCGGCGAGACCGCCGACCAGTTCGTTGCCCGCATCAATGCCGAATACAAGGCTGCTTATCCGGAGATGACCTCGGCGCAGTGGCTGTCTTCCACCTACATCAACAGCGATTCGGAGCGCATCGCGGCCAAGGCCAACGAGCGTTCACTGACCCAGCTCAACAGCTGGATCGAGCAGGCCGCGAAGTTCGAGGGCCAGCCGATGAGCGCAGACAGCAAGCGTGCGATCCATCTGCTGAAGCTGATGTCCTCGATGCCGGCACCGCGCGACCCGGCCAAGCTGGCCGAGCTGACCCAGATCGCCACCCGCATGGAGGGCAGCTACGGTGCTGGCAAGTACTGCACCGATGCCAACGACCCGGCCTCCTGCCGCCAGCTGGGGGAACTGGAACAGGTGCTGGCACGCAGCCGCGACTACGACGCGCAGCTTGATGCCTGGCAGGGCTGGCACAGCACCACGCGGAACATGCGTGGCGACTACCAGAAGTTCGTCAGCCTGGTGAACGAAGGTGCCAAGGGCATGGGCTTCACCGATGCCGGGCAGATGTGGCGCAGCGGCTATGACATGCCGCCGGAGCAGATCGGGCCGGAAACCGACCGCCTGTGGGAGCAGGTCAAGCCGATGTACGAGCAGCTGCACTGCTACGCGCGCGGCAAGCTGGACAAGACCTACGGCAAGGACAAGGCCGAGGTGGGTAATGGCCTGATCGCCGCGCACCTGCTGGGCAACATGTGGCAGCAGGACTGGTCCAACCTGTGGGACCAGCTGGAGCCCTATCCCGGTGCCGGAAGCCTGGACATCACCGCCGCACTGGAAAAGCAGTACCAGACCAACCTGAGTGCTGCGCTGGCCAAGGCTGGCAGGGATGCCAGCGTCGCGGGCCAGTACAGGGCCCAGCGCGAGGCCGAACTGCGTACCGCGAAACAGATGACCGAGCGCGCACAGGATTTCTACGTGTCGCTGGGCATGCCCTCGCTGCCGCAGTCGTACTGGGACAAGACCCAGTTCATCAAGCCTGACGACCGTGACGTGGTCTGCCACGCCAGCGCCTGGGACATGAACATGGAAGGCGATGTGCGCACCAAGATGTGCATCAAGCCGAACGAAGAGAACTTCACCACCATCTATCACGAGCTGGGCCACATCTACTACGACCTGGCCTACAACCCGTTGCCGCCCCTGTTCCAGGGCGGCGCCAACGATGGCTTCCACGAAGCAATCGGCGACACGATCGTGCTGGCGATGACGCCCAAGTACCTGAATTCGATCGGTCTCGTTGACGCACCGCAGGAAAGCCGCGAGGCCGTGATCAACGCGCAGATGCGCATGGCGCTGTCGGGCGTTTCATTCCTGCCCTTCGGCCTGATGATCGACCGCTGGCGCTGGGGCGTGTTTGACGGATCGATCACCGCCGACAACTACAACAAGGCATGGTGGGACCTGAAGGCCAAATACCAGGGCGTTGCCCCGGCCAGCACCCGCGGCGAGGAGTTCTTCGATCCGGGCGCGAAGTACCACGTGCCGGGCAATACGCCGTACACCCGCTACTTCCTTGCCCGCATCCTGCAGTTCCAGTTCTACAAGGGCCTGTGCGATGCATCGGGTTACAAGGGCCCGCTGCACGAGTGCACCTTCTACGGCAACAAGGAAGCCGGCCAGAAGTACTGGGCGATGCTCAGCAAGGGCGCCAGCCAGCCGTGGCAGGCCACGCTGAAGGAGCTGACCGGCACCGACAAGCTGGATGCCGGCCCGATGATCGAGTACTTCAGCCCGGTCAATGAGTGGCTCAAGCAGCAGAACGAAGGCCAGATGTGCGGCTGGCAGGCCAGCGCTGCGGCCCCGGTGGCGAAATGAGAAAAGGGGCGGATCCGCGAGGATCCGCCCCTTTCGTTCCGGTGGCGCCGGGCCATGCCCGGCGGCCTTGATCGCACCGCTGCGTTCGCCGGGCATGGCCCGGCGCTACCCCTTCTTCGCGGCCAGCTGCGCGGCCAGCGCGGATTTGAATTCCTCGAACGTCTGCCCTTGTGCCTGCGCTTCGGCCTGCGCGGCATCGCGCAGCGCGTCGGAATACATCAGACGCACCGGCGTACCGTTGCGCTCGTGCAGTTCACCGGCTTGCATGATCAACGCCAGTACCTGCGCGGCGCTCTCGCTATGCCCTGCGATACGGCCATCCATGCCCAGCACCCACTCGCCATCGCGGCGCACGACACCTGCCAGCAGCGTGCGCTGCGCATCACGCAGTTCGGCATGCGGCTCCACGGGCGAAGCCTGCGCAGCGGCGCGGCTGGCGGCCTGCGCTTCCTTGCGGCGGCGCTGGTCGCGGCGGATCTTGGAGGAGATGGACATGGGCGCTACCGCTGCGTGGGGGGCGCAAGGATAACGCACCCCGGCCGTTGCGCCGCTTCACGTCGCCTGGCGCGCGCCGCGGCGCAGCCCGCGAGCCGTCGCCGCCGTGGGCTCACGCCTCCGTGCAGGCCGCCTGGGCGGTGCGCTCGCGCAGATGCTCCCAGTACCAGAACACAAACCCGGCGGCGAAGAAGCCGGCCTGGCCCAGCGCCAGATGCAGCGGGCTGGCACTGAGCAGGGGCGACACGACGCCGGCCACCACGGTGCTGACCATCAGCTGCGCGAAGGCCTGCAGCGACGAGGCCAGGCCGCGCTGGTGCGGATACATGTCGAGCACGGCCAGCGCCAGGATCGGGAAGATCAGCGCCATGCCCATGCCGCCCAGGAAAATGGGCAGTACCGCCCACGGCAGCGCGAACTGCGGCGCCAGCACCACGTAGCCGACGTTGAGCAGTGTCGACAGCGCGCACAGGGAGAAGCCGATGGTCACCTGCCGGGTCGGCGTGGTGTGCCCGGCCATGCGCCCGGACAGGAACGCGCCGGCCGTCATGCCACCGATGGTGGGAATGAACAGCCAGGCGAAGTCGCCTTCGCCCAGATGCAGGTGCTGCATCACGAACACCGGCGCGGACGCGATGTACAGGAAAATGCCGCCGAAGCCGATGCTGCCGGCCAGTGCCAGGCGCAGGAAACGCGGGTTGAAGCCGATGCGCACATAGTCACGCAGCAGTGCGCGCGGCGACAGCGGTACCCGCGCCTCCGGCGGATGCGTTTCCGGCAGGAAGCGCGCGGTGGCCACCAGCAGCACCAGCGAGAACACCACGAGGAACCAGAAGATCAGCGGCCAGCCGGCACCGCTGAGCAGAATCCAGCCACCGATGATCGGGGCGATGGCCGGCGCGATGCCGAACAGCATCGAGACCTGGCTCATCAACCGCTGGGCGTCATGGCCGTGGTACAGGTCACGGATCACCGCGCGGCCGACGATCATGCCCACGCCCGCCGACAGGCCCTGCAGCGCGCGGAACGCCAGCAGGGTCGGCAGGTCAGTGGACAGCGCGCAGCCGACCGAGGCCCCGGCAAACACCACCAGGCCGCCGAGAATCACCCGCTTGCGGCCCCAGGCATCGGACAGCGGCCCGTGCGCCAGGCTCATCAGGCCATAGAACAGCAGGTAGACGCTGATGGTCTGCTGGACGGCCACCTCATCCACCGCCAGGCGCTGGGCCAGCTGCGGGAAGGCCGGGAAAATGGTGTCGATGGAGAACGGGCCGAACATGGCCAGGCCCGCGAGCAGCAGGGCCATGCGACGGGTGGACGGAGCAACAGCGGCGGTCATGTGAACGGTGTCCGGCAAGGCCATGCGCGGCACGCACGGCGGGCGCCGGTCCCGCTGCAGCAGGGACGGCGCCAGATGAATTCGGGTATCCGCCCATGATAGGCGGGGAATGCGCCCGATGCCATGCAGCACCGCACAAAACGGACGCCCCGGGCCATCGGCCATTCAGGCGCAGGCCCTGCCCGGGCGGCCCCGGCAGCAGGCCATAACCGGCTATAATCGGCGGGCAACACGGTGGGAGAAGCGGAACACCGCTGCCGAAGGCGCAACGCCCGTAATCGCTCAGGCCCGATACCACCCGCAACACAACTCTGGAGAGACCGGTTCGATCCGGCGCCGAAGGGGCACGAAGCTGCGGCCAGCCGCGCTTCCAAACTCTCAGGCAAAAGGACAGAGGGGCGCCCCGCAGCCCGCCATCCGGCGGCCTGTGCCCGTGCGTGTGCCCTTTCCTGACGGATCCTTCGCCATGTCCCAGAACACCCCTTCCCTGCGTGAGCTCGAGCACCACAGTGCGTTCGTCGAGCGCCATATCGGCCCCAATGACGCCGAGATCGCGCAGATGCTCGACGTCGTCGGCCACGCGTCGCTGGATGCGATGACCGATGCCATCGTGCCGGCCAAGATCAAGTCGCCGGCAGCGCTGGCGCTGCCGGAGTCGATCACCGAAGTGGAGGCGCTGGCGAAGATCCGCGCGATCGCCGACAAGAACACCGTGCTGCGCAGCTTCATCGGCCAGGGGTATTACGGCACCCACACGCCGAACGTGATCCTGCGCAACATCCTGGAAAACCCGGCCTGGTACACCGCCTACACCCCGTACCAGGCAGAGATCTCGCAGGGCCGCATGGAAGCGCTGATCAACTTCCAGACCCTGTGCGCCGACCTGACCGGCATGGAGATCGCCAACGCCTCGCTGCTGGACGAAGCCACCGCAGCGGCCGAAGCGATGACCCTGGCCAAGCGTTCGGCCAAGTCGAAGTCGGACACCTTCTTCGTGCACGATGCCGTGCACCCGCAGACCCTGGAGCTGCTGCGCACCCGCGCCGAGCCCATGGGCATCGTGCTGCGCGTCGGCACCCCGGCCGAAGCGCTGGAAGCGGACAGCTTCGGCGTGCTGCTGCAGTACCCGGATACGTTCGGCCAGGTGGCCGACTACCGGGCACTGGTCGAGGCCGTGCATGCACGCGGCGGCCTGGTCGCCGTGGCCACCGATCTGCTGGCGCTGACCCTGCTCGCCGCACCTGGCGAATGGGGCGCGGACATCGTGGTCGGCAACAGCCAGCGTTTCGGCGTGCCGTTCGGCTTCGGTGGCCCGCACGCGGCGTTCATGGCCTGCCGTGACGCCTACAAGCGCTCGATGCCCGGCCGCCTGATCGGCGTCTCAATCGATGCGCAGGGCAACCCGGCTTACCGCCTGACCCTGCAGACCCGCGAGCAGCATATCCGCCGCGAGAAGGCCACCTCCAACATCTGTACCGCACAGGTCCTGCTGGCGGTGATGGCCTCGATGTACGCTGTCTACCACGGTCCGGAAGGCCTGACCCGCATCGCCCGCCGCACCCACCGCCTGGCCGCGATCCTGGCCGCCGCACTGCGCAAGGCCGGCGTGCAGGTTGCTGGCGACTTCTTCGACACCCTGCACGTCACCGGTGTGCACGCCGATGAGATCCACGCCAAGGCGCGCGCCGCCGGCTACAACCTGCGCGCGATCGACAGCGACTCGGTCGGCATCAGCCTGGACGAGACCGCCACCCGCGCCGATGTGGTCGCGCTGGCCGCCGTCTTCGGTGCCCAAGCCGATGTGGATGCACTGGATGCCAGCACCGCCGACGCGCTGCCGGCCGGGCTGCTGCGCCAGTCCGCGTTCCTGACCCATCCGGTGTTCAACACGCACCACAGCGAGCACGAACTGCTGCGCTACCTGCGTTCACTGGCCGACAAGGACCTGGCGATGGACCGCACGATGATCCCGCTGGGCTCGTGCACCATGAAGCTCAACGCCACCGCCGAGATGATCCCGGTGACCTGGCCGGAGTTCTCGCAGATCCATCCGCTGGTGCCGGCCGACCAGGCGCTGGGCTACAAGGAACTGATCGAGTCGCTGGAAGCGATGCTGGTCGAATGCACCGGCTACGATGCGGTCAGCCTGCAGCCGAACTCGGGTGCACAGGGCGAGTACGCCGGCCTGCTGGCGATCCGCGCCTACCACCGCTCGCGTGGTGAGGAGCATCGCGACATCTGCCTGATTCCGGATTCGGCCCACGGTACCAACCCGGCCTCGGCACAGATGTGCGGCATGAAGGTGGTGGTCACCAAGACCGATGCCAACGGCAATGTCGATGTCGAGGACATCCGCCTCAACGCCGAGAAGTACAGCGACCGCCTGGCCGCGATCATGATGACCTACCCGTCCACGCACGGCGTGTTCGAGGAGGAGGTGGTCGAGATCTGCGAGATCATCCACAAGCACGGCGGCCAGGTGTACACCGACGGTGCCAACATGAACGCCCTGGTCGGCGTGGCCAAGCCGGGCAAGTGGGGTTCGGACGTTTCCCACCTGAACCTGCACAAGACCTTCTGCATCCCGCACGGCGGCGGCGGCCCGGGCGTCGGCCCGTGCGCGGTCAAGGCGCACCTGGCCCCGTTCCTGCCGGGCAAGCTGGGTGACAACGGCCCCGTCGGCATGGTCAGCGCCGCCAGCTTCGGCAGCGCCTCGATCCTGCCGATCAGCTGGATGTACATCGCGATGATGGGCCGCGAGGGCCTGCGCAAGGCGACCCAGGTCGCGCAGCTCAATGCCAACTACATCGCCAAGCGCCTGGCGCCGCACTTCAGGACGCTGTACACCGGCCGCAACGGCCTGGTGGCGCATGAGTGCATCCTCGATGTGCGCCCGCTGGAGAAGAGCAGCGGCATCGGCGCCGAGGACGTGGCCAAGCGCCTGATCGACTTCGGCTTCCACGCGCCGACGCTGAGCTTCCCGGTGGCCGGCACGCTGATGGTCGAGCCCACCGAAAGCGAGTCGCTGCATGAGCTGGACCGCTTCATCGATGCCATGATCCAGATCCGCGAGGAAATCCGTGCGATCGAGGATGGCCGCCTGGACCGCGAGGACAATCCGCTGAAGAACGCGCCGCACACCGCCACTGCGGTGACGGCCAGCGAGTGGACCCACGCCTACCCGCGCGAGCTGGCCGCCTTCCCGCTGCCCAGCCTGAAGCTGCAGAAGTACTGGCCGCCGGTGGCCCGCGTCGACAACGTCTACGGCGACAAGAACGTGATGTGCGCCTGCATCCCGGTCGACGCCTACAAGGACGATGAAGTCGAAGCGTGATTGACGGAACGGCCCGCGCAAGCGGGCCGTTTTCGTTTACGGTAGCGCCGGGCCATGCCCGGCGAGCGCAGCGGCTGAACCGATCACGGATCCGGCATCTGCCCCAGGCTCAACTGCCAGGACACACCGAACCGGTCCTGCACCCAGCCGTAGCGATTGCTGAAATCGTAGTCGCCCACCGGCATCAGCCAGTGCCCGCCCTCGCCCAGCACGCGCGCCGCGCGCTCGAACTGTTCGGCGCCACCGCACTCGACGAACAGCGAGATCGACGGACTGAAGGTGAAGTCGTGCACATCCAGGCTGTCGAAGCACAGATAGTTGGTGCCGCCGAGCATGAAGGTCGCCTGCCGCACCTGGCCGGGCACTCCCGCCCCTGCGCCGTCGGGATGGCGTTGCAGGGCAAGCAGCCGGAAATCGGCGAACGCCTCGGCGTACAGGGCCAGGGCCGCCTCGGCCTGGCCGGTGAACATCAGGAACGGACGACTGCGCAGCATGGGGTGCTCCAGTTCAGCGGGCCGATGACGGCCCCGCGAACAGGATGGCACGCAGAATGTATGCCCGCTGTAGAGCCAAGCCCACGCTCGGCTGTACGGATCAGGCCTCGCGCATGCGGCGCGCGATGGCACTGCCGGCCGCGATCGTGGCGGTCAGGGCCACCATCGACAGGAACTGCAGGCGCGTATGCGCCTCGCTCAGCAGCAGGCCGAAGATCAGTGCCAGGATCGCCAGGGCGCAGCAGGTCAGCCACGGGAAACCGGCCATGCGGAACGGCAGGCGCGAGCCGAGGCGGTCCGCACGGCGGCGCAGCACCAGTTGAGAAAGCAGCGACAGCGTCCACACCAGCAGGCAGGTCGAGCCGACGATGTTCAGCAGCACCGGCAGCACCTTGTCCGGGAACAGCAGTTCCATCACCGTCGCGGCAAACCCGAACAGCACGCTGGCCAGAACGGCGATCACCGGCACCTGCCGCGGGTCGGTCCAGCCCAGCACGGCCGGTGCCTCGCGGCGCTGCGCCAGCGAATACATCATCCGCGACGCGCCGTAGAGGTTGGCGTTGAGGGCCGACAGCAGGGCGATCACTGCGATCAGCGTGATGGCCGTGCCCGCCCCCGGAATGCGGGCCGCATCCAGCACCGCGGCGAACGGCGACTTCAGCGCTTCGCTGGTCCACGGCACCACGGCGATGATCACGCTCAGCGAGCCGATGTAGAACACCAGGATGCGCCAGGCCACGGTGCGGATGGCGCGGGCGATGCTGCGCTCGGGATCCTCGGTCTCGGCCGCGGCAACGGCCACGATCTCGGTGCCGCCGAAGGCGAACACCACCACCAGCAGGGCTGCGCCGATACCGGCCAGGCCCTGCGGTGCAAAACCGCCGTGTGCGGTGAAGTTGCTCAGTCCCGGAGAGGTCACCTGCGGTAGCCAGCCCATCAGCAGCGCGAAACCGATGGCGATGAACGCCAGGATCGCCACCACCTTGAGAATGGCGAACCAGAACTCGAACTCACCGAAATTCCTGACCCCCAGCAGGTTGATCGCGGTGAAGAACAGCATGAACGCCAGGGCGGCCATCGGCACCGGAATGGCAGGCCAGACCGTGGCCAGCAGGCCCGCCGCTCCCACGGCCTCGGCGGCGATCACGATCACCAGCTGTACCCACCAGAGCCAGCCGACAGTCGCCCCTGCCGTGGCGCCCATGGCGTCGGCGGCATAGACCGAGAACGCGCCGCTGGTCGGCTTGGCCGCCGCCATTTCGCCCAGTGCGTTCATCACGATGATCACCAGTGCGCCGGCCACCAGGTACGACACCAGCACCGCCGGGCCGGCCGCCTGTACGCCCACACCGGACCCCAGGAACAGGCCCGCGCCGATGGCGCTGCCCAACCCCATCATGATCAGCTGGCGTGGCTTGAGCGAATGGCCCAGGCGGGAGGGCGAGGCAGGCGTAACGGGGCTGGCGGGCATCGGCAGGAGTGGGCGGCGGCTACAGGGGCGTCACCTTACCCTGTCCCGCGCCTGTGGGGATAGGCACAGTGCAGCAGGCCGCTCAGGCCAGCGCCGGCTCGCCGATGCGGGCGCGGTAGGCGCGCGGCGAGAAACCGGTTTCGGCCTTGAACTTGCGGGTGAACGCGCTCTGGTCACTGAACCCGCAGGCCTGGCCGATGCAGGCGATGCTGTCGTCGCCATGCAGCAGATGCATGGCCATCTGGATCCGCAGCCGCGTCAGCACCTGCTGCGGGGTCATCTGGAACACCTTGCGGAAGCTGCGCTCCAGCTTGGACAGCGAGAACCCGGTGATGTCCAGCAATGTCTGCATGCGCACGTTCTCGGCGTAATGCGCGTTGAGATGGGCCAGGGCCAGCCGCAGCTGCTCGTACTGGGTTCCCAGGCTGTCTTTCTGGCCCAGGTCGCGCGAGATGCCGATCAGGCCCTCGATGCTGCCGTCGACCACCAGCGGCCGCTTGCAGGTCAGGCACCAGCCCGGCTCGCGGTTGGCGAACAGGTGCAGCTCCATCAGGTTCTCGATCACCTCGCCGGACAGCACGCGTGCGTCCTGGTCGACATAGTCCGCACTGAGGCCGGTCGGGTAGATCTCGGCCGCGGTACGCCCGATCACGTCCTTGCGCGCGCGCAGGCCCAGCCGCCGCAGCATGGTCTGGTTGACGTGGGTGTAACGGCCCTGGCGGTCCTTTATGAAGAACAGCACGTCCGGGATGGCGTCGAACAGGGCTTCGATGTCGGCAGGCTCGACTCGCATGCGCCAAGCATAGCCGAGGCGCCCTTGTCCGCGCGATCACCTGCGCGGGACCGGGGCTTAACGTCTGGCGCGCGAGGGTAGAGGTTGACTTCCCCGCTACAGGACCTGGACCCATGGCCGCCAGCAAGCCCTCCGGCAAGCGCGCACCCGCCCCCTCCCCCGACCATCGCCGTGGCGACGGCGACGAACTGCACCTGCACGCCGGCGGCACGCACCCCCCGATGACCACGGCCCAGGGCATCCCCGTCGCCGACAACCAGAACTCGCTGCGCCAGGGCCCACGAGGCCCCACCCTGCTGGAGGACTTCATCCTCCGCGAGAAGATCACCCACTTCGACCATGAGCGCATCCCGGAGCGCATCGTGCATGCCCGCGGCAGCGCCGCGCACGGCTATTTCGAACTCACTCACTCGCTGGCCAAGTACACCCGTGCGCGCATCCTTGGCGAAGTCGGAAAGAAGACTCCGGTGTTCACCCGCTTTTCCACCGTGGCCGGCGGTGCCGGGTCGGTCGACACCCCCCGCGACGTGCGGGGTTTCGCGGTGAAGTTCTACACCCCTGAAGGCAACTGGGACCTGGTGGGCAACAACATCCCGGTGTTCTTCATCCAGGACGCAATGAAGTTTCCCGACCTGGTGCATGCGGTGAAGATGGAACCGGACCGCGCGTTCCCGCAGGCAGCGAGCGCGCACGACACGTTCTGGGACTTCATTTCGTTGATGCCCGAATCGATGCACATGATCATGTGGGCGATGAGCGACCGCGCCATTCCACGCTCGCTGCGCATGATCGAAGGCTTCGGCGTGCACAGCTTCCGCCTGTTGAACGAGGCCGGCGACTCCACCTTCGTCAAATTCCACTGGCGGCCGAAGCTGGGCATCCAGTCCACGGTGTGGGACGAGGCGTTGAAGCTGCAGGCCGCGGACAACGATTTCCATCGGCGCGACCTGTTCGAGGCGATCGAGCGTGGCGACTTCCCCGAATGGGAACTGGCCGTGCAGCTGTTCACGGAAGAGGAGGCCGACGCATTTCCGTTCGATCACCTGGACCCGACCAAGATCATTCCCGAATCGCTGGTGCCGCTGAAGGTGATCGGGCGCATGGTGCTGGATCGCTGGCCGGACAACTTCTTCGCCGAAACCGAGCAGGTGGCCTTCTGCCCGGCCAACGTGCCGCCCGGCATCGACTTCAGCAACGACCCGCTGCTGCAGGGCCGGCTGTTCTCCTACCTGGATACCCAGCTGATCCGCCTGGGCGGACCCAACTTCCACCAGATCCCGGTGAATGCGCCAAAGTGCCCGTTTGCCAACCACCAGCGCGATGGGCATATGCAGATGCAGGTGCCCAAGGGCCGCGTGGCCTACGACCCCAGTTCGCTGGAGGACGACAGCCCGCGCGAGACACCGGCCGGATTCCGCAGCCATGCCAGCGCGGATGACGGCCGCAAGGGGCGCACGCGTGCCGAGAGCTTCGCCGACCATTACAGCCAGGCACGGATGTTCTTCCGCAGCCTGGAAGCACCCGAGCAGGCACATCTGGCCTCGGCCCTGGTATTCGAGCTGTCCAAGGTGGAAACGCCCAAAGTGCGCGTGCGTACCGTCAGCCACCTGCGCAACATCGACGAAACCCTCGCGCAGCGGGTGGCGGAAGGACTGGCGCTGCCCACCCTGCCCGACCCGGCACCCACTGCTACGCCGGCACAGGACATGCCCCCCGCACCGGAAGTCCGCGTGATTGGCCGCAACAAACCCACCCTGCAAGGGCGCTGCATCGGCATCCTGTTTGATGAAGGCTCCGATGCCGGTGTCATCAGCAGCCTGCGCAAGGCCGCCGAGAAGGCCGGCGCCGCGGTGAAGCTGGTGGCTCCCAAGGTGGGCGGCGCCACCCTGAGCAACGGCAAGCTGCAAGCGGCCGACGGGCAACTGGCGGGGACTCCATCGGCGGTGTTCGATGCGGTCGCGATCGTGCTCAGCGAGGAGGCCGGCAAGCGGCTGTCCAGCGACAGTGCGGGGCTGGAATTTGCCAGCACCGCGTGGGCACACCTGAAGGCCATCGGCAGCGATGAAGGAGGCCGGGTGCTGCTCAAGGCGGCGCGCGTGGGCAAGGATGCAGGCATCGTCGACGCGGGCGATGCCGGCGCTTTCCTCGCCGTCGCCGCCACCCGCCAGTGGGCCCGCGAACCGAAGCTGCGGCAACTGGCCTGACGGCCTCACCCCCATCGCCTGCAAGGAGACGTGTCATGCCCCGTGGAGACAAATCCGCCTATACCGACAAGCAGAAGCGCCAGGCTGAACACATCGAGGAAAGCGAGCGCGAGCGTGGCGCCAGTGAAAGCACCGCCGAACGCATCGCGTGGGCCACCGTGAACAAGCAGGATGGCGGAGGCAAGCGCAGTGGCAGTGCCCGCAAGGGCGCCAAGAAGACTGCGAAGAAAACTGCGAAGAAAACTGCGAAGAAGGCGGCGAAGAAGGCACCGGCAAAGAAGGCCGCAACGAAGAGCACTGCGGGAAAAGCACCGGCGAAGAAGGCCGCAAAGAAGACTGCCTCGAAGAAAGCGCCCGCGAAGAAGTCCACCGCCAGCACGCGCAGTGCAGCCGCAAAGAAGGCAGCGGCAACCCGGGCGGCAAAGAAGGCGGCACGCTCGACCGCCGCGAAGAAGGCGGCGCGCACCCGCGCAGGCGGTTGAGATGCACCCGGCAGCGCAGCGGGCACACGATGCCTGCGGCCCTGCACGGTGACGTGGCGCACGCCGGGCAGCATCAGCACCCGGCGGCGCCACGGCTCAGTCAATCGCCGGCCCGGCCCTTGGGCGCGGGTGCCGCCACGGCCACCGCCTGCAGCTTGCGCACCGCAGCGATCGGAATCGCTTCGGCCCGTCGCTGCTGCGGCCACCAGACGAACAGGAATGCGCTGCTGGAGCCCAGCAGGCGCGCGGTGCCGGGCAAGGGCGCCGCGTCGCCGTTCAACTGCAGGCGGATCACTTCCCCACGTCCCTCGTTGCGGATCTGCTGCCCCCGCACCTGCACGTAGTTGGCCGCGCCGATGGCCATGAACGCAGCCACGGCCAGGGTCATCGCCGTCAGCGGCCGCAGCCCTACGCCCTCCCAGCTGGTCAGTACCGAGCGCATGAGCACCGCCCGCCATGCCCAGTTGCGTGCGCGCAGTTGCTCGAGCTTGGCCGCATTGCGCATCCGCAGCGTTTCCGGCCAGCTCACCAGCAGCACCAGCAGCACGCCCGCAGCCAGCAGCAGTGCATAGGCCGGGTCACGGATGCCGGCCACCAGGAAATCGCTGGGCTGCAGGTAATCCAGAATCGACAGCTCGAATCCCCGGTAGAACCAGAAGCTGCACCACAGCCCCAGCAGCGACACCAGCAGATAGGCAGTGGTGAACAGCAGTGCCGGCTCACGGCGCATGCGGGACAGCGCCTGCATCACCGCCGAGTCATCATCGCCACGGGTCAGCGGCAGCATCGACCAGTCGGTCGCTGCTTCCGGCTCCGGTGGCGCCGCAGCCACCTCGATGCCCTGCACCCGCGGCACATCGCCATAGGTCCCTTCCGGTTCCCTGTTTTCCATGCCCGCTCCCCTTTTCAGCGAGCATCGCCGAAAAAGGTGGCGCGCGGTAGACCACCGGCCTGCGGCATACTCCACGGTGCCGCAGGGCGCAGAGCGGAGGAAAGGGCCATGAAACGATGGACTGGCATGTTGGGGCTGCTGGCGTGGCTCTGCGCCGCGTCACCGGCCGTTTCCGGCAATGCGCGGACTCCCGCCGCGCCAGCGGACGATGTGGGTACCGCGCAGGCCGTCGCACAGGCTGAAGCGCGTGGCCGGCAGATGTTCGAGCACGACCTGGCGGCCGAGCGCGCAACCGACGCCCTGCTCGAACAGGGCATGCGCGGCGACACCCGGGTAAGGGGCTGGATAACCGAACAGCGCGGCAGCCACTACGAAGTCAGCATGATCGGCGACGGCGCAGTGGTCCTGTATAGGGCCGCCACCGACGCGCAGGGAAGGATGACCGGCGCAACCGAGACTCTGGATGTTCCAGCGGCGCCAACGACCTACCAAGCCGGCGCTGCCGCCGCACGCGCGCTGGCGTTGAACAGCGCCTTCGACGCCTGCGCGCAGACCTACAACAGCGTGGTTCTTCCGGCGCCCGGTACGGCCGCCGATGCGTGGACGGTCTACCTGCTGCCCGCCACCACCGATCCTGCCGTAGTTCCGCTGGGCGGCACGCATCGTCTCGACATCGCCCACGGCCGGATCGTCTCCCGCCGCGCCTTCACCCACAGCTGCATCCAGCTGAAGCGTGCGCCACCCGGTGCGGCGATGTTCATCACCCATCTGCAGGACCCGACACCGACCGAGATCCATGTGTTCTGGAGCCTGTGGGCCCGCTCGCCGCTGTACGTCTCCACGGGTAAGGACGTGATCTGGAAGATCGAGGACGGCCGCATCCGCCGCATGCAGGACTGACCGGCCACCACGCGCGAACACGTGGCGGCCCGTACCTTCAGGCGGCTGCCGACGGTCAGGCCGCGCGTGCTGCCACCGTGCGGACTGCACCGCTCTGCTCGATATGGAACACCGCGACCGACGCGGTCAGCGCATTGGCCTGCTCTTCCAGCGCGCGGCTGGCGGCAGTGGCTTCTTCCACCAGTGCGGCATTCTGCTGGGTCACCTGATCCATCTGCACCACCACCTGATTGACCTGTTCGATGCCGGCCGCCTGTTCCTTGCTCGCCGCAGCGATGTCACTCATCAGCTGGTTGGTGCGTGCGCTGGCCTGTGCCAAGCGGGCAATGGCTGCTTCCGACTCGACCGTAACCGCCAGACCGCTCTGCACCTTGCCTGCCGCCTCTTCGATGAGTTCCTTGATCTCCTTGGCGGCGATGCCCGCACGCTGCGCCAGCGTGCGCACTTCACTGGCGACCACGGCAAAGCCGCGGCCCTGCTCACCCGCGCGGGCAGCTTCCACCGCAGCGTTCAAGGCCAGGATGTTGGTCTGGAAGGCGATGCCATCGATGACCGTGGAGATTTCCGAGATGCGCGCCGAGGACTGATCGATCTCTCCCATCACAGATGCCATCTGTGCCATTGCCTGTTCGGTGGCCCGCACCGCCGCGCCGGCAGCGTGTGCCTCGCTGTCGGCCTGGCGGGCCAGCTCGGCATTCTGGCGGACGGTCGAGGTCAGTTCTTCCATCGATGCCGCCGCTTCTTCCAGGTTGGCGGCCTGCTGTTCGGTACGGCGCGACAGGTCGCTGTTGCCGGCAGCGAGCTCCTGCGCGGCATTGTTGATGCTGTCGGCGGCGTCCTGGATGCCGCGCACGATGCCGGTCAGCTGGGCCGTGGTGGTGTTGGCATCGTCGCGCATGCGGGCGAACACGCCGTCGTAGTGACCGTCCATGCGCGCAGTGAGGTCGCCCCCGGAGACCGCGCGCAGCACATCGGAGACGTCGGCGATGCTGGCCTGCGAACTGGCCATCATGCCGTTGAGCTGCTCGACCATCGCCCTGAACTGATACTGGAACGCACTGGCGTCCCCACGCACGCTGAAATCTCCGGCGCGCGCCGCGCGGACCAGGTCGTCAATCTGGGTGTTGACTGCCAGCAGGCTCTGTTTCACTGCGGCCAGCGTGCGGGTCAGCGTACCCTTCTCGCCGGGATAGTCCGGAAGGTCGCGGCTGAGGTCGCCGATGGCATAGCGCTGCATGACCTCGGCCATCAGCAGTTCCACCTGCACGTGTGATTCCACCAGGCTGTTGGTGGCCTGCACCATGCGCCCGAAATCGCCCGGAAACGCGCTGGCGTCCATGCGGTAGCGGATCGCACCCGCCTCGTGCTGCTCGGCCATGTGCATCTGCGCCCCGATGGCGGCCTGCACGCTCTGCCGCACGCTGGCCATCGCCTCGCCCAGCCGGGTCAGCTCGTCACGGCCGCCGAGGCGGAATTCCTGGTCCAGCTGGCCCTTGGACAGGCGCTCGGCCAGGTTCACCGCGCGTGCCAGCGGACCGGTCAGGCTGCGACCGATCATCACCGAGGCGGCAATGCCGACCAGCAGGGCCACGCCTCCCAGCACCAGCAACTGCAGCAGACTGCGTTCACCCAGGCGGATCGCCTCGGCGGCGGCCTCGCGGCTTTCCTTCTCTTCGAAGTCGACTCCCTCGGACAACGCCTTGTTCCAGCCGTTGGCCGCGTCCTGCACCGGCCCCAGGGTCAGTGCCACGGCAGCGGGGTAGTCGCCCTGCTCCATCAGTTCGCTGGTCTGCTTGTTGAGCGGGCGCGCAAGGGCGCGCTTGGCCGCGATGGTTTCAGCGATGGCCTTGCCCTCTGCATCGCCCGGCAGGGCCTGATAGGCGGACCAATCCGCCTCGTAGCGCTTGACCAGGTCGGCAATGCGCTTCTCGTCGCTGCCGCGCTCTTCGCCCTGGCGGATCAGCATTTCGCGGCGCACTACCATCATCTGGTTGTTGGCATCGAGCATCTGCGACAGCAGGCGTACCTTGGCCACACTGACGTCGACCACCTGCTGCATCGCGCGCTTCTGCACGACACTGGCGGTGGCGCCGGTGGCCACCACGGCAGCGACCAGCAGCAGCAACAGGCCAAAGCCCAGCCCAAGACGCCAGGCAACCCTGACATTCCTCAAGTAATCCATGGGTACATCCAAAACGGGGGGATGCGCCCGTATCGGCCGCGCCACCGGCAATCTTGATCGGCAACAAACACGGGCGTCGGCAGCCGTTCACCTTGGTGAGGCCCCGCCCCGTACTTCTGCGACAAGGGCCTGAGCCACGCCGGGGCTGCCCTGCTCATGCCGGCATCAGGTTGCTTTCACGGAGGCTGCGCAGCCTCTGCGGGCAGGGTGGAGCTGCCATCTGCCGGAGATCTTCATGCCCGTGTACCGCCCCGCCCTGCTCGCCCTGTCCTTGCTGGTGTCGCCCGCCTTCGCGCAGGTACCGCCGCCGGCCCAGCTGCCGGAGCCCATTGCCGAGCAGGCCGGACCCGATACAGCAGCCCGCTCGCCGCTGCACGCCCAAGTGTTGCTGGATCGCGCCAATTTCTCCCCGGGCGAGATCGACGGTGAAGTCGGCAGCAACCAGCATCGGGCCGTGGCCGGCTTCCAGGCGGCACACGGCCTGACGGTGAGCGGAGAGCTGGACGACAGCACCTGGGAGGCTCTCCAGGCCGAGACGATCGCGCCGCTGGCCAACTACACGCTGACGGCCGAGGATGTTGCCGGTCCGTTCCAGTCCATTCCCAAGAAACCCGCCGCACAGGCAAAGCTGAAGTCGCTGGGTTACAGCAGCGTCGAGGAAGCGCTCGGTGAACGCTTCCACGCGTCCCCTGCCCTTCTGAAGTTGCTCAACCCCGGCGTCGATCTGGCCAAGGCCGGCAGCCGTATCCAGGTGCCCAACATCGCCCCCGCGGCATTGCCGAAGGCGGCGAAGATCGTGGTCGACAAGTCCGATTCCACTCTTCAGTTGCTGGATGCGCAGGGCAAGGTGATCGCACAGGTGCCGGTTTCGTCCGGCAGCCAGCACGATCCGCTGCCGATCGGTGAATGGAAGATTCTCGGCGTCCATCGCGACCCGCCGTTCCACTACAACCCCAAGCTGTTCTGGGATGCGCGCAAAGGCGAGAAGAAGGCCACGCTGCCGCCCGGTCCGAACAATCCGGTCGGCCGGGTCTGGATCGATCTGTCCAAACCCCACTATGGCCTGCACGGAACGCCGGTACCCGGGCATGTCGGCAAGACCGAATCGCATGGCTGCGTGCGCATGACCAACTGGGATGCACTGCGCGTGGCCGATGCGGTGGATACCTCTGTCCCCGTGGTGATGCAGGAGTGAACCGATGCGACTTTCGCAGTTGATCGTGCTGGGCGTGCTGGTAGGTGTGGGAATGGGCTGGTGGCTGCGCCGCGATGCGGGTGAGCCAGTAGCGGTTGCCCGGCCTGCAGCACCACCTGCGGTGGCTGCGGGGCCGGAGGTTGCGGCTGCGACGCCGCGTGTGGGCGCTGCGGCTCCCACGGCGGTGCCGCCGTCCAGCGCCACCGATGCGCCAAGCGGCCTGCTGCTGCCGGTGCAGGGCGTACTGCCTTCGCAGCTGCGCGATACCTTCACCGATGCCCGCAGCGAAGGGCGCGTGCATGATGCAATCGACATCATGGCCGACGCAGGAACTCCGGTGCTGGCAGTGGCCGATGGGACGGTGGAAAAGCTGTTCGACAGCAAGCGTGGGGGGCTGACGATCTACCAGTTCGAGCCGAGCGGGCACTGGTGCTACTACTATGCCCACCTGCAACGCTATGCCGATGGCCTGGCCGAAAAGCAGGTGATCAAGCGTGGCGAGGTGATTGGCTACCTAGGCAGCACCGGCAACGCCAGCGCCGAGGCCCCACACCTGCATTTCGAAGTGCACGTGCTGGGGCCGGAGAAGCAGTGGTGGAAGGGGGAATCGATCAATCCGTACCCGCTGTTGCAGGCGGGAGGGTAGCGCGTCTGCCGCGTGGCAGAGCCAGTCGCAGTGATGCCCGATTTGGGCACGATCCTACCCGTATTGGGTATCTGACAAGTACCCCGCCGGGCATGGCCCGGCGCTACCGGCGTCGCCACCGCCGCAGCGCGATGCTGGCGGTTGCCAGCCCGCCACCGGCAATCAGTAACAGCAGTGCCAGGGGCTGCCAGAAGAAGAACGGCCACAGACCTCCAGCACGGTCAGCCGCAGCCAGGAACCCCCGCGCGGACGTGCGTCGCCGCGCCCATAGCCGAAGTACGAGGCGGCAATTCCAGCGGACTCAACCGATTCCAGTGCGCGGGTGATGCCGGAGCCCGGCACGTCCGAACGCGCGCCAGCACGGAAGTCAGTCTGAAGCGCGTGAACCCACCCGATACCTCGCCAGATGGCGAGGCTAGGCATCGCACATGCGGAAGGGCGTCAGGCCGGCCTGACTTCTCTGCAGACCGGCTCGGCAAGTTCGCGGCAGGCGAAGAACAGCTCTTCCACCCCACCTTCGTCCAGGTGCCTGCGCGGCGTCGCCGTGGTGGCGCAACGGTTGGCCGCATGCAGCATCTCCACCGCGGTGAGGATGCCCACGGCCGCACGGTCGATCCGCGCCAAGGACTGACGTCGTCCGTCGGACAGGTTCTCCTCCGGCCACAACACGCCATCGGAGCCCTCGCCATCACGGATGCGGGTGAGGCAGCCCTGGAACGTGCTGAGATCGTCGGCGGGATTGGCGTCGTCGTTGATGGGCTCAACAACATGGAACGGCGGGGTCTTGCGAGCGGTCATGGTGTCGGCTTCCGTGGCTGCACTTGACAGCGCCACCGCCGACAGATGAAACCGGCCCAAACTGAAGCGCCGCGACCCCACAGGGAGTCGCGGCGCTCTTTTTTCAATTGAACAGCGTTACCAGCACGCCGGACATGGCCCGGCGCTACCTCAGGCGAACGGATCCTGCAGGACCATGGTGTGGTCGCGATCGGGGCCGGTCGAGACGATGCTGATCGGGCAGCCCGCCAGCTCCTCCAGCGAACGCAGGTAGGCGCGCGCGGCCGGCGGCAGGTCATCCCATTGGGTGATGCCGTGAGTGTTCTCGCTCCAGCCCGGGAACTCCAGGTACACCGGGGTGCACTCTTCCCAGCCCTGCGCGTCCAGCGGTGCGTACTCGGTACGCTTGCCGCGGTATTCGTAGGCGATGCAGACCTTCAGCTTCTCCATGCCGTCCAGCACGTCCAGCTTGGTGATGCACAAGCCGCTGATGCCGTTGATGGCCACGGCGCGCTTGAGCGCGACGATATCCATCCAGCCGCAGCGACGCGGACGGCCGGTCGAGGCGCCGTACTCGGCACCGCGGTCGCGGATGCCCTGGCCGATCTCATCGTCCAGTTCGGTCGGGAACGGACCGCCGCCGACGCGGGTGGCGTAGGCCTTGGCGATGCCCAGCACGTAGTCGATCGCATCGGCACCCACGCCGGCGCCGGCCAGTGCGCCGCCGACGGTGGTGTTGGAGCTGGTGACGTACGGATAGGTGCCGTGGTCGATGTCCAGCAGCGCGCCCTGCGCGCCTTCGAACAGCACGCGCTTACCCTGCTTGCGCAGGTCGTGCAGGATACCGGCGACGTCGGACTTCATCGGCTCGACGTACTCGCCGAAGGCAAGTGCCTCGTCGTAGGTCTTCTGGAAGTCGATCGCGTCGGTGTTGAGGTACTTGGTCAGCACGAAGTTGTGGTAATCCAGCGCGGTGCGCAGGAGTTCTTCCAGCTGCTTGGGGTAATGCAGGTCGGCGATGCGGATGCCGCGACGTGCCACCTTGTCTTCGTAGGCCGGGCCGATGCCACGCCCGGTGGTGCCGATCGCCTTGCCGCCGGCAGCGCGTTCGCGCGCCTGGTCCAGGGCGATGTGGTACGGCATGATCAGCGGCGCGGCCGGGGAGATCTTCAGGCGCGAACGCACTTCCACGCCGGAGGTTTCCAGTTCGGCGATTTCCTTCTGCAGCGCGGCTGGCGAGATCACCACGCCGTTGCCGATCAGGCACAGTGCGTCGTCGCGCAGGATGCCGGACGGGATCAGGTGCAGGACGGTCTTCTTGCCGTTGATGACCAGCGTGTGGCCAGCATTGTGGCCGCCCTGGAAGCGCACGACCGCGCCGATTTCCTCAGTGAGCAGATCGACGATCTTGCCCTTGCCTTCATCGCCCCACTGGGCACCCAACACTACGACAGACTGACCCATGACGGGCTCCTCGATTTGTTGCGGCCATCGGGGCCGCGGACGGGTAAACCGTGGCGGGGGTGGCCAGCGCGGTCATGGCGGCTCCAAACGGGGAGCGGCCGGCGATGGATGGCCCAGACACGGAAAAAGCCGAACGGGGGAGGCCCGTCCGGCTTTTGTGCATTATCCGGGTTTCCGGGGTCGGGTGCCACCTTTCCGACGGACGGCTTCACCCAGCGGTCAGGGGCCCGAAACGGGGTCAGATCCCTTTCCTGCGGAAAGGAATATGACCCGCTGCTAATGCCGTGCCCACCACAGCAGGCTCAGGCCGGCCAGCAGGATCAGGCCGCCAAAGCTGCGCAGGGCCGGTCCAGGCAGGTCCAGCAGGCGCTCGGCCATGCGCTTCCAGGCCAGCGGGGCCGCGAACAGGAACAGGCCTTCCAGCACCGCGACCAGGCACACGGCCGCGAACAGGTCTTTCATCGGGAACTCCAGAAATGGCACGGGGCCCGGCATCTGGCCGGGCCCCGTGGGTAGTGCGTGCGACCTCAGCGATCGCTCTTGAGGTACTGCAGGAACGGGTCGTTCTTGTCGAGCACGATCACGCCGTTGCCATCGGTCATGGAGCCACGGTAGGCCTCCAGGCTGCGGTAGAAGGCGTAGAACGCCGGATCGGCAGAACCGGCCTTGCCATAGATGCGCGCGGCATCGGCATCACCTTCACCGCGCAGGCGCTGGGCATCACGCTCGGCTTCGGCGATCAACACGGTGCTGTCGCGGTCGGCCTGGGCGCGGATCGTCAGCGACTGTTCCTCGCCTTCGGCGCGCAGCTTGGCAGCCTCCTGCTTGCGCTGGGCGCGCATGCGCTCATACACGTCGTTGATGACCTGGCTGTCGGTCGGCAGATCGACCTGCTTGATGCGCAGATCGATCATCTGCATGCCCAGCCCCGCCACCGCCTCGTTGATGCCCTTCAGCTGCTCGGCGATCAGCTCGCTGCGGTCGCCGGACACCAGCTGCTGCAGGGTGCGCGAGTTGATCTGGTTGCGCAGCGAGTCAGTGATGATCGGTGCCAGGCGGGCATTGGCGATGCGCGGATCGCCGCCGGTGGCACGGAAGTAGTCACCCACGTTGGAGATGTAGCCGATCGCGAAGAAGTCGACGCTGACGTCCTTCTGCTCGGCGGTGAAGTAACGCGCAGGGGCGGTATCAAGCACCTGGAAGCGGCGGTCGAAGACCTTCACCGTTTCCACGATCGGCAGCTTGAAGTGCAGGCCCGGCTTGATGTCCGAGCGCACTACCTTGCCCAGGTTCAGGACCATGGCGGTCTGGTCCTCGCGGACCACGTACACCGAGCCCAGCAGGCCCAGCACCACCGCCACGATCACGGCGATCCAGATTGGACTCTTCATCGGCTGCCCTCCTCACGGCCGCTCGGTCGCCCGGTCGGGCGGCCCGTGGGCCGGCCCGGGTCACGGGAAGGTTCCGCTGCCGTGGTACCCGGCAACGAAGGCATCACCACGTCCGGATTCGGCACGCCGGAGGCCGACGTCGCAGGACGGGTATCGCCGGTCATCGGCACGTAGATCAGCTGGCGGCCATCGCCGCCGATCACCTTGCGGTTCTCGCTCAGCACCTGCTGCACCGTTTCCAGCCACAGGCGCTTGCGGGTCACGTCCGGCGCATCCTTGTACTGGGCCTGCAGCAGGCTGAAGCGCTGTGCATCACCCTCGGCCTTGGACACCACGGCCTGCTTGTAGCCTTCGGCGGTGGTACGGGCGCGCGAGGCCTGGCCTCGTGCTTCCGGCACGACCTTGGCAGCGTAGGCCTGGGCTTCGTTGATCAGGCGTTCCTTGACCTGCTGCGCACCGTTGACCTCGTCGAAGGCCGGCTTCACTTCCTCCGGCGGACGGGCGTCCTGCAGGGTCAGGCCGGTGACGGTCAGGCCGGTCTTGAACGCGCGCAGCAGCGCCTGCAGGCGCTCCTCGGCAGCCGCGGCCAGCGGTCCACGGTTGTTCAGCACGGCGTTGAGATCGGCACGGCCGACTTCCTCGCGCACGGCACTCTGGGCGGACTGTTCCAGCACCTGGTTGGCATCGACCGTGCCGAACAGGTACTGCTGCGGATCATCGATGCGGTACTGGACGTTCAACGACACGTTGACGATGTTCTCATCGCGGGTCAGCACCGGAACCTGGATCGAGAAGGTCTTGATCTCGGTCGCGTTGACCTTGGTGACCGACTCGATCGGCCATGGCAGCTTGAAGTTCGGTCCGGGCTGCAGGATGCGCGAGAACTGGCCGAAGCGCAGCACCACGCCACGCTGCTGCTCGCCGATCAGCTGGAAGCTGGAGAACAGCACCAGCAGCACCAGGGCTGCCACCACCCAGCGGACGATGCCGCCATCGAACAGATCCTTCAACGGCCCGGGCAGCCCGCCCCAGCCACCACCATTGCCACCGCCGCGCGACCCGAACGGCCCGCGTCGATTGTCCTCGGGGCCTTGTCCGCCCTTGTTGCCGCCGGGTGTATTCCAGGCCATGCACGCTCCATCAAGATATGGGCTGCGGCGCGGGCCCTTCCCGCGGCGCCAGCCGTGAACCATCACCGATCATACAAGATGGGGCGGATCGGCAGGATCGAAAGGGGGCGAACGGGGTAAGGTGGCGTTTTCCTCGAAGTCAGGCACGCCGATGGTCCCCACCACCCCGTTCACCGCCTTCCGCATCGAGAGCGACGACGCCGGCTACCGCAGCGGTCTGACCCGGCTGGGGGTCGACGACCTCAACCCCGGGCAGGTGCTGATCCGCGCCCGGTGGTCCTCGGTCAATTACAAGGACGCCCTGGCCGGCACCGGCAAGGGCCGGATCCTGCGCCGCTTCCCGCTGGTGGGCGGCATCGATGTGGCCGGCACGGTCGTGGCCTCCACCGACCCCGCCTGGCGCGAGGGCGACGCCGTGCTGGCCACCGGCTGCGGCCTGAGCGAAACCCGCGACGGCGGCTACAGCCAGTACGTGCGGCTGGAGTCGAGTGCGGTGATCGCGCAGCCGCCCGGGCTCAGCCCGCGCGAGGCGATGGTGCTGGGCACGGCCGGTTTCACCGCCGCGTTGGCGCTGCTGCGCCTGCAGGACAATCGGCAGACCCCGGATCTGGGCCCGCTGGCGGTGACCGGCGCCAGCGGCGGCGTGGGTGCCCTGGCGCTGTCGATCTTCAGCCGCGCCGGCTATACCGTGCACGCCGTCAGCGGCAAGCCGGAGCAGGCCCGCTTCCTGCGCGACATCGGCGCCAGCGAGGTTCTGCCACGCGAGGCGTTGGCCGATACCGGCCCGTTGCAGACCGGGCGCTTCGGCGGGGGCCTGGACAATGCCGGCGGCGACATGCTGGCCAGCCTGCTGGCGCAGACCGTGCCCTACGGCAGCGTGGTCAGCGCAGGCCTCGCCGCCAGCCCGAAGCTGGACATGACGGTGATGCCCTTCATCCTGCGTGGCGTATCGCTGTTGGGCGTTTCTTCGGCCAACGCGCCACGCGCCCTGCGCGAAACCGTCTGGGCGCGCTTGGGCGACGACTGGAAGCCGCAGCATCTGCAGCAGATCTGTACGGCGGAAGTCGGCCTGGAGGCGCTGCCGGCGGTGTTCGAGCGCATGCTGGCCGGCGGCTCGCTGGGACGCACGGTGGTACGGATCGACTGAACGTTGCAGGCAGGCGACGGACGGCAGGCGCCGCCCTCCCGCCGGTAATCCGCCCGCACTACACTGCGGGCATTACCTGGGGAACAACATGGCACGCATTCTGATCGTCGACGACTCACCGTCGCAGCTGTTGGGGATACAGCGCATCGTCGAGAAGCTCGGGCACCAGATCCTGACCGCCACCGATGGCGCCGCCGGGGTGGAAGCCGCCCGTGCCGAGCTGCCCGATCTGGTGCTGATGGACGTGGTCATGCCCAACCTCAACGGTTTCCAGGCGACCCGCACCCTCGCCCGCGACGAGGCGACCCGGCACATCCCGGTGATCCTGGTGACCACCAAGGACCAGGACACCGACCGTATGTGGGGCATGCGCCAGGGCGCCAAGGCCTACATCACCAAACCGTTCTCGGAAGATGAGCTGTCCGAGGTGCTGGAGCGGGTGTTCGCCGGGCAGGGCTGAAGCCGCAGCATGCGCGGGTAGCCCCGGGCCATGCCCGGCGAGCGCAGCGGGTCAGGAGCCGCCGGGCATGGCCCGGCGCTCCCCCTGGGTTGATTCACCGAGGGCGCTGCACAGGACGTCAGATTGATTCGCCGAAGGCCTTGGCCAGGTTGCGGTATGCCTTCTTCTGCGCTTCGTCGGTGGCGGCCGGGGCAATGATCTCCAGCTCGACGATCTGATCGCCATCGGGATTGCCCGGCAGGCCGCGGCCGCGCAGGCGAAGCTTGCGACCGGCTTCGGAATCGGCCGGAATCTTCAGCTCCACCGCGCCGCCCAGCGTGGGCACGCTGATGCTGGTGCCCAGCGCCGCCTGCCAGGGCGTGACCTGCAGCGAATACAGGATGTTGCGGCCATCGACCTCGAACTGCGGGTGTGCGGCGTACTCCACCTCCAGCAGCAGGTTGCCACCGTGGTTGCCCTGCCCCGCCAGACGGATCACCTGGCCGGGACGGATGCCCTTGGGCACGCGCACATCCAGCTGCCTGCCGTTGACGGTGATGCGCAGGCTGTCGCCGTTGTAGGCGGCCTCCAGCGGCACCGACAGCTTGGCGCGGGTATCGCGGTTGGGTGCATGCCCCTGGCTGCTGAATCCCGGGCCCGGTCCCTGGCCACCGCGCTGGCGGGCGAACAGGCTCTCGAAGAAGTCGCTGAAGCCGCCATTGGGGCCACCACCGCCGAACACTTCCTCGAAATTGAAGCCACCGCCACCGTAGTTCGGCGGCACATTGAATTCCTCGCCCGGCCGGTAGCCCTGCGCGCGCAGCTGGTCATAGGCCGCGCGCTTTTCCGGATCGCGCAGCGCCTCATAGGCTTCATTGACCGCCTTGAACCTGTCTTCGGCCCCGGCCTCCTTGCTGACGTCCGGGTGGTACTTGCGTGCCAGCCGGCGGTATGCGGTCTTGATCTCCGCATCACCCGCACTCGGTTCCACCCCCAGGGTGGCGTAATAATCCTTGAATTCCATCCAGCTACCTCGATTCGCTTCGGCCGCGCCGGTGGCGCCGCCCCGGGTTCATTCTACGCGCCGGCGATGCTACGCCGCCCCTCGTGCGGCCCCGGTGAGGCCGACTGATCCTGCGCAATGCGCCTGCCATCGGCCTGCGCCACGCTGTGGCTGGAACCCTGGCGCGTGCCCCCTGAAGATGGGGCCTGCACGCGGGGTTTCCAATGTCTTGACGCCCCTGTCCCATCCCGCCCACTAGCCTGCCCCAGCAAGGAGTCCATCATGACCATCCATGTCGGCGACCGCATTCCGGAAGTGACCCTCAAGCGCATCCGCGAGGGCATCGAGGCGCTCGATACGCACTCGCTGTTCGACGCCCGCAAAGTGGTGCTGTTCGCCGTGCCCGGCGCCTTCACCCCCACTTGCTCCGCCCGCCACCTGCCCGGCTTCGTCGAGAAGTTCGAGGCGTTCCGCCAGCGCGGCATCGAGGTCTACTGCATGGCGGTCAACGATCCGTTCGTGATGAAGGCCTGGGCCGCTGACCAGCACGTACCCGAGGGCCTGCTGATGCTGTCCGACGGCAATGCCGAACTGACCCGCGCGCTGGGCCTGGAACTGGATGCCAGTGCTTCGGGCATGGGCATTCGCTCGCGCCGGTTTGCCCTGTACGTGGACGACGGCGTCGTCCGCGCGGCCTGGATCGAGCAGCCCGGGCAGTTCGAAGTGTCCTCGGCCGAGTACGTGCTGGAGCACCTGCCCACCTGATCTTCCACCGCAAGAGGAAACGGCCAGCCATGTCCAATACGCCAGCCAACGCCAACACGTCTGCCCACCCGCTTCCCGGCATCAGCGACCGCAAGGTCCTGCGCGAACGCGCGCGGCGCAATCTTGAAGATGGCGCGATCACCGAAAGCTACAGTGCCGACCGCAAGGCCGTGATCAAGCTGCTCAACGACGCCCTCGCCACCGAGTATGTCTGCGTGCTGCGCTACTACCGGCATTACTTCACCGCCAAGGGGATGCTGGCCGATGCGGTCAAGGCCGAGTTCCTTGAGCATGCGCAGCAGGAACAGGCGCATGCTGGCAAGCTGGCCGAACGCATCGTCCAGCTCGGCGGCGAGCCGGACCTCAATCCGGACACGCTGAGCGCGCGTTCGCATGCCGAGTACAAGGAGGGCAGCGACCTGCGTGACATGGTCCGCGAGAATCTGGTCGCCGAACGCATCGCCATCGACAGCTACCGCGAGATGATCGACTTCATCGGTGATCGCGACACGACCACCAAGCGCATCCTCGAGGAGATCCTGGCGCAGGAAGAAGAGCACGCCGATGAGTTCGCCGACCTGCTGGACGGGTGGATCGGGGAATAGCGCTGCGCGTATCGGATACCGCGTGCCGGCCGTGGGCCGGCACCTACCGGAGGACGTTGAAACGCACCTGCGTCCACGCGCCATCGGCGGCCAGCGCGGTCAGCGTATGGGCGCCCGGCTCGGCGAACTCGCGCTGCATCAGCTGAGATCCCCGGGTCTGTGCGATCCAGCGGCCATCCAGCAGCCAGTCCACTGCCTGCTCGCTGCCCAGCGCGCGCAGCTGCAGGCGCACGCCGTGTTCGGCATTGGGCGCGCGCGCCAGCGTGGCCCCGTCATTCAGACCGTCCACGTGCAGCGCCACGCTGGCCTCACGGCCATCGTCGCGGCAGTCCGGTGACAGCGCCGGCAGCTGCGACAGCTCCCGGGTCGCCTTCGGCAGCCACGGCGACAGCAGCGCCGGCCAACGGGCGATTTCGCGCGCCACCTCCTCATGAGGCAGACGACAATTGGCCGAGACGCGTAGACCGGTGCGTGCATCTGCCAGGTAGCGCTGACGGCCCGGTTGCCAACGCCGGGCTTCGCGCTCGGGGAACGTGAGCGGTACGGCGCCGTCGAGCAGGTACGCCGGCATCCGCCGCTGGCACACGGCCGGCGGCAATCCTTCGGCGCGTTCACCGGTCGGCCAGCAGATGTCGCCCTGGCTGACGCTGGCCGGCATAGGTGCCGCCGCCGAATCGCCACGCTGGCGCGGCAGACTGTCGACCACCTCGAACATCAGCGGCAGCGCGGTGACCGCGCCGTACTGGCCCGGCAGGGGCGTGCCGTCGGGCCGCCCCACCCATACGCCCACGGTGTAATGCCGCGTGCTGCCGATGGCCCAGGCATCGCGGTAGCCGTAACTGGTCCCGGTCTTCCAGGCAACGCGGGGGCGCCCTCCCACATCGAAGGTGCCCACGCCATACCCCGGACGCGGGTTCGACTCCAGCATCTCGCGTACGATCCAGCTCGCCCCCGGCGACGCCAACCGCCGCTCGATCATCGGCTCGTCATCGGTGTAGCGCACGCGGCCGGCGATACCGTTGCGGTTCAGTGCGGCGAATGCCCCGACCAGATCTTCCAGCCTCGCGCCGGTGCCACCGAGTATCAGCGAGAGATTGGGGGGGCTGCCCGCGGGAAAACGCAGCTGGATGCCGGCGTGTGACAGGCGCGCGGCAAAGCGCGCGGCGCCGACCCGCTGCAGCAGGTCCACCGAGGGTACGTTGAGCGACAGACGCAACGCACTGGAGGCGCCGATCGGGCCATTGAACGCCATGTCGAAGTTGCCCGGACGGTAGCTGCCGAAGCTCTGCGGCGCGTCCACCAGCAGGCTCTCCGAGTGGATCAGGCCGTCATCCAGCGCCATCGCGTAGAGGAACGGCTTGAGGGTCGAACCCGGCGAGCGCCAGGCCTGAACCATGTCGACGTGGCCCAGGCGCTGGCGGTCGCCGAAGGACAGCGTTCCCACGTAGGCGCGCGCCTGCAGGGTCTGGTTGTCGACCACCAGCAATGCCGCCGACGTCCGCTCCGGCAGGCTCGAGAAATAGCTGGCCACGCGCTCTTCCAGTGTGCGCTGCAGGCCGATGTCGATGCTGCTCCGGATGCGCGCCTGGCCGGGGTGTGCCGCATGCAGCCGCTGCGCCAGCAATGCCGCATGCAGTGGCGGTCGCAGCGACCGCGCCACCACGTTCTCGATGCGTGCATCCTCCACCTCATCCGGTGTCCACGCCCCCCGTTCGGCCATGCGTGCCAGCACCTTGTCACGTGCCTTCTGCGCCGCTTCCGGATGGCGGTCCGGGCGCAGGCGGCTGGGTGCCTGTGGCAGCACCGCCAGCAACGCGGCCTCGGCATGTGACAGCTGCGCGGCCGGCTTGCCCAGGTAGGCCCAGCTGGCAGCCTCCACGCCCTCGATGGTGCCGCCGTAGGGCGCACGCTCCAGATACAGGGCCAGGATCTCCCGCTTGGAAAGATGCACTTCCAGCTGCAGGGCCCGCAGCACCTGCTTGAGCTTGCCCCACGGGGTACGCGAATGCGGGTCGAGGATGCGTGCCACCTGCATGGTCAGGGTCGAGCCACCGGAAACGATGCGGCCGCCGCGCAGCAGCTGGCCGCTGGCACGCAGGATCGCCAGCGGGTTGATGCCCGGATGGCGCCAGAACCAGCGGTCCTCGTAGGTCAACAACGCCTGCAGGTACAACGGCGAGACGCTGTCGATCGAGGCCGGATAGCGCCACACGCCCTCGGCATCGGCGAACGCACGCAGTGGCGTGCCATCGGCAGCCACCACCAGGGTGCTGGTGTCGCGCTGCTTCGGCAGTGGCGGCGGGAAAACGACGTCCAGTACCAGCAGCAGCGTCAGCAGACCCGCCGTTCCCCAGCGCAGCCACGGCCACAGCGGCCGCAGCCGGCGGCGCAGGTCCGCCTGCCGGGTCGTCATCGCGTTCTTCATTGCAGATTGCCAGCAGGACGGGCCGCGCCGTCGCGGCCCGTCCGCGCGGTCACGGCTGCACCACCGTGATCGTGGTCGGGTTGCTGCGGCCGACGCCACGCAGCTGCGGCCGGTACATGTCTTCCACCAGCGGCGGCGGCACCGAGTAGGTGCCCGGGGTCACCGCACGCACCAGGTAGAACACATTGGCCTTTCCGCCGCGCGAGAGCTTGAGCGCTGCCACGTAGCGGTCGTCGCGGAACTCCTCATGCTTGGTATCGGCCGCGTCACCGCGGTCGCTGATGGTGATGCCATCGACGACCACGTCCGCCCACTGCTTCGCATCGCCCAGGTTGAAGTTCTCGATCTCCAGGCCGGCCGGCAGCAGATCGGTCAGCAGCGCATCCGGCATGGTGGTGTCGGCACTGACGGTGACCCGCACGATCAGCGCTTCGCCTTCCTTCAGCGGGCGCGGCGACCACGGCTTGCCGTCGGTACCGAAGTAGCTGCGCTCGACACCGATCACACTGTTGTCCGGCGCGGGCGCACTGCGCGGGATGCCCGCCACATCGATGCTGGCGAACATCGGCGGCTGGCCCTGCGGAGTGAAGCGCACTCCGCTGGCCAGTTCGCTGGCGCTGAAGGTGCGGCCGAACAGCTTGCGCTCGCTGATCGATTCACTGTTGCCACCGATCACCAGCTCGCCGGCCACCAGTGCCTTCTGGTTGGCCGCCAGCGCCTTGCCGAGGCGGGCAATGGCGACCTGCTCCTGCGTGCTCAGCCACATCCAGCCGGCGTTGCGGCGCGCATCCAGGCCGCGGCCGAGATCAACCGCACGCGCATCCCATGCCGGCTTCGCCAGCTTGTTCTCGTGGGTCAGCGCGATCATCAGCGCATCATCACGGATCGCGCTGCCGTAGTCGCCGAAGTACGACGGGCGCTCGCTGCTGGACTTGGCGAAGGCAGCTTCCAACGCGGCCTGGCCTCGCTTGGCGTCGCCCTGCAGCGACAGCGCCACACCCAGGTGGACCAGCGACAGGCCGCCAACCGCCTTGCTGCGCTCGTTGTCGTACAGCGTGCGCAGCGTACCCAGCGGCGCACGGTTGACCCGGGCCAGCACGTAGCCGGAATACGCCTGGTTGGCGAACTTCAGCTTCTCGCGCTCGTCCTGCCCGTAGAACGGGTTGCCGCCGGACAGCAGATCCTCGCTGAGACGGTTCAGTGCCTTCTGCAGCACGTTGTCCGGTACGGCGAAGCCGGCATCCCGGGCATCAAGCAGGAACTCGGCGATGTACGGGGTCAGCCACGGGTTCACATAACCATCGTCGCCCCACATCGAGAAGTTGCCGTTGGCCACCTGCATCGACGCCAGGCGGCCGAACGCGCCCTCCATGCGTTCGCGGCGGGTCTTGGCATCCAGGCCGTCTGCGCCGAGCATCGACGACGTGGCCTGGTCCAGGATCAGCGCAGCGTAGCCCTTGCTGGTGGTCTGCTCGGCGCAGCCATACGGGTAATTCAGCGCGCCCTGCAGAGCACTGGCAAACGGAATCGGGGGCAGCGGGCTGACCAGCAGGCGCGCATTGACCGACTCGGACATCAGGCCATCGGCCAGACCGCTGTCGAGGCTGACCGCCGCCAGCGGGTCGAGCGTGCGTACCTGCGAGCGCAGCACCTGCGGCCATGCCGCACGCACCGGCAGGTCGTAGCGGCGATCGGCCTTGAAGCCATTGCCTTCCACCCGCACCCGCACCTTGGCCACGCTGTGGCCTTCGCGTGCCGACAGCGGGAAGCTCAGCGTGGTCTTCGCATCGGCGTTGAGCTGCACGCTGCGGCTGCCCTCGCCCAGGGCCAGCGGTCCCTCGCTGTCCACGCGCACGTTGAACTGGCCGGGCTTGCCGGTGAAGTTCTGCACGTCCAGCGTCACGGTGCTGCGGTCGCCCGGGGCGAGCACGCGCGGCATGCTGGCCTCGGCCAGGATCGGTGCGCGCACCACCGTTTCCACGTCGCGCTTGCCGTACTGGTCATCGCTGTACACCAGCGCCGACACGCGCAGCGTGCCGTTGAAGTCCGGCACCTTGAGGCGGATGCGGGCATTGCCCTTGGCATCAAGCTGTACCGGGCCGGAGAACAGATCCACGGTCTGCACGCGCGCGGTCGGCCGCTTGGCCTGAGGCAGGGATTGCAGCGCCATGTCACCGCCGAACTTCAGCTTGCCGGCGCCGCCGTCGAAGCTCTCGATCACCCGGCTGTAGATGTCATAGGCATCGATGCCGAGGCGGCGCTGGGCGAAGAAGTGCGCGCCGGCATCGGGCACGGGGAAACGGGTGATGTTGAGGATGCCCACATCCACCGCCGACACGGTGACGTGCGCGGCCTTGCCGGCCAGCTGCGGTGCGCTGACCGTCACCGGCAGATCCTGTTCCGGGCGCATCTGCTTCGGCGCCACCAGGCCGACGGCCACGGTGCGGCCCCTGCGGTCCATCGGTACGTGCACCACGCCGACAGCGCGCGCCGGGGTGATCTTGCTCGGCGCACTGCCGCCCCGGAACACCAGCGCGGTGATGTAGACATCGTGGCGCTCCCAGTCAGCGGTGACCGGGATGTTGAAGGTGGCACCGGGTTTGGCGTCGATGTCCTGCACGTACAGCATGCGATCGGTCTCGACCATCAGGATGCCCTTGCCGGCATGCGGCGGCGTCACCGTCACCTGCAGGGTGTCGCCCGCCTTGTAGCCGGTCTTGTCCAGGCCCAGCTTGACCTTGTCCGGACGCGCATCGAGACCGCGATTGTCATCGCCCCAGCTCCAGCCGGCACGGAACGGATAGCGGCTGGTCAGGCCGGTGCCCGGATCGAACACGTCCACCCGGTACTCGCCCCACTCGACCGGGACATCGAACGCCACCGCGCTGCTGCCGGCATCGACCGTGCGGGTTTCCTTGTTCTCGAACCGACGGGTGAAATCGTAGTCCCAACGGTTGTCGTTGAAGGTCCAGTGATAGTCACGCAGCTCGCGCACCAGGGTGATCTTCAGGCCCTTGGCCGGCTGCGGCCGGCCGGCCGCGTCCACGCGCACCAGTTCGAAGCGTGCGTTGCTGTTGGAGTCGGCACCATCGTCGGGGTTGAACAGCGGACGCACGCCGACCAGTGCATTGGCCGGCCACATCACCCGCTTCAGGGTGCGGGTCACGGTCCGCCCACCGGTCTCGTACAGGCTGCCGGACAGCACCACCGCGATCGGCGCCTTGGCCTTGGCCGCTTCTTCCGGCAGCGTCACGTCCTCGCGCAGCTGGCCGTTGGCCGGCAGCGTCGTGTCGATCACGTCCTTGGCCTCGCGCGGAAGCTGCAGGGTCGGGTCGCCGAAGAAGTAGCCCGGCAATCCCTCGACCGGCTGCTGTTCGGCTGCCACGGCCAGGCGCGCGGTGAAGCGGTTGCCGTCAGCCGGCGCGCCGTACAGATACGCGCCATCGGCCTGCAGACGAAGATCTTCGCCCGGCTTGAGCGTCTTCTGCGGGCTGTCCAGGTCCAGCTTCATCCGTTCGGGCAGGAACTCTTCGATGCGCAGGGTCATACCCTGGATCGCTTCCTTGCTGGCCGGATCGGTACGGAACTCCACCTGCCAGCGTCCTGTCGGCGCCTCGGCCGGGATGACCTGCTCGAAGGCGATGTAGCCCTGCTCGCCCGGCTGCAGGCGGGTCTCGCGGAAGGTCTTGCCGTCGGGCTGCTTCAGGCGCAGGAACACCGGCTGCGACTTGACCGGCTTGCCATCATTGTCGCGCAGCAGCGCGGACAGGCGCACGGTCTCGCCCGGCCGATAGAGGTCGCGGCCGGACCATGCGTAGACATCGAACCAGGCATTGTCACGGCCGGCAACGGCAAACTCGCTCAGGTCCAGGGCCGGCTGGTTGAAGGGCAGGAAGCTGGTGTCGCGACCACTGCTGGCCACCAGCACGTGGGTGGCGTCGAGCGTGTAGTTCAGCAGCGCATTGCCGTTGCCATCGGTACTGCCCTTGAGCACCACCTCGCCTTTGCCGTCGAGCACGCGCAGCTCGACGTTCTTCAGCGGTGCTCCGTCCTTCAGTCCGGCGGTGTGGACGAACAGCTTGTCCTTGTAGGCGCGCGTGTGCAGGCCGATGTCGCTGACCGAGAAGAACGCGGTGTCGAACTCGCCCTCGTAATCGCCCGTGCGCTTAAGCAGTGCGAAGTACAGGCCCGGCTCCTGCAGCTCCTTGATGTCCTGGGTTGGCAGGTAGGTCAGCACCCGCTCGTTCTGCTTGCCGCCGAGGATGAAGCGGTTGACGTAGACCGGCTCAGCCAACGCATTGATCGGGCTGCGCTCGTAGTCGCTGCTCAGTTCCCAGCTGCCACGACGGCCGCCGCGCTGGTACTGGCTGAAGAAGGTCGGCAGATCCTTCTCGCGCACGCGCAGGAACTCGACGTCGACCTCGGGAACATTCACGGAGACAACCGGCAGGCCGCGGCTGTCCTTGGCCGGCAGCACGCTGCCCTGCGAGGCGAAGCCGGCCACCGGCTTCAATTCGCCACTGAACACCTTCTGCTTCAGCTCCTTGCCCAGCCGGCTGCCATCGGCGGCCAGCAGGTCCGGCGATACCACTAGGCTGAACTCCTTGCCGGCTTCGACGAACGGATAGCGCAGGGTCAGTCCGTCATCGGACAGGGTCCAGCTGCTGTCGTCGGTGCCGACCTTCTCCTCGAAGCGCACCAGCGTGTCGAAATCCTGCGTGCCGACCAGCGGGCGCGAGAACTCCAGCGCCAGCGACAGGCCGTCATTCTTCTGGTCCGGGTAGGCGCGCAACAGGGTGAAATCCTTCACCTGCTCGGCCTGGGTGGCAATGGCCTCGCCACTGGCCTTAGGCAGCTGCCCGCTGTCGTTGCGGCAACCGGCCAGACCCAGCAACAGGCCTCCTGCCAGTACCGCCGCCGCCCATCCCCACCGCTTGCGCCGTGCCGGACCGCTCATGTCGTCACTCCTTGATCGAGGCGGCCATTATAGGCGCGCCGCGTCAAGGTGTTGGCGCGGATCCGGCAGGAACACATCGGAACGGTAACGCCGGGCCATGCCCGGCGGTCCCGGTAGCGGCCAACCTTGGTTGGCGTTGGGCCCGTGCCAACCAAGGTTGGTACCTACCAAGGCGCGCCCTACCCCGGCCGGTACAGATCCACGTAGTCGGTCACCGGCATGGCCGCCAGCGCCACCGGGTCCAGCGAGGCCGCCAGGATGCGCTGCTGCTGGGTGGTAGGGAACCGATGGGCCAGATGCCGCCGGAACTTGTCCATCAACAGGGGCATGCCCTCGTCGCGTCGCCGGGCGTGGCCGAGCGGGTACTCGACCAGGACCTCCGGCAGTTCGCTGCCGTCGTTGAAGCGGACGGTCAGGCCGTTGGCGATGCTGCGCTTGTCCGGGTCCAGGTAATCCGCGCTGAGCTGCGGGTCTTCGTGGCAGGTCATCCGCGCGCGCAGCGCATCGATGCGGGGGTCAGCAGCAACATCGTCCTCGTAGTCCTCAGCCACCAGCCGCCCATGCAGCAGCGCGATGGCGACCATGTACTGCACGCAGTGGTCGCGGTCGGCCGGATTGTGCAGCGGGCCGCGCTTGTCGATGATGCGGATGCAGGCCTCCTGCGTGCGGATGGCGATATGCGCGATGTCATCGACGCTGCGCCCGCCTGCCCGCAGCTGCGCGTGCAGCGCGACCGCGGCCTCCACTGCGGTCTGGCCGTGGAACTCGGCGGGAAAACTGATCTTGAACAGCACGTTCTCCATCACGTAGCTGCCCAGCGGCCGCCCCAGCGTCACCGCCTGACCATGCATGGAGACCGCTTCGAAGCCCCAGGTGGGAGCGCTCAACACGCTGGGATACCCCATCTCGCCGCTGGCCGCCATCAGCGCCAGGCGCACGCCGCGACTGGTGGCATCGCCGGCGGCCCAGCTCTTGCGCGAACCGGTGTTGGGCGCATGCCGGTAGGTCCGCAGCGCCTGGCCATCGACCCAGGCCAGCGACAGCGCATTGAGCATGCGCTCGCGATCCAGCCCAAGCAGGCGGGCGACCACGGCGGTGGTGGCGACCTTCACCAGCACCACGTGGTCCAGCCCGACCCGGTTGAAGGAATTCTCCAGGGCCAGCACGCCCTGGATCTCGTGCGCCTTGATCATCGCCACCAGCACATCGTGCACGGTCGGCGGTGGACGACGCAGGGCCGCGGCATTGCGCCCCAGCCAATCGCAGACGGCCAGGATGCCGCCGAGATTATCCGACGGATGACCCCACTCGGCGGCCAGCCAGGTGTCGTTGAAGTCGAGCCAGCGCACCATCGCGCCGATATTGAACGCCGCCTGCACCGGATCCAGCACGTAGTGCGTTCCCGGCACGCGCGCGCCGTTGGTCACGCTGATGCCCGGCACCAGGGGCCCGAGCAGCTTGCTGCAGGCCGGGAAGGACAGCGCTTCCAGGCCGCAACCGAGGGTATCCAGCAGGCAGTAATGCGCGGTCTGGAATGCCAGTGGCGAGTCGATGCGCACGTCGCGCACGTAATCGACGATGTCCACCAGCAGCGCATCCCACGCGGCACGTTCGTTGGACGGGGTGTGGCTGTCGGACATCGTCTGTTCTCCGCTAACGCCGGACCACGCCCGGCGGTTCATGGGCGGGCCCTGCCGCGCTCGCCGGGCATGGCCCGGCGCTACCGCCATGGTCCCGCGTTACAAGGTGTCGGCCGGTACCCGCACGCTGCCTTCCATCAATACACGGGCGCTGCGGCTCATGATGGCCTTGGTCACTGTCCACTGGCCGTCAACGAGACCGGCCTGGGCGCCCACGCGCAGCGTGCCGGACGGATGCCCGAAGGTCACCGCCTCGCGCTGGCCACCGCCGGCGGCACGGTTGACCAGCGTGCCCGGAATCGCAGCAGCGGTACCGATCGCCACGGCGGCAGTGCCCATCATCGCGTGATGCAGCTTGCCCATCGACAGCGCACGCGCATGCAGATCGATGGCCGATGCCGGGATTGCCTTGCCGCTGGACGATACATAGTCCTGTGCCGGTGCCACGAACGCCACTTTCGGCGTGTGCTGGCGGGTCGCCGCCTCTTCCAGCGTCGAGATCAGGCCCATGCGCAGCGCACCGTGTGCACGGATGCTCTCGAACTTCTGCAGGGCAGCCTTGTCGTCGTTGATCGCCGGCTGCAGCTCGGTACCGCTGTAGCCCAGATCGGCCGCATTGAGGAAGATGGTCGGGATGCCGGCGGTGATCATCGTCACCTCGAAACTGCCCACGCCCGGCACATCCAGGGTATCGACCAGGTTGCCGGTCGGGAACATCGCGCCCGCGTCGCCATCATCGGAGGGATCTATGAACTCAAGCTGGATCTCGGCGGCCGGGAAGGTCACGCCATCCAGCTCGAAATCACCGATCTCCTGCACCTCGCCATTGCGCATCGGCACGTGGGCGATGATGGTCTTGCCGATGTTGGCTTGCCAGATGCGCACGGTGCACAGGCCGTCGCGCGGCACCCGGGCCGGATCGATCAGGCCGTTGGCGATGGCGAACGGACCCACCGCAGTGCTGAGGTTGCCACAGTTGCCGCTCCAGTCGACGAACGCGGTGTCGATCGAAACCTGGCCGTACAGATAGTCCACATCGTGATCGGGCACGGACGCACTGGAGATGATCACGCACTTGCTGGTGCTGGACGTGGCCCCGCCCATGCCATCGGTGTGCTTGCCATAGGGATCGGGCGACCCGATCACGCGCATCAGCAGCGCATCACGTGCCGGGCCCGGCACCTGTGCGGCTGCGGGCAGGTCCTGCAGGCGGAAGAACACGCCCTTGCTGGTGCCACCGCGCATGTAGGTGGCGGCAATGCGGAGTTGCGGAAGAAAGCTCATGGAACGGTTCCTTGCAATGAAAGACGGCCCGTTGCCGGGCCGTCGGTTGTCTCATGCCACCCGGGCACCTTCGAGGAAATCCTGGGCGAAGCGCTGCAGTACACCGCCCGCTTCGTAGATCGCCACTTCCTCGTCGCTGTCCAGGCGACAGGTGACCGGCACGATGATGTCCTGCCCATCGCGGCGGTGGATGACCAGGGTCAGGTCGGCGCGCGGCGTGCGCTCGCCCACCACGTCGAAGGTCTCGGTACCGTCGATGCCCAGGGTCAGCCGGGTGGTGCCCGGCTTGAACTCCAGCGGCAGCACGCCCATGCCGATCAGGTTGGTGCGGTGGATGCGCTCGAAGCCTTCCGCCGCGATCGCTTCCACGCCGGCCAGGCGCACGCCCTTTGCTGCCCAGTCACGCGAGCTGCCCTGGCCGTAGTCGGCACCGGCGATGATGATCAGCGGCTGCTTGCGCTCCATGTAGGTCTCGATCGCCTCCCACATGCGCATCACCTTGCCCTCCGGCTCCACCCGCGCCAGCGAGCCCTGCTTCACGCTGCCGTCGTCGTTGCGCACCATCTCGTTGAACAGTTTCGGGTTGGCGAAGGTGGCGCGCTGCGCGGTCAGGTGGTCGCCGCGGTGGGTTGCGTAGGAATTGAAGTCCTCTTCCGGCAGGCCCATCTTCGCCAGGTATTCGCCGGCGGCACTGGAGGCCAGGATTGCGTTGGACGGCGACAGGTGGTCGGTGGTGATGTTGTCCGGCAGCACCGCCAGCGCGCGCATGCCCGCCAGCGTGCGTTCACCGGCCAGCGCCCCCTCCCAGTACGGCGGGCGGCGGATGTAGGTGCTCTGCGGGCGCCAGTCATACAGCGGACTGACCGCCGCACCCTGCTCCACGCGCACGTTGAACATCGGGTTGTAGACGCTGCGGAACTGCTCGGGCTTCACCGCCGCCTTCACCACTGCATCGATCTCGGCATCGCTCGGCCAGATGTCCTTCAGGCGCACCTCGTTGCCGTCGGCGTCCACGCCAAGCACGTCCTTCTCGATGTCGAAGCGCATGGTGCCGGCAATGGCATAGGCGATCACCAGTGGCGGCGATGCAAGGAAGGCCTGCTTTGCGTAAGGATGGATGCGGCCATCGAAGTTGCGGTTACCCGACAGCACGGCCGTGGCATACAGGTCGCGGTCGATGATTTCCTGCTGGATCGCCGGATCCAGCGCACCGCTCATGCCGTTGCACGTGGTGCAGGCGAACGCGACGATGCCGAAGCCGAGCTTTTCCAGCTCCGGCAGCAGGCCGGCCTCTTCCAGATACAGCTGCACCGCCTTTGAACCCGGGGCCAGCGACGACTTGACCCACGGCTTGCGCAGCAGGCCGCGCTCGTTGGCCTTGCGCGCCAGCAGGCCGGCGGCGATCACGTTGCGCGGGTTGGAGGTGTTGGTGCAGCTGGTAATGGCGGCGATGATCACCGCGCCATCAGGCATCAGGCCCCGCAGCTGCTCGGCCTTGCCGGCATCGAGCTTGGCTGCGTCGGCGATGCCGCGCTCGGCCAGCTCGGCCACCGGCAGGCGGCGATGCGGATTGCTCGGGCCCGCCATGTTGCGGACCACGCTGGACAGGTCGAAGCGCAGCACGCGCTCGTACTGCGCCGTGGCCAGCGCATCGGCCCACAGACCGGTGCTGCGTGCGTAGTTCTCCACCAGCGCCACCTGCGATTCCTCGCGGCCGGTCAGGCGCAGGTAATCGATGGTCTGCCCGTCGATGTAGAACATCGCCGCGGTCGCGCCGTATTCCGGGCACATGTTGGAGATGGTGGCACGGTCACCGATGGTCAGCGCGGCCGCACCCTCGCCGAAGAATTCAAGCCAGGCGCCCACCACGCGTTCCTTGCGCAGGAACTCGGTCAGGGCCAGCACCACGTCGGTGGCGGTGATCCCTGGCTGTGGCCGACCGGTCAGTTCCACGCCGATGATGTCGGGCAGGCGCATCCACGACGCGCGGCCGAGCATCACGTTCTCGGCCTCCAGGCCGCCGACACCGATGGCGATCACGCCCAGCGCATCGACGTGCGGGGTATGGCTGTCGGTGCCCACGCAGGTATCCGGGAAGGCCACGCCGTCCTGCACGTAGATCACCGGCGACATCTTCTCCAGGTTGATCTGGTGCATGATGCCGTTGCCCGGCGGAATCACATCCACGTTCTGGAACGCCCGCTTGGTCCAGTCGATGAAATGGAAGCGATCCTCGTTGCGGCGATCCTCGATGGCGCGGTTCTTCTCGAATGCCTGCGGATCGAAACCACCGCACTCCACCGCCAGCGAGTGATCAACGATCAGCTGTACCGGCACCACCGGGTTGACCTTGGCCGGATCGCCGCCCTTGTCGGCGATCGCATCGCGCAGGCCGGCCAGATCCACCAGCGCGGTCTGGCCGAGAATGTCATGGCACACCACGCGCGCCGGGAACCAGGGAAAATCCAGGTCGCGGCGACGTTCGATCAGCTGCGTCAGCGAGGCGGTGAGCATCGCCGGATCGCAACGCCGTACCAGGTTCTCGGCCAGCACGCGCGAGACATACGGCAGCGTGGCGTAGGCGCCGGGCTGGATCGCATCGACCGCAGCGCGCGCATCGAAGTAGTCCAGCGGGGTGCCGGGGAGGGTCTTGCGGTAATCGGTATTCATGGGCTGGCGGAATGCTTGGGGCGGGCCGGATGCCGGCGAGCGGCAATGAAGGCATCCGGCCGGCACTGGGCCGACCGGATGGATGGATCACGCGGCGGTCAGGCGCGCTTGTCGATGGCCACGAACTCGCGATCTTCCGGGCCGATGTAGTTCGCGCTCGGACGGATGATCTTGCCGTCGATGCGCTGCTCGACGATGTGCGCGCTCCAGCCGGCGGTGCGGGCGATGACGAACAGCGGGGTGAACATTGCGGTCGGCACGCCCATCATGTGGTAGCTGACGGCGCTGAACCAGTCCAGGTTCGGGAACATTTTCTTGATGTCCCACATCACCGTCTCCAGGCGCTCGGCGATGTCGTACATCTTCATGCTCGACTGCTCTTCGGACAGCTCACGGGCGACGTCCTTGATCACCTTGTTGCGCGGGTCGGACACGGTGTACACCGGGTGGCCGAAGCCGATCACCACTTCCTTGCGCTCGACGCGGGCCTTGATGTCCTCTTCGGCCTCATCCGGGCTGTCGTAGCGCTTCTGCACCTCGAAGGCCACTTCGTTGGCGCCGCCATGCTTGGGGCCGCGCAGCGCGCCGATGCCACCGCAGATCGCACTGTACATGTCGCTGCCGGTACCGGCGATGACACGGCAGGTGAAGGTGGACGCATTGAACTCGTGCTCTGCGTACAGGATCAGCGAGGTGTGCATCGCCTTCACCCACGAATCCTGTGGCTTCTCGCCGTGCAGCAGGTGCAGGAAGTGGCCACCGATGGAATCGTCATCGGTTTCCACGTCGATGGCGCGGCCGTTGTGGCTCCAGTGGTACCAGTACAGCAGCATCGAGCCGAGGCAGGCCATCAGCTTGTCGGCGATGTCGCGTGCACCCGGATGGTTGTGGTCATCCTTTTCCGGCGCCACGCAGCCGAGCACCGACACGCCGGTGCGCATCACATCCATCGGGTGTGCCGACGGCGGCAGTTCTTCCAGCGCGGCTTTCACCGCGGCCGGGATGCCACGCAGCGACTTCAGCTTGGCCTTGTACGAAACCAGCTCGGCGCGGGTCGGCAGCTTGCCGTGCACCAGCAGGTACGCGATTTCCTCGAATTCGCTGGTGTTGGCCAGATCCAGGATGTCGTAGCCACGGTAGTGCAGGTCATTGCCGCTGCGACCGACGCTGCACAGCGCGGTGTTGCCGGCGGCAGTGCCGGACAGGGCGACGGACTTCTTCGGCTTGAAGGTCGGGGTTGCGGTCGTATCGTTCATGTTTCCCTCCGAAAACTTGATGGTGCAGGGTACTGCTTATTTCTTGGCGGCGAACAGTGCGTCGAGCTGCTGCTCGAACGCGTGGTAGCCGATGCGGTCGTACAGTTCTTCGCGGGTCTGCATGGCGTCGACCACGCTGCGCTGGTGACCGTCGCGGCGCACCGCCTGGTAGACGTTCTCCGCCGCCTTGTTCGCCGCGCGGAACGCCGACAGCGGCAACAGCTGGATGGCGACCCCGGCCGAGGCCAGCTCGTCGCGGCTGAACAGCGGCGTCGCACCGAATTCGGTGATGTTGGCCAGCACCGGCACCTTCACTGCATCGACGAAGCGGCGGTAGGTGTCCAGATCGTAGGCAGCCTCGGCGAAGATGCCATCAGCGCCCGCTTCGACACAGGCGATGGCGCGCTCGATGGCCTTGTCCACGCCATCCACCTGGATGGCATCGGTGCGTGCGATCAGGAAGAAATCCGGATCGGTCTTTGCATCAGCGGCGGCCTTCACGCGGTCGACCATCTCACCCTGCGAAACGATCTCCTTGCCGGGACGGTGACCACAGCGCTTGGCGCCGACCTGGTCCTCGATGTGGCAGGCGGCCGCGCCGGCCTTGATCAGCGACTTCACGGTGCGCGCGATGTTGAACGCGCTGGGTCCGAAGCCGGTATCGATGTCCACCATCAGCGGCAGGTCGCAGACGTCGGTGATGCGGCGCACGTCCACCAGCACGTCTTCCAGGGTGTTGATGCCCAGGTCCGGCAGGCCCAGCGAGCCTGCGGCAACACCACCGCCGGACAGGTAGATGGCGCGGAAGCCGGCGCGCTTGGCCAGCAGGGCGTGGTTGGCGTTGATCGCACCGATCACCTGCAGCGGCGATTCGGCGGCCAGAGCCTCGCGGAAGCGGGCACCGGCGGAAGAAGGGGCGGAAGCGGTCATGCGGCAATCCATGTTGAGGAACAGGTGGGCAGGCGCAAGCACCATGCCAAGCTGCAAGCGATTGATTTCAAAGGCATGATCGGCTAACAGCGATGAAACATATGAAACATTGAAACAGATGTATCATGAAACACTCCCGTGCTGGTGTCCGCCCCATGTACCTGCCCCGCTCGCCCCTGCGCCATGCCGACGCCGACCCCGGTCGCCCGGTGATCTGGACGGTCAGCGTTTCGCGGCTGACCGGCCTGCTGGGTGACGTCATTCCCGAGTTCGACCGCCGCGCGCGCATCGAACAGATCAACCTCGGCTTCGAAGAGGCAGTGGAGGTGATCGGCCAACGCCTGCGCCGCGAGCACTGCGACGTGGTGATTGCCGGTGGCTCGAACGCGGCCTGGCTGCGCAGTCGGCTCGACCTGCCGCTGGTGCCGATCCAGGCCAACGGCTTCGACCTGATGGAGGCTCTGGCGCGCGCGCGCCGCATCGCCGCACGCATCGGCCTGGTCACCCATGCCAGCGACGTGCCGGTGTTCAGCGGCTTCCAGCAGAGCTTCGGCCTGGATATCGAGCACCGCCGCTTCGTCACCCGCGAAGATGCGCGCGACTGCATCGCCGATCTGCGTGCCAACGGCATCGAAGTGATCGTCGGCACCGGGATGGCCATCGACCATGCCGAGCAGGCCGGGCTGCCGGGCGTGCTGCTGTATTCGGCCGACTCGGTACGGCAGGCCTTCGAGCATGCGCTGGAACTGACCCAGACCCTGGCACGCTCGGTGGGTCCACGCCCCACCATGCGGCGCAGTGCCACCCCGCGCGGCGATGCATACGCGCTGCTCGGCGACAGCGAGGCGATGGCGCAGGTGCGCGCACAGATCGCGCTCTATGCACCGCACGACAGCACCGTGCTGGTCACCGGCGAGACCGGTACCGGCAAGGAACTGGTGGCACGGCAACTGCACGCCGCCAGCGGCCGGCGCGGTCGTTTCGTCGCGCTGAACTGCGGCGCGATCAGCGAATCGCTGCTGGAAGCCGAACTGTTCGGCTACAGCGATGGCGCCTTCACGGGCGCACGTCGTGGCGGCCGGGTCGGCCTGGTCGAAGCGGCCGATGGCGGCACACTGTTCCTTGACGAGATCGGCGAGCTGCCCTTGCCGCTGCAGACCCGCCTGCTGCGCGTGCTGGAAGAACGTGAAGTGCTGCGCGTCGGCGCCACCGAACCAACACCCGTGGACCTGCGGGTGGTGGCCGCGACGCTGCAGTCGCTGGAGCATCGCGCAGCTGCCGGCAGCTTCAGGCGCGACCTCTACTACCGGCTGGCGGCACTGCGCATCGCACTGCCCCCGCTGCGTGCCCGGCGCGCTGACATCCCGCTGCTGACCCGGCACTTCTTCCGCCAGCTGCGCGGTATCGACGCCCCCCTGGACCAGGACGCGATGGCAGTGCTGGGTGCCGCCGACTGGCCGGGCAATGTGAGAGAACTGCGCAATCTGGTCGACCGCCTGCGCATCCACTGGCAGCCGGCAGACGGGATGATCGACGCTGGGCGCCTGCTGCAGCTGGCGCCGGAACTGGCGCGCGAAAGCACCCCGTCCCTGCGGCTGGAAAGCAATGGCAGGCGCCCGGCACGGGCCCAGCTGCAGGCGCTGCTGCAGGAACACCGCAATGACCGCGAAGGCATGGCCCAGGTGCTCGGCGTGTCACGCACCACCTTGTGGCGCTGGCTGCGCGCGGAAGGACTGTAGGCAGGCGCAGCGCGGACCGCGCGGCGCGCCGCCAGCCAAGATTGGCACTACCCCCGCGTGGCCGCGTCCAGCGGCATGCGGAAATAGACCACCCGCTCGGTCTCTTCAAAGCCACAGGCGCGGTGTGCCGCGTGCGCCTCTACGTCCTCCAGGCGGCTGTCCGAGGCCAGCTCGCTGCAGCCCGCGTCCCGCGTCCACGCCTGCACTTCCGCCAGCAGGGCACGGCCGACAGCGCGGCCCTGCCACTGCGGCGTTACATACCAGCCTTCCAGGAACCCGACCGGCGAGGAACCGGTGCCGTTCACATAATCGTGGCGCAGGCGTACCTCGGCGAAACCGACCGCCTCACCATCAGCCGCGCACGCCAGGAACACCCCACCTTCCGGATCGGCCAGCGATTGCGCCAGCTCCTCCAGCGGATCATCGGCGTCGGGCCACAGGCCCACGCGCAGCCGCGACCATGCAGCGGCATCGGCCGGTGTGGCCTGGCGGATCGTGGCAGCGCAGCCGCTCACGGATACAACAGGCGCTTGCTCCAGCGCCCCTCGGCGCCGGCTTCATAGCACCACCGCTCGTGCAGGCGGAACTGCGCGCCGTACCAGAACTCGATGCGGTCGGGCACCACGCGCAGGCCACTCCAGCCGTCCGGACGCGGCACGTCCTTGCCCTCGAAACGTGCCTCGACCTCGGCCACGCGCGCATCGAACTCTTCGCGCGTTGCAAGCGTCTTCGACTGCTGCGAGGCCCACGCGCCGATCTGGCTCATGCGCGGACGGCTGGCGAAATAGGCGTCTGCTTCCGCATCGGCCACCTGTTCGACACGGCCTTCGATGCGCACCTGGATGCCGGCCTCGCGCAGGCTGCGCCACAGGAACAGCAGGGCCGCCTGCGGATTGGCCCGCAGCTCCTGGCCCTTGTGGCTGTCCAGGTGGGTATAGAACACGAAGCCACGCTCATCGAAGGCCTTCAGCAGCACGGTGCGCGCCGATGGACGACCGTGCAGGTCGGCACTGGCCAAGGTCATCGCGTTGGGCTCGACCTCGCGGCTCTGTTTGGCCTCGTCGAACAGGGCCGCAAACGTGGACAGGGCTTCGGCGTACAGGTCGCTCATGATTGCGTTCTTCTCACACGGATTGATCTATTGTGGCGGCATGGTCGCTGCTGCGTATATGCCCCAGGTGAAAGGATTTCCCGAAACATTGGCCGAGCAGGCACTGGATGATGCGCTGGGCAGCGGCGCGGCGGTTCCAGTATTGGCGATCAGCGGGCTGCAGGGGAGCGGCAAATCGACGCTGGCCGAGCAGGTGGTGGCGCGCGCCCGGAACCGGGGCCTGAACGCCGCGACGCTGTCCATCGATGATGTCTACCTGACGCGCGCGCAACGGCAGCGGCTGGCACGCCAGGTCCATCCGCTGTTGATCACCCGGGGGCCGCCGGGCACCCACGACCTGCCGCTGGTCCACGCGCTGCTCGATGCCGCCGCCGCGCGCGAACCACTGGCGCTGCCGCGCTTCGACAAGCTGGCCGACGAGCGCCTGCCACAGGCGCAGTGGCCACGGCTGGAAAAGCCGCTGGACCTGCTGGTGTTCGAAGGCTGGTTCCTGGGCACACCGGCGCAGGACGAATCCGAACTGGCTCAGCCGTTGAACGCCCTTGAACGTGATGCCGACAGCGATGGCCGCTGGCGCCACTGGTGCAACCAGGCCCTGGGGCGCGACTACCCGGCATTGTGGCAACGCTGTGACCGCCTGTGGTTCCTGCAGCCGCCGGACTTCTCGGTAGTACCGCGCTGGCGCTGGCAGCAGGAGCAGAGCCTGCAGGCGGCCCAGCCCGGCCGGCATGGCATGAGCCGGCCGCAGCTGGAGCGCTTCGTGCAGTACTTCGAGCGGGTCAGCCGGCAGGCGCTGCATGCACTGCCGGCCCTCGCCGACCGGGTGGTGGTGCTGGATGCGCAGCGCCAGGTACAGGCACTGCGCTGAGGCCCCTCATTCCACCAGGAAGGTCACCCGCAGATTGACCCGCCACTCGGTGATCTCACCGCTGCCATTGGTGACCACCTTGGTCTCGTTGATCCAGGCCCCCTGGATGCCCTTCACGGTTCCGGAGACCTTCTTCAGGCCGCTGCGCACGGCATCCTCCACGCTCGTGGGCGAAGAGGCGGTGATTTCGATGACCTTGGCAACCGACATGGCCTGTACTCCGTTGAACGCGGGAATCCCCGCAGGAAGTCCCACCCTGACGTGAAGGACGTAAAGGCCGGGGCACGGAGGTGTTAGCATCAGGGTGCATGAATCCTGCTCCGAACCTGATCCTGATCGGCCCGATGGGCGCCGGCAAAACCTGCATCGGCCGCCGCCTCGCCGAGCGCTTCACGCTGGACTTCGTCGATGTCGACCAGTCCATCGTCGACGCCGCCGGAGCCAGCATTCCCACGATCTTCGAGCACTCCGGCGAAACCGGCTTCCGCAGCCTCGAGCGCGACGCGCTGGCCCGCCTCCTGCAGGGCCACGGCCAACTGGTCTCGACCGGCGGCGGAGCGGTACTGGACCCGGACAACCGGGCATTGATCGCCCGCCGTGGCTTCGTGGTCTACCTGCGCGTCAGCGTGACCGCGCAACTGGAACGGCTGGCCCGCGACAAGGCCCGGCCGTTGCTGCAGCGCCCCGACCGCGAGCAGGTGCTGCATGACCTGGCCGCCCATCGCGATCCGCTGTACCGCGAACTGGCCGACCTCACCCTTGATACCGACCCGTACACCGCTGCCGACGCCACCGCCCAGCTGGTCGTCAAGCTCGCCGCGCAATGGCAGCGCCAGGACCTGATCGCATGACTTCCCCCACTCCGCTGCAGGTCGCCGTTGGCGGTGACCGCCCTTACACCATCTCCATCGGCGCCGGCGTCCAGAGCGATGGCCCTGCCCTCGCCCGCCACGTGCGGGGGCGCCACGTCCTGCTGCTCAGCGACAGTGACGTCGCCCCGCTGTACCTGGCGCGGCTGAAGCAGACCCTGCTGGCCGCGCGTTCGGACCTGGTCGTCGGCGAACACGTGCTGGCTGCCGGCGAAGCCTCCAAGACCCTGGCCGAATTCGGCCGCGCCATCGAAGCGCTGGCAGCCCTGGGCGCCACCCGCGATGCCTGTGTGTTCGCGCTCGGTGGGGGTGTCGTCGGCGACCTGGCCGGCTTCGCCGCAGCCTGCTGGATGCGGGGCATCGACTGCGTGCAGCTGCCGACCACGCTGCTGGCGATGGTCGATTCGTCGGTGGGCGGCAAGACTGCCGTAGACATTCCTGCCGGCAAGAATCTGGTCGGCGCCTTCCATCCGCCGCGCGCGGTGGTGGCCGATACCGCGGTGCTGGCCACCCTGCCGCCGCGCGAGCTGCGCGCGGGGCTGGCCGAGGTGGTGAAGTACGGCGCACTGGGCGATGCGGATTTCTTCGACTGGCTGCAGCACCACGCCGACGCGCTGTCCGCTGGCGAGGACGCGGTGCTGGCCGAAGCCATCGCCCGCAGCTGCAGGCACAAGGCCGCCATCGTCGAGCGCGATCCGTTCGAGAAGGGGGAGCGTGCCCTGCTGAACCTCGGCCACACCTTCGGCCATGCCATCGAAACCGAACAGGGCTATTCGGCGCCGGGCCGCGATGCGCTGAACCATGGCGAGGCGGTGGCAGTGGGCATGGTGCTGGCGGCCAGGCTGTCCACCGATCTCGGCCTGGCCGACGATGCCGACCGCGCGCGCCTGCAGGCGCTGCTGGAAAGGCTCGGGCTGCCGGTCGCGATCCCGGCCGGCCTGGATCCGCAGGCCCTGCTCGGCCGCATGCGGCTGGACAAGAAGAACGTGGCCGGTCGACTGCGCCTGGTGCTCTGGCGCGGCATGGGTCGGGCCGAGGTGGTGCCGGACGTGGATGAAGCAGCGGTATTGAAGGTGCTGGGCCAGGGTTGATCGCTTCCGCGTTCGCCGGGCATGGCCCGGCGCTACCCGGGTTTCCTGAGCGTCCGCCGGGCATGGCCCGGCGCTACCGCGTTGCGGCCGGGGTCACCCTGGCCCCGCTACAATCGGGCCATGCATGTCTACCTGCAACATCCCGAGGCCGGTGCGCAGGCACCGCGGTTCCTGCGCCTGAGCCTGCAGCCGGATCTTTTCGGCGGCTGGGAGCTGCTGCGCGAAAGCGGCCGCGTCGGTGGCCGCTCGCAGCTGCGCCGCGAGCTGTTCCTGCAGGCCGACGAAGCCCGCCACGCCTTCGAGAAGGCGCGCGATGCCGAACTGCATCGTGGCTTCCAGATCCTTTCGCACGGCGACTGATGCCGCTGCCCACCTTCGATCCAAGGAACGTTCAACGTGACCAGCCCTCTCCGCAATGATCGCCTGCTACGCGCTCTGCGCCGCGAACCGGTGGATTGCACGCCCGTCTGGCTGATGCGCCAGGCCGGCCGCTACCTGCCGGAGTACCGCGCGACCCGGGCCAAGGCCGGCAGCTTCCTGGCGATGGCCAAGAACCCGGAGATCGCCTGCGAAGTCACCCTGCAGCCGCTGCGGCGTTTCCCGTTGGATGCCGCCATCCTGTTCTCGGACATCCTCACCATCCCCGACGCGATGGGGCTGGAGCTGTACTTCGTCGAAGGCGAAGGCCCCAAGTTCCGCCACCCGGTACGTGACGAAGCCGCCATCGCCAGGCTGGCGGTGCCGGACATGGAGCAGGACCTGGGCTACGTGATGGATGCGGTGCGCCTGATCCGCCGCGAGCTGGATGGCCAGGTGCCGCTGATCGGTTTCTCCGGCAGCCCATGGACACTGGCCTGCTACATGGTGGAAGGCGGCGGCAGCAAGGATTTCTCGCGCATCAAGGCCATGGCGCTGAACCACCCGCGGGCGCTGCACCGCCTGCTGGAGGTCACCACCGACGCGGTCATCGCCTACCTGGGCGCGCAACGCGCCGCGGGCGCGCAGGCCCTGCAGGTATTCGACACCTGGGGCGGCGTGCTGTCGCCGGCGATGTACCGCGAATTCTCGCTGCGCTACCTGCAGCGGATTGCCCAGGGCCTGGACCGTGGCGAAGGCAGCGAGCGTACGCCGCTGATCCTGTTCGGCAAGGGCACCGGCCTGCACCTGGAAGCACTGTCGCAGACCGGTGCGGATGCACTGGGCCTGGACTGGACGCTGGACCTGGACGAAGCGCTGCGCCGCACCGGTGGTCGCGTTGCCCTGCAGGGCAACCTCGACCCCACCACGCTGTACGCTTCGCCCGATGCGATCGCCACCGCTGCCGCGCGCGTGCTCGATACCTACGCCGCCGGCAATGGCGGGTCGCGCGAGGGCCACGTGTTCAACCTTGGCCATGGCATGTCACCGGACATGGACCCGGCCCACGTGCAGGTACTGGTCGACGCGGTGCACGCGCACAGCCAGCGCTGAGCAGTGCGCATGCGGTTGCGGCGCGGTGTTGATCGCGCCGTGACCCGCAGTGCGCGATCATGGCGCCCCCACGTTGCACCGGCCACAACCCATGTCCACATCGCCATCGACCTACAACCGCCAGCGCCCCCTGCTGTGGCTGGTGTCCCTGGCGATCTTCATGCAGATGCTGGACTCGACCATCGTCAACACGGCGCTGCCGGCGATGGCGGCCAGCCTGGGCGAGAGTCCGCTGCAGATGCAGTCGGTGGTGTTCAGCTATGCACTGGCGGTCGCCACGTTCATTCCCGCCTCCGGCTGGATCGCTGACCGCTACGGCACCCGGCGCACCTTCCTGGTGGCGATCATCCTGTTCACCCTCGGCTCGCTGGCCTGCGCGCTGGCCCAGCACCTGCATCAGCTGGTGGGTGCCCGCGTGCTGCAGGGCATCGGCGGTGCGATGCTGCTGCCGGTCGGCCGCCTGGCGGTGATGCGTTCGGTGCCGCGCGAGGACTTCCTGCGTGCGATGAGCTTCATCGCCATCCCCGCCCTGATCGGCCCCTTGATCGGCCCGACGCTGGGCGGCTGGCTGGTCGAGATCGCCTCCTGGCACTGGGTGTTCCTGATCAACCTTCCGATCGGCGTGATCGGCTTCATCGCTGCGATGAAGATCATGCCGGACCATTACGCCAGCCACCGCACCCGCTTCGACCTGCGCGGCTACATCATGCTGGCCTTTGCGATGGTGGTGCTGTCGCTGGCGCTGGACGGCATCTCCGGGCTGGGTACGCCGCACGCGCTGGTGATGCTGATGACCGTGGCGGGGCTGGCCGCACTGGTGGGCTATTGGCTGCACGCGGCCAACTCGACCGCGCCGTTGTTCTCGCTGGCGCTGTTCCGTGTGCCCAGCTATCGCATCGGCATCCTCGGCAACCTGTTCTCACGCATCGGCAGCAGCGCCATGCCGATGCTGATTCCGCTGCTGCTGCAGGTGGGCCTTGGCCTGGGACCGATGAACGCCGGACTGATGATGGTACCGGTGGCCGCGGCCGGCATGGTCTCCAAGCGGCTGGCGGTGAAGCTGGTCGAACGCTACGGCTATCGGCGCGTGCTGATGACCAACACCGTGCTGGTGGGCCTGGCCATGGCCAGCTTCATCCTGATGACGCCGGGCCAGCACCTGGGCTGGCGCCTGCTGCAGCTGGCCTTCTTCGGTGCGGTCAATTCGCTGCAGTTCACCGTGATGAACACCGTGACCCTGCGCGATCTGGATCGGGAGTTCGCCAGTTCGGGCAACAGTCTGCTGTCGATGGTGATGATGCTGGCTGCCGGCTTCGGCGCGGCGGCGGCGGGCAGCCTGCTGGCCGCCTTCGGCACGCACCTGGAGGGCCACGGCGCGACGGCGGCGTTGCACGCCACGTTCCTGTGCGTGGGCGCGATCACACTGACTTCGACGATGATCTTCTGGCAGTTGCCGGACACCAAGCCCGAACCCCGCCAGGTCGAACACGTCGCGGAGTAGCCTGCCGGACTGTGCCCGGCCTCAGCGCCCCAACACCTTGGCGATGGCCTCCACCAGCAGCTCGCCCGTGACCGGCTTGCGCAGGAAACCGCCGATCCCGGCCGCTTCCACCTGCTTCTGCAGGTCCGGGTCCGTGCGCGCGGTCACCGCCAGCAACGGCAGCGTGTACCCCTGGTTGCGCAGATGCTCGGCCAGCTCGAAGCCGCTGAGGCCCGGCAGGTCCAGGTCAAGCAGGGCCACATCGAAATCACTCCCGCTGATCTCGCGCAGCGCCGCCAACGCATGCCCGGCATGCACCACCTCATGGCCGCGCGCACTCAGAAGACCCTGCACGACATCGGCCACCGTCGCGTCATCCTCCACCAGCAGCACGCGCAGGGGGGGCATGCTCGCTACTGCATCCTCGCTCCGCGCGGCGCTGTCCGCATCCGCGTCGGCGTCCACTTCCAGCGGCAGGGGCAGCATCACTCCAAAGCAGGTTCCGCGCCCCAACTGGCTTTCGACCTGGATCCGGCCCTGCATCGCCTGCGCCAGCTCGCGGCAGATCGCCAGCCCCAGGCCACTGCCACCATACTGCGCCGCGGTACGTGCACCGTCAGCCTGCTCGAACCGGCGGAACAGGCGCAGCTGCTGTTCCTGGCTGATGCCCGGCCCGGTGTCACGCACTTCGAACTGGAGTGCACGCATCGCCTCATCGCACCGGGCATGCAGGGTGATGGTGCCACGGCTGGTGAACTTCACCGCGTTGGACAGCAGGTTGAGCAGGATCTGCCGCACCCGGATCGCATCGCCGGTGGCCTGCAGGCCGGGCGGCAAGCGATTGTCCAGGACGAAACGCAGTCCCTTCTGCGCGGCCAGCGGCCCCATCAGCGCGGCCAGGTCCTGCAGCAGGCAATGGAGCGCGAACGGCCGGGACTGCAGTTCCAGGCGCCCGGATTCGATCCGCGCCAGGTCCAGCGCATCGTTGACCAGATGCAGCAGATGCTCGCCCGCCTGGCGGATGGACTGGGTGTAGCCGCGCTGCTGAGGATCCAGCGGCGAGGACAACAGCAGCTCGCTCATGCCCATCACACCGGTCATCGGCGTGCGGATCTCATGGCCCAGATTGGCCAGGAAGCGCGTCTTGGCCGCCGAAGCCTGCTCGGCCAGTTCCTGCTTGTGCAACGCCAGCTGGTAGGCGTGGCGACGCTGCAGGCGGCGACGGTACAGCCACGCGAACCAGCTGGTCAGCAGCAACGCGATCGACGTCAGCACCAGCAGGCCTGACAGGCTGCGCCACCACGGCGGCTGCACGCGGAACTCCAGGGTCTGCACCCGCGACCAGACGTGGTCGGCCGAGCGCGCCTGCACTTCCAGCCGATAGCTGCCCGGCGGCAGCCGCGAGAACAGGCGTTCACCGGCGGGCCCGACCTCGACCCAGTCCGGGTCATAGCCGGCCAGGCGGTAGCGATACGAATTGGAGGCCGAATCGGCGAAGGACAGCAGGCGCGCCACGATGCGCAGATCGCGGTCGCCGTCGGCGATCAGCAACGGTGCGTCGTGGGTCAGGTCCAGCACCTGCTCGTTGCGGCGCACCTCCACCCGCTCGATCACCAGCGGTGCGCGGCGCACCGAAGGCCGCACCTGTTCCGGATCGAACACCACCACGCCGGCCGGCGTGCCTGCCACCAGCCGTCCCGAAGACGTCGCGATCAAGGTATGCGCGCGGAACTCCTGGCTGGGCAGGCCATCGTGCACGCCATACAGGCGCACGCTCTGGCCGTCCGCGCCGACCCGCACCAGGCCGCGTGCGCTGGTGGCCCAGGCCACACCCTGCGCATCGACCACCAGACCGGTGGCGGAAACCGCCGGATATCCCTGTTCGGCACCAATGACCCCCTGCCGCTCCAGACGCCCCTGGCTCCATCGATAGCGCGACAACCGGCCGTCCTCGGACAGCCACACCTGGCCGTCGCTGCCGGTATACGCCGCGTACAGTGCCGTTGCCGGCGCGCCGGGCACCGGCTGGAAGCGCTGCTGCTCAGGCTGCCACTGCAGCAGCCCGCGGCTGCTGGCCAGCCACAGCTGGTTCTGCGGACCGCATACCAGATCCTGGTTCAGCTGGCCGGTCTGCAGTCCGTTCTGGCCATTGTCCAGTTCGAGCAGCAGCCGACCTTCCAGATCGCGCTGCTGCAGGCCGGCGGGCATCATCAACCACAGGCTGTTGCTGTCGCAGATCATCAGTGCGTCGACATCGCCCTCCATCGCGGCATCGGCAGGCGCGTCGCGTCCCCAGCGGCGCAGCTCGTCGCGTGCCGGGTCATAGCGCAGCAGCGCTCCGGACGAACCGATCCAGACCCGACCATGGCGGTCCTCGCGAACCGAGGTCAGCCAGTGGATGCCATTGACGCCGCGCCGGAACTGCTCGATCTGGCCGGTACGGGGATTGAAGCGATCCAGCGCGCCGTGGCTGCCGACCGTCCAGACACCTCCGTTGCTGGACGCACTGGTGCCGAGTACGTAGGCGTTGCGCAGTGACGATGCATCGTCCTCCAGACGCGAGAACACCGAGAACTGCCACCACCGTGGCAACAGATGCCAGAGACCGGCATTGGTGCTGGCCAGCCAGATGCCGCCCTCGCGATCCTCGTAGGCGCCGGTCCAGTTCGGCCGCACCTGGCCGCGCGCGATCGCGCTGTACAGCGGCACCGTCTGGTACTGGCCATCGACCGCGCGACCGAGTCCGCTGCGGGTGTCCAGCCAGTAGCCCCCCTGCTCATCGCGCAGCATCATGCCCAGCACCTCGTCGCCGGCCGGCACCGACCAGGGTTGCCGCTCGAAGCGACCATCCGGCCGGCGCACGAATGCGCCGGCCAGCGTACTGATCCACAGGCTGCCGTCAGGCTCGGCGGTCAGACCGTTGATCAGCTGGCCGGGCACCTGCTCGTCGCCGACCCGCTCGAAATCGCTGCCGGTCCAACGCGCCACGCCATGCTTGGTGCCCACCCACAGGCTGCCGTCGGGCAGCGTGGCCAGATAGGGCACCGCAGCGGCCGGCAGGCTGCGCGGATTGTTCGCCTCGGGCAGGAAGCGCTGCACCCGATCATTGCCATCCACCCGGTACAGCCCGCCTTCGTGGGTACCGAACCAGATCGAGCCATCGGGGGTGGCGGCCAGGCTCCAGATCGTATTGGTGCTCATCAGCGGCTGGCTGCTGCGGTCGAAGAACCGCAGCTGCCGGCGGTCGGCCGACATCCTTACCAGGCCGGCATTCTCGGTGCCGATCCACAAGCGGTTGCGGGTATCGACCAGCACGGTCCAGATGCGGTTGTCGCGCAGGCCATCCTCGGAGCGCCAGACCCGGTAGTTGCGGCCGTCGTATCGTGCCAGCCCGTCATTGGTGGCGATCCACAGGTAGCCGTAGCGGTCCTCCGCCATGCGGTTGACGGTGTTGGACGGCAGGCCATCGAACACCGTCACCTGCCGGGGCGTGGGCGGTACCGGCTGTGCGGCAGCGGGCGCCAGGCAGCACAGCAGAAGCATCAGCAGCATCGCCGCCCGCAGATACGCCACTGATCGCCTCCTCACGCGTTCCCAGATGGTGCCCGTCGTGCGGGCGTCGGCATGGTAAACCGAAAGTCGCGCCGTTCACGCCCGGCGCCGGCGCAATCAGCCCTCACCCTGGCGCTTGCTGCGAGCCTGCACGATGGCCGCCACCAGCATGTCGCCCGTGACCGGCTTGCGCAGGAAGCCGTCGAAACCGGCGGCCAGCACCTGCGCCTCCGCATAGGCATCGGACCGCGCGGTCACCGCCACCAGTGGCAGCTCATAGCCCATGGCGCGCAGCTGACGGGCGATCGCTGTTCCGTCCAGGGCCGGCAGATCCAGGTCGAGCAGACCGACATCGAACCCCTCGGTCGCGATCTCCGACAAGGCCCCCAGGCCGTGCAGCACGTGCACTACGTCGTGGCCACGACTGCGCAGCAGGCCGGCGATGACGTCCGCTACCGTGGCGTCATCTTCGACCAGCAGGATGCGCAGCGGCGGCAGCGGCGGTGGCGACGCCCTGTCAGAACCACTGTGGGCAGCCTGGCGGGTCCACGGCAGCGGCAGCTGCACGCGGAACCGCGCGCCCCTGCCCGGCTGGCTGTCGACATCGATGCGCCCACCCATCGCCACGGCCAGTTCCTGGCAGATCGCCAGGCCCAGCCCGCTGCCGCCATAGCGCGATGCTGTCCGCGGGCCATCGGCCTGCTCGAAGCGATGGAACAGACGCTGCTGCTGTTCGGCATTGATGCCGGGGCCGGTATCGAACACCTCGAAGCACACCCCGCCGCCATCCTCCTGCAGCCGCACGCCCAGGCCGACCTGGCCGCGCTCGGTGAACTTGATGGCATTGCCGAGCAGGTTCAGCAGGATCTGGCGGATGCGCATTTCATCGCCACTGACGCTGATCGGGCCGGGCAAGGCATCCTCGCGTACAAAATCGAGCTGGCGCTGCTGCGCCATCGGCCGCATCAGCATCTGCACCTGGTCCAACAGCGCGGCAAGATCGAACGGACGCAGGTCCAGCTCCAGCCGCCCGGCTTCGATCCGGGCCAGGTCCAGGGCATCGTTGACCAGACGCAGCAGATGGCTGCCCGCCTGCTGGATCGATCCGGCATAGCTGCGCTGTACCGGATCCAGTGATGTGGCCAGCAGCAGTTCGCTCATGCCCAGTACGCCGGTCATCGGCGTGCGCACCTCATGACCCAGCGTGGCCAGGAAGTGGCTCTTGGCCTGCGAGGCCTGCTCGGCGAGCTGCTGCTTGTGCACGGTCAGCTGCCACTGCTGGCGCCTTCTCAGACGGCTGCGGATCGCCCATGCCAGCACCAGCAGCAGCAACGAGCCCAGCAGCAGGTAGCCGAAGATCGCCATGCCGCTGCGCCACCAGGGCGGCAATACCTTCACCTGCAGTTGCTGCGACGGCGTCCACGGACCACTGTCGGTGGCCGCCTGTACTTCGATCACGTAGGCACCGGGCGCGAGGCGCGACAGCGTGCGCTGGCCGTCGCCGCCCTGCTCCACCCAGTTCTGGTCATAGCCCTGCACCCGGAACCGATAGCGGTTGCCCTGCGGGTTGCCGTACGAGAGCAGCCGCGCGTCGATCTGCAGATCACGGTCATCCGGACCCAGCAGCAGCACCCCGGTGGTCGGCACGGGTTGCCAGCCGCGCGCATCGTCGCGACGTACGCGCACCTGCGCGATCACCAGCGCGGAGGATGGCAGCGGGGTGTCGGCGGCATTGACGTCGAAACCGACCGCGCCGGTCTGGGTCACCGCGAGCACGCGGCCATCGGCGTTCACCGCAGGCGGCCGGCCGGTGAATTCGGCATCGGGCAGTCCGTCGCGCTCGGTGAACTGCCTCAGCCGCTGCGTTTTCGGATCCCAGCGCAGCAGACCGCGCGGCGTGGTGGCCCACAGGCGGCCATCGTCGGCCAAGGCCAGCCCACCCATGCTCAGGGGTGGCACGCCGGCGGCAGCATCGACGCGCTGCACCAGGCGCAGGCTCATGCCGTCCCACTGGTAGCGCTCGAAGGCGCCCTGGCGGGCGAGCCACAGCTGCTGCGGATCGATCCACACCAGGTCGTAGATCGAGCCCCGCGAGACGCCCGGAACCGCCTCGAAGCGCTCACCCTGCTGGCGCCAGAGGCCCATGTCACCCATCACCCAGGCCTGCCCGCGCGGATCGAATCGAATCTGCTCGATCGGCGCATCGCCCAGGCCGCGGAATCCCTCGACGGGGAAACTGCGCAGCACCCGGCCATCCTCAAGGCGCTGCTGCACGCCGACGTTCATCACCGACACCCAGGCGGTGCCATCCGGCGCCTGCCGCATCAGGTCGATGCGCTGGCGCAGGTCTGAACCGCCGTCGATGCGCCAGTCCTGGGTTGCGCGGGTGGCCGGGTCATAGACGGTGATGCGCCCGGCGCGGCCCAGCCAGAGGCGGCCGTCCGGCCGCGGCAGTACCGACCAGACCGCGCCACTGCCCAGTTCGCGATCACTGGCAAGCACACTCAGCACGCCCTGCGCATCGATCCGGTACACGCCGTGTGCCGAACTCACGTAGTAATTCCGGCCATCGGTGGCCGCACTGAGCAGGTACTGGCTGTCCAGCGGTTTGCCGTCGAGCTGGTTCCAGGTGGAGAAGCGGCGCCAGTCCGGCGGCAGATAGGCCAACCCCTGGCTCAGCAGAGCCACCCAGACCCCGCCTTCGTGGTCCTGCAGCAGATCGAGCACGCCGCTGTGGGCGGTCAGGAAGCCGCTGCCGCGATCGCCCTCCAGGCGCCACAGTGTCTGCGCATCACCGCGCAGCAGCCCATCCGAGGTACCTGCCCAGTAGCCTCCCTGCCGATCCGCCAGCACCAGTGCCGAGCGAAAGCGATCACTGCCGGACCAGCGTGGACGGCTGACGCGGTCCTGGGCATCGATGCGGAACAGGCCTTCGTTCTGGCTGCCGACCCAGATCGATCCATCGGGGTCGCGGCTGAGACGCAGCACGCTGACCCTGCCCAGCTCGCGCGGCGCGATGGCCTCGAAGCCGTTGCCGTTCCAGCGGGCGACACCGGCCTCGGTACCGACCCACAGGCGGCCCTGCGCGTCGACCAGGCTGCTGAAGATGGTGTTGCTGGGCAAGCCGCCGGGGCGCTGCGGATCATGCTGGAAGAAGCGCAGGCTGCCATCCTCGCCGAAGCGGCATACGCCATGGCCGCTGGTGCCGATCCACAGCGCATCGCCCGCGTAGGCCAGTGTCCAGAACTGGCTCTGGCATTCATTGTTCACCGCGGCGAAGCTGGAGAAACGCTCGCGATCCGCGTCCAGCCGGGCGATGCCCTTGCCGTTGATGCCGACCCACACCCGGTCCAGCGGATCCACCAGCAGGGTCTCGATCTCGTTGCCCGGCAGCGAACCCGGCCGCTCCGGTTCATGCTGCCAGACCCGCAGCGTCGTGCCGTCATAGCGGGCCAACCCACCATCGGTGGCCGCCCAGATGTACCCCTGGCGGTCCTCGGCCAGGGCCACGACCATGCGCGACGGCAAGCCCTCGGCGGCGCCGAAGCGGCGCAGTCGTGGTGTCTCCCCAGCCATGTCCAGAGTCGCGGCCACCGTGGCGCTTGCCAGCAGCAGCAGACCCGTTACTGCGATGCCTCGGCACCACAGACGCCAGCCACTCGTCATCCTGAACCCCCGATCCAGCCGCGATTGTCACACAGCCCAGGCTTCACGACTGCAACAGCCCGTTTCCAGTGGCATCACCACCACGAACTGTTGCAGCCATGCACGCAGCGTTGTCAGGGGGCTGTGCGTATGATCGCAGCGTCCCCTCCCGGAGCCCGCCATCGATGCGACCCCGCCTGCTCCTGCTGCCGTTGCTGCTCGCCGCTGCGCCCGCCTGGGCACAGCTCGATACCTACCGGCTGGATCCGGTGCACACGCGGGTGCTGTTCACGATCGATCATGCCGGCTACTCGCAGGCCATGGGGACAGTATCGGGCAGTGAGGGCCTCCTTCAGTTCGATCCCGACAACTGGCGCGAGGCAACCCTGCAGGTCGATGTGCCGGTCGCCCGGCTGGATCTGGGAGATGCCAAATGGAACCAGGCCACGCTGGCCCGCAGCCTGCTTGATGGCGAGCGGTTTCCCAGCGCCCGGTTCGTATCGTCGCGGGTCGAACCGATCGATGCGAACCACGCCCGTGTGTTCGGCACGCTGACCCTGCGCGGGGTCAGCCAGGAGGTCGCGCTGGATGTGACCCTCAATGCCATCAAACGCTATCCGTTGCCGCCGTTCCGCCGCACCGCCGGTTTTTCCGCCAGCACCACGTTGAGCCGCCGCGCGTTCGGCATCACCGCCTGGCCCGGGGTGATCGGCGACGCGGTACAGGTACGGATCGAGGCCGAGGCCTTCCTCGACCGCAGCGACAGGCCGGGAACTCCTGCCCCGGTTCCCCACTCCGACAGCAAGACGGCCCCCAAGGACCCCGCATGACCGCCAAGAACTCCCCTGCCGCCTGGGGCAGTGTCAGCCAGACCCTGCACTGGTTGATCGCACTACTGATCCTCGCCCTTGGCGTGATCGGCCTGACCATGGGCGAACTGCCCAGGACGCCCAAATACTTCTGGGTCTACACCGCGCACAAGTCGATCGGCATCACCGTGCTGGCCCTGGTGCTGCTGCGCCTGGTCTGGCGCCTCTACGCCGGTGCGCCCAAGCCCGTGCCGGGTGTGCCCAGCTGGCAGGAGCGCATCGCCAGCGCTACCCACGTGCTGCTGTACGTGCTGATGTTCGCCATTCCGCTTTCGGGCTGGCTGTACGACTCTGCCAGCGGGCTGCGGCCCTTCCGCTGGTTCGGCCTGGTCGATGTGCCCAAGCTCAGCGGACCGGATCCGCAGGTCGTCGCCGTGTCGCATGCGATCCATGAGTACGGCTTCTGGCTGCTGATCGCTGTGGTGCTGGCCCATGCCGGCGCTGCCCTTTACCACCACCTGTTCCAGCGCGACGCGACGTTGAGCCGCATGCTGCCGCGTGGCTGGCTTGCCTCTCCCCAGAAGGACTGACCGATGAATCTGAAACTGACCACCCCGGCGGCCGTGGCCGCTGCCCTGGCCGGCATGCTGGCCACTGCCCCGGCGTTGGCCGCGGACTATGCACAGGCTCCCGGCGCGGGCTCGATCCTGGTATTTGCCAGCAAGTACGACGGCGAAGTGTTCACCGGCAGCTTCCCGGGCTTCGCCACCAAGCTCAGCTTCGATCCCGCCAATCCGGCGGCCGGCTCACTCGACGTCGTGATTCCGCTGGCCGGCGCCAGGAGCGGCAACAGCGATCGTGACTCGACGCTGCAGAGCGCGGACTTCTTCAATGTCGGCAAGTTCGCCACCGCGCGTTACACCGCGAAGGGCTTCCGCGCCATCGGCAATGACCAGTTCGCCGCCGATGGCACGCTCGAGCTGCGTGGTGTCAGCAAGCCGGTGACGCTCACCTTCACCTGGAAGCCGGGCACGCAGCCGGTGCTGACCGGCAAGGCCACCGTCAAGCGCCTGGACTTCAGCGTCGGCGCCGGCGATTGGGCCGACACCAAGACCATCCCCGACGAAACCGCGATCAGCACGATCGTGAAGTTCGACGCGAAGTAAGCCACGGGCCATGCCCGGCTCCACCTGGGAACGGTGATACAGGGTGGCGCCGGGCCATGCCCGGCGGCTTCACCCCGCAGCCAGCCAGGCCCGCACCCGCGCCGCATCGAAGGGCCAGTCCAGTTCGCGGCCGCCCGCCTCGTCGCGCAGCACCGGTACCCGCGCGCCGTAGTGCGCCTCCAGCGCTGGATGGTCATCCAGGAACACCGAATCGAACTCGGGCGCGCGTGCCTTGGCCAGTTCGGCCAGGGCCATATCGCACAGGTGGCAGTCGTCACGCTGGAACAGGGTCAACACCGGCTTGCCTCGCTTGGCGGAAATGCTGCGCCGCAGCCATCGGAGGGCCCGGCAAGCCGCTAGAATAGCCGCTTGTCCGGTACCCGCAGTTTGGCATCCATGGCTGTCAGCACGTTCGACGTCTTCAAGATCGGCATTGGCCCGAGCTCTTCCCACACCGTCGGACCGATGAAGGCCGCCGAGCGGTTCATCCATCGCTGGCTGCTCGACCCCGGCCGCCTGCACGAGGTCGCACGCATCCGCGCCGACGTCTACGGTTCGCTGGCGCTGACCGGTCGCGGCCATGGCACCGACAAGGCGATCCTGCTTGGCCTGGAAGGCCAGCGCCCCAACCTGATCGATCCGGACATCATTCCGTCCACGCTGGATCGCATCCGCAGCAGCAAGCGCATCCAGCTGATGGGCCAGCATGAGATCGCCTTCGACGAGAAGCGCGACCTCGGCATGAACAAGCGGCAGAAGCTGCCGTACCACACCAACGGCATGCGCTTCACCGCGTACAACGCCGACGATGAAGTGATCGCCACGCGCGACTATTACTCCGTTGGCGGTGGCTTCGTGGTCAACCAGGACGACGCGGCCGATGACCGCATCGTGCCCGACGAAACCCCGCTGCCCTATCCGTTCAAGAGCGGCGACGAGCTGCTCGCGCAGACCGCGCGCAGCGGCCTGAGCATCGCGCAGCTGATGTTCGAGAACGAGAAGTGCTGGCGCAGCGAGGACGAGATCCGCGCCCAGCTGCGCGAGATCTGGAGCGCGATGCAGTCGTGCGTGACGCGCGGCATCCGCGAGGAAGGCGTGCTGCCGGGCGGCCTGAAGGTCGGCCGTCGCGCGCCGGCGCTGTACCGCGAGCTGTCGTCGAAGCCGGAAGCGGCGATGCGCGATCCGCTGACCACGCTGGACTGGGTCAATCTGTACGCGCTGGCCGTGAACGAGGAAAACGCCGCCGGTGGCCGCGTGGTGACCGCGCCGACCAACGGTGCGGCCGGCGTGCTGCCCGCGGTGCTGCATTACTTCGACCGGTTCTGCCCGGGCGCGAACGAGCAGCGCGTGTTCGACTTCCTGCTGACCTCGGCGGCGATCGGCATCCTCTACAAGGAGAATGCTTCGATTTCCGGTGCCGAAGTAGGCTGCCAGGGCGAAGTGGGCGTGGCCTGCTCGATGGCGGCCGGCGGCCTGGTTGCGGCGCTGGGTGGCAATCCAAGCCAGATCGAGAATGCCGCGGAAATCGGCATGGAACACAACCTCGGCCTGACCTGCGACCCGATCGGTGGGCTGGTGCAGATTCCCTGCATCGAGCGGAACGCGATGGGCGCGGTGAAGGCGATCAACGCCTCGCGCATGGCGATGCGCGGCGATGGCAAGCACAAGGTGTCGTTGGACAAGGTCATCAAGACCATGCGCGACACCGGCCGCGACATGCAGGACAAGTACAAGGAAACCAGCCGCGGCGGCCTCGCGGTGAATGTCATCGAGTGCTGATGACGGGCATCTGGCGGACGACACCGTCACCGCATTCCGGTTAGGCTCGGGCGTCCCCTGTCACGGAATGTCCCATGCGCGTGATCGCCGCCCTGCTGCTGGCCTCCCTGCCCCTCACCGCCGCTGCCGCACCGGCCTATGGGCCACGGCTGGAGGGCTTCGACTACGGCCATCCGGTACAGACCTTCACCCTGGAATCGCAGCAGCAACCGCTGCAGATGGCCTATCTGGATATCGCGCCGACGACCGCGCCGATCGGCGTGGTGGTGCTCCTGCATGGCAAGAATTTCTGCGCGGCGACCTGGAAGGAAACCATCCCTCCCCTGCTCGCCGCCGGTTACCGCGTGATCGCACCTGACCAGGTCGGCTTCTGCAAATCCAGCAAGCCCGAGCGCTACCAGTATTCATTCGGCCAGCTCGCCGCCAACACCCATGCACTGCTGCAGCAGCTGCAGCTCGGCGGCCTGCCCGTGCACCTGGTCGGCCATTCGATGGGGGGCATGCTGGCGGTGCGCTATGCACTGACCTATCCGCAGGACCTGCGCAGCCTGTCGCTGGTCAATCCGATCGGCCTGGAGGACTGGAAGGCGCTGGGCGTGCCGTGGCGAAGCGTCGATGCCTGGTATGCCGGCGAGCTGAAAACCAGTTACGAGAGCATCCGCCGCTACCAGCTGGACGTGTACTACGACGGCACCTGGAAGCCTGCCTATGAAACCTGGGCACGCATGCAAGCGGGCATGTACGAGGGCGACGGCAGGCAGGCGGTGGCCTGGAGCCAGGCACTTGCCTCGGACATGGTGTTCAACCAGCCGGTGGTGTACGAGCTGAAGAATCTGAAGGTGCCGACCGCGCTGTTCATCGGCCAGAAGGACCGCACCGCGATCGGTCGTGACCTGGCACCGGCAGAAGTGAAGGCACGGTTGGGCAACTATCCGGCGCTGGGCAAATCGGCCGCTGCGGCGATTGCCGGCGCGACGCTGGTCGAATTCGCCGAACTGGGCCATTCGCCGCAGGTACAGGACCCCAGGCAGTTCAATGCCGCGCTGCTGAAGGTGTTGAAAGGGCGCTGAAACTGCGGATCCGCCGGGCATGGCCCGGCGCTACCGGGACGAACACGACATTGCAGGTAGCGCCGGGCCATGCCCGGCGAGCGCAGCGGTGCGGATAACACCGGGCCATGCCCGGCGGGCGCAGCGGGACCCTGCTCATCCCACGATGCGCAGCACGTCATCCAGCAATGCGGCAGCAGTGACTTCCGCGCCCGCTCCCGGCCCCTGGATCAGCAACGGCTGGGTGCGATAGCGGTCGCTGTGGATGGCGACGCGGTTGTCGGTGCCCGCCCCCTGCGCCAGCGGATGATCGGCCGGCAGTTCACGCAGCCCCACCTGTGCGCCGTCAGCGTCGACCCGGCCGACGAAGCGCAGAACACGGCCGCTGTCCGTCGCCTGCTGCCAGCGCGCCTGCAGCGGTGCGTCCAGCTGCTCCAGTTCGGCCAATGCGTCGTCCAGCGGCAGCGCAGCCAACGCCGAAGGCACCAGTGAATCCACGTGCACCTGTGCGGCATCCAGCGCCAGTCCGCTGCTGCGCGCCAGAATCAGCAGCTTGCGCCGCACATCCTCGCCGGACAGATCCAGGCGCGGATCCGGTTCGGTGTAACCCGCGGCCAGCGCCTCGCGCACTGCAGCCGAGAACGGCGAACGGCCGTCATAGCGATGGAACAACCAGGCCAGGGAACCGGACAATACCCCCTCGATCGCGTGGATGTGATCCCCCCCGGCCACCAGCGCGCGCAGGCTGCTCAACAGCGGCAGTCCCGCTCCCACGGTGGCACTGTCGCCGTACCGGGCGCCGCTGTCGGCGCAGCTCTCGGCGATGGCCTTCGCGCGTGACAGCTGCCCGCCCCGGCCCAGCTTGTTGGCCGTCACTACATGCACCCCGCGCGCCAGCCACTGCGCATGGCGGGCGGCCACGTCTTCGCTGGCGGTGGCATCAACCACCACATCGCCACGCTCCAGCCCTTCGGCACCGGCCCACGGTGGCACGCTCTGGCCGCCACGCGGTGCGCGCCGCGCCAGTTCGAGCGGCAGGGCCAGATCGCGGTCAATGGCCAGCGCAGTACGCGAGTTGGCCAGCCACTGCACGCTGGGCAGTTCCAGGCCGCGCGCCTGCAGGGCCTGGTAGCGCTGCACGAACGCAGAGCCCACCGTCCCGGTGCCCAGCAGTGCCAGGCGACCGCCGCCCAGCGCCGGAATCTCGGCAGCCAGCGCGCTCATGCGTCCACCACCTGTTTGCGACGTGCGGCAGCGTCGATCACCGCTTCGGCGCGGGCCAGCGCCGCACCCAGATCGGCCAGCAGGTCGCGCTCGGCCTCGATGCCGACCGACAGGCGCAGCAGCCCTTCGCTGATGCCAGCGGCAGCACGCGCCTCAACGCTCATCGCTGCGTGGGTCATGGTCGCCGGATGCGCGACCAGGCTTTCCACGCCGCCCAGCGATTCGGCCAGGGTGAAGCAGCGCAGTCCATCGACAAACGCGCGCACGGCAGCGTGCGGATCCTCGCCGGCGCAGTCGGCCAGCTCGAACGACAGCATCGCGCCGAAGCCGCTCTGCTGGCGTGCGGCGATGGCATGACCGGGATGGTCGGCCAGGCCGGGGTAATACACCCGGGCCACGGCGGGGTGCGCGTCCAGCAGCGCGACGATCGAGGCCGTGTTCTCCTGGTGCACACGCAGGCGTGCATCCAGCGTGCGCAGGCCGCGCAGAGTCAGGAAAGCATCGAAGGGAGAGCCGGTCAGCCCGAGTGCGTTGCCCCACCACACCAGCTGTTCGTGCAGCGCGGGATCACGTGCGATCACCGCACCGCCGACGACATCGCTGTGGCCGTTGATGTACTTGGTGGTCGAATGCAGCACCAGGTCGGCACCGAAGGAGAGCGGCTGCTGCAGCGCCGGCGACAGGAACGTATTGTCGACCGCCACCAGCGCCCCGGCCTTGTGCGCCGCCTCGATGACGAAGCGCAGGTCGGTGATGCGCAGCAGCGGGTTGGACGGGGTTTCCACCAGCACCAGCCGTGGCTGGGTGGCCAGGGCCTGCGCCAGCGTGCGCGGGTCGGTGAGGTCGGCGGTGACCAGTTCGAAATGCCCCTTCTTCGCCAACGCGTTGAACAGGCGCCAGCTGCCGCCGTAGGCATCGTGCGGTACCACCAGCGTGTCGCCCGGCTGCAGCAGGGCATTCAGCACCAGGTTGATGGCGCCCATGCCGGTAGCGGTGACCACGCCACCGGCTCCGCCTTCCAGTTCGGCCAGTGCTTCGCCCAGCAGGTCGCGCGTCGGGTTGCCACTGCGCGTGTAGTCGTACTGGCGCTTGTTGCCGAAGCCTTCGAAGCTGAAGTTCGACGACAGCACGATCGGTGGAGTGACCGCGCCATGGGCGGTGTCACGATCGATGCCGGCGCGGACGGCGGCAGTGGTGCGACAACAGGACGGCTCGGCGGCGTGCAGGCTCATGCGGACTCTCCAGAAGTGCGGAAGGCGGTAGCGAGGATCGCGTCGATGCGATCGGTTTCTTTGAGGAAGGCGTCGTGGCCGTATGGGGAGCGCAGCACGCGCAGGCTGCCGCGCGGACCCAGCCCCTCGACCAGGCCGACCAGGTCGGCCAACGGCACCAGCCGATCGCCTTCCACGGCCACCACCACGGTTGGCGGCAGGATGGCGGTGGGATCCACGCGATGCAGGTCGATCGATTCGGACAGGCGCAGGTAGGCGGTCACCGGGGTGCGCGCGACGTACTGCGCGCCCGCCGCGTCGAGGTAGTCCTCGGCGGCCACACGGACGCGGCCGTTGACCACCTCGGGCGGAGCGTCGAAGCGCTCGCCGAACTCTTCCGGCGTGCGGTAGCTGAGCATCGCGAACTGCCTGGCCAGTGCCAGGCCATGGTCTTCACCGCATTGCAGCTGTCCCAGGGCGACCGCCCGGCGCTGCAACGCACGCCACGCCGCGGCATAGGGGTGCGGACGGTGCGCACCACTGGCCAGCACCAGCTGGCGCACGCGGGCGCGATGGCGGACAGCGAACTGCTGCCCGACCAGGGCGCCATAGGAGTAGCCGACAAACGCCTTCAGTGTGCGGATGCCCAGGTGATCCAGCAGCAGGGCCAGCGCGTCGGCCTGGTCGGCCGTGTCGATCGGCACGTCCAGCGCGCCATCCGCACCGATGAAGTCGAACGCCAGAACGCGCAGCTGCTGCGGATCGAGCGTACGGCCACTGCCGACCAGTTCCTCGGCCCAGCCCTTCTCGGCGAACTGCGCGTTGGACGCAACATGGCGATGGGCGGAGATGCCGCCAGCCAGTACCACCACCGGTGCATCGACCGGTCCCACCCATTCGTAGCGAACGCGTACCGGGCACGCGCCGGCGTGGCGCATCGACAGCACCGCGGCGAACTCGCCACGCTCGGCGTGCACGCGGTCTTCGACCGGCACGCTGACGGGGACAAAGGGTTCGGGGCGAAGCGTGGTGCTGGGGGCGAAGCTCATGGCGGGATCCGTTAGGGGAATCGGCCATCGAGCCTTCGCGGGGCTCGCGTTCGAGATGCACCTGCGGTGCATGGTTCGAACCATCTTCCGGTGGACGCCACGGTCCCCGCAGGATTTGGCACCTACGCCGGCACTTGCGCGCCTGCGGGCTGCCCCGGCTTCAAAGGGCCTGTCCCTCTGCCGGTCTCGATGGTGGAGCCACGATGCCATCGCTTTCCGCCCATGTCAATCCCTTCATGCGGATAAAGCGATGAATGCCCGGAGCGATCGCTGCGGCCCACCTTTCGCGGATCAGGTACAGTCGCGGCGGTCCCCCTGTCCGGAACGCCCGATGCCGCGCCTGCCCTTGTCCTGCCTGCTGCTGCCGCTGCTGGTCAGCACCACCGCCGGAGCTGCCGACTGGCGGCAGGGCTGGGGCCTGGTGCCCTCACCGGCCCCCGCCCCCGGCACGCAGGGCATCGGCCAGGCGGTCCCCATGGCGCAGCTGCGGCTGCAGCAGGTGGGCGAATACTGGCAGGCCCGGATCGACAACACCCTGGCCGGCCCATTACAGGTTGAACTGCGCGCTGGACCCGGGCGCCCCATCGAGGGCCTGCCGGTACGGTCGCTGGTGCAGGGCGACAGCAGCTTCGTGGTCGGTCACCTGCCCTCGCCCGTGGGCGGCAGCACGCTCGACGTACGCCTGCAGTCGGTACCGGGCCGTCCCGACGCCCGCGCCGAAGACGTGGCCTACCGCCTGCCGTTCGACGCCGCACGCCTGCGCGTGGACCAGGCGCCGCAGGGCCGGTTCAGCCACGATGACGAGGAGAACCGCGACGCCGTGGACTTCGCCCTGCCCGAGGCGACGCTGGTGCTGGCCGCGCGCGAGGGAACCGTGATGCAGATCCAGGACGGCTTCCGCGGCAACGGCCAGGACCGCGAGCGCGACGGCGGCAGGGCGAATTTCATCCGTGTCCTGCACAGCGACGGCAGCATGGCGCTGTACGGCCATCTGCAGGCAGGCGGCATGCGCGTGCGTCGTGGCCAGGCCGTGCAGGCCGGACAGCCGATCGGCCTGTCCGGCAACAGCGGCTACAGCAGCGCCCCGCACCTGCATTTCGTGGTGCAGGTCAACCGCGGCATGGCGCTGCGCTCGGTACCCGTGCGCATCTTCGCCTCCCAGGGACAGCTGCAGTTCGCCCGCCAGGGTGATGCCGAGGGCGCGGCCGGGCGCTGACCGGCCACGGCCGGTATAATCAGGCGCTTATCTCTTTGAAAAGCGCCCCGGGCGGGCGCCACTGCCATGTCCGAAGTCGCCACCGAAGCGTCGCGTCGCCGCACCTTCGCCATCATCTCCCATCCTGACGCCGGCAAGACCACGCTGACCGAAAAGCTGCTGCTGTTCGGAGGCGCGATCCAGATGGCCGGTTCGGTCAAGGGCCGCAAGGCGGCCCGCCATGCCACCTCCGACTGGATGGCGCTGGAGAAGGAACGCGGCATCTCCGTCACCTCCTCGGTGATGCAGTTCCCGTACGAAGGCAAGATCGTCAACCTGCTCGACACCCCCGGCCACGCCGACTTCGGCGAGGACACCTACCGCGTGCTGACCGCGGTGGACTCGGCACTGATGGTGATCGACGTGGCCAAGGGCGTGGAAGAGCGCACCATCAAGCTGATGGAAGTGTGCCGCCTGCGCGACACCCCGATCATGACCTTCATCAACAAGCTGGACCGCGAGGGCAAGGATCCGATCGAACTGCTGGATGAAGTGGAAACCGTGCTGGGCATCCAGTGCGCGCCCGTCACCTGGCCGATCGGCATGGGCCAGCGCCTGAAGGGCGTGGTCCACCTGCTGACCGGCGAGGTGCACCTGTACGAACCAGGTCGCAACTTCACCCGCCAGGATTCGACCATCTTCCCGTCGATCGACGCTCCCGGCCTGGCCGAGAAGATCGGCGCACAGATGCTGGCCGACCTGCGCGATGAACTGGAGCTGGTGCAGGGCGCCAGCCATCCGTTCGACCTGCAGGCCTATCGCGAGGGCAAGCAGACGCCGGTGTTCTTCGGTTCGGGCGTGAACAACTTCGGCGTGCAGCCCCTGCTGGACTTCTTCGTCGAGCACGCGCCATCGCCGCAGGCACGCGCCACCACCGGCCGCGAGATCGCCCCGGAAGAGAGCAAGCTGACCGGCTTCGTGTTCAAGATCCAGGCCAACATGGACCCGCAGCACCGCGACCGCGTCGCCTTCATGCGGGTGTGCTCGGGCCGCTTCAGCGCGGGCATGAAGACCTTCCACGTGCGCACCGGCAAGGAGATGAAGCTGGCCAACGCCCTGACCTTCATGGCCAGCGACCGTGAAATCGCCGCCGAGGCCTGGCCGGGCGATGTGATCGGCATCCACAACCACGGCACCATTTCCATCGGCGATACCTTCACCGAAGGCGAGGCCGTCACCTTCACCGGCATCCCCAACTTCGCCCCGGAGCTGTTCCGCCGTGCGCGCCTGCGCGATCCGCTCAAGCTCAAGCAGCTGCAGAAGGGCCTGGCCCAGCTCTCCGAAGAGGGCGCGACCCAGTTCTTCCGGCCGCTGACCAGCAACGATCTGATCCTGGGTGCGGTGGGCGTGCTGCAGTTCGACGTGGCCGCTTACCGCCTGAAGGACGAGTACGGCGTGGAAGCCACCTTCGAGCCGGTCAGCGTCACCACGGCGCGCTGGATCCACTGCAGCAACGAGAAGAAGCTGGAAGAGTTCCGCGAGAAGAACGCACTGAACCTGGCGCTGGACGCCGCCGGCCATCTGGTCTATCTCGCGCCGACCCGGGTCAACCTGCAGCTGGCACAGGAGCGCGCGCCCGACGTGCGCTTTGCCGCCACCCGCGAGGCCGCGCACACCGTGTCGGTGGCCTGAGCCTGGGGTCGGATCCCTTTCCGCAGGAAAGGGCTCTGACCCCAGCACCCAGGGATTCATCGACCATACGGTAACCGGCGTGCATGCGCCCGCCATCGCGGCGATGATAGGGGGGCGCGGGTCCCCCTCCCCGCGAATGATGCCTACGCCATGTCCTCGACTTCCGTTGCTTCGATCCGCGAAGAAATCGCCAGTGCGCTGACCCACGGTCTCGGCGCCGTACTGGCGCTCGGTGCGGGTGCCGTGCTGATCACCCTGGCCGCCATCTACGGCGATGGTTGGCAACTGGCAGGTGCGATCGTGTTCGGCATCGCGCTGCTGCTGCTGTACACCGCCTCCACCCTCTACCACGCCATCCAGCATCCGGTTGCCAAGGGCAGGCTGAAGGTCTTCGACCACTGCGCGATCTATGTACTGATCGCCGGTACCTATACGCCGTTCACGCTGATCGGCCTGCGCGGCCCCTGGGGCTGGGGCCTGTTCGCCGCGATCTGGACGCTGGCCCTGGCCGGCGTGGTGTTCAAGCTGTTCTATACCGGCCGCTTCAAGCGCCTGTCCACCGCCATCTACGTGGCCATGGGCTGGCTGGTGATCGTCGCGGTCAAGCCCATGCTGGCCTCCATCGATGGCTGGACGCTGGGCTGGCTGCTGGCCGGAGGTATCTCCTACACGCTGGGAACCTACTTCTATCACCGCGAATCGATCCCCTATTCGCATGCGATCTGGCACCTGTTCGTGATCGGCGGCAGTGTCTGCCACTTCGTCGCGGTGACCATGCAGGTGCTGTAGAGAGCCGTGCCACACGCGTTCATGTGCACACCGCGCACATGAACGCTTCGCGCTGCGTCCACCCGCGCAGGGCAACCATGGCAGCGTGAATGCGACTGCCTCCCCTGCTCCGCCGCGTCCGTCGCGCTGGCGCTTCCGCCGCCCTGGCCCGCGAGGCCAGCGCTGGCTGGCGGTGCTGGTGTTCCTGCTGGCGGCCATCCTGGTATTGATCGCGCTCTGGGACTGGAACTGGTTCAAGGGGCCGGTCGAGCGGGCGGTACAGGCGCGGACCGGCCGCGTGCTGCAGATCGGCCACCTGGATGTCGACCTCGGCCGTACCAGCACGATCCGCGCCGACACCGTCACGTTCGCCAATGCGTCATGGGCGAAGCAGCCGAACATGGCCAGTGCCGACCGGGTCGAAATCGACCTGCGGGTGTGGCCCCTGCTGCGGGGCAGCGTGCAGCTCCCCGAGATCCGCCTGACCCGTCCCGACGTGCTGCTGGAAACCGCCCCACGCAAGGGCGAGCCGGGCAACTGGGATTTCCTGGGTGACAGCCGCGGCGGCGCCACGCCCCAGCTCAAGCGGCTGCGTATCGATGACGGCCGCCTGCAGTTCATCGACGCGGCGGGTCGCACCGACATCCATGTCAATGTGCGTAGTGGCCGGCCCAGGCAGGCGGATGCCGCGCCGCCCCTGCTGGTGCAGGGCAAGGGTCGTTGGCAGGGCAATCCTTTCACCCTTCGCGGCGGCACCGAATCTCCGCTGGAACTGACCGACAGCGATCATCCCTTCCGCATCCATCTTGATGGGCGTGCAGGTGCCACCCATGCCGTCGCCCGTGGCACCCTGACCAATCCCTTCCAGCTGCAGGTGCTCGACCTCGCTTTCGCGCTCAGTGGCCAGGATCTGGCCGACCTGTATCCCCTGCTGGGCATCGCCATTCCGCCTTCGCCGCCCTATGCCCTGGAGGGGCGCCTGAAGCGCGACCATAACGTGTGGCGCTACGAGCAGTTCACCGGCAAGGTCGGCGACAGCGATCTCGGCGGCAATGTGAAGTTCGAAACAGGTGGTGCGCGCCCGCGCCTGACGGCCACGCTGGAGTCCCGCCGGCTGGACTTCGACGACCTGGCCGGCTTTGTCGGCGCCCCGCCCAGAACCGGTGGCGGCGAGACCGCCAACGCCGAGCAGAAGGCCGAGGCCGCACGCGTGGCGGCGCGTACCAGGGTGCTGCCGGACACGCCGTACAATCTCGGCAAGCTGCGCGCGATGGATGCCGATGTGCGCTGGAAGGCACATCGCATCAACGCACCATCGCTGCCGCTTGACGATATGGATGCGCATCTGCTGCTGGACGATGGCGTGCTGCGGCTGGACCCGCTGAACTTCGGTGTGGCCGGTGGTGACATCCGCAGCACGATCCGCATGGATGCGCGGCAGCCGCAGATCGCCACCGCGCTCAAGGCCAGCGTGCGCGGCGTGCAGCTGGGACAACTGTTCCCGGATGCGAAGCTGGCCGAACAGGCCAAGGGCGGCATCGGTGGCGAAATCGACCTCAGCGGCCGCGGCAACTCGATCGCCGCCATGCTGGGCAGCAGCAATGGCGATGTGGGCCTGGCAATGGGACGTGGCCACGTCGGCAATCTGGTGATGGAACTGGCCGGGCTGGACATCACCGAGGCAGTCAAGTTCCTGGTGACCGGCGACAAGCAGATTCCGCTGCGCTGCGCCTTTGCCGACTTCGGCGTACGCGAGGGATTGATGACCAGCCGCACGTTCGCCGTCGATACCACCGACACGCTGATTCTCGGCGAAGGCACCGTCAGCCTGCGCGATGAGTCGCTGGACCTGCTGCTGAAGCCACGGCCGAAGGACCGCAGCATCCTCGTGCTGCGCTCGCCGCTGCACATCGCGGGAACGTTCAAGGATCCTTCGTTCCGCCCGGACTTCAAGGCGCTCGGCGTCCGCGGTGCGGTCGCCCTGGCGCTGGGAAGCATCGCGCCACCGGCCGCACTGCTGGCCACGATCGAACTGGGCCCCGGCAAGGACGCCGACTGCGGCGGGCAGTACGCGAAGTAGGCACGTTTGTTGGATCGCGAATTGAGGGGCGCGCGGAACGACAAAGTGTTGCCAACCCAGATTGGCCGCTACCCACCGCGCTCGCCGCAATGTATCCAGAAGCGGAGGGCATGGCCGTGCAGGACCGTTGGCGCCATGGATGGCGCCATCGAGCCCCCATGGATGGGTTTACGGCGTGTCCTGCACGGCCATGCCCTCCGCCTTCCGGCGCATCAGCAAGGCGCCGCTTTGGCTTTGGCTTTGGCTTTGGCTTTGGCTTTGGCTTCGGCTTCGGCTCCGAACAGCGGGCCGGCGGGCCGCAGGCCCGCCAGCGAAAACTCATCCCGCCACGATGTACTGCTGCAGCTGGTCCAGCTCGCGGCGCTGTGCATCGATCACCGACTTCACCAGATCGCCGATGGAAATCACGCCCAGCACCTGTCCCCCCTCCACCACCGGCAGATGGCGGATACGGTAATCGGTGACCAGCTGCAGGCAATGTTCGACCTGTTCGCCGGGCGCCACCGTCACCACCTTCGCAGTCATGATCTCGGCTACCGCCGTATCGCGTGAGGAACGATCGCGCAGCACGATCTTGCGGGCGTAATCACGTTCGGACAGGATGCCGACCAGTCGCGGCCCTTCCATCACCAGCACCGCACCGATGCCCTTCTCGGCCATCAGCCGGATCGCATCGATCACCGCCGCGCCGGGCGCGACCGCATGCACTTCAGGGGACTTGCCGTCCAACAGTTGCCGTACCGACGTCATCTGCCTGCCCTCCCAGGGTGGGTTGCACGACGGAGTCTGCCACGGACGATGCTAGCCAGGCGTCAACCAGGTACAGGGGACGCTGCTTGGACTCCTCATACAGGCGCCCCAGGTACTCGCCGATCAGGCCCAGCGCGATCAGCTGCACGCCGCCCAGGAACAGGATCACCGCCATCATCGTCGGCCAGCCCGCCACGCGGTCGCCGTACATCGCGGCCTTCACGATCACCCAGACACCGAACACGAAGGCCACCGCCGCAGTGGCCAGGCCCAGATAGGTGGCCGCGCGCAGCGGCACGGTGGAGAAACCGGTGATGCCTTCCAGCGCGAAGTTCCACAGCCGCCACAGGCTGAACTTGCTGCTGCCGGCCACCCGCGGGTGGCGCTGGTACGGCACCGCCACCCGGCGGAAGCCAACCCAGCTGAAAAGCCCCTTCATGAAACGGTGACGCTCGCGCATTTCACGCAACGCGCTCAGCGCGCGTGGCGACAGCAGGCGGAAGTCGCCGGTATCGGCGGGAATCGGCGTGCGCGACAGGCGGCCGATCACCCGGTAGAACATCGCCGCGGTCGCACGCTTGACCCAGCTCTCGCCCGCGCGCGCCCGGCGCGTGCCATAGACGTTGTCATAACCCTCGCGCCACCGCGCCACGAACTGCGGCAGCAGCTCCGGTGGATCCTGGCCGTCGGCATCGAGAATCATCGCCGCACCCTCGCGGACGAGATCCAGCCCGGCGGTCAGCGCGGCCTCCTTGCCGAAATTGCGCGACAGCTTCAGCGCCGACACGCGTGGCTCGGACTGCGCCAGCGTGGCGATCACCTCCCAGGTTCCGTCCTGGCTGCCGTCGTCAACGTAAAGGATGTGGCCATCGATGTCCGGCATCGCATCCAGTACCGCGCACAGGCGCGGGTGCAGTACCGGCAGCGCCAGAGCTTCGTTGCAGGCGGCAATGACGACGGTGAGGCGTTCACGGATCATGCCCGGATTGTACGTCGCCAGTGCGGAGCGGCGCAGACGCCCGCCTCAGTCCTCGGCCAGGTACGCAGCGCCGCCCAGCTGCCGGGCCTGGCGCTGGATCCACGCGGCGCGACGCTGTACGTAGGGACCGGGCGAGGCCGCGCTGTAGCGCCGCGGTGCCGGCAACACGGCCGCCAACCGTGCGCTCTCGGCCGGGCTGAGGCGCGCGGCGTCCTTGCCCCAGAAGGTCTTCGCCGCCGCCTGCGCACCGTACACGCCGTCACCGAACTCGGCGATGTTCGCGTACATCTCCAGGATCCGCTGCTTGGGCCACAACGTTTCGATCAGCACCGTGTACCAGACCTCCAGGCCCTTGCGGATCCAGCTGCGGCCCTGCCAGAGGAACAGGTTCTTGGCCACCTGCTGGCTGATGGTGCTGGCCCCGCGCAGCCGGCCGCCCCGCGCGTTGTGGTCACGCGCCTTCTCGATGGCCTGCAGATCGAACCCACTGTGTTCGGGGAAACGCTGGTCCTCGGCCGCCACCAGCGAAATCGGCAGGCTCGGCGCCATCTGGTCCAGATCCCGCCACTGGTAGTGCAGCCGGTAGGCCCAGTCGCCCGCACCCAGCGCCTCCCCGTAGCGCCACAGCATCACGCTGGAAATGGGCGGATCCACGAAGCGCAGCACCAGCACCTGCAGGCAGCTGAAGGCCACGAACAGCACCGGCAGCCACAGCAGCCGCTTCCAGTGCCAACGCCGGCGGCGCGGAACGTCCCCGGCCACCTTCACCTTGTCCTGCTCTCCCCCTGCCCCCATTAGTGGTGCATCCTTCTTCTGCCTGGCTGTCGGCGCATTATCCGGCAACCACCCCTGTTTCCGCGCGATGTGAGCCGATGACCGCCCAACCTGATTCCCTGATCCGCTTCCTGCTTCCCGACGCGGGTGTCCGCGGCGTACACGTGCGCCTGCAGGCCACCTGGCAGGAAATCCTGTCCCATGCCCATTACCCGGATGCCGCAGCCGAGCTGCTCGGCGAAGCCTGCGTGGCCTCGGCGCTGTTCACCGGCCACACCAAGGTCGACGGCCGCCTGTCCATCCAGCTGCGCAGCAGCACCACGCTGCGCACGCTGTTCGCCGAATGCACCGCCGCCGGCACCCTGCGCGGCATCGCCCAGCTCAGCGAGGGCGCCGACGCGCCGCGCGACCTGTCCAGCCTGGGCGATGATGCCCTCCTCGCCATCACCATCGAGAACCCCGGGCTGGACCCGCGCGAACCGCAGCGCTACCAGAGCCTGGTCGGGCTCAGCGCCGCGGAACTGGACGAGGCCTTCGAGGACTACTTCCGGCAGTCCGAGCAGTTGCCGACGCGACTGCTGCTGGCCGCCGACCGCACGGGGGCCAGCGGCCTTCTGCTGCAGAAACTACCCGGCGACGAGGGCGACGAAGATGGCTGGTCACGCGCCAGTGCCCTGTTCGAGACCCTGGGCAGGGCCGAACTGCTCGCCACTCCCGCCGAGCAGCTGCTGCACCGCTTGTTCCATGAGGAGAACCCGGAGCTGATGGGCAGCAAGCCACTGTCCTTTGCCTGCTCCTGCTCGCGCGAGCGGGTTGCCTCGATGCTGCAGTCGCTGGGCGAGGAAGAGGCGCGGGCGGCGGCCGAAGCCACCGGCGAGGTCGAAGTCCGCTGCGAATTCTGCGGACGGGAGTATCACTTCCCGTTGACGGAGTTCGGCATACTGTTCCACGGTGCCGAGGGGGCTGTTCCGGCACCTGAACGCCTTCAGTAAGCGGCGGGTCTTGCACCTGGGGAGGATCAAGGCTTGTTAAGAAATCATAAACACCCTAGGATCGAGTCCCCGCCCCTGCGGGAACTTCCGTTGTCTGTCCCTGTCTGAACTGGTCCGATGCGTACCTATCTGCGTCTACCGCTGGCCCTGCTGATCGCCCTTGGCGCGGTCGCGGGCGCGCATGCGCAGAGCAAGGACACCCGCACGGTGCTGCCGGTGTGGAACAAGGGCAGCGGCAAGGTCGAAGCCCTGCTCTACCTGGAACCCACCGGTGAGCAGGCCGCCGGCGCCCGCTGGCATTTCGGCCGCAATTCGCTGGATGCGGCCTTTGGCCTGTCGTCGGGCGACTCGCTGGGCCTGCTCTGCAGCAACAGCAGCAGTACCAGCATCAGCGGTCTGGCCAGCCACTGCATGCTGGCCAGCCTGGGCGACGACGATGACCTCAGCAGCCGCCGCTTCACCGGCACGGCTGCCCTGAACCGGGGCAGCGGCCGCCTGGGCATCACCGCCGGTACCGGTCGCGAAACACTGCCCGCCTGGCTGGCCGGCCCGAACAAGACGCCGTCCCTGCGTGCCGAGCAGAACGACCTGACCGTGTTCGCGCAGAAGAACATCGGCCGCGAAGGATTCGTGTCCATCGCCGGCACCTACGCCAAGGCACGCCTGGTTCCGCTGGCCGATGCCTCGCCGGCCCTGGTCGATCGCTGGGACAGCAAGAGCCTCAGCCTCGGCGCCGGTTACGGCAACTTCACCGGCAGCATCATCGGCCGCGTGGTCGACGTGCCCGGCCGCCCTGGCAAGTGGGAAGGTCTGGGCATCGGCCTGACCTGGCGGACGCCGTGGTCCGGCCAGCTCACCGTCGGCGCCGAGAACGTGATCAGCCGCGGCAAGAACCCCTTCTCTCCACGCAACGAGAGCAACGACGACGGCACCGTGCCGTATGTGCGTTACGAGCAGGATCTCTGACCGCTCGTACCTCCCTCATGCAGTGACATCGCGGGCGCCGGAAGGCGCCCGTTGCGTTTGCGTGTGCCGCACTCCCTCTGCGCCCCCTCCGGCGCTGTCGCAATGTGTGCGTTTCTCGCCGCCGCGACATGTTTCGATACATATCAATGGAAACTTTTTTCATCATTTTTTTTTAACAAACGAGGCACCATGCCACAAGCCCTACTGCAAGCCGTTGAAAAGTATTGACATTCCATAAACTTACACAAATCACAGCTTTGATTAACACAGCTTTAATTCTTTGCAGGCGCCCGCTACTATCGGCTCAGCCTCGCGATTTGGAAGCGCACTTTCGCTTCCCCGCCGGGCATAACCCCAGCCAAGATTTCTTGGAGAGAGAGAGCCAATGAAACTCAAGTCCAGCCAGCTGCGCGATGCAGTTGTGATCGCGCTTGTTGCCGGTGCCACCACGGCGACGGCACAGGCCCAGGATGCCACCAACCTCGATCGCATCGAGGTCACCGGTTCGCGCATCCGCCAGGTCGACACCGAAACTGCACAGCCGGTGATGACCATCAGCCGTGACCAGATCGAGAAGCAGGGCTTCAAGTCGGTCGCCGACATCCTGCAGAACATCCCGACCGCCGGTTCGCCCGCCATCAGCCGCACCTCGCCGCTGAGCTCGGGTGAAGCCGTCGGCGGCTACTACATCGACCTGCGCAACCTCGGTGCGAACCGCACCCTGATCCTGATCGACGGCCGCCGCCTCGGCATCACCAACGATGGCCTGCAGGACGTGGCATCGATCCCGTCGGCGATGGTCGAGCGCATCGAAGTCCTGAAGGACGGTGCTTCCACCATCTACGGTTCGGACGCGATCGCCGGCGTGGTGAACATCATCACCCGCAAGGATTTCGAAGGCGCGGAAGCCAACGTGTACATCGGCCAGTGGGACCAGGGCGATGGCAAGCGCGAGAACTACGACTTCATCATGGGCTTCCGTGGTGAGCGTGGTTCACTGACCGCCGGTGTTGAATACACCAATGAAGATCCGGTGTGGGCAAAGGACCGTTGGTTCTCGCGTGACCGCTTCCCGACCGGCGAGAAGAGCGCCCCGCGTCCGGGCGGCCTGTCCGGCACCTCGCAGTGGGGCCGCTTCGTCTACAACGGCCAGCTCTATACCCTGCGCCGTGATGTCCCGGGCCTGGATCCGTCCGACTTCGCAAGCTACCGCCTTGTCAACCCGTCCATCGACGTCTCCAATCCCGCGTTGGCCTCGACCGTGTACAGCGGCATCAAGCGCAAGTCGGCCTTCCTGAACGGCCGCTTCGATTTCACCGACAACGTGCGCTTCGACACCAGCGTCATGTACACCGACCGTGAGTCGTTCGCGCAGAACGCCGGCTATCCGTTCTTCAGCGAGGACTACCCGCTGGCCGGCCCGTTGTCGGCGGACAGCATCTACAACCCGGTAGGCGAAGACGTCGATTATGTCCGTCGCGGTTGGGAAGTACCCCGCGAAGTGCACAACAGCCTGACCACCACCCGCTTCACCGGCGTGTTCAGCGGTTCGTTCCAGACCGGCGAGCGCTACTGGGACTGGGAAGCCGGCTATCTGTACAACCAGAACAAGGGCACCCAGGTCAGCACCGGCAACCTGAACACCTACGCGGTTGGTCAGGCTACAGGTCCGTCCTTCATCAACGCCAACGGCCAGGCACAGTGCGGCACCCCGGATTCCCCGATCCCGCTGGGTAGCGGCCCCGGGGCCTGCACCCCGTGGAACCCGCTTATTCCGAACGGCTACAACTCGCCGAACAGCCTTGCCGATCCCGACGTGCAGGCCTATCTGTATCAGCCGGGCCAAGCGCTGTCGCGCACCACGACCAAGAACTACTTCGCCAATATCGCCGGCACCATCGCAACCCTGCCGGCGGGTGATCTGGGCGTGGCGATCGGCGTGGAGCGTCGTGAAGAAAGCGGTTCGTTCTCGCCGGACGCGCTGGCCCAGACCGGCATCTCGACCGATCTGGCCGCAGGCCCGACGCAGGGTGGTTACAACCTCAACGAAATCTACGCAGAACTGCAGATCCCGATCCTGGCCGACCTGCCGGGCGCGAAGGAACTGACCCTGACCGCCGCCACCCGTTACTCGGATTACGACACCTTCGGCGACACGCTGAACAGCAAGTTCGGCCTGAAGTGGAAGCCGGTGGACTCGATCCTGATCCGCGGCACTTGGTCGGAAGGCTTCCGCGCCCCGACCGTGGCCGACCTGTACGGCGGTATCTCGCAGACGTTCCCGAGCTACACGGATCCATGTGACACCAGCTTCGGCCCAGCCGCAGGCAACGCGCGCTGCCTGGCCGACGTGCCGGCCGGCTTCCGCCAGCCGAACACCTCCAGCAGTGGCCCGGCACAGGGTCCTGGTGAGGCCAGCGACACCCCGTTCATCACCGGTTCGACGCCGGGCCTGACGCCGGAAACCTCTACGTCCAAGACCATCGGCGTGGTGTGGAGCCCGGAATTCCTGAGCGGCTTCAACGCCTCGCTGGACTGGTGGAACATCCGCATCGAAAACACCATCGTTGCCGACACGCCGACCGACCTGCTGAACGACTGCTACCTGCGTGGCATCGAATCCCGCTGCACCGGCTTCACGCGTAACGCCAACGGCAACATCACCGATCTGGAGTTCGCACTGCGCAATGCCGGCTATGTCGAGACCGAAGGCTTCGACTTTGACGTGAACTACCGCTTCGAGACCGGTTTCGGCAACTTCACCACGTCGTGGCAGAACACCTACGTCACGAAGAACGAGATCAAGCAGGACAACACCGACAATCCGCCGACCCAGCAGAACGGCTTCGAAGGCAACTTCCGTATCCGTTCAAACCTGACCATCAACTGGCAGCTGGAGAACCTGTCGGTCTCCTGGACCGCGCGTTATTACTCGGGCACCAAGGAAGATTGCTACTTCGACGACCGCTGCACCCTGCCGGACTTCAGTGCACCGGATACGCAGGGCCAGATCACGCCGAAGAACGAGCTGGGCTCCAACACTTTCCACGACCTGCAGGTGTCCTACAATCTGCCGTGGAATGCGACCGTGGCCGTCGGTGCCAACAACGTGTTCGATCACTGGGCGGCTCCGGCCTACGCCCAGCCGAACTCGGGCTACTCGTACTACGGTGGTTACGACATCGGTCGCTTCGTATACATGAAGTACCAGCAGAAGTTCTGATCGGTTGATCGATCGATGACTGCAGCAACGGCCCCGCAAGGGGCCGTTGTTCTTTCTGCACTGCCGGCGCGTACCACCCTGCACCGGCAACAAAAAAGCCGCGATCAGGTCGCGGCTTTCTCGTGGGCAACGGAAACCGTCAGCCGTTCGGAATGAGCGTCTCGATCAGGTGTTCGACATAGGCCTCGAAATCCTCCCGCGCCTGCTTCGGCTGCTGCAGCTGCAGCGACAGCTGCAGGAAGCCCACATAGGCCGCATAGGCCAGGCGCGCACGATGGCGTGCGTCGGTGGAGCTCAGGCCTGCCTGACGGAACGAGGCGATCAGGTAATCGAGGCGACGCTGCGAAACGCGGTCGATCACCGGCCGCACCATCGGATGGTCCAGCGCCTTCAGCAGCTCGCTATAGATGATGTGCGGCTGCACTTCGTGCGCCACCATCTGGAACAGCTGACGCAGGCGCGCGCGCGGATCCGGCACGTCTTCCAGGCTGCCGAACACCTGCTCCTGCTCGAACAGCTCCCACCGCTCCAACGCCGCCTGCAGCAGGGCGTCGCGCGAGGGGAAATGCCAGTAGAAGCTGCCCTTGGTGACGCCGAGGCGCCGCGCCAGCGGTTCCACCGCGACGGCACCCACGCCTTGTTCAGCAATCAGATCGAGGGCCGCCTGGGCCCAGTCTTCGGCGCTCAGGCGGCTGTTGCGGCCGGCGCGCGGTTCGCCGGCAGAAGCGTCAGGTTGATTCATGGAGTGATTTAACCATACGGCGGGGTTCGTTGCAGTACGCGGATGCAGCCGAAGGGCTCCGCTATGCAGACCGGCCACCTGACGCGCCGCACCATACCATGCAGTATTGACATCCCCCGCAACCGATCCATACTAGCAAGTATGGTTACTTCCCCCACACCCGTTGCGTTCCACGACCTGCGTCTGGAAGCCGCGCACGGCACACGGCTGGCCGCCACGGCCAGCGATCACGGCCGCCGCGGCCGGGTGCTGTTCGCCCACGGTTTCGGGCAGACCCGGCATGCCTGGAACGCCACGGCCCGCGCGCTGTCTGCTGCCGGCCTGCAGACGCTGGCCTACGACGCCCGCGGTCACGGCGATTCGGACTGGAATGCCGCCGACCTGCCCTATCACGGCGAGCAGTTTGCCGACGACCTGATCGTGCTGGCCGGCGAACAGCCGCGCCCGCCGGTGCTGGTCGCCGCCTCGATGGGCGGCCTGTTCGGCCTGCTGGCCGAATCGCGCTGGCCGGGCCTGTTCTCGGCGATGGTGCTGGTGGACATCACCCCGCGCTGGGATACCGCGGGCGTGGAGCGCATCCTCGCCTTCATGACCGCCCATCCCGATGGCTTCGCCTCGCTGGCCCAGGCCGCCGACGTGATTTCCGCCTACATGCCGCACCGGCCTCGCAAATCCGAGCAGTCGCTGCGCGCGCTGCTGCGCGAGGATGGTCACGGCCGCTGGCGCTGGCACTGGGATCCGCGCCTGGTCGCCGAGCTGGCCCGCGACAGCGAGCAGCACCAGGATGCGCTGGCCGATGCCGCGCGCCAGGTGAAGTGCCCGATGCTGCTGGTCAGTGGGGGTCGCAGTGACCTGGTCACGCCGCAGACCGTGGCCGAATTCCTGGCGCTGGCCCCGCACGCGCGCCACGTGCAGTTGCCGCAGGCCACGCACATGGTCGCCGGCGACGACAACGACGCCTTTACCGCTACTGTGTTGGACTATCTGGACGTGTTGCCTGCGGTGGACGCCGCAGCTTCGTCCGTCACAAACGAGCACGTCACCGGAGCACGCTCATGAGCATCGTTCTTCCCTTCCTTGCCCTGCTGCTGGCAGGTGCATTCGCCGCCTACCACCGCATGCGGCTGGTCACCTGGACGCTGATCAGCGCCGCGCTGCTGGTCGCCTGCTGGTTCATCCCCTACGTCAACCAGACCGCCACGATCGTCGCCGCCGCCGTGCTGGCCGTGATCGCCGTACCGCTGCTGCTGCCGTTCATCCGCAAGCCGCTGCTGACCGGTCCGATGATGAAGGTGTTCCGCAAGGTGCTGCCGCCGCTGTCGCAGACCGAGCGCATCGCACTGGAAACCGGCTCGGTCGGTTTCGAGGGCGAGCTGTTCACCGGCGATCCGGACTGGAACATCCTGCTCAACTATCCCAAGCCGCAGTTGACCGCCGAGGAGCAGGCCTTCCTCGACGGCCCGGTGGAAGAGCTGTGCCGGATGGTCAACGACTGGGAGATCACCCACGTCCACGCCGACCTGCCGCCGGAGCTGTGGGCCTTCATCAAGAAGAACAAGTTCTTCGGCATGATCATCCCGAAGGAATACGGCGGCCTGGGCTTCTCTGCGCTGGCCCACCACAAGGTGATCCAGAAGCTGGCCTCGGTATCCTCGGTGGTCAGCTCGACCGTCGGCGTGCCGAACTCGCTGGGTCCGGGCGAACTGCTGGTGCATTACGGCACCCAGGAGCAGAAGGACCAGTACCTGCCGCGTCTGGCCGACGGCCGTGAAGTGCCCTGCTTCGGCCTGACCGGCCCGTTTGCCGGCTCCGATGCCACCTCGATTCCCGACTACGGCATCGTCTGCCGGGGCGAATGGAATGGCGAGCAGGTGCTGGGCGTCAGGCTGACGTTCGACAAGCGTTACATCACCCTGGCTCCGGTCGCATCGCTGATCGGTCTGGCCTTCCGCATGTACGACCCGGATGGCCTGATCGGCGAGACCCGCGACATCGGCATCACTCTGGGCCTGCTGCCGCGCGATACCGCCGGCGTCGAGATCGGCCGCCGCCACTTCCCGCTGAACTCGACCTTCCAGAACGGCCCGATTCGCGGCAAGGACGTGTTCATCCCGCTGACCCAGCTCATCGGCGGCGCTGCCATGGCCGGCAAGGGCTGGAACATGCTCAACGAATGCCTGGCCGTGGGCCGTTCGATCACGCTGCCGTCCACCGCCAGCGGTGGCGCCAAGGCCGGCGCTGCGGTGACCGGCGCCTACGCGCGCATCCGCAAGCAGTTCGGCCTGTCGGTCGGCCGCTTTGAAGGCGTGGAGGAAGCACTGGCCCGTATCGGCGGCAAGGCCTACAAGATCAGCGCGCTGTCGCAGGCCACGGCTGCCGCCGTCGACCGCGGCGACGTGCCATCGGTACCGTCGGCGATCGCCAAGTACCACTGCACCAGCATGAGCCGCGAGGTGATCTCGGACGTGATGGATGTCATCGGCGGCAAGGGCATCATCCTCGGCCCGCGCAACTTCGCCGGCCGCAGCTGGCAGGCTGCGCCGATCGCGATCACCGTGGAAGGCGCCAACATCATGACCCGCAGCCTGCTGATCTTCGGCCAGGGTGCGATTCTCTGCCACCCGTGGGTGCTGAAGGAGATGAAGGCTGCACAGGATCCGGATACCCGTGCCGGCCTGCAGGAATTCGACCGCAGCCTGTTCGGCCACATCCGCTACGGCATTTCCAACGCCGTGCGCTCGTTCTGGTTCGGCCTGACCGGCGCCCGCTTCGGTGCCGCCCCGGGCGATGCCTACACCCGCCGTTATTTCCGCAAGCTGGACCGCTATTCGGCCAATCTGGCGCTGATGGCCGACATCTCGATGATGACGCTCGGCGGCAAGCTGAAGTTCAAGGAATCGCTGTCCGGCCGCCTGGGCGATGTGCTGAGCCACATCTACATGACCAGCGCCATGCTCAAGCGCTACCACGATGAGGGCGCACCGCAGGCCGACCAGCCGCTGCTGGCGTGGGCCTTCCATGACAGCGTGCACAAGATCGAAGAATCGCTGTCGGCCGCCCTGCGCAACTTCCCGATCCGTCCGATCGGCTGGCTGATGTGGGCACTGATCTTCCCGCTGGGCCGCCGCGCCGAAGCACCGGGTGATCGCCTGAGCCGTCGCGTCGCCGCTCTGCTGATGGCGCCGAACGAAGCGCGCGACCGCCTGGCACAGGGTGTGTTCCTGACCCCGTGCGAGAACAACCCGGGCGGCCGCATCAACAGCTATCTGGCCAAGGCCATCATGGCCGAGCCGGTGGAGCGCAAGTTCCTGAAGGCGCTGAAGAGCAAGGGCATCGAGGCGCTGGACTTCCAGAGCCAGCTGGACGAAGCCGTGGCCGAAGGTGTGATCACCCAGGACGAGCGCACGCTGCTGGAAGAGCTGCGCACGCTGACCCTGGACACCATCACCGTGGACGACTTCGACACCCACGAACTGCGCGCGGCCAGCTACTACGACCGCCAGCACAAGGACCCGCACTCGCAGGCCGCCTGATCGCCCGCGACACGCGTTGCCTCGACGGCGGGCCTCGGCCCGCCGTCGCTTTATCCGCCCAACGGAATCCCACCATGTCCACGCCCCTGCTCTCGCTCTACAACCGCCTGCAGCGCTGGCCTGCCGGCACCTGGCTGTTCTCGCGCGCGGTGTGCTTCAAGGCGCCCTACTTCGCCAGCATCGCGCCGCGCATCACCCGCCTGGAAAACGGCCGCTGCGAAGGTACGCTGGTGGACCGGCGCAGGGTGCGCAACCACATCGGCACGGTGCACGCGATCGCGATGTGCAATCTGGCCGAACTGACGGCCGGGCTGATGGTTGATGCATCACTGCCGAAGGGCATGCGCTGGATCCCCAAGGGCATGCAGGTGCAGTACTTGGCCAAGGCACGCGGCACGCTGCAGGCGGTGGCACTGCCGGCGCAGCCGATCGTGGTCGCGGCCCAGGGCTATGCGCTGCCGGTGACGGTGAGCGTGCGCGACCGTGCAGGGACCGAAGTGTTCAGCGCCGTCATCGACATGTGGATGTCGCCGGCCAAGTGAGGTTCCGGCCAACGGCGCAGCCCCTCGTGGGTTGGTCGCGGCATGCGGTTATCGGTTGGGCCGGATGGGTCGAGCCAGGCGGGGACGCCGTGAACCCATCCCTGGGGGCTTAGCCGCGCCATCCATGGCGCGGATACCCCGCCCGGCCCGACCCATCCGGCCTCTGACAGATCTGTGCGGCGTCCAACCCACGCAGAAGAAAAAAGAAGAGCAGAAGCAAAAGCGGCCCATCGGTCGCTTTTGCTGTTGCTGTTGCTGTTTGCTCTTTTTTTTCTTCTCCGTGGGCTGGACGCCCGCGGAAACTGTCAGGGGCCGGGCGGGTTGGGTTCGCGGGGGTGTCCGCGGCATGGATCCCGCGGCCAAGCCTACAGGGACGTACTTGCGGCGTCCCCCGCGAACCCAACCCGCCCGGCCAAACCCATGACACGCTCTACGCGGCCAACCCACGAGGGGCTGCGCCGTTGGCCGGAACTCTCACACCAGCGCGCGCAGCACCAGCGCCAGGATCGCCGGCAGCGCCTGGATCATGAAGATCCGGCGGCTCACGCTGTACGCGCCATAGCACCCCGCCACGACCACGCAGACCAGCGAGAACGTCACCAGCACCGGCTGTGCCATCACCAGCCCCGCCACGATGCCCGCCGCCAGGAAGCCGTTGTACAGCCCCTGGTTGGCCGCCAGCACCTGTGTGGTCTGCGCCTTCTCCGGCGTGTTGCGGAACGTTTTCAGCCCCAGTGGCCGCGTCCACAGGAACATCTCCAGCACCAGGAAGTAGACGTGCAGCAGGGCGACCAGCAGAGTCAGGGCGAGTGCGATCCAGTACATGGGCGGTTCCTTGAACAGGGATGGAGAATGGGGTCAGCTCCCTTTCCTGCCGGAAAAGGATCCGACCCCGGAAAATCAGCGGTCGCGGGGCAGCTTCTTCTCTTCGCGCAGCACGCCGAACGCGGCCAGCGTCATGAACGCGGCCACCGCAACGCCTCCGATGAACACCACGTGCGAACCGAACAATGCCAGTCCCTTGTGCACCCAGGTGAAGCTCAGGTCGGCCCCACGATAGACCACCGTGTCGATGGCCGCACCGGCCTTGTAGCGCCATTGCCGGTCGACACGGGTATAGATCGTCTCGCGTGCCGGCTTGGCCAGGGCGAACTCGCTGGCCCGGGTCATCACCTGCACCACCGCCACCATCAGCGGCATCGGCGACGCCGCCAGCACCGAGAAGCCGATCAGGATCGCGAAGCCGGGAATCAACAGCGCCGGAGCGATGCCGTGGCGCGACAGCAGCCAGCGGGTCAGGCCCAGCTGCATCAGCAGGGCCAGCGCGTTCACCGCCAGATCGATGCGCGAGAAAAATGCGGTGCTCGCCGCAGGGTCGGTGAACGACGCGCGCACGATGCTGGCCTGCTGGTTGTACAGCAGCGTTCCCACGCCGACGCCGAACACCACCATGATGGCCAGCCAGCGCAGCAGGGGCTCGCGCGCGATCAGCTTCAGGCCATCAAGCACGCTGCCGCCCATCGGCTGCTCGCCGGAGACCAGTTGCTGCTCGCGTTCACGCAGCACCGCCCAGTGCCGCAAGCGCCAGATGCACAGCAGGCACACGATCAGGAAGCCGGCCGAGACCAGCATCAGGTTGGCGATACCCACCCGCTGCACCAGCGCACTGGTGATGATCGGGCCGAGGAACGCGCCGAGCGTGCCGGCCGCGCCGATGTAGCCGTAGTACGCACGGGCCTGCACGTTGGAGAACACATCCGCCATGAAGCTCCAGAACACGGCGACGGCGAACAGGTTGAACACCATGACCCAGAAGAAGAAGGCCATGCCCCGCCCCGGCACGCCACTGTCGAACAGTGCGTAGAAGCCCAGCAGGGTCGCGATGAAGAAGCCATACACGGCCGGCAGGAATACCCGCCGCGGAAAGCGGCTGACCAGCCAGCCATAGACCGGCTGCAGCACCAGCATGATCACGAACACGCAGGAAAACAGGAACTGCAGGACGAAATCCTTCAGTGCGATGCCGTGGCTGGCGAACCAGGCGATCAGCACCGGCGGGAACACCGTCTCCAGGTCGGCCGAAGCCGCCATCGCCTCGCGTACCGGTCGCAGCACGTAGTAGCCGCTCAGCAGGCAGAAGAAGTAGAGGAACGACCACCACAGTGCCGGGGACTCGCGCAGCGCTGCCAGCAGCCCGCGCAACGGCCTCCCGTCCTGCACCGAACTCATGCGGCGCCCCACGCCAGCAGGCAGCGGTTGGACAGCGGCATGGCAGGCTCCGGGGGGCGGCAAAGCGCGTACGTTAGCCAATGCACTGCAACATCGCCAGCGCGGCACGCAGGTGGCACCGCAGGGGACTCGCACGGGCGACCGCCGACACGTTCGGATACACAATCCGGCAGCGTCAAAATTCCAACTTTTTCAACGAGATGCGCATTCATCTTCGCTTTGTTTGTGCACAGGCGAAAAGCGGCGCTAGAATCGCCATCAGCAGTCGCGCACGGGTCCAACCGATGAAAAAGAACAGCCTGCGTCGTCCGATCCGTTCGGCGGCCACCGGTTTGCTGGGCATGCTGATGCCCGTTGCCTTGTCCACCACCGCGCAGACCCCGCCGGCCTTGCCGCCGATGCCGGCCAACATCGAGACCGCGGCCGCGCCGGCCGTCGCTCATACCCAGCCGGCCGCTTACCGTACCGGCCTGATGCCGCAGGTGCAGGCACCCGCCCCCGGCTTCAACGTTGCCAACATCGAATCGATGGCGCAGCAGCTCACCTATGGCGAGCGCGTGCCGGGCATGGCGGTGGCGATCGTGCAGGGCGGACGCGTGCTGAGTGCGCGCGGTTACGGCGTCACCGACGTCAACAATCCGCTGCCGGTCGATGCCCATACCGTGTTCCGGCTGGCCTCGCTGTCCAAGGCCTTCGCGGGCACCATGGCCGGCCTGCTGGTCAATGACGGCACGCTGCGCTGGGACAGCAAGGTCACCGACTATGTGCCCGGCTTCCGCCTCAACTCGCCGGAAGCCACCGAGCGTCTGACCGTCGCCGACGTGCTCAGCCACCGCGTCGGCCTGCCCTACAACGCCTACGACCGTGACATCGAAGGCAACGCCGAGTACTACGCACTGACCCAGAAGCTGGCCAACACCAGCCTCAAGTGCCTGCCAGGCGACTGCTACGCCTACCAGAACGTGGCCTTCAGCCTGATCGGCGACGTCGTCTACGCCGCCTCCGGCAGCTTCTACGAGCAGGCGGTCGAGCGCCGCATCTTCAAGCCGCTGGGCATGAACGATGCCAGCCTCGGCCTGGCCGGCATCCAGGCCAGTTCGCGGTGGGCACGTCCGCATGTGCGCAGCCGTAATGGCTGGGTGTCGCTGACGCCGAAACCGACCTACTACCGGGTCGCGCCGGCGGCCGGCGTCAACGCCAGTGCCAGCGACATGGCACAGTGGCTGCTGGCCCACACCGGTCATCGCCCCGACGTGCTGCCGGCACCGCTGCTGGCCACCCTGCATTCGAGCCTGATCAACACGCCGGGCGAAATGCGGTCGGGCTGGCGCCGCGAGCGTCTGCATTCGGCCGGCTACGCGCTCGGCTGGCGCACCTTCGATTACGCCGGTCATGACGTGGTGTTCCACGCCGGCGCCGTGCAGGGCTACCGTGGCCTTGTCGCTCTGGTCCCGGAGCGTGATCTCGGCATCGCGATCATGTGGAACGGCGAAAGCGGCCTGCCCAGCGGCCTGCTGCCGACCGTGCTCGACTCCGCGCTTGGCCTTCCCTCGCAACGTTGGCTGGACGTGGATACCGACTTCGGCAGCGACAACCTGATGGCCGAGGGCGCAAGCCCGGCGCAGCAGGACAAGCGCAAGGGCAAGGGTGCATCCAGCAACCGCGCGGTCGCCTCGCCGCGCTGAACCGGCACTCCCTGGCATCACCGGAAGGGCGGCCCATCGGTCGCCCTTTTTTCTTGCGGGCTGCAGGCAGGGGATAAAAAAACCCCCTCCTCGCTGGGCAGCCGAGGAAGGGGTTTCAGGGTACGGCTATCGGGAAGTACTTAGATCAGCGGCGCCGGGGTTGCCGGCAGAGCGACCGGAGCGGCCTTCTTCTTGCGGGCGGCCGGCTTGCGCTTGGCGACCTTCTTCGCTGCCTTCTTCGGGGCAGCCTTCTTGGTCGCCTTCTTGGCCGCCTTCTTCGCAACCTTCTTTACGGCCTTCTTGGTCGCCTTCTTGGCGACCTTCTTGGCCGGCTTGCGGGCAGTGGTCTTCTTGGCGGCCTTCTTTGCAGTCTTCTTCGCTGCCTTCTTGGCGACCTTCTTCACTGCCTTCTTCGCGGTCTTCTTCGCCGGCTTCTTGGCTACCTTCTTTGCCGCCTTCTTCACTGCCTTCTTCGCAGTGGTCTTCTTGGCGACCTTCTTCGCAGCCTTCTTCACCGCCTTCTTGGCGGTCGCCTTCTTTGCGACCTTCTTCACTGCCTTCTTGGCAGCGGCCTTCTTAGCGACCTTCTTCACCGCCTTCTTGGCGGCGGGCTTTTTCTTCGCAGCTTTCTTGGTTGCCATGGGATGGCTCCTCGTCAGTGATAGGGAGTTGAAACGCCCAGGTGGATCAAACCCGCGGATGCTGCGTGCGGGGACCGCCGGCGCGTCAGGCGCGCCGTTACGGATGCGGCAATGCCTGCCTCGATCGGCGGAGCAGGCATCGGAACGGGAGTTGCCTTGCATTTCTCCGGGGGAAGCGGGGCCATGTCCACCGTCTTGGGGATCGCGGTGGCTTTCGAGGGGCTGCTTCGCATCGGACGATTGATTCTGCGCACTCGGTTGGGCAGGCAAGGTCTGCTGAGGCGAAACCTAATCACGCTTTTTTTTACTGTCAACAACCCCCGCGAAAAATTTTCACATTGGCGCCGTCCCGGACACCGCCTCCAGCGTCCTCGTTTCGCTTCCGCAGACACCGCTGGCGTGCACAACACGACCGCCACGCGCACCACTGCGTGCGCGCGCGCTCAAGAAAAAACACTTGAAATAAGCACTCTGCGTAGATGCGTGCCATTCCTGCGCCACCTCGCGCGCGCACCCGGGCTACGTATCGCAGCGGCCTGCCGCGCCACCACAACGGGGCCGCAACGAGGCAGAAAAAGTTTTCACATTCGAACGCGCCGGCGCGGGGTGGAAACGCGGATTTGCGCAAAACTGCGCGCGTCCGAAGACACCCTTCCGAAGCGCCTGATGCCGCGTCGTGGGTGTGCAGCGAACCGGGCGTCATGAGTCCGGCGCGGTCGCCGGAACGAAAACGGCCACCCGAAGGTGGCCGTTTTCAAACCAGGAAACAACGACTCAGTGGTCGTCGTTCTCAAGGACTTCGGCGTAAGCGTCCGGGTCCAGCAGCTCGTTGATCTCTTCGGCGTTGGACAGCTCGACCACGAACATCCAGCCTTCGCCGTAGGCATCTTCGTTGATGGTTTCCGGCTTGTCGGACAGCGCCGAGTTGACCTCGACGACCTTGCCGCTGATCGGGCTGTAGACGTCCGAGGCCGCCTTCACCGACTCGACGACAGCGATCTGCTCGCCGGCCTTGGCGTCGGCGCCGACCTCCGGCAGTTCGACGTAGACCAGGTCACCCAGCAGGCCCTGGGCGTGGTCGGAAATACCGACGGTAACGCGGCCATTGCCTTCGACACGGGCCCACTCGTGGGACTTGAGGAACTTGAGGTCGCCGGGGATCTCGCTCATGGGACTGCTCCAGGATTTGCAGGGGGTGGAAAAAACGGGGCTAGTGTAACCAACCGGCCGCCACTGCTGTCAGTGACGTCCGGCACGTTCGGATCAGGCGTCGGCGAGCACGCCGGGCTGGGCCTGGCCTTCGCGCACGAAGGGGAACTTGACCACGCGCACCGGCACCTGCCGGCCACGGATATCGACCGTGACCTGGCCGAGGTCACCTGCCGGCACGCGGGCAAAGGCGATGCCCTTGGCCAGCGTCGGCGAGAAGGTGCCGGACAGGATTTCGCCCTGGCCGCCGGCCGTGGTGACCACCTGGCCGTGGCGCAGGACACCCTTCTCGTCCATCACCAGGCCGATCATCTGCCGCGCATTGCCGGCGGCCTTCTGCGCTTCCAGCACGTCGCGACCGATGAAGTCACGGCCTTCGTCCAGCGACACCGTCCAGGCCAGTGCGGCTTCGTACGGGCTGATGGCTTCGTCCATGTCCTGGCCGTACAGATTCATGCCGGCCTCCAGGCGCAGGGTGTCGCGGGCACCGAGGCCAGCCGGCTTCACGCCTGCAGACAGCAGGCGGTTCCAGAACCCGACCACGGCCTCCTGCGGCAGCAGGATCTCGAAACCGTCCTCACCGGTGTAACCGGTACGGGCAACGAACAGTTCGACGCCCTCATCGGACCGCACCTGCAGCGCGGCGAAGCGGCCGAGTTTGCCCAGCGCCTCGCGGTCGGCGGCGCCGACCAGACCAATGACGAGCTCGCGCGCCTGCGGCCCCTGTACGGCGAGGATGGCCAGGTCAGGACGCTGTTCAACGGACACGTTGAACGGAGCGGCCTGCGTACGCAGCCAGGCCAGATCCTTCTCGCGGGTGGAGGCGTTGACCACCATGCGGAAGAAGTCCTCGCCCAGGTAATAGACGATGAGGTCATCGATGACGCCGCCTTCGGCATTGAGCATGCACGAGTACAGCGCCTTGCCCGGCACCTTCAGCTTGTCGATGGAATTGGCCAGCAGGCGGCGCAGGAACGGCTTGACCTGCTCGCCGCGCAGGTCCACCACGGTCATGTGGCTGACGTCGAACACGCCGGCCTCGCGACGCACCAGATGGTGCTCATCCAGCTGCGAGCCGTAGTGGATGGGCATGTCCCAACCCCCGAAATCGACCATCTTGGCGCCGAGGGCGCGGTGGGTATCGTTGAGCAGCGTCTTCTGGGTCATGACCGTTCCGGCAGCAGAGGAAACAAGAACCCCCATTATCCCAGATCGATCGCCCACGGGCGTGCCGCACCGCAGCGGTTCGCGCACGTACCGCCCGCAGGCTCAGCTGGCCGCTTCAACCACCAGCGTGCTGCCCTGCACCGCGACCACCCGCACCCGTGCCCCGGCCGGCAGTTCCGGACCGCTGACCTGCCAGTACGCATCGTCGATGCTGACCCGACCCTGCCCGTCCGTGATGCCCTGCTGCAATGGCACCACCCGACCGATCAGCTGCTCGGCGCGGCGGTTCAGCAACGGCTTGTCGCTGGCGCGTGCCCGCGACCTGCCCCAGCGCCGGTAGCACTGGATCGAAAGCACGCTCAGCACGACGAAGGCGACCACCTGCCACAGCAGCGGGATGCCGGCAAAGATCGCCACCAGCACGAACACCGCTGCAGCGCCGATGCCGATCCACAGCATGAACGCGCCGGGCAGCAGAGCCTCCGCAGCGAACAGGAGCAGGGCCAGCGCCCCCCAGGCGACGACGTCCCAGCGCATGTCAGCCTCCGATCGGCGGCGGTCGCTTGCCGGCCGCCTTGTTGTCCTGGCTCGCCAGCGCCTGCTTGGCCAGCTCGGCCACGCCGGCGATGGAGCCGATCACCCCACTGGCCTCCATCGGCATCAGCACCAGCTTCTGGTTCGGCGAGCTGGCCAGTTCCTTGAACGCTTCCACGTACTTCTGGGCGACGAAGTAGTTGATCGCCTGCACATCGCCCTCGGCGATCGCCGCCGACACCACCTTGGTCGCCATCGCTTCGGCTTCCGCCAGGCGCTCGCGTGCCTCCGCATCGCGGAACGCTGCCTCGCGCCGCCCTTCCGCCTCCAGCACGGTGGCCTGCTTCTCGCCATCGGCGCGCAGGATCTCCGACTGCCGCGAGCCTTCCGCCTCCAGGATCTGCGCACGCTTCTCGCGCTCGGCCTTCATCTGCCGCGCCATCGCGTCGAGCAGATCGCGGGGCGGCTGGATGTCGCGGATCTCGATGCGGTTCACCTTCACGCCCCACGGGTTGGTGGCATGGTCGACCACGCTGAGCAGCTGGGCATTGATCACCTCGCGCTGGCTCAGCGATTCGTCCAGGTCCATCGAGCCGATCACGGTACGGATGTTGGTCTGGACCAGAGCGATCATGGCCACTTCCAGGTTGGCCACCTCATAGGCGGCCTTGGCGGCGTCCAGCACCTGGAAGAACACCACCCCGTCGACGCGCACGGCGGCGTTGTCCTTGGTGATCACTTCCTGGCTGGGTACATCCAGCACCTGCTCCATCATGTTCACCTTGCGCCCCACGCCGTACACGATGGGGATCAGGAAGTGCAGGCCGGGGGTCATGGTGTGGGTGTAGCGGCCGAACCGCTCGACAGTCCATTCATATCCCTGCGGCACCATGCGCACGGCCTTGAACAGGATGACCACGGCCACGAAGGCCAGTACCACGGTAAAGAACATGGTCGGGAACATCAGGCTTTCCTTATCGGTAGACGTCCAACCCCGAGCATAGCGTGTGAATGCGGCGTGCACACGTTCTCACCACCGCACCCGCCCGCGCAGGATGTCGATGAACATCACCCAGTCGCCCAGGAACGAGTACAGCGGGTGGCGGAACGTGGCCGGGCGGTTCTTCTCGAAGAAGAAGTGCCCCACCCACGCGAACCCGTACCCACAGGCCAATGCCGTCAACAGCAGCAGCGGCTGGCCGCGCAGGATCGCCGCAGCGACCAGCAGCAGTACGCCGCAGCTGCCGATGAAGTGCAGGCGCCGCGACACCGGATGGCGGTGCTCGCTGAGATAGAACGGATAGAAGTCACGGAAGCTGGAGAAACGGGACATGTGCGCACTCCCAACGCCACGATCCACCCCATCATGCCCCTTTCCGGCGGGCCTGGCACTGCCGGCGGTCAGCCCGGCTGGCGCGGCCCGAACATGATCACCGCCATGCCCGCCAGGCACAGTGCAGCACCCAGCAGATCCCAGCGGCTGGGCCGGACGCCATCGACCAGCCACAGCCAGAACAGCGCGGTGCCGATGTACACGCCACCGTAGGCGGCATAGACGCGGCCACTGGCGGTCGGATGCAGGGTCAGCAGCCAGGCGAACAGGGCCAGACTGGCCGCCGCCGGCAGCAGCAGCCAGACGCTGCCTCCTTTGCGCAGCCACAGCCACGGCAGGTAGCAGCCGACGATCTCGGCCAGCGCGGTCAGCAGGAACAGGCCGAGTGTCTTCATTCCTTCTCGGCGGCCTTGGCGTGCTGCCAGAGCGCTTCCTGCGCGTCCAGGTCCAGCGAGGCGAGGGATGTGCCCTGTGCCTCGGCCTGTGCCTCCATCGCCCGGAAGCGACGCTCGAACTTGTGGTTGGCACCGCGCAGCGCGGCGCCCAGGTCGATGTCGGCGTGGCGCGCCAGGTTGGCGCAGACGAACAACAGGTCGCCCAGTTCCTCCTGCAGCCGCGCCTTGTTGCCGGCGATGTCGCCGCGCTCGAACTCCTCGCGCAGTTCCTGCAGTTCCTCGGCTGCCTTGTCCAGGACCGGCAGCGGGCCCGGCCAGTCGAAGCCCACCTTGGCCGCGCGCGACTGCAGCTTCACCGCGCGTTGCCACTCCGGCAGGCCCCGCGAGATTCCAGCCAGGGCGGAATGGTCCTGCTCGCCCTTGGCTGCCCGCTCCGCGCGCTTGATCGCATCCCAGTTGCGCATGACCCCATCGGCATCATCGACGCTGACATCGGCGAAGACATGCGGATGGCGGCGCTGCATCTTGTCGCTGATCGCGCGGGCAACCTCTGCGAAAGCGAACGCCCCCTGCTCTTCGGCCATGCGAGCATGGAATACCACCTGCAGCAGCAGGTCGCCGAGCTCGTCGCAGAGATCATCGAGGTCGCCACGATCGATCGCATCGGCGACTTCGTAGGCTTCCTCGATGGTGTACGGGGCAATGGTCGCAAAGTCCTGCTCCAGGTCCCATGGGCAGCCGCCCTGCGGATCACGCAGGCGGGCCATGATCGCCAGCAGGCGTTCCAGTTCGGTGCTGGCGGCACTGCCGGCGGTGGGGGTGTCGTGCGCGCTCATGCGGCCTCCAGGTCAGTCGGACAACCAGTCGCGCCACGGCAGGCTGGTATCGCCAAGGGCGATGAAATCGCCGTTCAACAGCGTCTCGCGGCGGTTGTAGCGGAAGGGCTTGCCGGTCGCCGCCGAGAGGACCGCGCCGCCCGCCGCGTGCAGCACGCACTGGCCGGCGGCGGTATCCCATTCGGAGGTCGGGCCGAGCCGCGGGTACACATCCAGGCCCGCCTCGGCAATGCGGCAGAACTTCAGCGACGAGCCCTGGGCGATGGTCTCGATGCGGCCCATGCGCGCCAGCAGCGCTTCGGTTTCCGGCGAGCGGTGGGAGCGGCTTGCCGCCACCCGCAGCGGAGCGGTCGCCGGGCTGCGCGTGCGCAGCACGGTGTCGTGCAGTCCCTGCCGGCGGTACGCCAGTTCGCCGCGCATGGCGTGCCACAGAATGCCGGTGACCGGCGCCAGCACGACGCCAAACGCCGGGGCACCCTGGTAGATCAGGGCGATGTTGACGCTGAATTCGCCGTTGCGCTTGACGAACTCGCGGGTACCGTCAAGCGGATCGACCAGCCAGTAGGCGCCCCAATGGCGGCGCAGTTCCCAGGGCACCTGGGCCGACTCTTCAGACAGGATGGGCAGATCCGGGGTCAGTTGCCGCAGACCCTGCTCGATGACCTGGTTGGCGGCCAGGTCAGCGGCGGTCACCGGACTGTTGTCGTCCTTGATCCGCACGTCGAATCCTTCGGCGTAGACCTGCATGATGGCCTGGCCGGCTTCCTGCGCGATGGCGATCGCGGTCTCGCGCAGATCCGTGGTCAGCTTGATCATCGGGCTCCCTGCAGCCACTGGCGGGCGATGAACAACGCCGCCAGCGAACGGCCCTCGGAAAAGTCCTCGCGCAGCATCAACCGGTCCAGCTCGGACAGCTTCCAGGGCACCACCTCCAGCTCCTCGGGCTCGTCCCCGATCAGCTTTTCCGGATACAGGTCGCGCGCCACCACCAGCCACGACTGGTGGCTCATGTACGTCGGCGCCAGCGTCATGGCGCGCAGCACATCGACCCGATGCGCGCCATAGCCGGCCTCTTCCTTCAGTTCGCGATCGGCGGCCTGCTCGGGGGTCTCGCCGGCATCGATCCGGCCCTTGACCAGGCCAAGCTCGTAGCGATGTACCCCGGCGGCGTATTCACGCACCAGCAGCACCGTCTCGTCGTCGAGCATGGGCACCACCACCACCGCACCGTGGCCACGACTGACCAGACGCTCGAAGCGGCGGCGTTCACCATTGGAGAATTCCAGATCCAGATGCTGGCGCTGGAAGGGACCGTTCTCTTCATCGGTGATCCGATGGATGATCGGCAGGCGACGGCTGGCACGGTCATCGTTCATGCGGAATCTCCGCGGCGGCCGACGCGGGCGCCGGGGCCGATAGAATGTGCAGGCAGCAACATGTTCATGAGCCCGAAATGCTAGCAGACCCAACCCCCTCCCCGCTGGCCCTGCACTGGCGGCAACGCGACCTGCAGGTGCTGTGGCATCCGTGCACACAGATGCGCGAGCATCCCGACACCCTGCCGCTGGTGCCGATCGCGCGCGGCGAGGGTGCGTGGCTGATCGACCATGACGGCAACCGCTATCTGGATGCCGTCAGCAGCTGGTGGACGAATCTGTTCGGCCACGCCGAGCCCCGCATCGGCGGCGCCATCGCGGCCCAGGCCGGCCAGCTGGAACAGGTGATGCTGGCCGGCTTCAGCCATGAGCCGGCGATCACCCTGGCCGAACGCCTGCTGGCACTGGCCCCGCGGCAGGCCGGGCGCGATCCGCTGGCCAAGGTGTTTTACGCCGACAACGGCTCGGCCGGGGTGGAAGTGGCATTGAAAATGGCCTTCCATTACTTCCATAACCGCGGCGAGACCCGGCGTACGCGTTTCATCGCGCTGGAAAACGGCTACCACGGTGAAACGCTCGGTGCGCTGGCGCTGGGCGACATCCCACTGTACCGGCGGGTGTACGCGCCGTTGCTGGCCGAAGGGCTGTTCGCACCCTCGCCCGACGCCTACCTGGCCGAGCCAGGGCAGAGCGCCGCCGAGCGTGCGCGCCAGGCCGCCGATGGCTTGGCGACGCTGTTCGACCAGCACCCCGGTGAAGTATGCGCGGTGATCCTGGAACCCCGTCTGCAGTGCGCCGGTGGCATGCGCATGCATGATCCGGTGTATCTGCAGCGCGTGCGTGAGCTGTGCGACGCGCACGGTGCGTTCATGATCGCCGACGAGATCGCCACCGGCTTCGGTCGCACCGGCACGATGTTCGCCTGCGAGCAGGCCGGGGTGATGCCGGACCTGATGTGCCTGTCCAAGGGCCTGACCGGCGGGTTCCTGCCGCTGGCCGCGGTCCTGGCCACGCAGGCCCTGTACGACGCCTTTCTCGACGACTCCCGCGAGCGTGCGTTCCTGCACTCGCACAGCTATACCGGCAATCCGCTGGCGTGCGCTGCGGCGCTGGCGACGCTGGACATCTTCGGCAGCGACGATGTGATCGCGCGCAACCGCGGCACCGCATCGGTGATGGGCACCCTCGCGGCACCGTTTGCCGACCACCCGCATGTGGCCGATGTGCGCCAGGCCGGCATGGTGGTGGCATTCGAACTGTCGCGCGGCGGCGACAGGCGCACGCCCTTCGACCCCGGACTGCGGCTCGGCCTGCACGCGTACAAGGCAGCACTGAAGCGCGGCGTGGTCCTTCGCCCGCTGGGCGATGTGCTGTACTGGATGCCACCGTACTGCGTGGACGACGAACAACTGGATCTGCTGGCGCATACCACGCTGGCCGCCATCGACGAGGCGATTGCATGCGCGTGACCCGCTGTCCCATCGACCTGCCGCTGCACAGCGGCCAGACCGTGACCCTGCCCGAGGAGACCGCCAACCACCTGGTGCGGGTGATGCGCCTGCGCGAAGGCGATGGCTGCGTCCTGTTCAACGGCGATGGCCATGACTACGCTGCGACGCTGACCGTGGTCGGCAAGCGCGAAGTGCAGGCACGCATCGACAGCGTGCAGGCCATCGACATCGAATCGCCGCTGGCCATCACCCTGATGCAGGGCATCGCGCGCGGCGAAAAGATGGACCTGATCCTGCAGAAGGCCACCGAACTCGGCGTCAGCAGCATCCTGCCGGTGAACGCGGAACGCACCGAGGTGAAGCTGGACGCGGCCCGCGCCGAAAAGCGCGTGGCGCACTGGAACAACGTCGTGCAGTCGGCCTGTGGCCAGTCCGGGCGCGCGCGCATTCCACGGGTGGGTGCGCCGCTGTCGCTGGCGCAGGCAACCGCTTCGCTGCCCGCCGATACGCTGCGGTTGACCCTGGACCCGATGGGTTCGCACCGGCTGTCGACATTGGCAGCGGCGCCCGCGGGCGGCATCGTGATCGCGATTGGTCCGGAGGGCGGCTGGTCGCCACGCGACCGCGAGCAGCTGGCCGCCGCCGGCTTCCAGGGCCTGCAGCTGGGCCCGCGCATCCTGCGCACGGAAACCGCCGGGCTGGCCGCGATCGCCGCGTTGCAGGCGCGGCTGGGTGATCTCGGTTAGGTCCACCGACAACCTGCACGCCAACGGCAGCGCCGGGCCATGCCCGGCGGCCTGTGTCCGGAGGGCGGCCTCAGGCCGCCAGTGAAGCCAGCGCGCTTTCCAGTGCGTCCAGATTCGGCAGCAGCGCGCTCTGCTCACCCAGCAGTACGCGCATGTGCACGATCTGCGGCAGGGTCTCCTCCGACGCATCGGCCAGCAGGCCATCGCGCGGCACCGAGATCAACTGCGGGAAGTTCTGGGTCAGCAACGCGTAATACGGCCGCTGCTGATCGCCGCTGAGCGCCTTCAGTACCACCACCTTGTTGTGGACACCGGCTGCCTCGTCCCCCAGCCCCGAAAGCCGTGCGAATGACACCAGCGGCACCTGCCAGCCATGCCAGGCGATCTCGCCGACCAGCCAGCGGGGGGCGTCGGCCACCGGCTGCACCGGCACCCGCGACATCATTTCGGCCACCGTGGCATTGGGCAGCAGCACGCGTTCGTTGCCAGCCTGGATCAGGACACCACGGATTTCATCGTTGCTGGCGTAACTCATGGAGCTTCTCCGTTGTGGTCACCCTCGCCCCAGCGCGCGGCGATGATCTGCGCCAGTTCCTGCGGTTCGCCAGCGGCCATGCCGGCGGCGACCACGGCGGTGGCGGCGGCCGGGTCGTAGCATCCCTCCCCCACCTGCCCGGCCACCCACGCGCCCGCGGCAGCCAGGTCCAGCGCCGGCCCGACATGGCCCAGATCGGCACCGCTGAGCAGTACCAGTGCGGTGTACTGGGCCGGCAACGCGGCAATCGAGATGCCCTGCGCGTCGGTCAGGAAATGCAGACCGTCGCTGGCCGCGCGGACGCCGATGTCATCGGCCAGCACATGCACCTGCCCGGGCGTGGCGCGCTGGCCGGCTTCGGCCAGCTGCACCGGCAGCGGCGAGACACGCGCCATCTGCTTGACGAGATTGCCGTAGCGGCCCCCATCCAGGCGCATGTGCACCAGCACCGGCACCGCCAATGCCGAAGGCAGCGCGCCCAGCAGGCGACGCAACGCATCAGGGCCACCGATCCCGGCCAGCACCAGCAGCGCGCCCGCGCGTGCGCCGGGCGGGGCGGCCGCATCCAGGTCGACCAGGCTCAGGTGGTCGGTATCGAACGACGATGAGCGCGCCTCGACCTCCGCTGCGGCGTACGCCGGGGTGGCGGCATCGGCCGACTCGTCCACCAGCGACCACGCGGTGTGATCGAACGTCACCGACGGTGCCGCGGGGGGTTCTGTCCGTGCGACCGGCGCTTCCGGCGGTTCGGGCACGATCGGCTGCAGCGCGGCCAGAGCGTGTTCGAACGCGACCGGTTCATGCAGCTGCGCCGGCGGTGCGTACAGGCCATCGGCTGGCACGTCGTCGGCCCAGCGGTGTGCCTGTTGCAGGTGCGTCTGCAGCGCTGCCTCCTGCGGTGCAGGTGGCGGCGCAGGACGACCGGGCTCCAGCTGCAGGGCCGGTTCGTCCTCGGCGCCCGGCGGCAGCACCTGCTGGTGTCCATGCAGCTTGGCGGCCAGGTGACGCCCCCAGCGCTGCGCCTCCCAGCCGTTCCGGCGCGCGGCCAGCTCGGCTTCGTCGAACACCAGGGTCAGGCCGGGGGCCGACAGCACGGGCTCCAGGCGTTCCAGTGCGTCCTCGACCGCCGCTTCCAGTGCGATCACCACGAACTGCGGCCGCGCGTCATGCAGCGCCTGCGGTTCAAGGCCATTCGGATCGTCTTCCAGCACGATCTGCACGTCGGCGTGCGCCAGGGCTTCGCGCAGGCGCTCACGCGCCGCGCCAGGCCGGGCCAGCAGGGCGACGGCCGGGTTGGCTTCACTCTCGGACACGGGCGATCCCCAGCAGGTCGTACACGTTACGCATCAGGTCCAGCTCCTGATAAGGCTTGCCCAGGTAGCGCTGGACGCCGATCTCGAAAGCGCGCTGCCGGTGCTTGTCGCCGCTGCGCGAGGTGATCATCACGATCGGAACGTCCCTGTAACGCGGGTCGGCGCGCATCGCGGTGGCCAGCTCGTAGCCGTCCATGCGCGGCATCTCGATATCCAGCAGCATCAGGTCGGGAACACGCTCCTCCAGCCGCTCCAGCGCTTCCACGCCATCGCGGGCGACGCTGACCTCGAAGTTGTGGCGCTCCAGGATGCGGCCGGTGACCTTGCGCATGGTCAGCGAGTCGTCGACCACCATCACCAGCGGCACCTGCCGTTCCTGACGCGGCGCATTGACCAGCACCGGCGGTGTCGGGTTGGCCAGGTAACGACGCACCAGCGGCGCCACGTCCAGGATCACCACCACGCGGCCATCGCCGGTGATGGTGGCACCGTAGATGCCCGGCACCGATGCGATCTGCAGGCCGACCGGCTTGACCACGATTTCGCGGTTGCCCAGCACCTGGTCGATCGCCACGGCAGCTCGCAGGTCGCCGGCGCGGACCAGCAGCAGCGGCACCTGCGCCTGGCCCTCGGCACGTGCCGGTGCCTGGCCGACCAGGCTGCCCAGGTCGTACAGCGGATAGTCTTCGCCGCTGTAGCGATAGCTGCTGTCGGCGGCCTCGAAGCGCTCGCGCGAGAGGCGGCCGATACCGCTGACCGAAGCCACCGGCACGGCAAAGGTGGTTTCGCCGATCTGCACGAACACGGCCTGGGTAACGGCCAGCGTCTGCGGCAGGCGCAGGGTGAAACGCACGCCCTGGCCACGCACCGACTGGATATCGACCGAACCACCCAGCTGGCGCACTTCATTGCGCACCACATCCATGCCCACGCCGCGGCCTGCCAGCTGGCTGACCTGGTCGGCGGTGGAGAAGCCCGATGCGAAGATCAGGTTGTCCAGTTCATGATCGGCAGGCTGCGCGTCCGCGGCCAGCAGGCCACGGTCGATCGCGCGGCGACGGATCGCCTCCCGATCCAGGCCGGCGCCGTCATCGGCCACGTCCAGCACGATTTCCGAGCCTTCGCGATGCAGACGGATGGCAATCTCGCCCTCTTCCGGCTTGCCGGCGGCACGGCGCTGCTCCGGCGCCTCCAGGCCATGGGCCACCGAGTTGCGCAGCATGTGTTCCAGCGGCGCGACCATGCGGTCGAGGACGTTGCGGTCCAGTTCGCCATGGGTGCCTTCCAGGGTCAGATGGACCTGCTTGCCGGTGTCGATGCCGGCCTGGCGCACCACGCGGCGCAGACGCGGCACCAGGCCGTCGAACGGCACCATCCGTGCACGCATCAGGCCATCCTGCAGTTCCGAACTGACGCGCGACTGCTGCTGCAGCAGGGCATCGTACTGCCGCGAGAGATCGTCCAGCACGCCCTGCAGGCCGCCCAGGTCGGCGGCGGACTCGTTCAGCGCACGGCTGAGCTGCTGCAGGGTGGAGAAGCGGTCCAGTTCCAGCGGATCGAACTTCTGGTCGGCCTGGTCCTGCTCACGCTGGTAGCGGGCAACGATCTGCGCTTCGGTCTCCAGGTCGAGGCGACGCAGCTGGTCGCGCAGACGCGCGTTGGTACGTTCGAGCTCGCCCATCGCGCCGCGGAAGGCACCGAGCTGCTGCTCCAGGCGCGACCGGTAGATCGCCACCTCACCTGCGTGATTGACCAGCCGGTCGAGCAGATCTGCGCGGACGCGCACCTGCTCCTGCTGGGGACGTGCCAGCGGATCGTCCTCGACCGTGCTTTCGACCGGCAACGGCGCGGACAGCGGTGCATCGACCAGGGCAACGGTCGCGGGTACGACGGTGGTTTCAGTCTCCACCGGGCCAGCCGTGCCGACGGCGGCAGCCGCTGCCGGATCGGTGGCGGTACGTGCCTCGAAAGCATCGACCAGGTCCTGCGCCGGTTCCACCACACGATGCTCGCCGGTACGGGTCAGCAGCTGGTGCAGGCGATCGAAACCGCGCTCGAGCAGCTGCACGTCGCGGCGCTCGATCTCGGTGCGCCCCGCCGCGACCACCTCCAGCAGCGATTCGATGCTGTGGCCGAGGTCGCCGATGGCGTTGATGCCGGCCATGCGTGCGCCGCCCTTCAGCGTATGCAGGTCGCGCTGCAGGCCGGCAAGCACTTCGCGGTCCTGCGGCGCATCGCGCAGCTCGCTGATCAGGCCATCGCAGTGATCAAGCAGGTCCTTGCCTTCTTCGACGAAGATGTCGACCAGCTCGCGGTCATACACGGTGAAGTCAAGCAGATCGGCAGGCTCCTCGCCCACCCTGCCTTCCGGTTCCGGTTCCGGCATCGGCTCGATCGGCTGGTGCGCCGGCACGTCATCTTCGGCAACCGGACCATCGACCGGCGTGGAACCGTCCGGTCCGGCAGCGCCGCTGCCCTGGCCCGGTGCGTCTTCCATCTCGAAGAACGGTGACGGCGGCGCGGCTGCCGGCTGCGGATCGACCGCAGGCTCTGCAAGGGATTCCCTGGCATTCACCGTCGCCGGGGACGGCGGGTCGGCGCTCTCTCCTTCACCGACCGCCGTCTCCCCGCCGACGTCCGCATCCTCGGCAAAGGCATCCGCCTCGCCCGGCGCGAGTTCGCTGGCCTGCAGGCCGAGCACGGACCACTGCCCGTCGTCGGCCGGAGTCTGCTCTTCGTCGATCACATGCAGGCCGGCTTCGAGCGCAGCTTCCAATGTGACCGGTTCCGCAAAACCCGGCGCAGCCATGTCATCCTGCAGGCTCGACAGCGTGCTGTCGAGTGGCAGTGCAGCAGCGTCATCACTCGCATCGAACCCTTCCACGTCATCCCATGACGTATTCAGGTCGATCGTTTCTGTGAACGCGGCGGCGTCCGCCGCCTCATCCGCATCACGGTCGTCGACCGGCAGCGCGCTGGCGTCCAGGTACGGCGACAGGTCGTCCGCGCCTGTCAGCGCAGCGTCTTCGGCCAGCGCGGGGGGCGCATCGGCGACCGCCGATGACACTTCCGCTGCGGATTCATCGGCAGCGAGCGCGACCGGCGGCAGCGTGGCTGCGGCCTCCTGTCCGGTACCGCCCAGCGACGGCCAGCCGGCGTCGAAGTAGCGCGAAAGGTCATCACTGGCCGTGAGCTCGGCCACGTCCAGTCCGTCCTTCGCCGGATCGGCTGCGGGCACGTCATGGGTGTCAGCAGGTGCACTGTCGATCCCGGCGTTGATTTCGGCGTCGATGTCGCTCTGCGCATCGGCAGGAAGCTGCGCGTCCACCTCGTGCGCAGGCTCTCCATCGGTCGCGAGCGCCTCTTCGTCATCCAGCCCCACCAGCGGCCAGCGCGCTTCCGGCAGTTCGCCGGCCAGGGCCTGCAGGCGCTGTACCAGCGCAGGCTGAGGCGCAATGCGCGGCTGCTCCGCCTGCAATGCTTCCATGGTCGCGGTAATGGCCTGCGCGGTCGCATCGAGCGCAGCAACACCGTCGTCGCCCGGCACCACATCGGCGGCCAGGGCCCGCTTGATATAGGATTCGGCGCCGCCCGTGACCGCCGTGATCTCCGGCACCTCGGTCATCGCGAAGGCGCCGTTCATGGTGTGCACGGCGCGCAGCAGCGCATCGCTCACCGGCTGTGGTGCCTGCTGCGCCGAGCGCAGCCACGCCTGCAGGGTTGCCTGGTGGACCTCCACCTCGGCTTCGAGGATCTCGCGCAGCACGCTGTCGATATTGGCCGGAGTCCCCTCGACCGCGGTCGCGCTCCCGGCGTCGGCTGTCGTCGCCACTTCCGCTTCGAGAATGCGGCTGATCTCGTCCTCGCCCTCTTCCGCCGCCGGCGCCTCCGGTGCGGGCGCCGCAGCCGGCAGCGGCACGTAGAACGTCTCTTCGCCTGCACCCACGCGATCGGCGACGGCCTGCATCGCCTGCAGATCGACACTGATGCGCTGGCCATGACGCAGTGCGTCGCTCAGCTGCGGCAAGGCGGCATGCGCGTGATCAACCATCGCCAGCACGGCCGGCGTGGCCGGACGGCTGCCGTCAAGCACACGGTTGAGCATGCCTTCGATCTTCCACGCGAACTCGCCCAGCGTCCGCGCACCGACCAGACGGCCGCTGCCCTTGAGGGTGTGGAAGATGCGGCGGATCGGCCGCAGCCGGTCCAGATTGTCCGGCTGCGCGTGCCATGCCAGCAGCAGCGTTCCGAGGTTGGCACGCTCGTCGTCGAACTCTTCCAGGAACACCTCGCGGATGTCCTCGTCGATGTTCTCCGCATCATCGTCGAAGCCGGCATCGAAGCCCGCTTCGGACGCAGCCGTGATCGCGACCGGCGCGTCGGCGGCCGATGGCATCGCCCGCGGGTTGAAGTCCTCCGCGGCGGCGCTCAGTTCAGCGAAGAACCGGGCATCGGCCTCGCTGAAATCGATCGGTGCGATGGTGTCGATCTCGATCAGGGCCACCGCCGGTGCTGCATCTGCGGCAGGCGATGCGTCCGCGGCGAGCGTGATCGGATCCGTTGGCTCCGCATCAACGCTGTCCAGCACCGGATGCAGGTCTGCGTCGTCTTCCAGCACCAGCGTTTCCATCGCATGCAAGGACAGCACGTCGTCGGCGTTGTCCAGTGCATCGGCGTCGAAACGGAATACGACTTCATCAGCCGCCACATCCGCGGCGCCATGCTCGGCGGCCACCGGATCGAATACCGGCGCCGACGTGATGTCCGGTGTACCGGCGGACGCGAACGCCACCGTGTTGTCGCCGGAGACCGACGGTGCATCCGCCATGTCGTCCACCTGGGACAGCGTCCACTGCGGCACCTCGGCCGGTACCGGATCGATCGTTTCGTCGCTGGCCAAGGCCGGCGCATGTGCATCATCCGCGTACCCGGCACCGACCTCCACAGCAGCCAGGTCCCATTGCGGCACGGCCGGGGCCGGTGCACTGGACGCGGCGAACACCAGCGAGCTACCGGCATCGGGCGTCGTCCCGGGTACCGCGACCGGTACCGACAACCCACCGAACATCAGCCCGTTGTCGGTCACTGGCGGTGCCAGCGGCGGATCGAAGACGAAGTCCGGCAGGGCGGCAGCCACACTGCCGGCGGCGGGCGCGGCCGTGCTCACATCGATGTCGACGTGGCCGGGCTGCAATGGCATCACCTGCAGGTCTACCGCCTCGCGCTCGACCGCTTGCACGCCCTGCGGCGCCTCGTCGATCGCGGCGCGCTCCGGCAGCGGCCAGTAGCGCAGCGCTTCCAGGCTGCTGCGGGTGATCTCCAGAATGTCCTCACGGCCCGGACGACGATCACGCAGGGCTTCGAGGTAGTACTCCAGGCTGGCCATGGCGTCGGCGAGCGTATCCAGCTGGCGCCCGCTGGGCACACGCTGGCGACCGATCAGCTCGGCGTCGATGTACTGCTGCACGCCGCGCAGGTAGTCGGCGGCAGTCCCCAGGTCGAGCATCCGCAGTGCACCGGCGACGTCGCCGAGCAGGCGCGGCACGTCCTGCAGTTCCGCGTGGTTCCAGCTGGTTTCGATGAACGCGACAAAGTGCTCGCGGGCCGCAGCGAAATTGGCGATGGCCTCGTGTGCCAGCACCTCGACGGTACGACGGTTTTCCACGGCGGCAGGGTCATCCTCGCCGCTGCCATCCGCACCCAGATGGGCAACCTGGTCATCCAGCGACGCATCGACGTAGAGCAGCGCGCCGGCGATGTCCAGCAACAGGTTCTCGTCGATCTGCTGGCGGCCCTCGACCACGCCGCGCAGCGCGTCGCGCTGCTGCACGACCACGCCGCGGGCCACGCCCAGGCCCATCATGCCCAGCGTATCGGCCACGGCCCCCAGTTCGTCGGCCTGCGTCTGCAGCTGTTCCGCTGCACCGCCGGTGCGCAGATGCAGGTCCAGCGCATCCTTGATGCGCAGCAGCTCTTCCTTCACCGCGCTGCCGACCGTATCGAGCAGTTCGCGGTTGCGCCCGCTCAGGCTGCCGCGAGCATGGTCGAGCTCGGCTTCGGTGGCGGTGACGCTGTCGGGAGCGAACGCGAACAGGACACTCTCGTTGATGCCGGCCGCACCGCGCGCGGCGCGGATGTCATTGAGCAGCGGCAGCAGCACGATCGGAATGTCGCGGTGGCCGTTCTGCAGGCGCTCCAGATAGTCGGGCAGCAACACGCTGCCGCGCATCAGCGTGGCGCAGGCCTCGTCGCGATCAGACGCCTGGCCGCTGCCGATCGCATGGGCGAGCTGCTCCAGCTCCTCGGCCACCATTGCCGGGGCGTACAGTTCGACCATGCGCAGGGTGCCCTGCACCTGGTGCAGGTGGCCGGCGCAGATACGCATGCGGCTGGCATCGGACGGATCCTCGGCGTAGTACTCGACCTCGTTGCGCACCTGGCGCAGGGTCTCGTCCAGCTCGGGCTTGACCCAACCCAGCGCTGCGTGGCTCATCGCATCGCGCAGAGTGCTCATTGACAGGCTCCGGTCGCCGCCGCGCGAAGGCCGCGCTGGATCTGGCGTGGGGAATGGAAATGCTTCATCGACGGGTTCCTTGCTCTTCGCCCTGCCCGCGTCACGCCGGCAGCTTGAAGTCGGCGACCGAACGACGCAGGTCGGCAGCCAGCTGCGCGAGGTGGCCGATCGACTCCGCGGTCTGTCCGGCACCCTGTGAAGTCTGGCCGGTGATCTGGCGGATCACGCCCATCGTGCGGGTGATGTCCGACGCGGCTGCGGACTGCTGCTGGGCCGCGATGGAGATGTTCTTGATGAGGGTGTTCAGTGCATTGGACACGCGCTCGATCTCGGTCAGTGCCGTACCGGCGTCTTCCGCCAGACGTGCACCAGACACCACTTCGGCGGTGGTCTGTTCCATCGAGGTGACGGCCTCGTTGGTGTCGGCCTGGATGGCCTGCACCAGGTTCTCGATACGGCGCGTGGCGCCCGATGTGCGCTCTGCCAGGCGCTGCACTTCGTCGGCCACGACCGCGAAACCGCGGCCCGCTTCGCCCGCCGACGCGGCCTGCACCGCTGCATTCAATGCCAGGATGTTGGTCTGTTCGGAAATGTCGTTGATCAGTTCCACGATCGAGCCGATCTCCTGCGACGACTCACCCAGGCGCTTGATGCGCTTGGAAGTTTCCTGGATCTGGTCGCGGATCTGGTCCATGCCCTGGATGGTCTCGCGGACCACGCCGGCACCCTCGGCGGCAATCACCACCGAGCGCTGTGCCACGTCGGCCGATTCGGCCGAGTTGCGCGAAACCTGCTCGATGCTCGCTGCGATTTCGCCGATGCGGTCCGAGGCCGAGGTGATCTGGTTGGCCTGGTGGCCGGCTGCTTCTGCGAGCTGCATGGCCGTCGCCTGGGTTTCCTGGGTGGACAGCGCGACCTTGGCCGAGGTGTCGTTGATGGTCGTCACCAGGTGGCGCAGCTCGTCGACGGCGTAGTTGATCGCGTCGGCGATGGCGCCGGTCATGTCCTCGGTCACCGACGCCTTGACGGTCAGGTCGCCCTCGCCCAGCGAGGAGATTTCGTCCAGCAGGCGCATGATTGCCTGCTGGTTGCGGCTGTTGAACTCCACCTGGGTCTGGTAGCGCAGCTCCTGCTCACGCGAGCGGCTGCGCACGTTGGTGGAGACGAAACCGATGATCGCGATCAGCGACAGCGCACCGGACGCTACACCGATCCAGAAGTTCGGAAACAGGCGGGTATCGGACACCGAGCCGAACGAAGAGAAGGCTTCGAACAGCTTGCGGCTGTCATCCAGCATGTGCGCCGAGCCCTGGCCCAGCGCGGTGGCCGCCGACTGCGCGGCGAACAGCTGGCGCGAGCTGGCCAGGATCGCGTCGGCATCGGCCTTCATCGCCTGCCACTGGGTGTGCGACTGCTCCAGCGCGGCCACGGCGGCCGGGCCACGCACTGCGGTGATGCCCAGTTCCTCGTTGCCGTTGCGCAGGCCGTCGAGCACCTGCGAGAACACGGTGATGTCACGCGCCAGTGCGTCGCCCGCGGCGGCCGCCGAAGAGCCGCCCGCACGCATTTCGGTGACCCGTCGGGCCATCGAGCCGGCCACCACGACCTGCTGCAGCGCGCTGTACACCTGCGCGGCCGGTGCACCCGAAGCCGACATCGCGCGCACCACCTCGTTCAGCTGCGCCTGCAGCCCCGGCACCGCGCCAGTGAAGTTGTTGGCATTGCCGGCCAGGGCCAGCACCGCCGGCTCGCTGGCGACCAGCTGCCCGGCCTGCTTGCCCAGCGGCGCCCAGGTTTCACCCAGCGTCGAGATCGCCCGCGACACGCCCGGTTCCTTGCCGTAGCGCCCCTGCAGCGTCGAGACATTCTGTTCGATCGCGTTGCGGGTGGCCTTGAAGGCGGTGAACGCCTGGGCATTGCCGCCCACCGCGTCACGCCCCTGGTTGGCCAGCTGCTGCGACAGCACCTGCAGGTCCGCGGCCTTGGAACCGGCATCGGCCAGGCGGCTGCCCTGCCAGGTCGCCACGCCGGTATTGACGCCGAACAGGATCATCGATGCCAGCAGCAGGGCCAGCCAGAGGTTGCTGCCGCCCAGCCGAAGCTTGCCGGTCTTGGTGGCGTCCGAAGCAGTACTCATCGTTCAACCTCGATCTTCAGTGCAGGGGGCGATGCCCGGCCTCAGGCCGCGGCTTGCCGGAATTCAGGAGTGCGCGACAGCAGCGAGAGCGAGAACACGCCCCAGTCCTGGCCGTCAGCATGGAAACCGCGCTCGACGAAGTGCCCGTAACGACCCTCGGCCAGGCTGCCGGCCTCGATCTGCTGGTCGGCTTCGAAGCTGCGCTGGCCGAACAGTTCGTCGATGGTCAGTGCGACGTCACCGCCGGCCTGGCGCATGATCAGCACGCGCTGCCCTTCCTGCTGCACGGTGCGTGTGCCTTCCAGGAAGTACTTCAGGTCGACCACCGGGAACAGGTTGCCGCGCAGGTTGCCCACGCCCAGCAGCCAGGGCTGCGCGCAGGGCACGGGCGTGACCGGCGGCATCGGCACGATCTCCACCACTTCGCGGAAATCGGACACCAGCCGGCGCTGGCCGACGCGGTAGCCGACGCCTCGCCACAGGTCCTGGACGAATTGCCGGCCCGGCAGCTGCACCGCATGGGCCAGGCTGCGCCGTTCGTAGGCTTCGAGAATGTCGAAAGGCGAGCGCATCAGGCCACCAGTTCGTTGATCCGCGCGATCAGTTCATCCTCGCGCGGCGGCTTGACGATGTAGTCGGCCGCACCCTGGCGCAGCCCCCACGCCTTGTCGGTCTCCATCGCCTTGGTACTGACGATGATGACCGGGATGTGCCGGGTCGCGGCGTCGCGGGCCATCGCCCGGGTGGCCTGGAAACCGCTCATGCCCGGCAGGACCACGTCCATCAGCACCAGCTGCGGCACCTGGTCGCGGACAAGCTGCAGGCCATCCTCGGCGTTGTCCGCTTCCAGCACCTCGTGGCCGGCACGGCGCAGCCACTGGGTGAACACCGCGCGGTCGGTCGGTGAATCCTCGATCAGGACGATACGAGCCATTGTGCCTTTCCCCCCTGGTCAGGCGTTGACGTATGTGCGGATGGCACCCAGCAGTTCTTCGCGCGTAAAAGGCTTGGTCAGGTACTGCTCCGACCCGACGATGCGCCCCCGCGCCTTGTCGAACAGGCCATCCTTGGACGACAGCATGATCACCGGGGTCGCCTTGAACAGCTGGTTTCCCTTGATCAGCGCGCAGGTCTGATAGCCATCCAGACGCGGCATCATGATGTCGACGAAGATGATCTGCGGCTGCTGGTCGGCAATCTTCGCCAGCGCTTCAAAGCCGTCGGTGGCGGTGACCACCTCGCAGCCTTCGCGCTTGAGCAGCGTTTCCGCAGTCCTGCGGATGGTCTTCGAATCATCGATGACCATCACCCGGAGTCCTGCGAGTTCCCCGCCCGCAGTCGTGTTTTCAGTCATTGCCTATCCCCAAGCGCACGGCCCGGTCTCAGGCGGGGGCCGCTACGAAAGCGTATCTATATCGCACTTTCCGCGCCCGCTTCAAGGCCGGCCCATCACGCGGGCCGTGCTACCGGGCTGAACGTGACGGGGTTCGCATACGGTGCGCGGCCCGGGGGACGGACGCAGCGTTGCATCGCCGCGGGGAGGCGCACGGCGGGCGTTGCCGCTACCATCAACGCCTTGCCTGACAGGTGCGCCCATGCCGTTGAACGTCATCGTGGTGATGGACCCCATCGCCCACATCAAGATCGCCAAGGACACCACCTTCGCCATGCTGCTGGAAGCCCAGCGCCGCGGCCATGCCCTGCACTACGTGCGGCCGGGCGGACTGGCCCTGGAAGGTGGCGTGGCGGTGGCCCAGACCGCCCCGCTGCGGGTCCGCGACGACCCCGCCGGCTGGTACGAGCTGGGCGGGTTCAGCCGGACCGAGTTCGGTCCCGGCCAGATCGTGCTGATGCGCAAGGATCCGCCGGTCGATGCCGAATACGTCTACGACACCCAGGTGCTGGACGTGGCCGCTGCGGCCGGCGCCTGCGTGGTCAACAATCCGCAGGGCCTGCGCGACTACAACGAAAAACTGGCCGCGCTGCTGTTCCCGCAGTGCTGTCCGCCGACCCTGGTCAGCCGCGACGCCAAGGCCTTGAAGGCCTTCGCACTGGAACATGGGCAGGCCGTGCTGAAGCCCCTGGATGGCATGGGAGGGCGCTCGATCTTCCGCAGCGGCCAGGGCGACCCGAACCTGAACGTGATTCTGGAAACGTTGACCGATGGCGGACGCAGGCTGGCGCTGGCACAGAAGTTCATCCCGGACATCAGTGCTGGCGACAAGCGCATCCTGCTGATTGACGGCGAGCCGGTCGACTACTGCCTGGCGCGCATTCCGCAGGGCGACGAGTTCCGCGGCAACCTGGCCGCTGGCGGGCGCGGCGAAGGCCGTCCGCTGAGCGAGCGCGACCGCTGGATCGCCGCGCAGGTGGGACCGGAAATGAAGCGCCGCGGCATGCGCTTCGTTGGCCTGGATGTGATCGGCGACTACCTGACCGAAGTCAACGTCACCAGCCCCACCTGCGTGCGCGAACTGGACGCGCAGTACGGCCTGAACATCGCCGGCACGCTGTTCGACGCGCTCGAGGCCGGCCTGCGCTGATGCCCGCCGCACCCGCCGTCCTGCCACCGCCGCCGCGCGAAGCGCAGCGGCTGGGTGCCACCCTCACCCTGTCGGTGCTGGTCCACGTCCTGCTGATCCTGGGGGTGGGTTTCGCCGTGAAGGGCGAGGCCCCACTGGTGCCCACGCTGGAAGTGATCTTCAGCCAGACCCGCACCGCGCTGACGCCGAAGCAGGCGGACTTCCTGGCCGCCGCCAGCCAGGAAGGCGGCGGTGACCACGACCGCGCGCAGCGTCCGCGCGACAACCAGGCCGGGATCGTGCCGCAGGCCCAGGCCGGGGTCAGCCCGGTGCCACAGCAGCAGCAATCCGCAGCGCCCGTGCCACCGCCGCAGGCCCGCGTGGTCAGCAGCCGCAATGGCCAGGACACGGTGGCACGTGCGCAGGCCCAGCCAACGCCACTGGAACCGGTGCCGGACGCACCGATGACCGCACGCGAGCAGCGCGATGCGGAGATGGCGCGGCTGGCGGCCGAGGTCCACCTGCGCTCGGCGCAGTACGCCAAGCGACCGAACCGCAAATTCGTCTCGGCCAGCACGCGCGAGTATGCCTATGCCAATTACCTGCGCGCCTGGGTCGACCGCGCCGAGCAGGTGGGCAACCTGAACTATCCGGACGAGGCACGGCAACGCCGTCTCGGCGGCCAGGTGGTCATCAGCGTTGGCGTGCGTCGCGATGGCAGTGTGGAAAGCAGCCGCATCCTGCGTTCAAGCGGAACACCGCTGCTGGATGAGGCCGCGCTGCGGGTGGTGACGCTGGCACAGCCGTTCCCGCCGCTGCCGCGTACCGAGGACGGAATCGACATCCTGCAGGTCACCCGCACGTGGGTGTTCCTGCCCGGCGGCGAACTGCGCGACGACCGGTAGGGGGGTGTTGCCCGGGCCTGCGGCCCGGGACCCGCTGAAGGCAACGGCAACAGCAACGTCAACAGCAAAAGCAAAAGCAAAAGCGGCGGTCAGTGTAGTGACGCCTGGCGGGGCGGTGCCGGGCGGCGGGGACGCCGCAAGTACGTCCGTGTAGGCTTAGCCGCGGCATCCATGCCGCGGATACCCCGCCACCCGACACCGCCCCGCCTCTGACAGATCCCGGCCTCTCTCAGCCGTTGGCCTTCGCCTTGGCCTCGCGCGCGGCCTGCTGCTCGACCAGGGTCAAGGCCACGTTGTCGCGCAGGTAGGCCGGTTCCACCCTCTCCGGCGCGATGCCCTCGCCACGTGCCAAGGCCGGCACCGCCAACGCCAGCACGTCCGATGCCCGCGGCAGCGCCGCGGCGTCGAACCCCCGCAGGCCCGCCCCCAGCTGCGTGACCAGCGCGCCCTCGGCCGCACCAAATCCAGTGCCGACACCGAACACCGACAGATCGTCCGGCAACGCTACTGCGGCCGGTGCGCACACCCGCTCTGCATCGCACGGCATCGGCAGGCCGTCCACGCGCTCGAAACACGCGACGTAGAGTTCGCCCATCCGTGCATCGATGGCCGACAGGATCTGCCTTTCTTCTGCCGGCGCACGCAGCGCCAGCACCTGCAGGGTCGATACCGGCAGCAGCGGACGGTCCAATGCCAGTGCGATGCCCTGGGCAAGGGCGATCGCCAGGCGCACCCCGGTGAAGGCACCCGGACCACGACTGAGTGCGATGCCATCGAGCTGGCGGCGGCTGATACCGGCCTCGGCCAGCAGCGCGTCGGCCCACGGCAGGCTCAGCTCGGCATGCCGGCGCGGGGCGATCTCGAAGCGTTCCAGGACCTGCCCGTCCACGTGCAGGGCAACGGAACAGGCTTCGGTGGCGGTTTCAAAGGCGAGCAGTTTCATCGGGTCGGATCAGAACAGGGGGAACGTGCCACCCGGGGCGGGGTGCGTGGCCGCCACAGGGACGTCCGGCGCTCCAGCATCGGTGGCGGGGTGCCATTGTGGCGCAAAGAAGGACTGCACATCGGCCAGACTGCGGGTACGGCGGAAAGGTGGCAGCGAGTCGAGGAAGACCCGGCCATAGCCACGGTTGAGCAGCCGCGGGTCGCACAGCACCAGCACGCCGCGATCGCTCTCACTGCGGATCAGCCGGCCGACGCCCTGCTTCAGCGCGATCACGGCCTGCGGCAGCTGCTCGTCGCGGAACGGATTGCCCCCCTGGCTGCGGATCGCCTCCAGCCGCGCCTCGTAGACCGGATCGTCCGGCGCGGCAAAGGGCAGCTTGTCGATCACCACGACGCTCAATGCTTCGCCGACCACGTCCACCCCTTCGCGGAAACTGGCCGAGCCCAGCAGCACGCCGTTGCCGGAGTCGCGGAACTGCTGCAGCAGCGTGGCGCGTGGCGCCTCGCCCTGCACGAACAGCGGCCACGGCCCATCGCGCAGCGCCTCGGCCGCTTCGCGCAGGGCCCGGTGCGAGGCGAACAGCAGGAATGCCCGGCCCTGCGAGGCCTGCAGCACCGGCCGCAGGACCTGGATGAGCGAGGTGCCGAACCCCCGCGCGGCGGGATCGGGCAGGCCTTCGGGCAGGTAGCACAGTGCCTGCTCGGGCCAGTTGAATGGACTGGACTGGACCAGTGTCTGCGGATCATCCAGGCCGAGCCGGCGGGCGATGTGATCGAAGCCACCGCCGACGGTCAGCGTCGCCGACGTGAAGATCCATGCGGCACGACTGCGCTCGCGATGCTCGCGCAGCGGACCGGACACATCCATCGGCGTACGCTGGCAGCGGAATCCGCGCGGGGTAAGTTCGTACCAGAGCACATCGGCGCTCGCCGCCTGCGCAGGGTCGGCATCGAAATCAAGCGCCGGTTCGTCATCGCCCAGCCAGCGCCCCAGACGCGATACCGCCTCGCGCGCACGTGCGTGGCAGGCATCGAGGCCTGCGGCGGCTTCGCGCAGCGGCTGCAGCGCCTGCTCCAGATTCACCAGACCGGTCATCACCGCATCAAAGCCATCGCGCACCTGCGGCATCGCCAGTGCGCGCCACTGCGTGCCACGGGATGGCAGGCCATCCATGGCCGAGCGCAGCGCACGCAGTGCCTCCTGCAGCTGATCGACCGGCGCCTGCAGCGCTGACTGTGCGCCACCGACACCGCGCGCCTCGGCCAGACAGTCCCGGCCCAGCTCCTGCCAGGGTCGCATGCCGAAGCCCTCACCGAAGAACTGCGCTGCCAGTTCAGGCAACTGGTGCGCCTCATCGATGACGAAGGCCTGTGCGCCCGGCAGCAGCTCTCCGAAGCCCTCCTGCTTCAGCGCAAGATCGGCCAGCAGAAGATGATGGTTGACCACCACCACGTCCGCAGCCTGAGCGCGTTGCCGCGCGCGCACCACGAAGCAGTCATCCCAGAACGGACACTCGGTGCCCAGGCAGTTGTCGACGGTGGAGGTAACCATCGGCAGCAAGGGTGAGTCATCGGCCAGGCCTTCCAGTTCCGCGATGTCGCCATGTTCGGAACGACCGGACCAGGCCAGGATGCGCTGGAACTGCGCCGCCTGCTCCGGGCTGGAGAAGCGTGGCTCGCCACGCGCCTGCTGCAGGCGGTAACGGCACAGGTAATTGCTACGCCCCTTCAGCAGCGCGCTGCGCAGGCCGACCCCCAGTGCCTGGCGCACGCGTGGCAGGTCGCGATGGTAGAGCTGGTCCTGCAGCGCGCGGGTACCGGTGGAAATGATCGTGCGCAGGCCGGACAGCAGCACCGGCACCAGGTAGGCGAACGTCTTGCCGGTACCGGTGCCGGCCTCGGCCAGCAGCAGGTCGCGCTGCTGCAGCGCATCGGCGATGGCCTCGGTCAGGCGCAGCTGTGCCGGACGCGGGACGAAGGCATCCAGGTGCGAGGCAAGCGCGCCGCCTGCGCTGAGTGCTTCGCGGCTGGCGTGGACAAGGTCGGACATCAGACGGAAAGGATACCGGGCCGGGCGCTGCCCGGCACCCGTTTGTAGCGTCGAGCTTGCTCGACTGAACTGGAAGGGGTCAGAGCCGTTTCCTTTCGGAAAACGGCTCTGACCCCATCGCGAGCGCGCGACCGGCTTCTGATCTTTCTGTTCTCGCCCGCGGCCCGCGCGGCGTGTGACGCGCCCGATGGAGGGGAATACCTCAGTACCGCTTGATGCCCGGTACCGTGCACCCTTCCAGCTGTGCATGCGCCGACACCGCGTTCTCCTTCTCCCCGCGCGCCAGCCGTGACTGCTCGATCGTCGCCCAGTGGCGCCGGCACAGCGGCCCGGTCTTCGACCCCAGATCGATGGCCTTGCGCGCGAACGTCTCCGCCTCCGACCACTTGCCCTGCAGCAGGGCGATTTCGGCCCGCTCCTGCAGCACTGCGGGGTCTGCGGCGACGATCTGCAGCGCCTGGTCCAGGCTGGCGGCGGCGGCCGGCAGATCGTTGGCCTGGCGCTGCGTCAGCGCGGTCTGGCGCAGATCCTCAACCTGTGGATCGCGCAGCGGCTGCACCGACAGTTCCTTGTCATCCGGTCCCGCCGCCGCTTCGACCGCAGCCAGGCGTTGCACCGGCGTGGTGGTAGCGGCGACCGGCTTGACCACCGGCGGCGCGCTGCTGACACAGGCGGCCAGCACCACGGTGAGGCCGGCCAGGGTGAGCGGATGCAGGAAAGTTCGAAGCGTCATCGGATTCATCGACTCGGAGGAGGAGTGGTCGCCGCCGGCGCGGCTGCGGGTTCTTCCGCCGGTTCCGGCTTGCGATCCAGGCCGAACCAGCTGCGCCAGCCTCCGCCTTCGCTGCCGGCGCCGTCCTGGGCTTCGGGCGAAACCGCCGGCGCGCAGGGCGCATACGCCGGCGCATAGCCGACCACGAACGGGAAGCGCCGCGCGCCCGGACAGCCCTCATCGGTACTGTTGGTGCCGCTGGCGGCGATCGGCTGCCAGTCCAGCCCCTTGTTGCTGACCCGCAGCGGCGCGCTCGGCAGGCGCTGGAAGATGCCCGACCACACGCGCATCGCACCGGTGGCGCCATACAGCCCGGCCTGCTCGTTCTGGTCGTTGCCCATCCAGATCACCGCCAGGTGGTCGCCGGTGTAGCCGGCATACCAGCTGTCGCGGCCATCATTGGTGGTACCGGTCTTGCCGGCCGGCTGCAGGCGGCCCAGGCCGTCTGCGTTGAGGCGCTGCGCGGTGCCGCTGGCAACCACCTGCTGCAGGCCGATGCTGATCAGGTTGGCCGCGATCGAATCGCCTTCCTGTGCCGGCGCAGGCGACTTGTCATAGCGCTTGAGCAGCTTGCCCTGCGGATCAAGCACGCCACGCACCGCGTGCAACGGCTGGATCTCGCCGCCCGAGGCCAGGAACTGGTACAGCTGCGCCATCGCATACGGGCTCTGGTCGGTCGAGCCGAGAATCACGGCCGGATTCGGTTCGGCCTTGATGCCGGCCAGCACGTGGATCAGCTGGGTCACACGCTCTGGACCGACCTGCATGCCGACCCGCACCGTGGCCTGGTTGTAGGAATTGGCCAGCGCATCGATCAGCCGCACGGTGCCATGGCTGCGGTTGTCCGCATTGCCCGGGCTCCAGTTGCGGCCACGGCTCAACTGGACGGTCACCGGCGAATCGTCAACCCAGCTCGCCAGCGAGTAGCGGTCTGGCTGGGCCAGCGCCAGCAGGTACACGAACGGCTTGAGCAGCGAGCCGACCGGGCGCTGCGCCTCGATGGCGCGGTTGAAGCCGACCTCGGAGACCTCGCGGCTGCCGATCACTGCCAGCACGTCGCCGTTATGCACGTCGGTCAGCACCATGCCGGCCTGCAGCTCGGGACGGCGCTTGCTCTCCAGCGACTTGATGGTACGGGTCACAGCGCCTTCGGCGTAGGCCTGCGCGGACGGCGACATGCCGGTCATGACGCTCAGGCCCGCGCCCTGCAGTGCGGACTCGGGATAATCGTGGCCGAGCTGGCGACGGACCAGATCGACATAGGCCGGGAAGCGGTTGGCGGCGACCAGGCCCGGTGTCTTCGGCACCCCCAGCGGAGCCTTCAGCGCCCGCTGGTATTCGGCATCGTCGATCAGCGCCGCTTCGCGCAGCTTGCCCAGCACGAAGTTGCGACGATCCAGCGCGCGTTCCGGGTTGCGTCGCGGGTCGTAGTAGGACGGGCCCTTGACCAGGCCGATCAACAGCGCGATGTGCTCGGTTTCCAGCGACGACAGGTCGCGGCCGAACCAGAATTCGGCGCCGGAGGACATGCCATGGATCGCCTGGCTGCCGCGCTGGCCCAGGTACACCTGGTTCAGATACGCCTCGAAAACGGTGCGCTTGTCGTAACGCGCTTCCATGATCAACGCATACAGCACTTCATTGAACTTGCGGGTGAGGGTCTGCTCCTTGCCGATGCCGAGCAGGCCGCTGCGGGCCAGCTGCTGGGTCAGCGTGGACGCACCCTGCCGGCTCTGCCCGCCGGAACGGACGGTCACCCAGACCGCACGGGCGATGCCCGACAGGTCGATGCCGTGATGGCGGTTGAAGTCCTTGTCCTCCACCGCCTGCAAGCCGGTCACCAGCAGGTCCGGCGCCTCGTCCATGCGGATCAGGCGACGCTCTTCCTGCTTCTGGCCGTACAGCGTGGCGATGCGTGCCGGATCCAGGCGGGCGGCCTTGAGCGCCTTGCGGCTGTCGGCATCGCGCAGCGACGCGACGGTGCCGCCAGCGAGCGACAGCTCGACGCGACGTGCGGCCACCCGGCCATCGACGTCGGCGTAGCCACGGCTGGCAATGACGAAGCGGCCACCCTTCACCGCGTAGGTGGCCGGCTCCCTGCCTTCGCCGTCATCGCGGTAGGCGGACGCGGCCAGTTCGGTCTTCAGGGTCGCCGCATCCATCGCCTTGCCGGGCGTCAGCACCAGCGGGCGGGCGTAGACACGGGTCGGGATCTGCCAGCGCAGCTCTCCGAAACGCTGGGTCACCTGCTGGTTGAGGTACAGGGTGTACGGGATCAGGAAACCCAGTCCCAGTGCGACCGCTGCCATGCTCCAGGTGATCAGCCTGCGTCGCCAGGGCGAGCTGCCGCCCTCCTGGTCGTCGTCGTCGAAATCGTCGTGGTCGTCGGAATCGTAGCGTCGGGGCACGGGAAAAGCATGGCAGGGGCGTCAGCGGAGTCTACCCCAGCCCTTTCCCCAAGACAGGTTCGATCGGTCGTCCGTTCAGCGATGGCCCGGCGGCAGCGGACCGGCCCGGCCGCGGATGCCGTCCCACAGCCCCTTCAACATGAACCGCAACCGAATCCAGCGCGGCGCCAGGAACAGCCCGTTGCCCACCAGCTTCAGCAGCAGGCGTGGCACGTCCTGCGCGATCCAGACCCGCGGCGTATAGGCGCGCCCGTAGAGCAGCACGCGGTTGCGCATGATGAAATACAGGCGGAACGGCTTGTGCACGATCACGCCGTCCGGCTTCGCCCGCGACGGCAGCAGTTCCTCGCCGATGCTGTGGCTCATCTGCGCATCGCAGATTCCGTACAGCGCGTGGCCACTGCGTTTGGCGCGGAAGCACCAGTCCATGTCCAGGTTGTCGATGAACAGGCTTTCGTCCATCGCACCGAGGTCACGCAGCGCGGACATCGGCACCAGCGATCCGGACGTGATGAGGAAGTCGCAGGAGATGCGCTGGCCCGGGCCGCCACGCAGCTTGTGGTTGAAGGGGAAGCCGAAGCGGACGAACGGGGCGAGCATGCCGCTGCGTGCGTCGCGGAACTGCGGTCCCACCGCAGCGATCCGCTCATTGCCCGCCAGCTCGACCAGCGCGGTGCCCAGCACGTCGACCATGCCTGGCTCCAGCACACTGTCCTGGTCCATCAGCAGCACGTAGTCGAACCCCAATGACTGCGCCTGCTCATACGACCGGTTCAGCGCACTGCCGAGCCCGACGTTGTGCGGCGAGGCCAGCAGGCTGATACCGGGCGCCGCGCCCAGCAGCGCTTCCACATCCACACCACGGCTGCCGTTGTCGAACACCACCAGATGCCCGACCTGCTGCAGCACGCTGTCGACCACCCGCCGCAGCAACTCCGGATCGGGGCCATAGGTGACGATCACGGCGCAGACGCGGTGCGCGTCGAAGGCAGCACGCGCTGCCGGCATCTGCGAAGTCATTGGATTCCCTGCACGAGGTCGCTGGCCGCCGAACGCAGGCCGTTGGAAAAACGATGATAGCGGCCACTGCCCAGCTCACGGGCGATGTGCAGCATGCGGGACGGCAGCCGGGTTGGCGCGCAGGCCCGTGCCTCGGCATGGCGCAGGCGCTGGTCCAGTGTCGCCAACTGTGCGGCATCCAGTGCCGGCCGGCCCAGCCGCACCTGCTCCTGCAACGAGCGCAGGCGGGCCAACGCCGCCGCGAGGTAGGTGCGGCGCGCGGAACCACTGCCCACGGCCCGCTCCAGCAGCCCGCGCTGGCGCGCGCCCACCTGGTTGTCGCCATGCTGCCGGTAGTCGGTGGTGATCGCTTCGATGCAGTCCAGTCCACCGCTTGCCGCCGCCACCAGCGCCAGCCATTCGTCGTGGATCCAGCCCTTGGCCACCGGCAGCGCCTGCGTGATCAGGCCACGCCGCAGCGCGGTCACGGCGCCGGTCACCAGATTGCGGCCCATCAGCAGCTCGAAGCCTTCACCGCGGTGTTCACGGTCCAGGTCGCGGCGGCTGATCGACAGCGCCTGGAACAGGGTCGCCGGCAGCGGCCGGCCCTGCGCATCGACCAGCCGTGCATCGCTGTGCAGCAGTTGTACCGTGGGCCGCGCGGCGAACGCCTGCAGGAAGGTGGCGACCTTGTCCGCATGCCACACATCGTCCTGGTCGCACAGGAAGACGATGTCGCCGCTGCAGGCCGACAACGCGGTTTCGAAATTGCGCACGTAACCGACGTTCTGCTCCTGCTGCCGCAGCACCACCTCGATGCCGGCCGCACGCAGCGCTTCAGCCTCGTGCAGGAGCACGGCCCACGTACCATCGGCAGAAGCATCGTCGACCATCACCACCTGTGTCGGCAGTACGCTCTGCGCGGCGATACTGCGCAGTTGGGCGGCGACATGGCGCTCACCCTGCCAGGTACACAAGGCAACGGAGACGGTGGGTGCGACGCTGGACATGTTCTGGGGAGCGGCCGGAGCGGCTGGACTATACCCGACTGGCACCACCGGCACGAATGGTCGTCGCATCAGCGCGGCTGCGGCTCGCCACCTGCGCGCCGCAGCCGTTCCTCGAATGGCGGCAGTTCGGCCAGGTCCGGTTGCAGCCGCCGCGCCTGCTCGGCGGCATGCGCGGCAAATGCCAGATCGCCGCTTCCCAGCCGTTCGCTGCCGATCGCCAGCCAGCGCTGGGCCAGGCGCAGCCGTGCGGTCGGCAACCCGGCGTCGGTCGGCGCCAGCGTCTGCCACGCCTGCAGACAGGCGCCGGCGGCCTGCACCCGGTTCTGCCGCAGGTTGTCGTCGAAGCACTGGCGGCTGGCCGGCAGCAGCCGCGTGGCAGCCGCTTTCACGCGGGTGTCGCGTGGGGCCAGCGACTGCGCTTCGCGCAGCGCATCGAAGGCACTGTGCCCGGGCGGACTGATCCATTGCCCTGCACGCTCGGCGCGTTCGACCTGGCGCAGGTGATCACGCAGCAGACGCTCACGCTGGCTGTTGCTGATCGACGGCTGCTGCAGGGCCTGCTGCGCCTGCCGTGCACGCTGCAGGCGCTGCTCGAGCTGCTGCCTGGCCGCTGCCGAGGCACCCAGCGACGCTGCCAATGCGGCATCGCGCTGTGCCGCCTCGAACTGGAAGTCATCGGCCCGCTTCTGGCTGCGTGCGAGGACCGCCTGCAGTGTCTGCTCCCGGCCGCGCTGGGCACTGGGATCGTCGGCCGCCACCGCCAGGACCGCCTGGAAGCCCGCCGCCGCCGCTTCCAGCTGCTGTCGTTTCAACGCACGCTGCGCCTGCCGCAATCGCTGATCCATCGCCTGCGCCAATGCTTCCTGGCTGGCCGGCAGGTCGGCGTGCCCGGCATCGAACTGACGTGCCCGCTGCACCACCGCGGCCGCGTCGGCCAGATCACCTCGCGCGGCCAGGGCACGCGCCTGCTGCAGCAGGTCACTCAGTGCATCCTCGCGACCTTCCAGCGCCGATAGGTTGTCCGGCTGCAGGGCCAGAATGCGCTGGAACATCGGCAGGGCGCTGCTGTCGCCGTCATCCAGGCGCCCAGCGGCGAGTGCGTTGCGCGCCTGCGCAAGCATCGCGCCAATCCCTGCCCCGGCCGTGCGACGTGCCTGCAGCTGGCGCGCCAGCGCATCGGTCTGGCTCTGCGGCACCTGCAGCTCGCGTGCCAGCGCCAAGGCCTGCGCACTGGCGTCCAGTTCCCCGGCCTGCAGCCGGTCCCGCGCCTGCTGCAACGCAGCGGCACCGGTCCGTGCCAGGCCCTCGCGCGCCTGCGGGCGATCGCCGTCGAGCGCAAGCGCGGCCTGGTAGCGCTCGCGCGCACCACTGCCATCGGTGGCGGTCAGCCGTCCCGCCGCCAGCGCACGATCACCTTCGGCCAGCAGCTGTTCGATCTGCGGTTCGTCCCAGAACCAGTCCGCCAGCGGCTTGCGCAGCAGCACCAGCAGCACGAACACCGCCATCGCCGCCACCAGCGCCCAGCGCCAGACCCGGCGCGCATGCCGCGCCTGCAGCCACCACCAACGGCCTTCACGGCGGACGCGGTCCAGCGCAGGATGATCGGCGCCGTGAGGGCGATGAGGAGGCTCGCGTTCCATGCGTGCAGGGTAGCCGGGGTGGCGTGAAGCTCAGCCGAGGCGACGTGCCTCGCTGACACCGGGCAAGGCATCGAGCTTGCCCAGCAGCGTCGACAGCTGGCCGTAATCGCTCACCTTCAGCCGCAGGCGCAGGTGGGCGCGGCCGCTGTTGCGCACGTTGTCGCTGTGGATGTCGAGCACGTAGGCGTCTTCCTGGGCGATCAGGTTGGTGATGTCCTTCAGCAGCCAGCGGCGATCGACCGCATCGACCACCACGTCCACTTCGTAACCGCCGCCCGCCTGCCCCCATTCCACCGGCAGAATGCGTTGCGGGCTGGCCGCGGCAAGGCGGGCCAGCGCTGCACAGTCTGCGCGATGCACCGTGACACCGCGGCTACGGGTCAGGTAGCCGACGATGGGTTCGCCCGCCACCGGCTGGCAGCAGCGTGCCAGCTGCACCAGCAGGTTGCCCACGCCCTGTACGGTGAACTTGGACTTGCCCAGGTTCTCGCGCCGTGCGGTCGGGCGTGGCAGGGTCGGCGGCGGCGCTGGCTGGCTGGCCGCACGTTCGGCCTCCAGCAGCGCGCGGCTGATCTGGTTGGGGCCGGTATCGCCCAGCGCCACCTGGATGTACAGGTCGTCGACGCTGTCGGCATGGAACTTCTTCGCCGCGGCCGCCAGATCCGAATGCTGCAGCCCGAGCCGCTTGAGCTCGCGCTCCAGCAGTTCGCGGCCGGCCTGCACGTTGCGCGCGCGGTCAAGCTTGTGGAACCAGCTGCGTACCTTCTCGCGCGAGCGGTTGCTGGCCAGGAAGCCGTTGGCCGGTATCAGCCAGTCGCGGCGCGGATCGGCCTCCTTGCCGGTAAGGATCTCCACCCGGTCGCCGCTGCGCAGGCGGTAGGTCAACGGCACGATGCGGCCGTTCACCTTGGCGCCGCGGCAGCGGTGTCCCACCATGGTGTGCACCTGGTAGGCGAAGTCCAGTGGCGTGGCCCCCTGCGGCAGATCCAGCACTTCGTCCTTCGGGCTCAGCGCATAGACGCGGTCCTCGGTGAGCTCCGCATCCAGTGCCCCGGCCAGTTCATTGCCCTGCCCGTCCTGCGCCTGCTCCAGCAGCTGGCGCATCCAGGTGATCTTGCGGTCGAAGGACTTTTCGGCGCCCTTGCCACCTTCCTTGTACTTCCAGTGCGCAGCCACGCCCAGTTCGGCCTGCGCATGCATCTCGTGGGTGCGGATCTGCACTTCGATGGTGCGCCCTTCCGGGCCGACGACGGCGGTGTGCAGCGAACGGTAGTCGTTGGCCTTGGGTCGGGCGATGTAATCATCGAACTCGCTCGGCACCGGCGCCCACAGCGCGTGCACCACGCCCAGCACGGCGTAGCAGGCCGCGACGTCGTCGACCATCACCCGCACCGCACGGATGTCATACAGCTGGTCGAACGCCAGCCGCTTCTTCTGCATCTTCCGCCAGATGCTGTAGATGTGCTTCGGCCGCCCGCTGACCTCGGCCTTGATGCCCTGGGCCGACAGTTCGCGCGAGAGCACCTTCTTGACGTTCTCGACGTAACGCTCGCGGGCGATGCGCGTTTCATCCACCTCGCGGGCGATGCGTCGGTAGGTGTCCGGCTCCAGATGGCGGAACGCCAGGTCTTCCAGCTCCCACTTCAGCTGCCAGATGCCCAGGCGGTTGGCCAGCGGGGCATGGATGTCGCGGGTCAGCTGGGCCAGCGCGCGGCGCTGCTCCTCCTCCAGCCTGTCGGCCGCGCGCATGCGCGCCAGCTGCCGCGCCAGCAGGATCGGCACCACCCGCAGGTCGCGGATGATCGCCAGCAGCAGCCGGCGCAGGCCCTCACTGTTGCGTCCTGCCTCGCGACCGGCGTGCAGCGCCCATACCGGGTCGGCCGCGTCCTGGCCGTCGAGCAGGCCGATCACCGCCGCCCGGTGGCTGCCAAGCGGCAACTGCTCCAGGTGGGCGCGCAGGCCGGGCAGGTCGAACAGCAGGGCCGCGACCACCGCGCCTTCGTCCGCCGAGAGCATTGACAGGGCATCGAGGGTGTCGCCCAGCACCGACCAGCTGGCGCGCATCTGCGTGTCAGTCCCGGCAGCTTCCCAGTACTCGCGCAGGGCCTGGCGCAGCGGAGCGGGCAGCACCGCTGCCGAGGGACGGTTCAACAAGGCATCCAGGCCGGGGACGGAAGCGCGGTTCACAGCATCGAGCAGGCAAGACAGAGGCCCCTACACTAGCGCCGGCACCGTTCAGGGACAATCGCCACCGCTGCATCGCCGGGCATGAGCACATGCCGCTACACTCGCGGGCAAACCCCGGAGAGACCTGTCATGCCTTCCATTGTCCTGCGCGCCCGTCCACGGCTGCTGGCCTGTGCCGCCGTGCTGTTGTCCCTGTCCGCGCCCGCCCTGGCGCAGCGCGTGGTGGAGGGCGATCTGCAGCAGCAGATGTCACCGGCCGAGTTCAAGGCCGCCGGCCTGGACAAGCTCAGCGCCGCCGAACTGGCCTCGCTCAACCGCTGGCTGCAGGGCAAGGTCGAAGCCGCTGCCACCGAGGCGGTCGCCGCCGTGCGCGAGGAAGCGCGCGAGGAGGGGCGTCAGGAAGTGATCCGCAAGAACCGTGGCTTCTTCGACTTCGGCAGCAAGGAGCCGATCACCGGTGTGCTGCAGGGCGAGTTCCGCGGCTTCGGCAAGGGCCGCGTCTATTCGCTGGACAACGGCCAGCAATGGGAGCAGACCGACGCGACGTCAATTTCCGGTGTCCGCAGGCAATCACCCAAGGTCAGCATCACCCCGGGCATGTTGGGTGTGTGGTACCTGAAGGTCGAGGGCGTCAATACCCAGCCCAAGGTCCGCCGCACCAAGTAACGCGCGAGCCGTTTGAATGCAGCCGGGCACTGCCCGGCTGCACGCTTCATGCCTGGCGCAGTGCCGCCACCCGCTGCGCCAGCTTCTTGGCCGAGATGCCGGTGCGCGCCCCCAGTTCCTGGGCGAACAGCGAAACCCGCAGCTCCTCCAGATCCCAGCGCAGCGCCTGCCACTGTGGCCGCTCGCGCAGGCCCTGCTGTTCACCGGCAGCCAGCGCCTCCAGGAACGGATGCAGTTCCAGCATGCGCGCCTGGTCACGTGGTGGGTCGCGCTTGGCACGTTCGGTGCGAAGGATCATCGCCTTCAGGTAACGGGGATACTGGGCCAGCGCATCAGCCGGTGTGTCGCGCAGGAAGCCGGGGTGGATCAATCCCGCCAGCTGCGCTTCCATGTCGTCCAGGTTGCCCCGTGCCCAGCCCATCAACGGCGCTTCCAGCATCGGCTTCAGTTCCGCCACCAGCGCCAGGATGGTCTCGGCCAGCTTCAGCCGCGACATCGCCTCGCCAAACAGGGCCTTGGCTGCATGCTCGCGGCGCTGTTCGAAGGCCGCCGCATCGCGGATGCTTTCCAGTCCTTCGGCCAGCACGGCGTTCATCGCCGCATCGACCAGATCGCCTCGCAGGCGCTCCTGCGATTCGATCGCCGCATACAACAGGCCCGTCTTGGCACCGACCGGCAGCTGCTTGCGGGCCTGCTTGACCTTGTCGGCCAGCGCTATCTCCAGCAGGCGGCGCACGCCCAGTGGGTGGGCCTCCTCGGCCTGCTGGCGGTCGGCGAAGATGCGCAGGGCCACACTGTCACCCTCGTCCAGCAGCGCCGGATAGGCGGGCACGCCCGCCTCACCGGGTACCTGCAGTGGAATCGGCGCAGCCGGGAAGGTGCGCAGCCCATCGGCCGCCATCTCGCGACCGGCACGCGCGGCAAAGGCATCACCGGCTCGGCCGCCGAATCGCGCCCGCAACGCGTCGAGGTCACGTGAGGTGGCCAGCACCTTGCCCTGCTCGTCGCGCAGTCGCAGATTCATGTGCAGATGCGGCTCGATGGAATCCGGCTCGAAATCAGTCGCCGCGACTGGGGCGCCGGTCGCGCGCGACAGGAAGCGTGCCAGTTCGCCGGTGATCGCATCGGCACTGGCATTGGGGAACGCCTCATGGAACGCACGGCCGAAATCCGGGGCCGGCACATAATTGCGGCGCATCGCCTTGGGCAGGCTGCGGATCAGCGCTGCCGCCTTGTCGGCGACGAAGCCTGGCGCCAGCCAGCCCAACTGCACTGGATCGAGTGCGTTGAGCAGGTGCAGCGGCACCTCCAGGGTGACACCATCATCTTCGGCACCCGGCTCGAAACGGTAGTGCAGCGGCAGCCTTGCCTGGCCCAGCGGCAGATACTTCGGATAACGCTCCTGTTCGCTGCCTTCGCCCGGCAGCAGGTCCGCCAGCGTCCAGTGCAGCCCCTTGCGCTGTGCGGGCGGCAGTTCCTTCCACCACGCGTCCAGGCCGGATGCCGAATGGATGTGGGGGGGAACCCGGTCCAGATACCAGCGCGCCTGCCAGTTTTCATCGGCAACGATGCCAGCCCGGCGCAGCTTCGCTTCTTCCTCGCGCGCCACCTCCAGCACCTTCTGGTTGTCTGCCACGAAACTGGCGCGGGTGTTGATCTCGCCGGTCACCAGCGCCTGCCGCACGAAGATGTCGTGCGCCTCGCCGGGTGCGATGCGTCCGTAATGCACCGGCTTCTTCGGCGCCAGCACCAGACCGAACAGGCTGATCTGTTCCGATGCCAGCACCTGGCCCTGCGCACGCGACCAATGCGGGTCGAAGTGCTTGCGCAGGAGCAGGTGCGGCAGCTCGGCAATCACCCAGTCCGGCTCGATCGCCGCCAGGGTCATGCCCCACACCTTCTGCGTGTCGAGCAGGTTGGCCACCAGCAACCAGGGGGGTGGCCGCTTGGACAGCACGGAACCGGGGAACGGCAGGAAGCGGCGCTGGCGTGGCGCGAGGAAATCCCCCTTCTCGGTGCGATGGCCGATCTGCGTAGGCAGGCCCGCCACCAGTGCACGATGCAGCGTCTGATAGGCCGAAGCCCGCACGCGTTCACTGAAGCCGCCGCCGGCAGGCGCCTGCTCTTTCTGCGCCCGTGCCGCCACCGGCGCCGGCACGGCCTCTGCCTTGCCCTCGCGGGCCAGGCGGGCAGCGCGGTGCAGCTGGCCCCGCGTGGCTTTCACCGCTGCCGCGTCATCACGTGCGGCCGCCGGCGCACTGCTGCCCGCCAGCAACGGTGCCATCGATGCTTCCACGGGCTCTTCCTTCCAGCCCAGCTCCTCGCACAGCAGGCGTAGTTGGCGATGCAGCTCGCGCCACTCGCGCATGCGCAGGAATCCAAGGAAATGCCGCCCGCACCAGTCGCGCAGCTTGGACTGGGTCAGGTCTTCATGGGCCTGCCGGTAGGCATCCCACAGGCGCAGCACGCCGACGAACTCGGAGCGGCCGTCGGCGAACTGGGCATGCGCGGTGTCGGCGGCCCCCCGTGCCTCGGCCGGTCGCTCGCGCGGGTCCTGGATGCCCAGGAACGAGGCGATCACCAGCATCGGCCGCAGGCAGCCGGCCGCCTGTGCCGCCACCAGCATGCGTGCCAGCTTCACATCCACCGGCAGGCGCGCCATCTGCTTGCCGATCGCGGTCATGCGCCGCTCGCTGTCGATCGCGCCCAGCTCGGTCAGCTGCTGCCAGCCATCGGCCACCGCACGTTCGTCCGGTGCTTCCAGGAAAGGAAAATCCTCGATGCGGCCCAGACCCAACTGCAGCATGCGCAGGATCACCCCGGCCAGGCTGGAGCGGCGGATTTCCGGATCGGTGAACTCCGGCCGGGCCTGGAAATCGGCCTCCGCATACAGGCGGTAGCAGATGCCCTCGGCGATACGGCCGCAGCGGCCCTTGCGCTGGTTGGCGCTGGCCTGCGAGATCGGCTCGATGTGCAAGCGGTCAAGCTTGTTGCGCGGGCTGTAACGCTTGACGCGGGCGAAGCCCGGATCGACCACATAACGGATACGCGGCACCGTCAGCGAGGTCTCGGCCACGTTGGTGGCCAGCACGATGCGCCGGTTCGGCCCGGGGTTGAACACCCGGTCCTGGTCCTGGTTGGACAGCCGTGCATACAACGGCAGCACCTCGGTATTGCGGTACCGGCGTCGCTCCAGCGACTGGTGGGCGTCGCGGATCTCACGTTCACCCGGCAGGAAGATCAGCACATCGCCCCGCGCGTCCAGGCGCGTGATCTCGTCGATCGCCGACACGATCGCATCGTTGACGGTGCGTTCGCCCTCCTGCTCGCCCTCGCCTTCCAGCGCGCGGTAGCGCACCTCGACCGGATAGGTACGGCCCTCCACGCTGATCACCGGCGCGTCGTCGAAATGCTGGGCGAAACGGTCGGTGTCGATGGTGGCCGAGGTGACGATCAGTTTCAGGTCCGGCCGCTTGCGCAGCAGCTGCTTCAGATAGCCGAGCAGGAAGTCGATGTTGAGGCTGCGTTCATGCGCTTCATCGACGATGATCGTGTCGTAGTTCGACAGCCAGCGGTCGCTGGCGATCTCCGCCAGCAGGATGCCGTCGGTCATGAACTTGATGCGGCTGTCCTCGCTGACCTTGTCGTTGAAGCGCACCTGGTAGCCGACCAGCTGGCCCAGCTCGCTCTGCAGCTCCTGTGCCACGCGACTGGCCACCGCGCGTGCGGCGATCCGGCGCGGCTGGGTGCAACCGATCATGCCGGCCTGGCCACGGCCGGCGGCCAGGCACAGCTTGGGCAGCTGGGTGGTCTTGCCCGAGCCCGTTTCGCCCGCGATCACCACCACCTGGTGATCCCGGATCAGCGCGATGATGGCATCGGCTTCACGCGCAATCGGCAGCTGGGGGTCCAGAGTAATGGCTGGTTGCTGCTGCGCCCGTTTCTGCCGGCGCTGCACCGACGCCTGCAAGGCCTGCTCGAAGGTAGCAGCCAGTGCCGCATCCTGTGGCTTGGCCTGGCAACGCGAGAGCATCCCCAGCAAACGGCCCCGGTCGCGGCTCATTGCGCCGTCGATGGCGGCGCGCTGTTGGCGCAGGCGGGACTGCGGCATTTTGTCGATAGCGTTCATCAATCGGTTCGTTTAAAACTTTGAAAGCAAACAGTCGTCAAGACTGATTTATTGTGAAGACCAACGATTCCACAAGGAGGAACCCCATGGCGAAGACCAAGAGCCCGACCAAGGCCAAGACCGGCAAGCAGAAGCTTGCCGCTGCGGCGCCGTCGGCCCCCAATATCGATATCGGGATCACCCAGGGCGACCGCAAGAAGATCGCCGACGGTCTGTCGCGCTTCCAGGCTGACGCGTTCACGCTCTACCTGAAGACGCACAACTTCCACTGGAACGTGACCGGGTCGATGTTCAACTCGCTGCACACCATGTTTGAAACACAGTACACCGAGCAATGGGCGGCCCTGGACGATGTGGCCGAGCGCATCCGCGCGCTGGGCTTCAATGCCCCGGGCTCCTACCGGGAGTTCGCTGCGCTGACCTCGATCGCCGAGGAGCCGGGCCTGACCGACAGTGCGGACTGGCGGGAAATGGTACGCCAGTTGGTGGTCGCCAACGAAGCGGTCTGCCGTACGGCGCGTGAAGTGCTGGAGGTGGCGGCCAAGGGCGATGATGCCCCGACCGAGGATCTGATGACCCAGCGCCTGCAGACCCACGAGAAGTATGCGTGGATGCTGCGCTCCCTGCTGCAGTAAGGGTTGGGGGGTGTTCGGCAGGGCTGCGCCCTGCACCCGCAGAAGCAACTGCAACGGCAACGGCCGGAGCAAAAGCGGGTTTCCTGTGGGTTGGCGGGGTGGGTCCGGTTGCGGGGGACGCCGCAAGTACGTCCCTGTAGGCTCGGTCGCGCCATCCATGGCGCTCACGCCCCCGCAACCGGACCCACCCCGCCTTCGACAGATCTCCGCGAGCTGTCAGGACATGCCTTGGGGTCGGATCCGTTTTCCGCAGGAAAACGGATCCGACCCCATTCTGTTTGTCGATATCTGACAGATTTCATCCACGCGGGGCGTGGATGGCCCCACCGTCACCGGGAAACTGTCGAAGGTGGGGCGGTGTCGGAGTGCGGGGTGTCAGCCGCATGGATGCGGCTGCCAAGCCTACACGGACGTACTTGCGGCGTCCCCGCACTCCGACACCGCCCCACCAGACCGCGGATCAGCCCAGAGCCGGCTGTTGCCTTTGACGTTGCACTGGCTTGCAGCAGGTGCAGGGCGCAGCCCTGCCGAACCCCTGCCCCTCCCTCCGGGGTAAACTAGCGCGATGGCTTCCCGTCCCGCGCACGACCTGCTCAACCGCGTCTTTGGTTACGACGATTTCCGTGGTCCGCAGCAGGACATCGTGGAGCACGTGGCTGCCGGTCACGACGCCCTGGTGTTGATGCCCACCGGCGGTGGCAAGTCGCTGTGCTACCAGGTGCCCGCCCTGCTGCGCGACGGATGCGGCATTGTCATCTCACCGCTGATCGCACTGATGCAGGACCAGGTCGAAGCCCTGCGCCAGCTGGGCGTGCGCGCCGAATACCTGAACTCGACGCTGGATGTGGACACTGCCGGCCGCGTCGAACGCGAACTGCTGGCCGGCGAGCTGGACATGCTCTATGTCGCACCCGAGCGCCTGCTGACGGGTCGCTTCCTGTCCCTGCTCTCGCGCAGCCGGATTGCCCTGTTCGCGATCGACGAAGCCCATTGCGTGTCGCAATGGGGCCATGACTTCCGCCCCGAGTACCGCCAGCTGACGGTGCTGCACGAGCGCTGGCCGCAGATTCCCCGGATTGCCCTGACAGCCACCGCCGATCCGCCGACCCAGCGCGAGATCGCCGAGCGCCTGGACCTGCAGGATGCCCGCCATTTCGTCAGCTCCTTCGACCGCCCCAACATCCGCTACACCGTGGTGCAGAAGGACAACGCACGCAAGCAGCTGACCGATTTCCTGCGCGGCCATCGCGGCGAGGCGGGCATCGTCTACTGCATGTCGCGGCGCAAGGTCGAGGAAACCGCCGAGTACCTGCGCGGACAGGGCTTCAACGCCCTGCCCTACCACGCCGGCCTGCCCGCCGACGTCCGCGCGGACAACCAGCGCCGCTTCCTGCGCGAGGACGGCATCGTCATGTGCGCCACCATCGCCTTCGGCATGGGCATCGACAAGCCGGACGTGCGCTTCGTTGCGCATACCGACCTGCCCAAGTCGATGGAAGGCTACTACCAGGAAACCGGCCGCGCCGGCCGCGATGGCGAAGCGGCCGAAGCATGGCTGTGCTACGGCCTGGGCGACGTCGTGCTGCTCAAGCAGATGATCGAGCAGTCCGAAGCCGGCGAGGAACGCAAGCAGCTGGAGCGGTCCAAGCTCGACCACCTGCTCGGCTATTGCGAATCCATGCAATGCCGCCGCCAGGTGCTGCTGGCCGGCTTCGGGGAGACCTATCCCCGCCCCTGCGGCAACTGCGACAACTGCCTGACCCCGCCAGCGGCATGGGACGCGACGGTTCCCGCGCAGAAGGCACTGAGCTGCGTCTACCGCAGCGGCCAGCGCTACGGCGTCGGCCACCTGATCGACATCCTGCGCGGCAGCGAGAACGAGAAGGTGCGCCAGCAAGGTCATGACCAGCTCAGCACCTACGCCATCGGCCGCGACCTGGATGCAAGGACCTGGCGCAGCGTGTTCCGCCAGCTGGTGGCCGCCAGCCTGCTCGAAGTGGACAGCGAAGGCCACGGCGGCCTGCGCCTGACCGATGCCAGCCGCGACGTACTGAAGGGCCGCCGCACGGTGAACATGCGCCGCGAGGCTGCGACCAGCGCCGGCCGCGAACGCAGCGCGCAGCGCACCGGCCTGTCGGTCCCCCCGCAGGATCTGGCCCTGTTCAATGCCCTGCGCGGCCTGCGTGCCGAACTGGCCCGCGAGCAGAACGTGCCGGCCTTCGTGATCTTCCACGACAGTACCCTGCGCAACATCGCCGAACAGCGCCCCACCAGCCTGGACGAGCTGGCCCGGGTCGGCGGCATCGGTGGCACCAAGCTGAGCCGCTATGGTCCGCGCCTGGTGGAAATCGTGCGCGAAGAGGGGTAGCGCCGGGCCTCCTGTAGAGCCGAGCCCACGCTCGGCTGTTGCCGCAGAAGCAGCCAAGCGCGGGCTCGGCTCTACATTGGTGCCGCTCCAATCTTGAACCGGCCATTCAGCCGGAAGTGCATCCGGGCCCGCTTGCGGCTAGATTAGCGCCATGTCCCTGGCCTCGACCCTGCTCCGCGTCGTGCTCATGCTCAGCCTGTTGCTCAACGGGCTGAACGCGGCCATGGCCAGCGGTCATGAGGAGATGGGCCGCATGGCCCACGTGATGATGGCGACGATGGCGGGCGACGCCGACTGCCATCACCACGCCGCCATGTCCGCCGACGAGGCGCCGCAGGCCCAACCGGCGGCCCACGATGCGCATTGCCAGATCAAGGACTGCCTGCGCAGCTGTGCCCAGCATCCCCTGCTGGCGGTGCAGGCGCTGCCCTTCATGGCCGGTCCCAGCCTGTCGCTGACACCGCAGCCGATGCCGGCCAACGGCCGCCCGGCGCCGCCGTTGCCGCCACTTTCCCGCCCTCCCATCGCCTGATCCACACGCGTCGTGCGCCACGCGCACTCAAGCCGGCCCGCTGCCGGCGTCCTACCGTGTCTGGAGTCACCACCATGAATACCCGCATTCCCCCCGGCCCGGGCGCCCTGCCCATGCCGTCGCGCCGCCTGTTCGTTCAGGGTCTCGCCGCTGGCGGCGTGGTTGCCGGCATCGCCTCGGTCGGCGTGCCGCAGCGAGCGCTCGCTGCGGCCAGTGCCGCCCCGCGCCTGGCCGGCGCACCGGCCGTGCTGACCGATACCCGCCTGGAACTGGCCATCGGCGAATCGCTGGCCAACTTCACCGGTCGCACCCGGCCGGCGATCACCGTCAACGGCTCACTGCCGGCACCGATCCTGCGCTGGCGCGAGGGCCAGACCGTGGATCTGTTCGTACGCAATACGCTGGACCGCCACCCGACCTCGATCCACTGGCACGGCATCCTGCTGCCGGCCAACATGGACGGCGTCCCGGGCCTGAGCTTCAACGGCATCGGTCCCGGCGAGACCTACCACTACCACTTCCAGCTCAAGCAGTCGGGCACGTACTGGTATCACAGCCATTCGATGTTCCAGGAGCAGGCCGGCCTGTATGGCGCACTGATCATCGACCCGGCCGAGCCGGCCCCGTACCGGCACGACCGCGAGCACGTGATCATGCTGTCGGACTGGACCGACATGGACCCGGGTGCACTGTTCCGGCGCATGAAGAAGCTCGCCGAGCACGACAACTACTACAAGCGCACCCTGCCCGACTTCGTGCGCGATGTGCGCCGCGATGGCTGGTCCGCAGCGCTCTCCGACCGCGGCATGTGGGGACGGATGCGGATGACACCCACCGACATCTCCGACATCAACGCGCATACGTACACCTACCTGATGAACGGCACCGCGCCGGCCGGCAACTGGACCGGGCTGTTCCGCACTGGCGAGAAGGTGCTGCTGCGCTTCATCAACGGCGCCTCGATGACCTACTTCGACGTGCGCATTCCCGGCCTGAAGATGACCGTGGTCGCTGCCGATGGCCAGTACATCCATCCGGTCAGCATCGATGAGTTCCGCATCGCCCCCGCCGAGACCTACGACGTGCTGGTCGAACCCAGCGGGCAGGATGCGTTCACCATCTTCTGCCAGGACATGGGCCGCACCGGCTACGCGGCCGGCACCCTGGCCGTGCGCCACGGCCTGCAGGCGCCGGTTCCCGCCCGCGACCCGCGCCCGCTGCTGACGATGAGCGATATGGGTCACGACATGGGCGGCGGTCACGGCGGTCATGACATGGCCGCGATGAAAGGCATGGAAGGCGGCTGCGGCGCCAGCATGGGGCACGGCGCGCATGGCGGCGCGACGACCACCGGCAAGGCACCGCAGCACCCGGCCAGCGAACGCAACAATCCGCTGGTGGACATGCAGAGCTCGGCCACCGATCCCAAGCTGGACGATCCCGGCATCGGCCTGCGCGACAACGGCCGCCAGGTGCTGACCTACGGCGCGATGCGCAGCCTGTTCGAGGACCCCGATGGCCGCGAGCCCAGCCGTGAGATCGAGCTGCACCTGACCGGCCACATGGAGAAGTTCTCCTGGTCGTTCGACGGCATTCCATTCGCCAGCGCCGAGCCACTGCGGCTGAACTACGGCGAGCGCATGCGCATCGTGCTGGTCAACGACACGATGATGCAGCATCCGATCCACCTGCATGGCGTCTGGAGCGATGTGGAGGACGCGCAGGGCAACTTCCAGCTGCGCAAGCACACGGTGGACATGCCGCCGGGCACCCGCCGCAGCTACCGCGTGCGCGCCGATGCGCTCGGCCGCTGGGCCTATCACTGCCACCTGCTCTACCACATGGAAGCGGGGATGATGCGCGAAGTGAGGATCGAAGAATGAGACGCTCCCTTTCCTCCCCCAGCCTGCTGGCAATGGCCCTGACCGTCGCACTGCCTGCTTTCGCACAGTCGCACGCGGGCCATGACATGCCCACGCCCGCACCGGCACCGGCGCCGGCGCCGAAGACCAAGCAGCCCACTGCCGAAGACGCGGTTGATCACTCGAAGATGGATCATTCGACGATGGATCACTCGCAGATGGATCACGCGGCGATGGGTCACGGCACGTCCGCGCCGACCGAGCCGCGCGAGCCGATTCCAGTGCCCACCGACGCCGATCGTGCCGCCGCGTTCCCGCCCATCGCCCATGGCGCGATGGAGCATGCGCCGGAGATCAACAGCCTGCTGCTGATCGACCGCCTGGAGCATTGGGACGGCAAAAACAGCAACGGCCAAGCCTGGGAGGCCACCGGCTGGATCGGCGGCAACATCAACCGCCTGTGGCTGCGCACCGATGGCGAGCGCAGTGAGGGCCGCACCGAATCCTCGGCGGTGGAAGCACTGTACGGGCGCAGCGTGTCGCCCTGGTGGGATGTACTGGTGGGTGTCCGCCAGGACTTCCGCCCCGCCGATTCCCGAACCTGGGCGGCCATCGGCATCCAGGGCCTGGCGCCGTACAAGTTCGAGAGTTCGGCCACGCTCTATGCCGGCTCCGGCGGACAGCTGCTGGCCAAGGCCGAAGTGGAGTACGACGTGCTGCTGACCAACCGGCTGATCCTGCAGCCGCTGGTGGAGGCCACCGTGGCCAGCAAGGACGAACCGGAGTACGGCATCGGGCGCGGCCTGAACAAGGTCGAGGCCGGACTGCGCCTGCGCTACGAGTTCAGCCGCCGCTTCGCGCCTTACATCGGTATCACCCATGAGCGCAGTTTCGGCGATACCGCCGACTATGCCGGCGACCACGCGCGCGACACGCGCTGGGTAGCGGGCGTGCGCATGTGGTTCTAGTCGGCACAATGCGTGCAGCAGCCGGCCTCGGTTCAGACCGGGGCCGGCTACACTGCGGCACGTTCTTTCGCAGCTTGCATCATGGCCTTGCAGATCCGCCGCGCCACCTTCGCCGACGCTGAAGCGCTCTCAGCGATCGCCATCGCCACCTACACCGAAACCTGGGGCGACTCCTATCCGCCGCAGGATCTGCATGCGTTCCTGCACGCGCACTACAGCACGCAGCCGCAGCGCATCGAGCTGTCCGATCCACGCAGCGCGGTCTGGCTGCTGCTCGATGGCGATACGGTGGTTGGCTATCTGGCCGCAGGAGCCAACACCCTGCCGCATGTCGACGCCCGCGACGGCGACATCGAACTCAAGCGCCTGTATGTGCTGGCGGCGTACCAGAACGGCGGCCACGGGGCGCGCCTGATGGAGGCGTTCCTGCATTGGCTGGATACGCCGCAGCGCCGCACCCTGTGGGTCGGCGTCTGGGAGGAGAACCTCGGCGCACAGCGCTTCTACGCGCGCTACGGTTGCAGCAAGGCCGGCGAATACGACTTCATCGTCGGCGACAGCCGCGATCGCGAGTTCATCCTGCGCCGGGCCTGACGCCCCCGGGATCGCCGCTGCCCCGTGGGCCTGTCAGAAATCGAACAGGTCGGACAGGAAGCTTTCCTTCTTCTTTTTCTTGTAGCCGTAACCGTGCTGGCCACGGCTTTCGTCGTGACGCTGGCCAAGGTGGCGGGTATCGCGGTGCATCACCGGCGGTGGCACTGCCGCCGGTTGTGCCTGTGCTGGCGGCGGTGGCGGCACCGCCGCACCGGCATTGGCGCGCTCGATGATCTTGTCCAGTTCGCCACGATCCAGCCACACACCGCGGCAATTCGGGCAGTAGTCGATCTCGATGCCATGGCGCTCGGCCATCTGCAGGGTCTGGGTCTTGCACACGGGGCACAGCATCGGCATTGCTCCTGTCAGGTCTGATCTGGACTCTACCTGCCCTGCGATGACTGTCCGGCAACGCATGACCGATGGCAGGGGGACTTCCGGCGCGTGCCCTGCATCGCGCCGCCTCGCACACTGCGGTCTGGTCCCGCATGGAATGCGCTGATGAGTGTCCTGTCCCGCCTGCCGACTGCCGCCCGGATCCTGCTGGTCCTGCTGGGAACGGGCCTGGGGCTGAACGTACGTGACATCGCGGCGGCGCTGGGGCGGCCCATCCCCGGCCTGCCGATCCCCTATGGCGGCAGCCTGCTCGACAACGCCCTGGCGGTGCTGGTGGCCGTGCTGCTGGCCCTGCTGCTGCGTCCGCGCCACATGGGGTTGGCCGAAAGCCTCGGCCTGCGCGGCAACGGGATGCGCGGACCGCTATGGGTGCTGCTGGCCAGCCTGCCCTGCTGGGTGGGTCTGGCCGTGCTCGGCCGACCCAACACGGCGCTGACCGCCCTCGATGCGACGATGCTGGCCATTCTGTTCCCGCTGGCCGAAGAGATTCTGTTCCGCGGCCTGGGCTTCATTCTGCTGGTGAAGATCGTGCGCGGCCCGTGGCCCTTGCTCGCACTGCCGCAGGCCCTGTTGTTCGGCATGGTGCACTGGCTTGGATTCGGCGGTTTCGATGGCGGCGGGGTGGCGCTGTTCGTCGGTACGGTGATCACCTTGGGCGGCTTCGTCTTCGCCTGGCTGGACCGCCTGGATGGCAACACCCTGTGGTGCGGCCTGGTGCTGCATGTGTCGATGAACCTGGCCTGGAACGTGTTCAGCCTGGACGACGCCGTGGCGCTGGGTTGGCAGGCCACCAGCCTGCGCATCGGCACGGCTCTGCTGGCGGTCGCGGTCCTGGCCTGGGACATGCGCCGGCGCCGCCGTCTGTAACATCCACGTGGCTTGCCGTGCACGCCGGGATCACTACCGGATTGCGCATACTTGCGCGCCTTTTCACCGTCGCTGTCCGGAGTTGTCGCGTCATGTTGCTGTCCAAGCGCCACGTTGAACCGCGCGTCCTGCTGATCGAGGACGCGGAGGAGACCCGCGAACTGAGCCGCATGGCGCTGGAAAGCCAGGCCTGCCACGTGGTGGGGGTGAGCTCTGCCGAAGCGGCACTGGGCCTGCTGGCCGCCGGCGAGCGCTTCGACCTGCTGTTCACCGACGTCAATCTGGGCCCGATCAGCGGCATCGAAGCCGCCAACCGGGTCCGCGGCCTGCATCCCCAGCTGCCGATCCTGGTGACATCGGGCATGGACCAGCACGCCGTCCTGCCGCAGTTGCGCGACGGCATCCATTTCCTGCCCAAGCCGTACAACATGAGCGAGTTGCTCGATGCGATCCGCCTGTGCTTCCGCCACGCGGATGTGGGCGTATTGACCGAGCCGGATGCACAGGCGGCGTGAAGCATCCATCCACGCCCTGCGTGGATGACCTCCGCCGTCAACCGCTGCTGTACGGCCCGGTGCCCGGGAACACCCTCAGCAGCGCGCGCGTGATCACGTCCGGGTAGACCGTGAAGTGGTCCTCGTCATCGATCACCATGTTCTCCACCTTCAACGAACGCCCGCTGCTGCGCAGCTGCTCGGCGAACTCGGCGTTGTCGCGCAGCATGTCGTTGCGGGTGAAATAACGCGGCTCGGGCTTGACCGTTTCAAAGCTGCCTACCGACAGCACCACCGTGGTCGGCTGCGTCGGCGCCTTGGCCTCCGCCTGCATGCGCGGCACGCGATGATCATCGAACCACAGCGACGGACTGGACAGGATATAGCTACGGAACATGTCCGGGCGCGTGGTCAGCACATAGGCACCGAACAGGCCACCATAGGAATGGCCTGCATAGGCACGCCGCGCCGGATCGGTGCGGTAGCGCGCATCGATCATCGGCAGCACCTGTTCGGCAAGAAAGTCGCGATAGTGCGCGGCACCGCCGTAGCTGACGTCATCACTGTAGTCCCGCGGATCGGTACGTGCCGGGTCGCTGGGCGTGTAGTCGCGCGAACGGCTCTGCCTGGAGGTCAGCCCCTCCTGCGGCGGCAGCCCGACCAGGATGAAGTTCTCGATGTTGACGCCCTGCTGCCCCACCATGTGTCGCACGCTGCGCACCAGCGGGAAGCTGTACAGCGCGTCGGTCACGTACAGCACCGGATAGCGCTTTTCCGGATGTGCGGCGTAGTCGGCCGGCAACGCCACCCACACCGGGTAATCGCGGCCGACCGGATCGTGCACGCGCAGCGCCTCGGTATCCGGCAGCACCACACCCGGCGCGACGGTAGACGCGCTTTGCTTTGCCTCACTCTGCGCCGCCGGTGGCGCCACCGACATCGCACAGCCACTTACGGCCAGACAGGCCGCCACACTCCATCCACGCACACGCTGCATCCACACGCTCCCGTTACGGGCGGCGCACCGGATGGCGCCGCTGCCGCATCCTTGCATGCGGTGCACGCCGGTGCCAGTGCGGTCAGGGCGAAGCCGCTGGCGGCGCCGGGAACAGCGTGCGCAGTGCCTGCAATGCGGCCGGGTGATAGATCGTGGCGTGGGTTTCTTCCGGCAGCGGCAGGTACTTCACCAGCGGCGACGGCGACGGCTGTTGCAGCAGCGTGGCCAACTGCGCCGCGGAACTGGCCAGTTCCGGTTGCCCACTGCTGGCCAGGAATACGCGTGGCTTTGCCTGCGTCACCGCCGGCAGCTGCGTGGCTGCGCCGGCCAGCAAGGTGCCACGGTTCCACCACAGGCTGGGATCGAGCGCGATGTAGCTGTTGAACAGCGACGGTTCCTGCAGCAACGTCTCGACCACGAACAGGCCGGCCAGCGACTCGCCGATCAACGCACGCTCGTCGGTGGTCGGATAGCGCTGGCGCACCTGCGGCATCAGTTCATCGCGCAGGAAGGTGCGGTAGGCCGCCGAACCGCCGATGCGCGGCGCGATCTTCTGGTCCTGCGGGTCCTTGCTGGGGCCGGTCATGTCGCGGCGGCGCTCGGTGGTCTCGATGCCAACCAGCAGGAACGGACGCATGCCGCCGTTGCCGCTCAACACCTGCACCAGCCCCGCCACATGCAGGAAATCCTCGCCGATGCCGCCGTCGGGCATGTAGAGCACCGGCAGCGGCGTGTTCGGGTCCAGCCCCAAGGGCTGGGGGCGGTAGACATTGATGCGGCGGGTCTCGCCCAGCGCCTTCGATTCGAGGGTGAAGGTTTCGCCGATCACCAACGGGGTGGCTTGCGTTGTCTGTGTGGATGGGGCCGGCTCGGCGGCCATCAGTGGCGCGGCGGACACGGCGGACAACAACAGCGACAGCATGATGAAGCGCATGGGGAACCCGTCCTGGGAAAGAGGCCGAGCATAGCGCGAGGTCGCTGTAGATCCACGCCAAGCGTGGATGGATCACTGTAGAGCCGAGCCCACGCTCGGCTTGGCCCTGACGCGAACCGCAGCCGAGCATGGCTCGGCTCTACAACACGTCGCTCTGGCGCGGACGACAACATCTCGATCGTCGCAAATGCACCGATTTTCGAGGGTACGACTCGCAGGCCTTGCCATCGCTGCAGGCGAAAGTCACGCCCATTTTCCACGCGACACATCACGGCACGGTCGCCGCCACCCGCTGTTCTCGACAACTTCCAACGCGATAAACCGGGCGTAAGCATCAACACGTCGCGTGCTGTCGCTTGCCGCATCAGATGCGCCTGCGCCACCATCGGCGCGCGCCTTGGTTCCACATTTCTCTTCGGAGAATCCTCATTGAAATCCAAGCGTGTGCGTAATCACCATGCAGCACCACCGACAACGGGTGGCACCGGGCCTGCAAGCCCATGATGACTGTAAGCATGTTGTTTGCGCTCACCCGCCGACACTGTCTCTGGACCGTGCCGGCGGGTGATCCGTCGGCCTTCATGGCGGGCGGTGCGTGGGGGTTTTCGGACCCGCCGGTTAACTGCTTACTGTCATCCCGGCTTGCAGCCACGCATCGCCTGCCACCCGTCCTGCGCGGTGGCATTCCCACCCCAGCGCCGAGGAAGCCGAGATGACCGAACGTCCGCCCTATGCTTCACACGCCACCGGCATCGATGATGACGACGACAACCCATCGCCCGAACTGAGCACCTTCCTGGGCTGCCTGAAACGCATCCGCGCGGGTGAAGGTGCCGATGGTCTGCCCTGGCCTGAGGCCGACGTTTCCCCGGGGCGTGGGGTTGCCCTGTCGCGGGTGGAACGGGCGGCCATCGGCATGCTGACCGTGGCGGAAATGCTGCACGCCGCCGACCGCTGCCGGGAAATGGCCACGCCGGACCGGCATCTGGACGCCGGGGTGGTGGAAGGGCTGTTCTTCGCCTGCCGCAGCCTGGCGGAACTGGTGTGCCGGGATGTGCGGGCCGAGTAGCCCGCTGCCGCAAAGCGGTCCATACTCGGGCCGGACCGGTCCATCGTCATGTTCAAACCTACAAGGAGGTACGCATGTTGAATGCAATGATCGTCGTCGCACTGGCCGCAGGCCCAACCGCATCCGCACCGTATGGCGACTGCCTGCTCGCTAACCTCCAGCCCGGGCTGTCCGACCGTGCTGTGCAACTGGTGCAGCAGGCCTGCGCCGCGAAGCATCCCGACAGCTTCGCTGCATCGGTGGAACTGGAGCGCAGATACAGCGTCCAACGGCAGGCGCAGTTCGATGCAGATCGTGCCACGGCGGAGCGGGCCGCGAACGCCGCCGCCCGCGCTGCGAATGTGGCTGCCACCGTGGCGGCGGAACGCGCAGCAGCAGAGGCCAAGGCTGCGACGGCGAAGTAGCCTCCACAGGAGGTGGGGAACGCACCCATTGATCGCTGTCCAAGGAAAGGAATTCCCATGCAGATGACGTCGCTTGCTTTCGGCATCGCGCTGTTGACGAGTGTGTCTGTCGGCCCGGCACTGGCCGTTGCCGAGGCCACACCCGTGAAGGCGCGCACCACCGTGGAATCGCGGACGACCTGGCCAGCAGGCTCCGTCGAGGCCGCGTCCGTTCTGGCGTGGGTCAAGGCACGGTCTCCCGGCCATGCGCCCATCACCTCTGGGGGAGATATCTCGATTGTCCGCAGGCAGATTGAGCCGCAGCCGCTGACTCGAACATCCAGCGGCTCAACTGTGGAGCTGCCCGCCTCAGGGCGGCAGGGCGAGGCGATCACGATCACGAATCGCCAGGCAGATGGCTCCATCGAAACCTGGGCCCATACAGGGATCGACAGCGGGTGGATGCTGGTTGAGTATCACTTCAAGCGCGGCTTCAGCCCCGAGAGCATGAACTAGTCCAGTTCCGCTTTGCACTCCTGTACGGCCCTGGAATGCTCCGCGATCTGCGTCGGATTTTCGTCCAGCATCTCCGCTCCATGCCGCACATGCATCAAAACAGGCCGCCGCAGCGTTGACTGCGCGGTGCTAGGATTCATGCCACCAGTCCAGGGTCCAACCGTATGAGCAGCTTCAGCTTCTGGCATTGGATGATCGTGCTTGCGGCCGTGCTGATCCCGGCCGGGATCGCCGCTGTCCTTGCCTATGTGCTGTTCCGAAGCCAGAAAGTGAAGTCGTGAGCGACACGCAATCGTCAGCCCCATGCAACGTCTGCGCGCAGCCGCAGAATGGGGCGCAGATGGAGAATGAAGCGCGTTGCCCTTGGCCTTGAGGCGGAGGACGATCCAAAGAAAAGGCGCCCCGAAGGACGCCTAAGTCTCTGAGTGCAATGGTGGGCCGTGTAGGATTCGAACCTACGACCAAAAGATTAAAAGTCTTCTGCTCTACCGACTGAGCTAACGGCCCGGTGCACTGCCCCAGCCGCGTGGCGGGGGTGGGCATTCTACCCCACTTTGCCACGCGACGCGAAACCCCATACCCGCAGCCCGGGCAATCAAGCGCCCGGGCTGCCGGCTTGAACCGGCTTAAACCTTCCGCCCGCACCGCGCATCCCATCCCTGATCCCCACTGGAGAGCCTGGATGCGCCGCTGCCTGCCCCTGATCGCCGCACTGCTGTTGCCCGGCGCCGCGCTGGCAGCGCCGTCCCCGGTGCGTAGCGACGACATCGCCCGCTTCTGGGCCACCTACGATGCGGTGCGCGCCGAACCCGATGCCGAGCGCCGGGTGGCGCTCGTGCAGCAGCACTACGTCGACCCGGGCAGTCCCGGCCTGCATGCGCTGATGCAGGTCCGCAATTACACCGCGCGCGAGTATGCCGATGCCATGCGCGCGTGGCCGCGGTTCTGGAACTCGGTAAGGCCACTGACAACCAACGCCCGCAGTGCCAGCGCGACGCTGGAACAGGATCTCATGGCCTTCCGCACGCTCTACCCCTCCCTGCGCCGGGCCACGATCACCTATGCGGTGGGCGTGCTGCGTACCGGCGGCACCACGCTGGGCGACCAGGTGCTGATCGGTGCGGAGATGGCACTGGGCGACGAGCGCGTGGATGTCAGCGAACTGCCGGAGCCGATGCGCAGCCGCCTGCGCATCTTCTATGACAGCCGCCCCGGCGCGAACAACGCGCAGAACAACCTGCATGAGTATGTGCACACCCAGCAACGCGAGACCACCGGCAATCTGGCGCAGTACGCGGTACGCGAGGGTGTGGCCGAGTACATCGCCGAGCGCATCAGCGGCAGGCGCCCTGCCCTGCCGCTCTATGACTACGGCCCGCTGCACGAGGCGGAGATACGCACCCGGTTCATCGCCGAGATGGACGGCGATGACCTGGACAACTGGCTGTACAACAGTGCCCGCAATCCGTTCGGCGTGAGCGACGTGGGCTACTACGCCGGCTATCGCATCGCGCAGGAGTTCATGCGCCGGCAGGCCGATGAGAAGGCGGGGATCGCGCGGATGATCGAGCTGGACTACGCCGATCCCAAGGCGGTGCGGGCCTTCATCGAAGCTTCGGGTTGGTTGCAGCAGCGGTAGCGCCGGGCCATGCACGGCGCTCAGTGCCAACCAAGGTTGGCACCCACCATTGGGGCATCAGCCCCCATCACCTCAGGCGTACAGCGTCGGGTCGGCCACGCCGGCGTCGGCGAAGCCCTGTGCACGCAGGCGGCAGGCATCGCAGTGGCCGCACGCGGCACCGTTGGCATCGGCGTTGTAGCAGGACACGGTCAGGCCGAAGTCCACGCCCAGGCGCACGCCCTCGCTGACGATCTGGCCCTTGCTCAGGAACTGCAGCGGCGCGTGCACCTTGATGCCCGCGCCTTCCACGCCGGACTTCGTCGCCAGGTTGGCCAGGGTCTGGAAGGCGGCAATGAATTCGGGGCGGCAGTCCGGGTAGCCGGAGTAATCCACGGCATTGACGCCACAGAAGATGTCGTTGGCACCCAGCACTTCGGCCCAGCCCAGGGCCAGCGACAGCATGATGGTGTTGCGTGCCGGCACGTAGGTGACCGGAATGCCGGCACCGCCGGCCTCGGGCACGTCGATGTCATCGGTCAGTGCCGACCCGCCGATGCTGCGCAGGTCCACATCCACGGTCTTGTGCGCGACCACGCCCTGGGCCTTGGCCACGCGTGCGGCGGCATCCAGTTCGGAGGTGTGGCGCTGGCCATAGCGTACGCTCAGGGCATGCACGGCAAAGCCCTGTTCCTGGGCCATGGCGATGACGGCGGCTGAATCCATGCCGCCGGAGAGAAGCACGACTGCCTTCTTCATGGAAAATCTTCCGGTTGGGGGAGGAAAGCCAGCACGCTGTCCCGCGCCGGAGTTGCATCAGGAAACAAGGGTGGCCTCAGCGGCCCGGCTCATCGTTCCACAGAATCTTGTGCAGCTGCATCTGGAAGCGTACCGGAAGCCGGTCTTCAACAATCCAGTCGGCCAGCTGGCGCGCGGTGATCTCCCCCTTGCTGGGCGAGAAGAACACCGTGCAACGCTTCACCAGCTCGTGCTCGGCCAGCAGGGCCTTGGCCCAGTCGTAGTCCTCGCGGCTGCAGATGACGAACTTGATCTGGTCGCGTGCGGTCAGCAGCGGCAGGTTCTCCCAGCGGTTGCGGGCCACCTCGGCCGAACCCGGGGTCTTGATGTCGACCACGCGTGATACGCGCGGGTCCACCGCGCTGACGTCCAACGCACCGGACGTTTCCAGCGAGACGTCCAGGCCGGCGTCACACAGCTTCTGCAGCAGCACCAGGCAGCGCTTCTGCGCCAGCGGCTCGCCGCCGGTCACGCAGACGTGACGCACGCCCTGGGCCAGCACTTCGGCCACGATGTCGTCGATATCCCACCAGGTGCCGCCGTGGAAGGCGTAGGCGGTGTCGCAGTACTGGCAGCGCAGCGGGCAGCCGGTCAGGCGCACGAATACGGTCGGCCAGCCGGCGGTATCGGCTTCGCCCTGCAGCGAGGTGAAGATCTCGGTGATCTTCAGGCGCGGCAGGGGCGACTGCACGATGTCGCTGGGGGTGGCGACGGCGTTGGACGGGATAACGGCGGTCATGGCGGGAACTTCTTTGTGGGACACGTGGCGGATGGGCTACCGTGGCCGGTAACGAAAGCAGCCGAGCATGGCTCGGCTCTACAACAGCAACCGGACGGGCATGGCCCAGCCGGTGATGCGAGCCGCCGGGCATGGCCCGGCGCTACCGGATCCGGGCGGGTTGGCCGATCCGGAAACGAAAGCAGCCGAGCATGAGCTCGGCGCTACGGGACACGTATTGTACGCCCGGTCAGCGGATCTGCTGGCCCAGGCGGATCGACTGCAGGCGGTCCTGCGCGGTGCGCGCGGCGTCCGAGCCGGGGTACTGCGCCACGACGGTCTCCAGCGTCTGCTGGGCCTGATCGACCTTGCCCTCGCCATACTGCGAGAGGCCGACCTTGAGCAGGCCGCCCGCGGCCTTGTCATGGGTCGGATAGCGTGAGAGCAGCTCGCGGAACTGGGTCTCGGCCATCGGGAAATTGCGGGTGGCGTAGTAGCTCTCGCCCAGCCAGTACAGCGCATTCGGCGCGTACACGCCGTTCGGATACAACTGCAGGAAGCTCAGGAACAGCTGCGCCGAATCATCGTACTTGCCGGCCTTGAGCGAATCGAAGGCGACGTTGTAGGCGGTGCGCTCGTCGCCCGTGGCGGCCAGACTGCCGGGATCGCCATGGATGGACGGCGGCCGCTCGGAAGTGGCCGCCGCTGCCGGTTTGGCCGGGGCCGGTGCGGCCTGCGGCGCGTTCGCCGGAACGGGGGGCAGGACCGGGGCATTGCCCCCTTCCAACCGGTTCAGGCGGCTGTCCAGGTCCAGGTACTGATCCTGGGCGGACTGCTTGAGCTGGGCGTTGTCGTGCTGCAACTGCTCGATCGAGGCCTGCAGGCTGGTCACCTGCTGCCGCAGCTGGTTGATCTGGTTCAACAGGTCCTGGTTGGCACTGTTGTTGTACATCTGCTGCTCGAGCGCGCCGACACGATCGGCCAGACTCTGTCGCTGTGCATGCGCCGGTGCGGCAGCCACGAGGGCTGCCGCAACGACCAGCATCAGTTTGATGCCAATGCGCATGGATTACTGCGCGGTGTAGACGATTTCGACGCGACGGTTCTGCGACCAGCAGGACTCGTTCGACTCGGTGCAGACCGGACGCTCTTCACCGTAGGACACGACGGTCAGCTGCGAAGCCGAGCCACCGTTGGCCTGCAGCGCCGAGCTGACGCCGTTGCCACGACGCTCGCCCAGGGCCTGGTTGTACGCGCGCGAACCACGCTCGTCGGTGTGGCCCTGCAGGGTGATGCGCGAGGACGGGCGGTCACGCAGGTACTTGGCGTGGCAAGCCATGATGGCCTGGAACTCCGGCTTCACGTCTTCCTTGTCCAGGTCGAAGTAGACAACGCGCTGGCGCAGGCAGGCATCGGTATCCAGGTCGCCCGGGCCGTACAGGCCGGAGGTCGACGGACCGGTCGGGGTGGTGGTCGAGGTGCCGGTGTCAACCGGGGCTGCCGGCTCTTCCTTCACCTTCTTCGAGCAACCGGCCAGGACGGCCACAGACAGCAGGGAAACAAGCAGAACACGGGTGGACTTGTTCATGGCGATACCTTTGTGGCTCCTAGGCCGATGAGGGGTTCAAGACAGCGAAAATATTAACACTCTTTTAGCGCTGGGTACGGTATGGGGACCATGCCGGCTCGCGCACATCACCATCGGCCAGAACCAGGCGCTGGCGAACCCGCGCATCGGCCGAAACGGCATACAACACACCACGGCCACCTTCGCGGGCGGCGTACAGCACCATGCTTGCGTTGGGCGCAAAGCTCGGCGATTCATCCAGCGAACCCGGGGACAGGGTGCTCCAGCGCGGCGAGCCCAGCGAGCTGTCCATCATCGCGATCTTGTAGCTGTTGCCCGAGCCCTGGGCCACGGCGATCTTCTTGCCGTCGTAGGACACCGAGGGCTTGGCGTTGTAGTTGCCCTGGAAGGTCACGCGCTCGGCGCTGCCGCCGCCGGCACCGACCTTGTAGACCTGCGGACGGCCGCCGCGGTCGGAGGTGAAGTACACCGCGCTGCCGTCCGGTGCCCAGGTCGGCTCGGTATCGATGGCGAAGTGGTTGGTCAGCTGGGTCAGCTGCTTGCTGCCCAGGTCCATCACGTAGATTTCGGGATTGCCCGAGCGCGACAGGGTCAGGGCCAGCTTGCGGCCGTCCGGCGAGAACGCAGGCGCGCTGTTGATGCCGCGGAAGCTGGTGACCAGCTCACGGGCGCCGGTGGCGATGTTCTGGATGTAGATGGCCGAGTTACCGCGCTCGAAGCTGACGTAGGCCAGCTTGCCACCATCCGGGCTCCACGACGGCGACAGCAGCGGCTCGGCCGAACGCACGATGGTCTGCGGGTTGTAGCCATCGGAGTCGGCCACCATCAGCGCATAGCGCATGGCGTCGCCCTTGCCGCTGGCGGTCACGTAGGCGATGCGCGTCCAGAAGGCACCCCGGACACCAGTGATCTTCTCGTAGATGGCATCGGCCATCTGGTGGGCGACGTCGCGCATGGCATTGCCGCGGGCGGTCATCGCCAGGCCGAGCAGGCGCTCGCCCTTCGGCACGTCGAACAGTTCGTATTCGACACGGTAGGCACCGGCACCGGCATCCAGCACGCGGCCGACCACGATGTAGTTCTGCTTCAGCGCGCGCCAGGTGGCGAACTGGATCTCGCCGCCACGGACGGGCTTTTCCACGATCTGCGCTTCGGGCAGGGTGCGGAACTGGCCCGAACGTTCCAGGTCGGCGCGGACCACACCGGCGACATCGGTCTGCGGTGCGGCCGACGAGCCCTGGTAGGGCATCGGCACGATGGTGATCGGCAGCGCGGACGCATTGCCACCGATGATGTCGATATCCAGTCCCCTCTGCTGCGCGACGGCAGCGAAGGGCAGCAACAGGGCCGCAAACACGGCAAGCCAACGAGGCATCTTCTTCATGGAGCGCTCAATAGGGGGAAACCGGAACGAGGGATAGCAAAGCGGCGGTGAACCGCTTCGCAATCATGAACCAAGGGTACGTGAATTCCGGGTCAGTTCCAGCCCGTCCTCTCACGCCCCATTAACGTATCGGTCGGCTGCCGCGCGACGGGGCGACCCGCAGGCCGGCCCGCGCGGCCGATCAATCCTGCGCGGTGAAGGTCAGGTTGAGCGTGCGGGCAAACACCGATTCGAATCCGCGATAGGGCAACGGCTGCGCATTAAGCACTGCAGCCTCGATCGAACGCCTGCCGGCTTCGTCATAGGGGCAGTTGGCGCCCACCTTGGCCTGCAGCACCTGCCCCCCCGGAATCTGGGTGATGGTGATCTGGCAGCGCTGGCCCAGCGGCACACTGTCTGGACGCGTCCAGGCGCTGCGAACCTTGGCCTGGATCGCGGCGGCGTACTTCGCCGAAAGATCGTCGCTGTTGCCACCGCCCCCAGCGGCCGGCTGTGCCGCACCGGTGTTGCCGGCCGGCGCGCTGCCGGCGGCGTTGCGCGCGGCGGCGACCTGGCGCAGCTTCTGCTCGGCCAGCTTGGCTTCTTTCTCCGCCTGTTCGCGCCTGGCACGGATCTCGGCGATCTTCTTCTGCCGTTCGGCCTCGGCCTGGTCGGCGGCCTGCCGCTCCTGCTCGGCACGCTTCTTCTTGGCGTCTTCTTCCTGCTGCTTGGCCAGGCGCAGCTTCTGCTCGGCTTCTTCCTGGCGCTTGCGCTCGGTCAGGTCGATCTGCTCCTGGCGGCGCTTGGCTTCCTGTTCCTGCCGGGCCTTCTCCTGCGAGATGGCCAGTGCGCTCACCGCCTCCTGGTCCTGCGTATCGGGCTGGGCGACACGCTCCTGTGCCTGTTGCTGCTGCGGCGTGGGGGCATCCTGCGGACGTGGCTCGGGAATCGGCTGCGGCGGTGGAATGGTGTCCTCGGGCACCGGAATCGGCTCGGCAACCGGCGGCGGCAGATCTTCCAGCTTCTCCGACTGGCGCAGGGCCTGGCGCGCAGCGGCCGCCTCCGACGCGGACAGCGCCAGGCTGGCCTCGACCGAGGGATCACCGGCAGCGGCATCGGTATTGCGCGTGGGCGACCACAGCCACGCCAGGATGAACACCAGCGCGACCAGCAGGTGCACCAGCACGGCCAGCGCCAGGGGCAGGCCCCAGCCCGGTTCCTGCTGTCGCGGAGGCGGCAGGGTCTCAGCGTGCATCGGTGGCCAGGCCTACCTTGTCCACTTTCGCGCGCTTGATCACGTCCATCGCCGCGATGACCTTCTCATAGGCCACGGCACGGTCGGCGGCGACGATCACGCGCAGGCCCTTGTCCTGTGCGGCGATGCCGGCCAGGCGCCCTTCCAGCTCCTCGGCAGACACGGCCGTGGGCTCCTTGGCGTCGGGCAGCTTCAGGCTCAGCTGGCCGTCCTGGCGCACCGAAACGATCACCGGATCCTGCTTGCTCTCCAGCGCCTTGGCATTGGAATTCGGCAGGTCCACGTCGAAACTCAGGGTGAGCAGCGGCGCGGTGACCATGAAGATGATCAGCAGCACCAGCATGACGTCGATATAGGGAACGACGTTGATTTCCGATTTCAGCTTGCGGCGCTTGCGGCGACCGATGGCAGCGGACATGGCTTGGACTCCCGGGTCAGGCGCTTACTCGTCGCCAGCGCTCTGGCGCTGCAGGATGGAGCTGAACTCGTCGGCGAAGGTCTCGAAACGGACCGACATGCGCTCCACACGGGTGGTGAAGCGGTTGTAGGCCCACACCGCCGGGATCGCCACGAACAGGCCGATGGCGGTGGCGAACAGCGCTTCGGAGATGCCCGGGGCGACCGAGGCGATGCCGGCCTGGGCGCCGCTGCTGATCATGTCGTGCATGGTCACCATGATGCCGAACACGGTGCCGACCAGGCCCACGTAAGGCGCGGTCGAGCCGATGTTGGCCAGCAGTTCCAGATTGCGCTCGAGCTGATCGACTTCGCGGGTGTAGGTGGTGCGCATCGCACGTTGCGCGCCTTCCAGCTGCGCACGGCCATCCAGCCGGCGCTTGTCGCGCAGGCGGGTGAACTCGCGGAAGCCCGCCTCGAAGATCGCCTCCAGGCCGCCCACGTTGCGGCTGCGGTCGGTGGCCGAGCTGTACAGCTTGCCCAGGTCGGCGCCGGACCAGAAGCGGTTCTCGAACTCGTCCGCCTCGCGGGTGGCCTGCTTGAACACGCGGGCCTTGCGGAAAATGATCACCCAGCTGACGAACGAGCCGACCAGCAGCAGCAGCACGATGATCTTCACCGGCAGGCTGGCCTTGGCCATCAGTTCGAGGTAGTTGATGCCGCCGCCGGTGGTGGCCTGGGCAAGGGTCTGGGTCGCGGCGTTGCTGACGTCAGCCGGCAGTGCCTCGGTGACCGTGGCCTGCAGGGCCAGGAGCGTTGCGATCATCCGTTGTTCCTCAGTGTTCGGATTCGGGGTGGAGGTAGGGTTGCAGCACAGCAAGAACGGCGTCGTCCATGCCACGCGGGCGGAAACTGGCCGCGTCCAGTGCGGCGATGCGGACCTGCGCCGACAGCAGCAGTTCGCCGTCGCGCTCGATCCGCTGATCGAAGACCATGCTGGCCTTCTTCAGCTGGACCAGCGTGGCACTCACCTGCAGGAGGTCATCCAGCCGCGCCGGCCGGATGAAGTCCATCTGCATGGCACGTACCGCGAAGACCATGCCGTGTTCGCTGCGCATGCGCTCCTGGCCATAGCCCAGCGCGCGCATCCATTCGGTCCGGGCCCGTTCCATGAAGGCCACGTAGCGAGCGTGGTAGACCACCCCGCCTGCGTCCGTATCTTCCCAGTAAATGCGTGTCGGCCAACTGAATAGTGGCTCAACCGACATCGGGAACCTCCGCGAACAGGTCCTGCGGCGGGTTCTTCGGCTTCAGGCCCATGTGCCGGTACGCCTTGTGGGTGGCCATGCGGCCGCGCGCGGTGCGCACCAGGAAGCCCTGCTGGATCAGGTAGGGTTCGACCACGTCTTCCAGCGTGCCGCGCTCTTCGGACAGCGCGGCGGCCAGCGATTCGATGCCGACCGGGCCGCCGTCGAAGTAGTCCACCAGGGTCCTGAGCAGGCGCCGGTCGAGCTCGTCGAAACCCTCCGGGTCGACCTTGAGCATCTGCATGGCCGCCTGGGCGACCGCCACGTCGATATGGCCACCCGCCTTCACCTGGGCGTAGTCGCGCACCCGCCGCAGCAGGCGGTTGGCGATGCGCGGGGTGCCACGCGCACGGCGCGCGATCTCCCCTGCGCCATCGGCGGTGCAGTCGATGCCCAGGATGGTGGCCGAGCGGCGTACGATCCGGGTCAACTCCTCGACACTGTAGAACTCCAGCCGCTGGACGATGCCGAAGCGGTCGCGCAGCGGCGCGGTCAGCAGGCCGGCGCGGGTGGTGGCCCCGATCAGCGTGAACGGTGGCAGGTCGATCTTGATCGAGCGGGCCGCAGGGCCCTCGCCGATCATGATGTCGATCTGGAAATCCTCCATCGCCGGGTACAGCACTTCCTCGACCACCGGCGACAGGCGGTGGATCTCGTCCACGAACAGTACGTCGTGTGGCTGCAGGTTGGTCAACAGGGCGGCCAGATCACCGGCCTTTTCGATCACCGGGCCGGACGTCACCCGCAGCGCCACCCCCAGCTCGTTGGCGATGACGTGGCTGAGCGTGGTCTTGCCCAGCCCCGGCGGACCGAAGATCAGCACATGGTCGAGCGCGTCGCCGCGGGCCTTGGCCGCTTCGATGTAGATCTCCAGCTGCTCGCGCACCGGCGCCTGGCCCAGGTAATCGGCCAGTCGCTTGGGGCGGATGCTGGCGTCGGCGGCGTCATCCTCGCGGGTGGCGCCGGCGCCGATGATGCGGTCGTCGGTCATGTGCTGATTATGCGGCAAAAGCGCGGGTTTCGGCCGGGCTGCGCCCGGCGCCCGCAGAAGCAACGGCAACATCCAGAGCAACAGCCGAAGCGGGCGTCCTGGCAAATGGCGGGATGGGTCCGGTTCCTGGTGGGTGTCGACCTGGGTCGACACAGTAGATCCACGCCATGCGTGGATGGATGTGTGGATGACGCAAGATATGGGATCGGAGCCCATTCCTGCGGAAAAGGGCTCCGACCCGGCAGTCAGATCTCGACCTGTGCGCCCAACTCAACCAGACGGTTGCCCGGAATCCGGAAGAAGCCCGTGGCCGGCGCAGCATTGCGATGCATCAGTGCGAACAGCTTGTCGCGCCAGATCGGCATGCCGCGGTTGGCGGTGGCGACGATGGTCTCGCGGCTGGCGAAGAAGGTGGTGTCCATCGGATCGAAATAGATCCCGCCGTGGTCGCAGGAGCGCATCAACGCCAACGGTACGTCCGGCGTCTCCATGAAACCGAAGCGGACATAGACCCGGTAGAACTCGTCGCCCACCGATTCGATCTTCAGCCGTTGCCCCTCCATCGCATAGGGAATGGGCAGGGTTTCCACATGCAGGAAGACGTTGCGCTCATGCAGCACCTTGTTGTGCTTGAGGTTGTGCATCAGTGCATGCGGAGCCACGGTCGGGTCAGCGGTGAGGAACACCGCGGTACCCGGCACGCGCACCGGCGGCGCCAGCATCAGGCCCGGCAGGAAGGTGTCGATGCGGATACCGTCCTTGCGGATCTCGTCGCGCAGCAGCTCGCGGCCACGGCGCCAGGTGCGCATCATGGTGAACAGGAAGATGCCCAGTACGACCGGGAACCAGGCGCCCTGCAGCAGCTTGGCGCCATTGGCGATGACGAAGCCGACGTCGATGATGAAGAACACCACGCACAGCGGCAGGATCCAATGACGCGCCTTCGGCCACAGCGAGCGCGCGACCAGGGCCAGCAGCAGCGTATCGATCAGCATGGTGGCCGAGACCGAGATGCCATAGGCCACGGCCAGGTTCGACGAGCTGCGGAACGCCAGCACCAGGCCGATGACCATCACCGCGATGCCCCAGTTGATGCCCGGGATGTAGATCTGGCCGATGGTGTCGTGCGAAGTGTGCTTGATGCGCATGCGCGGGATGTAGCCGAGCTGCATGGCCTGGCGCGAGACCGAGAACGCGCCGGTGATCACCGACTGCGAGGCGATCACCGCCGCCATCGTAGCCAGGATGATCATCGGATACAGGGCCCAGTCGGGGACCGCTTCGAAGAAGGGATTCTTCACCGCTTCGGGGTGGTTCAGCACCAGCGCGCCCTGCCCCAGATAGTTCAGCACCAGGCACGGCAGCACGAAGAAGTACCAGGCATGGCGGATGGGCTTGGCACCGAAGTGGCCCATGTCGGCATACAGGGCCTCGCCACCGGTGACCGCCAGCACCACGGCGCCAAGGATGAAGATGCCGTGCCAGCTGTGCTCCATGAAGAAGCGGATGGCCCACCACGGGTTGAACGCCTTCAGCACTTCCGGCGAATCGATGATGTTGTAGATGCCGATCGCCGCCAGCGAAATGAACCACACCGAGGTGATCGGGCCGAACGCCTTGCCGATCTTCTCTGTGCCGAAACGCTGCGCGGCGAACACCATCAGCAGGACCACCACGGTGATCGGCACGATGAACGCGTGCAGGCCCGGTGCGGCCACCTCCAGGCCCTCGACGGCACCAAGCACCGAGATCGCAGGGGTGATCACGCCATCACCGAAGAACAGCGACGCACCGAAGATGCCCAGGATGCCCACCACGTAGGCCGAGCGTGAGCCGTTGCGCAGCGTACGCTGGGTCAGCGCCATCAACGCCATGATGCCGCCCTCGCCATCGTTGTCGGCGCGCATGATGATGGTCACGTACTTCAGGGTGACCACGATGTTCAGCGCCCAGAACGCCAGCGACAGCACGCCGAGCACGGTGTCGTGGTCGCTGTTGAGCCCGTAGTGCGGCGAGAACGCCTCCTTCAGGGTGTACAGCGGGCTGGTACCGATGTCACCGAAGACCACACCGATCGCACCGATGACCAGCGCCAGTCCCCCAGCCGGGGGGGCGTGACCGTGTCCGCCAGGGGCGGCTGCGTGCGGGGTTTGACTGCTGGACATGGGACTCCTGGCGAAGCTCAGGCGATGGGGGGAGGAAAAGGACGCGACTCAGCGCAGCGCCGACTGCAGGGCCTTGCGGATGACCGTGGCCACTTCGTCGCCTTCGTTGAAGGCATCACGGGCCATGCGGGCCGCTTCGGCCGGCTTGTAGCCCAGCTGCTGCAGCGCCACGGTGGCATCGGACAGCGGGTCGGCCGGGGCCGGACCACTGCCGGTCGGCAGCGCCCCGCCGGCACCGAACTGGGCCGCACGGTCGCGCAGCTCCAGCACCATGCGCTCGGCCGTCTTCTTGCCGATGCCCGGGATGCGGGTCAGTGCGGTGATGTCGCCCGCCTGCACCATGCGCGCGAATTCCTCGACGCTGACAGCGGACAGCACGGCCAGCGCGATCTTCGCGCCGATGCCGCTGACCTTCTGCACATCGCGGAACAGCCGACGCTCGCCCTCGCGCAGGAAGCCGTACAGCGAGACGCTGTCTTCCTTCTGCGCGTAATGGGTGTACAGCGTGACCTCGCGTCCGAGCTCGGGCAGGTCGTAGAAGGTGCTCATCGGCGCCTCCAGTTCGTAGCCCACTCCATTCACGTCCACCACCAGCCACGGCGGCGCCTTGTAGGCGACGATGCCGCGCAGTCGACCGATCATTGCGTGCAGCTCCTCATTTGCGACCCCACGCCTGGCGGGCGCTGAGCCCCAGGCGGTTGGCCGTCGCCCTTACGTGGGCGTGGGTGATCGCTACCGCCAACGCGTCGGCCGCGTCGGCCTGCAGCTTGGTTTTCAGGTTGAGCATGAGCCCGACCATGTGTTGAACCTGTTGCTTTTCCGCGCCACCACGGCCGACCACGGCCAGCTTGATCTCGCTGGCGGCGTATTCGTGCACCGGCAGGTCGCGCAGCACCACGGCCGAAATGGCTGCGCCACGGGCCTGGCCCAGCTTCAGCGCCGAATCAGGGTTGCGCGCCATGAACACGCGCTCGATCGCCACTTCCTGCGGCTGGTACTCGCGGCACAGGTCGGCCAGACCCAGCACCAGCAGCTTCATCCGCTGCGGGAAATCGTCGGCGCCCAGCAGCACCAGGGGCTGGTGATGGACGTGGATGACGCGCCCTGCGGCATCGACATCGATGATGCCCACCCCGGTCCGCTGTGAACCGGGGTCGATGCCGAGGATGCGGGTCATGCCGCGCTCCTGGCGGGGCGGAACGGGAAGCGCTGGCAGGCGTATGGGCTCATGACTGTCCGCGGTGACCGTTCAACGGCCCGCGCCCAGGCCGTCGGTGACGGCTCAGGCGTAGGCGTCGGCGCCGAGTTCGGCGTTCGAATACACGTCCTGCACGTCGTCCAGGTCTTCAAGCATGTCCAGCAGCTTGCGGACCTGCAGGGCGACCTCGCCCTCGACCTTGATGTCGTTGTCGGCGCGGAAGGTGATCTCGGCGTGGTCGGCGAGATGCCCTGCGGCAGTCATCGCTTCCTTTACCGCGTTGAATGCGTCAGGGCTGGTGACCACGTCGATCGAGCCATCGTCCGGATAGACGACGATGTCATCGGCGCCCGCCTCGATGGCCGCTTCGGTGATCGCCTCCTCGTCGGCACCCGGGGCAAAGCTGAGCACGCCCAGGCGCTTGAACATGAAGGCCACCGAGCCCTCGGTACCCATGTTGCCGCCGCATTTGCTGAACGCGTGGCGGACATCGGCCACGGTGCGCACGCGGTTGTCGGTCAGGCAATCGACGATCACCGCCACACCGCCGGGCGCATAGCCCTCGTAGCGCACTTCCTCGTAGTCGACGCCTTCCAGCTCACCGGTGGCCTTCTTGATCGCACGTTCGATCACGTCCTTGGACATGTTCACGGACAGGCCCTTGTCCATCGCCACGCGCAGGCGCGGGTTGTTGTTGGGGTCGCCTCCACCGCCGCGCGCGGCCACGCCGATCTCGCGGATGATCTTGGTGAAAATCTTGCCGCGCTTCGCGTCGGACGCGTTCTTGCGGGCTTCGATGGAGGGGCCTCTACCCATGGGTGCTACCGTCTGGCTGCTTCAGGATCAAGGCGCGGATTCTACCTGATCGGGCGCTGCAACCGTGTCTAGGGCGGATGGACGCCGCTGCGCTCGCCGGGCATGGCCCGGCGCTACCGGGGAAAGCGCCGCAGGATCGTTGCCGGGGTAGCGCCGGGCCATGCCCGGCGGACGGTGCGCATCGACCGGGCGCCTACGCGGCCGCAGCGTCGCGGCTGTGATCGAACCGGCCGTGGCGCAGGAAGTGCGCGGTCTGCCGTGCCGCATCGGGCGAAACCACCAGGCCGCTGTGGCTGGTACGCACCACGCAATGATCGGCCAGACCCGGCAGGCGGGTTTCCGCCAGCGCCACCGTGCCGTCGGAGGCATCGTCGATCGCGCCGAGCAGGCTGCCCAGCCCATGCGGCACCGAACCGGCGATCAGGCCGACCGCGGCCGTGCCCTGCCAGTCGGGCAGGCCGTCAAGCAGCAGTTCGCTGCTGCGGCCCAAGGCCAGGCCCCAGCCATGCTCGGACAGCGAACGCGCGGTACCGCTGCCGCGCAGCGGCGAGCCAAGGCAGACCACGCGCTGTACCTGCAGCTGCGGTTGCCGGCGCAGTGCCTCCAGCGCCAGCAGCCCGCCAAGGCTGTGGCCGACCAGCGACAGCGGTCCGGCATCGGCCAGACGCTCCAACAGCTGAGGTACCGCTACATCCGGGCCGCCGAACACGGAGGAATAGCCAAAGGTCTGCACCCGGAACCCGCGCGCGCGCAGGCGCCACGCCAGCGGCCCTACCCAGGCGCGGGCGTTCCAGATGCCATGGAGCAGCAGTACGGGGGGTGTCATGTGCAACAGCCTGGCGATCAGCGGGGCGAAAACGTGAGGTGATTGAACACAGGCCGGCAGAAAGCGGCGGTGAACGCGCTCAGGCCGTTCGCGGCGCGCGGCGCAGGATGAACTCCAGATCGTTGGTCTGGCCGACCGGGAACAGGTACTGCCCGGCCTTCTCGAAGCCGTAACGGGCGTAGAAGCGCTGTGCGCCGAAGTTCTCCGACCACACGCCCAGCCACAGTGTCCTCGGGCCGTCGCGCTCCAGCCACGCCAGCGCGGTTTCCAGCAGGCGGCTGCCCCAGCCACAACTCTGCTGCGACTTGACCAGGTACAGGCGCTTGAGCTCGCCATCCCCCGCTTTCACATCCTGATGGGGCAGGCCACAGGGGCCGGCGGCGGCATGACCGACCGCCTCCCCTTCCCGCTCCAGCAACCACACGGCGTAATCCGGGTGAGCCAGGATCGTGCGCTGGCGCTCGACCGTGTAGGACTCCTGCAGGAACGCCTGCAGGTCCTGCGGCGGATACAGGTGGCCGAAGGTCTCGGTGAACGTGCGTGCGGCCAGCGCCGACAAGGTCGGCGCGTCGTCCACGGTGGCGCGGCGGATCGAGTACATGCAGGAAGTTGACGTCAGCGCGAAGGGCGGGTCAAGCCTTTTCAGGCGATTCCGCGCCTTCGTCTTCCTCGTCCTCTTCCTCGTACTCCTCTTCGTCCTCGTCCTCTTCTTCGCCTTCCTCGTCCTCGTCGTACTCTTCTTCCTCTTCGTCGTCTTCGTAATCCTCGACGCCGAAGTCTTCACCGTCCCAGCGGCCTTCGCCGTCGGCGACGAAGGTCAGGGCCATCGCCGACGGGTTGGTGCCGACGCGGACCAGCCAACCACCGAACACGCGTGCCCGCTCGGTGACCAGGTTGGCCTCGGAGCCTTCATTGCCCAGCTTTTCCCACTCCAGCGAAAACGCAAACTCGGTCATTGCCTGGATCTCCTGATCAGTTTTTCTTGGGGCGAACCTGGATGTGCACTTCGGCCAGCTGCTCGTCGACGATCGGCGACGGCGCGTCGGTCATCAGATCCTGTGCACCGGTGGTCTTCGGGAACGGGATGACGTCGCGGATCGACTCGGTGCCGGCCATCAGCGCGGCGATGCGGTCGATGCCGAATGCGATGCCTCCGTGCGGCGGCGCGCCGTAGTTCAGCGCGTCGAGCAGGAAACCGAACTTCGCACGCGCTTCTTCGGCGCCGATGCCGAGCAGCTCGAACACCGCGCTCTGCATGTCCGGGCGATGGATACGGATCGAGCCGCCGCCGATTTCATTGCCGTTGAGCACCATGTCGTAGCCGCGCGAGACCGCGGTACGGGCATTGGCGCGCAGGTCGGCAATATCGTCCACGGCTGGTGCGGTGAAGGGGTGATGCAGGGCGACATAGCGCTGCGCCTCGTCGTCCCATTCGAACATCGGGAAATCGGTGACCCACAACGGGCGCCAGCCATCGGCGACCAGCCCGAAGTCCTTGCCGGCCTTCAGGCGCAGTGCGCCCATGAAGTCGGAGACCTTGTTGTAACCACCGGCACCGAAGAACACGATGTCACCCTTGCCGGCGCCGACGTGGGCAACCAGCGCGGCGAAGGCGTCTTCGCTGAAGAACTTCTGGATCGGCGAGCTGACCTCGCCGTTGTCGGCGATCTTGATGTAGGCCAGGCCCTTGGCGCCGTACTTGGCGGCGTGCGCAGCGTACTCATCGATCTGCTTGCGGCTCAACGCTGCGCCACCGGGGATGCGCAGCGCGGCGACGCGGCCATCGGCGTCGTTGGCCGGGCCGGTGAACACCGGGAACTCACTGCCCTTGACCAGCTCGGCCACGTCCACCAGTTCCAGCGCGATGCGCAGGTCCGGCTTGTCCGACCCATAGCGGCGCATCGCTTCGGCCCAGGTCATGCGCGGGAAGCTGGCATCCAGGTCGACGTCCACCACTTCCTTGAAGATGGCGCGGATCATCTCTTCGACGAAATCCTGCACGTCGCGCTCGCGCACGAAAGCGAACTCCATGTCCAACTGGGTGAATTCCAGCTGGCGGTCGGCACGCAGCGCTTCATCGCGGAAGCAGCGCGCGATCTGGTAGTAACGGTCGAAGCCGGCCACCATCAGAATCTGCTTGAACAGCTGCGGGCTTTGCGGCAGAGCGTAGAACTCGCCCGGATGCATGCGCGCCGGCACCAGGAAGTCGCGCGCGCCCTCCGGGGTGGCCTTGGTCAGGATCGGGGTTTCGATGTCCTGGAAGCCACGCGCATCCAGGTGACGGCGCAGCGCCTGCACCAGCTTGATGCGGGTGCGCTGCATGCGCTGCATTTCCGGGCGGCGCAGGTCCAGGTAGCGGTACTTCAGGCGGGTATCTTCGCCCGGATTCTCGTGGGCGTGGAACGGCAGCGGCGCCGCCTTGTTCAGCACGGTAATGGCCGTGGCGATCACTTCCACCCTGCCGGTCGCCATCTTGTCGTTCACCGCGTGGCGGGCACGCACCACGCCTTCCACCTGCAGCACATCCTCGTAGCCCAGGCTGGCCGCGACCGCGAACACTTCGGCGTTGTCGACCTCGACCGTCACCTGCACGATGCCTTCATGATCGCGCAGATCGATGAAGCAGACGCCGCCCTGGTTACGGGCCACGTCGGTCCAGCCGGCGAGGGTGACAGTCTGGCCAATCAGGGTCTCGTCGACCAGGCCGCAGAAGTGGGTACGCATGGGGGAAAGCTCCGCTGGAGAACGCCGGCACCCGATGGGGCCGGAAAGCCCCGTATTCTGCGGCCGAGGCCCCGGCCGGGGCAAATGCGGGGCAGTCACACGGGCTTTATCCGTTCCGTCCTTATAGTCGCGCACCACACACCGTATGGGGATTCGCCATGAAAACGCTGTCCCTGGCCAGCCTGGCCGTCACCCTCAGCCTGGGCGCCCTCGCCGGGCTCACCCTCTCCCCCGCCCCCGCCGCCGCGCAGAACGGCGTCATCCGCTGCGAAAGCCAGAACAACCGCGAACGGGTCTGCACTACCGGCTGGCGCAGCGCGCAGCTGGTACGCCAGCTGTCCGGCTCGGCCTGCCAGGAAGGCCGTACCTGGGGCAGCCGCAACGGCAGCATCTGGGTCAACAACGGCTGCCGTGCCGAATTCGTCGAGGGTCGCGGCGGTTGGGGCGGTGGCAATGGCGGTTGGGGGGGCAACAACGGCGACACCATCCGCTGCGAAAGCCAGAACAACCGTGAACGCAGCTGTCCGGTCGGCTGGCGCAATGCCCGCCTGGTCCGCCAGTTGTCCGGCAGTCCCTGCCAGGAAGGCCGCACCTGGGGCGTGCGCAATGGCGCGGTGTGGGTCAGCAATGGCTGCCGCGCCGAGTTCGCTGAAGCCCGCGGTGGCTGGGGCGGCGGCAACGGCGGCTGGGGCGGCGGCGGCAACAGCAATTACTCCATTACCTGCAACAGCAACAACAACCGCGTCCAGAACTGTGACTGGGACGAGCGCCAAGGCCGGCCCGTGCTGCAGCAGCAGCTGTCGGGCAGCGCCTGTCAGGAGGGCCGCAGCTGGGGCTATTCGCGGGGCCAGGTCTGGGTGAGCAACGGCTGCCGGGCCCGCTTCGGCACGCGCTGAGCGAACGAACCTGCGGACGCGCGGCGGCACCAACACCGGCGCCGCCGCGCTCGCCGGGGATGGCCCGGCACTGCCAGGCGCGATTCGAGCGCTACGGTGCGGTTGCCGGCGGGGCCTCGTCGCCCCACGGTGCCGGCGGCAACGCCACCGGCTTGCTCAGGTCGAACTGCACGCGGAAGCGGCGGCCTTCGGGACGGGTCAGCTCGTAGACGAAGCGCTGGTCCGGCTCGATCTCCATCGCCCACACGTTGTGGGTGGACGCCAGCATGTCGGCGCGGCGGAACATGGCTACCGAATCGGCATCGGCCGGGAACTGCTGGCGTTCAGCAGTACCCGGCGGACGGCTGTCGCCGCCATACAGGGTGATCGCATCAGGGCTGCCATCGGCATGCCGGTGATCGTGCTTGAGCCGCAGCCCGCTCTCGGTGCGGGTCAGGACCCAGGTCCGCGAATGATCATCGCCAACATGGAAGGGGATGCGCAGCTCATGCCCGGGATCGGCACAGCCCCGCACGTGCATGACCAGCCGCTGCCCGGCGAAGGGGTCCTTGCCGGTCGGTGCCGGCGTGTCCTCCACCACTTTGCCCTCATACGCCTGGCCGCAGTGGGCGGCGATCGCAGCCATGAAGGCGTCGGCCGGGGCCGTCGCCACGTCGTGGGCGACCGTATGCGAGGGCTGTGAGCAGGCTGCGAGCGTGAGCAGGGCGGCAGAAGCAGTGACGAGGGCAGGCAGTTTCATGCCCCAACCCTAACGACCATGGCCGGCCTGCGCAAACCACTCACCCGTTCAACGCCCCGTATCCACGCCCTCCGCCAGGGTCTCGGTTGCCGCCACGGGTGCGACCTCGCCCGCCCCGTCCGGCTCCTGCTCGACCGGGTCGACATCGAAGGGCGTGCGGAACACCAGCGAGGGCAGCAGGGTGGTCAGCGCCGCGTACAGCAGCAATGCGCCGAACAGCACCGCCGGAATCTGGAACCGCTCACGCATGATCGCGGCCAGGACCAGGGTGAAGATCAGCGTCGGCGCCAGCGCCAGCGACACGCGCAGACTGCTGCGGAAACTCTCACCGAACATCAGCCGGCGCTGCAGCCAGACCACGCCGATACGCAGCGGCAGCACCACCAGGGTGATCACGATGCCCAGCCCCAGCGCTTCGAAGCTCAATGCCTCGGCGGGAACCTTGGTGCCGGCATTGAAGAAGTAGAACGGCACGAAGAACGATGCGAACAGCCGCAGTGCATGCAGGTTCTCGTGCGAGGCCAGCAGCGGCATGCGCTGGTGCAGCAGCCGCGCGACCAGGCCTGCGATGAAGGCGCCCACCAGGTAATACACCCCCAGCAGGTAGGTGATGTAGGCAGCGACCATGCCGACCATGACCAGCAGCGAGAACTCCGAACCGGGCGCGTGCGGCGCCACCCAGCGACCCAGCGCGATGAACAGCAGCGGCAGGCCGACCATCATCGCCAGCAGGGCCAGGCTGGACAGGGCCATGTGACCGGGATCGCTGGCCTGCAGCACGATGAACAGTGCCGCCAGCGCCAGCAGCTCACCGGCGATGGCCTTGCTGGTCACCCAGAACCGCTCGTCCTCGCTCAGACCCAGCCGCGACAGCGAATCCATGATGAAACCCGTGGAGGGCGTCAGCAGTGCCAGGGCCAGCAGGCCCGCGGCCTGCCACGGCAGGCCGGCATAGCGCCAAGCCAGCCAGCCGACGCCGAACAGGGTGGCGCTGCGCACCACAAGATGCGCCAGCAGGGGCCACATGCCACGGCGCAACGCCTGCAGATCGACCTCCAGACCTGCGAACAGGAACAGGGACGAGATGCCGAGCGTGGCCAGCAGCCCGATCACCGCGTCGTGCGCCTGGTCCCCGAGCCAGAGCATGCCGATGATCCCGAACAGCAGGCAGGTGAGCGGTGCGGGCAGGCTGAAGCGCTGCAGCGCGCGCGGGATCACCAGCAGCGCGAAGATCAGCAGCAGGTAGATCAACTCATGACTCATGGGGGACTTCCGTGTGGTTTCGAACGCGCGCAGGATGCGCGCGCACGACCCTCGGAGCAAGCCCGGCCCGGAGACTGGCGGGCGTCAGCCGATCAGCCTGTCCGCGATGCGTCCAACCTGCGCCAGGACGCTGGCGCGTTGATCGTTGCTGATGTCCGCAGCCTGCAGGTAGGCCGTAATCACCCAGGGTGCCCCTCCCCCCATGGGCCACAACACGGCGGTGTCATTGCGTGCATCCTCGCCATTGCTGCCGGTCTTGTCGCCCACCCGCCAGCGCGCGCCCAGCCCTGCGCGCAGGCACGCATCGCCGGTTTCGTTGTCGATCAGCCAGTCGGCCAGTTGCTGGCGCGCGCCCGGCGCCAGCGCATCGCCCAGCACCAGCCGCTGCAGGGTCGCGGCCATCGCCGCCGGCGTGGTGGTGTCACGTGGATCACCCTCGGCGAAGCTGTTCAGTTCCGGCTCGAGACGATCGCTGCGGGTCACGCTGTCGCCCTGAGCGCGCAGGAAGGCCGTCACGGCGGGCGGCCCGCCCACCACGTCGAACAACAGATTGGCCGCCGTGTTGTCGCTGGTGATGATCGTTGCCCGGCACAGGTCGCGTACGGTCAGATCCTTGCCGGCGTGGCGGCGCGCCACCGGCGCATGCGAGAGCAGGTCGGCCTCGCGCACCGGCACGCGCCTGTCCAGCAACCCGGGCACGCGCCGTGACTGGTCCAGCACCGTGGCCGCCAGCACCGTCTTGAACGTGCTGCACAGCGGGAACCGCTCATCCTGGCGATGGCCGATGCGGCGACCGCTGGCGGTATCCAGCACGGTCACGCCAAGCCGGCCCGCGCAGGCCTTTTCCAGGGCGGCAAAGTCCGTGGCGGCGGCGATCGCGCCGGCCGCCGCCGACGTGCCAACGCCCCTGCCGGCAGCACGGGCGATCAGCGGCAGAGCCAGTGAAGACACCACTGCTGAAGTACTGAACTGAAGGAATCGTCGACGGGGCAACATGCAGGACCTCCGGAAAGTGAACCCGATTATTGAAAGCCCCCGCCGCGCCTGACCAGCGCGTTTTTTCAGCACGTGCCATCAATTTCATTCATGCCTAAGAAGGGCATTCAACGGAGATTCCACGAACCATCCGGATCCCGCTACGATCAGTCATCATTTCAGCTCACGGCTTTCCGATGCTGCATCCGACTCTGCCGCTCAACGCCCTGCGCGCCTTCGAAGCAGCGGCCCGCCACCAGAACTTCACCCGCGCCGCGCTTGAGCTGTGCGTCAGCCAAGCCGCGTTGAGCCATCAGATCCGGGGGCTGGAGGACCGGCTGGGGATCCGCCTGTTCCATCGCCTGCCTCGCGGCGTCGCCCTCACCGATGAAGGCGCCGCGCTGTTCCCGGTGCTCAACGAAGCGTTCGAGCGCATCTCGGCCAGCATCGCGCGCTACACGGGGGGAGCGGCCCGCGAAGTGCTGACGCTGGGCGTGGTGGGTACCTTCGCCACCGGCTGGCTGCTGCCACGCCTGGCCGCGTTCGAGGCCACGCATCCGGATATCGAGCTTCGCGTGCAGACGCACAACAACCGCATCGATCTTGCCGGCGAAGGCCTGGACCTGGCCATCCGCTTCGGTGAGGGCGACTGGCAGGGGCAGGCCTGCACGGCGATCCTGGATGCGCCGTTCGCACCGCTGTGCGCCCCCGCCCTGGCACGCCGGCTGAAACAGCCGCGTGATCTGGGCACGCTGCCGCTGCTGCGCTCCTATCGCAATGACGAATGGCCGCGCTGGCTGCAGGCGGCCGGGGTCAGCGGCGTGGAGGCGCGCGGGCCGGTATTCGATTCGTCGCTGACCTTGGCCATGGCCGCTGCCGGAGGGGCCGGCGTGGCCCTGCTGCCGCTGCGCATGTTCGAACAGGAACTGGCGGAAGGACGGCTGCTGCAGCCGTTCGCCACGACGCTGGAACTGGGCCGCTACTGGCTGACGAGGCTGCGCTCACGCGCCGAGCGTGAGCCTGCGCGGCGCTTCCGCGAGTGGTTGCAGGCGCAGGGCTGATGCATGCGACCGATAGCGCCGGGCCATGCCCGGCGAGCGCAGTGCATCGGGAACACCACCGGGCATGGCCCGGCGCCCTCCATCAGGACTCCAGCAGCTCCATCCAGGCAGCTTCAGCCTTTTCCAGCTGCGCAGCGGCCGTTTCGCGATCACGGCCCAGCACGGCCATGCGGGTGCTGTCGGCATAGTTGGCCGGGTCCGCCAGTTGACGGTCCAGTTCGGCCAGGCCGGCTTCCAGCTCGGCCACCTTGGCTTCCGCCGCGGCCAGCTTGTGCGGATTCACCGGCTTCTTCTGCACGACCTGCGCCACCGGTGCGGTCTTGACCACCACCGGCTCTTCCACCTGCTCCATGCGCGCCTTGGTGCCCTGCGCCTGCGGACGGGTGCGCAGCCACGCAGCGTAGGCGTCGAGATCTCCGTCGAACGGCTCGACCACGCCATCGGCCACGCGCCAGTACGTATCGCAGACCAGGCCGATCAGGTGGCGATCATGGGAGACCATCACGATCGCGCCTTCGAAGGTTGCCAGCGCTTCGGCCAGCGCCTCGCGCATTTCCAGGTCCAGGTGGTTGGTCGGTTCGTCCAGCAGCAGCACGTTCGGCTGCTGCCAGGCGATCAGCGCCAGCGCCAGGCGCGCACGCTCACCACCGGAGAAGCCATCGACCGGCTCGAATGCACGATCACCCGGGAAATTCCACTTGCCGAGAAAATCGCGGAACGACTGGTTCGGCGCATCCGGCGCGATCTCGCGGAAATGCTCCATCGGCGACTGGCCTTCGTGCAGCGACTCGACCGTGTGCTGTGCGAAGTAGCCGATCTTCAGGTCCGGATGGGCCATGCGCTCTCCGGCAATCGGTGCCAGCTCGCCCACCAGGGTCTTCACCAGGGTGGTCTTGCCGGCGCCGTTGGGGCCGAGCAGGCCGATGCGTTGTCCCGCTTCCAGACCAAAGCCGACGTTGTGCAGGATCACGGCGTCCTGGCCATAGCCCGCCTCGACATGATTCAGGCGGATCAGCGAGAACGGCAGTTTGGCGGGCGGTGCGAACTCGATACGGAACTCGCGCTCGGCACGCACGGCCTCGGTACCGGCCAGCTTGGCCAGACGCTTCATGCGGCTCTGCGCCTGCGCGGCCTTGCTGGCCTGCGCCTTGAAGCGGTCGATGAAGCTCTGCAGATGGGCCCGCTCGGCCTGTTCCTTCTCGTGCGCGATCTGCTGCTGGCGCAGCTGCTCGGCACGTTGGCGCTCGAAATCGGTGTAGCCGCCCGGGTACAGCTTGGCGCCGCCCCCATGCAGGTGCAGGGTGTGGGTGGCGACGTTGTCGAGGAACTCGCGGTCATGCGAGATCAGCAGCAGCGTGCCGGGGTACTTCAGCAGCCACTGTTCCAGCCAGTACACCGCATCCAGATCGAGGTGGTTGGTCGGTTCGTCGAGCAGCAGCAGGTCGCTGGGCATCATCAGCGCGCGGGCCAGGTTCAGGCGCACGCGCCAGCCACCGGAGAACGAGGACACCGCGCGGTGGTGGGTCTCGGCCGGGAATCCGAGGCCGTGCAGCAGCTTGCCGGCACGTGCTTCGGCGTCATAGGCGCCCATCTCGGCCATCCGGGTATGGGCATTGGCCACCGCCTCCCAGTCTTCACGGGCGGTCGCATCGGCCTCTTCGGCCAGCACGGCGGCCACTTCCGTATCGCCACCGAGCACGAAGCTCAACGCCGGATCCGGCAGCGACGGGGTTTCCTGGGCCACGCTGGCAATGCGGACCTTGCCGGGCAGGTCGACGTCGCCCTTGTCGGCCTCCAGTTCGCCCTTCACCGCCGCGAACAGGCTGGACTTGCCGGCACCGTTGCGGCCGACCACGCCCACCCGGTAACCGGCATGCAGGGTCAGGTCGACGTTGGACAACAGCAGCCGCTCGCCGCGGCGCAAGGCGAAATTACGAAGCGAAATCATCGGGGGAGGGGTCCATATAACCGGATGGAATGTGCTGGTGAGCACTGTTCCTGCGACGCAATTCTAGCGTTAACGAATACTTGACGCGCCCCGGGATGCGCAGCGGCTGGCGTTTCCTCTCTCCCACGTCCTCACCGCACGTGTCCCGGGCCCCTCTCATGATGATGCCCATCGCGGCTAAATGGTTGCTGCTGCAACGTTTTTTCCGATGGCCGGCATTTGACAGGCACTGAATATCCCGTTAATTCCTATTTTGCGCACCGCAACAACCGTCGTCCGCTTCACCTCGTGATGTCGATACCGGTGCCGTCCCCGCCAACCGGAGTTCCGTCCCGATGACCCGCAAGACCAGCCTGATCGCCGCCGCCGTCGCTGTCGCACTCGGTGGCTCTCCGTTCCTCGCCGCCGCCCAGCAGAGCGGTACTGCCGCCAACACACTGGACACCGTGATCGTCACCGGTACCCGCGTGGCCGACCGCACGGTCGCCGAATCGCAGTCCCCGATCGACATCATCACCCCCGAGGTTCTGCAGTCCACCGGCACCAGCGAACTGGCCACCGCGCTGTCGCGTGCCCTGCCCTCGCTGAACTTCCCGCGCCCGGCCCTGACCGACGGCACCAGCGGCGTGCGACCGGCGCAGCTGCGTGGCCTGTCACCGGACCAGGTGCTGGTGCTGGTCAACGGCAAGCGCCGCCACACCTCCGCCATGATCAACGTCAACGGCAGCATCGGCCGCGGCTCGTCGGCGGTGGACATCAATGCGATTCCGATCGCCGCCATCGAGCGCGTTGAAGTGCTGCGCGATGGCGCTTCGGCGCAGTACGGCTCGGACGCCATCGCCGGCGTCATCAACATCGTGCTCAAGGGCAGCGGCAGCGGCGGCAGCCTGGCCGTCGACTACGGCCAGTATTCGGCCGGCGATGGCAACAAGTACCAGCTCTCCGGCGATACCGGCGTGGAGTTCGGCAGCGGCCGTGGCCGCCTGCACGTGGCCGGGCAGATCAGCCAGCAGGATGAAAGCAACCGCGCCGGTCCTTACCAGGGCAGCACACCGAACACCGGCAATTTCCCTGGCATCGGCGAGACGACCTTCGTGGTCGGCGATCCGCGCGTGGATGCGACCGCCGCCTCGGCCAACGCCAGCTTCGACTTCAGCGACCGCGTTACCGGCTACGCCAGCGCGTTGCTCAGCAACCGCGACATCACCTCGTTCGCGTTCTACCGCTCGCGCAACCACAGTGGGCAGGGCGCCCTGCTGGCCCAGATCTATCCCGACGGCTTCGTGCCGCAGATCAACCAGTACTCCAAGGACCGCTCGCTGGTGGCCGGCGTCAAGGGCAGCACCGACAGCGGCTGGACCTGGGACCTGAGCCTGAACCACGGCGAGAACACCCTGGATTTCCACACCCGCAACACCATCAACTACAGCCTGGGCACGGCCAGCCCGAGCTCGTTCTACGACGGCACGTTGAAGTACCAGCAGGACATCTTCAATGCCGACCTGACCAAGTCGCTGGACTGGGGCCTGGCCTATCCGGTGACGCTGTCCTTCGGTGGTGAGTACCGCAAGGAGAAGTGGGACCAGAACCCGGGCGAGCTGAATTCGTACACCGGCAGCGGCGCACAGGGCTTCGCCGGCTTCACCCCGACCAATGAAGTGCATACCGACCGCCACAACTATGCGGTCTACGCCGGCCTGGAGGCGGACCTGACCGAGAAGTTCTCCGCCGGCCTCACCGGGCGCTACGAAGACTATTCGGACTTCGGTGACCGCTTCTCCGGCAAGCTTTCGGCACGCTACGCGTTCACCGACAAGGTCGCGCTGCGGGCCACCGCGTCCAGTGGCTTCCGCGCGCCATCGCTGGGCCAGCAGGGCTACCAGGCGGTGACCAGCACCATCATCAACGGTGACTTCTTCGAACGCGGCACTTTCCCCACCACCAGCCCGGCCGCACAAGCGCTGGGCGCCTCGCCACTGAAGGCCGAGACCTCCACCAGCTACAGCCTGGGCCTGGTGCTGCAGCCGGTGGACCGCCTGTACGTGACCGTCGATGCATACCAGATCGACATTGACGATCGCATCGCGCTGTCCTCCAACATCACCACCACGCCGGCTGCCGCCGCGCTGCTGGGCGGGCTGGGCCTGCCGCAGGTGACGGCCTTCTCGTACTTCACCAACGCACTGGACACGCGCACGCGGGGCGTGGACTTCGTCTCCAGCTATACCGTGCCCTTCAGTGCCAGCAGCCTGGAGCTGACGGCGGCCTACAGCTACAACGAAACCGAAGTGAAGCGGGTGAACGGGTCTCCGTCGGTGTTCCCGACGCTGGGTATCTCGCAGTCGCTGATCGGCCGCGATGAGATCGGCCGCATCGAGGACAGCTATCCGCGCGACAAGGCGATCCTCAGCGGCACCTGGCGCTCGGATCATTGGGAGCTGGGCCTGGCGGCCACACGCTACGGCAAGTTCACCGTGCGCAATTCGGCCACCGCGCTGCGTGACCAGACCTACGGTGATGCCTGGGTAGTGGATGCCTCGGCCAGCTACAAGCCGAGCAGCAACTGGACCCTGACCGTCGGCGCGGACAATCTGCTGGACAAGTATCCGGACCGGACGGCGGACCTGCAGAACTCGACCTTCGGCATGCTGCCGTACAGCAACTACTCGCCGTTCGGCTTCAACGGCGCGTATGTGTACGGGCGTATCAGGTACAACTGGTAAGCGGCACCGGTAACGCCGGGCCACGCCCGGCGGCGCGGTGGAACGTGCATCCCTTCTGTTCCGGCAGAAGGGATCGGCCCTGTACTGCTCAAACCATCCGTTCCACCTGCCGGGTTTGCTGCATCTGGCCGCTTGGGTGAAAATCGGGACATCCCCCTCCCCGAACCCTGCGAGTGCCGATGCACCATGACACCGACCTGATCAACATCGTCGCCGTTGGCCTGGGGCTCGCCTTCATCTTCGGCGCGCTGGCCAACAAGCTGCGTTTGTCTCCCCTGGTCGGGTATCTGGTTGCTGGCATCTGCGTGGGGCCATTCACCCCGGGGTTCGTCGCCGACCAGGCGCTGGCCAACCAGCTGGCCGAACTGGGCGTGATGCTGCTGATGTTCGGCGTCGGCCTGCACTTCTCGCTGAAGGACCTGATGGCGGTCAAGGCCATCGCCATCCCGGGTGCCATCGGCCAGATCGCAGTGGCCACCCTGCTCGGCTGGGGCGTGGCGTGGTTGATGGGCTGGCCGACGCTGCATGGGGTGATCTTCGGCTTCTCGCTGGCCACCGCCAGTACCGTGGTCCTGCTGCGGGCGATGGAAGAGCGCCGCCTGCTGGAGACCATGCGCGGCAAGATCGCAGTGGGCTGGCTGATCGTGGAGGATCTGGCCTGCGTACTGGCACTGGTGATGATGCCGGTGCTCGCCGGCGTGTTCGGCCCCGATGCGGCCAAGGAAACCCACACCGTCGGCAGCGTGCTGGCCGATCTGGGCTGGACGTTCGTGCAGCTTGGCCTGTTCGTGGCCGTGATGCTGGTGGTCGGTCGGCGGGTCATCCCCTGGATCCTCGAACGCATCGCCGGCACCGGCTCGCGCGAGCTGTTCACCCTGTCAGTGCTGGCGATCGCACTGGGCGTGGCCTTCGGTTCGGCCATGCTGTTCGGCGTGTCCTTCGCGCTGGGCGCGTTCTTCGCCGGGATGCTGCTCAACGAATCGGAACTGAGCCACAAGGCGGCGCATGATTCGCTGCCGCTGCGCGATGCGTTCGCGGTGCTGTTCTTCGTTTCGGTGGGCATGCTGTTCGACCCCAACATCGTCGTGCAGCATCCGTGGCAGGTACTGGCCACGGTGCTGATCATCATGTTCGGCAAGTCCGCCGCCGCCTTCTTTATCGTGCGTGCGTTCGGCCACCCGAGCAGCACTGCGCTGACCATCTCGGCCAGCCTGGCGCAGATCGGTGAGTTCGCCTTCATCATCGCCGGCCTCGGTGTCTCGCTGCAGATCCTGCCGAAGGAAGGACAGTCGCTGGTGCTGGCCGGTGCACTGGTGTCGATCATGCTCAACCCGCTGGTGTTCGGCCTGCTCGACCGCTGGCAGGCGAAGCAGGAGCAGCTGCCGCAGGCGCCGGAGCCGGAAGAAGCCACCGGGCCCTCGCGCGACCTGCATGACCACGCCATCGTGATCGGCTACGGCCGCGTCGGCAGCGAGCTGGCGCAGGTGCTGCGCGACCGCGGCGTACCGGTGCTGGTGATCGATGACAACAAGGACCATGTCGAGCGTGCACATGCCAGTGGCCTCGCGGCGATCCGTGGCAGCGCCGCGGCCGACCGGGTGCTGGCCGAGGCCCACCCGGAGCGCGCCAAGATCGCCGTCCTGGCCATTCCGCAGCCATTGGAAGCCGGCGAAGCGCTGGCCAAACTGCGCGCGATCAATCCCGAGCTGACCCTGCTGGCACGGGCACACAGCGATGCTGAAGTGAAGCACCTGCTGGAACATGGCGCCGATGGCACGGTGATGGCCGAGCGCGAGCTGGCCTATTCGCTGGCGGAGATGATCATGTCCACCCCGCCCTACCGGAATCTCGGCCAGCACAGCATTCCGGTGGTGTGAGGCAGGGCGGATGGCGTAGCGCCGGGCCATGCCCGGCGGCTGCCATGAAAAATCCCCGGTCGACCCGCATCGACCGGGGATAGGTAACACCAGTGCCACGCCTTGGAGAGGCAGCTCCACCGTAGCGCATCGCGGCGGCGGTGGTGATCGCCACTGGCGATGACGACCAAGCGCCTGGCTATCAGGCGCCGGCCAGCGCCTGCTGCAGGTCGGCCTGCAGGTCGCCGATGTGCTCGATGCCGATCGACAGCCGCACCGTGTCTTCGCTGACCCCGGCGCGGGCCAGTTCATCGGCATCCAGCTGGCGGTGGGTGGTGGATGCCGGATGGGTGGCCAGCGACTTGGCGTCACCCAGGTTGACCAGCCGCGTGAACAGCTTCAGTGCGTCCAGGAAGCGGGCACCGGCCTCACGTCCGCCAGGAAGGCCAAAGGTCAGCACGCCTGAGCCCTGCCCACGCAGGTAACGCTGTGCGCCCGCATGCTCAGGGTCATCCGGCAGGCCGGCATAGCGCACCCACGCCACCTTCGGATGCTGCTTCAGATACTGCGCCACGGCCAGCGCGTTGGCGTTGATCCGTTCCATGCGCAGGGCCAGGGTCTCGATGCCCTGCAGGATGAGGAACGCATTGAACGGCGACAGCGCCGCGCCGGTATTGCGCAGCGGCACCACCCGCGCACGGCCGATGTAGGCGGCCGGGCCGAGGGCGTCGGTGTAGACCACACCGTGATAGCTCGGGTCCGGCTGGTTGAGACGGGCGAAACGCTGTGGCTGCGCCGTCCAGTCGAAGCGGCCCGAATCGATGATCGCTCCCCCCAGACTGTTGCCATGGCCGCCGAGGTACTTGGTCAGCGAGTGCACCACGATATCCGCGCCATGCTCGAATGGGCGCAGCAGGAAAGGCGTGGCAACCGTGTTGTCGACAATCAAGGGCACGCCGGCGGCATGGGCGACTTCGGCAATCGCGGCGATGTCGGTGACATTCCCGCGTGGATTGCCGATCGACTCCACGAACACCGCCTTGGTACGGCTGTCGATGAGGGGAGCAAAGGCTGACGGATCGGCCGGATCGGCGAACCGCGCATGGATGCCGTACTGCGGCAGCGTATGCGCCAGCAGATTGAGGCTGCCGCCATACAGCGCACTGGCGGCGACGATGTTGTCGCCTGCTTCGGCGATGGTCTGGATCGCATAGGTGATCGCAGCCTGCCCGGATGCCAGCGCCAGCGCACCGATCCCGCCTTCCAGCGCGGCCAGACGTTGCTCCAGCACGTCGGTGGTGGGATTCATGATGCGGGTATAGATGTTGCCCTGCACCTTCAGATCGAACAGATCGGCGCCGTGCTGGGTGTCATCGAAGGCGTAGGCCACGGTCTGGTAGATGGGCACCGCCACTGCGCGCGTGGTCGGGTCGGGCCGGTAGCCGCCGTGCACGGCCAGGGTTTCCAGTTGCCACTGCGGATCACTCATCGCGTCAGGTTCCATCCGGGGAAACCTGCACGATAGGCGACCCCACCGCGCACGCTGAGAGCCGCTGGCGATGAGCCCGTAACCTGTGGTTATCAGGACCTGCCCGGCAGCCCGCAGGTTCCCGCCCCCATGGGCGGGAACCTGGCCGACATCAGGCCTTGGCGAACACCAGGTGACCGCCGTCGTTGCCGACCTCGATGGTGTCACCGTTGGCGAAGGCGCCCGACAGGATCTTCTGTGCCAGCGGATTCTCCAGCTGCGACTGGATCGCGCGCTTCAGCGGGCGTGCGCCGTATACCGGATCGAAGCCCACATTGCCCAGCAGGTCGAACGCGGCGTCGGACACCACCAGCTTCAGGCCGCGCTCGGCCAGCCGCTTCTCCAGCCCGCGCATCTGGATGCGCGCGATCTGCTTGATCTGCTGCTTGTCCAGCGGGTGAAACACCACGATATCGTCGAGGCGGTTGATGAACTCCGGACGGAAGTGCGCCTGCACCACCCCCATCACCGCGGCCTTCATCTGCATGTAGGCCTCCGGGCTGTCGTCACCGCTCATGTCCTGGATCTGGTGCGAGCCCAGGTTCGAGGTCATCACGATGACGGTATTGCGGAAGTCCACCGTGCGGCCCTGGCCATCGGTCAGGCGGCCATCGTCCAGCACCTGCAGCAGGATGTTGAACACGTCCGGATGCGCCTTCTCGACCTCGTCGAGCAGGATCAGCGAGTACGGACGGCGACGCACGGCTTCGGTCAGGTAGCCCCCTTCCTCATAGCCGACGTAGCCCGGAGGTGCACCGATCAGGCGGGCGACGCTGTGCTTCTCCATGAACTCGCTCATGTCGATGCGGATCATCGCGTCGGCGCTGTCGAACAGGAATTCGGCCAGGGACTTGCACAGTTCGGTCTTGCCGACGCCGGTCGGGCCCAGGAACAGGAACGAGCCGGCAGGCCGGTTCGGGTCGGACAGGCCCGCGCGTGAGCGACGCACCGCGTCAGACACCACCTTGATCGCCTCTTCCTGGCCGACCACGCGGTTGTGCAGCACCTCTTCCATCCGCAACAGCTTGTCGCGCTCTCCTTCGAGCATCTTGTTCACCGGGATGCCGGTCCAGCGCGACACGACCTCGGCGATCTCCTCATCGGTCACCCGGTCCTGCACCAGCTTGAAGTCCTTGTGCTCGGCTTCCTGGGCAGCCGCCAGCTGCTTTTCCAGTTGGGGCAGCAGCCCATACTGGATCTCGCTCATCCTGGCGAAATCCTGCCGGCGCTGCGCGGCTTCCAGCTCCAGCTTGGCCTGCTCCACCTGCTCCTTGATCTTCGTTGCGCCCTGCAGCGCGGCCTTCTCCGACTTCCAGATTTCATTGAGGTCGGAGAATTCGCGCTCCAGCACCTCGATGTCATTCTCCAGATCGGCAAGGCGCTGCCGCGAGGCATCGTCCTTCTCCTTCTTCAGCATTTCGCGCTGGATCTTCAGCTGGATCACGCGCCGCTCCAGCCGATCCAGTTCCTCGGGCTTGGAGTCGATCTCCATGCGCAGGCGCGAGGCGGCCTCGTCCATCAGATCGATGGCCTTGTCCGGCAGCTGGCGGTCGGTGATGTAGCGGTTGGACAGCGTGGCCGCAGCAACGATCGCCGGGTCGGTGATCTCAACGCCGTGGTGCAGGGCGTACTTCTCCTTCAGCCCACGCAGGATGGCAATGGTGTCCTCCACCGAAGGCTCGCCCACGAATACCTTCTGGAAGCGGCGTTCCAGTGCGGCATCCTTCTCGATGTACTTGCGGTACTCGTCCAGCGTGGTGGCACCGATGCAGTGCAGCTCGCCGCGCGCCAGCGCCGGCTTCAGCATGTTGCCGGCGTCCATCGCACCGTCGGCCTTGCCGGCCCCGACCATGGTGTGCAGCTCATCGATGAACAGGATGATCTGCCCTTCGTTCTTGGCCAGGTCGTTCAATACGCCCTTCAGTCGCTCCTCGAATTCACCGCGGAACTTGGCGCCGGCGATCAACGCGCCCATGTCCAGTGACAGCACGCGCTTGCCGCGCAGGCCCTCAGGCACTTCGTCGTTGATGATGCGCTGGGCCAGCCCTTCCACGATCGCGGTCTTGCCCACGCCGGGTTCCCCGATCAGCACGGGGTTGTTCTTGGTCCGGCGCTGCAGTACCTGGATGGTGCGGCGGATTTCCTCGTCACGGCCGATCACCGGGTCCAGCTTGCCGCTCTCGGCGCGCGCGGTCAGGTCGATGGTGTACTTCTCCAGCGCCTGGCGCTGCTCTTCGGCGTTCTCCGACTGCACGTTCTCGCCGCCGCGCAGCTTGTCGATCGCCGACTGCAGGCGCGCCTTGTCGGCACCGGCGGCGCGCAGCGCCATGCCAAGCGTGCCGCCATCCTCCAGCGCCGCCAGCACGAACCACTCACTGGCGATGAAGGCATCGCCGTGCTGCTGGGCCAGCTTGTCGGTGTGGTTGAGCAGGCGGTTGAGATCATTGCCGATCGACAGGTTGCCGGCCTGCCCGGACACCTTCGGCAGCGCGTCCAGCGCCTCGTCCAGGCGCTCGCGCAGCACCGGTACATTGACACCGGCCTGCGCCAGCAGCGGGCGCGTGCTGCCGCCCTGCTGGTCCAGCAGTGCGCTGAACACGTGGACCGGTTCGATGATGCTGTTGTCGCGGCCCACGGCCAACGACTGCGCGTCCGCCAGCGCCTGCTGGAAACGCGAAGTGAGCTTGTCCATCCGCATTGCGAATCCTCATCGGTCGTCAGTGCCGGCCCGTGCCGGCGATGCTGGAAAGATGCGGTTGCACCACCCGGTTTCAAGGGCGGCTGCGACTGCACCCCGGGGCCAGTCAGCCTGGGGCCAGCATGCCGGAGCGGGTGTGGTCGGCGCGTTGATCCGGATCAGTTACGCATGGCGGGCCGCGCCCGCGATCGCTCAGCGCGCGATCGCGCTGCGGATCGCCCGGAGCTGCTGCTTGACCGCCCGCGATTGCGCCACATCCATGCGCAGCAGGGCCTTCTGGCCAATCGAGCGCGCCTGCAGATCCGGATCCACGAAGCGGTAGCGGCCCCGTTCATCGCGTTGAACGAGGGGCGCCTGCTGCGGCTCCGGGGTCTCCAGCAGATGGTCGATCACCGCCACCAGGCGATCATTGAAGTAGCCCTCTGGCCGCCCAAGATCGACATAGGCCTGCTGGATCAACGGGTAGAAGCGCTTGTACGCCGTAGCCGTTGCCGCCGGGTCCAGCGCGGTGAATGCCTGCACATAGGGCGCATAGCGCGCGGCGTTGCTGGCGGCGATGCGTTCCCCGCCCTCGCCCGGCTCGACCTGCAGGCTCCCCGGCAGAGGCCGCGCGGCCAATGCGGTCGGCGGAACACTGGGCTTGTCCAGATTGTCGACCTGGGTCACCAGGCGCTGGATCAGGTGATCGCGCAGCAGCAGGGTGAGCGGCCCCTCGCCCTGGAACAGCTGGCTCAATGCGCTCCAGGCCGCGATATCGCTGTCGGCCAGTTTCGGCAGCGCGGGATCGGCCGCGGCTTCGGTGTCCAGCGGATGCCGGATGGCGGGCGGCGCCGGTGCGGTTTCTGCGGCCGCCTTCGGTTGTGGCGGTGCGCCAGCACTGGCGGGGGGCGACTGCACCGGCACCGGGACACCGTCCGCCAGGCTCTTGAGCTGATCGCGGAACAGCCAACCGCCCGCGCCACCGATCACCACCACACCCAGCACCCAGGGCCATACCGCCTTTCCACTCTGCATGATGCAGTCCCTCGTTTTCCATCTGCATGGACAAGGTGTGACCCTCTCGATTCCCGAGGGTTCCCCGCGTGTTCCGCTGCCGTTGGGGTTGGCGCCGCACGCAGGGCACGCTCACGCCTGCTTTGCGCGCGCTGCGCGAGGCTGTGCACCTTGTCGTGGGGAGACCGTGCCATGCACTACGCGTTGTACTACTGGACCGGCATCCAGGGACGTGGCGAATTCGTACGATTGGCCTTGGAAGACGCTGGCGCCGACTACATCGACATGGCGCGGATACATGGCGACGCCGTGATGCAGCCCTTTCTCGATGGCCACAGTGAGGGCGCGCAACCGTTCGCCCCCCCGTTCCTCAAGGCGGGGCGACAGGTCATCGCGCAGGTCGCAGCGATCCTGGATTTTCTCGGCCCCACCCTGGATCTGGTGCCGCAGGCCGCGGCGCGGCGCATGCAGGCGCTGCAGTTGCAGCTGACCATTGCCGACCTGGTGGCTGAAGTACACGACACCCACCATCCGATTGCCGCGTCGAAGTACTACGTGGAACAGAAGACCGAAGCCAACGCACGTGCGGCGTCATTGCGCAGCGAGCGGCTGCCGAAGTTCCTCGGCTACTTCGAGCAGGTGCTGGCGGCCAACGGTGGCCGCCATGCACTGCGCGAGCACTCCTACGTGGATCTGTCGCTGTTCCAGCTGATGAGCGGGCTGGACTACATGTTCCCGCGCCGGATGCAGGCACTCACGCCGCGCCTGCCCCTGCTGCGGGCACTGCAGGAGCGGGTGGCGAAGCGACCGAACATCGCTGCCTATCTCGCGTCGGAGCGGCGATTGGCGTTCAACACCAACGGCATCTTCCGCCACTACCCCGAGCTGGACGGAGAGCGGTAGCGTCGGGCCATGCCCGGCGTCACCGGTCAATGATCGGCGCGATCACCCAGCGGCTTCACCGCCTGCTTCTGCAGCGACAACAGCCCCAGCAGCAGTGCCAGCGCCACGTAAGCCCCTGCAAACTGCCAGCTGATGGTACGCGCCAGGCCTTCAAGGTCCCACGGCAGATAGATGCCGCCGCGCGGATCCACCGAGTGGATCAGGCCGAACAGGGTCAGCACAGCCGCCACCAGCAGGAAGCCGCAGGCGCGGCGCAGACGGCCGTCAACCATCGCGGCCACGGCGGAAATCCACAGCATCGAGGTGATGATGAAGCCGTTGCCCAGAGTGAAGATCACGGCCAGTTCCGGCAGGCCGTGTCCATCGAGCTTGGTCAGCAGCTGCGGCAGCTGGTCCGGTGCGATCCAGCCCGGCGCTTTGATCGCCAGCAGGTAGGCCACCGAAGGCAGGAAGCCGAACACCATCGCTCCGGCGTGCTGTCGCGGTGTGGCCTGGAAGGCCTGGGTGGTGATGTCGATGGCGACGTACACGATGATCGGCGCCAGCACCGCCAGCGGCAGCCACTGCACCAGCCCGGAAATGATGCCCAGCATGCCGCCGATGCCGACGAACAGGCCCGTCAGCAGCGTGTACCCGCTGCGTGCGCCCATGTGCTTGTATGCAGGCTGGCCGATGTAGGGGGTGGTCTGCGCGACACCGCCGCAGACACCGGCCACCAGCGTGGCCACCGCTTCCACCAGCAGGATATCGCGGGTGCGGTAATCATCCCCGGCCGCGCGCGCGCTCTCGGACACGTTGATGCCACCGACCACCATCAGCAGGCCGAACGGCAACAGCAGCGGCAGGTAGGTCATTGCCGTGGGCAGGCCGTCCAGGAAGCCCAGCGTCGGCAGCGGCAGCACCACCTGCGGCGGCGTCCACGCCGGCACGTGGAAGCCGGGGGCCCCCAGTCCCGCCAGACCGAGGCCGTAGTACAGGACGGTGCCGAACACGAACGCCAGCAGCACACCCGGGCCACGCACCGGCAACCGGCCCTTGGCGATCAGCACATACAGCAGCAGGCCCAACGTGGTGAAGCCGACCAGTGGCGAACGCAGGGTTTCCAGCAACGGCAGCAGGCCCATCAGTACCAGCGCGATGCCGGCGATGGAGCCGAGCAACGCTGCACGCGGCAGCGCGCGGGTGACGGCTTCGCCGAAGAAGGAGAGCACCAGCTTGAGCGCGCCCATGATGACCAGCGCCGCCATGCCCAGCTGCCAGGTCGCAATGCCGGCGGCATGCGGGTCCATGCCCTGCTGCTTGAACGCGACGAACGCCGGACCGAGCACCAGCAACGCCATGCCGATGCTGGTGGGTGCATCCAGCCCCAGCGGCATCGCGGTGACGTCATCACGCCCTGTGCGTGCCGCCAACCGGCGCGCCATCAGCGTGTACAGCAGATTGCCGATCAGCACGCCAAAGGCGGTACCGGGAAACATTCGGCCGAACACCACGTCGGCGGGAAACTGGAAGATGCCGACCAACGCCATGGCGATGAAGCCGAGGATGGAGAGGTTGTCGACGACCAGGCCGAAGAAGCCATTGAAGTCACCGGCGACGAACCAGCGACGCGGTGCGGCGGAAGCGGGAGCGGACATGGAAGGGGCGATGGGGGTGGGGAGCGCCGATGGTAGGCCCAGCGGGGCCGGCGCGCCAATTCCACGGTGGAATGATGGGTTCCAGCCAACGGCAGGGCCCCTCGTGGCTGGACGCAAATCGCAGATTCCCGGGCTGGCCCGTGCGGGTGGGCGTCGCGGGGGACGCCGTGAACCCATCCCTGGGGGCTTGGCCGCGGCATCCATGCCGCGGACACCCCCGCGACGCCCACCCGCCCGGCCCCTGACAGTTTCCCGCGTGTGCCAGCCACGGAAGAGAATCAAAAGATCAAAAGCAAAGGCAGGCTCTCGTTGTAGCGCCGAGCGCATGCTCGGCTGCCATACGCGAAGCCTCTGAGCCGAGCATGGCTCGGCTACAGAAGATCATCCCGATCACTCCTTCGTTCATCCACGCATGGCGTGGATCTACCGTGTCGACCAAGGTCGACACCCATCAGGCAACAGCCATGCCATTCCGACAGATCACAGGAATCTGTCGAAGGCGGGGTGGGTCCGGTTGCGGGGGTGTCCGCGGCATGGATGCCGCGGCCAAGCCCCCAAGGACGGGTTTACGGCGTCCCCCGCAACCTGACCCACCCCGCCATCCCCCAGATAACCCGCTTCTGCTCTGGCTCTGGCTCGTAGCAGGTGCAGGGCGCAGCCCTGCATAAAACCCCAACCCTCACTTCTTCAGGAAGTTGTCCACCAGCAGATGCTTCACGTCGTCGAAGCGGCCATTCAACACCGCCTTGGCCGCATACAGGGCCGTACCCGCCACCTGTTTGGCCTCGATCTGCGGCGGCATCACCAGCTCCGCCCGGCTGGTATGCACGTCCAGCAATGCCGGACCGCGCTGGGCGAGGAAGTCCTGTACGGCCTCCTCCAGGTCCTCGCTGCGGGTGACCGTGCGGCCATGGAAACCGATCACCTCGGCCAGACGGCCGAAATCCGGATTCTTCAGATCGGTGTAGTTGTCCAGCAGCCCTTCCACCTTCTGCTCCAGCTCCACGAAGTTCAACGAACCGTTGTTGAACACCACCACCTTGATCGGCAGCTTCTCCTGCACGGCGGTCAGCAGATCGCCCAGCAGCATCGCCAGGCCACCATCGCCCGACAGCGAGATCACCTGCCGGCCCGGGAACGCCTTCTGCAGGCCCAGCGCCTGCGGCATCGCATTGGCCATCGTGCCGTGCAGGAGACTGGTAAGCGTGCGGCGACGGCCATTGACGCGGATATGCCGCAGCACCCACACCATCGGCGAGCCACCGTCGGCGGTGAACAACGCATCGTCGCTGGCGTATTTCGACAGCAGCGCGGTCAGGTGCTGCGGATGGATCAGTTCGCCCTCGCCCGGCTGCTCCTCCTGCTCACGCTTGGCCAGCGCCTTGTCGCGACGCTCGATGCACTCGTCGAGGAACGTGCTGTCCTCGCGGGGTGGCAGCATCGGCAGCAGTGCATCCAGCGTCGGTGCGATGTCACCCACCACGCCCAGGTTCACCGGATGGCGGCGACCGAGATGGCTGCCATCGCGATCGACCTGGATGATCGTCGCCTTGTCCGGATAGAACTGCCCCCAGGCAAAATCGGCGCCGAGCAGCAGCAGCGTGTCGCACTCCATCAGGGTGTGGAACCCGGATTCGATGCCGAAGATGCCGGTCATGCCCATGTTGTACGGGTTGTCCGGCTCGACGAAGTCCTTGGCACGCGAGGTGTGCGCGATCGGGGCCTGCAGGCGCCGGGCCAGTCCCAGCAGCTGCGCATGGGCGCCCTGGCAACCGGCACCGGCATAGATGCCGATGCGCTTGCCCTGCCCCAGCAACCCGGCGATGCGCTGCAGCTCGCCATCCGACGGGCGCAGCACCGGCTGGGCGTAGTGCACCGAGAACGGCACATCGTGCTTCACCTCGGCCTGGCTGATGTCGGCCGGCAGGATCACCACCGCCACGCCGCGGCGGCTGATCGCCGCCTGGCAGGCCAGGGCGACCACGCGTCGTGCCTGCGCCGGGCTGTGCACCTGTTCGCAGAACACCGTGCAGCTGCCATAGACCGCCTTGAAATCCACTTCCTGGGGGAATTCCATGCCCAGTTCGCTGGTCACCACCTGGCTGGCGATCAGCACCATCGGTGCGCGGTTGCGGTTGCTTTCAAAGATGCCATTGATGAAATGCAGGCCGCCGGGACCGCAGGAGCCGGCACAGGCCGTCAGCTCGCCGCTCACCAGCGAGTCGGCGCCGGCGGCGAAGGCGGCCACCTCTTCGTGGCGCACATGTACCCATTCGATTTCGCTGCGATGCAGTGCATCGGTGACGTGGTTCAACGTGTCGCCGACGATGCCATAACAGCGGCGGACACCCGCCTGCTGCAGGGTATCGACAACGATCTCGGCAACGCGCTTGCTCATCGGATGCATCCTCGAACGGGGGAACGTCCGAGGCTAGACCCGACGAGGTGATGCCTTCGTGGGCAAGCCACGCATCGCCTCGACAGGCAAACTGCAGAGCGATATCGGGTCAATCGTTGACGTTGATCCAGCCCACCACCGCGCCGCTCTTCGGGTTGCGGTACCGCACCTTCAGCCAACCCTCGTGTTCATCCAGCAGTTCCACGCGGTCGCCCTGCAGCAGGTAACGCCGGGTGCTGGGCGCACCGGGCCGATCGAACAGGAACAGGCGCGCCGGCACCACGGTGGCCTGCTGGCTGCGCAGCGGGCCGTCGGGCGGTGCGCCCAGGCCATCAGCGATCGCGCCCTCCAGCACACGACCGGTGGGATCAAAGGTGCGCCAGACCGCCGACGGGCCCTGCTCGTCGGCCGGCACCCAACGCAGTGCGGCGTTCAGGGTATCGCCCAGCATCAAGACGCGCTCGGCGCGATACAGATAGAGTTTCGCGCCTGCAAACCGGTACTGGTCCGTGTACCACATCGGGCCGCTGCGGCAGCTGCTGGTCAACGTGCGCGTGGCGGCATCAACGGTGAGCCCCATCAGGCCGCCGCAGTTGTCACGCCCATGGGTTTCGGCCTGCAGCGCGCGGAAACCACCGCTGGTCGGATCGTAGCGATACACCGCCACCGCTTCATTGACCATGCCGACCGACGCCCGCGCAACCAGCTCCGGGCGCCCATCGAAATCAACATCCTCGGCTGACAACCGCGAATTGCCGTCGACGTCCGGGGCACCCGGCAGGCTCAGCCGCTTGCCAGAGGGCAGCAGCTGCACGGCAATGCTGCCGTCCTCCGCCACCTCAGCCTGCACGCCAATGCCAGGTGCCGCCTCGAAGCGCAGCGACGCATCGCTGTCAGCAGCGTGCGCCAGCGGTACCAGCAGGCCCGCCAGCAGGCCAATCACGGTGTCCCTGTGTCTCATCGTCTTTCCCTGCGACGCCAGGGCGGCGCCTCCCGGTCAGAACGATACGTCAACGGCCTGTCGCGACCACAGCACCGACTGGTGCCCGGTCTGCTGCTTCCACGCCAGGCGGATGGCTTCGATGTCGGCACGACGCTGCGGGCTGTCTTCGTGCAGCACCACCAGTACCTTGGTGCGCAGGCGGTTCGGCGCAGCGTCACCCCGGAACAGCCACTGGCCGTAGGCATCGAACACGGTCAGGCCATCGGGGAAGCGCGGGGTCACTTCCTTGTCCAGGAACGTCCGCCACTGCGCCTCGCTGATGGTGTCGGCCTGCGGTCGGTTGCCGGCGCCCTGCTCCTCGCCCACCCCGAAGTACAGCTCGCTGCGCACCCAGCCCTGGCCAGCGGACGGGCGTGCGGCATCCCCCTTCAGTTCAGCGGTCGTGGCCGTAGCGTAGGCGCTGGGCGCCTGCGAGGAGAGGCTGGCGCAGCCACTGGCGGCAAGCAGAACAGCGAAGGCAAGGCCAAGGTGTTTCATCGGTACAGCTCCGGGGAAGGGGGACAGTGCGAGCCGGCAGCGTACAGCGCCACCGGCCCGGCGTGCTGATGCCAACAGGGCATCAGCTCATGCCGGACCGGCAGGGGCTTGCATCAGCACCGGTCATCACGCGAAGATAATATATCGCTTCATCCGGATGGATGTAAGTGAAACTATCTCCCCCCTCCCCGTCGTCGTTGTTGCTGGAGCCCCCATGTCCGCCCGCCTGCCCGCGTCGCCGCTCGGCCTCGCCATTGCCCTTGCGCTCTCCCCCATCGCCCCGGCCCTGGCCCAGGACGCCACCAACCTCGACACCGTGATCGTCACCGGCACCCGTGCCGCCGACCGCACGGTGCTCGAATCCACCTCGCCGGTGGATGTGCTTACCGCCGAGGACATCCGCAAGGCCGGCGTGGTCAACGGCGAACTCGGCAGTGCGCTGCAGGCGCTGTTGCCGTCGTTCAACTTCCCGCGCCAGTCCAATTCCGGTGGCGCCGACCACGTCCGCGCCGCGCAGCTGCGCGGCCTGTCGCCGGATCAGGTACTGGTGCTGATCAACGGCAAGCGCCGCCACCACACCGCCCTGGTCAACACCGACAGCAAGATCGGCAAGGGCACCACGCCGGTCGACTTCAATGCCATCCCTGTCAGCGCGATCAAGCGCATCGAAGTGCTTCGCGACGGTGCCGGCGCGCTGTATGGCTCCGACGCCGTGGCAGGTGTCATCAATGTGATCCTCGACAATGGTGGCGACGGCGGCGAGATCGAAGCCAGCTACGGTGCAAATCACACCGATCTGAAGCCGATCGGCCGCACCCTTACCGATGGGCAGGCCGGCAACATCAGCGCCAAAGTGGGCACCTCGCTGGGTGAGGACGGTGGTTTCCTGCGCGTCGGCCTGGAGTACAAGCACCGCAACGGGACCAACCGCGCCGGCTTCGACCAGATTCCACCGTGGGACCAGACCCCGGACAACCTCGCACTGCAGGGCAAGCGCAACTACGTGCTGGGCGATGGTGAGAGCAAGGACATCAACCTGTGGCTCAACACTGAAATCCCGGTCGGCCAGACCTCCACCTTCTACGCGTTCGGTACCTTCAACCAGCGCGACACCGAAGGCGCGAACTATTTCCGCTACCCGGACGGCGAGGCCAACTGGAAGGAGGTCTATCCGAACGGTTACCGGCCGGTCTCCGAAGGCGAGAACCGCGACGTGCAGGCGGTCGCCGGTGTGCGCGGCCAATGGGGTGAGTGGAGCTACGACGGCAGCCTGGACCATGGCCAGAACGATTTCACCTATCGCCTGCGTGATTCGCTCAACGCCTCATTGGGCCCGGCCAGCCCGACACGCTTCAAGACGGCTGATTATGAGTACGCTCAGACAGTCGGCAACCTGGACCTGAGCCGTGTGTTCACCCAGAGCGACAGCATCAGCCATACGCTGGGCCTGGGCGCGGAAGCGCGCCGTGAGCGCTACCAGACCCGTCCCGGCGACCCCGCCAGCTATGCGGCCGGCCCGTTTACCGACCGTCCCACCGGCTCGCAGGCCGGCGGCGGCCTCACGCCGCAGGATGCCGCCACCCTGTCGCGCGATGTGGCCAGCGCCTATGCCAGCCTGTCCAGCCAGTTCGGCGATCACTTCTCCAGCGACCTGGCTGCGCGCTACGAGCACAGCGATGATTTCGGCGGCGAACTGACCGGCAAGCTCGGCCTCCGTTACCAGTTCACCCCGGCCTTCGCCCTGCGTGGCGCGATCTCCAACAACTTCCGCGCCCCGTCGCTGGCACAGATCGGCTACGAGTCGACCTCCACTGGCTACAACGCCGGCGGCCAGCTGGTGCAGGGCCGGCTGCTGTCGGTCAACAATCCGATTGCCCGCGGCCTGGGCGCGCAGGACCTCAAGCCCGAAAAGTCGATCAACACGTCGCTGGGCTTCACCAGCCGCATCGGCGAGCACTTCGACCTGTCGCTGGACTTCTTCCAGATCGACATCGATGACCGCATCGCGCTGTCCGAAAGCATCACCGGCGATGCGCTGACCGATTATGTCGCCGCCAACTACGGCGTCAGTGGCCTGCAGAGCGCCAGCTTCTTCGTCAATGCCGCCGATACACGTACCCGTGGCGCCGAACTGGTCAGCAACTGGCGGCAGGCGCTGGGCAACGGCCAACTGCTGCTGACCGGCACTTACGCCTACACCAAGACCACGCTGAAGAACGTGCTGGCCACCCCTGCACAACTGCAGGCGCTCGATCCGGACTATGTGCTGTTCGGCATCGAAGAGACCAACACGCTGACCGACGCCACCCCGCGCACGCGCGGCAGCGTCTCTGCAGCATGGAGCAATGACCGCTGGTCACTCAGCAGCCGGGTGAACCGCTATGGCAGCGTCACCCGTGTCTTCAACTTCGGTGACGGTTACATTCCGCGCCAGACCTACCAGGCCGAATGGCAGCTGGATGCAGAAGTGGAGTATCGCATCAGCGCCCGATGGAGCGTGGCCATCGGCGGACAGAATCTGACCGACAACTACCCGGATCGATCCAATGAGGACATCCATTACTTCGGCAATCTGCCCTACGACGTGCTTTCGCCGATCGGCAGCAACGGCGCCTACTACTACGGCCGCGTCCGTTACACGTTCTGACCGCGGCTGACGCGTGTCTGCGGTGGTGCGGACCACGGGTCCGCACTGCCCCGCTCCGGTACCGCTCCCTCGTGCCGGCAACCGGCAGACAGCGCCGACGCACTGTCGTCGCCTGCTCTCGACCCCACGTACACGCCCACGCTGGCAGGCTGGGCGTCATGGCTGAACCGCTCCCCCTGCGTCCGCCACCTCCATTGCTGGACGATGCCTGCGCGTTGTTCCTCGATGTCGATGGCACCCTGATTGAATTCGCTGCACGACCGGACGCCGTGCAGCTGCTGCCCGATGTGCGTGAGGCCATCGGTCGTATCAGCGACCGCCTGGAAGGTGCCGTAGCACTGGTCAGTGGCCGTCCTCTGGCACAGCTTGACCAGTTGTTCGCGCCTCTGCAGCTGCCTGCGGCTGGCCTGCACGGCCATGAACTGCGTGGCCAGGACGGACGCGTGCTGCGCGACGAACATGACGATGACACCGCCGAATGGCTGCATGCCCTGCATCAGCAGGCGATGCGTTTTGCACATGGCCATCCCGGGGTACTGGTAGAAGACAAGGGTGTGGGCCTGGCCCTGCACTGGCGCGAGGCGCCGCACGCTGGAAGCGCGGTGCGGGCGTTCGCTGACCGCCATGTGCGCGGTCGCTCCAGCTACCGCCTGCAACCCGGCGATCACGTGGTCGAGTTCGTGCCCGTCGGCACCGACAAGGGCCGCGCGATCCGGCGGATGATGCAGTACCTGCCGTTCCGGGGCCGCCTGCCCGTGTTCCTCGGCGATGACCTGACGGATGAATTCGGATTCGACGCCGCCAACGGCCAGCATGGCTGGAGCGTGCTGATCGGCGAGCGTGAACCCAGCGCCGCCGTGTTCGCGCTGCCTGACATACGCAGCGTGCACGCCTGGCTGCGCGAGAATGCCTATTGACCCGGCCACCCCCACGGCCGCAACCGAGATGTACCGCGTGATGACCCAACCCGATCTTGATCTGGGCGTGGTCGGCAACGGCAGCTTCGGCGCCCTGGTCGACAAACATGCCCGTGTCGTCTGGAGCTGCCTGCCCACCTTTGACGGCGACCCCACCTTCTGTGCGCTGCTGGGCCCGAACCAGCAGACAGGCGGCGACTTCGCCGTCGAGCTGGAGGACTTCGCCGACAGCGAGCAGGAATACCTCACCAACACCGCCATCCTGCGCACGGTGCTGCGCGACACGCATGGAGGTGCGCTGGAGATCCTCGATTTCGCGCCACGCTGGCGGCAGAACGACCGCTTCTACCGGCCGGTCAGCCTGATCCGCCAGGTGCGGCCATTGGCCGGCAGCCCACGTATCGTCATCCGCGCACGGCCGCTGGCCGACTGGGGCGCACGTGTTCCCGAATCCACGTGGGGCAGCAACCACGTGCGCTGGATCCTGCCCGACCACGTGCTGCGACTGACCACCGATGTGCCGGTCCGGATGGTCCGTGATGGCCTGCCGTTCGTCCTCAACCACCCTGTGCACCTGATCCTGGGCGTGGATGAATCGCTCAACCGCTCGATCAGCGGCTATGTGCAGGAAGCGTTCCAGCGCACGCGTGACTACTGGCGCGAATGGGTGCGCTATCTGTCGATTCCGCTGGAATGGCAGGACGCGGTGATCCGCAGCGCGATCACTCTCAAGCTGTGCCAGTACGAGGACAGTGGGGCGATCATCGCGGCGATGACCACCTCCATTCCCGAAGCTCCCGGCAGCGTGCGCAACTGGGACTACCGCTACTGCTGGCTGCGCGATGCTGCGTTCGTGGTGCGTTCGCTGAACCGGCTTGGCGCCACCCGTACGATGGAGCAGTTCCTCGGCTACATCTTCAACCTCGCCACCACCGACGGCACGCTGCAGCCGCTGTACGGCATCGGATTCGAGGCCAAGCTGGACGAGGATGAAGTTCCCAGCCTGTCCGGCTACCGCGGGATGGGCCCGGTGCGCCGCGGCAACCTGGCCTGGGTGCAGCGCCAGCACGACGTGTATGGCAGCGTGGTGCTGGCCTCCACCCAGTTGTTCTTCGATCGTCGCCTGCAGGACCCCGGGGATGCCCATACCTTTGCCCGGCTGGAACCGCTGGGCGAACAGGCCTTTGCCCTGCACGACGTCCCTGACGCGGGCCTGTGGGAGTTCCGCGGCCGCACCGAGGTGCACACCTACACCAGCGCGATGTGCTGGGCCGCCTGCGATCGCCTGTGCAAGATCGCCGTGAGGCTCAAGCGCGATGACCGTGCACGCTACTGGCGCGAGCGCGCCGACATCATCCACGCGCGCATCATGCAGCGGTCCTGGAGCGAATCGCTGGGCCACTTCACCGACACCTTCGACGGCCATCGCCTGGACGCGTCGCTGCTGCTGCTGGCCGACATCGGCTTCATCGATGCACTCGACGCACGTTTCATCGCCACCGTGGAGGCCATCGGCCGCGACCTCAAGCATGGCAATTCGCTGTACCGCTACATCGCACCGGACGATTTCGGCGAGCCGGAAACCAGCTTCACCATCTGCACCTTCTGGTACATCGATGCGCTGGCGGCGATCGGGCGCATGGATGAGGCGCGCGAGATGTTCGAGACACTGTTGAAGCAGCGCAATCACCTGGGCCTGCTGTCGGAGGACCTGGCCTTCGACAGCGGCGAAGCGTGGGGCAACTTCCCGCAGACGTATTCGCATGTGGGTCTGATCACGGCAGCGATGCGCCTGTCGCGTTCCTGGCAGGAGGCGTCATGAGTCGTCTGGTGGTGGTCTCCAACCGCGTTGCCGTGCCCGGCGAGAGCCGCGCCGGGGGCCTTGCGGTGGGCCTGCTGGCTGCGCTCAAGGAGCGCGGCGGCATGTGGTTCGGCTGGAGTGGCAAGACCGTGCGTGATGGCAGCGGCGCGCTGCATGAACAGCAGGACGGCGACATCCGCTTCGTCACCATGGACCTGAACAAGCGCGAGGTGGACGGCTACTACAACGGCTTCGCCAACCGCACGCTGTGGCCGCTGCTGCATTTCCGCCTGGACCTGGTCGACTATGACCGCGGCACGCGCGAGACGTATCACAAGGTCAATGCGATGTTCGCGGACAAGCTCGCGCCGTTGCTGCGCGAGGACGATATCGTCTGGATCCACGACTACCATCTGATCCCGCTGGGTGCCCTGCTGCGCGAGCGCGGCATCGGCTGCCGCATCGGCTTCTTCCTGCACATCCCGATGCCCTCGGCGGACCTGCTGCAGGCCATGCCCGACCACCTGCGGCTGTTCTCCGCGCTGTATGCCTATGACCTGGTGGGATTCCAGACCCAGCGCGATGCCGACCGCTTCCAGACCTACCTGCGGCTGTTCGGCGGCGGTCGCGTGCTCGACAACGGCGAACTGGAGGCCCCGGGGGGGCGCCGCTTCCGCGCTGCCGCCTTCCCGATCGGCATCGACACCGGGCTTATCGCGCGTCAGGCCAGCACCGCAGCGGCCAAGGCCGCCGTGAAGAACCTGCGGGCCAGTCTGCGGGATCGGCAGCTGGCCATCGGCGTGGACCGCCTGGACTATTCCAAGGGGCTGCCCGAACGTTTCCTTGGCTTCGAACGTTACCTGCAGCGCCATCCCGACCAGCGCGGCACCCTGACCTACCTGCAGATCGCGCCGGTCTCGCGCGGTGATGTCACCGAGTACCGGCAACTGCGCAGCCAGCTGGAACAGATCGCCGGGCACATCAACGGCGGCCATGCCGAGCCGGACTGGACGCCGCTTCGCTACGTCAACCAGAACTTCACCCATGCCACCCTCACCGGCTTCTACCGCGCGGCGGCCGTCGGTCTGGTCACCCCGCTGCGCGATGGCATGAACCTGGTCGCCAAGGAGTACGTCGCCTCGCAGGACCCGGAGGATCCGGGCGTGCTGGTGCTGTCCCTTCTGGCCGGCGCCGCCGATGAACTGAAGCAGGCGCTGCTGGTCAACCCGCACGATCTGGACGGCGTGGCCGATGCCATCGCCACGGCCGCCACCATGTCGCTGCGCAAGCGCCAGGAGCGCTGGCACGCCATGATGGAGCACCTGCGCACCTACGACATCAACCATTGGCGGCGCACCTACCTGGACGCCCTCGAAGGCTGAATCAGGCGCATTCTGTACGCCGAAACTTGACGCTTTTGGCTCGAAAGTAATTGCGCATGCAACCATCCCGCCGCTGTGGCGTGCTCTCCACAGCCGCTGTCGCAAGTGGCACTCAGGCAGGCGAACGTCCTGCTGCCCCAAGGCTTCCAGCCAGCTGCGTGGCGTCCTCGCGACGCCATCGCGCAAAACGAAAGAAAATGAACCGGCGATATTTCATTTCGCATTGACGCGACCTCCCCACAGTGGCGCCCCCAGAGCTCCTGCAATCGACAGAAGCCGCACCGTGCACGACCGCGTGCACATCACTCCGGGGATCCACTGCATGCACGCGTACGACCGTTTCATCGAAGAAGCCAGCCACCGCCTGGGACTGGGCCATCGCACCCGTTGGGTGGTTGATGTGATTGCCGGCTGGATAGCCTCCCACCCACGGGGACTGGACGGACTGGAGCAGACCTTCGAGCAGGCGGGCCTGGGGGTTCACTTCCGATCCTGGCGGCGTCCCGGGCAGCCGCCGCTGCCGGTGCTGGCCAGCGACCTGCAGCGTGCGCTGGGTGATCCGGTCATGGACCGGCTGGCCAGGCGCAGCAGACTGTCATCAGGGGCGTTCCGGGTCGTGGCCTGCGATCTGCTGCCGGGGCTGATCGCATTGACCTCCCAGCCCATCGAGCCGGCCCCTTCGGAGCCGCGCCAGCTGCGCAACCGCCCGCAGCGGCAGCGACCGCAGATGGCCGGCACCCTGCTCACCCCGCGGGTGCAGGGCATGGCCCTGCGCAGCCTGCTGTGGATGATGGCCGCCGTGGTCGTGCTCGGCGCTACCGCATGGCTGCAGCTGAAGGCACGCACGCCGCTGTGGACGCCACAGGCGATCGTCCGCGAACACGACGCGCGGCTGTTCCTGCACCAGCGCGGCGCGCAGGTCTCGGTCCATGGCAGCCTGCCCAGCGACGCCCTGCGCCGCCGCCTGTGGAGCGCGTTGATTGCGGTGCATGGCGCAGGGCACGTCAGTGGCCGTATCGAGATCGATCCGCAGGCCCGGTCGCCGCGCTGGTTCGAGCGCCTGATCCGCACCCTGCCCTGCCTGCAGGGCGAGGGACTGCGCCTGGAGTTCGCCGGCAACCAGCTGGATATCGACTCCACCGCCCTGAGCGAAGAGCGGCGCCTGGCGATCTCGCGGCAGCTCCGCCAGGATTTCCCCGCCCTGCGGATGAGTGGGCTGTGGGGTCCGGGCCGGGCGGCATTGTCGCGGCTGCCGGCCGATGCCGGCGCCGCGCAGCGGATCGCTGCGCTGAACCTGACCCGGCTGGAGTTCCATCCCGGCTCCAGCGAACTGCGCGGCAGCTCCAGCGAAACGCTGCAGGTGGTGGCCGACGCATTGCGCAGCACTGCGCCGGGCACACGGGTGGAAGTGGCCGCGCACACCGACAGCCAGGGCGCGTCCGAGGCCAACCGGCAGCTCAGCCAGCAGCGTGCGGACGTGGTGGTGACGGCGTTGCAGGCGCATGGCGTGCCGGCACCGATGCTGGTCGCGGTGGGGCACGGCGAAGAGCATCCGGTAGCCGACAACCGCAGCGAGGACGGCCGCGCGCGCAACCAGCGCATCGCCTATCGGCTGCTTGCGGCTCCGCACTGACACCGCGCGCGGACCGACCGGCGCATCAGTCCAGGAAACGGCCGGCCTGCTGCGTCGTCGGCAGCGTGCAGCGGTCGTGACGACCGAACCAGCGGTATCGGTTGCGGGCCAGCCTGCGATAGGCGGCATCCCGCCAGCTGCGCGGCAACAGGCGCAGCACGCCCGCCAGCCGCCATGCGCCTCCCAGCCCGGTCAGCACGCGCAGGATCGCGTCCGTGTCAGTCCAGGCGCCCTGCTCGTCCAGCAGCAGAAAGGAGCGCGGGTCCTGCGGATCCAGCCCATGGCTGCGCAGCAGCAGGCTGCCATGCGTACCCTGCATCGCTGCGAAGCGATAGCGCCCGTGGCGGTCCACGCGCAACAGGAAACGCACCCAGCGGCTGCACAGCGCACAGACGCCATCGAACACGATCACTGCGTCACTGCGGGTCGAGCCAGCCTTCATAACGGATCAGCGCTCCAATCCAGGGCAATGTCACATCAACCAGGAAAGTGTAGCGCTCTGCGGCCCAGGCCTCGCGGCAGCGCACGCCGTCGAACCAGCGCGTCGGCAGCGGCAGCAGGCCGAACACGCGGACGCTGCGCACCGACCAGTCGATGCCGCCTTCACACGCCCGCAGCTCAAATCCGAAGTGCACCGCACCGAGCTGCTCATGCAGACCGCCTTCCTGTGCCCACAGCCGCGACACCATCGGCCAGCGCCCGAAACGTCGCGCCCACTGCTCGCCTTGCCCGCAGGCGCTGAACACCACCTCGACCGGCAAGGCGTGCGCCTCCTTCGGCAGCCGCGCCAACGCGGCCAGCATGGGCACCAGCCAATGGCGGCCCCGTGCGATCCGCGCCTGCCCGGTACGGCGGCACGGCAGCGGCGCCGCATGCAACGCCTGCACCGGTGCTGCCAGGGTGGCGAAGGCCGGCCCCAGCACCTGCGCGAACAGCGGCACGGTCAGGGAGCGATCCAGGCCAGCGTTGCCATGCGGCCGGTGCGGCGGTCGCGACGGTGCGAATACAGGTCCGGATCGGCAATGGTGGAGATCGTGCCGCCAGACACCTGGGCCGGGTCCACGCCCACGGACTGCAGGCGCTGGCGGGCCAGTGCGAACAGATCGACCTTCCAGTGCCCCGCGCGGGTGGCCACGAAGGCGGCGGCCGCCGCCGGTTCGTGGCCGACGAAGGCCTGATACACCTCTTCGCCGATCTCATAGTCGGCAGGCCCTGCCGCCGGGCCCAGCCAGACCCGCAGCTGCGACGACGCGGTGCGCATCGCGGCTACCGTGTGTTCCAGCATGCCATCGGCCAGGCCGCGCCAGCCCGCATGGGCCGCGCCCACTTCGCTGCCGTCGGCGGCGGCAAACACCACCGGAAGGCAGTCCGCGGTCAGGATGGCCAGCACCACCCCCGGCACCGACGTCACCGCGGCATCGGCCACCGGCTCGCTGGCCCCGGCCACTGGCGGGCCATCAAAGCGCAGCACGGTGGTGCCATGCACCTGGCGCAGCCAGTGCGGCGCGGAGGGCAGCGCCAGTCCCTGCTGCAGCAGTTGCCGGTTGTGTTCGACGTTGGCCGGCGCATCTCCATCGGCTGCGTGCCGGTTGCCCAGGTTGAACTGGGCAAAGGGTGCCGGCGAAATGCCCGCGCCGTGCCGGCGTGTGGTCAGCGCCCGCACGCCCGGCGGCGCCGGCCAGTCAGCCTGCAGCAGCGGCAGCGCGGTCGCCATCACCAGCGATCCCGCTCGCGCTCGGTAAAGGCCTCGCTGTCTTCGCGCAGCACCTTCATCAGGTGCAGCATGTCGTCCGGTACCGGCGCCGAATTGCGCACCGGCTCGCCGGTGATGGGATGCACGAACTCCAGCGTCTCGGCGTGCAGGGCCTGGCGCTTGAAGCCACGCAGCGCGGCCACCAGTTCGTCGCTGGCGCCCTTGGGCAGCTTCAGCGCACCGCCATACAGCGGGTCGCCGATGATGGGGTGGCGCAGGTGCGCCATATGCACGCGGATCTGGTGGGTGCGGCCGGTTTCCAGCCGGCATTCCAGCGCGGTGTGCGCCCGGAAGCGCTCGCGCAGGCGGTAATGGGTGATCGCGTCCTTGCCGTCTTCGCGCACCGCCATCTTCAGGCGGTCGCGCGGATGACGGTCGATCGGCGCATCGGCGGTGCCGCCGGCCACCAGAGCGCCCATCACGATGGCCAGATACTGGCGGTGCACATCACGCGCGGCCAGCTGTTCGACCAGGGCCGTCTGCGCCTCCAGGGTGCGGGCGACCACCATCACGCCGCTGGTGTCCTTGTCGAGGCGATGCACGATGCCGGCGCGCGGCAGAACCGCCACCGACGGGTCGCGGTACAGCAGCGCATTGACCAGGGTGCCGCTGTGGTTGCCGGCACCCGGGTGGACCACCAGGCCGACCGGCTTGTTGATCACCAGCAGGTGCTCGTCCTCGAACAGCACGTCCAGCGGGATGTCCTCCGGCTGGGCGTCGGTCTGGGTCTCCAGCACCACGTTCAGGGTCACCACCTCGCCACCGCGCAGCGGATCGCGCGGCCGCGCCTGGGCGCCATCGAGCAGGACGTCGCCGGCCTTGATCCATTCGGTCAGGCGTGAACGGGAGTACTCGGGGAACAGTTCGGCCACGACGGCGTCGAAACGCCGGCCGGCGGCGGTGTCGGGGACGATGGCCTGGCGGGCCGATTCGGAGGGTTGTTCAGACATGGCAGGGGGGTATCTTTGAAATTTTGGGGTCCCGGCGGTCGGTTTCAGTCGCAGGACAGGACACTAGGCTATCATCGACCCTTCGTATTCCAGACGCGTCCCGCCTTGACCCCATGATCCGACGCTCCGCCATGCTCTCCGCGCCCGTCCGCCTCACCGCCCTGCTGCTGGTGCTGGTCATCGCCGCCACCGGCTGCCATCGCGGCGCCAAGAAGGGTGATCGCCCCGACGACGGGACGCCGGTCGAACAGCTGTACGAGAAGAGCCACACGCTGATGAAGGGGGGCAACTGGAGCGGCGCCGAAGCCAGCTTCCGTCGCCTGGTGGCCCAGTATCCCTACGGCCCGTACACCGAACAGGCGATGATCGAAACCGCCTACGCGCAGTACAAGGCCGGCAAGCACGACGATGCGGTGTCGAGCATCGACCGTTTCATCCGGACCTATCCGACCCATCGCAACATCGCCTACCTGTATTACCTGCGCGGCCTGGCCAACTCCAACCGCAATACGGTTTTCCTGCGTCGCGTATGGTCCCTGGACCCCAGCCGCCGCGATCTGTCCACGCCGCACCAGGCGTATTCGGACTTCAACATCGTCGTTGACCGCTACCCGAACAGCCGCTACGCCGCCGACGCCCGCCAGCGGATGATCGAGCTGCGTGACGTATTCGCCCAGCACGAGCTGGACAACGCGCTGTACTACATGCGCCGTGGCGCCTGGGTGTCGGCCGCTGGCCGCGCCAACTACCTGCTGGAAACCTATCCGCAGAGCGCCTTCCAGTACGACGCCGTGGCAGTCCTGGCCGACTCCTACACCCACCTGGGCAACAAGACCCTGGCCGACGATGCCCGGCGCGTGCTGGAGCTGAACCAGCCCGATCACCCGTGGCTGGCAGGCAACTGGCCGAAGTACCCCTGGATGATCCGCAAGCTCAACCCGTTCGCAGGCGAGAAGTCCGCCAGTACCGGCCAGCGCAACGCGCGGCTGGAAAAGAAGTAAGAAAAGGGCCCCGCAAGGGGCCCTTCCTTTTTGTGGGCGCTATTTGGTAGCAAATGCCCATACCGAAAAGCTTCTGGTTTGACCATTATCCAGCCGGCTCATCGGTTTGGTTTTCGGGCTAGACCGGCACCGCCTGGTTCCTACCAGTGAGCTTCACCACTAGTGCGATCGGCGACCCTGTGCGGCATCGCTCGACCGTGTGTGTCAAAGAAGTGCTCATTCTTGCTTAGTCAACTAGTCCTCGCCTAGCGGGTGGACCGCCATAGCGAACAGGCAGTGGCCCAGGTCGCACGTGCCGTGGCAGGCCTGCTGAAAGGCCCTGTCACCTTCTCATTTCCGATTTCGGCGAGCTCTGCTAGGCATTTCTTAAGCGATCGAGGCTGCCTGAGCGGTGGGGCTGGACGCATTCGGCCCGACCGCTTATGTCTCCGCCCTTCTCCTTTGTAGTCACTGGCTAACGCATGGCCGTTCCTGCGGCACACCGAGCGTTAGCTGCGCGTCTGAACGCATGCGACGAGCATGAGCGACGATACGTCAGCGTCTTGTCGGTCAGCACGAATTAGTTCGTTACTTACAACGAATTGAATTGGGGCTATACTCACCGTCATGCGTTACCTACCTGCCCAAGTCAAGGAAGCACTCAGGATTTCTGAGGAGACGTTTCGCCATTGGCGACGCGCATTGCCGCCCCTTCAAGGGCGTAAGGGGTATGGACCGTGCTTCACGCCGGGCGACCTGCTGGCGTTGAAGGTCGTAGCGCAGCTACACACCTTAGGCATCCAAGTTCGCCACATCACGCCGCACGCCGTGGACTTGTTCGAGGTGTGCTCGCAGAGCGCATGGTTTGGCTTGAACGACAAGGCCATCGCGTACCGCGGTAATTCGATCAGCATCACGGCGGTATCCGAGGCTCGGCTTCCGGCACAGGCATGCGTTTTGGTACCGCTGCGGCCTTTGATTGCAGAGCTCAGACAAGCCTTGTCGGACGAGGAGACCGTGCCAACGCAGTCGGACATTGCGTTCCCGCCGATGCGTGTTGGTTCGGCGAAGTCGGCATGACGGGCCGTTCTACCAACATGTACCACACCGTTCGACGGGCTTTGGACCCTGCGTTCCCGCCCCTGACAAGGATGCTTTGACGATGTTGCCCCAATCTCTTACCCGCCAGGCAATCGCTGCCGCGCTCGGTACCGAGGCTACGGCGATCGTGTCGCTTTCGCAGGCGGCGGTAGCGCTAGGTCCGGAGCATTTGGACTTTCTTGGACTCCTCCAAGCGCGGGCTCGGAAGGAGCCCACGCCCGACGCCGTCGTCCTGAGCGACGAACAGCCCCTGCTCTACATTTGGGATCTGCGTCACGAGCCTGATTTTACGGTTCAGGAACGCCGTCGAGACATGGAACGGTTGGCGCTCCGAGCCGATGCTCCCTACGTGGCTTTTCTGCGCCCGGGCGTAGTGCAGGTGTATGCACTTGGCCAAGCACGCGAGGATGAAGCAATTCCAGTTCTGGAGGACGCCGACCTCCATCCTGGCCTACTCGCTCGACTGGCCGTTGGTGACGTTCCATCGCGCGTGGAAGGCATCACTACACACCAGTTGATGCTTGAGTTGCTCAACGTCGTCACTGATACCCTCATAGAGCTCCGCGACCGGAAGGACGACGAGGCCTTGGCACTGATGGGGCGCGCTTTGTTCCTGCGCTTCCTCCACGACCGAGGAATTCTCCCGGACCTCAATCCAGTGCCAGGGGTGCCCAAGTTCTCGGATTGTTTTGGAAGTCCTCGATGGGCTGCTGCAAGTTCGCGTTGGCTGGATGAAACCTTCAATGGCGACCTGCTCACGCTGCCAGAACACGGCAGCGTAAGCTACTTCGAAGAGCTCGGGTCAGGCGATGGCATGACAGCGCTAGATGACTTGAGCGCTATCGTTCGAGGTGACAAGCCAGTGGGCGATGGCGCCTACCAGACGCAGTTCTCATGGGGCGATCTACATTTCGCATACATCCCTGTGGGGCTGCTCAGTCAGGTGTACGAAGCGCATATTCATCGTTTCCAGAGCCCAACGGCCAAGGAAGAAAGCGTGTATTACACGCCGCGCCATCTGGCTGAGTACACCGTGGACCAGGCGCTGGGCATGCTGGGTGAGAATGCACACACAGCGCGCATTCTGGATCCGGCAGCAGGCGGGGGCGTCTTCCTGTTGGCGGCTTTCCGTCGCTTGGTTCAGGCACGTTGGCGAGCTACCGGACTGCAGCCAACGACATCTGTAATTCGTAGCATCCTTAATACTCAGCTGGTTGGCATGGACATCAACCCTGCCGCTCGTCAGATGAGCGCCTTAGCGCTTTATCTGACCGCCCTTGAGCTCGATCCGGAGGTGGGCACACTGCAGAACCTCACCTTCGAGGCTCTTCAGGGCAAGGTGCTAGTGCCAACTGAAGGTTGGGTCGATGCCGAAAGTGGTCAGCCCCTGGGAAGCCTTAGCCACCCGGACACGGACAAGTATGCAGGCGCTTTCGACCTCGTTGTGGGCAATCCGCCGTGGACCTCGCTACCACACGCCAAGAGGCAACGCGCAATGGATCGTATTGCGCGTTCGGCCATGATCTCGCGTGGCATCGAGCCTGTCGCCAATCCAGATGGCGTGCCTGATCTTCCGTTCGTCTGGCAGTCGACACGATGGGCCGCACCCGGCGCTGTCATTGCGTTTGCCTTGCATGCGCGATTGCTCATTAAGACGACGCAGTTAGGGCTGCAGGCGCGGCGTGCGGTGTTCAAAGGCTTGAACGTTTCCCACGTCCTTAATGGAATGGAGCTTCGCAATACCCCGGTGTGGCCCGGCAACGCAGCTTATTTCTGCCTACTATTCGCCCGCAACCAGGCCGCGCCTGACGATTCGCGGTTCTATGCGGTGACGCCATCGGTCGACTGTGTACTGAATGCTGAAGGCCGTATCCGAATTGACCACAAGGATGCATGGGCCTCGGATGCGGCCATGGTCGAACAGGTACCCACCCTGTTCAAGACGCTTGCTAAGGGCAACAGCTTGGATGTTTCCTTGCTGGAGAAGATCCAGCGTGCTCCGCCTTCCCCGCGGCGCGCGGCCGCAGAGGGGCTATTGGAAGAGGGCCCTGCTCTTCGGCCCACGCTGGACAAGTACGCGGCTCAGGTGGGAATCGAGCATGGTCAGGGGTATCAGACCAGTTCGGAGAATGAACCGTCGGACTTTCTGCTCGATATGCCCGTCATGCCCGACCCTAGATATGCGGAATGGTTCGTCATCCCGACAACGAAGCTGGAGAGGTTCTCGCTCAAGCGAGTACACCGCACTCGCCGACGCGAGATATACAAAGGTCCGATGGTTTTGCTGCGCAAGTCACCGAGCACCAAGCCTCACGCGCCGGCTGCCATGCTCGCCCTCAAGGACGTCGCGTATCGCGAATCGTACTTCGGCTATAGCTGCGCAAGGACGACTCAGCCGCAATTGATGGCTGTGTACCTGTGGGCGCTGATGAACAGCAAGCTATTCCTTTATTACGCTCTCATGACCAGCAGCATCTTCGGCTGTGAGCGCGAGGCAATGCAAAAATCGGACGTCGATCAGTTCCCGGTCGTGCCCTTGGCGCAGCTATCGGCGTCACAGATTGAAGCGCTCGAAAGCATGCTTGCTCTTGCCAAGAAGAAATCTCCACAGCTGGACCTGGCAAACGTCGACAAGCTCGTGAATCATATCTACGGATTGACCCCTGCCGATGTCGTGCTCGTGGCAGATCGACTTGCCGTCGCGCTGCCGTTCTCGCGGGTAAAAAAGGCGGCAGTCAGCCCGCCCAAACAGCACGAAGTGGAAGCTTACGGCGACGCGTTGGCACGTATTCTGGAGCCGTTTGACCTGAGCGACTCAGCTCTTCAAGTCACGACCTATCCGCACAGCCCGCTGTCACCATGGCGATTCCTCCGGGTGGGCGGCGTCGCTCAAGTTCCCGACTTGGCAGTGAGTGATCTCCTAGGCTCGCTGCGCATGGCCGATGACCTGGACTGCACCCTAGTGGAGTATCACCATGGTGGTACCTTGTATATTGGCATCCTCAATCAGCGGCGCTATTGGACGCGCACTGCCGCGCGCACGCTTGCGCTTGACCTAATCAAGCGAAACGCCGCCATCCTCAACCGAGGCACAAGGAGCGCCCACGCGTCATGATCGGACCACATGGAAGTCCTGCCAAGCTCATTTCCAATCATGAAGGTTTTCCAGTCGCTATTTCACGCAACGTCTTGAGCGTCGTCATCGCCGCGCTCCAGGCAGCGTGGCAGATCATCTGCGCCAATCCAAGTGCCCATCTGGCGCCCCCTACCAAATCCAATCCAGAAGAGGACCGCTACACGGACGCCTTGTGCGAGATTCTCTCTTACTGGCTTTACGTCGGTAACGGCCCGGAGGGTTTTACGGCAGATGTGTTCGAATCCGTCGAGCGAGGATTAAACCTATCGAACTTCAATTCGACCGTAATCAACAAGCAGCCGGACCTGGTCATCCGCTTGGCCAATGCGCCTCTGGTAAATGCCCGCCGATACGTGGGGATATTTGCTGAGACCAAAGTGGTATCGCAGAAAAAGAGTCTTACCGCATACACCAAGGACGGGGTGGCCCGATTTGTCCGGGGCGACTACGCTTGGGCCATGCAGGACGGCGTCATGATTGCTTACCGAAAGAAGCCTCTGCGAGAGGTCAGCACGCTTGCGATCCCGCTGAAGAGTGATGCAGCTCTCGTGGTCACTCCTGAGAATGACGAACATCTTGTCCAGTCGGGTCTGGTGATCCCCGCGCAGGCCAAGAGTACCCACCAGCGCAACTGGCAGTATCAGAAGGGCGGAACGCCAGGAACTATCCGTCTGTGGCATCTTTGGGCATTCGATCTGCCGTAGGCGCCGTGTGGTTTATTGCACCGCGCCACTTGAACACCGGCCGCTAGTAAACGGATGGCAATGAGTAAACCGCTATGCCTGGGAATACGTCGAAGTGGCTTCACGATCAGCCACTTAAGTGAGGAAGGGGTGCGTCAAGTGATGGGAGGACTGTATAAAGTCCTCCCATACTTTTCATGGGGCAACTGCTACCAATTAGCGTTTGTGGGGCCCGCCATGGCCGGGCCCTGCGGAGGCGCGGGCCTCAGCCCTTGTAGCCGTTGCTGATCGGATAGCGGCGTTCGCGGCCGAAGGCGCGACGGGAGACCTTCGGCCCCGGTGCGGCCTGGTGCCGCTTCCACTCGCTGATGCGCACCAGCCGCAGCACGCGGTCGACCACGGCCGCATCGTAACCGGCTGCAACGATCTCGGCGCGCGACTGCTCCTGGTCGACGTAGCGGTACAGGATGCCGTCCAGCACGTCGTAGGCCGGCAGCGAATCCTGGTCCAGCTGGTTCTCGCGCAGTTCGGCCGACGGCGGGCGGCTGATCACGGCCGGCGGAATCACCGGCGCCCCCCCCACGGTATTGCGCCACTTCGACAGACCGAATACTTCGGTCTTGTACAGATCCTTCAACGGCGCGTAGCCGCCACACATGTCACCGTAGATGGTGGCGTAGCCGACCGCATACTCGCTCTTGTTGCCGGTGGTCAGCAGCAGGCCACCGAACTTGTTGGCCAGCGCCATCAGGATCACGCCGCGGCTGCGCGACTGCAGGTTCTCCTCGGTCACATCCGGGGTTGTGCCCTCGAACAGCGGCGCCAGCGATTCCATCAGGCCCTTGAACGCCGGCTCGATCGACACCGCTTCCAGCTTCACTCCCAACGCCTGGCACTGCTCTGCAGCCAGATCGTTGGACAGGCCTGCGGTATAGCGTGACGGCAGGCGCACGGCAGTCACGTTCTCGGCCCCCATCGCATCCACCGCCAGGGCCAGCACCAGGGCCGAATCGATGCCGCCGGACAGGCCCAGCCACACCTTCGTGAAACCATTCTTGCGGCAGTAATCCTGGATGCCACGGGTCACCGCGCGCCAGGCCAGGGCGTCCATGCTCTCGTCGCCATCGTCCATCCAGACGTGCGGCATGAAGCGACGGCTGGCGCCGTCGTACTCCACCACCAGCCACTGGTCGACAAACGCAGCGGCAGCCGGGTGCACCGTACCGTCGCCATCGGCCACCACCGAAGCGCCGTCGAATACCAGTGCGTCCTGGCCACCGACAACATTGAGATACGCGATCGCCGCACCGCTCTCGCGGGTGCGCGCGGCCAGCACGGCATCGCGCTGGGCGTGCTTGCCGCGCTCGTAGGGCGAGGCATTGGGCACCACCACCAGCTGCGCGCCAGCACGCACGGTATCGGCCAGCGGCTCAGCGAACCACAGGTCCTCGCAGATCAGCAGGCCCACCGGAATGCCGTCGACGTCGAACACGCAGCTGCCGCCATCAGGATCGACGTCGAAGTAGCGGCGCTCGTCGAACACCGCGTAGTTGGGCAGCTCGCGCTTGCGATAGGTCTGTTCGACCCGGCCATCGCGCAGCACGCTGGCGGCGTTGTACACCACCGCGCCCGCCGCCTGCGGCCAGCCGACCACAGCGGTGATGCCGCGGCAGGCAGCTGCAATGCGCGCGATCGCCTGCTCGCATTCGTACAGGAACCCCGGACGCAGCAGCAGGTCTTCCGGCGGATAGCCGCTGACCGCCAGCTCGGGGAACATCACCAGCCCGGCGCCATGCTCATCGCGCGCCTGGCCGATCATCTCGATGATGCGCTCGGTATTGCCGGCGACATCGCCGACCGGAAAATCGAACTGCGCCATCGCGATGCGGATCGAAGCCATGGAAGGTCCAGCCTGTGGTTGCAATGGCCCATTGTAACGCCGCACCGTGTGCCTGCCGGGCGGACCCCGCAGGTAGCGCCGGGCCATGCCCGGCGGATGACTGCGCGACGCCCAGGCGCAGAAAAGCCGCCCGAAGGCGGCTTTTCCAAAGCAAGCCGAGCATGGGCTCGGCTCTACAGAATCGTGCCGGCCGGAGGCCGGCGACGATCTTATTTCACCAGCTTGGCGATGGCAGCGCCCAGGTCGCCCGGCGAACGCACGGTGACGACACCAGCCGCTTCCATGGCGGCGAACTTGCCTTCCGCCGTACCCTTGCCGCCGGAGGCGATCGCACCGGCATGGCCCATGCGCTTGCCGGCCGGCGCCGAAGCACCTGCGATGAAACCGACGACCGGCTTCTTCACGTGGTTCTTGATGTATTCCGCACCGGCTTCCTCTGCGTCGCCACCGATCTCGCCGACCATGATGATGCCTTCGGTCTGCGGGTCTTCGTTGAACAGCTTCAGGCAGTCAACGAAGTTCAGGCCGTTGATCGGGTCGCCGCCGATGCCGATGCAGGTGGACTGGCCCAGGCCGACTTCGGTGGTCTGCTTGACGGCTTCATAGGTCAGCGTGCCCGAACGCGACACGATGCCGATCTTGCCGGGCTTGTGGATGTGACCCGGCATGATGCCGATCTTGCACTCACCCGGGGTGATGACACCCGGGCAGTTCGGGCCGATCAGCACGGTGTCCGGGTAGGAACGGGTCAGCACGTTCTTGACGCGCAGCATGTCCAGCACCGGGATGCCTTCGGTGATGCAGACGATGACCTTGATGCCGGCAGCTGCGGCTTCCAGGATCGCGTCGGCCGCGAACGGCGGCGGCACGTAGATGACCGAAGCATTGGCGCCGGTGCTCTGCACGGCGTCGGCAACGGTGTTGAAGACCGGCAGGTCGATGTGGGTGGTGCCACCCTTGCCCGGGGTCACGCCGCCAACAACCTGGGTGCCGTACTCGATCATCTGAGTCGCGTGGAAGGTGCCCTGCTGGCCGGTGAAGCCCTGCACGATCACCTTGGTGTTCTTGTTAATCAAAACAGACATGGGAATTTCCTTCGGTGTCGTGGATCAGGCGGCGTTCTTGACCGCTTCAACGACTTTCTTGGCGCCGTCGTTGATGTTGTCAGCCGGGATGATGGCCATGCCGCTGTCACGCAGCAGCTGCTTGCCTTCTTCCACGTTGGTGCCTTCCAGGCGCACCACGACCGGCACCTTGACGCCCACTTCCTTCACGGCGGCGATGATGCCCTCGGCGATCATGTCGCAGCGGACGATGCCGCCGAAGATGTTGACGAAGATGCCTTCCACCTTGTCCGAGGACAGGATCAGCTTGAACGCTTCGATGACGCGCTGCTTGTTGGCACCGCCGCCCACGTCCAGGAAGTTCGCCGGCTCGCCGCCGTTGAGCTTGATGACGTCCATGGTCGCCATGGCCAGGCCGGCGCCGTTCACCATGCAGCCGATGTTGCCGTCCATGGTGACGTAGTTGATGTCCAGCTCCGAAGCGGTCACTTCGGTTTCATCTTCCTGGGACTTGTCGCGCATCGCGACCAGTTCCTTGTGGCGGAAGTTGGCGTTGTCGTCGCTGTTGAACTTGCCGTCCAGCGCGTACAGGTTGCCGTCGTCCAGGATCGCCAGCGGGTTGATCTCAACCAGCGCCAGGTCCTTTTCGTTGAAGATGCGGTACAGGTTCACCATGATGTTGGCGAACTGGCCGGCCTGCTTGGCGGTCAGGCCCATCTTGAAGCCGATGTCACGGCCGTGGTAACCCTGCACGCCCTCGACGAAGTCCACATTCAGGGTGTGGATCTTGTCCGGGGTCTCGGCAGCCACCTGCTCGATTTCCATGCCGCCTTCCGAGGAGGCGATGTAGCTGATGGTGCGGGTGCCGCGATCGACCAGGACCGACAGGTACAGTTCCTTGACGATCTCACCGGCGGTGGTCACCAGCACCAGGTTGATCGGCAGCTCGACGCCGGCGGTCTGGTAGGTGGCCATCTTGGTGCCGAGCATCTTGGCCGCTGCGGCCTTCACGTCATCGACGGTCTTGCAGAACTTGACGCCGCCAGCCTTGCCGCGGCCGCCAGCGTGGATCTGCGCCTTGACCATCCAGGGGCCCTGGCCCAGCGACTGGGCGACTTCAACCGCCTCGTCCGGAGTAGCCGCGACCTTGCCGGCCGGGACCGGGATGCCGTATTCGGCAAGCAGTTGTTTTGCCTGGTATTCGTGGAAATTCATGCGTCACCGTGGGAATAGGAACGACCGCACGCAATTCCTCAGGGCCTCCGGGGGAGGCACCGGCACGGACCGCGGCGGGCCCACTATTGTGGCCGAGCCGGCGCCGGGGCGCAAAGAAGTCTGTACGCAGTACTGGATCCGGGCGGATTTCCGCCGTCATTCAGGCAGTTGCGGATCGCCGGCAGCCGCCCGGCCGCCCTCGCCACAGGCGGATTGCGCGACGCGGACCCGCGGCCGGGCATCGCCACGACCGTATACTGGGCATCTGCGTCCGCTCGGGCATGCCCGTCGCACAACCCAGATCCAGGCAGCCAGAAGGGGAGTTCCGGCGTGTCACCCAGTGCTTCATTGATCGACCGCATCGAATCGATTCCGCGGCGCGAGCTGTACTTCTTCGCCCTGTACCGGGTGCTGATCGCAGCCGTCATCGCCGCCCTGCTGTACAGCCCGTTGTCGATGATGGTCGGCGAGGCCCACCACCCGCGGCTGGCCTACACCGTCGGCGCGGCCTACCTGGCGTTGTCGCTGCTGGCCCTGGCGATCGGCCGCAACGAACGCTGGCTGCGGCCGATCGTGGTCACCGGCGTGCTGGTGGACATCATCGCCGCCATCCTGCTGGCCCACGCCCTGCCCGGCGCCAGTGCCGGCATCTCGATGTCGCTGCTGTTCAACATCGCCGCGGCCGCCACCCTGCTGCCGCTGAGCTGGGGTCTTGGGCTGGCCCTGGCGGCGAGCCTGGCAACGGTGGGCGAATATCTGTGGAAGCTGCTGGAGGGCGGCGACCCGACCCGCACCCTGGCCGAACTGGCGATGTTCACGACCAGTTACCTGGCCCTGGCCTTCATCAGCTACCAGGTCGGCAGCCGCGCCCGCCGCAACCAGCAGCTGGCCAACCAGCGCGGTGACGAGGTGGCCAATCTGTTCCAGATCAACGAACTGATCATCCGCCGCATGCGCACCGGCGTGCTGGTGGTGGATGCCGACAGCCGCATCACGCTGGCCAACGAGGCTGCCTCGATGCTGCTCGGCGACAGCGACGGTGCGGGCGGAACCGGCCGCCTCGATCTGGCCAGCGTTGCACCCGAGCTGGCCCGTCGCCTGCAGCGCTGGCGCAACGGCTGGACCCAGGACGAACTGCCGCTGCAGCTCAATCCGGACCAACCCGAAGTGCAACCGCGCTTCGCGCGCCTGCTGGCCGGCAGCGAACTGGCCCTGGTCTTCCTGGATGATTCCAGCGTGGTGTCGCGGCGCGCCGAGTCGCTCACCCTGTCGGCGATGGGCCGCTTCTCGGCCAGCCTGGCCCATGAGATCCGCAATCCGCTGGCGGCGATCAACTATGCCGTACAGCTGCTGGAAGAAGGTACCGGCTTCAACGAAAGCGACCGCCGCCTGCTGCAGATCATCCGCCAGCAGTGCCAGCGCACCAACGGCATCGTCGAGAGCGTGCTGGGCCTGGCCCGGCGCGAACGTGCCACGCCGGAGAACGTGGATCTGGTCGCCTTCGTGCGCCGCTTCGTGCTGGAGTACAAGCAAGGCCAGACGCTGGAAACCGACAGCATCGAACCGATCGTCAGCGACACCTCCGTGCCGGCGCAGGTCGACACCCGCCACCTCTACCAGGTGCTGACCGTGCTGGTGCACAACGCCCTGAAGTACGGCCGCATCGGCCAGCAGCCGGCCCGCGTGCGGCTGCGTGTGGCCCGGCACGAACGCAGCGCGGTGATCGACGTGATGGACCGTGGCCCCGGCATTCCCGAAAGCGTGGCGGCGCAGCTGTTCCGGCCGTTCTTCACCACCTCCGAGCACGGCACCGGCCTGGGCTTGTACATTGCCCGCGAATTGTGCAGGGCCAACCAGGCACGGCTGGATTACATCCCGGTGCCGGCCGGCGGCTCGTGTTTCCGCTTGGTCCTGCCAGGTCCGCACACGCTGCTGCCCGATGGATCCTGATTCTGTGCGTCAAACATTTGTCGCTTTCAGCCCCCTCGTTTATCTTTTCCGCCCATGAACGAAACCCGCAGCGCCCTCGTCGTCGACGACGAACGCGACATCCGCGAACTGCTGGTGCTGACGCTCGGCCGCATGGGGCTGCGCATCAGTACTGCAGCCAACCTCGCCGAAGCGCGCGAGCTGCTGGCCAGCAATCCTTATGACCTGTGCATCACCGACATGCGCCTGCCGGATGGCAACGGCATCGAGCTGGTCAGCGAGATCGCCCAGCACTACCCGCGCACACCGGTGGCGATGATCACCGCCTTCGGCAGCATGGATCTGGCAGTGGAAGCCCTGAAGGCGGGCGCCTTCGACTTCGTCAGCAAGCCGGTGGACATCGCCGTACTGCGCGGACTGGTCAAGCACGCGCTGGAACTGAACAACAGCGAGCGGCCCGTACCGGGCCCCGTCGCCGAACAGGGCGCCCGGCTGCTGGGCAATTCGCCGGCGATGGACGTGTTGCGTGCCACCATCGGCAAAGTGGCGCGCAGCCAGGCCCCGGTCTACATCCTCGGCGAATCCGGCGTCGGCAAGGAACTGGTCGCGCGGACCATCCACACCCAGGGGGCACGTGCTGCCGGGCCGTTCGTGCCGGTCAACTGCGGCGCGATTCCCGGCGAACTGATGGAGAGCGAGTTCTTCGGCCACCGCAAGGGCAGCTTCAGCGGCGCCCACGCCGACAAGCCCGGCCTGTTCCAGGCCGCCCATGGTGGCACCCTGTTCCTGGATGAGGTCGCCGAGCTGCCGCTGCAGATGCAGGTGAAGCTGTTGCGCGCGATCCAGGAGAAGTCGGTGCGCGCGGTGGGTGCGGCCAGCGAGGAACCGGTCGATGTGCGCATCCTGTCGGCCACCCACAAGGATCTGGCCGAGCTGGTCGAGGACGGCCGCTTCCGCCACGACCTGTACTACCGCATCAATGTGATCGAACTGAAGGTGCCGCCGCTGCGCGAACGCCGCCAGGATCTGCCGGAGCTGGCCGCTGCCGTGCTGGCACGGCTGGCCCGCAGCCACGGCCGCACCACGCCGCTGCTCGCGCCCTCGGCGCTGGAGGCACTGGCGCAGTACGCCTTCCCCGGCAACGTGCGCGAACTGGAGAACATTCTCGAGCGCGCGCTGGCCCTGGCCGAGGAAGACCGCATCGGTGTCGACGATCTGCGCCTGCCGCAGCACGCCCCCCGCATGCCCGGCAACGGCACGGCCGCCGAAGCCGTGGTCGATCTGCAGCCGGGCAGTGCCGCCCTGCCCTCGTACATCGAACAGCTCGAACGCAGCGCCATCCAGCGCGCGCTGGAAGAAAACCGCTGGAACAAGACCCGTACCGCCGCGCAGCTGGGCATCACCTTCCGCGCGCTGCGCTACAAGCTGAAGAAGCTGGGCATGGAGTAAGGGCCGCAAGGCCCAGTGGTCGGATCCCTTTCCGCAGGAAAGGGCTCCGACCCCGTCAGCACAACCGCGTCAATCCTTGGTAACGCGGTTGATCTCGGCCAGGCTGGTCACGCCCGCCGCGACCTTCCTCAATGCCGACTGCCGCAGGTCATTGACCCCGATCGCCTGCGCGGCTTCGGCAATCTGCAGCGCATTGCCACCGGCCAGCACGATCGTGGCGATCTCGTCGGTCATCGGCATCACCTGGTAGATACCGGTGCGGCCCTTGTAACCCTCGGTGCATTCATCACAGCCCACCGCCTCATGCAGCTGGATGCCCTCATCCAGCTGGGCCTGGGTGAAACCCTCGGCCAGCAATGCATGCTCCGGCAGCTGCGCCGGGCGCTTGCAGTTCGGGCACAGCCGTCGCGCCAGACGCTGGGCGATCACCAGGGTCACCGAGCTGGTGATGTTGTACGGCGCGATGCCCATGTTCATCAGGCGCGCGATGGTCTGCGGCGCGTCGTTGGTATGCAGGGTGGACAGCACCATGTGGCCGGTCTGCGCGGCCTTGATGGCGATCTCGGCGGTCTCCAGGTCGCGGATTTCGCCGACCATGATGATGTCCGGATCCTGGCGCAGGAACGAGCGCAACGCAGCGGCGAACGTCATGCCGCGCTTGTTGTTCTGCTGCACCTGGTTGACGCCGGGCAGCCGGATTTCCACCGGATCTTCCGCCGTGGAGATGTTGCGCGTCTCGTCGTTGAGAATGCCCAGCGCGGTATACAGCGACACCGTCTTGCCCGAACCGGTCGGCCCGGTCACCAGCACCATGCCGTACGGCTTGTGGATCGCATCCAGGAACAGCTTCTGCTGGTCGGGCTCATAGCCGAGCTTGTCGATGCCCAGCTTGGCGGCACTGCCGTCGAGGATACGCAGCACGACCTTCTCGCCGAACAGGGTCGGCAACGTGCTCACACGGAAATCGATCTGCTTGGACTTGGACAGGTTGAGCTTGATGCGGCCATCCTGCGGCACGCGCTTCTCGGCGATGTCCAGCTGTGCCATCACCTTCAGGCGCGCAGCGATGCGCTGGTTCAACTTCACAGGCGCGCGCGCGACCATCTTCAACAGCCCATCGATGCGCAGGCGCACGCGGTAATCGTCTTCGTACGGCTCGAAATGGATGTCCGACGCGCCCTTGCGGATCGCATCGACCAGCACCTTGTTGACGAACTTCACCACCGGGGTGTCGTCGCCCTTGGCATCGATGCCGGAGTCGCCACCCGCACCATCCTCATCGCCCAGGCCCACGTCGAGGTTGGCCATCCCCTCATCGTCACCGCCCAGCGCGTCACCCAGCGTGTCGTGGCTGGCGTGCCACTGTTCCAGAGTGCGGCGGATCTGGTCCTCGTCGACCAGGATCGGCTCCACCACCAGGTTGGTGTGGAACTTGATCTCGTCCAGTGCGTGGGTCGGGTTGCTGGTGCCGACGAACAGCTTGCCGCCACGCTTGAACAGCGGCAGTACGTTGTGCTTACGCAGCAGTTCCTCGCTGACCAGGCTCATCGCGTTCTGGCTGGCATCGAAGGTCGAGACGTCGAACAGCGGCATGCCGAACTCAACCGCATTGGCCGCGGCCAGCTGTGCTGCCCCCACCACCTTGTTCTGCGCGAACCACTGCGGCAGCGGCTGCCGCGCGGCGGCGGCCCGGGTCATGGCGTCGCGGGCGGTGGCCTCGTCCAGCGCACCATCCTGGACCAGGCGGCGCGCCAGCCCGGTGATGCCGACAAGGTTGGGGGATGAAACAACGCTCATGGGATTCCTCGTTACTCGTGCCCTGACGGCCGGAATTCAGTTTCAGAAACGGGTTGCCGGCCCATAGCGGCCAGGTAGCTCAGCAAACGCAGGGGTCCGTTTCCTCGCGCATCGGGCGCGAGCGCCTTCCAGTACTGGTCCGTCAGTTGCCGCGACGCCGTGGTATCCCCCAGCTGCCGCGCAGCGTGCTGCATTGCACCGAACAGATAATAGCCGGTGGCAGGGTCGGCCAGCAGCATCGGCGCGTGCTCGCTGCCCAACAATCGCCGGCCTTCCGTGAGTACAGCGTGGTGGTCGTCGGTGGCCGCGGCGGCAACCAGGGCAAGGCTGGCGGACACGACGGGATCGGCCGGGGTGCAGTCCATCCAGTCGCGCTGCGCCCAGAGGGCCGTCCGCTGCGCTGCCGGCAGGAACGGGATCGTTTCTCCGGCCAGCACGAACAGCAGCCGGGTGGTTTCCATCGGAGATCCGTCCAGTTCGCAGCGCGCTGCCAGCCCACGCAGCGCCTGCGCACTCATCCAATCGGCATCCGCCGCATCCGTGGGCACCTCGCCCTGCAGGAAAGCTGCCACGGCCCGTGCGGTCGGACGTTTGTCATTCCGGCTGGACGCCGGTTGCGGCAGACCCGCCGCAGCACCTGCCACCTGCCCCCTTGGCGGGGCGCTGACGATCCGCCAGGGGGCCGTCATCACCTGCTGGAAATCACGGGTGAACGCCCCCTGGAAACGTGCCACCGGGGCATTCAACTTCAAGGTCGGGAAGTAATCGGAATTGCGCGCGGCCGGATACAGAGGAACGAAGGCGCGCAGCGCTGCGTCATCCATGGACAGGGCGTTCTCCAGATCGGCCACCGAATGCACGCCGATCCGCGCCAGTTCCCTGCGCAGCTGCGGCTGCTGGAACAGGCTGCCCTTCATCGGCGGCAACGTGCCCTTCGGCGTCGCCACCAGGATCAGGTCGCCACGATTGGCCAGGTAAGCGCGCACATCGGAGAACTGCTCCAGCAGCCCCGCCAGCACCGAGCTGACCAGTTCGGGGGTGATCTCATACAGCTGCAGCCACTGCACGAACACGCCACCTTCGTTTAGCTGCTGTGGCACGAACGCATAGAACTCATCGCTGAACAGCGCCGCCGTTCCACCCACCCAGGGATTGGACGGCTCGGAAATGATCAGGTCGTACTTGCGCGGGCTGGCGGCGAAATAGGACTTCGCATCGTCGATCACCACGTGCGAGCGCGGGTCGTTGAAGGCGCGCTCGACACGCTCGCCGAACAGGCGCGCGCCCTCCACCATGGCCGGCTCGATCTCCACCGTTTCCACGCGCCCGACGCGCTGGTCGCCCAACAGCGTGTGCGTGCTGAGCCCGGATCCGAAACCGATCACACCGACGCGCTGGTAATCATCGCGCAGCGCCAACGGCAGAGCCGCCAGCAGGATCATGGTCGATTCGTCGCTGGTGGGTGCCTGTGCCATCGACACGGCCATGCCTGCATCCACTTTGCCGTTGGTGGCGATGGCACGCATGCGGCCGATCGGCTGGGTGCTTTCATAGACCGCCACGGTGGCCGTCTGCCCATCGCGCGAGAACAGCATCGTGGCGGTATCCGCCAGACGGGCCGTGCCATGGCGGTACACCGACGAATTCAGCACCAGCGGATCGAAGCGGACCAGCACGACGGCCGCCACTACGCCAGCGACACCCAGCGCGCCAGCCTGCCACAGTGGCGAGCGCAGACGGCCCGGAGCCGCAAGCCGAAGGCGCTGCAGCAGCACCAGGCCCAGCACGATGTCGACCACCGCCGCGACCAGCAGCGCGTACTTCAGCCCCAGCAGCGGCATCAGCAGATGGATGGCCGCCAGCACACCGACGATCGCGCCGAGCGTATTGAACGCATAGGCCTGGCCGATCCCGCGCTCGCCCTGCCCGGCGCGCAGCAGCGCCAGGGTCAGCAGCGGCAGCGTCATGCCGGCGAAGAACGCCGCCGGGAACATCACCAGGCCGGCAATGGCGGCACTGGCCAGGTTGTACAGCACGTAACCATCCGCGCTGCGCACGATGACCCGCATCAGCCAGCCGACCCAATCGAAGGCCTGCGCATAGACGAACATCGAGGCCAGCGCCGCCAGCCCCATCCACACCTGCACCCAGCCTGCCACGCGCAGGGGCGACGGCATCCGGTCGGCGCGGCGGCGCAGCCACAGGCCGCCGAAGGCGATGCCGAGGATGAACGCCGCCAGCATCAGCTCGAACGAATGCAGCGTGGTGCCGAGTGCGAGCGACAGCATGCGCACCCAGGTGATTTCGTAGACGAAGGATGACGCGCCGGTCGCCGCTGCGACCAGCAGCACCAGCCGCACCGGCACTGCAGTCTCCGGTCGTACGCCGCCGGCAGCCGGCGCGGCGGAGGCCACTACCGCAGGCGCGCTGCCGTCGCGGGCCAGTGGATAGACCAGGATGGCCACCACGATGTTGAGCAGGCCGGCACTGAGGACGGTGCCCGGCAGTCCTACCGCCGGCAGCAGCGCGTAGGTCGCCACCAGGGCGCCGGCGGCCGCGCCCAGGCTGTTGGAGAAATAGAGCCCGGCCAGCACCTCACCCTGCGACCCCGGCTGCAGGCGCATGTAACCCGCACTCATCAGCGGGAAGGTCGCGCCCAGCAGGATGCATTGCGGCAGCACCAGGGCCGTGGCCAGCGCCCAGCGCAGCGCCGTGGACGAGGTGCCCTCCATGCCCGGCATGAGGTGGGTGTACGCCCAGCCGGTCACGCCCTGGAACAGCCCGTCGAAACCGATACCCAGCACCCCGATCACCAGCTCGATGACCGCGTAGGCCAGCAGCGGCCTGCGCAGCAGCGCGCTGCGGCGGCTGACCAGCCACGCCCCCAGCGCCATGCCGCCCATGAACAGGATCAGCACCAGCGATTGCGCGTGCGAGGAATGCCCCAGGAACAGCCCCAGGTACTGCGTCCAGATGGACTGGTAGATCAGCCCGGCGAAGCCGGAGAGCACGAAGATCAGAAGCAGCCATGGGCCATGGCTGAATGAAGGACGGCGCATTGCGAACTCCCCAGTCGCACGGTCGATTTCAACAGAAGAACAAACTTCGCGGACTCAATGCAAGCGTGTGGCCAGGTAGGATCCGGTCAACCCGCAGCGCTGAAACGAAAACGGGGAGCCTGGGCTCCCCGTTTCCGTATGCGAGCAGCGAACGCCAATTACTCGGCGGCTGCGGCCTCACCCTGGCACGAACCCGGGCGGTACTTCGAAGCGATGGAACCTTCGCAGGTCCACTTCGGGATGACGCCGTTCTCCACGTTGCTGTCGTCGGCCTTCAGCGTGATGGTATCGCCATTGATGTCGTCAGCAATGTTACGCGCGGTCGCGGTGATGGTCTTGGTGGTCGCATCCCATTCCAGCTTGTCCACATACTGGGTCTGCTGGAAATCCGGCTCCCAGGTGGCCGGCGGCAGGGCATTGTTGCTGGCCACGTATTCCGACACGTCGGTACGCAGCGAAGAAGCCGCAAGGATCACTTCCGAGACCTTGGCCTTCTTGGTGTAGTTCGAGTAAGCCGGCAGCGCGATGGCGGCCAGGATGGCGATGATCGCAACGACGATCATCAGTTCGATCAGGGTGAAGCCCTTCTGGTTCTTCATGGTGGTACGTCCCCAAGTAGTGGTGGTTGATTTTCCGGGTGCGGCAACCGGCCGGCCAGATGACCGGATGAGCAGGCTGCCCGTCCCCGCGGGTGGATCAACGCAGGTTGCGTGCCAATCTCCCATGGCCACGCCTCCCCCGATTTCCCCGCGCCAATGATGGCAGCTATTTCGCGGATGGGAACCCCCCTGCTCCGAATCTGCGATGGACGCGGCAATGTGACGCAGCGCGTCACCTTTCGCCTCGACGCGTCGAAAACCCTGCACGTCGTCACGTCGGCAGGCTCCCCGGACGGGTCTGAACCAGCTACCATCGCCGCTCAGGATGCCCGCCTGGGGATGGCGGGCCTGGGGAGCCAACATGTCTGTGAGTCGCAGTGCGATCAAGAAGGAGCCCGTGGCCCGCGCCACGATGGAGCTGCAGCCGTTTGTCTGGGAGGGGACCGACAAGCGGGGCATAAAGATGAAGGGCGAGCAGCTGGCGAAAAACGCCAACCTGCTGCGCGCCGAACTGCGCAGGCAGGGCATCAGCCCGGGCCAGGTCAAACCCAAGCCGAAGCCGCTGTTCGGTGCGGCCGGCAAGCCGGTCTCTCCGAAGGACATCGCGTTCTTCAGCCGGCAGATGGCCACCATGATGAAGTCCGGCGTGCCGATCGTGTCGGCGCTGGAGATCATCGGCAGCGGGCACAAGAACCCGCGCATGAAGAAGATGGTGGACACGATCCGCACCGACATCGAGGGCGGCTCGTCGCTGCACGAGGCCATCAGCAAGCATCCGGTGCAGTTCGATGAGCTCTACCGCAACCTGGTACGGGCCGGCGAAAGCGCCGGTGTGCTGGAGACCGTGCTGGACACCATCGCCTCCTACAAGGAAAACCTGGAGGCGCTGAAGGGCAAGATCAAGAAGGCGCTGTTCTACCCGGCCATGGTGCTGGTGGTGGCGTTCCTGGTCAGCACGATCCTGCTGGTCTGGGTGGTCCCGCAGTTCGAGGAAGTCTTCCAGAGCTTCGGTGCCGACCTGCCGGCATTCACCCAGATGGTGGTGAACCTGTCACGGTTCATGGTGTCGTGGTGGTGGCTGATCGCCATCGTCGCCATCGGCGCGGTGGTGGCGATCGCCATGACCTACCGGCGATCGGAGAAGATGCAGCACACCGTCGACCGGCTGATCCTGAAGGTGCCGGTCATCGGCCAGATCATGCACAACAGTGCGATCGCCCGCTTCTCCCGCACCACAGCGGTGACCTTCAAGGCCGGCGTGCCGCTGGTGGAGGCCCTGGGCATCGTCGCCGGCGCCACCGGCAACAAGGTCTACGGCGAGGCGGTGCTGCGCATGCGCGACGACGTTTCGGTCGGCTATCCGGTCAACATGGCGATGAAGCAGCTGAACCTGTTCCCGCACATGGTGATCCAGATGACCGGCATCGGCGAGGAGGCCGGCGCCCTTGACACCATGCTGTTCAAGGTCGCCGAATACTACGAGCAGGAGGTCAACAACGCCGTGGATGCCTTGAGCAGCCTGCTGGAACCGATGATCATGGTGTTCATTGGTACCATTGTCGGCGGCCTGGTCATTGCGATGTACCTGCCGATCTTCAAACTGGGCGCCGTCGTCGGATAAAAATACATGGCTTTTCTCGACCAGCACCCCGGCCTCGGCTACCCCGCCGCGGCCGGACTGGGACTGCTGCTGGGCAGTTTCCTCAATGTTGTCATCCTGCGCCTGCCCAAGCGGCTGGAATGGCAGTGGAAGCGCGATGCGCGCGAAGTGCTGGAGGAACCGGACTTCTACGAGCCGCCGCCGCCGGGCATCGTGGTCGAGCCGTCGCACTGCCCGCACTGCAAGCACAAGCTGTCCTGGTACGAGAACATCCCGCTGTTCAGCTGGCTGATCCAGGGGGGCAAATGCCGCCACTGCAAGGCGCCGATCTCGCTGCAGTACCCGCTGGTGGAAGCGATGACCGCCCTGCTGGTGCTGGCCTGCGTGTGGCAGTTCGGCTTCGGCTGGCAGGGCTTCGGCGCCATCGTGCTGACCTGTTTCCTGATCGCGCTGTCCGGCATCGACCTGCGCACCCAGCTGCTGCCCGACCAGCTGACCCTGCCCCTGATGTGGCTGGGCCTGATCGGCAGCATCGACAATCTGTACATGCCCGCCAAGCCGGCCCTGGTCGGCGCGGCCGTGGGCTATCTGTCGCTGTGGACGGTCTGGTGGCTGTTCAAGCAGCTGACCGGCAAGGAGGGCATGGGCCATGGTGACTTCAAGCTGCTGGCGGCGCTCGGCGCCTGGTGCGGCCTGAAGGGCATCCTGCCGATCATCCTGCTGTCCTCGGTGATCGGCGCCATCGTCGGTTCGATCTGGCTCTACAGCCGGGGACGCGATCGCGCCACGCCGATTCCGTTCGGCCCGTACCTGGCCATCGCCGGCTGGTTGTTCTTCATGTGGGGCGAACCGCTGGTGGAGCGCTACCTGGCCCTGAGCGGCCTGCGCTGAGGGGGCCGCCGTGAGCCGCTACGTGGTCGGCCTGACCGGCGGCATCGCGGCCGGCAAGAGCGAAGTGACGCGGCGCTTCGAGGCGCTGGGCATCGTGGTGGCCGACGCCGATCTGGCCGCCCGCGCGGTGGTGGCCACCGGCAGCCCGGCACTGGCCCGCATTGCCGACCGGTTCGGCACGGACATGCTGCTGGCCGATGGCAGCCTGGACCGGGCGCGCCTGCGCACCCATGTCTTCGCTGACCCGGCCGAACGGACGGCACTGGAAGCCATCACCCACCCCGCCATCCGCCTGTTGATGCAGCAGCAGTGCACGCAGGCGTCGAGCCCATACGCCATTGCTGCGATTCCGCTGCTGACCGAGGTGGGCGGCCGCCAGGCCTATCCATGGCTCGATCGGATACTGCTGGTGGATGCGCCCGAAGGCGTACAGCACGCCCGGCTGATGCAGCGCGATGGCATCGACGCCGCGCTGGCCGACCGGATGATCGCCGCCCAGGCCAGCCGCGCGCAGCGCCGGGCACTGGCCGATGACGTGGTGGTCAACGATGGGCAGCCGGACGACCTGCAGGCGCAGGTGGAGGCGCTGCACCACCGCTATCTGGCACTGGCCGCGAGCTGACCCGCCGGGCACGCGCACGGCTTCCTGGCTGCGCTGCGCGGTGAGCCGAGCGCGAGCCCGGCTCTGCCAGGATCATCAGCGTGACCTACTCCACCTGCTGGCGGGCGTGGCGGACCAGTTCACGGGCGCCCAGCAACAGGCCGTCGACCACATCCGGACTGAGCTGCTGATGGGCGCCCCCCTGCTCACGCGCGGCTGCGGCGGCGTGCAGCACCTGAACCAGCACGTCCAGACCCGCCAGCGTACGACCGAGTCCGGCCTGGGTTGCGACCTGTACCGGACTGAGACCCTCCACGTCCAGCCGCCTGCCATCAGCGCCGTCGCGACCATCCATGCGGGCCAGCAAGGCGGGAAGCATGTCCTGGGGGTCATCCAGCAGGGCTTCGAGCCGCTCGGCAGCATCGGCAGGAAGCCGGTCGGCAGATTCGCCGATCAAGGCGCAGAGAAGGGGAAACAACGGACGTGCGGACATGGTGAGGCTCCTCGCAGACGGCAGGCCACCTGCAGATGCAAGGTGGCGGACGGTGCGGGTTGGCGTACCGGATCACAACAATCAACCAAAAGACTCCGGCGGACACTTACGGGTCCCCACACACCGCCCGCCAAAGCAAGGCATGCGGTGCATTCTCCACGACGGGCCAAGGGCCCTAGGATCGGTTTGATTGTTGTGTTGATTTCAGGACGCCAATCCCGGCCGGGGCACCCGCCCCGGCCCCGCCATCACGCCGTCCAGCGAAGCGCTTTTCTGTAAGGGAATTGCCAAGCTACGGGTGGCTGTAGCGATTCGCGCAGTGGTGCACGCCGAGGGCGCGGCACGCATCACGCACTTGTCGTGATGGGCCCTGCTGATGAAGTGATACCGCCGCACCGTGCGCGCCGGTTGCGACAACCCGCGCGACGCGGAGCATCCGTCAGGCCGAGCACACGCTGCCTGACCTTCTAGGCCGCCGCATCTTCCACAGCACTCCCCCTGCGCAATGCCGCTTCCGCGACGGCCACACCGGGCGGGTTGAGATAGCAGGTGCGCCAGCGCAGGTAGCCCCACTGCCAGTAGTACTCGCGCCCCGTCAGCTGCAGGGCGTCGTCATAATTCTCGGGGTGCTTGCGCCATGCCGTCAGTTCCTCCAACTCCTGCACCGACATCGCCAACGGCACCCGCGGCTGGAACATCTGCCCAGCCCGTTGCATGCGCTCCCGCTCCTGCCGGTGGGCCTGCTCCATCGCGTCCAACTCCTGCATCCGCTGCCGATAGGTATCACGTTCGCGCTGCTGCACGTGCAGCCACTCGTCATCGTCCAGGCCGAACGGCTTGAACCAGGCCCGCGAGTCGTGCACGTAGCCATCCAGAAACGTTGCCACGGGTTCCGGCGGCATCTGCCGCGACGCCCACATCTGCTCGATATGACCATCCAGCCATTGCTGCTCCTTCTGGCCGCGCAGCGTCGCCTGCACGAAGTCCGTTGCCGGAATGCTCTTGTAGGGCGGCAACGCGAGCATGCCGTGGTGAGGCGTGCTTACCGGTGCATTACGGATGCGCTGTGTCGCGTTGTTGTAGCGCATCCCCCTCACTTCCATCGCCAGCTCGGTGTTTCCGCCGCGCAGATCCGCACGGTCCTGTGCCGACGCCCGCTGGAAGGCAGGCAGGCTGGCAAAATCATCCAGATGCTGGCGCCGCCACAACAGGTACTGGCGATAGTGCGCGTACATCAGCGTCGCCGTGCGATTGGCCTTGGACGCGGGATTCGTGCCCGGCAGGAATGGCGCCATCGTCTGCAGATAGGCGTTGTAGTGCTGGCGCAAGGCGGGAAAGACCTCGAACTGGCGCTGCAACTCCACGCGTGCCTTTGCGATAGGCAACAGTGGCACACCTGCCGCCAAGGCGTGCCTGTACATGTCGCACAGCGGAATCTGCGAGAGCTTGTCTGCGTCATTCGGCGAACGCCCCTGTTCGCCCGGTGCATACCCACCACCTACGTCCGAATGCACCCCAGGGTAGATGATCTGTTCGCAGTTCGTGCCATCCACCAGGTCCACCGGGAATGAACCGCGTACTTCATGTGCGGCCACCATGTGCACGCAGCGGCGTACATCAGCGGGAATACGCAGGTCTTCGGCTGCCGCCCAGCCGCCGTGGCCGTCGAACACCGATTCAAAGAAGCTCTGCGCGGCACCCACCGAAGCGACCGTATCGAACAGGCCCATGAAATCGATCTGCACGGGAATGTCACACAGGCGCAGGGGACCCCGCCCCGGATCGCAGGCATCACCCAGCCAGTTGCAGAATACACGTGCCTCTGCCGCGCCCCGCGAGAAGCCGAAGATCGACAGGCGGATGCGGTCCACGCGTGGATTCTGGGCCTGGAACGGGGCCACCTTCTTCGCCAGGAAGGCCCGTCGCTCCTGCAATACCGCCCGGCGCGCCGCGTGATCGGCTCGGGTCAGATGGGTACCACGCACCCGCTGCAGCGCACCGACCATGTTCCAGAAGCCGCCACTGAGCGAGTTGCGCAAATCGAGCTCCTTCTCGCCTTGGTTGACAGCCAGATAGTTGGACAGCGGCATTCGTGCTGCCTGAGCCAAGCGCTCCACGTCCTGAAGGCTCAGGCGGAGATCGGCACTCATCTTCCGCGCGACGGGAACGGTGGAGTCGAAGCCCATTGCTTTGGTGACGGTAATACCTGTGAAATGATCGAGGAGGTGGTCCTGGACCTGCATCAGCATCCAGTTCACCCGGCCCTCGCCACCCCAGCCTGCTGCCGCCCCGGCTCGGGCGTGCCATCCGGTGCCGGTGTCGCCGACTTCCTTCAGCGCTTCCGTGCCTACGCCTTGGATGTAGCTGGAGAACTTTTTTCTACGTTGCCCCTCACGGCGCAATTGGTCAGCATCATAGACATCGAATAGCCGCGACACGTTGCTGTCACTCTTGTCCCCGCGTCTCTTGGAGGCCAGCCTGTGGTTACGCGTCCCATCAAAGAAGCAGCCTACTGACACGTCCACACCGCAGTCGGATCCAGATTCCGACAATGAGGCTGCGTATCGCGCCGCTTCAACGGAGCTCAGTCGCGTCGGATGCTCTGTCGTCGTAGTAGATACCCTTACCCTCACTATTTCGCCTCCTCGCCTGCAGTGGCTTCCAGAAATTTCCTGATCCTTTCTGGATCACCATGTCCGTCGCCGAAGTCGAGGTCGTAAGCGAAGCCCTGATATCCTGGGGAGTAGGGAGTGGCCACCACCCGCACCTGGTCATCCGGGAAGTACATGAAATAGATGAAGCCATCCAAAAATGGGGCATAGCGCGGCACAGGAACGTCCTTTTCCACGTAGCTACTCGGATCTTTCAGGAACATGCTGCTTGTTCGATAAGCCACGCTGACCTTCAGGCCCGGATGCCAAAGACGAGGAAGCGTCACACAACACGTGCGCCCGTTACTGCTGGCCTTCGGCTGAATACCTCCACCCCACGCATCATTAATGAAAACAGCACCCAGCCCTTCATCCGAGTAGTTGGCGATACCAATTTTCAAATGCATTTCTGCAGGAGCACCGGTGATGTCGTGGCCAGTATCAGGCTCAATAATTACTGGCTTCGTGGGATCCGGCGGCGTCGGCCCGATGCTGAAGTCCATGAACTTGAGCACGACACCTGCCAGGGCCAGCAGCGCAAGGCCGATCAGGGCAAGCCTCGTCAACAATTTCCTCACGACCTTTATTTGATCAGGGGGTGTCATTCAATTGGGTCCCAGGTTATGGCCGCACAGCGGGGTATGATCCGCTCGCAGTCCGCACCATCCACCAGACTCGCCGGGAATGAGCCGCACTTCATGCGCCCGCACCGTAGGCACGCAACGGCGTACAACCGCAGACAGCAGCACCCTCCATCCTGATCGAGGGCTCATGCGTCCTCTCCGGCTGAGCGCGCATCCCACGCGGTAACGGCCCTGACCGTCATCCGGTGCGCCAGCGCCAGGTGGTCGATACCGCGCCGCGCCAAGCGCGCAAGCACGACTTCCGCACAACGATGTACATGTGAAGGCATCATGTTGTCCGGTCGCAGTGATGGCCGCTGCAGCACGAAGCGGGCGATGGCATCGGCCTGGCTCTGCCGGCGTAGTGCCGCTCCCTGTACGGCGGTGAACATCAAGGGGCTGGCATCGATAGCGAACAGTGCCCCCCCGGCGCCTGCTACGCGCATCCAGCCTCCTGTACGGGTGGGCAGATACCAGTCCTGCAGTCCGGCCAGGACACGTCTGCGTTGATCTCCATCCAACGCTTCAAGCAGGACGGCTGCCGCTCTCCCGTCAGCCCAACGCAGCAGCCAGGGCTCTCCCACGCTGGACTCGGCTTCCCAGATGCGTCGCAGGTGGTGGATCAGCGCCCCCGGTTCGGCTGTAGTACGCAGGACAGACAGCATTGGCGCACCAAGGCTCAGGCCCAACAGCGCCTGCCAGCACCGCTCGCGTGCGCGGGCATCATCGGGAAGGGTGAGCAGGCAGGGCGACAAGCGGTCCAGGCCCTCGCCCGCGTAGCGATGCTTGAACAGTGGCTGGATGCTGGCTGACAGCGCGTGGAGCGATTCGCAGGCAGTCGGCGCGAATGCCCTGTCCACTAGAACATGTGCAGGCAGGGCGTTTGCCGTCTCTTCGTCAGTGCCCTGCCACGGCAGCCCGGTGTGCTGCCATGGGTCAATCCAGGCAGGCTCAACCATTCTTCAAGGACCATGGCAATCCGGCCTGCATCGCCTTCTGCAGGCACTCCACACAGATCGTCTGCGGGAACTGCGGCAGGGGAAACAGTTCCTGCGCCGGACCGACGAAGGTCCGCCGGCCCGCCCTGAAGGTCAGCGTACCCGGGCACGTCACCCGCAGATGTCCATCAGTCAGCGTGATCGCGGCACCCTCCGCAGTGGCGATGTGCAGGGCGCGACCGGCCGCCAGCTGCACCTCGCCTTGGCCGCTTGTCGCCCGCAGACGGGCCCGTGACTGCAGAAGCACCGCGTCGGCCTGGGCCTGCAGGTCAAGCTGTTGTTCGCCGGCCACTACGCTCAAACCCGTCTGATCCGCGCGGTGCGCCGCACCGGCCAATACACCGATGGCCTGGCGTCCCTGCCAGCGGGCATGGCCGACGACGATGGCCGCGGAGCTGCCGCCACTGGCCAACAGCGTGCAGTCCCGAACTCCCATCTGAAACGCCTGACCGGCCACCTGGCAGATGCCAGTCGGTGCCGACAGGCCCAGCACGGGCGACCGTGTGGCGGGGACCTGCTCACCGGCGGTGCTGATGCTCCGCGACGCTGCCACGCTGTCGGCCAGAACCTGCAACACCGATGAGCCGCTGGCCTGCCGGACACAACCGCGCAGTCGTATCGTCTGGTGCCGCCGCGCTGCGTCATCAAACGTCTGTCCCAGCACCAGGGTCTGCCGCAGCAGCGCAACCGGTGCCATCCGCAGCCCCGCGGGATCACTGGCAGTTCGCGCCGTGCTGTCCAGCCACAGACCTGCCGTGGCACGTACCGCTCCCCATGCGTCGCTACGCAGCTCGTATCCGTTTCCGCGCAGGCTGCCGCGATAGTTGTGCTGCTGGTGACGCAATTGACCCAAACTGAGTGAACTGTGGCGCTGGGTGGTACCCAGCCTGACCTGCAGCTGGCTGTCGCTGTCATCGAATTCGAGGCTGCTGCCCCCCTGGCCGTCCCAGCTCTGCGAACTGATGCCCCAGATTGCACCCGCGTTGCGCTGGGCGCATTCGCCGGCGCCAGCGGCATGCCAACGTGGCGCCTGACCACCGGCCAGATTGTTCTGGGCGCTGGAGGTCGCATCACTGGCCAGTGCCAAGGCATCCGGACGCGATTCCCCGCGACCGTTGTAGAGCGCACCGACCACGAGGGGCCTGCGGATGTCTCCGTTGATGAAGTCCACCACTACCTCCTGACCCACGCGGGGCAGGAACTGGCTGCCAACGCCAGGACCGGCGAAGCGCTGGGCGACACGCAGCCATCCACTTTCCGCCCTGCCATCGGTGGCGAAGCCAAACCGCACACGGATGCGTCCTGCGCTGTCCATGTGCAACGGTGCGCCTTCATCGCCGCCCACTACGGTGGCCAACTGTGGTCCAGGCGCGGTGGGACGATAGTCCGGGTCCTCCAACCGACGTCGCCACCGCTGCTCAAGCGGGATGGCCTGGAACCGGTTTGCGTACCCCAGTGCCTGCGCGCGTGCTGCGGGCACGGTATCGGGCAGCGTGCAGGCCGGCAGGTCCTGCTGTAGTTCGGCCACCGACGGCAGCAGATTGACTCCGGCATGGTTCACTGCCGTAAGCAACAGCGCGGGCGCCGCTCTCTGACCCGGCACCGGCAGCACCTCGAATGCCTCGCCCGGCTCGAAGTCCGGCTCGGTCCCCTCGCCCGTCCAGCGCCGTTGGTCGCACAGTGCCGCTTCAGCCTCCCGCATCACCTCGGCCAGTGCTTCACGTGTGGTCTGCCACGCCGCGTGGCGTGCTGGCGAGTAGTCTTCCAAAGGACCATCCGCCGCGTCACGCACGGGCAGGCTTGCCGATATCACACGGAACGCATCGTCATTGTCCGTCACGCGTGTCATTCGGGTTGGCACCACCCTGCGGGACTCATGCAGGAACGCGATGCCCGGGCTGTCCACCACCCGCTGCGTCCGGTGCACCCGCCGAAGACCCGGGAGGACGCTGCATTGCGTACTGTCGCCAATGATCATCAGCGTATGTCCACCCGGCGCCTCAGGCCGTGCTCGAATGCACCAGCCCAGTCCTTCCTCGGCCATCAGCTGCTGCAGGAACGCCATGTCCGACTGGCGATACTGCACGCGATACCCCCGGCACCGCCGGTCCAGCGTACTCGGGCTGCCAGCGTGCCAGCACCAGTGTGCAAGGGGTGCGTGTTCCGAAAGCACGGTATCGATGATGCTGGCGACGTCCTCATCCTGGAATACTCGACTGTGGCGACTGTCGTGCAGCCAGGCTGTCCAGTCCGCCAGATGGACGCGGTAACGCACCAGACTGCCAACACAGGCCACACGTTCAACGCTGCGGATCAGTCCGACGCGGACGACCTCTCCTCCATCCGGAAGGCGGGTGGTGATGCTTGCGGGCCGCGTCAACCAGTCGTCCAGATCCTGTTCGTGTTCGTCACCCAACAGGTCGATCTGGCAGCGCAACTCCCCAGACAACGACTCGTGCCCATGCCATCGCTCGACAATCAGCCGCGTGGCGGTTGGCCCGCAGAACCGATGGACACGCGAAGACGCTTCGCATGCGGCAGTGAATGATGATGATCGATGATGCATGACAGCTCCCTCGGCAGGCATGACCTGCGATGACGTTTGCTGCGCCTGGCACTGGCCGCGAGCTGACCCGCCGGGCACGTGCCCGGCGTTGCAGAATCGTCGTTGCGGCGTCCCCGGCCATCACTGCAATGTGGCTGTCCCCCTGATTCTCTCGGCCTGCAGCTGCTGCTGCACGTGACACGTCAGTTCCCGCGCGGCCAGAATCAGGCCTTCCATCGCGCCCGGTGGCAGCACGTTCTGCTGGCCGCCCCGCGTGCGCGCGATGTGCGCGGCGTACATCACCCGGGTCAGGGTGCCGAGACCTTCGACGGCGCGCCTGAGATCGGCAGGCTGCACTGCGTCGGCGCTGACGCCGCCGGCGTCAATTGGCGTCTGATGGGCCGGCATATGGCCGTCGCAGCGGGACAGTACGTCCTCGACGCGCTGGGCGACGTCCGGAGACAACTGGCTGATCGAATCACCGACCAGTTGATGCAGGTTGGGGTAACGGATGCGATGCGACATGGCGATGCTCCTGGCAGCCGGCAGAGTGCGCGGACTGGCATCTTGGCCATCTGCACGTGCGGCAATCAGGAGGTAAAAGCGTCAACTGCCCTATGACTACCCGGAACCGTGAGATCGGACACGCAGCGGACGCGGCAGAGCGTGCGCGCGCCGGGTGTCTGGCCGTGCAGAACAGATGCGTTCATGCCGTTAGCGACAGCGACGCCTTGGAAGAGGCGTCCCTGTAGGGCCGGGCCCTGCTCCGCAGGCAAAGGATCTGCTACAGCGGCCTGGGCGAGAACGTCAACGTTGCGATCACGCCGCGCTCGCCCCCGGGGCGCACGCTGACCTGCCAGCCGTACAGGTCGCAGAGGCGGCTGACGATCGACAGGCCGATGCCGCCGCCCTGCGAGTGGCCCGCGTGCGTACCGCGGTAACCGCGCTGGAACAGCTTGGCCGCATCTTCCTCGCTCAGGCCCGGACCACTGTCGGTGACCGAGACCGAGTTGGACCCTACGTGCACGCGCACCTCGCCATCCTGCGAGTACTTCACCGCGTTGCCGATGAGGTTGCCCAGCGCCACCGAAAGCGCGGCCTCGGGCGCATCGATCACCAGGTTGCGCTCGCCCTCCAGTGCCAGTTCAAGGGGCTTGCCACCCAGCTGCGCGCGGTGCGCGTCCAGCAGCTGCTCGGCCACACGGGCAACATTGCTGGTGCCCTGCCCCCGCTCGTTCCGCGACAGCAGCAGCAAAGCGCCGATCAGATCACTGCACTGCTGCTCGGCACGCTGGATGCGCTGCAGGCGCTGCAGCACCTTTTCATCCAGGCCGGGACGGGTCAGCAGCAGCTCGGTGGCACCGCGGATCACCGCCAGCGGCGTGCGCAGTTCGTGGCTGACGTCCGCATTGAACTCACGGTCGCGCTGCACCACTTCGGTCAATCGCGAGGAGTAGTCGTCCAGCGCCTGGGCCAGCTGGCCCACTTCGTCGTCGGGGAAGCGCGGCGCCAGCGGCTCAGGCTCGCTGGTGCCGCCCCGGTAGGCGCGCAGGCGGGCCGCCAGGTCCGATACCGGCTTCATCACCTTCGAGGCCGACCACCAGCCCAGCACCAGCGACAGCAGGCTGAACACCAGCACCGACAGCACCAGCGCACGGTTGAGCTGCTTGCTGCCGCGCATGCTGTCGGTCATGTCATAGGCCAGGAAGAACCACGCATCGTCGGCTTTGCGCACGGCAAGCTTGTAGGCGTACGGCTGCCCCTGTTCGTCGGTCCCGCTGAGGTTGTAGTTGCCGGTCTGCAGGTCAGCCCATTGCGGCCAGGACTCACGCGCCTTGTCGAACTTGTCCGCCGAATAGGCATACGCGCGGATCTGCTGTACCGGCACGGCCGGATTGCGTCCGGGGTGCTCGTAGAAGCGACGGGCGTATTCTTCAATGTTGTGGTTGATCACATCCTCGACCAGCTGATTCTCCACCCGAATCCGGGCCCAGTTGGTGGCGAACGCGAACAGTGTTGTCAGGCAGAAGCCCAACAACACGAATGACACGATGATTCGACTGCGCAGGCGGCGCCGATACGGCGTGCGCCGGCGCTCCCCCTTGGTTGCCACGGGATCAGCTTTCCGGGGTGGCGATGCGGTATCCGATACCATGGCGGGTCTGGATCAGCGGCACTTCGAACGGCTTGTCGACCACGGCACGCAGACCGTGGATATGGACGCGCAGCGAATCCGAGTCGGGCAGTTCCTCGCCCCACACGCGGGTTTCCAGTTCCTGGCGGGTGACCACGGCCGGCGCCGCTTCCATCAGCGCCTGCAGGATTTTCAGTGCGGTCGGGTTGAGCTGCAGCAGCTTGCCCTGGCGGCGCACTTCCAGCGTGTCCAGGTTGTACTCCAGGTCGCCGGTTTCCAGCACGCGGGTCTGCACCCCCTTGCCACGTCGGGACAGCGCGTTCAAACGCACTTCCACTTCCTGCAACGCGAACGGCTTGATCAGGTAGTCGTCCGCACCGGAATCAAAACCCGCCAGCTTGTTGTCCAGCGAGTCACGCGCGGTCAGCATCAGCACCGGGGTCTGCTTGCGCGCTTCATTGCGAAGCTTGCGGCAGACCTCGATTCCGTCCATGCCCGGCAGGTTGAGATCCAGCACGATCGCGTCGAACTCGTGCACTACGGCCAGATGCAGTCCGGTCACGCCATCGGCGGCGAAGTCCACGGTGTGGCCCCGGTCCTCGAGGTAGTCGCCCAGATTGGCGGCGATATCGCTGTTGTCTTCTATTACAAGAATGCGCACTGGGACCTCTGTTTCGTGAAGGGTCGTCGGGGGGCCATGCCCACTCCCGCAGGGTGGACCCGTGGAAGTGGACGCGACGTCTACCTGCTGAACGATACAGGTTCCATTCTTAACATTTCGTACCGGACATGTTGCTACTGCATCTACTCCAGCAAGGCACGCGCGCGGCCCAGCGCGGCCTGCCCCTGCGGCCGCACGGCCACCGCCCAGGACTGCGTCAATCCAAGGGCGGCGGGTTGTTGCCCTGAGCCCGATACATCAGGTCGCGGCTGGACTTGGTCGCCTCGCGCCGTTGCGCCACCGTCATACACACGTTCTGCGGCATGTTGCTGCCGATCTGGCGCTCACGGCGGCACACCATCCTGCTGTCGGCTTTGGCCTTGGTCAGAAGGGTATTGACCTCCTCCTGGTCATTGAAGACCTCGACCTTGTCCTGCGGTGCCAGACTGTCGGCACTGTCGTGAGCGCCCACCCGCGCGCGGATACGGGACAGCGCAGCCTGCACACGACTCTTGTCCTCGGTGGAGATTTCGCTGTATTCCTCGTCATTGAGCGCCGCTTCAACACGCTGGATCTGCATCGCCAGCGGCTCACGCACGTTGAGCTGGACCACCTCCTTGCCGGACTTGGCTTCGGCCGAGACAGCAAGCCCCAGGCACAGTGCCAATGCGAACGTTGTGGTACGGAACATTTCCACCTCCAGTGTCATCCATGAACGGAAACCGAACTCTACGACCGGACCGCAGCCTCCACAAGAGACTCCCGGCAGGGTGTCCCATCGCGGTTGGGATGGATCAGTGGCCCGATGCGGGATCAAGATTGTTGAACGTGCGCTGGTCATTGATCAGCGCCTTGCCCTTTTCTTCGATGCGGCGACGTTCGGCGACAGTGAGGCAACGGCCCTTGGGCATGTTGCTGCCGGTGGTGCGCTGGTAGGTACAGACCTGGCGGCTGTCGTCGTGCGCGCGGGCGAGCAGCTGGTTGACCCGCTCCTGGTCGTTGAACACCTGCGCCTGTACCTGCGGCGGCAGCTCATCGACCCGCTGCCGGTCCCCCATGCGCTGGGTGATGCGGGCCAGCGCCTGCTGGATCTGGCTGCGGTCATCGGCGCTCAGTTCGGCGTACTCCGGCGCCTGCAGCGCCTTCTCGACCTGTTGGACCTGGCCGGCAACCGGAGCCTGGCGATCCATCTGCAGGGCGCTCTTCTCTGTCTTGGCGACAGCAGCGCCCGACACGCACAGCAACAACGCGATCATCGTGATGCGGTACATCGCCTACCTCCCGGTCCATCGGAACGAAGGCCCAACTCTACGAGCGCCCCTTGGGTCGCCACAAGTGGCGCGTGACCTACGGACGCGCATAAAAAAGGCCCAGGCGGTGCACCCGCCTGGGCCTGAAGTCGTATCCCGATACCGATCCTGCTGAGAGGCAGAGCTGCGGTTCGCTGAAGCCTACCCCCGCACCGATTAAAGGCATGTTAAAGCAGCGTCTCGCCGCCCAAAGAGAATCTCAACTTACTGAAAAATCAGGATTTTTTAAGCTTCTCGACGTGCTCGATGATGCGCATGGCCACGTCCACCCCGCAGGCTGCCTCGATGCCTTCCAGACCCGGGGTCGAGTTGACCTCCAGCACCAGCGGGCCCCGCTGCGAGCGGATCAGGTCGACGCCGCAGACCGACAACCCCAGAGCCTTGGCCGAGCGCACCGCGACCTGCTGTTCGGCGCGGCTGGCCTTGGCCGCCACGGCGGTGCCGCCGGCGTGCAGGTTGGAGCGGAAGTCGCCTTCGGGCGCCTGCCGCTGCATCGAAGCCACCACCTGGTCGCCGACCACGAAACAGCGCAGATCGGCCCCCTTGGCCTCACCGATGAACTCCTGCATGAGGAAGTTGGCATACAGGCCACGCAGCGCCTCGACGATCCCGCGCGAGGCACTGGCCTTTTCGGTCAGGATCACGCCGCGCCCCTGCGTTCCCTCGTTGAGCTTCACCACATGCGGCGGCGGCCCCAGCATCGACAGCAGATCGACGGTGTCATCGGGGTTGTCGCCGAACACCGTGACCGGCATGTCGATGCCTTTGGCCGCCAGCAGCTGATGCGCGCGCAGCTTGTCGCGCGAGCGCAGGATCGCGTCGGACGGATTGGGCGTACGCGCGCCCATCAGCTCGAACTGGCGCAGGACCGCAGTGCCATAGCGCGTGATCGACGCACCGATGCGCGGAATGACCATGTCCACACCGGTCATCGGCCGCCCTTTGTAGTGCATCGAGAATCCGTCGGCAGCGATGCGCATGTAGCAGCGCAGCGGATCGAGGATGCGCACCGTGTGGCCGCGCGCACGCCCCGCCTCGACCAGCCGGCGGGTGGAATACAGGGAGCTGTTGCGGGACAGGATGGCGAGCTTCATCGCGGCGGGATCGGTCGGCAGGCGCGCAGCATAGCGCGGCCGTGTGGCGGGCGGATGATGCCGCGTGGTTGCCGAGACAGGGCGCCACAGTCCAGCCAGCAACAGCCCGACACCGATGCCGTCGGGCTGCGGCTGCCGCGTTTTATCGGCCCATATTGATCCGTGCAACGACCTCCCGCACCCTCTTGGTGTAGGCCGCCAAAAGCTCTCTGGACTGCTCCGGCGTGACCGCCTTGCCGACGTGGCCAGGCTGTGCGGCATAGTCCCGCTGGAAATCGCACATTTCCACGGATACCGCGCTGCTGACGTCGTCCTGCGCAACGGAGGGCGCACCGGTACTGCCATCCGCATTGACGTTGATCATGAACGCGCGGTCGCCCGTGTAGCCGCCGAAGCTGTTCTTCGCGTTGACCATCCCGCAGACAATCGTACCGTCGAACATCGCAAACGCCTGACGGATGACGATCTTTGCCGAGTCAGGATCCTTCAGCGCCCGACGGACCCCCGCCTCCGCTATGGCCCGATCAGCCTCGACCTTCTGTTTTCTTGCATCTTCTTCGGTCGGCGTGCACGCCGCCGCAATACCCATCAACGCAACCGCAAGAATCCGATTCCGCATTCCCCCCCCCTGCCACTGGCTTGAATGTTGCCGCACTTTACCGGCTTATCGCCCCGCCAGACCATCGGCAAGCACGGGAAGCGCCCACGCTTCACCGACTCACAGAGCCGGCAGGCACAGAAAGATGCAAAAGGGGAAACATCCAGGTTCGCGGCCGATCCGGAAAACACACGCATCGTTGCGGAAGATGGAGCGGGCGATGGGAATCGAACCCACGTCAGTAGCTTGGGAAGCTACAGCTCTACCATTGAGCTACGCCCGCGTCGCGTGGTGAAAGTCTATGCGGTCGGGCCGGTGTTGCGCAATGGTGGCCACCGCATGCGCCGGGCATGGCCCGACGCTGCCATGCAGCCTTCCCAGGCCCTTGCGGGGCCTGGGAAGGTGCGTTCGTCAGAAACTGCCGCTGAAGCTGGCAAACAGCGTCGCGTCACGTGCACGCTTCTGCGCGGTGGAGGTGCTCAGGCCGATGTTGCTCTGCAGCCCGAACAGCTCCGTGCGGGCGCCCAGCACCACGGTGGCGTAATCCTTGTCGAACTTCAGGCCCGGCACGCGGTAGCTGCCCAGCTCCGGCAGGGACTGCAGCCAGGCGCTGGCCTGCTTGGTGTCTTCGAACTCGTGGTCGTAGGTGGCCTGCACGTAGGGCTTGAAGGTGCCGCCATCGAAGCGCGCCTGCCAGCCGATGCGACCGACAGTGGAGTCCAGCTCCTGGTTGTTGTAACCCAGCGCAGTGGCCAGCGTGCCGGCGTCGGCGCTCTCGGTATAGCCGTCGATCTTCACCTTCTGCCAGATCACGGCAGCCACCGGACCGTGGCGGAAGCCGCCCTCGGTGCCGAACTCGTACCCCGCATTGATGGCGGCGGTGAGATTGCTGCCATCTGCCGAACCGCCATGCTCACGGGTGGCCGGACCCAGCTGCACCTTGCGGGTCACGTCGTAGTCGAGCCAGCTGTAGCTGACCTGCCCGTTGACCCAGGCACGCTCGCCGTACCAGCCAGCGAACAGGCCCAGCGTGGTGTCGGACTGGGTGTAATCGCCGCGGCTGTTGCCGAAATCGGCATCCATGCGTCCATAGCCACCGAAGCCGCCAAAGACCATGCCGTCACGCGACCAGTCGACACCGAACAGGCCGGCCGGCGCCAGGCCGTCGTAGAGATCGGCGTGGTCATAACGCTGCATGTCGCCGCGCACACCGCCCCACCACGACAGGCCGTCAGCCGGACGACCGCCCAGATGCATGCCGACCTGGTCGGCGCGCGAACGGCCGATGGTCTGCGCCGAATGGCTGAGCACCTGCTGCAGGCGCGGGCCTTCCAGCACGGATACCGCGTACTGGCCCAGCAGTGCATGGCCTGCCGTGGTCGGATGCACGCCGTCGGCGAACAGGTAGGTCTTCGCGGCATCCGGGCTGACGTAGGACGTCGGGTTGCAGCCGATGATGCTCTGCGTCGAATTGGCCGGGTCGATGGTGCAGGCCGTGCTGGTGACGTTGGTGAAACCGTACATGGCCGGATTGGCGGCCACTTCACTGAGCACCGTGAAGGTATCCAACGGGATGAATTCGATGCCCGCCTGCTTCAGCCCGCCATACAGGGCGTTGTTGTAGCCGGCCGACAGCGCGGTGGCGGCGGCGGCATTGGGGCCACGGAAGGACGGCGTCAGGCCGACGTTGGGCAGGTTCGGCACCAGCACGTACTGGGCGCCCGCCTGCTTCAGCGCGCCGACCAGGGCGATCTGGTCGGTGACGGCCGCGCCGATGATGGCCTGCGCCTGTGCCGGCGCCGCAGCGGCCGCGAACAGGTCGTTGGCGCCGCCCCAGACGGTGTACAGCGCGTTGGCATCGGCTTTGCCGCCATTTGCGGCCAGGTAGCGGGTGAGTTGCGTCTTCAGCGACGGAATGGGCCCCAGGGCACCAGTGACCTCCACCGACACGCGCGCACCGCCGGCGGCATAGTTGTCGCCGTTCTGGCCGTTGCCGTTGGGCGTACCGTTCAGGCCGTAGTAGTTGGCGACCTGCTGCGACCAGACCCAGCCCGGATTGGTGGTGAACTGACCGGTGACCGGCTGTGTTGCCGGGGGCAGCAGCGGCCGGAAATAGCCCGCGTCGGTCAGGCTGTCGCCGAAGAACACCGCGTGCGAGTAAGGGGATTCGCCTGCCATGGCCGGAACCGCAGCCAGTGCGATCGCGGCCGCCATCAGGGAGCGGATCGGGCGTTTGCTGAGCAGCATGTAAAGAACTCCTGTGGGGACGTCATTGAGGATCCGGCGTGCGTACGCCGGCGCACGGTGAATGGTTTCACCGCACCGACGATTGCTCACGCTGCGCCGCCGCATGAATTGCCGCGCAGCCCGCCAATCGCAGGCTGCGCCGATGCGGGCGCCGTGCGGAGGAACGGATGGTTTCCGTCCTGACGGGCCATACGCGACAATGCCGCCATGAACATCCAGCTCAACGGCGAACCCCGCACCCTGCACGCTTCGGCAACCCTCCATGACCTGCTCGAGGCCGAGCAGCTGCTGCAGCGCCGGGTGGCGGTCGAGGTCAATGGCGAGATCGTCAGCCGCAGCCGCCATGGCGAGCATCGCCTTGCCGAAGGTGACGTAGTGGAGATCGTGCATGCCCTGGGTGGGGGTTGAGGCACGACGCCCACGCTGCGCGCTCGCCGGGCATGGCCCGGTGCGACCCCGCACCTGCCTGCCAGCAGCATCGAAGTGACGACCCCATCTTCAGGCGGATAAGCGATAATCGCGCCATGAACGTTCATGTCTCCCCCGATTCGCTGGTGATCGCCGGCAAGACCTACGGCTCGCGGCTGCTCACCGGCACCGGCAAGTTCAAGGATCTGGAAGAAACCCGCCTGGCCACCGAGGCCGCTGGCGCCCAGATCGTCACCGTGGCCATCCGCCGCACCAACATCGGGCAGAACCCCGGCGAGCCGAACCTGCTGGACGTGCTGCCGCCGGAGCGCTTCACCATCCTGCCCAACACCGCCGGCTGCTACACCGCCGAAGACGCGGTGCGCACGTGCCGCCTGGCCCGTGAACTGCTGGACGGCCACAACCTGACCAAACTGGAAGTGCTGGGCGACCAGAAGACCCTGTACCCGGACGTGATGCAGACCCTCAAGGCCGCCGAACAGCTGGTCAAGGATGGCTTCGAGGTCATGGTCTACACCTCCGACGACCCGATCCTGGCCAAGCGCCTGGAAGAGATCGGCTGCGCTGCGGTGATGCCGCTGGCCGCGCCGATCGGTTCGGGCCTGGGCATCCAGAACAAGTACAACCTGCTGCAGATCATCGAGGACGCCCGGGTGCCGATCATCGTCGATGCCGGCGTCGGTACGGCATCGGACGCGGCGATCGCGATGGAGCTGGGCTGCGATGGCGTGCTCATGAACACGGCCATTGCCGGCGCGCGCAGCCCGGTGCTGATGGCCAGTGCGATGCGCAAGGCGGTCGAGGCCGGACGTGAAGCGTTCCTGGCCGGGCGCATCCCGCGCAAGCGCTACGCCAGCGCGTCGTCGCCGGTGGATGGGTTGATCGGCTGATGACCAATCCTTTCGACAGCGCTGGGTCCAAGGCCCCGCCCAAGCCGTTCACCGTCAGCGAGGGGCGCCGCGAGGTGCGCAGTTTCGTGCTGCGCCAGGGCCGCTTCACGCCTGCCCAGCAGCGCGCGTTCGACGAACGCTGGCCGCGCTTCGGCCTGGATTACAGCGGCCAGCCGCGCGACCTGGACGCCACCTTCGGTCGCCCGGCGCACAAGGTGCTGGAGATCGGCTTCGGCAACGGCGCTGCACTGCGCTTTGCTGCCCAGCATGACCCGTCGCGCGACTACATCGGCATCGAAGTGCACGCGCCCGGTGTCGGCCGCCTGCTGAACGCCCTGGCCGACGACAACGCCGACCACGTGCGCCTGTACCACCATGACGCGGTGGAAGTACTGCAGAACGAGATCGCCGATGGCGCGCTCGATGAAGTGCGCATCTACTTCCCGGACCCGTGGCACAAGAAGCGCCACAACAAGCGCCGCCTGCTGCAGCCGGCCTTCGCAGAGCTGCTGGTGCGCAAGCTGCGTGCGGGCGGCCGCCTGCACTGCGCCACCGACTGGGAAGACTACGCCGAACAGATGTGGGACGTGCTCGATGCGACCGCCGGCCTGGTCAACCGGGCCGGTCCACGGGGCAGCGTGCCGCGCCCGGAATGGCGGCCGCAGACCCACTTCGAGACCCGCGGCCAGAAGCTCGGCCATGGCGTCTGGGACCTGTTGTACGACCGCACCTGACGATCGCCCGAGGACGCCGCGCCCCACATGGATACCGCGCTGACGCTGACCAACGACATGAAGCTCGTACTCGGGCTGGTCGGCTTCACGATGGCGATGTTCCTGTTCGAGCGGATCCGCGCCGACGTCGTCGCGCTGGTGGTGCTGGTGGTACTGGGTGTGACCGGCCTGATCGCCCCGGAGGAAATCTTCGGCGGCTTCTCCGGCAACGCGGTGATGAGCATCATCGCCACCACCATCCTCGGTGCGGGCCTTGACCGCACCGGCGCACTGAACCGGCTCGCGGCCTGGCTGCTGCGACGCGGACATGGCATCGAGCAGCGCCTGCTGATGATGACCACGGCCATCGCCGGCCTGAACTCGTCCTTCATGCAGAACCCGTCGGTGATGGCGCTGTACCTGCCGGTCGCCTCGCGGTTGGCGGCACGCACCGGGCTGACCATGCAGCGGCTGCTGCTGCCGATCTCGGCGGCGATCGTGATGGGCGGTGCGCTGACCATGGTCGGCAACTCGCCGCTGATCCTGCTGAACGACCTGCTGGCCTCGGCCAACAACAACCTGCCCTCCGGCCTGGCCAGCATCGAGCCGCTGCGCATGTTCGCGCCGCTGCCGATCGGCGTGGCGCTGCTGATCGCCTCGCTGCTGTACTTCCGCTATTACGGCGACCGCAAGCTGATCGAGGAAGAGACCCTGGTCAACGATGGGGTCACCCCGGCCCGTACCGAGAGCTACTTCGCCAAGACCTACGGCATCGAAGGCGATGTGTTCGAACTGGTGGTCACCGCCGAAAGCCCGCTGGTCGGCATGACCCTGGGCGAGGCCGAGAGCCTGCATGACGCGCCGCTGCTGCTGGCGCTGAAGACCGGCAACGATACGCGGCTGGCGCCACCGGCGGAAATGCGCATCTGGGTGGGCAGTGTGCTGGGCGCGATGGGTCCTCGCGAGCAGATCGGCGATTTCGCCCAGAACCAGTTCCTGCGCATGTCCTCGCGGCTGAAGCACCTGGGCGACCTGTTCAATCCCAGCCGCGCCGGCATTTCCGAGGCGGTGGTGCCGCCGACCTCGAACGTGATCGGCAAGAGTGCGGCCGACCTGCGCCTGCGCAAGGAGCGCGGCATCAGCCTGCTGGCGATCAACCGCGACAAACAGGTGATCCGCGAGGACGTGCGCGACGTGCAGCTGCGCGCTGGCGACATGCTGGTCTTCCACAGCATCTGGACCGACCTGGCGCAGGCCGCCAAGAGCCGTGACTTCGTGGTGGTCACCGACTACCCGACCGGCGAACAGCGCCCGCACAAGTTCAAGATCGCCATGGCGATCTTCGCGCTGACGATCCTGATCGCGCTGACCAGCAAGCTTCCGGTAGCGCTGACCCTGATGACCGGCGTGGCCGGCATGTTGCTGACGGGCGTGCTGCGGATGGACGAGGCCTATGCCTCGATCAACTGGAAAACCGTGTTCATGATGGCCGGACTGATCCCGCTCGGCTGGGCGATGGACTCCAGCGGCGCGGCGGCCTGGGTCGCCGGCCATACCATCGACAAGCTCCCCACCGGCATACCGGTGTGGGTGCTGGAGCTGGCCCTGGCGCTGCTGACAACGGTGTTCTCGCTGGTGATCAGCCATGTCGGCGCAACCATCGTGATGGTGCCCATCGCGGTGAATCTGGCGCTGGCGGCGGGTGGCAACCCCACCGCGTTCGCACTGATCGTGGCGCTGTCGGCCTCCAACAATCTGATGACGGCGTCCAATCCGGTCATCTCGATGATCACCGGCCCGGCCAACTACACCCCGCGCGAGATGTGGCGGGTCGGCGGACCGTTGTCGCTGATCTACACCTGTGTGGTGGTGCTGATGATCAACCTGATGTTCTGAGGGTCGGGTTCATCGGCAGGGCCGCGCCCTGCACCCCAGTAGTGCCGGCCGCTGGCCGGCAACCTCAACGGCAAAAGCGTGCATTTCGTGGGATGGCGGGGTGGGTCCGACAGATTTCTGCGATCTGCCAGAACGGCGTCGTGCACCGCTTTGGTAGGTGTCGACCTTGGTCGACACGGTAGATCCACGCCATGCGTGGATGCCTTTGCAGAGTCGAGCCATGCTCGACTGCTCCTGGCTTGGTGGGTCAGAGCCGTTCTCCTACGGAAAACGGAGCCGCCCCCTAGCCGGCCTCAGGCCAGGTAGACCTGCCCATCACGCACGTCCACCGGCACCGCGCGCAGGCGGTCGCCCTTGCAGGGGCCGGCGATGCAGTCACCGCTGTCCAACGCGAACGAGGCGCCGTGGGCGGCGCAGACCAGATGCCCCTCGCGGCTCTTCAGGAACTGCCCCGGCGCCCAGTCCAGGCGACGGCCGGCATGCGGGCAGATGTTCAGGAAGGCGCGCACCTGTGCGCCGTCGCGATACAGCAGCAACGACTCGGCATCGCCCTCGACCACTGCTTCGACCTCGGCAAACGCACCATCGGCAATGGCATCAAGGGCGATCAGGGCAACAGCGGCAGTCATGGCGAAGGCTCGGACAGTAAAGAAGCATTGTCGCACGCCTGCTCAGGTGACTGGCTGCAGGATGAACACAAGTCATTGATTCGTAATAAGCAAAGGCTATATTTAACGAGTTTTTCACTCAATGACAGTGCGGGCTCCCGATACTCTGGTTTCGCTGATTTCCCAGCCTATCGAGCCGCCATGTTCAATCGCGATTCCGCCTTCAACCAGTTCCGCACCCTGTTCGCGCCGCGCAAGCCGCGTCACCCGCTGGTGCGCGTTGCCGTGGGCCTGCTCGGCCTGGCGATCCTGGCCGCGATGGTGTTCATCGGCGTGTTCGTCGGTGCGGCGATGATCCTGGTCGGCCTGGCGTGGAAGCTGCTGGCCTCGCGCAAGGCGGGTGCAGCCCGACCGGCCGACCCGACCGTGGTCGAGGGCGAGTACCGGGTGGTGCGCAAGCCGGTGCTGCCGGCCTCGCGCTGAGCCCTGCCGGCCGGCGTGCCCGCTGACGGCGGGCGCCATGCGTTCTAGACTGCGGGCATTCCCTTCCTGGATGCCCGCATGTCCGATGTTTCCGATGTGATCCCTGCACCTGCCACGCCGCGTGTTCCGGTGGTGGGCGGTGGCAGCTTCCCCGTGCACCGCGTCTACTGCGTGGGTCGCAACTTTGCCGACCATGCGCGCGAAATGGGAGCCGCGGTGCCGGCGGCCGACGACCGCGGCCGGCCGATGTTCTTCAGCAAGCCTGCCGATGCGCTGGTGGTCGGCCATGACGATGCCATCCCCTATCCGCCCGCGACGGCCAACCTGCATCACGAAGTGGAGCTGGTGGTGGCCATCGGTCGTGATGCCCCGGCCGGCGAGCTTCCCGTGGCCGATGCCGAAGCACTGGTGTACGGCTATGCCGTCGGCCTGGACCTGACCCGCCGCGATCTGCAGGCGGCCGCCAAGGAGAAGGGACATCCCTGGGACGCCGCCAAGGGCTTCGATGCCTCCGCACCGATCAGCGAAATCGTGCATGCCGGCGAAGTGGGCGATCTGGCGGCGCTGAACCTGTCGCTGGAAGTCAACGGCGAAGTGCGCCAGCAGGCCCTGCTGGACCAGATGATCTGGAACGTGCCGGAAATCCTGCACGAGTTGTCCAAGCTGTGGCAGCTGCGCGCCGGTGACCTGGTGTTCATGGGCACGCCGTCCGGAGTGGCCGCACTGAAGCCGGGCGACCGTTTCAGCGCGCGCCTGGAAAACGTGGCCGAGCGCCACGGCGTGATCGCCGGCTGACACCACCTGCGCTACTCTGCGCGCTGTCCACATCCCCCACAGGAGAAAACACATGGGAGTGCTCACCGAATTCAAGGAATTCGCGATGCGCGGCAACGTCATCGACCTCGCCGTCGGCGTGGTGATCGGCGCCGCCTTCGGCAAGATCGTCACTGCACTGGTCGAGAAGATCATCATGCCGCCGCTGGGCCTGCTGATCGGCAAGGTGGACTTCTCGCAGCTGGCGTGGACGCTGTCGCCGGCACGCATCGGGCCGGACGGCAAGGAGATTCCGGCGGTGGTGATCGGCTACGGTGATTTCATCAACACCCTGATCCAGTTCGTGATCGTTGCGTTCGCCATTTTCCTGGTGATCAAGGTCATCAACCGTCTGTCGCGCAAGAAGGAAGCCGCTCCCGCCGCCCCGGCCGAGGAAGTGGTGCTGCTGCGCGAGATCCGCGACAGCCTGAAGAAATAAGGCGTAGCGCCGGGCCGTACCCGGCGAGGCCGCCGCATGTGAAAGTCCCGCTCCGGCGGGGCTTTCGCTTTGCCGGACGTGGCGGAAAACAGCGTTCGCTCCGGACATGACCTCCCGCCCATGCGCGCGTCTGAACGACTGTTAAGCTCCAAGGCTTGGTCCCTTCCCGGAGTTGTCCATGCGTCGCCGCGTCCTTGCCATCGCATCCTCCCTTGCCCTGCTGGCCGCCCCGGCCTTCGCGGCACCGCGCGCCACCACCCTGCCCCCGGCGTCGCTGGCCACGGCCGCGCAGCTGCGCGATCAGGCCCTGGCCGATGACACCGGCTGGAAGGTGGTCGAATCGCTGACCACCGAAATCGGTCCACGCATCGCCGGCAGCGAAGCCGACGCGCGTGCGGTCGCCTGGGCCGAAGCCAAGTTCAAGGCCCTGGGTTTCGACAAGGTCTGGAAAGAACCGGTGACCTTCCCGAAGTGGGAACGCCGCAGCGAACACGCCGCCGTGACCGGCAGGAACCCGCAGCCGCTGCAGATCACCGCACTGGGTGGCAGCCCGGGCGGTACCGTTGAAGCAGAGGTCGTGCGCTTCGCCGACCTGGCCGCGCTGCAGGCTGCGCCCGCCGGTTCATTGAAGGGCAAGATCGCCTTCGTCGATTACCAGATGCTGCCGTTCCGCGATGGCCGCGACTACGGCCGTGGTGGCGCGATCCGCAGCAAGGGACCGTCCGAGGCGATCCGCAAGGGCGCCGTCGGTTTCCTGATGCGCTCGGCCGGCACCGATTCGCACCGCGTGCCGCACACCGGCATCACCCGATTCGATGACGGCCTGACCCCGGTACCGTCCGCGGCCCTGTCGGTGCCCGATGCCGACCAGCTGGCACGTCTGCTGGCACGTGGCAGCACTACGGTGAAAGTCGCGCTGGACTGCGGCTGGGACGGTACGGCGACCTCCTACAACGTGATCGGCGAGATCACTGGCCGCACCCTGCCCAAGGAAGTCGTGGTGATCGGTGGCCATCTGGATTCGTGGGATCTGGGCACCGGTGCCGTCGATGACGGCGCAGGTGTCGGCATCACCATGGCCGCGGGGCATCTGATCGGCCAGCTCAAGCAGGCCCCCAAGCGCACGATCCGGGTGATCGCGTTCGCCAACGAAGAGCAGGGGCTGTACGGCGGCAAGGCTTACGCCGAAGCACATGCAAAGGACGTGGCGCTGCACCAGCTGGCTGCCGAGAGCGATTTCGGTGCCGGCCGCATCTATGCGTTCAATACCGGCTCGCCAAACCCGGAAGGCTCGCGCGAAGCGACCCGGCAGATCGCCGAGGTGATGAAGCCGCTGGGCATCGAGTACGCAGCCGACAAGGGCGGCCCGGGGCCGGATATCGGCCCGCTGGCGGCCAAGGGTGGCGCCTGGGCGTGGCTGGCACAGGATGGTTCGGACTACTTCCACCTGCACCACACCGCCGACGACACGCTGGACAAGATCGACCCCAAGGCGCTGGCGCAGAATGTGGCGGCATACACCGTATTTGCCTATCTGGCCGCAGAGGCCGACGGCAACTTCGGCAGTGAAGCCAAAGCGACGACACCGCCGAACGAGTGATGCGGCAGCGCCGGGCCATGCCCGGCGAGCGCAGCGGGAAAGGAGGTGCGGACCAAGGTCCGCACCCACCAGCAAGGATCGCATCCACCAGAGGGGATCGCGCCCACCAGGCTGGGTCACCCCATCTGCCTGGACAATTACCGTTCCCACGCGCAGGTGTTGCGAACACCAAGCCGGTGCGGATCGAACAGGGGATCCGTCCCCAAGCGACGGTGGTGCTCGTAATCGCGCAGCGCGGCCAGCGCCGGCTTCTGCAGCAGCAGGATGGCGAGGATGTTCAACCAGCTCATCAGGCCCACGCCGATATCCCCCAGCGACCAGGCGACCGTGGCACTGTTCAGCGCCGAGTAGCCGGTGGCCAGCAGGAACAGCAGCTGGAACCCGCCCATCACCCACGGCATCGGGCGGTCCCGGCACAGGTAACTGATGTTGGTCTCGGCCATGTAGTACAGCGCCAGGATGGTGGTGAACGCAAAGGGCAGGATGGCCAACGCCACGAATGAACGGCCGAAGCCCGGCAATGCCGACTCCACCGCGTGCTGCACGAAACGCGGTCCGGCCTCGACGCCCGGCAGATTGCCCAGCAGCAGACGCGCATCATCCGGAATGCCGTTCACCGCCGGGGCGTAGACGTTGTACAGGCCGGTCGACAGAATGAGGAAGGCGGTCGCACTGCACACCACCATCGTGTCGATATAGACCGAGAACGACTGCACCAGGCCCTGCTTGACCGGATGGGAGACCTCCGCTGCGGCCGCCGGGTGCGCACCACTGCCCATGCCGGCTTCGTTGGACAGCACGCCGCGGCGCACGCCCCACTGGATCGCCGTGCCGATCATGGCGCCGAACGCTGCATCCATGCCGAAGGCACTGCGCAGCACCAGCGCTGCGACCTCCGGCACTTTGTCCGCGTTGAGCACCATTACCATCGCGGCCACCAGCAGATAGGCGATGGCCATCAGCGGTACCAGCCACTGGGCGACACCGGCGATGCGGCGTACACCGCCGACAAGGATGGCACCCAGCGCAACCAGCAGTACGCCGGTGGTGAACACGACCGGTACGTCCCAGGCTTCATTCACCGCGCTGGTGATCGCATTGGACTGCGTACCCGCCAGCATCGCGCCGGCCAGCACGGCGACCAGTGCAAACAGTACCGCATACCAGCGCTGGCCCAGTCCCTTCTCGATGTAGTAGGCCGGGCCACCCCGATACTGGCCACCGGCGTCGCGATCCTTGTAGATCTGCGCCAGCGTCGATTCGATGAAGGCGCTGGACGCACCCAGGAAAGCGACAACCCACATCCACAGGATCGCACCGGGACCACCGAAGGCGATGGCCATCGCTACACCGGCGATATTGCCAACGCCCACCCGGCTGGACAGCGACAGGGACAACGCCTGGAACGGGGACACCCCTGCATCGGACCGCTCATGGCGGAACACCAGGCGCAGCATGTCAGGCAGCGCGCGCAGCTGGATGAAGCGGGTGCGCACGCTGAAGTACAGGCCGGCGAGCAGGCACAGCACCACCAGGTAAGGGCTCCACACCACGCCGAGAAGGGCATTGACGATCGATTCGACGTTCATCGTGCCCCCTCAGAAGGACATGCCCAGGGCGACCTGGGGGCTGATGAGGCGGGCGGCATTGCGGCCGGCCACCGTGACCTCCACGCCGGCGATCAGGCCAAGCGAGGGACTGAAGTGGTACTGCAACGCGGGGGCGAAAGTCAGCGTACGGCTGGCCGGGCGCCATTCGTCGACGCGCGCGATGGCGCCGTCCGCGCCGGGAGCGAAGCCGCTGAGGCGTTGCCGGGTCTCGCGGCTGGCCGCCACTTCCATCACCGCCACCCAGCGGGGGTTGACGCTGTATTCGGCGCCGATCGACAGGCCCAGTACCGAACCGCGCGCGATGTGGCCCTGGAAGCCCGCGGCGGTACCGTACACGCTGGCACCGGTGAGGGCCGTGCGGGAAGGCGCCGGACCCGCGCTGAGCTGGGCACGCCAGCGCAGTGGCCGCTCGTTGCCCAGCCACACCACCTGCTGCACGCCCAGCGCGGCAACGGTACGCTGCACGCCGTCACCCTGCGCGTCGAGCGGATTGCCGGTGATGCGGTCATGGCTGCCCGTGCTGAAGCGCTGCACGAGCGCTACTGAAACCGCGGGCCGGGTGCCATCCGCATTGGCCGCCTGCAGCAGATACTGCAGGCGCGCAGTGGTGTCACCCGCGCGGAAACCCTGGCTGTGGGCGGCACCGGATTCGGCGCGCGACGCGCTCAGGTTGACCTGGCCGGTGATCCGCTCACCCAATCCATAGGCGATGGGCACCACCACCGTCCAGCCGCCACTACGTTCACCGCTGCGCTGGCGCTGGCCACGGTCATCGAAGTGATCACGGCTGTCGACACGTACCAGATAGGGTTCGATGTAGCCGTGCCCCTTCGGCATGCCGGCCGGATTCGGGGTGATCAGCGGACCCGTGAAATTGACGCCTTCCAGACTGCGTGCGCTGGCATGCGCATCGACGGGCGCAAGCAGGCTTGACAGCGAGAGGAGCGCGCCGAGGGCGCAACGATGACGACCATGCATGTGGAACACCTTGCCTGACAGGAATGGAACTCCAACCTGCGTCGAGCAAGAGGGCGCAACAATGAGGCAAGTTTCAAAAGCATGCTTGATCGGAAAAATCAGGCTGTACGCAACGCAAGACGACGCAATCCGCCTTAAGCCGCCTTGACGCTGCGCGACGTCCGCGGTGGTCCCGCCGGCACATCGCGCAAAAGATACCCGGCCACGGGGGCCGGGTCCTGGCAGCCGATGGCGGCGACCGGTCCGTCAGCCGTCGCGACGGCTCGCCCACTGCGCCAGCAGCACTGCGGTGGCCGAGGCCACATTGAGGCTCTCCACCGCGCCACTGCCGGGAATGGAGACCTGCAGGTCACATTCACCGGCCAGGTCGCGGTCCATCCCCTCGCCTTCGGCGCCCATGACGTAGACCAGACGCGCCGGAAGCGACGTGCGGAATACATCGTCACCGCCATCGACGAGTGTGGCCGCCAGACCGAAGCCAGCATCGCGCAGCTGGGCCATCGCCTGCGGGGTCGCAGGCAGCTGCACCAGCGGCACCGCTTCGGCACCGCCTTCGGCCACGCGGGCAGCCGCACCGGACAGCGCCAGCGTGCTGCCGGCCGGCAACAGCAGCGCCTTCGCGCCGAAGTGCGCCGCCGAACGCAGGATCGCGCCGAGGTTGTGCGGATTGCCTACGCCATCCAGCCACAGCGCCAGTGACGGGCCTTCGCCGATCTGCTGCAGCCACTGCGCCAGCGGCACGGTCGGCGCACGCAGCACGTCGGCCACCACGCCTTCGTGGTGGGTGGTGCCGGCCAGCTTGTTCAGATCGCCTTCCTCGACCACGCGGTAACCCACGCGGTTGGCCACGCACCACTTCAACAGCGGCTGCAGGCGCGGAATCCGGGCCTCCAGCAGATACAGCTTGCGCAGTGCCTGCGGCCGCGCTGCGAACGCGGCCAGCACGGCATTCAGGCCGTACAGGCGCAGCTCATCGCTGCCTCCGCGTCCACCGCCGCCCGTTGCCGGCAGGTCCGTGCGCGGCAACGGTGTGGCGCGCGGCGGACGAGCGGACGGGCGGCGGTTGTTCCAGGGGTTGTTCACTTACACGTTCTCCTGCTTGCGCTGGCGCCAGAAATCGGCGTTCCGGATGCCCAGTGCATCGGGATCGAACGTCGGATCCAGGCCCAGCTTCTTCTGTCGTTCGTAATCGCGCAGCGCCAGCATCGCGGGCTTCTGGATGATGAAGATGGCGATGATGTTCAGCCAGGCCATCAGGCCCACGCCGATGTCACCCAGGCCCCAGGCCAGGGTCGCGTTGTGGAACGCACCGAACACCACCATGGCGATGATGCCCAGGCGCAGACACAACACGGTCAGCGGACGGTGCTTGTTGTGGTTCACATAGCTGAGATTGGTCTCGGCCATGTAGTAGTACGCCATGATGGTGGTGAAGGCGAAGAAGAAGATCGCCAGCGAGACGAACGACGCGCCCCAGCCCGGCAGCACGGCTTCAACGCCGGCCTGCGCGTAGCCCGCCCCTTCCGGAATGCCGGCCAGGCCCTGGAACACCGGAGCCGCGCCTTCCACCGGCGAGTACACGTTGTAGGTACCGCTGGCCAGGATCAGGAACGCGGTGGCGGTGCACACCATCATGGTGTCGAAGTAGATCGCGAACGCCTGCACGTAGCCCTGCTTGGCCGGATGCGAGACTTCCGACGCCGCTGCCGCGTGCGGGCCGGAGCCCTGTCCCGCTTCGTTGGCGTAGATGCCGCGCTTGACGCCCCATTCGATCGCCAGGCCCATCATCGCGCCGAACGCCGCATGGGTGCCGAACGCGCTGTTGAAGATGATGCCGAACATCTCCGGCACCTGGTCGGCATTGAGGATCATGATGACGATGGCCATCAGGATGAAGGCCGCCGCCATGAACGGCACCACGATCTCGGCGAAGGTGGCGATGCGCTTGACGCCGCCGAAGATCACCACGCCCAGCAGCAGCGCGACCACGATGCCGATGCCGAGCTTGAGCGCGGCAACCGATTCCATGCCGAAGGCCTGGCCATCCAGCGGCCCGCACAGCGCACCGCCACGGCAGGCATTGATGATGCTGTCGGCGATGGCATTGGCCTGCACGCCCGGCATCAGGAAGCCGGCGGCGATGATCGTGGCGATGGCGAAGGCCATGGCATACCACTTCAGGCCCATCGCCTTTTCAATGTAGTACGCCGGGCCGCCACGGTAGCGGCCTTCGGCATCCTTGGTCTTGTAGATCTGCGCCAGGGTGCATTCCACATACGAGGTGGATGCACCGAGGAAGCCCATCACCCACATCCAGAAGATCGCACCGGGGCCACCGAAGGCGATGGCCGTGGCCACGCCGGCGATGTTGCCGATACCCATGCGCCCGGCCATGGACATGGCCAGTGCCTGGAACGAAGAAACGCCGGCGTCGGACTTTTCGCCCTTGACGGTGAGGCGGCACATTTCCACGAAGCCGCGGATCTGCATGAAGCGGGTGCGGACGCTGAAATAAAGGCCGGCCGCCAGGCACACGAAGATCAGTGCCTTGCTCCAGATGATGCTGTTGACGAAATGTACGGTAGCTTCCACGCGCGCTCTCTCCAGTCGGCGGGGTGAATGGACGTCCCGTCGGCTGGAAGGGACCGGTCGATTCTCCCTGATCGAAGGTCGCTGCGATAGCGCCGGAAGGCATCCGCCGGGCATGGCCCGGCGCTACCGGTTCCGCCGCGGGTAGCGCCGGGCCATGCCCGGCGCCGTTCAGGGCAGCTGGGTGCGCACCCGCGCGAACCGGCGCAGGTCATGCAGGGTGCCGCGCTTGTAGATGGCGCAGCGCTCCACGCCCTCTTCGTGGAAACCGTTCTTTTCCAGCACCCGGGCCGACCCCAGATTGAAGTCCACCACGGTGGCCTGAAGCCTGAACAGGCGCAGTTCGTCCATCACCCACGGCGCGAAGACGCCCACCACGCGGGTCATGATGCCCCGCCCCCAGTACGCCCGACCAAGCCAGTAGCCCAGCTCGGCGGTATGCCCACGCTCGGCCACGCCCGGCTTGGGCACCGATGCTGCCGCAGGCCTGGCCGTCGATCTCGATGGCCAGTGCCAGGGTGCCCGGGGTCAACACGCGACCGGCAAGGAACGCCTCACCGTCCTCACGTGTGTAGGGATAGGGGAAGCGATCGCGCAGGCCGCGTGACACCTCGGCATCGTTGGCATGACGCAGCAGCGATTCGAGGTCGCCGCCGCGCCATGGACGCAGCTGGAAACCGTCGCCGCGCAGCACTGGGGTCGGGGCCCTTTCCTGCGGGGAAAGGGATCCGACCCCGTCGACGCAACGGTCAGGCATGCCCGCCCACCGAGGGCGACGCTGCTTCCTGCTTTTCCAGCTCGCGCTTCACTGCTTCCGGCGAGCGCGTGTACGGGGCCAGCCGTGCGTAGAACGCCGGCACCACGAACAGCGACAGGAAGGTGGACAGGGTGACGCCGAAGATGATCACGATACCGATCGTGCCACGGCTCGCCGAACCCGGTCCACCGGCCACCACCAGCGGAATCGCGCCGACCACGGTGGCGATGGAGGTCATCAGGATCGGACGCAGGCGCACCATCGATGATTCGATGATCGCCTCGCGCACGCTGCGGCCGTCGTCACGCAGCTGGTTGGCGAACTCGACGATCAGGATGCCGTTCTTCGCCGCCAGGCCGACCAGCATCACGATGCCGATCTGGCTGAACAGGTTCACTGTGCCCCCGCTCAACCACAGGCCGACCAGCGCGCCGAGCACGCCCAGCGGTACCGTCAGCATGATCGTCAGCGGATGGATGAAGCTCTCGAACTGTGCGGCCAGCACCAGGTACACCACCAGCAGGGCCATGGCGAAGGTCAGCAGGACCGCACCGCCCGCGCTCTGGTACTCGCGCGACTCGCCCTTCCAGTTCACCTGCGCGTACTGCGGCAGCTCCTCGCGCGCGACGTTCTGTGCCCAGGCAATGGCCTCGCCCAACGGGTAGCCCGGCGCAAGGCCTGCGCTGATGGTGATCGAGCGCAGGCGGTTGAAGCGGTTCAAGGTGCCTGCCTCGGCAACCTCGCTCAGGGTGACCAGGTTCGACAAGGGCACCAGCTCACCGGAGGTGGCACGCACGCGGATCGCGGCCAGATCGGCCGGCGTGGCGCGTCCGTCGCGGCCCGCCTGGACCAGCACGTCGTACTCTTCGCCGTTGTCGACGAAGGTGGTGACGCGACGCGAGCCCATCATCGTTTCCAGCGCCGAGCCGATTGCGGTGACCGGCACGCCCAGGTCGGCCGCGCGCTGGCGGTCGATGTTCACCCGCATCTGCGGGCGGGTTTCCTTGTAGTCCGAGTCGGGGCCGACCAGGCCGGGATTGTCGGCCATGCGCAGCAGGATGCGGTCGCGCCACTGCGCGATCTCGGCGTACTCCGGGCCTCCCAGCACGATCTGGAAGGGCTGGCCGCCGCTGCGGACCAGGCCACCGCCGACCTGCGTGCGCACGCGCACGCCCTGGATGGTGTCCAGCTCCTTCTGCAGCTCATTGGCGACCTCCGGGGTGCCTTCGCTGCGCTGGCGCCACGGCTGCAGGAAGATGCTCACCCGGCCGGTGTGCATTTCCTCGCTTGCGCCCCAGCCACCGGGCACGCGCGGGTTGGCGCGCACGATCGGCTTGTCCGCTCCGACGTGGGGCGCCAGCATCGCTTCGACCTGCTGCACCTGCTGCACGGTGTAGTCGTAGCCTGCGCCTTCCGGGCCGTCGATCATGATCTGGAACGAGCCACGGTCTTCGGCTGGCGCCAGTTCCGAGGGCAGCACCTTGATCAGCAGCCAGCTGGCAGCCAATGCCGCCGCCATCACCAGCAGGTAGATCCAGGTGCGATCGACGTGGCGCTGCAGGATGCGGCCATAGGCGCCGGCCAGCCGCTCCAGGTTGCGGTTGACGAAGCCATGCAGGCCACGCGGCGCCTGCCCGGTATGCGGCTTGAGCAGTTTGGAGGCCATCATCGGTGTCAGCGTCAACGCCACGAACGCGGACAGCGCCACGGCCGCGGCCAGCGCCACCGCCAGCTCGCGGAACAGGCGTCCGGTGTTGCCCTCGAGGAAACCGACCGGCAGGAACACCGCCACCAGCACCGCGGTGGTCGCGATCACCGCGAAGGCCACCTGCGTGGTACCGCGCTTGGACGCCACCAGCGGCGGCTCACCCAGATCGATCCGGCGCTGCACGTTCTCCACCACCACGATCGCATCGTCGACCACCAGGCCGATGCACAGCACCAGCGCAAGCAATGTCAGCAGGTTGATCGAGAAATCGAACGCGTACAGTGCGATGAATGCGGCCACCAGGCACACCGGTACCGTCACGGCCGGAATCAGCGCTGCGCGGAAGCTGCCGAGGAACAGCCAGATCACCGCCAGCACGAGGATCATCGCCTCCACCAATGTGGCATAGACGCGATCGACGGCCGCTTCGATGAAGGTGGTGTTGTCGAAGGCAACGAAGATCTGCGTGCCCTTGGGCAGCGTCAACGCGACCCGCTCGGCTTCGGCGCGCGCGGTGCGCGCGACGTCCAGCGAGTTCGCGGTGGAGGTCTTGACGATGCCCAGGCCGATGCCCGGCTCGCCATTGCTGCGGTAATAGGCGCGGCGCTCGGCCGACGCCAGCTCGATCTTCGCCACGTCGCCCATGCGCACGACGTAACCGTCGCTGCCCTTGCCCAGCGGGATGGTCGCGAAGTCTTCGGGCTTGATGTAATTGCGTTCCACGCGCAGGGTGAAATCGCGGTCGGTGGATTCGATGCGCCCGGCGGGCAGTTCCACGTTCTCGTTGCGCAGCGCGGTTTCCACATCACCGGTGGTCAGTCCACGCGCAGCCAGCTGATCGCGGTCCAGCCAGATGCGCATCGCATAGCGCTGGCGACCACCGATACGGACCTGGGCGACGCCATCGAGGCTGGAAAAGCGGTCGACCACATAGCGGTCGGCGTAGTCGCTCAGCTCCAGCGTATCCATGGTCGAGGAGACCATGTTGAACCAGATGATCGGATCGGCATCGCTCTCGACCTTGGCGATCTCCGGCGGGCGCGCCTCTTCCGGCATGCGGTCGGCAACCCGGCTGACGGCGTCGCGCACATCATTGGCCGCGGCCTCGATATCGCGATTGGAGGTGAACTCGATGCTGACCTGCGAGCGGCCGTTGGTGCTGCGCGCGTTGATGGTATCGATGCCTTCAATGCCGGCGAGCGCATCTTCCAGCACCTGGGTGATCCGGCTTTCGATGACCGCTGCCGAGGCACCGGTGTAGTCGACCGAGACCGACACGATGGGCGGGTCGATGGCCGGCAGTTCGCGCAGCGTGAGGCGGGTGAAGGACATGATGCCCAGCACCAGCAGCAGCAGGCTCATCACTACGGCGAACACCGGCCGCTGAATGGAAACGTCGGACAGCTTCATCCGCCGTGTTCCTCGGTCGCGACCGGCGCAGGCGCATCGGCAGGCTTGGCACCGCTGGCCGGCGCCGCATCACGGGCGGCCACCTTCAGACCCGGGCGCAGCTTGCCGGTGCCGTCGACCACGATGCGCTGACCGGCGGCCAGCCCCTGCTTGATCTCGACCACGCCCGCACGGCGCGCGCCGGTGACCACGTCCACGCGCTCGACGGTGTCGTCGGCGCCGATGCGGTACACGAAACTGTCACGGCCCACCTGCACCACCGCGATCTCCGGGATCACCAGCGCCGGGCGCTCGGGGCGGAACAGGCGCACATCGAGCAGCATGCCCGGGCGCAGCGCATGGTCGGCGTTGGCGAAGTCGGCCCGCACGGTCACCGCGCGGGTGGCCGGGTCGATACGTGCATCGATGGTGGTGACCTCTCCTTCGAACGTGCGCCCCGGCCACGCGACGCTGGTCGCGCTGACCTTGTCGCCCGCCGAAAGCGCGGCCAGTTCCACTTCGGGCACCTGGAAATCGACGTGCATGCGCTCGATGTCGTCCAGGGTGGCAATCACCGTGGTCGGCGTCAGCAGCGTGCCAGGGCTGACCTGGCGGATACCCAGCACGCCTGCGAACGGCGCACGCACACGACGGTCGCCGATGTCGGCCTGCATCTGCGCGACACGGGCCTCGGCGGCATCGCGGATCGACTTCTGCGTATCCAGCGTGGCGCTGGACACCAGCCGCTGCGTGGCCAGTTCGCGCTGCCGGCGGTACAGCTGGTCGGCCTCGTGGAAGGTGGCCTGCGCCTGCACCAGCGCCGCTTCCTGGGCCTGGCCACGCAGAGTCACGATCGGCGCACCCGCAGCGATCTGCTGGCCGCTTTCGAAGTGCACCTTCTCCACGATCTCACTGACCTTGGCGGTGACGCTGATCGACTCCCGCGCCTTGGCCGTACCCAGCGCCTGCAGGGTGTCGTTCCATTGCGTGGGCTGCACGATCTGCGCGGTGACCGGCACCGCTTCCCCCTGCCGTCGCGCGGCGGCCTCCTGTTTGCCTGCGCACCCGGCCAGGACGGCCAGGCTGAGGCCAAGGGCCAGGGTCGAAGCGATACGAGCCAACATGAACGGTCCTGATTGATCCACGGCCGCCGAGTGTAGGCATCCCCCCGCGAAGGCGGTATATGCCAAGCGTTTACCGGCGTGGAACCGGCGTCGCGATAGCGGCCTGAACCCGTTCCATGCAAGGGTCTGTGCGGCGGTGTCGGCGTATGTCGGGATGTATCCGGGCGACCGCTGGGCGTGCGGCTGCCGTAGAGTCGGACAGGTCCGGCGGAGGGCGTCGGACCGGGTCGGATCCTGGCGGGGATCCGATCCGGTTGTTCCTCTCCGCGGCCGATCCATCGGGGCCTGGCCGCGTTGTTGCTGTTGCGCCAGTTCTTCGCAGGTGCAGGGCGCAGCCCTGCCCGAGCACCCTCACACCGTGATGGTCTGGGTCAGCGATTCCCAGGTCGGCGGCAGCGGCCACGCGGCCACCTGGTTGCCGTCCAGCACCCGGCGCAGGTCCCGCGGATCGATCTGTGGCGCCAACACATGCACCAGCTCCAGCGCGTAATCGCGCAGCACGCGGTCACGCGGCAGCACCGCCCAGGCGATGCACTCGGCGATCGGAGCGGGTGCCGGCCATGCCTTGAGGTCTTCGTCGAGGGAACTGACCGCCATTTCGGCCAGCAGGCCCACACCCAGACCGGTACGGACATAGGTCTTGATCAGATCGGCGTCCAGCGCAGTCAGCGCCAGATCCGGAACCAGCCCGTTGGCAGCAAAGGCACGCTGCAGCGACGAGTTCGGGCGCGTGGACGATTCATAGCTGATCAGCGGCTGGCGGGCGAGCGCCGCCAGGTCCGGTGCGCGGCCCGCGCGATCCAGCGGATGGCCCTTGGGCACCACCACCAGCCGCCGCCAGCGGAACAACGGTACGGCGATGCCATCGCCAGGCTCCCCACCGGCCGTACTGATGATGGCGATGTCCGCATCACCCTGGTTCAACCGATCCAGCGCATCGGCTTCGGCGGCCTGCTGCAGGTGCACGCTGACCTGCGGATACGCCTGCTTGATCGCCGCCACCGCCGGCGGCAGCACGAAGCGCGCCTGGGTATGGGTGGTGGTCAGGATCAGCTGGCCCTGGCTTTCGCGACGCTGGTTGGCCGCGTAGGTGCGGATGTTGTTGGCCTCGGCCAGCACGGCGCGCGCGCGGGAGATCACCTCGGTACCGGCCGGGGTAACGGACTCCAGGCTGCGACCCTTGCGTACGAACAACAGGAAGCCCAGCTCGTCCTCCAGCTGCTTGAGCTGCTTGGACAGGCCGGGTTGGGTGGCGTGCACGCGCGAGGCAGCCAGCGTGATGTTCAGCTCGGCGTCGGCGATGGCGACCAGATAGCGCAGCTGGGTCAGCGTCATGGGCGGGCAGGCAGCAGGGGCGGAGGTCCACTCTAGGGTCAATTACCGTCACCAGCTTATAACCAAAGGTTGTTTAAGAAAGGCATCTGGTCATTTCCGGGCGTCATATGCCGGCGCTACGGTCAGCCGGCAGCCGCTGGCGTGAACAGCCAGCCCTCCCTCTTCCGCCCGCCGTCCTGGCGTGGCCCCGCCTCCGGAGCGCTTCCATGGCCCTGTACGACTCCATCCTCGACACCGTCGGCAACACCCCCATCGTCAAGCTGCAGCGCCTGGCGCCGCCGCAGGTCAGCCTCTACGCCAAGGTCGAGTCGTTCAATCCCGGCGGTTCGGTCAAGGACCGCCTGGCGCTGGCGATCATCCTCGACGCCGAGGCCCGTGGCCTGCTCAAGCCGGGTGACACCATCGTCGAAGCCACCTCGGGCAACACCGGCGTGGCGCTGGCGATGGTGGCCGCCGCCCGTGGCTACAAGTTCGTGGCGACCATGGTCGAGACGTTCTCGGTGGAACGCCGCAAGCTGATGCGTGCCTATGGCGCCAAGGTGATCCTGACCCCGGCGGCGGAACGTGGCAGCGGCATGGTGCGCAAGGCGCGCGAACTGGCCGAACAGCATGGCTGGTTCCTCGCCAGCCAGTTCGCCAATCCGGCCAACCCGGCCTACCACCGCAACACGACGGCGGCGGAGATCCTGCGCGACTTCGCCGGCAGGCGCCTGGACTATTTCGTCAGCGGCTGGGGAACCGGCGGAACCCTCACCGGTGTCGGCGAGGTGCTGAAGGTCGCACGGCCGCAGACCCGCATCATCGCCACCGAGCCAGCCGGCGCCGCGCTGCTCAAGGGCGATGACTGGAAGCCGCACAAGATCCAGGGCTGGACGCCGGACTTCGTGCCGGACGTGCTCAACCGCGACGTGGTGGACGAGCTGCTGAGCGTGGACGACGAACGCGCCATCGCCACCGCACGCCGGCTGGCCGCTGAGGAAGGCATCTTCGTCGGCATCTCCGCCGGCGCCACGGTCGCCAGCGCGCTGGATGTGGCCAGCCGCGCCGAGCCGGGTTCGGTGATCCTGGCGATGCTTCCGGATACCGGCGAGCGCTACTTCTCCACGCCCCTGTTCGCCGACGTGAACGAAGGTTCCGACGACGACTGGCTGGCCGGCCTGCCGTGATGCACAGGGTCGGATCCCTTTCCCGTCCGGGAGAGGGCTCTGACCCTGCCGGCGCACCTCGGAAACATGGGGTCAGAGCCTTTTCCATACGGAAAAGGATCTGACCCCTTTCTGCTTCAGCCTGCGTGAAGGTGGCGACCGCCATCGTGCGTGAAGACCGTCGGATCGCAGCGCGTGAGACGGTCATGACGCAGCATCGATGGCCTGTCCCCTACGCTGGGTACAGCCGCCGCAGGTACTGCGCGGAACATCCGACAGGCAGGAGACGGACGCATGAAGATCGAAGTGTGGCAGGGCGACATCACGACCCTGGCGGTGGATGCGATCGTCAACGCGGCCAATGAATCGCTGCTGGGCGGCGGCGGAGTGGACGGTGCGATCCACCGTGCCGCCGGCCCCGGCCTGCTGGCCGAATGCCGGCAACTGCCGGAACTGCGCCCAGGCGTGCGCTGCCCGACCGGTGAAGTGCGCGCCACCGGCGCCCATGCATTGCCGGCGCGGCACGTGCTGCACACGGTGGGCCCGGTCTGGCACGACGGCCTGCGCGATGAACCCGCGCTGCTGGCCAACTGCTACTGGAAGTCGCTGCAGCTGGCCGAATCGCTCGGGGTGCAGTCGATCGCGTTCCCGGCCATCAGTTGTGGCGTGTACGGCTATCCGCTGTACCAGGCCGCGCAGATCGCCGTGACGGAAACCCTGGCGTGGCAACGCAGCCATGCACAGCCGATGCGGATCGTGCTGGTTGCTTTCAATACCGCCACGGCCAAGGCGTATCAGCAGGCCCTGGCCAGTGCCGGGCAGAACGCGGACAACGAAGTGCGCGGCACGCTGCTGCCGCCACTGGGCGATACCGGCTTCGCTGCCGCGCATTGAACACGGGGCGGCGGCACTGAAGAAAAGGCCGGGCAATGCCCGGCCTTTTCATTGCGGCAGTGCCCCTGGACGCGTCAGCGGCTGGCCGCGTCGACTGCGGCGTCATCCGGCACGGCCGCCGCATCCGCCGCTGCGCGGGCCGCCGACGCCGCGGCGCCGGCAGCGCTGGCGCCATCGATCTGCACGCGCACCTCGACCAGGCCCTGCTCGTCGCTGAGGCTGGAAACATCGACGGTGTAATGACCGGCCGGCAACGATTCCTGCAGACGCGCGTTGGTGCCGTTGCCGCCGTCGTCGTCGACCAGCTCGACGTCACCGCCGACCACACGCAGCACGGTGTCCACCTGACCGGAGATCGCATCCAGGCGAACGTCGCCCGGACGCTCCAGTGTCAGCAGGAAGCGACGGCGACCTTCGCTGTCGAGCATGGTGAACACGCTGCCCGACTGCGGCAGTTGGGTACCATCGCGCTCGACGATGTTGCCCGGCAGCTCGGTGCGGGCAACGGTCAGCTTGAAGGTGCCGGACGCATCGTCGTCCAGCCCGCGCACGCCCAGCGTGTACTTGCCGGGCTGCAACGGCAGCGAGAGGCGCGAATTGGTGCTGTCACCGCCATCGTCGTTCTCCGCGTCGATCTCGCCGCCCTTCAGCTTCAGCACGGTATCGAACGCATCGGACGACAGGTTGACTTCATAGAGGCCGGCCTTGTCCACCTGCAGGGTGTAGTCCTGCGATCCGGATACCAGCATGTCGACGACTTCGCCACTGCCTGCGATGGGCTTGCCGTCGTAGGGCACCAGCTTCTCCACCCGCAGGCGATACGGGCCGTAGGCGGTCGGGCTGTCGGCGTTGACCGCCACCTGGTAGGTGCCGGCGCCGTTGGCGCGGAACGCCAGCGATACATCCCCGCTGCGCTCATAGCCGGTGCGGCTGCTGGCGACCAGGCTGCCATTGTTGAACACGGCAATCGAGCCACTGAGGGCACCGGTCAGCTTCATGCCTACCAGCTGCTTGTCCTCCAGCGTGATCTGGTACAGCTGGTGGTGGCTGCCGTCATTGAAATTGATGCCGCTGCGCGAGGTGATCTCGCCGGAAACGGGCTTGTCGAACTCGAGCGACGGGGCCTTGCCCACATCCGCATTGCTGCCGGAGCGGTTGCAACCGCCTGCGGCGAGGACCGTAGCAACGGCCAGCGTGATTGCTGCCAAACGCATGTTTTTTCTCCTTGGCCTTCCATGTGTGTCCCCCGGGCCGGCCGGGCCCGCGGGAGGCGGAAAAGATACCCGCAAAAGCAAACGCCGGCGTGAGGCCGGCGTTGCCCTGTTCATCCTGCGATGGAACCGATCAACCGTTCCACTTGCCCAGTGCAGCCAGGCCGTTTTCCTTGGCGCGCTCGAACACGGTCTTCTGCGCGGCGGCGTAGTTGCCCTTCATATCCTTGGCCCACAGCTTCAGTGCCGCCTGCTGCATGGCACGGCCGTAGGAGAAGCTCAGCGGCCACGGCAGGTTGCCCAGCTGGTTCATCGCATTGAGGTGGGCGGTGGACTGTTCATCGCTCTGGCCGCCGGACAGGAACACCACGCCCGGCAGGATCGCCGGCACGGTGCTCTTCAGGCACATCACGGTGGACTCGGCCACTTCCTCGACGTCGGCCTGCTCTTCGCAGTCCTTGCCCGAGATGACCATCGAAGCCTTCAGGATGGTGCCTTCCAGCAGCACGTTCTGCTGGTACAGGGCGTCGAACAGCGAACGCAGGGTGGCTTCGGTGACTTCGTAGCAGGTCTCGATGTCGTGGTCGCCGTCCATGATCACTTCCGGCTCGACCATCGGCACCAGGCCGCATTCCTGGCACAGCGCGGCGTAGCGGGCCAGCGCATGGGCGTTGGATTCGATGCAGGTGCCCGACGGAATGCTCTCGCCGATGTTGATGACCGCACGCCACTTGGCAAAGCGCGCACCCAGCTTGTAATACTCCTGCAGGCGCTCGCGCAGGCCGTCCAGGCCTTCGGTCACCAGCTCGCCCGGGCAGCCGGCCAGCGGATGCGCACCCTTGTCCACCTTGATGCCCGGAATCATGCCGTGGTCGGCCATGTACTTGGCGAACGGCACGCCGTCCTTGGTCGACTGGCGGATGGTTTCGTCGTACAGGATGGCGCCGGAAATGTGCTCGTTGAGCTTCGGCGTGGTCAGCAGCAGTTCGCGATAGGCGCGACGGTTCTCCTCGGTGTTCTCGATGCCCACGCCGGCGAAGCGCTTGGCGATGGTACCGGTGGATTCGTCGATCGCGATGATGCCCTTGCCCGGGGCAACCATGGCCTGGGCGGTTTCAGCCAGCTGTTCGATGCTCATGTACTTCCTGTGGCGGGTGCGGGAAAAACGTAAGTATAGCCCCGCAGCCCGTGGCCTCGACGTGGAGGCCAGACTGGAAACGATTCCAATGTCCGTTCAGGACAGGCGCTGTCCTGCGGCGTTCCGGTCAGAGCCCCGGTGGGGCTCCGACCCGGTTCCGCAGCGGTTACAGATCGCCCAGACCGCTGGCGCGACCGTCTTCGCCCACCTCGAGCAGGCGCAGGGTGTTGGTCGCACCGTGGGTTTCCATGTGCTCACCGCTGGTGAACACCACCCGATCGCCGGCCTGCAGCAGATCCGATTCGACCAGCAGGCGGATGCTGCCACGTGCGGCTTCGCGCGGGGTCAGGCCACGGCTGTCGAAATTGATCGGAAACACATCGCGCATCAGCGCCATCTGCCGGCGTGCGCCGTCATGGCGGGTCACCGCGAACACCGGTGCCTTGGCACGGAAGCGCGACAGGTAGCGCGCGGTACCGCCGGACTCGGTCATGGCCACGATGGCCCGCACGCCCACGTGCTGGGACAGGAACATGGTCGCCATCGCGATGGCCTGGTCGGCGCGCTCCAGGTTGCGCGGCGACGCATTGAAGTCGGTCTCGGTCTGGAACTGGCGCTCGGCGCCCAGGCAGATGCGCGCCATCGCCTCCACGGCCTTGACCGGATACGCACCGGCAGCGGTTTCGGCCGACAGCATCACCGCATCGGTGCCGTCGATCACCGAGTTGGCCACGTCCAGCACTTCCGCGCGGGTCGGGATCGGGCTTTCCACCATCGACTGCAGCATCTGGGTGGCAGTGATCACCACCTTGTTCTGCGCCAGCGAAGCCTTGATGATCTTCTTCTGCAGGCCCGGCAGTTCGGCATCGCCGATTTCCACGCCGAGGTCGCCGCGCGCCACCATCACCACGTCACTGGCCTCGACGATCTCCTCCAGGTTCTCGATCGCTTCGGTACGCTCGATCTTGGACACCAGCGCGGCGTAGCAGCCGTGCGATTCGGCGATCGCGCGGGCATCGTTCATGTCCTGCGCATTTCGGCAGAAGGAAACGGCGATGAAGTCGACACCGATCTTGGCGACGATCCCGATCAGTTCCTTGTCGCGCTCGGTCAACGCGCCCAGCGACAGGCCACCGCCCTGCTTGTTCAGGCCCTTGCGATCAGACAGCACCCCGTCGTTGAGCACGGTGCTGATGATCCGCTCACCCTGCACCTCGACGACCTGCAGCTGCATCAGGCCGTCATCGAGGAGCAGGACATCACCGGGGCCGACGTCCTGCGGCAGGCCGAGGTAGCTCACGCCCACCTGCGTGGCATCGCCGGCCGGTGCGTTGGGCGAGGCGACCAGATCGAAACGGTCGCCGGCCTTGAGATGGATCTTGCCTTCGGCAAAGCGTTCGATGCGGATCTTCGGGCCCGGCAGGTCGGCCAGGATGCCCACTTCCACGCCCACCCGCTGTGCGGCGGCGCGCACGTCGGCGGCACGCTTGGCCTGGCCGGACGGGTCACCGTGGCTGAAGTTCAGGCGCACCACGTTGACGCCGGCGCGGAACAGATCCTCCAGCACGCCCGGCGGATCGGTGGCCGGACCGAGGGTGGCTAGGATCTTGGTGCGACGCTGACGCTCGAACATGGTGAATGGGCCTCTCCCGTTAAAGCACGGAAATTAGCACATCCTTCACGCCCCATGTATGCGGTTACAACCTTGTGCCGCCTGACTCTGCGGGACATGTAACGGACATCGCCCGGACATACGCCGGCGCAGGGTGCCCGGTAGCGTCGGGCCATGCCCGGCGGGCTTCGGGCAAAGCCGCCGGGCATGGCACGCCGCGACCGGTCAAAGAGGCATCAGGCCAACAGTGTCGTCAGCTGGACCGGTTCGCGTGCCAGCTGGCCCGCACCGGCTTCAGTGAGTTCCGCTTCGCCACCAAACCCCCACAGCACGCCGATGCTTCGCAGGCCGTGGTGACGCGCGCCCTCGATATCCATGCGACGGTCGCCGATCATCCAGCACTGCGTGGGCGACACCTGCAGCCGGCGCAGCGCTTCGCCGACCAGCTCGGGCTTGTGGCTGCGCGAACCATCCAGGGTCGAGCCGATGATGTCCTCGAACAATCCGCCGAAGGGCAGATGGGCCAGGATCCGGCGCGCGTGCGGCTCGTTCTTGGCGGTGACCACCGCCAGGCGGTGGCCACGCGCATGCAAGGTGCGCAGGGCGTCCTCCACCTGGGGGTACACCGTGTGCTCGCGCCAGCCCTCGGCATCGAAGCGCTCGCGGTAGTACCCGACGGCCTGCTCCACCCGCGCCGGTTCGATGAACAGCGGCGCGAACGTGGTGCGCAGCGAAGGCCCGATCCAGCCCAGCAGGGTTTCCTGCGCCGGCACCGGATGCTCCATCTTCTGCAGCGCATAAGCGATGCAGGTGGTGATGCCCACCTGCGAATCGATCAACGTACCGTCCAGGTCGAAGAAGAGCGTCGCGCGTTCTTCCGGTGCCGGGTGGGCAGAACCGGCCTGCGTGCCGTCCGGGTTCATGCGCCGCGCGCGGCGAGCGCGGCCACGGCCGGCAGGGTCTTGCCTTCCAGGAATTCCAGGAACGCGCCGCCACCGGTGGAGATGTAGCTCACGTCCTTGGCGATGTCGAACTTGTCGACCGCTGCCAGGGTGTCGCCACCGCCGGCGATGGAGAATGCCGGGGACGTGGCGATGGCACGCGCCAGCGCTTCGGTTCCCTTGCTGAAGGCTTCAAACTCGAACACGCCGACAGGGCCGTTCCAGACCACGGTGCCGGCATTCGCAATCAGCTGCGCGTACTGGGCAGCGGTCTGCGGACCGATGTCCAGGATCAGATCATCTTCGGCGACCGCATCCACGGCCTTCACTTCGGCAATGGCGTCGGGCAGGAACTGCTTGGCCGTGACCACGTCCACCGGAAGCGGAATCTCGGCCCCGCGCGCCTTGGCGTCGGCAACGATCTTCCGGGCGGTGTCCAGCAGGTCCGGCTCGTACAGCGACTTGCCGACCTTGTAGCCGGCAGCCGCGATGAAGGTGTTGGCGATGCCGCCCCCCACGATCAGCTGGTCGACCTTGCCCACCAGATTGGCCAGCAGTTCCAGCTTGGTGCTGACCTTGCTGCCGGCCACGATGGCCAGCAGCGGCTTGGCCGGTGCGTCCAGCGCCTGCGCCAGGGCATCCAGCTCGGCCATCAGCAGCGGGCCACCCGCGGCGACCGGGGCGAAACGGATCACGCCATGGGTGGACGCCTGCGCGCGGTGCGCGGTACCGAAGGCATCCATCACGAACACATCGCACAGCGCGGCGTACTTCTTCGACAGGGCTTCGTCATCCTTGCCCTCGCCGACGTTCATCCGGCAGTTTTCCAGCAGCACCAGCTGGCCCGGCTGCACCTCGACGCCGTCGATCCAGTCGCGTACCAGCGGCACCTCGCGACCCAGCAGTTCGGACAGGCGTGCGGCAACCGGTGCCAGCGAATCGGCTTCGCTCCACACGCCTTCCTTCGGCCGGCCCAGGTGCGAGGTGACCATCACCGCCGCGCCCTGCTCCAGTGCGCGCTTGAGCGTCGGCAGCGAAGCGGTGATGCGCTGTTCGGAAGTGATGCGGCCATTCTCGATCGGCACGTTCAGATCCTGGCGGATCAGCACGCGCTTGCCGGAGAGGTCGAGGTCGGTCATGCGGACGATGGACATGGGCAACTCTTGGGCTCAGGGACGGGGTGCCGGCGTTCGGCAGACCGTCATTGTATCGGCTGCGGCAGAACGGATGGCGCCGGCCGCAGCGCCGCTCCATGCGCGGCCGGGATTCGTCGGGATCTACGCCGAAGGCGAAGGCTTCTGCCTGAGCAGGCTGACCGCCAGACCGCCTACGACCAGGACCCCCACGCCCAGCAGCGCCCACAGCAGCCAGGCCTTCCAGTCCCGCTGCGGTTCCAGCGCTGTGTCTCCGGCCAGCGGCTCGGGGCGGCCCTCCAGGCGTGCCAGCGTCGGCTGCCAGGCCGGATCGTTGCGCTGGCGAAGTTCCTCGATCAGCACCCCGATCGGCGCCTCCGCGCGGCGCGCCGTCGCGCTGCCCACCGCCAGTGCATAGGGCGCAGCGCCCTGGCTCAGGAACACCATCACTTCCGGCTGGTAGCCCAGGCGCAGGGTGGGGGCGCCGGCGATCTCCGCCGGGCTTGCCACCAGCTTCCAGTAGCGGTCGCGGTGAACATCGCCCAGCACCTGCGCCGCCGACTGCTGACGCGGGGCCTGCGTTCCCTGCTGCAGCTGATAGGCGATCCACGGTGCACTGCGTCGTTGCCACTCCGCGCCTTCATCGTCGCGGCTGAACAGCGTCCACTGCACCAGGCTGTTGTCGGTACTGGCGACATCGGCGCGCGCGATCGGGAAACGGCCGTCCAGTTCAAATGTGTATTCGCCCTTGCCCTGCGCTATCGGCGTCAGTGACAGCCATTCCCAAGGCAACGTCGCCGGTGCCGGCGGAAGCTCGGCGAGCACGCCATGCAGGGCAGGCAGTCGCGCGTCGCCCTGCGGCAGCACGCGCAGATAGCGCGCATTGCCGTCAACCTGCAGGCGTCGCTGCAGCAACCGTTTGCCGGCGCGCTGCAGGTCCACCAGCGGAATGTCCCGACCGATGGAGCGCCAATGCTGCAGGTCATCGCTGGCATCAAGCTGCACCTGCGCCTGCAGCGGCTGGCCACTGTCGGCCCAATCCAGCACCAGCGCCGCCAGCGGCTGCTGGCCGAGCACGCTGGCATCGATCAGCCAGCCGCCCTGCCCGTTCACCGTTCCGGCGCCGACACGCGCTTCGACCCGGCGCACACGGCCGTCGGTATCGCGCTCGGTCAGCAACTGCAGGTCGTTGCGTTGTGCATCGGCCAGCGGCGGCAGTGCGAACCAGGGCAGCTCGCGCTGCACCGGCGGCTGTGCCAGCGGCGCGTCCGGTGCCAGCAATGCCGACGGCAGGGCCTGTCCGGCCGCGTTGAACACCTGCAGGTCACCCAGGTCTGCTGCGCCTGCACGGCGGTAGATCGCCGGTTCCAGCACCACCCGATAGGCGCCGGACTGCGCACTGGACAGCGTCAGCGGCCACTGCTCGGCGTACTGCGTGCGGTAGTCGGCCGCGTGTACGGCCATGGTGGCGAACAGGCCCAGCATCGCCGGCACCACCACCCTGCTCCACATTCTCATTGGTTTTCCTCCACGGATGGCACCGCGCCCGGTGGCGCCGGTGCCAGATAACCGACGACCGTACACAGCAGGCCATAGGCGATGAACGATGCGATCCCGAGCAGGTTGCCCAGGTGCTGGCGATCGATGAGAACCAGCTTGGCCAGGACCACGCCCATCAGCACCGCGCCGACCATCCACAACACACGCTGGCCACGACGCGAGCCCCACACCCAGGCGATCACGCCGAGCACGCTCCACAGCACGGTCAGGCTGGTCTGGGCCAAGCTGTAGCGCGCCATCGACGTACTCCAGGCCAGTCCCCCCCAGTGGTGCACGCCATGCAGGACCAGGCTGGTCAGGGCGATGAAGCCCGCCAGTGCCAGCACCGGCAGGCGCAGCCTGCGCAGCGCGGGCGGTGCCACATCGCTGTACAGCCAGCGCGCCAGCAGCAACAGGCTCAGCCACTGCCCCATCTCGGCCGGGTTCAGCACCGGCAGCCACGGCAGCGGTGCCGCAGTGCCCGGCAGCAGCTGGCCCAGCAGCCATCCGGTCGCCAGCAGCGCGAACAGCACGCACTGCAGCGGCACGCGTGCGGCATCGAATGCCGGGCCCAGCGGCCAGCGCAGCCAACCCCAGCGCCACAGTGACAGGGCGGCCAGCAGCAACCAGGGCAGCGTCACCAGCAACAACGTCCAGCCCTGTGCCAGGCCAGCCTCGCCGCCTCCCCACAGGGCCAGCAGCGAAAGCAGCGATGGCCACAGCAGCCACCACAGGAACTGGGCGATGCGCGCCACCGTGTCGCCGCCCTGGCGCAGGCACAGCAACGTGCGCACCCCCAGCACGGCGAACAGCGCCCATGCCAGGGCGCCGTGGCCCGCGAACGGTTGCTGGTGTGCATGGCTTTGCGCCAATGCCAATGGGAACGCCATCGCCAGCATCGCCAGTGCGGTCATCCCCAGCGCACGTGCCGGTTGCCGGCGCTGCACCTCGGCTGCCAGCCAGGCGGTCGCCGCCGCCAGCACCAGCAGTGCATCGGCCTGCGAGGCATGCGCGAGGAAACGACCGATCTCGTGCACCCAGCCGCCGAGCCACCACAGCAGGCCCCACAGGTAGTAGACCAGGGCGATCTCATGACGTGCCCGGCGCTGGTAGCTCCACGCCGACGCCAACCCCGCCACGGCCAGCAGCAGCGCACCGATCGCGGTGGGATTGAGCAGCAGGCGCGCGTCCCCGTGCCAGTGGTTGCCACCTGCCACGAAGGCGAATGCCGCCGCCATCTGCAGCAGCGCAGCGGACACCTGTGGCAGCCAGCGCCTCTGGCGCAGACCGAGCCAGGCCAGCCCGGCACCTTCCAGCGCGAACACCGCACCGGTGGCACGGGCGGACAAGGCCAGCGGCACGGCCAGCGTGGCGAAACCCACCGCCAGCACCGCGTGCGACTGCGCCAGCACCGTATACGAGGCCCGGGCGATCAAGGCACGCGCCAGCACCGCGTAGATCACCGCCAGGCCCAGCGCGCACAGTGCCAGTGTCATCGGCTGTTCGTGCAGCATCGCCGCCTGCAGCGAGAAGGCGATCAACGGCGTGCCGAACACCAGGCTGCCATCGACCAGATCGCGGCGACCGGCAGGCTGCCTGCGCGCGTACAGCAGGGGAATCAGCAGATAGAAGGCGAAGAACAGCAGCAGGAACGGTTCGGTGCTGGAGAACTTCTCGGCCCTGTACTGAAGCACGCCCCAGAACGTACCGATACCGAAGGTGAACGCGAAGCCCAGCAGGTTCAGCGCGCGCCACGGACGGAACCAGGCGATGGCGAAGATGCCGGCGTTGAGCACTGCGTAGTAGCTGAAGAGGCCGACATGGTTGCCACTGCCGGTCGACAGCCACAGCGGGGCCATGAAGCCCGCCAGGATGCCCAGCACCGCCAGGGTGCGCGAGTTCTGCAGCACTGCCAGCACGCACAGGCCGGCGACCAGCGCGATCGAACTGGCGAACGCAAATCCCGGCGCAAGCAGTTCAAAACGCTTGAATGCCGCGAAGATGGTCAGCAGCAGCACACCGATGGCGCCGCCCTGCAGGGCCAGCGCGAACAGGCGCCGGCGTTCGCGCTGATGCCAGCCGAAGGCCAGCAGGCCCAGCGCACCAGCGGTGACGGCCGCCAGCCGGAGTTCGACCGGGAGCACCAGCCAGCCCTGGTCACTGACGTACTTCAGCAGCGCGGCAACACCGGCCAGTAGCACCAGCATGCCGATCTTGACCGGCACGTTGCCCTCGGTGAACCAGCGTTTGACGGCGCCGATGCCACGCTCGAAGAAGCCCGGCCCGGCCGGCTCGACCGGCGGCGCAGGCGGGGGCGGCGTGGCCGGCAGCGGTGGTGGTGGCGGCGCTGCCTGCCGCGGCGGCGCCGGCACGGAGGATTCCGGCGCATGGGCCGCCACGGGAGAAGGTGCTGCCGCAGCCCGCGGTCGCTCCATGGCGGGCGCGTCCGTTGCCGGAACGGGGGCGGGCCCGGGCGGTGGCGCGGCAGCGCGCGGCGATTGCGACACATCGGCCAGTGCGCTCTCAAGCGCAGCGACCCGGCGCCGCAGGCCGGCGATCATCACCAGCGCGACCACCAGCAGCAGCGGAATCGCCAGCAGTATCAATACGAACAGGGCTATCAGTGCTTCCATTGCGTGCCTTCCCATGCGATCCCGCGCCCCTGCGGCGGCGGTCGGACCGCCCCATGCTACGACAGGGCCGGTCCCTCAAACGACGAACCCCGGCCAGGCCGGGGTTCGTGCGCGATCTTCGCCGGCCTTACTTGGCGGCGACGACCCTGGCCATTTCCAGGCACTTGTTGGAGTAGCCCCACTCGTTGTCGTACCACGACACGAGCTTGACGAAGGTACCGTCCAGGGCAATGCCGGCTTCGGCATCGAACACCGATGTGTGGGTCTCACCGCGGAAGTCGGTGGCCACGACCTTGTCTTCGGTGTAGCCGAGGATGCCCTTCAGCGCGCCTTCGCTCTGTGCCTTCACTTCGGCGCAGATCTCGGCGTAGGTGGCTTCCTTTTCCAGCTCGACGGTCAGGTCGACCACCGACACGTCCGAGGTCGGCACGCGGAAGCTCATGCCGGTGAGCTTCTTGTTCAGTTCCGGAATGACCACGCCGACCGCCTTGGCCGCACCGGTGGAGGACGGAATGATGTTCTCCAGGATGCCGCGGCCGCCGCGCCAGTCCTTGTTGGACGGGCCGTCAACGGTCTTCTGGGTGGCCGTGGCGGCGTGCACGGTGGTCATCAGGCCACGCTTGATGCCCCACTTGTCGTTGATGACCTTGGCCAGCGGGGCCAGGCAGTTGGTGGTGCACGAGGCGTTGGAGATGATCGCCTGGCCGGCGTAGGTCTTGTCATTCACGCCGAACACGAACATCGGCGTATCGTCCTTGGACGGGGCGGAGAGGATGACCTTCTTGGCGCCGGCATCGATGTGCTTCTGCGCGGTTTCCTTGGTCAGGAACAGACCGGTGGACTCGATGACCACGTCCACGCCCACTTCGTCCCACTTCAGGTTGGCCGGATCGCGTTCCTGGGTCAGGCGGATCTTCTTGCCGTTGACCAGCAGGTCGTTGCCCTGCACCGACACGTCAGCCTTGAAGCGACCGTGCACGGAGTCGTACTTGAGCATGTAGGCCAGGTAATCCGGCTCCAGCAGATCGTTGATGGCCACGATTTCGATGTCGTCGCCGAAGTTCAGCACCGCCGAGCGCAGGACGTTACGCCCGATGCGACCGAAACCGTTGATACCAACCTTGATTGCCATTTCTCAAGCTCCTGCAGCCGCGACGGGTGCGGCGGGGTGGATAGGGCCCACAAGTCTAGCAGGCCCGGCCTGGCCACCGCCGGCCAGACCGGGCCGGTGGCGGGCGGGCTGGCCGGATTTGATCCGGATCAAAGCGTTAGCGCGGCGTGAGGCCGAGACTGGCCCCATCCACCCCGCAACGAGAACACCCCCATGCGCAAGACCTCTCCCCTGATCGTGGCCAGCCTGGCCGCCGCCCTGTCCCTCGCCGCCGCCCCGGCGATGGCCCAGTCCAAGGGCGACTGGACCCTTTCGGCCGGCGTGCACCAGGTGGCACCGAAGTCGAACAACGGCTGGCTGGCCGGTGGCACGCTGAAGGTCGACGTCGACAACGACGTCAAGCCGACCATCACCGGTGAGTATTTCATCGCTGACAACCTGGGCATCGAAGTGCTGGCGGCACTGCCGTTCAAGCACGACATCAACATCAACGGCCTCGGCCGTGTCGGCAGCACCAAGCAGCTGCCGCCGGTGGTGACCGTGCAGTACCACTTCAACAGCAAGGGCAAGGTGTCGCCGTTCATCGGTGCGGGCGTGAACTACACGACCTTCTTCAGCGAAGACACCACGGGCGCGCTCAAGGACAGCCGGCTGAAGCTGCAGGACTCCTGGGGTCTGGCCGCGCACGCCGGCGTGGACTTCGCGATCGGCGAGAAGGGCGCGCTGCGCGTGGACATGCGCTGGATCGACATCGACAGCAAGGTGAAGCTGGACGGCCAGAAGATCGGTAAGGTCAACATCGATCCGCTGGTCTACGGCGCCTCCTACGTCTTCAAGTTCTGAGCGCTGCCTCCGGCGTGGCGGGCCTGCCCCACCCTCCGGCCAACCGCTGAACCCTCCGCAGCATGTTGCCCCGGTGATCGCCGGGGCTTTTTTCGGCTTACCCATCGGTGGCCACCTCCACCCGATTGCGCCCGGACGCCTTGGCCCGATACAGCGCGGCATCCGCACGCGCCAGTGCCTGCTCCAGCGAATCGGCGCCATCGTCATGCCACCGCGCCACACCAATACTGACGCTCACCACCGGCGCGGCGTCCGAATCGGCATGGGCGATCGCCAGCGCCTGGACCTGCTGACGCATCCGCTCGAACGGCGCGGTTTCCGGCTCGCCTGGCGACCACTGCCCCAGCGCCACGAACTCCTCACCGCCGTACCGCGCCACCACCGAGTCAGCGCCGCGAAGCTGCGCGGCCAGCGTCACCGCCACCGCATGCAGGACCGCATCGCCCGCCGGGTGACCATGATGGTCGTTGTAGCGCTTGAAGTAGTCGATGTCGATCATCGCGATGCGCAAGGCGCCACGCGCGTGCGGCCGGCGGAGATAACGCTGGAAGATCTGGTTGGCGCGACGATCGAATGCGCGCCGGTTGAGCAATCCGGTCAATCCGTCGTGGTTGGCCAGTGCATCCAGCCGCTGCTCGGCGCGCCAGGTTGCACGCGCCTGCCTTTCCAGGATGTAACTACCGAAGATGCCAGCCAGGTTGCTGGCCAGCACGAACGTCACGCTCTGCAGCATCTGCGCCCAGTGCCGGCCGACCTGCAGCTCCGCCAGCACGAACGCCGATGCGATCAGGGTTCCGGTCAGCGTGGCGACGCCGAAGCGCAGGCCACACAAGAAGTAGTTCAGCAGCAGGAACAGGCTGACGCCTTCATAGGGATAATCCACGCCGGCGCGATGCGCCGTCCAGATCATCGTCACCAGCGCCAGCCCGCTGATCAGCACAGCACCGCCCCCCAGCCATTGCAGATGGCGGCGGAACGCCGGGACGAAGGTGAGTGCTACCGCCACCAGCAGTACCGGCAGCAGCAGCCCGAGCCGCCAGCGCAGCACCTGTGCATGCACATCCGGCGGAAGCCAGAAATGGTCCAGCACGGCAAAGCCGATTGAAAAGATGCCGGCAACGGCACAGGCCCAGCGCATCCGCCAGACCACCTGTTCATCGAACGCGCGGGCAAAGCCGTCGTCCGCATGTATTGCCGTGATGCGCCGGTCCGTGATGCTCATCGCGATGTCCCCGCCCGTGGCCGCGCCACCGTAACGGTCCGCGCATCAAGGGCGCGTGGCGAGCGGCCATGCTGGATCAAACGCGTCCGGCCGCCGCCCCGCTAGAATGCCGGCATGAAAGCCCTGCATTCCCTGTTCCTCGCCGCCGCGATCGCGCCGGCTCTGCTGTCCGCCTCCGCCCCTGCCCATGCCTGGGGCGCGCAAGGTCATCGCCTTGTCGCTGAGGTAGCGGATTCCCGCCTCTCGCCCGCTGCACGCGCCGAAGTCGACCGCCTGCTGGCCACCGAACCCGGTGCCACCCTCGCCAGCGTGGCGCCCTGGGCCGACCAGCTGCGTGCCAAGGACCCGGGCCTCGGCCGCCGTTCCGCCGGCTGGCATTACGTCAACATCGCCGAAGACGGCTGCCACTACGAAGCGCCCAGGCACTGCACCAACGGCAACTGCATCGTCGAAGCGCTGAAGGCGCAGAGCGCGATCCTCGGCGATCGCAGCCTGACCGACGGCGAGCGGCTGCAGGCCCTGAAGTTCGTGGTGCATCTGGTCGGCGACATCCACCAGCCAATGCATGCCGGCTACGGTCACGACAAGGGCGGCAACGACTTCCAGCTGCAGTACGGCAACCGCGGCACCAACCTCCATTCGCTGTGGGACAGCGGCATGCTCAACACCCGCAAGCTGGACGACAACGGCTATCTGCCGGTGCTGCGGTCGCTGCCGGCGCCGAAACTGGCGCGCCAGTCCAATCCGCAGCGCGATCCGCAGGCGTGGGCTGAAGCCAGCTGCCGCATTTCGATGCAAGCCGGCGTTTATCCAGCCTCGCGTAAGATCGGCGATGAATACACCGCGCGCTACCGCCCGGTGGCGGAAGCGCAGCTGCGGCTGGCCGGCGAGAATCTGGCGCAGCTGCTGAACCGCGTGCTCGCCGCACGCTGAGGAGGTTGCCGATGCCGGTCCAGGTCCAGTCGTTCTTCCATCGTGACAGCAATACCTTCAGCTACCTGGTCAGCGACCCGGCCAGCGGCGAGGCTGCGCTGATCGATCCGGTCCTGGACTACGACCCGGACACCGATGCCAGCAGCGAGTCGCCGGTCCAGCCGGCACTGCACGCGATCGAGCAGCAGGGGCTGCGGCTGAGGTGGCTGCTGGAGACCCACGCCCACGCCGACCATGTGTCGGCCGGGCGGCGGCTCAAGCAGCGTTTCCCTCACGCCACGCTGGCCATCGGTGAAGGCATCCGCGCCGTGCAGGCGACCTTTGCGCCGCGGTTCGGCCTGCAGCTTCCTGCCGCAGACGACATCTTCGACCACCTGTTCGCCGACGGCGAGACCTTCACGCTGGGCGAAGTGCGCGGCCAGGTCATCGCCGTGCCCGGCCACACCAGCGACAGCATCGCCTACCTGATCGGCGACGCACTGTTTACGGGCGATTCGCTGTTCATGCCCGACGGCGGTACCGCCCGCTGCGATTTCCCCGGCGGCGATGCGGCGCAGCTGTACCGCTCGATCCAGCGCCTGCTGGCGCTGCCCGAGTCCACCCGCGTGTTCGTCTGCCACGACTATGGCCCGGGCGGCCGCGACATCGCCAACGAGACCACCATCGGCGAGCAGCGCGCGCGCAACATCCACGTGCATGACGGCGTGGCCGAAGCCGACTTCGTCAGCGTGCGCCAGGCCCGCGACGCCACGCTGGCCGAGCCGGCGCTGATGCAACCGGCGGTGAAGGCCAACATCCAGGGCGGCGCCTGATCGACGCCGCCGTGCTGGCCGGGCATGGCCCGGCGCTACCCGGCATCACGCGTGATCATTTTCCCTGCGTGCGGACCGTCTGCCGGCCCTTCACGATCTCGAAGGTGAAGGCGTACAGCAGGCTGACCGGCACCGGCTCGATGCGCTCGGCGCTCCCGCAGTCGCCGCGGTCGGCTGGGACCTTGCCGACCGGGTAGTGGCAGACCGCGGCAGCGCTGTACTTCCACATCGCCACCGCCTCCTGCGCCGCCTGCAGCAGCGGCGCGTTCTCCGCTGCAGCGCCGGCGGCGCACTCGGGGCGGTCGGTCAGCGGCAGGCTGCGCTCGACCACGCCTTCGGCATCGACCACTACCTGCAGGCAGATGGTGGTGGGCGCCAGTTCGGTACGCGGATCGCGGTCGCCCACCTTCGGATCAGGCGCCGCATACAGCTGCGGCATCCGATAGCCTTCGCCCGCTGCCAGCGCATAGGCCTGCACCTGACCGCTGCCGCCCGCCGCTGTGGGCTGCAACCGCTGATGGCCGACACTCTCGCTGCGGGTGTCAACCGCGCCGAGTCGTTCCTGGGTGGCACAGCCGGCCAGCAGCGTGGCCAACAGCAGCGCGGCCTGCCTCACCGCGCGCGCTCCGCTTCCCTCTCGTCCTCACTCATGGAGAACGTCAGCGGAATGCGCACGGCGGAAGCCACCGGACGCCCATCCTTCAGGGCCGGCCGGAAGGTCCAGCCCTTGGCGGCCGTGACCGACACCGCATCGAACACACCGGGATTGGTGGCACTGAGCACCTGTACGTCGGTCGGCCTGCCCTCTGCGTCGATCTCGACCTTCAAGGTGACGACGCCGGTCAGGCCCTGCTGGAACGCAGACTCCGGATACTTCGGCGGTGCCATCCTCTCGACCTGCGCAGAACGCTGCAGGCCGGCCGCAGCGGCATCGGCCTGCGCGTACTCGGCGGGCTCGACGCCGATCGACGACACGCCGGCCATCCCGAGCTGGCTTGCCCACGCCACCGTGGCCAGGCCCGCGCACACCCCGACCACCAGCACCTGCCCGGACACCCACGGCAATGCCTTCCGCTTGGACTGCTTCAACATGGCGATTCGCTCCTTCAACACGGGTTGGCTGCGCCAGTGACACACTGCCGGCGCAACCGGGTGAACCAGCTGCGCCTTCAGCAGCGTGCTGGCGTAAAGTCCGCGCAGCGCAGGCTGCGTGGCAATGGTGCGGGCATCGCAGGCCAGTTCCTGGTCGCGCAGGAACCTGCGTGTTGCCCATGGCATCAGCGGATGGAACCAGAACGCTGCGCGTACCAGCAGCAACGCGCCGTTCGCCCAGTGATCGCCATTGCGGCGATGGCTGCGTTCATGTGCCAGGATCAACCCCTGCTCGCGTGCATCGAACTGCTGGTCGAAATCGGGGCCGACCACGATGCGCGGCCGCCACAGGCCGACCAGGGCCGGCAGACCGGGATCGGCACTGGCCTGCCAGCTGCCGTCGGCACGCGCTTGCAGACGGCCCAGGATACGTTCGAAGCGCTGCTGCGCACGCAGGCTGCGCAGCAGACTGATCGCCACGCCAAGCATCCAGGCCAGCAGCAACCATTTCGGCCAGCGCATGACCTGGGTGGGCTCGCCCTCCGGCGCGACAGGCATCACGTTCAGGGGCAGGGTCGGCACATGCTGCAGCAGGGGCAGCGCAGGCAACGGCAGCAACAGGCCTGCCAGCAGCAGGGGCAACAACCACCAGCTGCGATAGGCCAGCGAGGGCCCTCCCAGCCGCAGCAGCAGCGGCCGCATCGCCGCCAGGAGGATCACCGCCAGCGCCAGCCACACGCTGGCCCGCCACACGCTGTCGAGCACCTCACTCATGGTCCAGCTCCTGGATCAGCTTCTTCAGTTCGGCGATGTCCTGCGCGCTGAGCTGGCCGCGTTCGCTGAAATGGGCAACCAATGGCGCCACCCGTCCTTCGAACACTCTGCCCAGAAAGTCCTGGCTCTGAGCCGCGACCCAAGCTTCGCGCTGCAGCAGTGGCCGATACAGATAGCGGCGGCCTTCGCGTTCGGCAGCGATCGCGCCCTTGGTCAGCAGGCGGTTGAGCAGCGTCTTGATGGTCGGTTCGGCCCAGTCCCGGTGGGCCAGTGCGGCAACCACCTCATCGGCACCGCGGGGCGCCTGCTGCCACAGCACTTCCATCACGACCGCCTCGGCTTCACTGATCGGATTCATTGTTTACGCCCGTAATCGACAATTCGATTACGCACGTAATCAAAGCCGCTGTCAAGCCTTCCATCGACCTGCACTTCATGCGCCCTGGCCCAGCATCGGCCCTTCCGGTCCCGGAGTGCGCATGAAACCGCTGCCCAAGAAGGATTTCCCCGTCGAACAGGCCCGCCGCTTCCTCGAACCCGGCCCGATCGTGCTGGTCAGCACCGCATGGCGTGGCCAGCGCAACCTGATGACGATGGGCTGGCACATGGTGATGGGCTTCTCGCCATCACTGGTGGCGACCTATCTGTGGAACGAGAACCACAGCTTCGCGCTGGCGCGGGGCAGCGGCGAATGCGTGATCAATGTGCCGGGCGTGGAGCTGCTCGATACCGTAGTGGACATCGGCAACTGCAGCGGGCGGGAGGTCGACAAGTTCGCGCACTTCGGCCTGGATGCCCTGCCCGCCCGCGAGGTCGGCGCGCCGTTGGTCGGCCAGTGCCATTCGTGCTTCGAGTGCCGCCTGTACGACGACAGCCAGGTCGAGACCAGCAACCTTTTCATCTGGGAGATCGTGCGTGCCCACGTCGCGCAACGGCCGAAACTACCGCGCACCGTGCACTACCGCGGCGACGGCCGCTTCATGGTGGCCGGTGCGGAAGTCTCGCGTCGACGGCGGTTCAAGCCCGACATGCTGTAATGCCGGAACCCCCTTACGCAGGACTGCCCCGGATGACCGAACACCTCACCGACCTGGACGCCGCCGTCGATTGGCTGTTCGCGCGCGTGGAAGGGCCGCTGCGGATCGGAGCACCGCTGGCGCTGGGCAAGCCACACCGGTTGCTCAATGCACTGTATGCACGGGTCGAGAACGATCCCTCGCACCCCCTCCAGCTCTACACTGCGCTGTCGTTGAATCCGCCGAAGGTGCGGGGCAGCGGCTTGGAGGCCCGCTTCCTGGGCCCCTTCGCGCAGCGCCATTTCGGCGAGGATTTCCCCCGCCTGGCCTACGCCGACGCGATCGCCCGTGACGCACTGCCCGCCCATGTGCAGGTGGAGGAGTTCTACATGCAGTCCGGCGCCCTGCTCGGTTCCCGGCAGGCGCAGTCCAGCTACACCAGCCTCAACTACACCCATGCCGCAGATGCGGTGGCCCAGCGCGCGCCGCAGGTGATCGTGCAGAAGGTGGCGATGCGCCCGGACGATCGCCGCCTCTCGTTGTCCTGCAACAACGACATCACCCAGGACACACTCGATGCAATCGCCGCACGCGGCCTGCCGCGTCCGCTGATGGTGGCCGAGATCGATCCGCAGCTGCCTTACCTGGGCGGCACCGCCACGGTCGATGTGTCCTTCTTCGATCTGGTCATCACCCCGCCGCCGCCGTATCCGGCGCTGTTCGGCCTGCCGCGGCAGCCGGTCGCCGACGCCGACTATGCGATCGGCCTGTATGCCAGCACCCTGGTGCGCGATGGCGGCACGCTGCAGATCGGCATCGGCACGCTGGCCGATGCACTCAGCCATGCACTGGTGCTGCGGCATACCGACAACGCGCGCTACCGGCGCGTGCTGCACGCGCTGGACCCGCAGCTTGCGCGGCATCCGCTGGTACAGGAAATCGGCGGCCTGGAGCCGTTCGAGATCGGCCTGTACGGCTGCAGCGAGATGCTCAACGAGGGCTTCCGGCGGCTGGTTCAGACCGGCGTGATCAAGCGCAAGGTGCATGACGACCTGGCGCTGATGCAGCGCATCGAGAACGGCAGCACGCTGTCCATCGACCATGCCACGCTGGCCGCCGAAGGCGAATACCTGCATGGCGCGTTCTACCTGGGCTCGCCGGAGTTCTACCAGTGGCTGCGCGAGCTGCCGGCGGATGAACGTCGCGCCATCGGCATGCGCCGCATCAGTGAGATCAACCAGCTTTACGGCGGCAACGAGACGCTGGAGCGCCTGCAGCGCCGCCATGCACGCTTCTTCAATTCCTGCATGATGGCCACTGCGCTGGGTGCGGCGGTCTCCGATGCCCTGGACGATGGCCGCGTGGTGTCCGGCGTCGGCGGCCAGTACAACTTCGTGGCGATGGCCCATGCCCTGCCGGAAGCACGCAGCGTGCTGATGTTCCGCGCCGCGCGCGATGACAAGGGCCATCGCGAATCGAACGTGCGCTGGAATTATGGCCACACCACCATTCCCCGCCATCTGCGTGATATCTACCTGGACGAGTACGGCATCGCCGACCTGCGCGGGTTGACCGACGAGGACTGCGTGCAGGCGATGGCGGCGATCACCGAGGCGCCGTTCCAGCAGGGCCTGCTGCAGCAGGCACAGGCCGCGCGCAAGCTGCTGGCCACGACGCAGCCCGATCCGCAGCGGCTGCAGCGCAATACCCCGCAGGCCCTGGCCGCAGCGCTGGCACCCTTCCGTTCCGACGGCACTCTGCCCGACTACCCGCTGGGCAGCGACTTCAATGAGATCGAGCAGGTACTGGTCAAGGCGCTGGGCTGGTTGAAGGCCAACACGCAGACGCGTGGCGACACGCTGCGCACGGTGTGGGCGGCACTGCGGCAACCGGCCGGCGATGGCGATGCGGTGTACCTGCAGCGCATGGGCCTGCAGTCACCGAAGGACTTCAACGAGCGGCTGGACGCGCGCCTGCTGCGGCTGGCGCTGGCACGCACGGCCTGAAGCCGGTAGCGCCGGGCCATGCCCGGCGAGCAGCCGATCCGCCGGGCATGGCCCGGCGCCAGCCCAAAAGGAAAGGCCGGCTTGCGCCGGCCTTCCCTGCATCACATCGCGATGCTGCTTACAGCGCCTTGGCGGCGTCCACCACGTGCGCGGCGGTGATGCCGAAGTGCTTGTACAGCTGGTCGGCCGGGGCCGAGGCACCGAAGGTGTCGATACCGATCACCGCACCGTCCAGGCCGACGAACTGGCGCCAGAAACCAGTGACGCCGGCTTCCACCGCCACGCGCTTGCGCACGGCGTTCGGCAGCACCGATTCACGATATGCCGCATCCTGGCGCAGGAACACATCGGTGGACGGCATCGAGACCACGCGGGTCTTGAGGCCGGCCGCGTCCAGCTGGGCTTTCGCTTCCGTGGCCAGCGAGACTTCCGAACCGGTGGCGATCAGGATCACGTCCGGGGTACCGGCAGCGTCGGCCAGCACGTAGCCGCCACGCTCGATCTGCGCGATCTGCTCGGCGCTCCGTGGCTGGTGCGGCAGGTTCTGACGGCTGAACACCAGGCAGCTCGGGCCGTCCTGGCGGGTGATCGCCGCCTTCCAGCTCACCGCCGACTCGACGGCATCGCACGGGCGCCACACGTCGTTGTTCGGGATGTAGCGCAGCGAGGCCAGATGCTCCACCGGCTGGTGGGTCGGACCGTCTTCGCCCAGGCCGATCGAATCGTGGGTGTAGACGTGGATGGCATGGGCCGGGATCAGCGCGCTCATGCGAACGCCGTTGCGGGCGTAATCGCTGAACACCAGGAAGGTGGCATCGAACGGAATGAAGCCGCCATGCAGCGCCAGGCCGTTGGCGATCGCGGTCATGCCGAACTCGCGCACGCCGTAGTACACGTAGTTGGCGTTGGCGTCGTCGCTGGCGACCGAGGTGCTGCCCTTCCACAGGGTCAGGTTGGAGTGCGCCAGGTCGGCCGAGCCGCCGACGATTTCCGGCAGCAGCGGCGCGAAGGCCTCGATGGCCAGCTGCGAGGCCTTGCGCGAGGCGATCGTCGGGCCTTCAGCCGCGACCTTGGCGATGTACGCGTCGGCCTGGGCAACGAAGTCGGCCGGCAGTTCGCCGTGCGAACGACGGGTCAGTTCAGCGGCTTCGGCCGGATACTGGGCCGCATACTTGTCGAACAGCTGTTCCCATTCGGCCTGGCGCAGGGTGCCGGCACCGTTGGCGCGCCAGCCATCGTAGATGGCCTGCGGGATTTCAAACGGGCCGTACTCCCAGCCCAGCTGCTTGCGGGTGGCTTCCAGCTCGTCCTTGCCCAGCGGAGCACCGTGGCTGGATTCCTTGCCGGCCTTGTTCGGCGAACCAAAGCCGATCGTGGTGCGGCAGCAGATCAGGGTCGGCTTGTCGCTCTGCGACAGCGCGGCCTCGATGCCGGCCTTGATGCTCTCCGGGTCGTGACCATCGACATCGCGGACCACGTTCCAGCCATAGGCCTCGAAACGCTCCGGCGTGTTGTCGGTGAACCAGCCTTCGACGTTGCCATCAATGGAGATGTGGTTGTTGTCCCAGAAGCAGACCAGCTTGTGCAGGCCCCAGGTGCCGGCCAGCGAAGCGGCTTCATGCGAGACGCCTTCCATCAGGCAGCCATCGCCCATGAACACCCAGGTGCGATGGTCGACCACTTCCAGTTCCGGACGGTTGAAGCGCTGCGCCAGCAGCTTCTCGGCCAGGGCGAAGCCCACGGCATTGGCGAAACCCTGGCCCAGCGGGCCGGTGGTGGTTTCCACGCCGGGGGTTTCATGGCGCTCCGGGTGACCGGCGGTGTGGCTGCCAAGCTGGCGGAACAGCTTGAGCTGCTCGATCGGCAGGTCGTAACCGCTCAGGTGCAGCAGCGCGTACTGCAGCATCGAGCCGTGGCCGTTGGACAGCACGAAACGGTCGCGGTTGAACCAGTGCGGATTGCTCGGGTTGTGGCGAAGGTAGTCGTTCCAGAGCACTTCGGCGATGTCGGCCATGCCCATGGGCATGCCGGGGTGGCCGGACTTTGCGGTTTCAACCGCATCGGCGGCAAGGAAGCGGATGGCGTTGGCCAACTGGCGACGGGTAGGCTGCGTCATGGTTCTGTCGGAATCGGGAGGCGGCCGCGGACGTGCGGGCGACCTATTGTCCCATAGTCACCGGGTGGGGGTCAGTTCCACTTGCCCGGTCGTGCGGGCGCTGGCCGGCAACGTCGTGATCTCCGCCGGATTCCGCATGTGAAAAGGGGTCGGAGCCCTTTCCGTGCGGAAAGGAATCCGACCCCGATCAGGTCGCCAGGACTCAGTCGCGGTCGGGAACCAGCGCCGGGCCGTCGTGGCCCTCGCCCTTGGCCACCAGGGTGGTCAGCGCCAGATCGCCGGTCACGTTCAGCGCCGTGCGGCACATGTCCAGGAAATGGTTCACGCCCAGGATCAGGCCGATCCCCAGCGGGTTGACCCCCACCATGGCGCAGATCATCGCCACCACCGGCAGCGAACCCGACGGCACGCCCGCGGTACCGATGCCCCCCAGGATGCACACCGCCATCACCATGATCTGCTGGCCGATGCTCAGGTCCACGCCGAAGAACTGGGCCAGGAAGATCACCGTCACGCCCTCGAACAGCGCCGTGCCGTTCTGGTTGGCGGTGGCGCCCACGGTCAGCACGAAGCGGGACACGCGCTGCGGCAGGCCCATCTGGTCGGCCACGCGCAGCGCGGTCGGCAGGGTGGCGTTGCTGGAGGCGGTGGAGAAGGCCATCACCGTCGCTTCCTGGGTATCGCGGAAGAACGACAGCGGCGAACGGCCCGACAGCCACACGGCGGCGCCGTAGGTCACCACCATGTGCAGGCCCAGTGCCAGCACCACCACGCCCACGTAGGCGCCCAGGCGGATGATCAGCTCGAAACCGAACAGCGCGGCCAGGTTGAACATGAAGCAGGCCACCGCATACGGTGCCAGGCGGATGACCAGGTTGATCAGGGTCATCGAGATTTCGAACACGCCTTCGATGGCGCGGCGCAGCGGGGCGACCTTCTCGTCATCGGTCAGCACCATGCCGATGCCGAACATCAGCGCGAAGAACATCAGCGAGAGGATGGCGCCGTTGTCGGAGGCCGCCTGCAGCACGTTGCTCGGCACGATCGACAGCAGCATGTCCATGCCCTTCGGCGTGCCATGGATGCCGGCGACGATCTCCTTGCTGCGTTCGGCGTTCTCCGAGAGCATCAGCGCGGCGGTCTGCGGATCGACGCCGACGCCGGGCTTGAGCAGGTTGACCAGCACCAGGCCGATGGCCACGGCGATGCCGGACAGCAGCACGGTATAGGCCAGCGTCTTCCAGCCGATGCGGCCGAGGGCGCGGATGTCGCCCATCTCCGACACGCCCATGATCAGCGCCGAGAAGATCAACGGCACGATCAGCATGAAGATCAGGTTGAGGAACAGCCCCGATGCAGGCGTGGTGATGTAGTCCATGACCCACTTGGCACCGGTCTGCAGACCATCGACGCTGCCACCCAGGGCGTGCACGGTCAGTCCCAGGATCAGGCCGATCGCGAAGCCGATGCCCATCTTCCAGTGCAGGGGCAACGTCTTCTTGCCGGCGGCAGCTGCTGTCATACGCAGGTTTCCTCGAAAAATGAATGCACTCTAACAAAGCGCGCAAGCGGCGCCGGTTCAGGTTCGGCGCTGCGGATACAGCGGCGCCAGCCCAGTGTCGGTGCCGCGGGCGGTACCCGACCAGTGTGGTCCGTCACGGAAGGCCTCGCGCAACCGCACACGCAGCGGTGCCGGCTCTCCCTGCCCGCCCCATCGCACCTGCTGGAGGTCCTGCAGCACTCGGCGCTGGATCGGATCACCCAGCCTGGCGATGACCTGCTCCAGCCGCGGTACACCTGCCATCGCGCACAGCTGCGCTTCGACCTGGTCGAAGCCCTCGCCGTCCAGCACCCGGCGCAGTTCGGCGACGCTGCCGCGTCCTTCGCTGGCTTCCGGCCCGGACGGCGGCCCCGGCGGGCGAGTGGCACCGCGCATGGACGGCCCGCCGCGTCCGCGCTGCCAGCCCCACAGCAGGGTCAGCAGCCACAGCAGCGCCAGGCCGATCACCGCGGCAATCCAGGGCCAGGGCTGGCTCGGCGTCCCCGAGGCGATCGGATCGGTGGCCGCAATGCGCGTGTCGTCGTCGGGCAGCGCTGCATCGGTGTCGATCGGCGGCGGCGGGGCGGGCGCGGCAGTGCCCGTACCGGCGCTGACCGTCAGTGCCAGGTCCGGCAGTCGTGCCTGCTGCGCGCTGCCGTCGCGCACGTTCCACCATGACACCCTCGGCCCCGGCACCTGCAGCGGACCCGGCTGGCGGGGCACGACGGAGTAACGACGGGTGATCTTCAACCGCGGGGTGCTGCCATTGAAGGTCTCTTCGTACTGCGCCGGTTCGGCGAACACCTGCGCCGCCGTGCCGAGGTCCGGAACCGGAAGGTCGGTGAACTGGGCACGGGTGGCACCTTCGGCGATCGCTTCGACCACGATGGTGGCGGCCTCGCCGGTACGCGCAGTACTCGGCGCGCTGGTATAGCGCAACTGCAGGCCCTGCAACGGCAGCCACGGCTGCGGCGCCTGCACCGGCTGTGCCTGCACCTGCAGCGTGCGGTCGGCGCCGGTGGCGTTCATGCGGCCATCGCCCCCTCCGAAAAAGTCATCGAAGAAGCCGCCTGCGCTGCGGCCGTTGAAGCGCGCGCCGGCCAGGCGCAGTGTCCCGCTGCGCTCGGGAATCAGCAGGAAGCGGCGCTCGACCACGTTGTAGCGGCGTCCATTGACCTGCCTCACGTCGGTGCGGTCGTCGCCCACCCGCTGCAGCGAGGCACCGGCGGGCGTATCCACGATGAGCTCGCCGGAGGCCAGCTGCGAGGCGAAGAACAGGCGCACGACCACGCCCACGCTCTGCTGCACGTAGGGCGTGTCATCGTCGACATCTGTCTGGATGAACGCCATCGCCGCACCGTTGGCAGCGGTGACCGGGGCGGCGGCGTCCACCTGCAACGTCAGCGGTGCGGTCTGCGCAGTACCCACCTGCAGGGCCGGGATCGTCAGCGCGCCACTGCGTCGCGGTGTCAGCGCCACGCCATACAGACTGCGTTGCTGCATGCTGCCGTTGCTCCACTCCACCTGGCGGCTGCTGGTCTGCCCACTGAGATCGAAGTCACCGCGCAGCGGCGTGAAGTCCGGCGCACCGGCATCACTCTGCACGTTGAGGGTGACCGTATCCCCCATCGCGATGCGATCGCGGTCCAGCCATGCCCGCGGCTCTGCCCAGGCCATCAATGGCAGCCACAGCAGCAGCATTGCCGCACACCGGCGTAGGCCGTGCATGTTCATCGCCCTTCCCTCTTCCTGCGTTCGTTTTCCAGCTGGAACTTGGCACGCAGCAACGCGCCCGGATCATCCGGCACGCGCCGCATCCAGGCGTCCACCGCCTGTTGTTCCTCGCGCTGGCGCGGCGTGCGGCCGTCATCGCCCGCCACGGTCGGATCATTCTTCTCCCGGCCCTCGCGCCCCTGTTCGATGGCCTGCTGCATGCGCTGTCGCTGCTGCGCGTCGGCCTCGGCCTGCGCATGGGCGTCCTCGGCCTGGGGCGGTGACGGCGGTCCCTGATCACCACGCTCACCGGGCCGCGGTTGCGGCTGGGCGCCGGCGTCTGAGGGCGGGGGGCGCTGCGAGGGCGCCTGCGGCTGTCCCTGCCCCGACGGCTGGCCCTGCTGTGGCTGGCCCTGCTGATCCTGCGGCGTCGAGGACGGCTTCCGGGGCGGATTCTGCTGTCCCGGGTTCTGCCGCTGGCCACCCGGCGGCTTGCGCTTGCGTGCAGCATCGACAACAGCCCGGTTGGCCACCGCGTCGGCCATCCCCGGCTGCAGGGCCAGTGCGCGATCGTAGGCGGCTATGGCATCGTCGTACTGGCCCTGGCGGGCCAGCACATTGCCGAGGTTGTACCAGCCGGCCGCGGTGTCGAGCCCTTCGAACTGCTGCCGGGCACGTGCGAAGTCACCCTGGCGGTAGGCCTGTACGCCTTCGGCCAGACGCTGATGCTGCACCTGGTCCGCCCGCTTCCACAGCGTGCCCTGCACCGGCCGCGTCTGTGCCTGCGCCTGCGCGCCGTCCGTCCACGGCAACAGGCCGACCGCCAGCACGGCAGCCAGCAGCGCACGCCGTCGGAACGCCAGCAACGCAAGCAGCATCAACGGCGGCAGCAACCAGAAGCCTTCGTCGCGCCATTGGTGACCGGTACCCGGCCGCTGCAGCGCTGTGCCCTCACGGGCATCGAGCACACCCAGCGCGCGCAGGTCGCGGTCATCGGCGGCGATCCGCACATAGCGGCCGCCGCCGGCCGTCGCCACGGCGCGCAGGCGGCCTTCGTCCAGCGCGGCCTGGCGGATCTGGCCGCTGCTGTCGCGGTACGCGGCACCGCCCGGAGTTCCCAGACCCAGCACCGACACCTGCAGCCCCAGGCTGCGGGCCTGCGAAGCAGCGAGTTCGGCCTCATCGTCAGCCTGGTCGGTGACCACCAGGATCTGCCCCTGGGGCGTGCCGGTCTGCCGCATCAGCCGTGTCGCCCAATCGATGCCACGATCGGCACGCTGGCCATCGCGCGGCATGACATCCGGCGACAGCGCGTCCAGATAGAGCGCGACATTGCTGGCATCCTCGGTCAACGGAGCGACGGTATAGGCATCGTCCGCATAGACGATCAGCCCAACCTGGCCGCCCTCGCGGGCGCGCAGCAAGGTGCCGATCTTGGCCCGCGCCTGCAGCAGGCGCGACGGCGGCAGGTCGGTGGCGGTGATCCGGCTGGACAGGTCCAGCACCACCAGCAACGGTGCGCTGGCCTGGAACATCGGCTGCGCCTGCTGTCGCCAGCTGGGCCCGGCCAGGGCCAGGCACGCCAGCGTCCAGCCCAGCAGCTGCGCCCACGGCAGGCGCATGCGACGGCGCGGCCCCGACGCCAGCAGATGGGGCAGCAGATGGGCATCGACCGCCTGCCGCCATGCATCGCTGCGGCGCTGTCGATACACCGCTACGGCCACGATCAACGGCAGCGCGGCCAACGCCCACAGCCAGTCAGGCCGCAGGAAATGCAGCGCGTTCCAGTCCGGCAGATGGGATGCCAGGGCGATCATCGACGACGCTCCGGCCATGCCCACGCAAGCGCACCGAGCAGCAGCGCCACGCCCAGCGGCCAGGGATAACGCTCATCGCGCGGGCGCAGGGCCGGCCCCTTCTCCGCGATGGGCTCCAGCCGGTCCAGCTCGGCATAGATGCCTGCAAGCTCGGCAGTGTCGCGGGCGCGGAAGAACTGGCCGCCGGTCATCCGGGCGATCTGCCTGAGCGTCGCCTCGTCCACCGGGTCCTGGTCGGCGGAAATCGGAATTCCGAGAAAGCGCATGCTGCCATCGCCGCCAAAGGCGACGGTGTGGATGCGCACGCCCTCGGCACGCGCTACCTCCGCCGCACGCAGCGGTTCCAGCACGCCTGCATTGCTGACGCCATCGGTGAGCAGGATCAGCACACGCTGGCCCTCGGGCTGGCTGCGCAGGCGCTTGACTGCAAGGCCGATGGCATCGCCGATGGCGGTCTCGCGCCCGGCCAGGCCGACCACGCTGTCGCGCAGCTGGTCGCGGACGCTGGCCAGGTCGGCAGTGAGCGGGGTCAGCGTATAGGCCCGATCACCAAAGATCAGCAGGCCGATGCGATCGCCTGCACGACGGTCAAGAAAGTCGGCCAGCACGGCCTTGGCGGCGGTCAGCCGATCGACGGCCTGACCGCCGAGCACCATGTCGGCCTCGCCCATGCTGCCGGACACGTCCATCGCCAGCATCATCTGGCGCCCCTGCTGCGGCGGTGTGATCGCCTCGCCCAACTGCTGCGGCCGCGCCAGCGCCACGCACAGCGCGATCCAGCCCAGCCACAGCAGCAGCGCACGCCACCTGTGCGCATCGATACGACCCGCTCCGGCCAGGGCCTCCAGTTCGGTCGCGGCATAGGGCACGCGCAGCGCAGCGCCGGGGGCGGCACGGCGCTTCCAGGCCAGCATCAGCAACGGCAACGGCACCGCCAACAGCGCCAATGGCCAGGCCAGCTGCAGGTCCGGCCAGGGCCAGTAACTCGCCAGCGCACTCATCGGCGCCGCTCCTGCAGCATCGCCAGGTAACGTCCGCGTGCCCAGCGGCGCAGCACTGCGACATCGGCCGCATCCACCTGCGGCCGGTACGCGCCCTCGGCAAGCAGATCGCGCTGCGCCGCCGGCAACGTCGCCTGCGGATCCACCCGCTGCCACCAGGCGTGGTCATGCAACGCTTCGCTGCCCGGCCGTGCCTGACGCGCGGCACGGCGCAGCAGGCCCGCAATGGCCGCCACCTCAGCGGCGGCATCGGTCGCGCCCGCCAGCTCGCGATCAAACGCCTGCAACCAGCGCTGCTGACGCCGACGGCGACGCCACCACAGCAGGGCGAGGATCAGCAGCGCCAGCAGCAGAACCGCCCCGATCATCAGATAGCCGGGGGCCGGTGGCCACCACGACGGTGCCGGTGGCAGCTGCACATCGCGCAGGGGCAGCGCTGTGCTCATGCGGGTACCTCGGTAGGCGCCGGCGCCAGCCAGGCATCGCTGGCCGCATCACTGCTCAGCACCTGCACATCGATGCGGCGTGCCCCCAGCTGGCGCTGCAGTTCCTGCAGCGGTTCAACGAAATGCGCATGCCACTGCGCCTGCACGTCGCCGCGGCGCAGATCCAGTCCGATGCGCTGCTGGGCGGCAAGGAACTGCAGGGGCGCCGACGGCGGCTGCAGCTCCAGCGGATCGACCAGCAGCACCAGGCTGAGGTCGTGATGCTGGGCCAGCGCTCCCCATCGCGCCGGCGCAATGCGGATGGCCTGCTGCGGGTCGGCCAGCACCAGCAGCCGTGCACCCGGACGCAGAACGCGCGCCGCGTGGTCCAGCGCGCGCTCCAGACCCAGATCATCGGCCGGAGGTTGCGCATACCAGCGAGTCAGCGCGTCGAGCACGCGCAGCACGCCACGTGGTCCGCCGGCTGGCGCTACCGGCGCTTCGCGGTCACTGCCGCGCAGCGCACCGATGCGGTCGCCGCGGCGCTGCGCCGACCAGGCGGCGACTGCACCGGCACGCGCAGCCTGCACCGACTTGAAACGCACGCGGGTGCCGAAGTACAGCGCGGGTGAGGTATCGGCCACGATCAGACTGACCCGTTCGCGTTCGGCCTGGAACAGCTTGGTATGGGCACGACCGGTGCGCGCGGTCACGCGCCAGTCGATATGACGGGCATCGTCACCGGCGACGTACTCGCGCGATTCCGCGTACTCCATGCCGCGCCCGCGCAGCGGCGACGGTGCCTGCCCCGCATTGCCGGCGCGGCCGCGACGGGGCGGCGGCGGACGCTGGGCCAGACGGCGCAGCGCCACCAGCTCGGCCAGCTGCGGGCGCAGTCCATCGCCTTCGCTGGCGGACACTCCATGCTCCTGGGATGTATCGGTCATGCGCAGGCTCAGGGTGCCGGCACCCGGGCCAGCAGCTCCTGCACCAGCCGTTCGCCATCCCAGCCTTCGGCGGTCGCCTCGTAGCTCGGCAGCACGCGGTGGCGCAGCACGTCCGCAGCCACCGCACGCACGTCATCAGGGGTGACGAAGTCACGGCCGGCCAACCATGCGCGCGCACGCGCGCAACGCTCCAGCGCGATCGAACCGCGCGGGCTTGCGCCCCACGCGATGCGACGGCCCAGCGCGGGGTCGTAGCGGGCCGGATCGCGGGAGGCCAGCACCAGCTCCACCAGGTAGCGTTCCAGGGCCGGTGCCATGTGCAGGTCCAGTACCTGGCGACGCGCCTGGAAGACATCCTGCATCGGCATTTTCTCCGGGGCCGCCGGGGCTTCACCCAGCGCGCCGCGCGCACGTTCGCGCGCCAGCCGCAGGATTTCCGCCTCGGCCGTCTGGTCCGGATAACCGATGCGCACATGCATCAGGAAGCGGTCCAGCTGCGCTTCGGGCAACGGGAACGTGCCCTCCTGCTCGATCGGGTTCTGCGTGGCCATCACCAGGAACAACGAGGGCAACGCATAGGTGTGGCGACCCACGGTGACCTGGCGCTCGCCCATCGCTTCCAGCAGCGCCGACTGCACCTTGGCCGGTGCACGATTGATTTCATCGGCCAGCAGGATCGGATGGAAGATCGGGCCCGGCACGAATTCGAAACGGCCTTCCTGCGGGCGCCAGATCTCGGTACCGGTCAGATCGGCAGGCAACAGGTCCGGGGTGAACTGCACGCGCGCGAAATCGGCCTCCAGGCGCGCTGCCAGGGCGCGGATGGCGGTGGTCTTGGCCAACCCGGGCGCGCCCTCCACGAGCAGATGGCCATCGGCCAGCAGCGCGATCAGCAGGCGCTCGACCAGGGCGGCCTGGCCGACGATCTCGGCCGACAGCGCCTCGCGCAACGTGTTGAACGCCGCGTGCAGGCGGGACGTGGCCGGCGTGGCAGCCGGCATTGCAGATTCGGGCATCGGCGGGGGCAGGTTCATGAGGGCCTTTGACCGGCACAGGACGGCACGGGTTCCCGACATCATCGCAGGGTGCCCCGGCGATGGCATCAAGAGACGCTGAACAGCGTCCACGCCCTGCGTGGATGCATGGCCGCAACGCAGACGGGGCCGCACGTGGCGGCCCCGTTTCGCACCTGCTGCAGGCGGTGGCTCAGTTCTGCTTGGCCACGCGCAGCACCTTCGGCGTCACGAACACCAGCAGCTCGGCCTTGTCCTTGTTGCGACCGCGCTTCTTGAACAGATTGCCCAGGAACGGCACATCGCCCAGGAACGGCACCTTGCTGATGCTGTTGCGATCGGTGAACTCGTACACACCGCCGATCACCACGGTCTGGCCGTCCTCGACCAGCACCGCGGTATTGACTTCGCGGCGGTTGATCGACGGCACCGTACCGTAGCCCTGCAGTTCGATCAGGCGATCGACTTCATCCTTCTTGACCTGCATGTTCAGGAACACGCGGTTGTCATTGGTGATCGTCGGGGTCACCCGCAGCTCCAGCACGACTTCCTTGAACTGCACGTTCGGCGTCGAACCCGCGCCCCCGGCGGCACCGGTACCGCTGATGGTGACGTAGCCGATCTCCTTGCCCTGCTTGATCATCGCCTCGCGCTGGTTGGTGGTGACCACGCGCGGATTGGAGATCACTTCGCCACGCGATTCCTCCTGCATGGCCGACAACTCGACATCCAGCAGGTAGCCCGCGTTGAGGATCGACAGCGCCAGCGAACCCGGGTTGTTGGCCAGGGCCACCGGCAGGTTCCAGTTCAGGCCACGCTCGATGGTCGAGCCGGTCGGCACCGGTGCCGGACCGACACTGCCACCGGCCTGCCACTCACGCACGGCCTTGGCGTTCTCCAGCGCGGTATCGACCTGCGATTTGCGGGTCTTGGCGTTGGCGTCGAGGCTGCCGCTGAAGTAGACATTGTCGCGGCTGCCGCTGATGCCGAACTTCGCACCCAGTTCGCGGGCGAAGGTGTCGGTGGCGATCACGATGCGGCTTTCGATCAGCACCTGGTCCACTGGACGATCGATCACCCCGATCAGTTCGCGCATGCGTGCGATCTTCTTGGGGATGTCGCTGATCATCAGCGTGTTGGTGCGCTCGTCGGCAACGATGCGGCCGCGCGTGGACAGGAACCCGCTTTCCTCCTGCGACGAGGAACCGCCACTTCCACCACCGCCACCGCCGCCGATGCCCTTGGCCTCGGTCAGCGCTTTGAAGATCTGCGTGGCGCTGTGGTAGTTGATCTGCACGTAATCGGTCACCAGGTCTTCGCGGTTCTCGATGGCGATGCGGGCGTCTTCCTTCTCCTGCTCGAACTTGGCCAGTTCGGCCTGCGGCGCGACCCAGATCACGCTGCCATCGCGACGCTTGTCCAGGCCCTTCGCACGCAGCACGATGTCCAGCGCCTGGTCCCACGGAACGTTGACCAGGCGCAGGGTCACGTTGCCCTGTACCGAATCGGACGCCACGACATTGAGGTTGGATTCTTCGGCGATCAACTGCAGCACCGTGCGCACCGGCACGTCCTGGAAGTTGAAGGTGACCGGCTTGCCCGAGTAGCCACGCTGGCCGACGGCCTTCGCCGCCTGGGTGACCGTACCGGCGTTGACCGCACCGACGGCGGCGGGCGCCTGTCGCGGACTGATCTCGACCACGTATTCGTTGCCGCTCTGGTAGGCCAGCGACTCCACCGTACCCGCCGTGCTCAGCACCAGCTGGGTCCCGGCGCCCGATGGCTTGGCATCGATGCGCTGCACGGGCGTGGCAAAGTCGACCACGTTCATCGGCTTCTGCAGGTTGGCCGGCAGGCGCGCGTTGCCCACGTCGACCACGACGTTGCTGCCCTGCGTGCGCAGGTCGGGAATCGCGCCCTGGCCGTCGAACTGCAGGATCAGGCGGCCGACGCCGTCATCGCCGCGCTTGAAATCGATCTTGGACACCGACAGGCCAGTTGTCGCCGGGGCCGAAGGGGCCACCGCGGTGCTGGCCGGTTTCTCCGCCGGTGCGGCGGCCAGCGCCGGAGCGCAGGCCAGCATCAGCGCGACTCCCAGCGCGCTGACACGGTTCAAGGTAGAGCGCCGGATGGGACGCAGCCCCTTGGCTTGGTGAAAGGTCATCGTGCTATCCCCAGTAAACGATCATTGATCTTCCAGCGCGAGCGTCGCTGGCCGTTCCAGCCAACCACCCGCGCCATCCGGCACCAGTTCGATCAGTTCAACGCGGTCCTCGAAGACCGCGGTGACCCGCCCGTCGCTCTGCCCCAGGTAGCCGCCCGGGCGGACCCGGTAGGTGACCTTGTCCGGCCCCATCACCAGCGCGACGGTGCTGCCGCCGGTGCCGATGGTGCCGACCATGTCCAGTGCGTCCAGCGGGAAGCCCTCCAGGGGCTCCTTGCGTCGGTTCGGGTCCGGTCGCAATCCGCCGTTCCCCTGCTGCGGATTGGTCCAGGCATCGGTGAACGGATCGCGCATGCCCTGCGCGGAGTATTCGAAGGTCTCGAACTGCTGCATCACCGGCAGCGGCTCCAGCGGCTGCGCCGGTCGCGCACGCTCGCCCTCCACCCACTTCTCCAGGTTCGGTGCATCGCCCGGCGTGCTGGTCACGCCGCGGCCACAGCCGGCCAGCAGCAGGACCGCCAGCACCATCGACCCGCGTACGATCTGTGCGCGCATCACTTCCCGCCCTCCTTGCCGGCGTCAGCGCTCTGCTGCGCCTGCACTTCGGCTTCGTCCAGATACCGGTAGGTCTTGACCGTGCCGGACAGCTCCAGCGCACCTGCGCGGACGTTGCCGCTGGTCTTGTCCTTGGGCTTGAGGTTGATGTCGTGCATGGTCAGGATGACCACCCGCGGCAACGAAGCCACGCCGCTGACGAACGCACCGAACTGGTGGTAGCTGCCCACCATCCGCAGCTTGATCGGCTTCTCGGCGTAGAACTCCTTGATCTGCTCGGACTCGGGTTCGAACAGCTCGTTGGACAGGCCGCTGGACAACGCGGTCTGCGAGATGTCGATGATCAGGTCCGGCATTTCGGTCTTGCTCGGCAGCTGCCGCAGCATCTGCTGCAGCACCTGCTCCATCTGTGCCAGCTGCTGCTTCAGCGGCGCCAGGTTCACCGCACGTTCCTGCTGCTTGGTGAACTCGGTGCGCAGCTCGGTCTCCTGCCGCTCCAGGCCCTCCAGTTCCTCGCGCTTGCCACTGATCAGCAGCATCCACGCCACGAACATGATGACCAGCGCCAGCAGCGCGCAGAAGACGATCTTGGCCTTCTGCGGCCAGTTGCCGATGTCGTTGAAATCCAGGTTCTTGAGATCGATCTTCTGGCTCATGCGCGATCCCCCTGCGACGGGGCGTGGAAGGCCTGCGGCGGCTGCGCCAGCCGGCTGCCCTCCGGCTTGGCCGGCGCGGCGGCCGGCGGGGCCGTTGCCGGGGGCGGCGTGGTGACGGGTGCGGCCGGTGCGGCGGGTGTGGCCGCCTCGGGTGCGGCAGACAGCGGTGCGACCGGTTCGGCGGCTGCGGCCGGTGCCACGGTGCCATCGGCATTCAGGCCCGGCGGCGCGGTGGCCTCCTCGCTCTGCGCCGGCAGCTTCACCTTGACCACGAACACATACGGCAGCGCCTTGATGTCCGATACCGGGCCCGGGCGACCGTCCTTGTCCTTGTCCGGCTCACGCGCCTCGATGATCGACAGCTCCGGACTGGCCATCCAGCCGGACGTCTCCAGGTTGCGCATGTACGCCGAAACGCGGGCGTTGGACTGGGTGCGGCCTTCCAGGGTAAGGGTGTCCCCTTCCTGCTTCAGGGCGGTCAGCACGACGCCATCGGGAATGGTGCGCACCAGCGCGTCGAACAGGTGGACCATCTGCGAGCGCTTGGCCTGCAGTTCCTCGATCACCTTCTTGCGCGCCAGCAGCCGCTCCTTCTGCGCGTCGAGGCGGTCGATCTCCTTGTTCTGCTCCTTGACCTTGTCGATCTCGGCCTGCAGGTAGGCATTGCGGTCCATCTGGCCGCTGACCTGGCGGTCGTAGTAGAACCAGATCATCAGCGACAGCAGCAGGCCACCCACGGCGGCCATGCCCAGCATTGCGTAGAACTCGCGCTGGCGTTGCTTGCGCCGTTCGGCGCGCCAGGGCAACAGGTTGATGCGTGCCATCAGTCGAAGCTCCTCAGCGCCAGACCGGTCGCGATCATCAGCGCGGGAGCATCCTGGGCCAGCGCATGCGCGTTCACCTTCGGTCCCAGCGTCATCTGCGCCAGCGGATTGGCGACCACGGTCGGCACACCCAGTTGCTCCTCGACCATTTCCGGCAGGCCCCCAAGAACCGCGCAGCCTCCGGCCAGCACGATATGATCGACACGATTGAATTCGCTGCCGGCGTAGAAGAACTGCAACAGGCGGCTGATCTGCTGGACCGTGGCTTCCTTGAACGGCTCCAGCACTTCCATCTCGTAGCTTTCCGGCAGCCCGCCCTGGCGCTTGGCCAGGCCGGCTTCCTCGTAGCTCAGGCCGTAGCGGCGCATGATCTCGTCGGTCAGCTGTTTGCCGCCGAACACCTGTTCGCGGCTGTACAGGCTGCGCCCGCCGCGCAGGACGTTCAGGGTGGTCATCGTGGCGCCGATGTCGACCAACGCGACCACGCCGTCGGTGGACACCGGCAGCTCACTGGCAACCAGGGCGAAGGCGTTCTCGACCGCGAAGGCCTCCACGTCCATCACCTTGGCCTGCAGGCCGCCGAGTTCCAGCGCCGACTGGCGCAGTTCCACATTCTCGGACCGCGACGCGGCCAGCAGCACCTGGACCATCTCCGGGTTGTTCGGGATCACCCCGATCACCTCGAAGTCCAGGTTCACTTCCTCGATCGGATAAGGAATGTAGTTGACCGCTTCCAGCTCGATCTGCGCTTCCATGTCGTTCTCGTCGAGCTCGGCCGGCATCGGGATCACCTTGGTGATCACGGCCGAGCCGGCCACGGCGGCGGCGGCCTGCTTCGCCTTGCTGCCGGAACGGTTCAACGCCCGGCGGATGGCCTCACCCACGGCCTCCACCTCGACGATGTTCTTCTCCACGACCGCATTCGGCGGCAGTGGTTCCACGGCGTAATGTTCCACACGGAAACGATTGCCACTGCGGGAAAGCTGCAACAGCTTTACCGCAGTCGAACTGATGTCGACGCCAATAAGCGGCGACTGACTTTTTGGGATGAGCCCCACGGTTTCTCCCCTGCCGACGGGCACTTGGACGCAAGAACTGCGACCGCGCATTAATAACGTATTCTTAGCAAATGGCAACCGCCCTGCTGTGAATTCCCTCACAGGTTCACGATGCAGCCCCTGGCGTTTCCCCTTGCGCTCCCCGGTGCCGACCCCAGCCGCCACCTTGCGTAATCTATACTCTGCGACCACGAAATTCGCAATCGGAATCTGAACCCGATGACTCGACTCCGCCGCTGGCTGCGCTGGATCTTCCTGATTGTCCTGGTCCTGGCGCTGATCGGTGCGGCCGCTGTGGGCGGTCTCTACTACGCTGTGTCCTCCAAGCTCCCCGACGTGCAGACCCTGCGCGACGTGGAGATGCAGGAGCCGATGTACGTCTATGCCGCCGACGGCAAGCTGATGGCGGTGTTCGGCGAGACCCGGCGCACCCCGGTCACCATGAAGGACGTGCCGGAGAAGCTCAAGCAGGCTTTCCTGGCTACCGAGGACGCCCGCTTCTATGAACATGGCGGCGTGGACTACAAGGGCATCGCCCGCGCGGTGTGGCTGCTGGCCACCACCAACGACAAGCGCGTGCCCGGCGGGTCCACCATCACCCAGCAGGTGGCCCGCCAGTTCTTCCTCAGTTCCGAGTACAGCTACACCCGCAAGCTGGCCGAGATCCTGCTGGCCCGCAAGATCGAGTCCGAGCTGAGCAAGGACGAGATCTTCGAGCTGTACCTGAACAAGAGCTTCTTCGGCAACCGTGCCTACGGTGTGGCCGCGGCAGCGGAGTTCTACTACGGCAAGAAGCTGGCCGAGCTGGACCTGGATGAGATGGCCTCGCTGGCCGGCATCCCGAAGTTCCCCTCCTCCGGCAACCCGATCTCCAACCCGGAACGCGCCCGCCAGCGCCGCGACAACTATGTGCTGCAGCGCATGGCCGATCTGAAGTTCGTCAGCCAGGCCGAGGCCGATGCGGCCAAGGCCGTGCCGATGCATGCCACCGCGCATGAGCCGCCGGTGCAGGTCGAGGCGCCCTACGTGGCCGAACTGGTTCGCCAGGAGATGATCGCGCGCTTCGGCGGCGACGTGGTCAACAAGGGATACCACGTCACCACCACCATCGATTCGACCCTGCAGACCGCGGCCAACCTGTCGGTGCGTGACGGCCTGCTGCTGTATGACCACCGCCACGGCTGGCACGGCGTGGAGAAGCAGGTGCAGCTGGGGGCCGGCGACGATGCCGCCGCCCTGGCCGAACATCTGCGCGGCATCCCGGCGCAGGCCGGCCTGCTGCCGGCGATCGTTGCCAGCGCCGGTGCCGATGGCAGCGCCACGGTGGTGCTGGCCAACCGCAGCGAGATCGTGCTGCCGGCCGGTGCCGCCCGGTGGACCAACAAGACCCCTGGCAAGCTGGTGCAGCGCGGCGACATCGTGCGTGTGCGCGCCGGCGACAAGGAGGGCGAGTGGCTGCTGGACCAGATCCCGCGCGGCCAGTCCGCGCTGGTCTCGCTGGATGCCCACAGCGGTGCCCTGAAGGCGCTGGTCGGCGGTTTCAGCTTCTCCGGCAACAAGTTCAACCGCGCCACCCAGGCCCGTCGCCAGCCCGGTTCGAGCTTCAAGCCGTTCGTCTATGCCGCAGCGTTCGACAAGGGTTACAACCCGGCTTCGATCGTGCTTGATGCCCCGGTCGTGTTCCGCGACCGCCGCGGCAAGACCTGGGCACCGCAGAACGATGGCGGTGGCTTCCGCGGCCCGATGCGCCTGCGCGAAGCCCTGGTGCAGTCGCGCAACCTGGTCTCGGTACGCCTGCTCGACGGCATGGGCGTGGACTACGCCCGCAAGTACATCAGCGAGTTCGGCTTCGCCGAATCGGAGCTGCCGCCGAACCTGTCGATGTCGCTCGGCACCGCCTCGCTGACCCCGCTGTCGGTGGCCCGTGGCTATGCCGTGTTCGCCAACGGCGGCTCGCGCGTGGACACCTGGCTGATCGACCAGGTGAACGACCGCGACGGCAACCTGGTGTTCAAGGAAAACCCGGCACTGGCCTGCCGCGACTGTGCCGGCAGCAGCGACCAGCCGGTCAGCCAGGTCGTGGACGGCTTCAACTTCGGTGCCCCGGCCCCCACGCCGGACCCGGCCGCCGCCAAGGCGCAGGCCACCACCGAAACCGCTGCCGCACCGGTCAACCCGGATGCGCGCACCGCGCCGCGCGCGATCGATGCACGCACCGCCTACCAGCTGGTGTCGATGATGCGCGATGTGGTCCAGCGCGGTACCGGCACGCAGGCCAAGGTGCTCGGCCGCGAGGACGTGGGCGGCAAGACCGGCTCCACCAACGACCACCGCGACGCCTGGTTCTCCGGCTTCGGCGGCCCGTACGTGACCACCGTGTGGGTGGGCCGCGATGACTTCCGTTCGCTGGGTTACCGCGAATACGGTGGCAAGGCAGCGCTGCCGATCTGGATCGAGTACATGCGCACCGCGCTGAAGGACACGCCGATCGCGCAGAACGACCCGCCCAGCGGCATGGTGCAGACCACGCTCAACGGCGCGACCGAGTGGGTCAAGGTGGAGGACATGGATCGCCTGACGGACTACGACCTCAACCTCAATACTCCGCAGGCCGACGCGGCTGCGTTCGATATCTTCTGACGCGCGCCGCGGGCGTCACCGTCGAGCCGGCGCATGCCCGGCTCGACGGCCCGCCCAGCCGAGCGTGGGCCCGGCCCCGCATCCCTTCTCCATTGCCCACGCAGATGTCACACCGTTGCGCTAGTCTGTAGCCAGGTCGCAACAGGAGTTCCCGCATGCATCGCGCCCGCCAGCATGCCACCACCCAGACCCGTGAGCGTCGTCACCGCCTCGCCCACGAAGCCGCCCGCCTGATGGCCGAAGGCGGCATCCGCGACTTCCACCAGGCCAAACTGAAGGCGGCCAGCCGGCTCGGCATCCATGACGATGCCTCGTTGCCCCGCAATGTCGAGATCGAGGACGCGCTGCGCGAATACCAGCGCCTGTTCGCTGGTCCCCAGCACGGCAACGAGCTGCAGCGCCGTCGCGAAGCTGCGCTGCGCGCACTGGAATTCCTGCATGCCTTCGCCCCGCGCCTGGTCGGCCCGGTGCTGGACGGCACCGCCGATGCCAACAGCCCCGTGCAGCTCCATCTGCACAGCGACGACCCCGAAGCCGTGCATCGCTTCCTGGACGAACAGGGCATTCCGGCCGAGTCGCGCGTGCGCCGGCTGCGCCTGGACCGCGAGCGCAGCCTGGACGTGCCGGTCTGGGTGTTCAGTGCGGAGGAACTGACGTTCGACCTGGCTGTGCTGCCGTATGACGCCCTGCGCCAGGCACCGCTGTCACCGGTCGACGAGAAGCCGATGCGGCGCGCCTCGCAGGCCCAGCTGCGCGAACTGCTCAGCCAGGAGCAGATCGAAAGCTATCTCGGCAGCATCTGAGCCCCACAACGCAGACGCCCCACGCGGCGGACCGCGTGGGGCGTCGTCATGCATCAGGGCGACCGGACCGCGTCGCCCTGCCGGTTACCAGCCCACGCCGAAGCCCACGCCCACGGTGCGCTCACCGCTGTTGGTGAAGGCACCATTGAGGCTGAAGGTGGCCGAGCCGCGCTCGTTGAGCACGCGCTGGTAACCCACCGCCAGCGCCGACTCGCCTTCGGCATGGCCCACACCCGCGCCGAGGCGGTTGTAGGTCTGCAGGCCGGCGGTGTTCATCGCCATCGCCGCCTGCGCACTGCCCATTGCCGCCATGCGGTTCAGGCGCTTGTCCATCCGGTCCAGCCGGCGGTCCACGCTGGCCATCGCCTGGTCGGTGTAGGCCTGCGCCTGGTTCACCGCCTGATCCACGGCACGCGAGTCCACCTGCGGCAACGGATCGTCGGCTTCCGGCTTCGGCTTCGGCGTGTCGGTGGAGGCCACCGACGGCGCGTCCTTGACCGGCGGGGCCGGGGTCTGGCTGTCCGCCGGCGACTCGCCAGCGACGTCGTCCACCGCTGCCTGGCGGCTGGCCGTCGCCGACCCGTCGATCTGCGACTGCAGTCCGTCGATACGGCCGTTGAGCTGCTGCTGCACGGCGTGCAGCTGACCGCCATTGACCGCATCGCGGCTGCCCGGCGCGATCATGCCGTTGGCCACGTTGCCCAGCACCCTGCCGTGCTCCCCGGCCAGCCGCAGCTGGCCGGTACCGTCACTGCGGAGGCCGCCATCGTCGAACAGGCGCTCGAAACGCGCATCGATGCTGGCCAGATCCCGGCGCGTGTCGACCACCGCGCCGTCGAGCGACTTCAGCGCATCGCCGACCGTGGCCTGCCGCTGGCCCTGCACGTGGAACTCCGGCGCGACGATGTTGCCGTCGGCATCCATGCGCATGTCGCCGCCGAAGGCCGCGAAGGCACTGCGGAGCTGGGAGACGGTGGTGAGGTCATTGGCGTTGATGCCGTTCTTGGCATTGGTGACTCTGCGCAAGATGCCAGCACCACCCAAAGAAACTTCATACTCTCCAGTTGCGAAGGAGGCATAACCTAGGGCGACGCTATCTCGAGCTCCCGCGAGCACCTTACTGGCCACGCCAAGCGCTACACCGTTCTCTGCCTGGACCTGTGAACGCGGCCCTACCGCGAAGCCCCCTTCTGCGCCTTCATGAACCAATGCCGCACGACCCAATGCCACGGAGTTCTTAGCCCATGCTTGCGCGAAACTTCCGATTGCTGTGGCTCCCTCGCCCATAGCATAGGTGTCGCTACCCATTGCCGTTGCCAGAAGCCTCGCTTCCGCTGGCTTGCTCAGCTCGTCATAGCCCACGACCGCGTACAGGTGCTTCTCCTCCAGGCCCGCGATCCGCTGGTTGCTGGCATGAAGCTGCCCGCCCGTGACAACCTCCCGGCTGCCCGCATGGCTGATATCACCCTCGCCAACGTTGATGAGGCGCGCGCCACCGAAATCGACGGCGGAACGGTCGGCGCCGAAGCGCACGGCACTGGCATCCGCCATCGCCCGCGCCTGATCCAGCGTATCGAGGCGCGCGTCCATCGCATCCAGTCCGCCACGATTGCTGTCCACGCCCGCATCCAGCGCGGCCAGTGCATCGCCTACCGTACCGTGTATGGAGCCCTGCACACCATAGGAGGGAGCGATCACGCTGCCATCCACGGCAAAGCCCGCGCCGCCGCCGAGAGCGTTCACCACGCCGGAGAGCTGGTCGACGGTGGTGAGGTCATGACCTTGAACGCCGTTGGCCGCATTGGTGACGCGACGCTTGAGATTGATATGGCCAAGTGAGACTTCGTATGCGCCGCTGGCAAGCGAACTATGTCCAAGCGCGACGCTGTTTTCGGCGTCCGGCAGAACTTGGCTGGCGCCGCCAAGCGCAACGCCGTTGCGAATGTGTACTTGCGAACGCGCTCCTAGTGCAAATCCGTCTTCCGCCCCCACATGTACCAGCGCAGCTCGCCCCAGCGATACAGAGTTCTTTCCCCTCGCTTGCGCGTAGCTACCAATCGCAGTTGCACCCTCCGCCAACGCCTTGGTGTCACTCCCCAAAGCAGTACCAAGTATCTCGGCGTGAGCCGGCATGCTCAGATCGTCAAATCCGACAACCGCATACTTCTGCGCCTCCTCCAGCACCGACACCCGCTCATTGGTCGCGAACAGCTGCCCGCCCGTGACCGCCTCCCGGCTGCCTGCCGCGATCTCGCCCTCAGCCAGAGCGACCAGACGCGCATCCTTCAGGTCCACCGTGCCGTCCTCGCCGAACTGCACGACGCTGCCCAGGTCAGGCGTGTAATTATCGAAGTCCACGCGCAACGCGTCCAGGTCGTCCCGGGCGGATGCGATCTGCGCGCCCTGCTCGGCAACGTTAGTATTGGTGGCGAACAGCTGCGCGCCATTGACCGCCTCGCGGCTGTCGGCACTGAGTTGCCCGTCGCCTACGGCGAGCAGGCGCCCACCCTCCAGGTCGACATTGCCGCCTGCGTCGAAACGCACCACATCGGACAGGTCCGGATCGAAGCCCTCGAAGTCCTCGCGCAGGCGGTCGATGTCCGTACGGTTGCGGGCGATCTGCGCGTTGCTGTCGAACAGCTGGCGGCCGCTGACTGCATCGTCGCTGGTGGCCGACAGTTGACCGGCGGCAACGCCCTGCACACGACGCGCCTGGTTGCCCTGGTTGCGCACATCCAGCACGCCGCCGCTGTTGGCGGCTCCCAGTCGTACGTCGCCGGTGGACGAGGTCTGGCTGAGCAGGCCACCGAGCACGTTGGCCTTGCCCTGTGCATCGTTGGCGGTGGACTGGGCGGCGTTGGCCACGCTGTGCGCCGTATTGGCCAGGGTGGTGGCCGTGGTCACGTTCTGGTTGGTGGTGTTGAGCTGGCGACCACTCACCGCGTCGGTACTGGCTGCACTCAGCACACCATCGGCGACGCCACTGATACGACGGCTGGCGTTACCCTGGTTACGGACATCGAGGACGGTGCCACTGTTCTGCGCGCCCAGTCGCAGATCGCCGCCGGCTGCCGCCTGGCCGACCAGGCCACTGAGCGTGGCGGCGGTGGCGGTGACCTGCGTGACGTTCTGGTTGGTGGCATGCAGCTGCCGGCCACTGACCGCATCGGCACTGGTGCTGCTGAGTGCCGCGTCGGCCACGCCGGTGACGCGACGGTTGGCGCTGGACTGGTTGCGCATGTCCACCGCGCCACCGGTATTGCTGGCACCGACACGGACGTCGCTGTTGCCGGCACTCTGGCTGAGCAGCCCCCCCAGCGCGTTGGCCTTGGTCTGCGCATCGTTGGCGATGCTGTGTGCGGTGTTGGCCAGCGCATTCACCGTGGCGAGGTTCTGGTTGGTGGCATGCAGCTGCCTGCCGGTCACCGCCTCGGCGCTGGTGGTGCTCAGCGTTCCGTCAGCCACATTGACGATGTTCCGCTTCACCGTGGCACTGCCCACCGAGACCTGGTTGGCGCCGGTCGCCACCGAGCCCGCGCCCAGGGCGACGCTGTTGCCCGCCTGCGCATTGACCTTGGCGTTGGTGCCCAGTGCGATGGCGCCGCTGGAGGTGGCATCCACGGCGGCACGATTGCCCAGCGCCACCGAGGAGTCAGCCGCGGCGCCCGCCAGGGTGCCCGCGCCCACCGCGTTGGCGCCGGCCGCGCTGGCCTGGTAACCGAAGGCGTTGCTGTGGGAGCCCTCCGCTTTCGCCGAATGGCCGACCGCCACGGCATTGCCACCCGCCGACGCCCCCTGGCCGACGGCGGTGGTGGTGCTGGCCAGGGCCGTCAGCGCGCGTGTGGCATCGGCCTGGGCCGCAGTAGCCGCCTGGCTGACTGCGGTGACATTCTGGTTGGTCGCATGCAGCTGCTTGCCGGTGACCGCCTCGGTGCTGATGCTGCTCAGCGTGCCATCGGCCACATTGACGATGCGGCGCTTGAGCGTGGCATTACCGACTGAGACCTGGTTGCTGCCGGAGGTGGTGGAGGAACTGCCCAGCGCCACCGAACCGGTGTGGTTGGCCAGCGCGCGGTCGCCAAGGGCGGCACTGCTCTCGGCCGTCGCTTCGGACAGATTGCCGACAGATGTAGCGAAGCGGGCGCTGGCCACACTGCCGCGGCCCAGCGCCGTAGCCTGGTTGCCTGTGGCCGCCGCCTGATAGCCCAGTGCGGTGGCATGGATCACGTCGGCCTTGGCGTCGTTGCCGATGGCCACGGCACGATCGCCGGTGGCCGAGGCACGCAGGCCCGATGCCACGCCGCCATTGCCGCTGCGCGAGCCGGTGCCGAGCGCCACGCCGCCGTTGGACGCGGCAACGCGCTCACCGGCCGCATTGACGCCGCTGCGGGCATTGTTGCCCAGTGCAAGACCGTCATTGTTGTAGGCCAACGCCGCATTGCCGATGGCCACGCCATTGTCGCCCCCCTCGGTCCGCGCGCGATTGCCCAGCGCGACTGCACTGCTGCCGTCCGCCGATGCCAGGGTGCCCATCGCCACGGCGTTGCTGCCGGCGCTGGACGCCTGGAAACCCAGGGCGTTGCTGTAGCCACCGGACGCATCGGCGGCATTGCCGATGGCGGTGCTGTTGGTGCCCGTTGCAGTGGCACCGGTCCCAATCGCGATGCGGCTGCCATCCAGCCTGGCCAAGGCCTGCCCGGCTTTCGTCGCAGCCTGGTCTGCGGCCGTCTTCGCCGCGTTCGCCGTGCCCGTCGCGCTGGCGATGCTCTGGTTGGTGGCGTGCAGCTGCTTGCCGGTCACTGCTTCGCTGCTGGTGGTGCTCAGGGTGCCATCGGCCACATTGACGATGCGGCGCTTCAGGGTGTCATTGCCCACCGAGACCTGGTTGCTGGCACTGGTGACCGAGCCGGCGCCCAGGGCCACTGCATTGCTCTGCCCGGCATTGGCGTTGGCACCCAGCGCCACGGCCTTGCCGTGGCCGTCGGTCACGGCGTTCTGGCCGATGGCGATGCCCGCATCGTAGCCGCCGGAGCGCGCACCGCTGCCGATCACGATGGCGTGGTGTGCGTTGCCGTTGGCAAGTCTGCTGCCGTCACCGATGACGACGGATCCCTGCGCCTGTGCCTGCGCATTGTTGCCCAGCGCTACCGATCTGGATCCCGACGCCTGTGCCCTCGGCCCCATCGCCGTGGCATCGCTACCCTCGGCCCGGGCATTGCGCCCGACCGCGACCGCACTGTTACCAGGCGCGCCGACGTAGCTGCTATGCCCGATCGCGACGGCCCCGACTCCCAGCGCCGTGGCGCCTTTGCCGATCGCAGTCCCCCCTTCGCCGGACCCCGTGTTCGCATTGATGCCGATGGCCACGCCGCCGGCAAGTCCCTTGGCATTGTTGCCGATACCGATGCCGTCGAACGCCGTGACCGAACCCACGCCGATGGCCACGCCCTTGGTGCTGTTGACCGTGGAACCCCCACCGATCAGCACGTTCTGGTAGCTGGTAGTGCCGACACTGCGCGACGTGGCAGGCGAGCCGATGAACGCGCTCAGCAACGCGTCCCACTCTGCCGGTGCTGCGTCAGCCTCCGCCGCAATGGCGTCGGGCACGATCAACGGATCCGATGCAACCTCGGTCGCGAACGCGGGAGCGGCCAGCATCACGCACAGGGCGGCGGCAAGCGGGCGTGCCGCCGAAGCCGGCTTGCCGCGCGAACGGGTGTGCTCGCTGGCCACGGCCCAGCAGCGCAGGCGGGTATTCCAGATCAAACGGTAGATGCGATTCATCGATGTCTCGGTGGTTGGGAAACGGGAACTTGAGGGTGCGCAAGGCCAGGCAGTCAGGGCTGCAGCGTCTGCCGGTGCTCACGGAAGCCGGCGTGGCTGAGCCGGTAGTCGATCTCCACACGCCCGCCAGCGCGGGGCACGAACGGCAGCGTCATCGCCGCGCCGGGGTAAAGGCTGCGTTTGATTTCGTGCGTGGTGCAGCGGCCGTCTGCGGCGCAGTCCTGCACCTGGTTGACGCCGAGCCGCAGCGTGCCGCGGTTCAACAGGCGATCACCGTCCAGGGCCATCTCGACGCGCCCCTCGGCGGGCAGCACATTGACCAGCACGCCCCAGACCAGGCTGACGCCGAGGGTGGCGCTGGCGCCCTGCACCGGTACCTCCGGCGTGCTGTCATCGGGACCGCGTACGCCTTCGAAGTAGACGCGGAACGCGGTTTCCTGCTCGACCGGCTGCAGCGGAATGATCCGTATCAGGCGCGTGCCGCCCCCTGCCAGACCGAAGCGTCCTGGCGTGACCGCCATGACGGCGGCGGTGCCGACGGCCTCATCGACTTCTTCCTCGTGGTCACTGGCCGGGTGCAGGATGCGTTTCACCGTGGCCTGCACGTACTGCGGCTGCGGTGATTGCGAATGCACGCGCACGGTCGTGGTCTTGCCGGCTTCGGCATGCACGCGCATCGGATGGACGTTGAGATTGGCCAGCACCGGTGCCGCTGGCAGAAGGGCCAGCAGCAGCGCGCCGGCCAGGGGAATCTTGCTCATGGGATCGGGTTCCAGGGGAAGGTCAGAGGCGGTCGGTCGGCAGGCGCATTTCGAGCTTGAGGCGGCCGTCGTAGTAGCCCTCGCGTTTCTCGGACGCCGGCACACGGGGGGTTTCCAGGGTCAGCGGCGTAGGCACGCAGTACACCCACTGGTTCATGTCGGGCAGCATCACCAGCCGCAGCTCGGCGGTATCGATGCCGCGCAGCAGCACTTCCTCGTTGTTGTGCAGGGCGATCTTCTGGCCGCTGTGGTCTAGGCTGAGCTGGTAGTCCAGGCGGTCCTGCGCCTCGCGCCCACCGTCGCGGTGCCAGACCGAGTACTGCGATGGCGGACGGCCCGGCGCGGCGGGGCCCATGTCACGTGCGGTGATGGCCAGATACTCGCTCTGCGAGCCCATGCCGTCGTACAGGCACATGTCCAGCACGGCGGTGCCACCGATCGTGCCGGGTGAGGGAATCGGCCGGTAGTCCAGCTGCAGGCCCACCAGCGGCTCGGCCATGCCGAACTCGGGCAGGTAGATCATGGTGCGGTCGCGATCGGTGATGGTCAGATCGAACCGGAACACGTGGGTGGCGATGATCGGGCCGTCAGGATCGATGCGCAGGTTGAGGCGGAGTTCTGCAGTCCAGCGGCCGGCGACGAGATTCTGGACGTCCTCTTCTTGCACTCGCAGGGACGCTGCTGAGCCACCCGGCGCGATCATGCAGTCGTTATAGAACGACGTCCAAAGTGGATACCTTGCCGGGTCCCAGAGATCGACACTGCAATATCGCTCCCACTCAATTCTCTCGAGCCAACCAGTTACACCGATATCTGTTGTTTGACCACTGCGTCGTTCAGTGAACTGAAGCGGAAAATGGATCTTTGGAGACGCAGGCTCCTGCGTATCACGCGTCGGGCACCGTCCGTGTTCCGGTCCATCACCACACGTCAAATGGATCTTCCCGTACCCCAGCTCCACCTCCCCATACCCGAGCACCGTCCGCGGCGCCCACAGCTCCAGTGCTTCGGGCGCGGAGCGGTCGAAGGTGCGGACGATGTCGGTGGTGATCACGCCGGTGGCCGGCGTCGTTGCCGGTGGGCGCTGTGCCAGCGCCTGTGCACTGCCAAGCAGGCAGGCCGCGGCCAGCAGCAGCCTCCATGCGGTCCTCATCGCGCACCTCCACTCATCACATTGCGTTCGTTGCGCCCCGCCACCGGGGCCAGTTCGTTCAACAGGCGCTGTACCCGCGCCTGGTGGCGGATCGGTGCCGGCAACTGCTCCAGCGCCAGCGGTTCGCACTGCACCTGGCCGACCAGCAGCACCACGCTGCGGCGCTCACGCACGGTGAGCGGGCACTGCAGCAGGTCGCCTGCACGCAGCAGGTAGAGCACCGGCTCGCGCTGCGGGAATTCGGCGATGAAGCCGCCGTCGCGGCCCAGCGAGGGCACCGGTGCATTGAGGATGCGGGCGCCTTCCAGCGGGGTACCGGCGATGTCGCGTGCGTTGCCGATGAAGGTGTAGGTCACGTCCAGCGTGACCGGAAGCGCGATCACCTTTCCCGGCAGCAGGAAGGCGTGCTGCGCCGCGCCCAGGCGGGCGACACGCACTGCGGCGTCGCTGTCGTGCGCACTGGCGTCCTGCACGTCCACGCGGTGGCGCTGGTAGCCGCCCAGCGGCAGCAGCCGGCGCTCGCCGAAGCCGAGGATGCGGCGCCGGTTGCTGCCGGCGCGGATGTCGGCAGCCGCGCCACTCAGCTCCAGATCGCGCGCATCGTCCACGCTGACCACTACCCCGGCATCGGCGCCATGGGCGCCGCCCCAGTGCAGCCCGCGTGCGGACAGCGACAGCCCCGACGTGTGGTTGCCGCTGTAGGCCAGTTCACCCCCACCGTGGTGCTGGTAGTACGACACCGATGCACCGCTCTGCCCGAAGCGGTTATCGATACGGGCGCTGGCCAGCGCGCTGTAGCGGTCGTCGTTGTACGCGCTCAGCTCGACGCCCAGATCGCGCGCGTCGCCGTCGCGCTCCTGCCGCAACGAATGCGACAGGCCCAGGCGGGCATCCGGGCGGCTGTGCTGGGGCTGGCGCATGTCCAGCGCCACGCGCTGCTGCACGCTGCCGTCGTCGATCCGCTGCAGCCGCGAGACTGCAATGTTCAGGTAGAGGCCGCGATCACGGGCAGGCCCGCGCCCGCTGCCGGTATCGGTGTCCTGCTGCCACACCCCCAGCCGGCTGCCGATGCTCAGTCCACGCCACTGCCGGGTACGGCTGTAACTGGCCTGCAGGCTGCGCGAGGTCTGCGCAGGACGCAGCGCCGGCACATGAGGCGGCAGCAGGCCCGGCGGCAGGCCCGTCCAGGCATCGTCGTCTTCGCCGGGCAGGCTCCACTCCGGGGTGAAGCTGCGCCGGCGCGTGTATCCCAGGTACAGGCTGCCGCCGAACAGGGGCGCCGATACCGAGGCACTGAGCGCATCGACACAACCGAAACGGTCATGCAGCACCGGCGTGCTGCTCTGGCACGCACCGCCGCGCAGGCGTTGCCGATAGACATTCCAGGACGCGTAGTGGCGATAGCTCAGCTGCTGCTGCAGGCCGTGGCTGCCGTCGCCTCCGTTCAGCACGCCGACCATCGCCTGCAGGTCATGCCGCCCGAACTGCTGGCGTCCCTCCAGGCGCAGTTCGCCGTAACCGGTATCGGCGACGCGGGCGATACCCGCTGTCATGCCGTAGTTGCGCGCAAGGGGGATGCGCAACCCCGCCTGTACCGCCGTGTCGGACGCATCGCCGATGTCACTTGCACGTGTCGCATGCGCACGACGGCGCCCGCCCTGCACGAACCACTGCAGGCTGCGCTCGGACCAGTCGCCGCCCCGGCTGAAGGGCGCCTCCTCGCTGCGCACGAAGCGGCCATCCTCATAGATGCGCAGGGTGACGGTGTAGCTGCCGAGCGGAAACCGGCGCGTATCGAGATCGTTGACACCGGCCTGCAGGTAAAAGGTCTGCAGCAGGCGATCACCGTCGAAGGCGTCCACGCGTGCATCGCGGCCGAGCAGCACGGTCAACGGGGTGGAGGTGACGTTCGCGTCGGTATCGACGTAGGCCTGCGTGGTACCCACGCGCAGCCCTTCGAAGCGATCCAGCGGCAGCATGCCGAACCCGAAGGTGCCGCCCTGCTGGCTGGACAGATTGCGCCGGTCCATGCGGCCCAGCTGCACGTAGTGGCGCTGGGCAAGATCGTGGCGATAGTAGAGATCGTCCAGCTGGAAGCGGTCATGCGCGCGATAACCCTGCCGCGCCTGGCGGCTGTAGTTCCAGCTGCTGGCGACATGGCCATCGCGCAGCACGCCAAGCACCGTGCTGCCCTGCACGCTCAACGCCTGATAGCCATCGCCCCCGCTGAAATTCACGGTCTGCTGCTGCAGCAGCGCGTTCTGTGCCTGCTCGGACACCTGGTGGAACGGCGAGCGCTGCGCGCTCTGCTGTGGCAGCCACCGGCGTGCCGGAAACAACATCAGCACGCCATCGCTTTCATCGAAGATGGCGTGCACCTGCGCAGGATCGTCCGGACTGTCGATCCAGCCGCAGCCGGGATCCGATTGGCCGTAGGGACAGGCCAGATGACTGTTGCGCGGCAGCGGTGCAGCCAGTGCCGCCTGCAGCGCGTCGCGCGCATCGGCGCTGAGACCCAGGGCTTCCAGTACCTGCGCGGGCTGGTCCAGCTGCACCGTATCCAGCGTGACCCAGGCGGACCACAGGCCGGCCGACTGCCCGAACAGGCGTACCTCGACACGCTCGGTCTGGCCGCTGGCGAGGTCTTCGAAACCGGCCGGTACCGGCCGTGCGTGGACAGTCGGCAGGGCCGGAATGGCCAACGTCAGGGCGAGCGCGACCGCCAGCCGGCTGTGGGCAGGTGCAGGTATCAACATGGGGAGACAACCGATGGCCGGCCGGCCCGCGCACGGGCCGGCGCGGTGGGGATTACGGCGCGGCGGTGTTCTGCGACACGACCAGCGCAACGGTGCCGCTGTACAGGCCCGCGAAGTTGATCTCGCCGGACACGGTCTGCTGCACGCGCAGCGGCATGGCGATCGACGCACCCGGAATCGCGCTGTCGAACAGGTCGTCTGCAGCGAAGTCGATCGGGGTGGTCTCCAGGGCGCGGCCGTTGAGGCTGACCGTCAGCGGCACGTTGATGGCACCCGGTGCGGCCAGGTCGGGACGCAGCACGGCGTCGGCCGCCAGGCGCACGCTGACGTCCTTCTCGGTGTCATTGGTGAAGATGCGCACATCTTCGGTCCACGACGACAGGCCGGCACCGCCGGCGCGGTAGACCAGCTGCACCGCGTCCGGCAGCGCGGTGCCGTCGGCCTTGAGCAGGGACAGGGTCGGATCGACGTTCGCCCACACGGTGATGTTGGTTTCCACGGCGGCCTGCGCGGTCAGCGAGGCGCCGGCGAGCGCCACGGCCAGGGCGGCCTTCTTGAACATGTGCGACATGGTTTCTCTCTCTGATGGATTGGGTTGCCTCCTGGATGGAAGCACTGCCGGCACGGACCTGCCCTGCCAGCAGCGCGGTCAAGGTATTGATCGGCTCCTGCGGTGTACATGCAACGTTTCTTGATTGCCGATTACGCGTACTTCTGCGACATCACACACGCATCGCGCGTGCCGTGACCAGCAGAATGCGACGCTTTCGGCATTGCTACAGCCAGAGGGGGGACCATGGCATGGGCAAAAAAAAACGCCCCCTTGCGGGGGCGTTCTTCCACGTTGCGATTGCGGGGCGATCAGCCCTGGTAGTCGCGCACGTCGCTGCCGGTGTAGACCTGGCGCGGACGGCCGATCTTCATTTCCGGATCGACCTGCTGTTCCAGCCAATGCGACACCCAGCCGGAGGTACGGCCCAGGGCGAACATGACGGTGAACATCTCGGTCGGAATCTGCAGCGCCTTGTAGATGATGCCGCTGTAGAAATCGACGTTCGGGTACAGCTTGCGGGCGACGAAGTAGTCGTCCTGCAGCGCGGCCTGCTCCAGCTTCACGGCCACGTCCAGCAGCGGGTCCTGCACGCCCAGCTGCTTGAGCACCTTGCTGGTCATCTCGCCGATGACCTTGGCGCGCGGATCGAAGTTCTTGTAGACGCGGTGGCCGAAGCCCATCAGGCGGAAGCCGGAGGTCTTGTCCTTGGCCTTGAGCACGGCCGATTCCACGTTGTCGGCCGAACCGATTTCTTCCAGCATCTTCAGCACGGCTTCGTTGGCACCGCCATGGGCCGGACCCCACAGCGCGGTGACGCCTGCGGCAACCGACGCATACGGATTGGCACCGGTCGAGCCGACCAGGCGCACCGTCGAGGTGGACGCGTTCTGCTCATGGTCGGCGTGCAGGATGAACAGCAGGTCCAGCGCCTTGACCACGTCCGGATTCAGTTCGTACTGGCCGTCGGCCGACTCGAAGGTCTGCTTCAGGAAGCGGCTGACGTAATCCAGCGAGGTGTCGGGCGTGTTGGCCGGCAGGCCCTTGCCGTGACGGTAGATCAGCGCCGAGAGGGTCGGCACCTTGGCGATCAGGCGCACAGCGGCCTGGCGGCGCTGTTCGGCGTCGGACAGGTCCAGCGCGTCGTGGTAGACGGCCGACAGCTGCGCGATCGCGGCAGCCAGGATGGCCATCGGATGGGCATCCTTGGCGAAGCTGCCGATCAGGGTGTTGATCGAATCGGGGACGTTGGCCTCGGCAGCCAGCTCATCGGTGAAGGCCTTCAGCTGCTCGGCGCTCGGACGCTCGCCGTTGATCAGCAGGTAGGCCACTTCGACGTAGCTCGACTTTTCCGACAGCTGTTCGATCGGGTAGCCGCGGTACAGCAGCACGCCCTTGTCGCCGTCGATGTAGGTGATGGCGGACTTGCAGCTGGCCGTCGCGGTGAAGCCGGAATCGTAAGTGAAGAACCCCGTTTCCTTGGTCAGCTTCGCGATGTCGACGCAGTCGTTGCCAAGGGTGGGTTTGATGACGGGCAGAACGACCGACGTGTCGCCGGCGTTGAGCGTGACCTGATCAAGATCGGACACTGTGTGCGCTCCTTCATGGGAAGGCGCCTGCCCAAGCGCATTGGTCAGGCACGTGAATGACGTCCACGACCTGTGTCGTGGATCACGCCATTATCGCACAGCAGCATTTGCCCGGTGCTAGACGGAAGTCGTAGACGGCAGGCGGCCGGAACCCGGCCAGCGAGTGGCCCGGATCGGCAAAAGCGTTGTCACGCGAACGCAGTGTTCTGTCCATCCAAACGCCTGTTGGGCAGGCGCCGGGGAAAAACAAACGGCCGCGCAGAGCGCGGCCGTCGGTTCGGAGCGGGATCGACAGATCAGCGCGCGTAGCGCTTCTGGAACTTGTCGATGCGGCCCGAGGTGTCGATGACCTTGTGCTTGCCCGTGTAGAACGGATGCGAAGCCGAGGAAATTTCAACCTTGACCAGCGGGTATTCGTTGCCGTCTTCCCACTGGATGGTTTCCTTCGTCGCCATGGTGGAGCGGGTCAGGATCTTGAAATCGGAGGTGACGTCATGGAAGACGACGTCGCGGTAGTTCGGATGGATATCGGCCTTCATGGGCTCACACCGTAAATGGGCTGGTGGTCAAGAGCGGCATTATAAGCACCGGCCGCCCCTTGGGGCAACCGGTTGGGTGGATCCGCGCTCAGTCCGCGCCAAGTGCCTGCCGCACAAGGCTTTCGAAGCGGGCCTGGTCGTAGGCCATCAGCAGGTCGCAGTTGTCCGGCTGGCCGGTCTGGCGGTTCCAGTCGACGAGGGTCGCGCCGCGACTGAACGTGCCGTTCAGTTCCACGTTCAGCGGCCGCGATTCCACCCGCAGCTGCCCTTCCGGGTTCAGCGCCCAGGCCATGGCCAGGGCATCGGCGGTGTACCAGCGTCCGCCCTTGCTGTCTTCGGACAGGCCACGGGTCTTGCGCGAGATCAGCTCATAGAAGCGGGCGCGCTCCGAATCGGCCTGCAGCCACGTCTCGGCCTCCTGCAGCGGCAGGCCGTGGGCGACGGTGGCTTCCCAGTCCGACACCAGCAGGTGCTTGAATGCGGTGAACACCACGTGCGCCGCTTCCGGATCGAAGGCGATGTTGAACTCCGCCGCCGGCGTGATGTTGCCGTGGCAGGTGACCGCGCCGCCCATCACCACGATGCGCTTGATGCGCTGAGGCAGGGTCGGGTCCAGCTTCAGCGCCAGCGCCAGGTTGGTCAGCGGGCCGAGCATCACCAGCATCAGTTCGCCGGCATGCTTGTGCGACAGGCGCAGGATCGCCAGCGCGGCATGCTCGGCTTCGGCCTGTCGGCCCGGCGGTGGCAGATCGACATCGCCGTAGCCATCACGGCCGTGCACATGCGCGGCATCGACGGAGGGATGCAGCAGCGGATCGGGGCTGCCGGCAAACACCGGCACGTCGGGACGGCCGACGATGTCGCAGAGCTTGAGGGCGTTACGGACGGTGTACTGCAGGCCGACATTGCCGGCGGCGATGGTCAGGGCGACCACGTCATGCCGTTCATCGGCAAAGGCCATCAGCAGGGCCAGGGCGTCGTCCACACCGGGATCGGTGTCGATCAACAGGGGGATCTTGTGGGTCATCGTTGCCGTCTTCAGATCGGCAACGAAGTGTGGACCGGGATGATGACCGTTGCAAGTATGGGGGTTCTGGCAGGGCTGTGCCCTGCACCCGCCGAATCAACGGCAAACGCCAGAGCAACGGCGAAAGCTGGTTTTCTGTGGGATGGCGGGGGTGGGTCCGACAGTTTCCCGCGGCCTGTCGGAACGGCATTTTGCTCTGGTAGGTGTCGACCTTGGTCGACACCTCCACGGGATGATCGAGAAGGCTGTCTGTAGAGTCGAGCCATGCTCGACTCCCGCGCTCAGCGCAGAGAGGCCGCTTACGCCGAGGCGTAGCGCACGGCCGTGCCGATCCAGCGGCTGACCACGCGGTCGGCCAGTGCGGGCTGCTGGGCCAGCAGGCGCTCGGCCAGGTCATGCACGCCGGGCAGCAGGCCGGCGTCGCGTGCCAGATCGGCGATGCGGAAGCCGGCCAGGCCTGTCTGCCGCGTGCCAAGCAGTTCGCCCGGCCCGCGCAGTTCCAGGTCCTTCTCGGCGATGACGAAGCCATCGTTGGTTTCGCGCATGGTCTGCAGACGCTCACGCGCCATCTGCGAAAGCGGCGCCTGGTACAGCAGCACGCAGCGCGACACCGCCGAACCGCGGCCGACGCGACCGCGCAGCTGGTGCAGCTGGGCCAGGCCCAGACGCTCGGCGTTCTCGATCACCATCAGCGAGGCATTGGGCACGTCCACACCCACTTCGATCACCGTGGTCGCCACCAGCAGGTCGATGTCACCGGCCTTGAACGCGACCATGGTCGCCTGTTTCTCGGCGGCCTTCATCCGCCCGTGCACCAGCCCCACGCGCACGCCCGGCAGCAGCGCCTGCAGCGATTCGAAGGTGGCCTGTGCGGGCGTGGCATCCAGCTCTTCGCTTTCCTCGATCAGCGTACACACCCAGTACACCTGCCGCCCTTCCGCGCAGGCCAGGGCGATACGTTCGATCAGCTCCGGACGGCGGTCGTTGTTCAGGGCCACGGTCTGCACCGGCGTACGGCCCGGTGGCAGTTCGTCGATGGCCGATACGTCCAGGTCCGCGTACTCGGACATCGCCAGCGTGCGCGGAATCGGCGTGGCGGTCATCACCAGCTGGTGCGGCACGCTGTTGCCGCCGGCGCCCTTGTCGCGCAGCGCCAGGCGCTGGTGCACGCCGAAGCGGTGCTGTTCGTCGACGATGGCCAGGGCGAGGTCCTGGAACACCACCGCCTCCTGCATCAGCGCGTGGGTGCCGACCACCACCTGCGCTTCGCCATTGGCGACCTGTTCCATCACCTTCGCGCGCGCCTTGCCGGTGACCTTGCCGGCCAGCCAGGCGATACGTACACCCAGCGGCTCCAGCCAACCGCGCAGATTGTTGAGATGCTGTTCGGCCAGCAGTTCGGTGGGCGCAGCCAGCGCGACCTGCTTGCCCTGCTCTACCGCCAGCATGGCGGCCAGCGCGGCCACCACGGTCTTGCCGGAACCCACGTCGCCCTGCACCAGCCGCAGCATGGGACGAGGTCGCGCGAGGTCTTCGCGGATCTGCTTGAATACGCGCGCCTGCGCGCCGGTGAGGGCGAACGGCAGCTGCTTCAGCAGCGCCTCGGCCAGCGCACCGGGGCCGGCCAGCGGCGGCGCATGATGCGCCTGCAGCGCGATGCGCTGGCGACGCAGGCTGAGGTGGTGCGCCAGCAGTTCTTCCATCGCCAGCCGGCGCTGCGCCGGATGGGTGCCGGCGGCCAGCGCGGCCAGGTCGGCATCCGGTGGCGGCCGGTGCACCGTCAGCAGCGCACTGCGCAGCGACGGCAGGCCGAGGCCATCGAGCCAGCCAACGGGCAGCAGTTCCAGCGCGGCTTCTTCGGGGAGGCGATCCAGTGCCTGGCCGATCAGCCTGCGCATCGTCATCGGGCCCACACCTTCCACCGTGGGATACACCGGATCGAGGCGGTCGCCAAGTTCAGGATCATCGTTGCGCCCCAGCACCTGGTAGCTGGGATGAACGATTTCCAGGCCAAGGTGGCCCGGCTTGGGCGTTCCGAAACAGCGCAGGCGGTTGCCGACCGCGAACTGGCCGACCTGCTGCTGGCGGAAATGGAAGAAGCGCAGCACCAGGGTGCCCTGCCCCTCGTCCTCGACCGCCACCTTCAGCATCGGCCGGTAGCGCATGCCGCGCTCGACCGCGACGACGCGCACTTCCACCTGTGCCGGCACGCCGGATCGCAGGTCTTCGATGCGGGTCAGCCGGGTCCGGTCCTCATAGCGCAGCGGCAGGTGAAGCCAGAGATCCTGCAGGGTGGCCAGGCCACGCGCCTGCAGCTTGGCGGCCACGGCCGGACCCACGCCGGCGAGCATCGCCAGGGATGCTTCGCCGGACGGTGACAGGACCGGAGTGACCGCCGCCTTGCGTGCCACGGGGGCGTCAGTCGATGACCATCACCGCGTCGACCTCGAAGTTGGCGCCCTTCGGCAGGCCGGAGACTTCGATGGTGGAACGGGCCGGGAACGGAGCCTGGAAGTAGTCCTGCATGACCGCGTTGACCTTGGCGAACTCGCCCAGGTCGGTCAGGTACAGGCCAAGGCGCACGACCTGGTCCAGCGAACCGCCGGCAGCTTCGGCCACGGCCTTGAGGTTGTCGAACGCGCGGCGGGCCTGGGCTTCGACATCACCGGCACCGACGATGTCGCCGGTCGCCGGATCAAGCGGGATCTGGCCGGAGAAGTACACGGTGTTGCCGGCGCGCACGGCCTGCGAGTAAGGGCCGATGGCGGCAGGCGCCTTTTCGGTGTTGATGATCTGGCGGGACATGGTCGCTCCGGTGCATTTGGAAAACAGAGCGGCGATTGTAGCAACCCGGTAGCGCCGGGCCATGCCCGGCGACGTTTGGTTCATGCTGCGTGGCGCGCTCGCCGGGCATGGCCCGGCGCTACCGGTGCACCATCCACCCATGGTCTCCGGGCCGGGCGCATCCTCGTGCGTCGTGTGCGCGGAACGTCATCCACGCATGGCGTGGCTTTACTGGCGGCGCACCGACTGCACGACCGACAGGCGGCGCAGGCGCCGCATGACCTCGGCCAGGTGGTTGCGGTCGCGCACCTGGATGTTGAACGCCAGCACGGCAGCGTTGAAGTCGCGATCCAGATAATCCACGCGCTCGATGTTGGACTGGCTCTGCGCGATCGCGGCGGCAAGTTGGGCCAGCACGCCGGTACCGTTCTCCACCTCCACCACCAGCGAGGTGTCGTAGTCACCGGAAACGGTGGTATCCCAGCCGATCAGCACCCAGCGCTCGGGCGACTTGCGCAGCTCGGCCAGGTTCGGGCAGTCCATGCGATGCACCACGATGCCCTTGCCGGCGGTGTGGTAGCCCATGATGTCGTCGCCGGGAATCGGCTGGCAGCAGCCCGCGAAGGTGACCACGCCGCGCTCGCTGCCATTGATCAGGATCTTCTCCTGCGAGTGGTGGCGCGAATGCGGGCCGCCACGCAGTTCCGCATAGGCCATCAGCGCCTGCGCGGCCTGGGTCGGCATCCAGTTGCCGAGCGCGACTTCCGCCAGCAGGGCCTCCAGACGCGGGAAACGGTGCTCGGCCAGGAATGCATCCAGGCGCCCCTTCGGCAGCCGCTCCAGCGAGGAATCCATCGCCTCCAGCGCACGGTCAAGCATGCGGTGGCCCAGCTGCACGGCGTCCTCGTGCTCCAGCTGCTTGAGCTGGTGGCGGATCGCGGTGCGCGCCTTGCTGGTGACCACGAACTCCAGCCACTGTGGTTTGGGCGTGGCCGAACGCGCGGTGATGATCTCCACCGACTGCCCGGAGACCAGCTTGGTGCGCAACGGCACCAGCTTCTTGTCCACGCGCGAGGCCACCGCCATGTTGCCGACATCGGTATGCACGGCGTAAGCGAAATCGAGCGCGGTGGAATTGCGCGGCAGGGCCAGGATCTTGCCCTTCGGCGTGAACAGGTAGACCTCGTCCGGGAACAGGTCGACCTTCACGTTGTCGAGGAATTCCAGCGAGGAGCCGGCCGCGCGCTGCGAATCGATCAACTCGACGATCCACGCGTGGGCACGGCTCTGCGCGCTGTTGGGAGAATCGCCACCGAACTTGTAGGTCCAGTGTGCGGCCACGCCTCGCTCGGCAATCAGGTCCATTTCCTCGGTACGGATCTGCACCTCGATCGGCGAGCCGTACGGTCCGAAGAGCACGGTGTGCAGCGACTGGTAGCCGTTGGCCTTGGGAATGGCGATGAAGTCACGGAAGCGACCGTCCAGCGGCTTGAACGTGGCATGCACCGAGCCCAGTGCGTGATAGCAGGTGGGCACGCTGCGCACGACCAGGCGGAACCCGAACACGTCCATCACCTGGTCGAAGCTCTTGTTCTCGTCGCGCATCTTGTTGTAGATGCTCCACGGCGTCTTGATGCGGCTGACCAGGCGGTGTTCGATGCCCTCCTTCGCCAGTCGCTGCGAGAGCTGCACTTCCACCTGCGCCATCGCCTCGCGGCGCACCACCGGCTGGCTGCGGATGTGCTTTTCCAGGATCGCGTGGCGCCACGGATACAACGCCTTGAAGCCCAGGTTCTGCAGCTCGCTCTTGACCAGGCTCATGCCCAGCCGCTGCGCGATCGGCGCGTAGATCTCCAGCGTCTCGCGGGCGATGCGGCTCCTCGCTTCGCGGCTCTGGGCGCCCAGCGTGCGCATGTTGTGCAGGCGGTCGGCCAGCTTGATCATGATCACGCGCAGGTCGCGCGACATCGCCAGCAGCATCTTGCGGAAGCTCTCCGCGGCAGCTTCCTGGCGGTCCCGGAACTTCAGCTTGTCCAGCTTGGTCACGCCATCGACGAGTTCGGCAACCGGCTCGCCGAACTCGGCGGCCAGCGCCTCGCGGGTCAGCGGCGTGTCCTCGATGGTGTCGTGCAGGATCGCGGCGATCAACGCTTCGACATCCAGGCCGAGCTCGGCCAGCACCTGCGCAACCGCCACAGGATGGGTGATATAGGGCTCGCCCGACTTGCGTGTCTGCCCAGCGTGCGCAGCGGCCCCGACTTCCCAGGCACGGCGCAGCAGCGGCAGCTGCTCCGGCGGCAGGTAATGGGCGGCGCGTTCAAGCTGGAGGACGTAGTCGGGTACGGCGGCAGTGGGGGCTGCGGCGACCTTGGCAGTGGGGCCTGGGTTCATGCCCGAAGCCTATTCCAGCGCGACGTTTACGGCAAATCCTGAATGCGAAACAGCCCGCACGGGGCGGGCTGTTCGGCGTGTCCGGCGATGACGCTGATCGATGCGATCAATCGTCGTTCTTGGACATGTCTTCATCGGCGACCACTTCCGCGGCGGCCCACTCCAGCGCTTCGCGCTCGGCGCGCTCACGCTCGGCCTTCTCGACTTCGTCGATCAGCGCGTTGTCGATCTTGCGGGCAGCGATCTCGCGCAGCGCCAGCACGGTCGGCTTGTCCTCGGTCTCGCTGTTGTCCAGCGTGGCCTGCACGCCATTGGCGAGCTGGCGGGCACGCTTGGAGGCCATCATGACCAGCTCGAAACGGTTGTTAACGACTTCCAGGCAATCTTCTACGGTGATGCGGGCCATACGGGCTCCCGGCGACCGGTCGGCCGCTCAGTCGAATGAGGGAAAGGGGACGGAGTGTACCGGCAGGGGCTGGACAAAATCAAGCCAACCCTCACCCGATTCTTTTGGAATCAGTCAGTTGCGCCCGGATCAGGGGTCAACAGGGCCTGGATCAGCCCGGCGTGGCGGACCTTCTGGGCCTCGCGGCGCAGGCGGCTGGCGGTGAAGATCGCGCACAGCTCGTCCACGGCGGTGTCGAACACCTCGTTGACGATGACGTAGTCGAACTCGTTGAAGTGCAGCATCTCGTCGCGGGCGGCGCCCAGGCGCTGGGCGATCACCGCTTCGCTGTCCTGCCCACGCTTGCGCATGCGGTCCTGCAGGGCCTGCTTGGACGGCGGCAGGATGAACACGGTGACCGTGCCCGGTACCAGCTGCCGGACCTGCTGCGCGCCCTGCCAGTCGATCTCCAGCAGCACATCCTGGCCGGCCGCCAGCTGCGGTTCCACCGACTGCCGCGCCGTGCCCTTCCAGTCTCCGTGCACCCATGCATGCTCGAAGAAGTCGCCCGCAGCAATCATCTGCTCGAACTTCTCTGCGGTGACGAAGTGATAGTGCTCACCGTTCACTTCACCCGGTCGCATGGCCCGCGAAGTGAAGGAGATCGACAGGGCAATCTGCGGGTCGCGGGCCAGCGTCGCGTTGACGATGCTGCTCTTGCCGGCGCCTGAAGGGGCGGCAACGATGTACAGCGTGCCGCGCGCGATGGTGGCCGACGGGGTGGACGGGGCGCTCATGCACGGAACCCAACTGGTTGATTTCGCAAAATTTTTCCTCGATGTTCCAGACATGGCGCGGAGGATCGCGCCAGGACGGCGGGGACTGCGCGGAACATCCTGGAACCAGGCCCGGCAGACGGCTCCCCGGGGTGCGGGCACGCAACTTTACCAGAGCGGCCCCTCCCCGCGCCCGGCCACACCCGGCCGGCCTTGTGCCACATGGGCATGCGGGGGGCTGTGCTATAACCGGGACATTGCGGTCGTTCCCGGAAAGACGCTCGCGGCATGCTGGCGGTTCTCCCCTTCGACGGCCGTACCCACCGACAGCCCGGAGGCCTGCACGCCTCCCCGCCATCCAAGGAGAACGGCATGCCCTCGATGAGTCGCCGCCAGTTCCTGAAGGTCACCGGGACAACCCTGGTGGGCTCCAGCCTGGCCCTGATGGGCTTCGCGCCCGGCATCGCGCTCGCGGAGGTGCGGCAGTACAAGCTGACCCGCGCCACCGAGACCCGCAACACCTGTACGTACTGTTCGGTGGCCTGCGGCATCCTGATGTACAGCCTCGGCGATGGCGCCAAGAACGCCGAGCCGAGCATCTTCCACATCGAGGGCGACCCGGACCATCCGGTCAACCGCGGCACGCTGTGCCCGAAGGGCGCCGGCCTGGCCGACATCATCCACAGCAAATCGCGCCTGCTCTACCCGGAATACCGGGCACCGGGTACGAACGAGTGGAAGCGCCTGAGCTGGGACGACGCTCTGGACCGCATCGCGCGGCTGATGAAGGAAGACCGCGACGCCAACTTCGTGCAGAAGAACGAGGCGGGGCAGACGGTCAACCGCTGGCTGACCACCGGCATGCTGGCGGCCTCGGCCACCAGCAATGAAACCGCGGTATTGACCCACAAGGTCGTCCGCTCGCTTGGAATGCTCGCATTCGACAACCAGGCACGTGTCTGACACGGCCCGACGGTGGCAGGTCTTGCCCCGACGCTAGGCCGAGGTGCGATGACGAATCACTGGGTCGACATCAAGAATGCCGACCTGATCCTGATCATGGGTGGCAATGCCGCCGAGGCACACCCGTGCGGGTTCAAATGGGTGACCGAGGCCAAGGCACACAACAAGGCCCGCCTGATCGTCATCGATCCACGCTTCAACCGCTCGGCCGCGGTGGCCGATGTCTACGCGCCGATCCGCACCGGCACCGACATCGTGTTCCTGGGTGGCCTGATCAACTACCTGCTGGCCGAGGACCGCATCCAGCACGAGTACGTGCTGAACTACACCGACATGTCGTTCCTGGTGAAGGACGAATTCGCCTTCACCGACGGCCTGTACTCGGGCTATGACCCGCAGAAGCGCAGCTACGACCGCTCCAGCTGGGACTACCTGTATGGGGACGCCGGTTACGTGCGCAGCGACCCGACCCTGAAGGACCCGCGCTGCGTCTACAACCTGCTCAAGCAGCACTACGCACGCTATACCGTGGAGATGGTCGAACGCATCTGCGGTACGCCCGCCGACAGCATCCGCCAGATCTGGGACATGATCGCGTCCACCGCCGGCAAGGACAAGGCGATGACCATCCTGTACGCGCTGGGCTGGACGCAGCACTCGGTCGGTGCGCAGAACGTGCGCGCCGGCACGATGGTGCAGCTGCTGCTGGGCAACATCGGCGTGGCCGGTGGCGGCATGAACGCCCTGCGTGGGCATTCCAACATCCAGGGCCTGACCGACATCGGCCTGATGTCCGACCTGCTGCCGGGCTACCTGACACTGCCCAGGCAGGACGAGCAGGACTACAACGCCTACATCGCCAAGCGCACGCAGAAGCCGCTGCGCGCCAACCAGATGTCGTTCTGGCAGAACTACCCGAAGTTCCATGTCAGTCTGATGAAGTCGTGGTGGGGCGATGCCGCCACCGCCGACAACAACTGGTGCTTCGATCACCTGCCCAAGCTCGACAAGCCCTACGACATGCTGCAGGCCTACGAGCTGATGAACGAAGGCAGGATCCATGGCTACATCTGCCAGGGCTTCAACCCGCTGGCCTCGGCACCGAACAAGGGCAAGCTGATCAGCGCGTTCTCCAAGCTGAAGTTCATGGTCAGCATGGACCCGCTGGAAACCGAAACCATCGCCTTCTGGCAGAACCATGGCGCACTGAACGACGTCGACCCGAGCACGATCCAGACCGAAGTGTTCCGCCTGCCGACCACCTCGTTCGCCGAGGAGAACGGCGCGGTGGTGAACTCCTCGCGCTGGCTGCAATGGCACTGGAAGGGCGCCAACGCACCGGGCGAAGCGCGCAGCGACATCGAGATCATGTCCGAGCTGTTCCACCGCATCAAGGCGCTGTACGAGAAGGACGGCGGCGCGTGGTGGGAGCCGGTGCGCGACCTCGCCTGGAATTACGCCGACCCGAAACTGCCGACGCCGGAAGAACTGGCGATGGAGTACAACGGCAAGGCACTGGTGGACGTGTTCGATCCGAAGGACCCGACCCGGCTGGTACGCAAGGCCGGCGAACAGCTGGCCGCGTTCGGCGACCTGCGCGACGACGGCAGCACGTCTTCCGGCTGCTGGATCTACATCGGTGCGTGGGGGCCGACCGGCAACATGATGGCACGGCGCGACAACAGCGATCCCACCGGTATCGGCAACACGCTGGGCTGGGCCTGGGCGTGGCCCGCCAACCGCCGCGTGATGTACAACCGCGCCTCGTGCGACGTCGCCGGGCAGCCGTTCGATCCACGACGCACCCTGCTCGCCTGGAACGGCAGGAACTGGGGCAACATCGACGTGCCCGACTTCAAGGCCGATGAAGACCCGGCCGGCGGGATGGGCCCGTTCATCATGAATCCCGAGGGCATTGCCCGCTTCTTCGCCAAGGCCGGCATGGCCGAAGGCCCGTTCCCGGAACACTACGAGCCCTTCGACACGCCGTTGCGCAGCAACCCGCTGAGCCCGGGCCAGGCGCTGACGCTGAACAATCCGGCCGCGCGCGTGTTCGACAGCGACCGCGCGCAGATCGGCTCGCCGGACGAGTTCCCGCACGTGGCCACCACCTACCGGCTGACCGAGCATTTCCACTTCTGGACCAAGCACGGCAAGCTCAACGCCATCATCCAGCCGGAGCAGTTCGTCGAGATCGGCGCAGCCTTGGCCGACGAGCTGGGCATCGGCAACGGCAGTCGCGTGCGGGTCAGCTCCAAGCGTGGCCACATCGAAGCCGTAGCGATGGTGACCAAGCGCATCAAGGCACTGCAGATCGATGGCAGGACGGTGCACCAGGTGGGCGTGCCGATCCACTGGGGCTTCCTGGGTGCTGCCAAGCCCGGTTACATCGCCAATACGCTGACCAACGCCATCGGTGACGGCAATTCGCAGACGCCTGAATCGAAGTGCATCCTGGTCAAGGTCGAGAAGGTGTAGGAGACACGCCATGTCACTGCAATCGCTGGACATCATCCGCCGCTCGGCCACCACCACGCCCTCGCCGCAGGCGCGCGGCGCCCACACCGGGCAGGTCGCCAAACTGATCGACGTGAGCAAGTGCATCGGCTGCAAGGCCTGCCAGGTCGCCTGCATGGAGTGGAACGACCTGCGCGACGAGGTCGGCAGCTGCGTCGGCAGCTATGACAACCCGCCGGACCTGAGCGACCAGTCGTGGACGGTCATGAAGTTCCGCGAGTACGAGGACGAGAAGGGCAAGCTGGAGTGGCTGATCCGCAAGGAGGGCTGCATGCACTGCAGCGACCCGGGCTGCCTGAAAGCCTGCCCGTCGCCGGGCGCGATCATCCAGTACGCCAACGGCATCGTCGATTTCCAGGAGGAGAACTGCATCGGCTGCGGCTACTGCGTGACCGGCTGCCCGTTCGACGTGCCGCGGATCTCCAAGAAGGACCACAAGGCCTACAAGTGCACGCTGTGCTCGGACCGCGTGGCCGTGGGCCAGGAGCCGGCGTGCGTAAAGACCTGCCCGACCGGGGCGATCACGTTCGGCAGCAAGCAGGCGATGACCGAGCACGCCGCCGGCCGCGTCGAGGACCTGAAGTCACGCGGCTACGGGAATGCCGGGTTGTACGACCCGCAGGGCGTCGGTGGCACCCACGTGATGTACGTGCTGCAGCACGTGGACAAGCCGGAGCTGTACGCCGACCTGCCCAAGGACCCGCGCATCAGCCCCATGGTCGAGGTCTGGAAGGGGGTGGCCAAGCCGCTGGGCGTGCTGGCAATCGCCGCGACAGCCTTCGTGGGCTTCCTGCACTACATCGGCATCGGCCGCAACACGGTCAACGATGAGGAGGAAGAGCAGGCCGAGCACGAAGCAAAGAAGATCGAAGAGGAGCAGCGGCCATGAAGTACGCCCCGCACCCCCGCCAGATCGTGCGCTACCGCGCTCCGACCCGCATCAACCACTGGATCGTGGCGATCTGCTTCGTGCTGACCGCGCTGTCCGGCCTGGCCCTGTTCCACCCTGCGCTGTTCCCGTTGACGGCGCTGTTCGGTGGCGGGCCGTGGACACGCATCCTGCATCCCTTCGTCGGCCTGGCCATGGTGGTGGGCTTCGCCCTGCTTGCCTTGCGCATGTGGCGTGACAACCTGCCTACCGCCGACGACCGCGCATGGCTGCGCGGCATGCGCGAAGTGCTGCGCAACGAGGATGAGACACTGCCACCGGTTGGCCGCTTCAACGCCGGCCAGAAACTGCTGTTCTGGGCGATCATCGGCTGCCTTTCGGCGTTGCTGCTGACCGGCTTCGTGATCTGGCGGCAGTATTTCAGCCATCTGTTCCCGATCGGCGTGATCCGTTTTTCGGTGCTGGTGCACGCACTGTTTGGCTGGGTACTGGTATGCGCCATCGTGGTGCACATCTATGCCGCGATCTGGATCAAGGGTTCGGTGCGCGCGATGACCCAGGGCAAGGTGACCTATGGGTGGGCCTACAAGCACCATCGGCAGTGGTTCAGGGACATCCTGCGCGGGCGGCGCGGAGAGGGGTAACGGCAGGGCCTGCGGCCCTGCACCCGCCGGATCAACGTCAACGTCAACGTCAAAAGCAGGTTGCCGCCGGATGGCGGGGTGGGTCCCGCTGCTGTTGGTGGGTGTCGACCTTGGTCGACACGATGAACACGGCAACAACCGATGGGATCAGATCCGTTTTCCTTTGGAAAACGGATCTGACCCCGACCTTTCAGGTGGCCGGCAACACGCTGGACGCCAGCGTCGACAACGGCGAGGATGGAGGCTGGTTCTTCCGGCTGGCCCCGCATGGCGCAACGCATCCTTGAACCCGGTGAGATCGAGACGCTGGCCTCGCGCGATGTCCCGCGCATCATCCTGCCGGATATCGCCTCGCTGTTCGGCGGACGTGCGGACCGGTTGCGCAGCCTGGCAGGACGCAGTGCCATCGGTGGCTACCTGCAGCTGCTGGCGGCACTGGCCGATGCACAACAGGCGCTGCTGGACGAACTGACGCCGCAGCAACGCGAGGCGCTGCAGGCGCAGGCCCGCGCGCAGCAGTCGAGCGCGGCGGCCAGCGCCGGCATGCCATTGCGGCCCGCCAACACACTTCAGCTCGATGGCCGATGGCGCGACTGGTTGCGCGCGCTGTGCCGGCACTGCGCCGATGAAGCCGGACTGCCTGCGGAGACCCGACAGGAACTGCAACGGGTTGCCGCGGCCGCTGACGCCTGGCTGGATGCACAGGCGCATGCGGTGCTGGAGCGCGACGACGCACCGTCGCTGGACGCGGTCGCTGCCCTGCTGGTGATGAACGCGCTGCAGGTGTACTGGGCCGTACTCGCGGCCAGCTTCCGCCCCACCGACCTGAAACCGCTTGCCGATGCACCCGGGCTGTGCCCGCTGTGCGGCTCGTTGCCGGTGGCCAGTGTGGTGCAGGCGCGCCCACCCTACGCCTCCTACCGCTATCTGTCGTGCTCGCTGTGCGCCTGTCAGTGGCACTACGTGCGCGTGCAGTGCAGCCAATGCGGCGCGGCCGGCAAGGACATCGCCTATCGCGCGCTGGCCGAGGTCGACGGCGATGCAGGCGAGGTGGTGCGTGAAGGCGCGATCCGCGCCGAGACCTGCGATCACTGCCACAGCTACCGCAAGATTCTGTATCTGGAGAAGGATCCGGCGCTGGAGCCGGTCGCCGACGACCTCGGCACGCTGGCGCTGGATCTGTTGCTGGGCGAGGAAGGCTACATGCGCGCCAGCCAGAATCCGCTGCTCTGGCAGTCCGACGGCGACTGAACCGATGCCTCGCGTGCACGCCCCCACCGCCCCGGCCAGCGCCCTGCCCTCGCTGGACCGCCTGCTGCGCCTGCCGGCGTTGTCGACGCTGATCAGGGACCACGGCCGCAGCCGCATCGCCCATCTGCTGCGCGAGCACGTGCAGGGGTTGCGCGAGCGCAGCGGCTGCGGCCAGCTGTCACCGGAACAGCTGCAGCGGGCCGTCGCGGAACCCGGCGTGGTCGCGGCCCTGCAGTCGGCGCTGGCAGCCGATGCACGCCTGGATCTGCAGCCGGTATTCAACCTCACCGGCACGGTGCTGCATACGAATCTCGGCCGCGCGCTGTTGCCGGACGCCGCGGTACGCGCAGTGACCCGCGCGATGACGGCGCCGGTGGATCTGGAATTCGACATCGCCCTGGGCCGTCGGGGGGACCGCGATGCGCGCGTGCGGGCACTGGTCTGCGAACTGACCGGCGCCGAAGCGGCGACCGTGGTCAACAACAACGCCGCAGCAGTCCTGTTGCTGCTCAACAGCCTGGCCAATCGCCGCGAGGTAATCGTGTCGCGGGGCGAACTGGTGGAAATCGGCGGCGCCTTCCGAATTCCCGATGTAATGCGCAGCGCCGGTGCGCGGCTGCGCGAAGTGGGCACCACCAACCGCACCCATCCGGCCGACTTCGACAGCGCCATCGGCACGCGCACCGCGCTGCTGATGGAAGTGCACGCCAGCAACTACGCCATCACCGGCTTCACCGCCAAGGTCGATACTGCACGGATGGCATCGATCGCGCACGGGCACGGGCTGCCACTGGCGGTGGACCTTGGCAGTGGCAGCCTGTGCGACCTGTCTGCCCACGGTCTACCGCGCGAACCTACAGTGCAGGAAACGCTGGCGGGGGGCGCCGACCTCGTCTCGTTCAGCGGCGACAAGCTGCTCGGTGGACCGCAGGCCGGGATCATTGCCGGCCGCGCCGACCTCATCGCACGCATCAACCGCAATCCGCTCAAGCGCGCCCTTCGTATGGACAAGATGGGCCTGGCCGCGCTGGAAGCGGTACTGGCGCTGTACCGCGAACCGGAACTGCTGCCGCAGCGGCTGCCGACCCTGCGCACGCTGTCCCGCGAACAGGGAGACATCCATGCGCAGGCACAGCGCCTGCTGCCTTCCGTGCAGCAGGCGCTGGCCGCGCATTACGCGGTTGAAGCGGTGCCGATGTACAGCCAGGTCGGCAGTGGCGCGCAGCCACAGGCGCAACTGGCCAGCGCCGGCCTGCGCATCCGCGTCGCTGCAGCTGCCGGGTTGGACCGTCTGGCCAAGCGCCTGCGCGGCCTGCCACGGCCGGTGCTCGGGCGCATTGCCGAGGATGCGCTGTGGCTTGACCTGCGCGGGCTTGAGTACGGGGATGAGGCTGCTTTCCTCGCCCAGTGGAGCGCGCTGCAGGCATGATCGTCGGTACCGCCGGGCATATCGACCATGGCAAGACCAGCCTGGTGCGGGCACTGACCGGCATCGAAACCGATCGCCTGCAGGAAGAGCGCGCGCGCGGCATCTCCATAGAACTGGGGTATGCCTATGTGCCGGTGGAGGCCGCACGCGGAGAGGGGCCTCCGGCGATGCTGGGCTTCGTCGATGTGCCGGGTCACGAGCGCTTCGTGCACACGATGGTGGCCGGTGCCACCGGCATCGATGTGGCGCTGCTGGTGATCGCCGCCGATGACGGCGTGATGCCGCAGACCCGTGAGCATCTGTCGATCCTGCAGCTGCTGGGTGTGGACCGCGCTGCAGTGGCATTGACCAAGATCGACCGTGTGGATGCGGCGCGCATTGCCGAGGCAGAAGCGGAGATCGTTGCCCTGCTGGCCTGCACACCGCTGCAGGGGTCTGCAGTATTCGCCTGCAACAGCACCGACAGCGCGGATGCCGGCATCCATGCGCTGCGCGCCCACCTGCATGCGTGGGCCGCCGCTAACGACAGCCGCCGGACGGCCCAGCGCCGCAGCGAGCTGTTCCGCATGCCGGTGGATCGCGTGTTCTCGCTGGCCGGTCACGGCACACTGGTCACCGGCGCGGTACAGGGCGGCGTGGCCGCGGTCGGCGCGCATCTGCAGTTGATGCCGACCGCCATCGACGTGCGCATCCGCAGCATCCATGCGCAGAACCAGGCCAGTGGACAGGCTGCCGCGGGACAGCGCTGTGCCCTGAACCTGGCCGCCATCGCCCGCGACGGCATCACCCGCGGCGACTGGATCGCCGATCCGCGCGCGCTGCAGGCCACCACCCGGGTCGACGTACGCCTTCGCCTTGCGGCACAGGTGCGGCCCCTGCGCAACTGGACACCGCTGCACATCCACTGGGGCACGATGCACCGGCAGGCCCATGTGGTGCTGCTGGAGGATGAAGACAGTGGCAATGGCCAGCTGGTGCAGCTGGTGTTCGATGCCCCGGTCTGCGCGATGTGCGGCGACCGCTTCATCGCCCGCGATTCGGCTGCAGCGCATACGCTGGGCGGCGGCACCGTGCTCGATCCCGATCCACCGCAACGACGTCGGCGCAGCCCGGCACGCCGGGCGTGGTTGGCAGCCCTGGAGCAACTGGCCGCAGGCACGGGAATCGGCCCGCTGCTGCAGCAGGCACCGGCCGGCATCGCGCTGGCCGCACTGCAACGCTACTGCCGGCGTGAGGCCGCACAGATCGATCTCCCTGCAGATGCCCGGCGCATCGCCACCCGCGAGGACACGGTGATCATCCTCACCTCGCATTGGCAGGCGCTGCGCGAACAGGTGATCCGCTCACTGCATGACTGGCACGAGCGACGGCCGGACGAGCCCGGTGTCGACAGCGGGCGCCTGCAGCGCAGTACCCTGCCCGCGCTCTCGACCAGTCTCTGGAACGCGCTGCTGCAGGACCTGTTCGACGATGGCGCGTTGCAGCGCGTGGGCGCGTGGTGGCGGCTGCCAGGCCACGACCATGCGCCGCCGGAACGCGAGCGCGCGCTTCTCGAACGCGTGCTCCCGCGTCTGGATGCCGGTGGTTTCGATCCGCCCTGGGTGCGCACGCTTGCGGCCGATCTCGGCTTCGCCGAGGAGGAGATGCGTGCGGTCCTGCGTCGCGCCGCAGCGCGCGGCGAGCTGTTCCAGGTGGTGCCGGACCTGTTCTACGCACCGGCCCGCATCGACGCGCTGGCGGCAACGGTCGCCCGGCTGTCACAGGCAACGGGCATGGTGGACGCGGCAGCATTCCGCGATGCCATCGGCCTGGGCCGCAAGCGCAGCATCCAGATCTTGGAGTTCTTCAATCGCGTTGGCTACACTCGACGCGTCGGTGACCAGCATCGGCCGCGCGGCGACCTGCAATGGAACACCGCCCACGGTTGACTGCACCGGTACCGCCGTACCTTCGGAAGGCATGCGCATCCGGGCATGCGGCTGGGCTTCAAACCCAGCAGGGGGCGTCGATCGCTCCCTGGTAGGTTCGACTCCTGCTGCCTTCCGCCATTCGTGTTCCTGCAGGAGATGCCGGCATGGCCTCGCATGTGCAGTCCCCACTCCCCCCGTCGGCCGAGGCTCCGCAGCGATTGACTTCGCTGGCCCACGGCGGCGGTTGTGGCTGCAAGATCGCACCCGGCGTGCTGGCCGAACTGCTGCGGGGCACCCCGGCGTTCCCTGCGCCGGCCGAACTGCTGGTCGGCCGCGAGACCAGTGACGATGCCGCGGTCTACCGGCTTGATGATCGCCAGGCGATCGTCGCCACCACCGACTTTTTCATGCCGATCGTCGATGACCCATTCGACTTCGGCCGCATCGCCGCCACCAATGCGCTGTCGGACCTGTATGCGATGGGCGCGCGGCCGCTGTTCGCACTGGCCATCGTCGGCATGCCCATCAATACGCTGCCACAGGACACGATCCGCGGCATCCTGCAGGGCGGCGAACGTGCCTGTGCCGACGCCGGCATCGTGGTGGCCGGGGGCCACAGCATCGACTCGGTGGAGCCGATCTATGGCCTGGCCGCGATCGGCGTGCTGGATCCGCAGCGGCTCAAGCGCAATGCCGATGCCCGCGCCGGCGATGTGCTGGTGCTGGGCAAGCCATTGGGCGTGGGCGTGTATTCGTCGGCGCTGAAGAAGGGCGTCCTCGATGCCGACGGTTACCGGCAGATGCTCGACTCCACCACCCGCCTGAATGCCGTGGGCGTACCGTTGGCGGCGTTGCACGGGGTGCATGCGATGACCGACGTCACCGGCTTCGGCCTGCTCGGCCATCTGCTGGAAGTGTGCCGCGCCAGTGGCGTGGCCGCCGAAGTGGATAGCACGCAGGTACCGCTGCTGCCACAGACACTTGCACTGCTACAGCATGGCTGCGTTACCGGCGCATCCAACCGCAACTGGGCCTCGTATGGCGGCCAGGTGCATTTCGCCGAAGGCGTGGCCGCCCACTGGCAGCCACTGCTGACCGACCCGCAGACCAGCGGCGGCCTGCTCGTATCCTGCGCAGCGGACGCCGTGGATGCGGTGAAAGCCGTTTTTGCCGACGCCGGGTTTGCCCAGGCCGCGGTGATCGGCCACCTGCTGGCGGGGCCTGCCGGCGTCAGCGTGCGCTGAAACGATGAGGGCGCCCGAAGGCGCCCCGCAGCATCACTCGATGTTCTGCACCTGCTCGCGGATCTGGTCGATCAGCACCTTCAGCTCGACCGCGGCATTGGACGTGCGGCTGTCCACCGACTTCGAGCCCAGCGTGTTGGCTTCACGATTGAACTCCTGCAGCAGGAAGTCCAGGCGGCGGCCGACCGGCTCGCGCTGCGTGAGCACGCGGCGGATCTCGACGATGTGGCTCGACAGGCGGTCCAGCTCCTCATCCACGTCCAGCTTCTGCAGCCACAGCACCAGTTCCTGCTCGGCGCGGCCGGGATCGACCGGATGCGGCAGATCGGCCAGGCGCGCAGCCAGCTTGGCACGCTGGCCATCACGGATGGCGGGAATCAGCGTGCGGACGTCACCCGCGATGCGCTCGATGCCATCCACGCGCTCGGCAATGGCCGCGGCGAGCTTGCCGCCCTCACGCTCGCGGGCTTCGACGAATCCGTCCAGCACCTGATCCAGCAAGGCCAGCGCCTCGACCTGCAGGGCCGCCGCATCGGTGGCCTCGCCCCGGGTCACGCCCGGCAGCTGCAGCAGATCGGTGAAGCTCACCTGCAGGTTGGGAAAATCCGACGTCAGGCGATGGGCCAGATGCCCGAGCTGGCCCAGCAGGGCCTCATCGACCTGCAGATTCCCCGCCGCGTCCGGCGCACGCAGTCGCAGCACCAGATCCAGCTTGCCGCGGCTCAGGCGCGCGGCGATGCGCTCGCGCAGCTGCGGCTCCAATGCCCGCAGCTCTTCAGGCAGGCGGGTGCCGACCTCCAGGAAGCGGTGGTTGACCGAGCGCAGCTCACAGCCCAGCGTGCCCCACGGGGTGACCCGCTCGCCACCCGCGTAGGCGGTCATGCTTCGAATCATGGAATGTGTCCGGTGCGTGCAAAGGGGGAATGGTACCCTAGCGCCCTCACCAGAGCCCCCCTGCCCGCCCCGTGAAGGTCGCGGGCATGGCGGCGTACTCCCCGCCCTTACGGAACCCGCATCATGTCCGATTCCCGCCCCAGTGGCCGCCAGCCCGACCAGCTCCGCCCGGTCGTCATCCAACGCGGCTTCACCCGCCACGCCGAAGGCTCGGTACTGGTGTGCTTCGGTGAAACCCGCGTGCTGTGCACGGCCAGCGTCGAGAACCGGGTTCCGGGCTTCCTGCGCGGCAAGGGCGAAGGCTGGGTGACCGCCGAGTACGGCATGCTGCCGCGCGCCACCCACACCCGCAGCGACCGTGAAGCGGCGCGTGGCAAGCAGGGCGGCCGCACGCTGGAGATCCAGCGCCTGATCGGCCGCAGCCTGCGCGCCTGCGTGGACCGCAATGCCCTCGGCGAACGCACCATCACCCTGGACTGCGACGTGCTGCAGGCCGACGGCGGCACCCGCACCGCGGCCATCACCGGTGCCTACGTGGCCCTGGTCGACGCCGTGAACGTGCTGATCAAGCGCGGCGAGATCAAGCGCAACCCGATCCTGGGTGCGGTGGCAGCGGTGTCGGTGGGCGTTTACCGCGGCACTCCGGTGCTGGACCTGGACTACGCCGAAGACAGCGACTGCGACACCGACATGAACGTGGTGATGAACGATGGCGGTGGCTTCATCGAGCTGCAGGGCACTGCCGAAGGCCATGCCTTCCGCCGCGATGAACTGGACGCGCTGCTGGGACTGGCCGAAAAGGGCGTGAACGAACTGCTGGCCGCACAGCAGGCGGCGCTGTCGGCATGAACCGGCGCCTTGCCCTGACCACCCTGGTGGTGGCCGACTATGACGAGGCCATCGCCTGGTATACCGGCAAGCTCGGCTTCGCACTGCTGGAGGACATCGACCAGGGCCACAAGCGATGGGTCGTGGTCGGACCGACCGACGGCAGCGCCGCCGCCCTGCTGCTGGCGCGCGCCAGCGACGAGGAACAGCGCAGCCGCATCGGCAACCAGACCGGTGGGCGCGTTGCGTTCTTCCTCAACACCGACGACTTCCACCGCGACCATGCGGCGATGCTGGCCGCCGGGGTGGAGTTCCTGGAATCGCCGCGCGAAGAACCCTATGCAACGGTCGCGGTGTTCCGCGATCTGTATGGCAACACCTGGGACCTGCTGGAGCCCCGTCAATGAAGAAACTGGTACTGGCCAGCCACAACGCCGGCAAGCTGGTGGAGATGCAGGAGATCCTTGCCGACCTGCCGCTGCAGATCACCTCGGCCGCCGAACTGGGCCTGGGCGACGTCGACGAGACCGGCCTGACCTTCGTCGAGAACGCGCTGCTGAAGGCGCGCGCAGCCTGCGAAGCGACCGGCCTGCCGGCGTTGGCGGATGATTCGGGGCTGATCGTCGATGCGCTCGGCGGCGCACCCGGCCTGTACAGCGCGCGCTATGCCGGCCACCCGACCAATGCCGCCGCCAACAACGCCAAGCTGCTGGACGCGATGGCCGACATCCCCGATGGCCAGCGCAGCGCCCGCTTCTATGCGGTGATCGTGCTCCTGCGCCACGCCACCGACCCGCAGCCGCTGATCTGCGAGGGCCGCTGGGAAGGGCAGATCATCCGCGAACTGCGTGGCACGAACGGTTTTGGCTACAACCCGGTATTCCTGGACACCACCCACGGCCTGACCGCTGCGGAAATGGAGCCGGCCCTGAAGAACGCCATCAGCCACCGTGCCATTGCCCTGCAGCAGCTCAAGCAGCAGCTGGCGACGCTGTACTGAAGCCATCCGATCGAACCAGGGAAGCCGGCCAGCGGCCGGCACTACCGATGAAGCCCATGCCGCACGCCCACGACCACTGCAACCACCTGCCCGGCGAAGCCTGCTCCGCTGACCACGACAGCCCACCGCGACTGGTGCCACCGCCGCTGTCGTTGTACGTGCACCTGCCGTGGTGCGTGCGCAAATGCCCGTACTGCGATTTCAACTCGCACCAGGCCAAGGGCGAGCTGCCGTTCGAGGCCTACATCGATGCACTGCTGCGCGACCTGGACCAGGACCTGCCGCTGGTCTGGGGCCGGGTGGTGCACAGCGTGTTCTTCGGCGGTGGCACGCCCAGCCTGTTCCCGCCGGAGGCGATCGATCGCTTCCTGCAGCAGGCCAGCGCCCGCCTGCGCTTCGCGCCGAACGCCGAGATCACGCTGGAAACCAATCCCGGCACCGCCGAGCATGGCCGCTTCGACCGCTACCGCGCGGCTGGCGTGAACCGCCTGAGCTTCGGCATCCAGAGCTTCGACGACGAAGCGCTGAAGCGGCTGGGCCGCATCCACGACAGTGGCGAAGCCGAGCGTGCGGTGAAGATGGCCCAGGATGCGGGGTACGACAATTTCAACATCGACCTGATGTACGCACTGCCCGAGCAGACGCTGGCCGGTGCCGAATCGGACCTCGAGCGCGCCTTTGCACTGCAGCCGGCGCACATCTCGCACTACCAGCTGACCCTGGAACCGAACACGGTGTTCTTCGCGCGCCCGCCGCAGGGCATTCCCGATGAAGACAACGCCTGGGACATGCAGGAACACTGCCAGGCGCTGCTGGCGCAGGCCGGCTTCGGCCAGTACGAGGTCAGCGCCTACGCGCGCCCCGGCCGGCAGAGCGCGCACAATCTGAACTACTGGCGCTTCGGCGATTACCTGGGCATCGGCGCCGGTGCACACGGCAAGATCAGTTCCGGCGCCGAAGAGCACGTGCTGCGGCGCTGGAAGCTCAAGCATCCGCAGGCCTACCTGGACAGCGCTGGCACCCCGGCGTCGTTCGGTGGCGATGAGGTGATCACGCCCGCGCGGCTTCCGTTCGAGTACATGCTCAACCTGCTGCGCCTGCACGAGGGCTTCAGCCTGCGTGATTTTGAATCGCGCACCGGCCTGCCGCGCAGCGTGCTCGACGCACCGCTGGCCGAGGCCGTGCAGCGCGGCTGGCTGGAGACGGCCGATGGCCAGGTCCGCCCGACCGAACTGGGCCGCCGTTTCACCAATGATGTGGTGAGCCTGTTCCTGGACGAATGAGCGCCCCGTCGCACCCGCCGGGCATGGCCCGGCGCCACCCGGCGGCCAGCATGCGGTAGCGCCGGGCCATGCCCGGCGTGCAGCGTGTGCATTCACCCTAAAGTAGCGCCGGCCTCGGCCGACACGGTAAATTCACAGGATCGCTCCGCGGGAATCCGGGTACCGCACGCCGATGTCAGCTGTCTTCTCCCTCTCCGCCACCGACGCTGCCCGCCTGGCCAGCACCGACCTGCCACCGCGGGTACGTGAACTGCTGGGGGCGTTGACCGGCCTGTGCCGGCAGGCACTGACCGCGCCGCTGATCCTGACCGTCGAAGCGCTGGAACAACTCCTGTTGCACGATGCCGACCGCGCGCGCAGTCCGCAGCAGCAGGCTGAACTGATGGCGCAGCGTAGCCAACTGCATGCCTTCGCCGGCCACTTCAGCGAGCGCATGCTCGATGCGGTGGCCGAGGCACTGGCGCGGCTGCGCGAACCGACCGCCTTCACGGCAGCAGCACCACCGCCCGCACTGCCGGGCACGATCGGCCTGTCGCTGGTCGACGAGCACGAGGTCGACCGCGACCTGCTGCTCACCGAAATGGTCCGGCGCGAGACGCAGCGCTCGGCCAACGCCCTGAACCTGCTCGGCCAGCGCCTGGGCGTGCTGGCTGCGGCGCCTGCGTTCGAAGCCGATACCCTTCCGCTGGCACCGCAGGCGCTGTGCGCGATGGTGCGCAGGGTCGCCGAACAGGATGGCCTCGGGGCAGAGGTGCAGCTGGCGCTGTATCGCAGTTTCGAGCGCCAGGTGCTGGAACGCCTGGGCGACCTGCTTGATCGGGCCAATGCCCTGCTCGCCCAGCAGGGCGTGCTGCCGGGCCTGGTCTACACCCCGTATCTGGCCCGCTCGTCGAGTACGCGAAGGATCATCACCCAGTCCGTCGCTGGCGGCCGTGCCACGCAGCCAGCCAGGCGCGCGGCGGCCCCCATGACCGGCTGGGGCGAGAACCTGCCTGCCGGCTCCTGGTCGACCCTGATGCAGGATGCCTTCCAGTCCGGTTCCGCATCCGCTGCAGCGACCCCCGGGCTGACCACCGCCACCGGCACCCTGCTGCACGACCTGCTGCAGCGCGCGCGTACCACGCCGGCGGCAGACGCGCCTGCGGTACCGACTGCTGCCGTCGATGCGGTATTGGCAAGGCTGCAAAACCAGGCCAGCGCCGCTACCGGTGTGGTCGACCTGCAGGCCGCCGTGGTCGCGCAGCTGCGCAGCGAGCATGGCCCGCATGCGCAGATCGGCAGCCATGATCGCGACAACCTGGACCTGCTGCGCCTGTTGATGCAGCAGATCCAGCAGCAGCAGCGCCCGGACCCGGTGCCCGCCGCCCTGCTGGCGCGCCTGCAGGTACCGTTGGCACGTGCAGCGATGGCCGATCCGGGCTTCTTCGTACGCGACGAGCATCCTGCGCGCGAGCTGCTCAACCATATCGCCGAAGCCGGTGCCCGCTGGCTGGGGGACGACGACGTCGATCCGCAGTTTCTGCAGCGCATGGCACAGAGCGTGCAGAGCCTGCTCGGCGAGGATGCACGCACGCCGGAAGCCTTCGCTGCTGCCAACGAAGAGGTGCAGCAGCACCAGCGCGCGGCCGCCCATCGCGCCGAACTGGCCGAACGCCGCCACGTCGAAGCCGCGCGCGGCAGGGAGCGCCTGGAACTCGCGCGGCGCCAGGCCAGCGCCCAGATCGAGCAGTGCTGCAGCACGCAGCAGCCGCCGCGCTTCGTCCAGACCCTGCTGCGCCAGGCCTGGTCCGACGCGCTGACCCTGACCCGGCTGCGCCATGGCGAGGACTCGCCCCAGTGGCAGGAGCGGCTGCAGCAGACCGAGCGCATCGCGGCCGTTACTGCAACCGCCGCCAACGGCGTCGATGGCACCGATGGCGCCTTGGCCGCCGATGTGGAGGCCGCGCTGCTGCAGGTGGGCTATCACGCCGAGGAAGCCTCAGCGGTGGCCCGTCGCCTGGCCACGCCCGGGGGCGAGGACGACAGCACGTCGCGTACCGAACTCAGCGCGCGGCTGAAGGCCCGCGCCCGGCTGGGCGAGCACACCGACAGCCGCAGTGCGTCCGCCCCTGCCGCGCCACGCAGCAGTGCGGAGGAGGCCGCCTACGAACAGCTGTGCTCCCTGCCCTTCGGCAGCTGGTTCGACATCGACAACGGCGACGGCACGCTTCGCCGCCAGCGCCTGTCCTGGTACAGCCTGCTGACCGGCCATGTGCTGTTCGTCAATCCGCGCGGGCAGAAGATTGCCGAAACCGACCTCGACAGCCTGGCGCGGCAGATCAGCGCTGGGCGTGCGCATCTGGTCACCGAAGACAAGGGCCGGCTGGTCGACCGCGCTTGGAAGGCCAGCCTGGGCGCCCTGCGTGCGCTTGCCGGCCGCAACCCGCAGGACACCCCCGCATGAGCATGACGCCGCCGCAGGACACCCGCCGCGCCCCCCGACGCCAGGTGTCGGACCTGGTGCCGGTGACCGACCAGATGCGCGACTGCGTGGTCGGTCGCCTTGGCAATGTGTCCGAAACCGGCATGCTGATGCTGGCCAGCACTGCGCTGCGCGACGACGCGCTGTATCAGTTCCGCTTCCCGCTGCCGCTGGGCGATGGCCAGCAGGCAGCCATCGATGTGGGCGTGCACCTGTTGTGGAGCGAGCCGGCGCACGCCCCGGGACAGAGCTGGGTGGGCTTCCGGTTCCTCACCCTGTCACGCGAACACCGCCAGCTGCTGCGGCAGTGGGTAGGCGAAGACAGCGACGAAGGACCGCTTTCGACGGACTGACTGCCGGTTCCGGCACAGCGGTTTCCGCCGGTATACGGCAGAATCTAGGGCCGTTTTCCGTGTCGAGCCACCGCAATGATCCAGCAAGACCCCGGCGCCCTGTATCCCGATCACCTGGCCGTGCTGTGCCGACGCGCCGAGCAGGCGCTGGCGCGCGGCGGCTTTGATCACCTCGTGGTGCCCAGCGGCACCCTGCACTACCAGGTGTTTGATGATCGCGACTATCCCTATGCGGTGAATCCGCAGTTCAAGGCATGGTTGCCGCTGACGCGCGTGCCCAACAGCTGGATCGTGTTTACGCCCGGCAAGCGGCCGGTGGTGATCTTCCATCAGCCGTTCGATTACTGGCACGTAGTGCCGGACGCGCCGAGCGGCTGGTGGGTGGAGCACTTCGACATCCACATCATCCGCACGCCGGATGAAGCGCTGGCGTTGCTGCCGGCCGATCCGTCGCGCTGCGCGATCCTGGGTGAGCCGCAGAGCGCACTGGGCAGCCACGTGCCGAACAATCCTCCGGCGGTGGTGAATTACCTGGAATGGCACCGTGGCAGCAAGACGCCCTACGAGATCGCCCTGATGCGCCAGGCGCAGGTGCTGGGCGTGCGCGGCCATCGCGCCGCCGAAGCCGCGTTCCGCAACGGTGCCGACGAGTTCAGCATCCACATGGCGTACTGCCAGGCGGTGGGCCAGGACGCCAATGAACTGCCCTACGGCAACATCGTGGCGTTGAACGAGCACGCCGCCGTTCTGCACTACACCGAACTGGGCCGCAAGGCACCGCAGCCGCTGCGCAGCTTCCTCATCGATGCCGGCGCCAGCGCGCACGGCTACGCCAGCGACATCACCCGTACCTACGCGGCGCACGGCCACGACGAATTCGCTGCGATGATCGCTGCCGTCGATGCCGCCCAGCAGCAGATGTGCGCGGCGGTGCGCCCGGGCGTTGATTACAGGACGCTGCACGTGGACGCGCATCTGTCGCTGATGGGCGTTCTGAAGGACTTCGGCGTCATCAGGGTATCGCCGCAGACCGCGCTGGAAACCGGCGTCAGCGCCGCATTCTTCCCGCACGGCATCGGCCATCTGATCGGCCTGCAGGTGCATGACGTGGCCGGATTCGCCGCCAGCGACGAAGGCGGCCGGATCGAACGTCCGGCGGGTCATCCCTACCTGCGTCTGACCCGCATGCTGGAACCGGGGATGGTGGTGACCATCGAGCCGGGCCTGTACTTCATCGACATGCTGTTGAACGAGGTCAAGGACGCCGGCCATGGCGATGCGATCAACTGGGAGCGCGTGGACTTCTTCCGTCCGTATGGCGGCATCCGCATCGAGGACGAAGTGCTGTGCACCGATGGCGAAGCGGACAACCTGACGCGACCGGAGTTTGCGGCAGCCAACGGCTGAGCCCCTCGTGGTTGGCCTCACAGGTAGAGTCGACTGTTAGTCGACTGGCATCATGCGTGATGCGCGCTTGGCGGGGCGGGTAGGCCATGCAGGGGACGCTGCAAGTACGTCCCTGTAAGCTCGATGGCGCCATCCATGGCGCCAACGCCCCTGCATGGCCCACCCGCCCCACCCTTGACAGTTTCCTGCGCGTCCAACCACGGAAAAGAAAAAAGAAAAGCAGAAGCGGGTCGCTCGCTGCGCTCGCTCCGTGTCGACCAAGGTCGACACCTACCAGCAGCCGCAATTACCAGTAGATCCACGCCATGCGTGGATGATTCATTCGATATCTGACAGATGTGCCGACCAACGGTCGGCCCCCACCAACAGCCGCGTGAACCTGTCGAAGGCGGGGCACTGTGGGTTTGCGGGGTGTGAGCGGCATGGATGCCGCGACCAAGCCCCCATGGACGGGTTCACGGCGTCCCCGCAAACCCACAGTGCCCCGCCATCCCACGGATAGCCCGCTGTTGCTGTTGCTCCAGCTGTTGCGTCTGCGGGTGCAGGGCTGCAAGCCCTGCCGGCAACCCTCAACCCGCCATCACCGCTTCGATCTCGTCCGCACTCCGCGCCAGCCCTTCGGTCAGCACGCGATGGCCATCGTCGGTGATCAGCACATCGTCCTCGGTGCGGATGCCGATGCCACGCCAGCGCGGCTCCACCGTCGTATCGTCCACGCCGATGTACAGGCCCGGCTCGATGGTGAACGCCATACCGGGCTCCAGCAGCCGCGAGTCCCCGGCCAGGCGGTAGTCGCCCACGTCGTGCACATCCAGCCCGATCCAGTGGCCGGTCTTGTGCCGGTAGAAACGCTGGTACAGGCCCTCGGAAAGATTCTTCTCCAGCGTGCCCTTCAGCAGGCCGAGCCGCAGCAGGCCTTCGGTCAGCGTCTGCACCGCCGCCAGGTGGCCGGCTTCGTAGGGTACGCCGGGCCGGGCCTGGGCCAGCGCCGCCGCCTGGGCCTGGCCGACCAGATCATGCAGCGCGCGCTGCTCGGCGCTGAAGCGCCCGTTCACCGGGAAGGTGCGGGTGATGTCGCTGGCGTAGCCACGGTACTCGGCACCCGCATCGATCAGCACCAGCTCGCCGTCGCGCGCACGCCCGTTGTTGTCGCGATAGTGCAGGATGCACCCGTTGCGGCCGGCGCCGACGATGCTGCAGTACGCCGGCACCGCATCGCTGGCACGGAACACGCGCTCCAGTTCGGCCTGCAGTTCGTACTCATGGATGCCCGCCTTCGCCGCCTTCATCGCTGCCAGGTGCGCACGCACGCTGATCTGCGCGGCGTGCTGCATCAGCGCCACCTCCGCGCCGGACTTGAACAGGCGCTGCTCATGCAGCAGGTGGCCCAGCTCCAGGAACTCGTGCGGCGGCTGCGCACCGTGGCGCACCTGGGAGCGGACACGGTTGACCCAGCCGATCAGCTTCAGGTCGAAGTCCGCGTCACGGCCGAAGTGGTAGTAGACGCGCGAGCGTCCCTCCAGCAGGCCCGGAAGGATGTCGTCCAGATCGTCGATCGGATAGGCATCGTCCATGCCGAACTGCGCCACGGCGCCTTCCTGGCCGGCGCGGCTGCCGTCCCAGGCCTCGCGCTCGGCATCGCGTTCGCGGCAGAACAGGATCGCCTCGCCGTGACGACGCCCGGGAATCAGCACCAGCACGGCTTCCGGCTCCGGGAAGCCGCTCAGGTACTGGAAGTCCGAATCCTGCCGGTACGGGTAATGGGTATCCAGGCTGCGCACCTTCTCGGACGCGGCGGGCAGCACCAGAATGGCGTCTTCGCCGGCCATGTCCATCAGCTGCCGGCGACGACGCTTGTACTCGCCGGCCGCGATGCCGGTGCGCTGCTTGATGTCCATCAGTTCAGGCGCTGCCGGTGGCGCGCGGCCAGCACCACATCGCCGTGCAGCAGCAGCACCGCCACGCGGATGAATTCCTCGATCTCCGACAGCGCCTCATCGTCGTCCTCGCCACCCGCCTCGAAATCCTCGCTGGAAGCACGCGCCAGGCTGGCCATGTCGGTCAGCGCCTCTTCGCCCTCTTCGGACAGGGCCGGACGACGGCCGCCACTGCCCAGTCCGAATCCACCCAGGAAGGCGCGGGTCCAGCTGAACATGGCGTCGGCCTGCGCAGCCACGTCCTCGCTGTCGCTCAGCAGCAGCTCGAACGCGAAATCGCGGTCCTCCAGCTGCTTGATGGTGGCCTGCAACAACTGCCCGAGGGCGCTGTCGGCCGCCACCGGCAGCAGGCTGTCGTCGGCCAGCACACGCGCCGGCCAGTCGTTGCCGGGAGCTCCACCGGCGGCCAGCCAGCCGCACAGGCCGCCATGCAGCTCGGCAGCGGTGGCGCCCAGGCCCAGGTCCTGGCTGGCGCGGGAAACGTCGTCGACGGAGGGAAGTTCGGTCATCGTGCGGCTCGTTCGGAGAAGGAAACCCCGAGCGCGCACGCGCGCGCCCGTGAGCCCTGTAGTGTAGCAACCCGATAGCGACCTCCCCGTGGCCATCCGGGCATGCTGCGACAGCGCTTGACCGTCCTGACCCGGCTTGCCTATCGTGCCTGCATGGAACCCGCCGATCCCCTTGCCCAGCTGCAGGACTTCGCCGCCCGCGTGGAAGCGTTGCTTGAACGCAACCAGCGCCTGGCCGAAGAGAACCGCAGCCTGCGCCACCAGCAGGAACAGCTGGTGGCCGAGCGCTCGACGCTGCTGGCCAAGAACGAACAGGCGCGCTCGCGGGTGGAAGCGATGATCAGCCGGCTCAAATCCCTGGAGCAGCACACATGAGCGCCGAACCGGTCAGCGTCCGCATCCTCGACCGCGAGTACACCGTCGGCGTGGGTGCCGATGAACGCGACAGCCTGATGGCGGCCGCGCGCCTGCTCGACGCACGGATGCGCGAGATCCGTGGCAGCAACCGCATGGCGGCGGTCGACCGCATCGCGGTCCTGGCGGCACTGAACCTGGCCCATGAACTGCAGCTGCTGCGTGACGAGAACGCCCGCCAGGCCGTGGCCCTGCAGCAGACGCTGGCCGACCTGAACCGGCGGCTGGACCGCGCCATCGACGGCAATCCCTGACAGATCGCGCGACACGCGTCTTCTCATTTCTGAATTGGCACGGACTGTTGCCGACGAACGGCCTATCCAGATCAGGACCGGCCGCTATAATGGCCCTGCGTTCTCTGCGGTACTCGACGGCATGTGCAAACATTCGCCTTGTCCCTTAAGAACGACACCGGGAGCGCGACAGCGCCGGGAGTGCAGGTCCGCCTTGTAGCGGGAAGCCCGATGGTTCTCCAGCGTTCCCACTTGAGCCCCCGGGTTCAAGGTCGTTTCGCATGCATCGACATTGCGGAGAATGCAATATTCCAGCAAGGGCGGCGTCTTCGGGCGTCGCCCTTGTTCTTTCCGGCACAATGACGGCTGTTCCTTGCCGCACGCTGCCATGACCGACCCGCGCCAGGCCCTGCGCCACGACCTGCGGCAACGCCGCCGCGACCTTTCCGCCAGCGAGCGCATCGCCGCCGCCGATGTCCTTGCCGATGGGCTGCTGGCGTTGCCGTTTGCGCCGCTTCACGGCTACGTTGCCGGCTATTGGGCGCTGGACGGTGAGATCGCGCTGCATCGCTGGCAGCTGCAGCTGCCCGATGGACTCACCTACTGCCTGCCGGTGCTGGCCGGCGACACGCTGCGCTTCGCGCCCTGGCGGCCCGGTCAGCCCCTGACCGGCAACCGCTACGGCATTCCGGAACCGGACGTGGCCGTGGAAGACACGCTGGAACCGGCGCAGATGGCGCTGGTAGTGACCCCGCTGGTGGGTTTCGACACACAGTGCCGGCGGCTGGGCATGGGGGGCGGCTGGTATGATCGCAGCTTCGCCTTCCGCCACGACCGGCCGGCGCCGCCCTGGCTGGTCGGTGCTGCCTTCGCGGTGCAGCAGGTCGAGTCCTTGCCGGTGGCGTCGTGGGACGTGCCGGTGGATGCGATCTGCACCGAAGCCGGCACCCTGTTCCCCTCCGCTGCCCCCGTGAACGCATGACCGCCCGCAAGCGCTATTGGCTGATGAAGTCCGAGCCGGACGCCTTCTCCATCGATGACCTGGCCCGGGTCAAGGTCGAGCCGTGGAACGGGGTACGCAACTACCAGGCGCGCAACTTCATGCGCGATGGCATGCAGGTCGGCGACGGCATCCTGTTCTACCACTCCAATACCAAGGTCCCCGGCATCGTCGGCCTGGCCACGGTCGCCAGCCCGGCCTACCCGGACGATACCCAGTTCGACCCGAAATCCGACTACCACGACCCGAAAAGCACGCGCGAGAACCCGCGCTGGATGCTGGTGGACGTGGCCTTCGACCGCAAGCTCAGGCAGGTGATCGCGCTGGACGAGATCAAGCTGCACGCTGAAGCGCTGGGCGAGGGCTTCCCGCTGGTTGCCAAGGGCAACCGGCTGTCGGTGTTCCCGGTGACCGCCGCGCAGTGGAAGCTGCTGCTGTCGCTGGAAAAGAAATCCTGATTCCCTGCTGAGAGTTCCTCCCATGTCCGAAGCCAAGCGCCTGGCCGCCGAGAAAGCCATCGAGTACGTCGAAGACGGCATGATCGTCGGTGTCGGCACCGGTTCCACCGTCGCCTATTTCATCGATGCGCTGGCGCGCATCCAGCATCGCATCAAGGGTGCGGTGTCCAGCTCGGAACAGAGCACCGCGCGCCTGAAGCAGCACGGGATCGAGGTGATCGAGCTGAACCACACCGGCACCCTGTCGCTGTACGTCGACGGCGCCGACGAGTGCGATCCCGGCAAGTGCCTGATCAAAGGCGGTGGCGCTGCACTGACCCGCGAGAAGATCATTGCCGAGGCCAGCGAGCGCTTCGTCTGCATCGTCGACCCGAGCAAGCAGGTCCCGGTGCTGGGCAGGTTCCCGCTGCCGGTGGAAGTGATTCCGATGGCACGCAGCCTGGTGGCCCGGCAGATCCGCGACATGACCGGGGGCCAGCCGACCTGGCGCGAGGGCGTGGTCACCGACAACGGCAACCAGATCCTGGACATCCACAACCTGCAGATCACCGATCCGGAAAAGCTCGAGCGCGAACTCAACCAGCTGCCGGGCGTGGTCTGCGTCGGCCTGTTTGCCCGTCGCCGTGCCGACGTGGTGATCATCGGCGGCGAACCGCCGGTCGTGCTCTGACCCTCACGCGAAGGATCCTGACGATGTCGCTGCTGCGTTCGCTGCTGATGCTTCCCTTGCTCGCCCTGGCCGGCTGTGCCACCGATGCGGCCCGTCACTGGGTCGAACTGGACGGCGCCCGCTACCACGTGGAGCTGGCAACCAATGATGAGACCCGCGCACGCGGGCTGATGTTCCGCGACCAGATGCCCGTTGACCACGGCATGCTGTTCATCCATGACCGCGAGGAAATGCAGGCGTACTGGATGAAGAACACCAAGATCGCGCTGGACATCCTGTACTTCGACAGCCAGCGCCGGCTGGTGAGCCAGCAGCGCGACGTGCCGCCCTGCTCGGCCGGCGACATGTGCCCGCCCTATCCCAGCGGCGGCCCGGCCCGGTACGTGCTGGAACTCAACGCCGGCCAGGCCGAGAAGCTCAAGCTGAAGGACGGTACCGAACTGACCTTCGGCCCGGGCATCGAGAAGTAGGCCCACGCGGCCCGGCGGCCGGCCGGCACCCCGGTCGGGGTCGGATCCCTTTCGCACGCGGACGGGATCTGACCCCTGGATTTTTCACGCCACACCGCTTGAATCCGTCTGCGATTGCCGCCAGTCTGTGACCATGCCGGACCGGATCACACTCCCCGACTGGGATGCACTGGCCGACCTCGAAGACGAGGCGCTGCCGTTGTTGCCGACCGCGCTGCTGATCGCGCGCGATGAATATCCGGATCTGCAGCCGTCCACCTACGACGCGTTGATCCAGAGCCATGTCGACCACCTTCGCGCCGAAGTGGACAGCATCGAGCGCAGTCCGCTGAAAATGGCCGCGATCAATCGCCACCTGTTCGACGAACTGGGCTACAGCGGCGACCACGACGAGTATTACGATCCGCGCAACAGTTATCTCAACCAGGTATTCGAGCGCAGGCTCGGCAATCCGATCTCGCTGGCGCTGGTACAGATGGAGGTCGCGCGGCGGCTTGGCATTCCGCTGGACGGCGTGTCCTTCCCCGGCCACTTCCTGGTGCGCCTGCCGGTGGATGACGGTGTCCTGGTGATGGACCCGTTCAACGGCGGTCGGCCGCTGGATGTGGACGAACTGCGGGAGCGCGCAAAGTCACATCTGGGCGGGCAGATGCCCGACGACCAGGTGCTGGCGCAGATTCTCGATCCGGCACCGTCCCGCGCGATCCTGATGCGGATGCTGCGCAACCTGCACGGCGTGTATGCCGAGGCCGGTGAATGGGACCGTGCCGCGCGCAGTGCCGACCGCCTGCTGAAGCTGGCGCCGGAGCAGGACGACGCCCTGCGCGACCGGGGCCTGGCCTACCTGCAGCTGGAGTACCTGACGGGAGCCCGGCACGATCTGGGGCAGTACCTCAAGCGCAATCCCGAGGCCAGCGACGCGCAGTGGCTGCGCGAGAAGCTGATCGATCTGGGCGGGCCGATGCCACGGCTGCATTGAGGCGGTCGGTGCGCGGACCTGCGGCCCGCCCCACGTCCGTCAATCGACCTCGACCATCTCGAAATCGGCCTTGGTGACGCCGCAGTCGGGGCAGGTCCAGGTGTCCGGAATGTCTTCCCAGCGCGTGCCCGGCGCAATGCCCTCTTCCGGCAGACCGTCGGCCTCGTGGTAAAGGAAGCCGCAGACCACGCACATCCAGGTACGCAGGGTGGTGGGGGTGGCGTCGCTCATCGGATAATCGGGGTTGAATTCACGGGCCGCCATTGTCCCATCGCGGTCCACTCACCGGTAGCCATCGATGACCTCTGCTTCCCCGGCGCCCCGTGGCGTCTACCTCATCACCCCGGATGAGCCCGACACCGCACGCCTGCTGGCCCGCACCGCGCCCTTGCTGGCCGCCGGCGCCACCTGGCTGCAGTACCGCAACAAGACCGCCAGCGACGCGCTGCGGCTGGAACAGGCCACCGCACTGCAGGCGCTGTGCGCAGAGCACGGCGTGCCGCTGATCGTCAATGATGACCCGGTACTGGCCCGGGCCGTGGGCGCAGCCGGCGTGCATCTGGGCGGTACCGACGGCGACATCGCCAGCGCGCGCGCCCTGCTCGGTGCCGACGCCATCATCGGCGCCTCCTGCTACGACCAGCTGGCCAACGCCGAGGCCGCCGCAGCCGCTGGCGCCAGCTATGTGGCCTTCGGCGCCTTCTTTCCGACCACCACCAAGATCACCACCAGCCGTGCCCACATCGATCTGCTGCGGCAGAGCGCCGCACTGGGCGTACCGCGGGTGGCGATCGGCGGCCTGACGCCGGACAATGTCGGTCCCCTCATCGAGGCCGGAGCCGACCTGGTGGCCGTGGTCAGCGGCATCTACGCCGCAGCGGACCCGGTCGCCACCCAGCGCGCCTACCTCGCCCAGTTCCGGTAACACCCAGGAAACCCGATGAACCACGACCAGTCCCACGCCCTGTTCTCCCGTGCCCAGCACTTGCTGCCGGGCGGCGTCAATTCGCCGGTCCGCGCGTTCAAGTCGGTCGGCGGCGAGCCCTTCTTCGTCGAGCGCGCCGATGGCGCCTACCTGTACGACGTGGACGGCAACCGCTACATCGACTATGTCGGTTCCTGGGGTCCGATGATCGTCGGCCACAATCATCCGGCCGTACGCCAGGCGGTGAAGAAGGCCGTCGAACAGGGCCTCTCGTTCGGCGCGCCGTGCGCCGCCGAAGTGACCATGGCCGAGACCATCACCCGCCTGGTGCCGTCCTGCGAGATGGTGCGGATGGTCAACTCCGGCACCGAAGCGACCCTGTCGGCGATCCGCCTGGCGCGCGGTGCCACCGGGCGCAACCGCATCGTCAAGTTCGAAGGGTGTTACCACGGCCATGGCGACTCGTTCCTGGTCAAGGCCGGCAGCGGCATGCTGACCCTCGGTGTGCCCACCTCACCGGGCGTTCCGGCAGGCCTGAGCGAACTCACCCTGACCCTGCCCTACAACGACTTCGAGGCCGCCACCGCACTGTTCGAGGCACAGGGCAGCGAGATCGCCGGCCTGATCATCGAACCGGTAGTGGGCAACGCCAACTGCATCCCGCCACGCGACGGCTACCTGCAGCACCTGCGCGAGCTGTGCACGCAACACGGCGCACTGCTGATCTTCGATGAAGTGATGACCGGCTTCCGCGTGGCGCTCGGCGGCGCGCAGGCGCATTACGGGATCACGCCGGACCTGACCACCTTCGGCAAGATCATCGGCGGCGGCATGCCGGTGGGCGCCTATGGCGGTCGCCGCGACCTGATGCAGCAGATCGCCCCCGCCGGCCCGATCTACCAGGCCGGCACGCTCAGCGGCAATCCGGTGGCGATGGCGGCCGGCCTGGCAATGCTGGAACTGGTCCAGCAACCCGGCTTCCACGCCGACCTGGCCGAGCGCACCGCACGCCTGTGCGAGGGCCTGGAAGCTGCGGCCGCAGACGCCGGAGTGGCCGTGACCACGACCCGGGTCGGCGCGATGTTCGGGCTGTTCTTCACCAGCGAGAAGGTGGAGACCTATGCGCAGGCCACCGCCTGTGACATTCCGGCGTTCAACCGCTTCTTCCACGCCATGCTGGACCAGGGCGTGTTCCTGGCGCCGTCGGCGTACGAGGCCGGCTTCCTGTCCAGTGCGCACGACGATGCGGTGATCGAAGCGACGCTGGCCGCTGCACGCGTGGCGTTCAAGGCCGCCAAGGGCTGAGCCCTGCCCATGGCAGGTGCCAACCTTGGTTGGCACTGCCTTGCACCGTATCCACGCCTGGCGTGGATCTACTGCAACGTGTAGAGCCGAGCCATGCCCGGCTCATCGTACGCAGCGCGGAAAAGAGCAGTCGAGCATGGTGCGACGCTGCAAACGGCGTCAACCAAAGACGAACGTGCCCTTCATCATCGCGAAGTGGCCGGGGAACGAGCAGAAGAAGGTGTAGTCACCGCCCTTCTGCAGGCCCTGGGTAGAGAAGCGCACGCGCGTGGTCTCGCCGCCGCCGATCACCTTGGTGTGCGCCAACACGCGCTTGTCGGCCTTCGGCAGGTAGCTGTCGGCCAGGGTCATGCGCATGCCCGCCATCGCCACCGGCTGGTAATCGGCACTGCGGGTCAGCACCCAGTTGTGGCCCATGGCAGTGGCGGCCAACTTGCCGGTGTGGCGCAGGGTCAGATCCACGGCGGTGCAGTCGGCGGCGACCTTGATCTCGCGGCTGCTGAAGCTCATCTGGTCGGTGCTGTCGATGCTCACCGCACACACACGCGCCATGGCCGACGGCGCCAGCATCAGCGCGCCCAGTCCCACTGCCACCATCCAAGCCTTCATCGTTGCCTCTCCTGCGGATTCAAGCGCCATTCTAGGCAGCCCCCCGTGGCCGCGTCTGCGACCGTCTGTCGCATGCCCGCTCCAGGGTTTCCCGCACACTTGCCGCAATGGCATGCTCGGCCGATGCGGATCGACCTGTTGCTGCTGGATGTAGACGGCGTGCTGGTGCATTACCAGCGCGCGCAACGCGTGCTGCATCTGGCGAAGGCGCTGGGGGTTCCGACGCAGGCCGTGCAGGCCGCGTTGTACGACAGCGGGCTGGAAGCCGCGCATGACAATGGCTCGCTGGGCGGCCCTGCCTATCTGGCGCGATTGGGAGAGCTTCTGCACAGGACCATCGACGTGGACACCTGGACCGCAGCGCGGCAAGCCGCGAGCCATCCGCAGCGCGCAGTCCTGCAACGGCTGCGGGCCCTGCAGCTGCCGATGGCGGTGCTGACCAACAATGGCGCGCTGATGAAGCAGGCGTTGCCTTCCCTGCTGCCGGAGCTGTTCCCTGCCCTGCTGGGTCGCGTGTTCTGCAGCGCCGATTTCGGCCTGCGCAAACCGGCGCCGGAGGTGTTCCTGCGCACGCTGGAGATGCTTGATGCAGCGCCTGCGCACACGCTGTTCGTCGATGACCTGTTCGCCAACGTGCGCGGCGCACGCGCCGCTGGGCTGCACGCGGAAACGGTGCACGATGGCCGTGGGCTGGGCAAGGTGTTGAAACGCTACCGGATCACGTGACCGCTGTAGAGCCGAGCCCATGCTCGGCTGCTGTTGCCTGACGTGGAGATGAGCCGAGCATGGGCTCGGCTCTACAGCGATTCCGCGGCAACGGGGTCAGCGCCAAGGCTTCAGCGTGCGGCGATGAACGCTGCAACAGCGGCACGCAGGCGCTTCAGGCCTTCGGCCACTTCTTCGTCGGTGATGTTCAACGACGGCACGAAACGCAGCACGTCCGGACCGGCCTGCAAGGTCAGCAGGCCGTGTTCGGCCGCGTGATCGAGGATGGCACCGGCCTGCCCGGCGAAGTCCTTGGCCAGGACCGCGCCCAGCATCAGGCCGCGACCGCGTACGCCACTGAACACGCCGAATTCCTCGCTGATGCGGGCGAAACCATCGCGCAGCGCCTTCGACTGGCGGCTGACATTGGCGGCGATCTCAGGCGAGGACAGTTTGCGCAGCGCTACGCGGGCGACGGCAGCAGCCAGCGGATTGCCACCGAAGGTGGTGCCGTGCGCACCGAACTGCATGGTCTCGGCGACCTTCGGGCCGGCCAGCATCGCGCCGATCGGGAAGCCGCCTCCCAGCGCCTTGGCCAGGGTGACCATGTCCGGCACCACGTCATCCTGCCAGTGCGCGAACAGCGTGCCGGTACGGCCCATGCCTGCCTGGATCTCATCCAGCACCAGCAGCGCGCCGTGCTGGTCGCACAGCTCGCGCACGCGCTTGAGGAAACCGGACTTGGCCGGCATCACGCCACCCTCGCCCTGCACCGGCTCCAGCATCACCGCCGCCACGTCGCCCGCGGCCATCGCCGTTTCCAGCTGCACTTCGTCGTTGAAGTCGATGTAGCGGAAGCCACCGGGCAGCGGCTCATAGCCTTCCTGGTACTTCGGCTGGGCGGTGGCGGTCACCGCGCCCATGGTGCGGCCGTGGAAGCTGCCGCGGAACGTGATGATCACCCGCTTGTCAGCCGGCCGCCCCTGGCTGGAGGCCCACTTGCGCACCATCTTGATCGCCACTTCATTGGCTTCGGCGCCGGAATTGCACAGGAACACGCGCTCGGCGAAGCGGCTGGCCTTCACCAGCTCTTCCGCCAGGTGCAGCGGCGGTGCGCTGTAGAACACATTGCTGGTGTGCCAGAGCTTGCCGGCCTGCTCGACCAGTGCCGCCACCAGATCCGGGTCGTTGTGGCCCAGGCCGCACACGGCGATACCGGCCGCCAGATCGATGAACTCACGGCCCTGGCTGTCCCACACGCGGGCGCCCTGGCCACGCTCCAGCACCACCTGGCGAGGCTTGTAGACCGGCAGGTAGTAGTGCGAAAGGGAGATCAGCGGGTCGGTCGCGGCGGTCATGGCAGTCGGCAGGATTCAGGAATGCCCATTCTCGCGCCGGAACCCCTGCGGCACAATGCGCCCATGCGACCGTTCTCCGCCCCCCAGCTGAACCCCGCCACCGAAACCGGCTGGCGCCGCCAGTGGTTCGACATCATCTACCGGCACGATACCCGGCCCTCGCGCAATTTCGACCTGCTGCTGGTGGTGACCATCATCGCCAGCATCCTGGTGGTGATGATCGACAGCGTGCAGCACCTGCACGCCGAGTGGTCCACCAGCCTGTACGTGCTCGAGTGGGGCTTCACCCTCATCTTCACCGCCGAGTACCTGCTGCGGCTGGCGGTGGTCAAGCGCCCGCTGCGCTATGCCGTGAGCGTGTGGGGCATCATCGACCTGCTGTCGATCCTGCCCGCGTACCTGTCGATGTTCATCCCCGGCGCGCAGAGCCTGCTGGTGGTGCGCGCACTGCGCATCCTGCGCGTGTTCCGCATCCTCAAGCTGACCCGCTACATCGAGGAAAGCGGCGTGCTGATGCAGTCGCTGTGGCGCAGCCGGCGGAAGATCCTGGTGTTCCTGTTCACGGTGATCACCATCACCATCATCGCCGGCGCGCTGATGTACGTGATCGAAGGACCGGAGAACGGCTTCAGCAACATTCCTGCCAGCATGTACTGGGCGGTGGTGACCATGGCCACGGTCGGCTTCGGCGACATCGTGCCGCAGACCGTGCTCGGCCGCTTCGTCACGTCCGTGCTGATCCTGATCGGCTACAGCATCATTGCCGTGCCCACCGGCATCTACACCGCTGAACTGGCCAGCACCATGCGCGAGGCCGAGCTGGCGGCACGCCGCGATGCCCGGGGTTGCCCGCACTGCGGGCTGGAAGGCCACGAACCGGATGCACGCCACTGCCGGGCCTGCGGCAACGCGCTGCCGGAAGCCTTCAACCGCTGACCCGTACCTGCGCGGGGCGGTGAGCAGCCTGCCGCCGCTCCCGCCTCAGCGCATCGGATTGCTGGCACTGACCAGTGCGTCGGCACACTGGACTGTCACCCGGATCTACTGCCGGTTGCTCTGGAACACCAGCGCGTTGTAGACATGCAGCAGTCGCCCGGCCGAACCCCGCGGGGCCATCGACGGCGAATCCAGCATGCGCCGCTCGAAGTCGTTGTACGGGGTCTTGCTGCTGACCCGCTGCAGGCGCTCCTTGCCCTCGCGACGGAAGTTCTCGGCTTCGCGCTCGAAGCTGTTCCAGTCCAGCTTGCCCGGCTCCTGATCGGCCACCTTGGCATGTGCTTCGTCGGAAATGCGATTGAAGGCCTGCAGACGTTCATCGGCCTGCGCCGGATCGAAATCGTCGTCGCCCATCAGGTCCATGATCGCTTTCGCTTCCAGCATCATCGCCAGCCGGTAGTACTCGCGGGTGCGGCCCTCGGCCTGTTCCAGCGCCTTGAGGTGCTCGCGCTGGGCAGCATCGTTCTGGCGTTCCAGTTCAACGTTGAACGTTTCGCTGGCGCCGGCGAAGGCCTTGAACGCCGCCATCAGCGGCGCGTGCAGCTGCTTGCCCTTGGCGAACTGGTCGTCCTCGTAATCCTGGCGCTCGTAGTAGTCGTGTGCCTCATGGCTGACCGGCACCAATGCCTTCAGCGCCTGCAGGTAGCGGCCAGCCGCCGCATCGAGTTCCGGCAGCGCGGGCTGGGCCGCGATCGCCTCGGTGATCGGTGCGTCGCACTGCTTCATGTCGTAGTCGTCGATCTCGCTTGGTCCGTACACACGGGTCTCGCGTCCGCTCGGACCGGCCTCCAGATCCTTGATCCAGCCCGTGTAGGCGCGGGCGCTGCCATGCACCTCGGAATCGACCGCGTTGAAGCAGCCGATATAGGCGTTGAGCTTGGCGGTCAGCTGCTGCTGGGCATCCTGCGTAGGCGCGGCATCGGCCTTGTCGGACGTGCCGGACGAGGCGGGCGGCTTGCCACCACAGGCGACCAGGGCAAGCGACAACGACGCAGCGAGCAGCGCTGCAGTGGTACGACGGAGCATCTACGCACATCCTTGTTGAAAACGATTACAGCCGCGAATTCTATCGCAGTTGGCCGATCATGACACTCGCATCGGATCAGTCGAGGAACAGATCCGGCAGCAGCGGCCGCGACGGATCCACCGCATAGCCGGACAGGTCGGTGATGCCGGCCTGTGCCAGCACCTCGTCATCGATCAGGAACTGGCCGTGGAAACCCGCGGCTTCGCGCACCAGCACTGCATGCGCGGCATCGGCCATGATCTGCGGCGTGCGGCATCCCGCCGCGTCAACGCCGGGGATCATGTTGATGGCGTCGGTGGCGATCACCGTGCGCGGCCACAGCGCATTGACCGCCACGCCCTGCGGCCCGAACTCGGCGGCAAGACCGAGGGTGACGAAGCTCATGCCCATCTTCGCCAGCGTGTAGCCGGTATGCGCACCCCACCACTTCGGTTCCAGGCTCGGCGGCGGCGCCAGGGTGAGGATGTGTGGATTCGGGGCCTGCCGCAGGTACGGCAGGCAGGCCTGTGCGCACAGGAAACTGCCACGCGCATTGACCTGCTGCATCAGGTCGAAGCGCTTCATCGGTGTCTCCAGCGTGCCGCGCAGCCAGATCGCGCTGGCATTGTTGACCAGGATGTCGATGCCACCGAAGGTATCGACCGTAGCGGCGACGGCCGCCTGCACCTGCTCTTCCTCGCGGATGTCGCATTTCAACGCCAGGCCCTGGCCGCCGGCCGCATTCACCGCATCGGCAGCGCTGTGGATGGTGCCCGGCAACTTCGGGTTCGGCACCGACGACTTGGCCGCGATGGCCACGTTGGCACCATCGCGCGCGGCACGCAGCGCGATCGCCAGGCCGATGCCACGCGAGGCACCGGTGATGAAAAGGGTCTTGCCCTGCAGACTGCCCACGTTCCAGACTCCAGCGTATGCAATGAGCGGCTAGTATGCCGCGCCGACGCGGAGTTCACCCGGTCTTGACGATACTCGGGCCTCCAGTCAACGCACGAGGTCCACGCCATGCGCCGTTCCCGTCTGCTGCTGCCTGCCCTCGCACTCGCCCTGATGACCGCCTGCCAGGGCAGCTCGCCCGAGCCCGGCAAGGAACCTGTCGCCACGGACACCCCCAGCGCGGAGAAGGCAGCGACCGATGGCCGGATGCGCTGGAGCGAGGCGGTGGTGTGGGACGGCGATCTCAACGCCTGCCGTCAGGGAGGCGATGCGGCGACGCGCGACTGCCTGCGCGATGCGATGCGCAGCGGCGGCGCCAGCTCGGATGCAATCACGGCCGCCGAGCAGCTTTCCACCGGCGGCGAACTGGCCTATGTCAGCGCGTGGCATGAGCATGACGGACTGGGCGTGGCCACGGTTGAATATCCCTTCCGCGCCAACACCAACCAAGGCACGCGTCTGGTGGATGCAGGCGGCAAGCGCATCGATGTCGATGCGGTGCAGCTGGACGATGCGCTGCGCGCCGACCCGACTGTGCAGGCAGTGCTGAAGGCCAACCCGCAGGCGACGCCGTTCGCACCGGCGCAGGCCGCAGGCACCACACCACTGGAAGGCGGCGGTATCCGCCTGCTGTACCGCACGCCGCTGCGCGACTGCCATGCCTGCCCGGATGTGGGGCAGCTGCAGATCGGCTATGACTTCGATGCCAAGCGGAACTTCATTGGCCAGCAGCTGGTGCCGGCAACGCCCTAGCGCTCCGGTGGCGCCGGGTGCCGCCGGGCCCGGCCTACCCGTACGCGCGTACCTGCCTGCGCAGCAGATGCGGCACGATCAGCCGGTGCATCGGGTCCACCGGCAGCATGTACAGGCGCCCGAACGCGTTGTGCGTATGCACCACCGTCGCCACTTCCAGCGTGTCACCCTGCCACTGCAGCGCCAGCTGCACGTGCAGGTGCCGGTCGTCATCCTCCAGCACGATGGCATCATCGTGCAGCGACTGCAGGGTGAAAATGCCGAGCCGCTGCCCGGGACTCGGATGCTGCGCAGCCTGCACCGCACGCAGCGAACCCAGATCCTTCATCCCGAGCAGGCGCATGCCCTGGTTGCGCAGCGCCATCAGCCCGTCAAACCACGCGGGGACCGTCGCTGCCATGTCGCGATAGGCCTGCAGTGCACTGCGCCCCTGTCGATGGGTGGCGACGCGGCAGGCATGCACGAAACCCGCACCCGCCAGCTGCGGATGCAGGACGCTGGCCGCGCTCGGCAGCGTGGTCACTACGTTCCACCGTCTCACGGCTTCGGCCCCTGCCCTTCGTTGTCTTCCCAGTGCAGGATGCGCCGTGTGACGAAGCGGTAGACCGGCTTGCCGGTGGCGAACCACAGTTCGCGTACCCACGACGTGCGCTTGAGCACGCGCTTCTCCACCGGCGTCAATGACTCGCGGCAATACATGCGTTTGTGCTTGAGCAGATGGCGCAGATCCTCGCGGGCCAGCAGGCGCATCCAGCGCGAGCGCGGATTGCCGATCACCGCCAGCTGGAAGTCGATCAGCGCCGGACGACCATCGTCGGTGACCAGCCAGTTGGCCTCCTTGGCCAGGTCGTTGTGGGCGACGCCGCGCCGGTGCAACTGCTGCAGCAGGCGCCGCGCGGCGCGGAACCAGGCGAGGTCGCCGCGCGGCGGGCGCTGGTACATGGCATCGCCGGCCATGAAACTGCGATCCAGGTGGCGGCCATCCCAATCGATCAGCTGCGGGACATCGGCCATGCCGTGGATATGGCGCAGCGCGCGTGCTTCGCGCCGGGCCAGCCACCACGCCGGCAGGCGCAGCCACAGCGGCGTCGCCCCCAGATCGCGGCGCACGAACGGCCCGTCGGGGCCCTCCATACGAAGGATGCGGCCGAAGCTGTCGGCCTTCAATGCATGTGGTGGGACGTCTGGCGAATGCGGCATGGCGCCATTCTAGGCGATGCCGACGGTGGCAAACGGTCGGCAAGCGGCTGGGAACCAGTCACCTTCACGCCTTTATAATCGGGCAATGGACTCTTCATGGATCGACGCCACCCTCGCGTGGATTGCCGCTCATCCCGTGCTGGCGGGCGCGGTCATTTTTCTGATCGCGTTCTGCGATGCGGTCATCATTCTCGGCGCCATCGTGCCCGCACTGCCCCTGCTGTTCGCCGTGGGCGTGTTCATCGGCCTTGGCCAGATCTCCGGGCCGTACGCGGTCGCTGCGGCAGCGCTGGGTGCATTCGCGGGCGACGGCATCAGCTACTGGATCGGCCGCCGCTGGGGCGATCGCCTGCGCGGCGTGTGGCCGTTCAGCCGCTACCCGCAACTGCTGGACCGTGGCGAGAACCTGTTCCGCCGCAATGCTTTCAAGAGCATTCTGGTGGCCCGCTACGTCGGCGCGATCCGGCCGTTCGTCCCCGCCATCGCCGGCATGATGAACATGCCCGCCAGCCGCTACATGCAGGCCAGCGGCATCGCCAGCATTTCCTGGGCCGTGCTGTTCCTGGCGCCAGGCTGGATCCTGGGCGAAGCCTATGACGCGGTCGCCGCCGTGGCAGGTCGCCTGGTGGTGGTGGTCGGCCTGCTCGCGGTGATCCTCAGCCTGGTCTGGGCGATCGTGCTGTACGGCTACCGCTGGTCCGCCGCGCGCATGGATCATTGGCTGTCGCGCCTGCTCGACTGGTCCAACCGCCATCCGACCCTGGGCCGTTACACGGTCGGCGTGCTCGACCCGAAGCGGCGCGAGTCGGTGCCGTTGGCGATGCTGGCACTGATGCTGCTGCTGCTCGGCTGGGGCTGGTTCGCACTGCTCACCCTGGTGGTCGCGCACGGTGAACCGCTTGCGGTCGATCTGCTGGTGCACCAGGCCATGCTGGCGCTGCGCAACCCGCTAGCCGACTACCCGATGGCGGCGCTGGCCTCGCTCGGCGCATGGCCGGTACTGCTGCCGGCCACCGCCGCGGCGATGGGCTACCTGATCTGGCGCCGGCGCTGGATGGCTGCGGCGCACTGGCTGGCCGCGCTCGCCTTCGGCCTGGCCCTGACGCTGCTGCTCGGCGCGACCGTGGATGTGGTCCGCCCGGTCGACGCCAGCAGCGGCTTCGGCTTCCCGTCGGTGTCGGTGACCATGGCCACCATCACCTTCGGCTTCTTCGCGGTCCTGATCGCGCGCGAGATGCCCGGCCGCACCCGCGTCTGGCCGTACCTCGTATCGGGCATCGTGGTCAGCCTGATCGGCTTCTCGCGCCTGTATCTGGGCGCACACTGGCTGAGCGATGTGATCGGCGGCATGCTGTTCGGCACGTTCTGGCTGCTGGTGCTGGGCATCGCTTACCGCCGCCGGTTCAACCGGTCGTTCTGGGTCAAACCGGTCGCCTGGCTTTTCTACGGCGTCTTCGCCGTTGCCGCGATGTGGTATGCGCCGCGCAACATCGCGGTGAAGCTGGAACGTTTCGAGCCGTCCCTGCCCGCCGCGCAGGCGATGGAGATGCAGGCGTGGTGGCAGCACGACTGGTCCGCGCTGCCGGCGCGCCGCAACGAGTTCGACGATGACCAGCGCTGGCCGCTCGATGTGCAGGTCGCCGGTCCCCTGGCCCCGTTGCAGGCACAGCTGGAGGCACGTGGCTGGACGCTGCAGGAGCAGGCCGGCTGGCAGGAAGCATTGCTGATGCTGGACAAGGACACCGGTGCGGAGCAGCTGCCGGTCTTGCCGGCAACGCTGGACACGCGCGTGGAAGCATTGCTGATGGTGCGCCAGGGGGCGCGTCCGGACGAGCGCTACGTGCTGCGCCTGTGGCCGGCCGCCGTGCAGCTGCAGCCGGGCGACACGCCACTGTGGCTGGGCAGCGCACAGACCCTGCGCTACGAGCGCCACTTCCAGTGGATCGGCATGTGGCATCCGCTGCGCGGCGTGGATCCAGCCTTGAACGCGGTGAAGGACGCCGTGCAGGACCTGCCGCAACGCGAGGATGTGCACGGCGAAACCGGGTTGCCGGTACTGCGGTTGAAGACCGTCGCACCGTGAGGAGCCGCCGGGCGTGGCCCGGCGGATACGGCTTACGGCATCCAGCCCAGCAGCTGCTGCAGGCGCTGATGCGGATCGTCCATCTGCAGCAGTTGCAGGCGCTGCTGTTCGCTCAACGGCAGCAGCTCGGCCAGCCGCCAACCGACCCAGCTTGCCTGGTCCAGCAACGCAGGGTTGGCCGGAGCGTAGGCTTCGCCGGCCTGCTCGATGATGTGACCCAGCACGGTGGCCAGCAGCGCATGCTGTGGACGCAGCTCGTCATCCGGGTCTTCTTCGCACCAGCGCACATCGGCCACCACCAGGCCGTTGTCGCGCACCCGGGTGCGCTCGACATGGAAGCGGCGGGTACCGCGCAGGCGCAGCTGCAGCACGCCGTCGGCGCCGACATCGAAGTCCTCGATGCGTACCTGCACACCGTAGGCGGCCGGCGTTGCCGGCGCACCGACCTCCTGGCCATCAAGGATCAGGCAGACGCCGAATCCCTCCGCACTGCGGCCGCTGTCGCGGATCAGGTCCAGATAGCGGCGCTCGAACACGCGCAGGCCGATCGCCGCGCCAGGCAGCAGGGTGGCGTGCAGCGGGAACAGGGGCAGTGATGCGTCCGTGCTCATCGCGCCTGCAATGCTGCGAGGAAACGGCGCGGCGCGCCGTCGAAGCCACCATTGGACATGAACACCACGTGGTCACCGCGGTGCACGCGCTCCTGCAGCTGTGCCAGCAATGCGTCGGTATCGGGTACCGCGTGCGCGTGGCCGCGCACCGCTGCGATCACCGACGCTGCGTCCCAGGCCAGCTCGGGACGATGCAGGAACACCACCTCGTCGGCCAGCGCCAGCGAGGGCGCAAGCGCGTGTGCATGTGCGCCCAGCCGCATCGAATTGCTGCGCGGTTCCATCGCCACCACGATGCGTGCATTGCCCACCTTGGCGCGCAGGCCCTCGAGGGTGGTGGCGATCGCGGTGGGATGGTGCGCGAAGTCGTCGTAGACGGTGATGCCGTCGTGGCTGCCGATCACTTCCATGCGCCGCTTGACGCTGCGGAAGCGCGCCAGCGCCGGGATCACCTCGGCCGGTGCCACGCCCACCGCATGGGCAGCGGCCAGCGCAGCCAGGCCATTGAGCACGTTGTGCCGCCCCAGCAGCGACCATTGCACATCGCCCAGCGCTTGCCCGTGATGGTGCACGCGGAAGGCGCTGCCATCGGCGGCCAGCAGTTCGGCATGCCATTCCAGCGCCGGATCGAATCCGAAACGCTCGACCGGCGTCCAGCAGCCCATTGCCAGCACTTCGGCCAGGTGCACGTCCTCGCCGTTGACGATCAGGCGGCCGCGCGCCGGCACGGTGCGCACCAGATGGTGGAACTGGCGCTGGATCGCGGCCACGTCCGGGAAGATGTCGGCGTGGTCGTATTCGAGATTGTTGAGGATGGCGACCAGCGGCCGGTAGTGGACGAACTTGCTGCGCTTGTCGAAGAAGGCGGTGTCGTACTCATCGGCTTCCACCACGAACTCACGGCCCTGGCCGAGGCGGGCGGAAACGCCGAAATCCTCGGCCACGCCACCGATCAGGAAACCCGGTGCGCGACCGGCATTCTCCAGCAGCCAGGTGAGGATGGTCGTGGTGGTGGTCTTGCCGTGGGTGCCGGCCACAGCCAGCGTGTCGCGGCCCGGCAGCACCTGCTCGGACAGCCACTGCGCGCCGGAGCTGTAGCGCTGGCCGGCGTCGAGCACGGCCTCCACGGCCGGGTTGCCACGCGAGAGCGCGTTGCCGATCACCACCTGGTCGGTGCCCGCCGGCACGCTGTCGACCCGGTAGCCCTGGTCCAGGGTGATGCCCAGCTGCTCCAGCTGGGTCGACATCGGCGGATAGATGGCCTGGTCACTGCCGCTGACCGTATGGCCCAGTTCCCGCGCCAGGGCGGCCACGCCACCCATGAAGGTGCCGGCGATTGCAAGGATATGTACGCTGCTCATGAGCGAGGATTGTGACCGATCACGGCTGTATAGGGCCAATGTCCGTAATGGGGTCAGACAAGTCCTACACCCGATGTGAGAAAACTCCAGCCACCTGTCAGGGAATTCCCGATAGCGATGTTCTGTGAACCCGGACACAATTCGGATTGCCAGCCGCAGTACCCGAACCGGTCCTACTCCCCAAGAGGCCATCCCCAAGGGAGCTCATGCTGCGGGGCCCTGAGCAAGCCCTCCGCTGGCACCTATGAAAACGACACAGGCCTGGTCCGCAAGGACCAGGCCTGTGTTCTGCATGCCGACCGCAGCCGGCCGCGCGCCTGGTTCAGGCCTTGATCGCGGCCAGGATGCGGGCTTCGATCTCGTCGAGCTCGCCGACGCCATCGACGCGTGCCAGGGTGCCCCGGCCTGCATAGAAATCCACCACCGGCGCGGTCTGGTCGTTGTAGACCTGCAGGCGCTGGCGCACCGATTCGGGATTGTCGTCGGCGCGGCCCTGCTCCTTGGCGCGGCCGGCGATGCGTTCGACCAGCAGTTCGGTGGCCACATCCAGCTGCACCACCGCATCCAGCGGCTGACCGATCTTGGCCAGCAGGCCGTCCAGCGCATTGGCCTGCGCCACGTTGCGCGGATAGCCATCCAGGATGAAGCCCTTGGCGACATCCGCCTGGGCCAGCCGCGACTCAAGCATGCCCAGCAGGATCTCGTCCGATACCAGGTTGCCGGCATCCATCACCGCTTTCGCCTGCTTGCCCAGCTCCGAGCCCGCAGCGATCTCCGCACGCAGCATGTCACCGGTCGAGATATGGGCGATGCCCAGCTTGTCCTTCAGGCGCGTCGCCTGTGTCCCCTTGCCCGAACCGGGCGGTCCCAACAGAACCAATCGCATTGACCTGACTCCAACGTGTTGAAAACAAAGAAGGTTCGCGTCCCGGACGGTCCGGTATCGCTGCACCGCAATAGCGCCACTTTACCGCATCCGGGTAATGTCCCTGCAATGTCCCTCCCCTGAGCAGGTAGAAGCATGCGCAACGGTACCCTCCTCTATGCCCAGTCCGGTGGTGTCACCGCGGTCATCAACGCCACCGCTGCGGCGGTGATCGAACAGGCCCGGGCCAAGGGCATCAAGGTCCTGGCGGCCCGCAACGGCATCCTGGGCGCCCTGCGCGAAGAGCTGATCGATACCAGCAGGGAGAGTGCGGCGGCCATCCGCGCCCTCGCCCATACACCGGGCGGTGCCTTCGGTTCGTGCCGCTTCAAGCTGAAGTCGCTCGATGCCGACCGTGCGCGCTACGAACGTCTGCTGCAGGTCCTGCGCGCGCACGACGTGCGCTGGTTCCTCTACAACGGCGGCAACGACTCGGCCGATACCGCGCTGAAGGTCTCGCAGCTGGCCAAGGCCTCCGGCTACGACCTGACCTGCATCGGCGTGCCGAAGACCATCGACAACGACCTGGCTGTTACCGATACCTGCCCCGGCTTCGGCTCGGCGGCCAAGTACACCGCGGTGTCGGTGCGCGAGGCGGCGCTGGATGTCGCGGCGATGGCCGAGACCTCCACCCGCGTCTTCATCTACGAAGCGATGGGCCGCCATGCCGGGTGGCTGGCCGCTGCCGCAGGCCTGGCCGGCAATGGCGACGATGAGGCCCCGCACATCATCCTGCTGCCCGAACGTGCCTATGACGAGGCGGCCTTCCTGGCCAAGGTCAAGGCGGTGGTCGAACGCGTCGGTTACTGCGTGGTCGTGGCCTCCGAGGGCATCGCCACGGCGGATGGCCGCTTCGTCGCCGATGCCGGCGGCAGCAAGGATTCATTCGGTCATTCGCAGTTGGGCGGCGTCGCCGCGCACCTCGCTGGCCGGGTCAAGGACCAGTTGGGGCTGAAGGTGCACTGGGCCCTGCCCGATTACCTGCAGCGCTCGGCACGTCACATCGCCAGCCGCACCGACTGGGACCAGGCGCAGGCCGTGGGCAAGGCGGCCGTGCAACTGGCATTGAAGGGCCAGAACGGGGTGATGCCGGTGATCGTGCGCAGCAGCGACGCACCGTACCGCTGGAAGATCGAGTCCGCGCCGCTGTCGAAGATCGCCAACCACGAGAAGAAGATGCCGGCCGGCTTCATCCGGCGCGACGGCTTCGGCATCACTGCCCGGGCTCGCGCCTATCTGTCACCGCTGATCAAGGGCGAAGCGCCACTGCCGTACGGCGCCGATGGCCTGCCGAAGTATGTGACGCTGAAGAACGTGGCAGTGAAGAAGACGCTGCCGGCCTTCGAGGTCTGACTGCGATCATGGCCCTGCGGATCGTCCGCCTCGGTTCTCCGCGCATTCCGGGCGAAGGCCTGCGCATCGGCACCGTACGCCGCCCGCCGCGCGGCGTGCCACGCAGCGAGTTCGCCCGCCAGGACTGGTACGACGTCTGGTTCCCGACGTTGTCGCCCAGCGCGGAACGGGTGAAACAGGCTCGCGGGGCGACCACCGCGGCCGACTGGAATGCCTTCTTCCGCAGCTACCGTGCCGAGATGAAGGCGCCCGACGCAGCCCACGCGCTGGATCTGCTGGCCGCGCTGTCGCAGCACACCGACATCAGCGTGGGCTGCTACTGCGAGGATGAGGCGCACTGCCATCGTTCGGCACTGCGTGACCTGCTGGTGGCCCGCGGTGCGAAGCTGGCCGAGTGATGGCAGGGGTGCCGGCCAGCGGCCGGCACTACCGGGTTCTCCGCCGGGCATGGCCCGACGCTACCGGTGCGCGCCGAAGTACATCCACGCCCTGCGTGGCTTCGCCCTGCCGGACGGCGTCAGTTGCAGGCCTTGCCTTCCACCTGCAGCTGCGCGGCGAACATCGTCACCTGCGGAATCTTGCCGGCGGCGGCCTGCTTCTTTGCTTCTTCCAGATAGATGCGCGACTGCCCCTGGCCGTCCAGCGACTGGCGGTTGTCGACCGGCAGACGCCACACCCGCACCACCGCCTGCTGTGCCGGGCACGTCGCGCTGGGCACGCGGATCACGTCATTGAGCTTCCAGCCCTTGTCGACAGCGGGCTGCGCCTTGGCGAAGTCGACAAAACGAGCGCGCGGCTGGCACTGCTCGCTGGTACGGACCACGGCGAATCGATACGGCTCGGCAGCCTGGCCGGTGAAGGCGCCCTCCAGCCGCGCACAGGCTTCGGGAATCTGCCGCAGCGTGTGTACCGCTCCCACCGCCTGCGGCGCACCCACCGCGCGTTGCAGTTCCGGGGTCTCAGCGGCAGATGCAGGCATTGCCGGCACAAGGGCGGCAAGCATCAACAGGGACAGACGCATGGGAGGGTCTCCTTCAGGACTGAGCGCAGGCTTGCAGAGGAAGGCTTAACAGGGTGCAAAGGCGCGTCGGTGGAGGGGCAAGCGCTGCGCCTTCCACGCACGGCGCTACCATCCGGGCGCATGTGCACGCATACTGCGGCCACCAGGGAATGCTGAACACCGCCATACGTCGGACGACCGCCACGGTCGGCACGGGTTGGTTCCAGGCTGCAGCCCGTCGTCCCCCTCGTGGTGAAGTTCATCGCCACTGGATGCTCATCATCCATTCTGCGGAGGGGTCTAATGCTGGAACGTCACGGGCTGTCATTGGCGCTGGGCTGCGCCATTCTCGCGATCCTGTTCGGAATCGTCTCGGCGCGCTGGATCCTGCGCCAACCCACCGGCAATGAGCGCATGGTCGCGATCGCCACCGCGATCCAGGAGGGCGCACGCGCCTATCTGAACCGCCAGTACCTGACCATCGGCATCGCTGGCGCGGTGTTGTTCGTGCTCGTAGGCGTGTTCCTGAGCTGGTACACCGCTGTCGGCTTCGCGGTGGGTGCGGTGCTGTCCGGCGTTGCCGGCTACATCGGCATGAACGTGTCGGTGCGCGCCAACGTGCGGACCGCTGAAGCCGCACGCAACGGCATCAGCGCCGCGATGGACGTAGCGTTCCGTGGCGGTGCGATCACCGGCATGCTGGTGGTCGGCCTGGGCCTGCTGGGCGTGGCCGGCTATTACGCCCTGCTGCTGCGGCTCGGGCTGCAGATGGACCAGGCGCTGCATGCGCTGGTCGGCCTGGCCTTCGGCTCTTCCCTGATCTCGATCTTCGCGCGCCTGGGCGGCGGCATCTTCACCAAGGGCGCCGACGTCGGCGCCGACCTGGTCGGCAAGGTCGAAGCCGGCATTCCCGAAGACGATCCGCGCAACCCGGCGGTGATCGCCGACAACGTCGGCGACAACGTCGGTGACTGCGCCGGCATGGCCGCCGATCTGTTCGAAACCTACGCGGTCACGGTGATCGCAACCATGCTGCTGGGCAGCCTGATGCTCGCCGAAGCCGGCGCCAACGCCGTGCTGTATCCGCTGGTGCTGGGAGGCGTGTCGATCATCGCATCGATCATCGGCGCGCTGTTCGTCAAGGTGAAGCCCGGTGGCTCGATCATGGGGGCCCTGTACAAGGGCGTGATCGTGTCGGGTGTTCTGGCGGCGATCGCCTTCTACCCGATCACCACGGGGCTGATGTCCGACAACGTGCACGGTCCATTGGCGCTGTATGGCTGCGCCCTCATCGGCCTGGTCCTGACCGGCCTGATCGTCTGGATCACCGAGTACTACACCGGTACCCAGTACAAGCCGGTGCAGCACGTCGCCCAGGCGTCGACCACCGGACATGGCACCAACATCATCGCCGGCCTCGGCATCTCGATGAAGTCCACCGCGCTGCCGGTGGTGGCGGTCTGTGCCGCGATCTGGGGCGCCTACGCGCTGGGCGGCCTGTACGGCATCGCCATCGCCGCTACTGCCATGCTGTCGATGGCCGGCATGATCGTGGCCCTCGACGCCTACGGACCGATCACCGACAACGCGGGCGGCATCGCGGAGATGGCCGAACTGCCCTCGGAGATCCGGGACATCACCGATCCGCTTGACGCGGTGGGCAACACCACCAAGGCAGTGACCAAGGGCTATGCGATCGGCTCGGCGGCGCTGGCGGCGCTGGTGCTGTTCGCCGACTACACGCACAACCTGCAGGCGGCGAACCCCGGGCAGGAGTTCCGCTTCGACCTCAGTGACCACACGGTGATCATCGGCCTGCTGATCGGCGGCCTGATTCCGTACCTGTTCGGCGCGATGGCCATGGAGGCGGTGGGTCGTGCCGCCGGCGCGGTGGTGGAGGAAGTGCGCCGGCAGTTCCGCGACATCCCCGGCATCATGCAGGGCACCGGCAAGCCGCAGTACGACAAGGCCGTGGACATGCTGACCCGTTCTGCGATCCGCGAGATGATCCTGCCCTCGCTGCTGCCGGTGGTGGTGCCGGTGGTGGTCGGCCTGCTGCTGGGCCCACGCGCACTGGGGGGCCTGCTGATCGGCACGATCGTCACCGGCCTGTTCGTGGCGATTTCGATGACGACCGGCGGCGGTGCCTGGGACAACGCCAAGAAGTACATCGAGGATGGCCACTTCGGCGGCAAGGGCAGCGAAGCGCACAAGGCCGCGGTGACCGGCGACACGGTCGGCGACCCGTACAAGGACACGGCCGGGCCGGCGATCAATCCGCTGATCAAGATCATCAACATCGTGGCGCTGCTGCTGGTGCCGCTGCTGTAGCGGATCGGTGGAGCCGGGCGTGGGCCCGGTTCCACCCCCTCACCCGGACTCAGCGATTCCAGCGACGCCCACAGCGGCGTGGATCGCCGACATCGCCACGTTCGACACTCTGGGGCGGCTCCAGTCGTGGCGCCGGCCGGCTGAGCACATAGCCGGCGCTGACCGCGAAGAACAGCCCCACGCCCAGCAGCAGCCGCCAGGAAGGGTGCGCGCCCCAGCAGAACAAGGCGAACCCCACCGCCATGCCGGCACTGGCCAATACCTTGCCCCGGCGCGACACCGCGCCCTGTTCCCGCCACAGTCGCAGCGGCGGGCCGTAGCGCGGATGTGCCAGCAGCCGTTGCTCGAACCGTGGCGAACTGCGCGCGAAGCAGCCCAGCGCCAGGATCAGGAAGATGGTGGTGGGCATCACCGGCAGCAACGCGCCGATCACCCCCAGCCCGACCATCATCCAGCCCAGCGCGAACCACAGCCAGCGCATCAGCGCATCGCCCGCAGGCAGAGCCCGGGCATCAGCCGAACTCGATTTCAACGTGGCCATGCACGCTACGGAACGCGGCATCGGCGGCATCGATCACCTGCTGTTCCTGCGCGGCGCTCAGGGGCACCGCATCCAACGCGGCGGTGAATTCCCGCCAGTGGCGGGCCGCGCCATCCGGGTGCGCAGCCAGGTGGCGGGCACCGAACCCTTGGTCCAGGCCAAGCCGCGCGGCCATCTTGTACAGCACCGTGCCCCCCAGGTTGGAGCCTTCGGCCACGTACAGCCACCCCAGCGCCACCGGCAACGGCAGGTCACCTGCCAACGGCGCCATGTCCGCGCCAGGGAGATCCTGCCCCAGGTCGTGCAGATCAGCTGCCACCTGCTGCAGACGCCGACGCCCGGCCAGCCCCGGCAGCAATGCGTCCAGCGCCGGGCTGGCGTACAGCCGGTCGATGCTGCGGTGGAAGCGGTACTGCACGCGCAGGAAGCGGGCGAAGCTGCCGAGATCGGCAAAGATGTCACCGGCCATGATGCGCTTGTCCAGTGCGCCGTGGCTGTCGCGTGTGGCGGCCTTGAGGCGCAGGCTGCGGCTGTCTTCAGGAGCGATGTGTGCGTTCATGGAGGGTACCTGGGAGAGAGGTCCTGCTGTAGACGTGTGGCGCAGGGCTTTCCCCAACCCCGCTTGCGTCGATAATGCCCCTCCCTCTTTCCCGCCGGGAACCGATGATGATCACCACCGAACCGCGCATGACCAACCTGTTCCTGCAGCTGGGCCTGGATGCCAGCGCCGAGGGCATCGCCCGCTTCATCCGCGACCACCAGCTGGCTACCGGCGTGGCGGTGGCCGACGCGCCCTACTGGAACGATGGCCAGCGGCAGTTCCTGGCCGAATCGCTGCAGGCCGATGCGGCCTGGAGCACGGTGGTCGATGAACTGAACGAGTCGCTGCACGAAGATGCGGTGAAGGCAGCGACCGGGCTGTAAGCCCGCGGTCGCGGCAAGGCGGTGCAGTGGCCGGTTCGCACCGGCCGCTGCAGGACGCCCACAGGCTACGCTCAGTATCTCCAGGTGAACGCAAGGCGCGCGGTACGGCCCGGGGCGGGCATCACGCCCAGGGCGAGCGGATCGAGATAGTAACGATCCGTCACGTTGTCCACATTCGCCTCCACCGACAGCTGGTCGCTGAAGCGCCAGCTGGCGAACAGATCCACCAGGGTGGTGGGCCGGTACAGCTGCTGGATCGCCGAAAGGCCGACATTCCAGTCCTTGTCCAGTCTGCTGATCGGGCCGGCGTTGTGGATCACCCGGGTGCCGAAGGTCAGGCGCTCGTCGAACAGGCGCGATCCAGCCGTCAGGTTCACCATGTAGCGCGGCGGGTTCTGCGTATTGGTGTAGGAACCCTCGAAGCCACCGTCCACGCAGTTGGGCGTACTGGCCAGTTCATCATTGTTGCGCTGTGCACCGTACGCCCGGCGCTCGGCGGCGATGTCCGGGGCGCAGGTCTTGGCCTTGAAGTAGTAATGCGCGGACAGGTCGGCAAATACCTTGCCGCTGTCATAGCTGGACTGGAACTCCATGCCTGAGACCTTGAACTGGTCGACGTTGCGGATCAGGCCGGCCGACAGCGTGCGGTAGTCACGCGTGATCAGGTCATCGATGCGCGTATCGAAGTACGCCAGCTTCAGCGCGAGGCGATCATCGGCGGTGAACAGGTCATGGTGGACGGTGCTGGCACCGATTTCCCAACTGCGCGCGCGCTCCGGCTTCAGCTCTCCGACGGGTCTGGCGGCGGTGAACAGGCCCAGTGTCGTCTCGAACAGGCTCGGAAGCTTGGTGCCCTCGGCGTACTTCACGTAGACCATCGTGTCCTCGCTGAAGCGATAGGCCACGCTGGCGGTGGGTGAGAAGGCACTGTCGCGGCGACGGATCGGCTGCGACCAGGTCCAGCTGACCGGCACCTCCAGGTCTTCCGGTGCGTCAGCGTCGTAGAAGTTCCAGCCACCGATGTCAGCCACTGTGCCTTTCTTGTACGGCGAGGCCAACAGCGAGGCCTGGGTGAACGCACCATCGGCGTCCGGATACCAGTTCAGCAGCGCGATGCGCTTGGCGCGCCAGGAGGGCAGTGCCGGGTTGCCATCCAGCAGCTCGGTGTAGCGGTACTGTCCCTGCACTTCATAGGCATCGGGTGTGGCCAGACGATTGCGGTCATGCACGTCCACCCGGTTCCAGCGGCCACCGGCCATCAACTCCCAGTGTTCGTCGGGCTGCCACTTCAGCGACGCCACCGCACTGTATTCCTTGCGCTCAGCGTTGCGCAGGAAACGGTTGTTGACCAGATCATCCTGCTTGATCGGTGCGGAGCTGCCCGGTGCGATGTCCTCGTCGCTGTAGGACAGGCCGTAGTCGAGGGTGAACACGCCTGCACGGGTGTCGAAGATCGAGGTGTTGCTGGCATCCAGGCCGAAGCGCTTCTGTCGCAGCGGATTGCGGTAGGCATCCTTGTAGCCCGGATCGCCGCTGAAACTCGGCGCGTCGTACCACTCGGTACGGCGGTCGAAGTACCACGGCGTGATGCCGGTCAGGCTGTTGTACATCACGCTGTCAGCATCGGTGTACCAGGCGTTGACGCGCAGATCGATCCGTTCGCTGTCTGGATCGAAGCGATAGCGCAGGCTGTAGCTGTCCATGTCGACATGGCCCGGGTCCCATTGTGGAATGCGATCCCGTTCGACGCGGATGATCTGCGAGGCCATGATCTCGCCGGCGCGGCCTTCATAGCGGCGATAGCCGGCTTCGAGGGTCTGCGCATCGTCGATGCGCCAGGTGCCCTTGAGCAGGGCCGACGTCGAGCGCGAGGAGGTGTTGAACACTTCGGTGCGCGGCGGATTCAACGGTGCCAGCGTGCGCCGGGTCTGCGGAAAGTCATCGTATCCGTGCCTGCCGGAGAAGTAGTTGCCGTTGTCGCGGTGGGCGTACGCCGCGACCAGATCGAAGCGGTCCCACTGCCCTGCGGCGACAACGTTGAAGAACTGGCTTCCGGTGGCGCTGCGGTCCGTGCGGGGCACGGCGCTGTATGCCGGCACGCTGTTGGCGCTGGCGTTGGCCAACCCAGCGCGCACGCGGACGCCGACGTCGCGGCCCTCGCGCAGGATGTCACCCACGTTCAGCGTCTCCATCTCCACCACACCTCCGATGCCGCCGGACGCGTTGGCCTGCAGGCTGGGGCCCTTGGTGATGGTCAGGCGTGAGATCAGGTCCGGATCAAGATAGCTGCGCTGTGACTGGCCGGCGTAGCCTCGGTAGGTGTCCATGCTGGACTGCCCGCCATCGATGATGACGGGCACGCGGCTCTGGCCCGGGATGCCGCGGATGTTCACGTCGAAACCGTTGCCCACGCGCGGATCACCGGCGGTGACCCCGGCCACGCCCTTGACGATGTCGCCGTTGGATGTGCCACGGAAGCGCTCCAGCGTTGTGCGATCCAGCGTGGTGGTCGAGCCGACGCTGCGATAGGTGTCGAGCAGGCGCGCCTCGTCGCTGCCGATGCCTTCAGCGACGCGATCGCCGGCCACACGCAGCGGGCCGGTGATGGTCGGCGGTTGCGCCTGCAGGGCGCCGGCCGCTGCCAGTGTCACTGCACCGTCGCCGACACGGCGCACGCCCATGCCACTGCCCTGCAACAGCCGCGCCAGCGCCTCGTCTGCGGTGAGCGGGCCGCTGACCGCCTGCGACGTGACGCCGCTGGCCAACGCAGCCGGATAGACCACCTGTACGCCGGACTGCCGCATGTAGCTGCGCAACGCGCTGTCGAGTGGCTGCGCGGGAATGTCGAAGCGCTGCGCGGCTGCCTGCGGGTTGGCAGTATCCTGGGCCAGCGCGGGCGGTACTGCGCCGGCAATACCGGCGGCGAGCAGTGCGACACACAGGCGGGACGGGCGCGGAGTGCGGCCCGGACGTGGGGAATCGAACATGGAGAAACCTGTCAGGAAAGCGGAGCCGCAGGCGCGGCGTCATCCACGGCACGCGTGGACACGGCGACGTACGTGGCGGCTGCGGGTACGTTCGTGGAGTAAGACGAACGGCAGCGCCACAGCCCCAAGGGGGATCACTGCCGATCACGTCTCCACACGTGACACGGCGTCATCTGTGAACGATGACCACACCCATCGGCAGGCGGGTGATCCTCAGCCCCGTCGTCTCCGCGAGTGCATCCAGGGCCTGTTCGGGGCGATCGATACGCAGTGCGGCGCTCACGGCCGGCAAGGTCGACAGGTCGCCCTGCACGAAGGTCGGACCGGCACGATAGCGACCGAGCAGATGCACTGCATCGGCGACACTGGCCTGCTCAAGCAGCAGTTCGCCCTGGCGCCACGCACCCACGCTGTCGGCAGCGACATCGCTCAGGCGGACGACGCCGGACGCGGAACCGTACTGCGCACGCTGCCCCGCCTGCAGATAGGTCCAGCCACTGTCGGCCGGGGCGGCCACGCGCACCCTGCCCTGCCCGACCTGGGTTTCAACCGCTTCCTCGACCCGCGACACGGAGAATGCCGTGGAGATGTCTTCAACCACGCCGTTGCCTGCGGCCACGCTGAAGCGCCGCTGCGGATCGGCGACCACCTCGAACCAGGCGCGGCCACGCAGCAGATCGATCCGCCGAGTGCCCGCATCGAAGTGCACGGCGATCGCGCTGTCCGCGTCGAGCACCGCACGGCTGCCGTCGGGCAACTGCACATGCTGGACGCTCTGGCGGCTGCGGTGGTCCGCCTGCAGGCGCAGGGACGCCTCGGGCCAGACCATCAGCATCGCCAGGGCGGCAGCGGCAGCCGTCATCCAGCGCAGCCGCTGACGCCGGCGCCGCACCGCAGACGCGACAGCCGGTCGAGGGCCGAGGCTGCGCCACAGCGTGCGCTGCTGCTCGAAGGCGTGGCGATGGCCCGGTTGCGCCAGCCACTCTTCGAATTCGCACATGCCAGCATCGGTGATGTCGCCCGATGCCAGCCACGCGATCCAGCGCATGGCCTGTTCGGCCACGACGTCTTCGCAGGCGGCGGGAGAAGAAGTGTTCGGCGGGCTCATTGGCTGGCGGACAGGAATATTCACGCGCGGGGAGAGGGAACTGGACCGCAGGTACAGTCCAGCCATCAAGACGTTTGAACCAGGCCCATCCCCAAGCGCGTCCGCTCAGCGGCCGCTGCGGGCCCAGGCCAGGCGCTGCAACGCGGCGCGGATGTGGTTCTCCACGGTGGTGACCGACACGCCAAGGCGACGCGCGATCTCGGCCTGGGTCAGGCCCTGCAGCCGATTGAGGCGGAAGATGGCGCGGGTCGGCTCCGGCAGGTGGCTGGCCGCATCGAGGACACGCTGCAGCTCATCCTGCGCCATCACCTGCTCTTCGGTGGACGTGGACGTAGCCTCGTCCGGTCCCCACAGGTAGTGATCGGCCAACAGGCGGTTGCGGCGCGTCGACTCGCGTCCATGATCGGTCGCCAGGTTGGCTGCCAGGCGGTACAGATAGGCCCTGGGATTGTCGATCAACGGGGCGTTGCCCACCCCGCGGGCCTTGAACCAGACAGCCTGGATCACGTCCTCCGCACCCGGGTCGCCCCCCAGGATGCGCTGCACCCGGCGCAGCAGCGCCGGCCGCTCTCGGATCAGCAGTTCGGTGAGGGTGGCGGCATTGGATGGCATGCGCGGAGCCGGTACGACGGGAGGGCGCCGCGCATGCTACACCGTCAATGCGAATCAGTCACGTTCTCATTTGAGAGAATCACAGGCAACCGATCAGCCCCTCGTGAATCGAAATGCGGCTGCCTGGCGGCGTGACATGGATCGCACGGACGGGCGCGGCCTGCTCCAGCGCACGGAGGAAGTCCTCAAGCCGTGTTCCCGTCGCCACGGGCAGTGGACAGGCGAAACTGCGCAGGTCGACATCGATCCGTCCATCATCAGCCACCGCGGTGGCGCTGCCGGCGAAGGTCCAGATGCAGCTCTGGATGGCGCCGCTCGCCGCATGCACCGAGCAGCGCAACCGCATCGGCAGCAGATTGCTGTATTCGCCTTCGCAGAAGGTGTCACCGCAGACGTGGTCAAAGCTCTGCCGCAGCGACCGTTCGACCGCCAGGAAGCGTTGCCACCCAGCCGCCTGGTTGGGGAACAGGCGTGCATCCACATAGGCCGGCGCAGCGTGTGCCGCGCCGGCCAGCCCCATCAGGCCTGCAAGAACACCCCTCTTCAGCGCGCGCATCAGGCGGCCCTCCCGGCATTGCCCGGCCGCCCCAGGCAGGTCGGCAGTGTGTCGAAGACCGTCACATCGGTTCCCGGGAAGGGCTCGAACGCGCCCTCCTCCTGCTCCAGCGTCGCGTGGAACACCTCCACCGGAATCCCCTCCCCAAGGGTGACGGGGCAGATCCAGCGCGCATTGTCCACCTGCACTTCGCCGCGGACCGGTTCGACCTGCAGCTCGCTGGCCACGATGCCCCAGGCGCAGTGGCGTACGGTGCCGGCGTCGGCCTGCACGGCACAGCGGAACGTCAGTACCCGGTAGTTGCTGTACTCACCTTCGCAGAAGGTGTCGGCGCAGATGCCGTCGAACTCGCGCACCAGCGACGCCTGCAACCGGTGGAAGCGGTCCCGATTGGCTTGGAGCGAGGGGTAGTCGACAAGGTCGACATGGCTGGCGTGTGCCAGCGCCGGCAGGGTTGCGAACAACAGGAACGTGCCGCAGCAGCGGGTTGTCCAGGACATGGCGGGTATCTCCCAGGGAACGAGCCAGCAGCCTGCGCCGGCCGGCCTTCCGGGCCCATCGGGCAAGGCGGGCGCCGCAGGTCGTCCACCTGCGCAGCGGCCTGTAGGGGTCGCCCCACCTGCACAGCGGCCTGCAAAGGCATAAAATGGGGGGCTATCCGCCTACATCCCCACCTGGAGCACGACCATGGGTCTGGAACTCGTCTCGCCCGGCAAGAACCCGCCGGAAGAAATCAACGTCATCATCGAGATCCCGAAGGACTCGGAGCCGGTGAAGTACGAAGTGGACAAGGAAACCGGCGCGATCTTCGTCGACCGCATCCTGTCGACCCCGATGCGCTACCCGTGCAACTACGGCTACGTGCCCAGCACCCTGTGCGGCGACGGCGATCCGGCCGACGTGCTGGTGGTGCTGCCGCTGCCGCTGGTGCCGGGCTCGGTGGTGCGCTGCCGCCCGGTCGGCGTGCTGAAGATGAGCGATGAGGCCGGCAGCGACGAGAAGATCCTGGCCGTGCCGGTCGCCAAGATCTTCAGCGGCTATGCCCACGTGGAGGACATCGAGCAGGTCTCCAGCCACTGGCTGGAGCGCATCGGCCACTTCTTCGAGCACTACAAGGACCTGGAAAAGGGCAAGTGGGTCAAGCTCGACGGCTGGGGCGGTGCGGCGGAAGCCAAGCAGATCCTGGTCGAAGCGCACGCGCGCTACCTGGAAGGCAGCAAGGCCTGATCCTGAACCGCGTCGCTCCGGTGTGTCCTGCCGGAGCGATGCGGGTCACGTTTCAACACCACGGCACAGCACTCCGGGTGCTGTATTAGGTAAATTGCGTCACTTCACACGTCGTCGACATCCAGCGTCGAGACAGCCAGGGGATTGTGTCGTGCGTATTCTGCTTGTTGGAGATGCAGCCAGCCTGCCGGCCGAGCTGACCGAATTCATTGCCGATCTTGGGGAAGACTGGCAGCCGTTGACCGCCGCCGACGGCCACACCGCGATGACGGCAGTGGCGACGCAGGGCGTGGACGCGGTGATCGTCTGCCCGCAGCTGCCGGACCTCAATGCCACCACCTTGCTGGGGCAGATCCGGACACTGCGCCCGGAAACCATCCGTATCGCCCTGGTCGATGCCCAGCACGGCAACCGGCCACCACCGGCGCGCCTGATCGGCGTTGCCCACCGCTTCCTGCCGCTGCCACTGGCGCCGGAAGTGCTGCTGGAGGCCTTGACCAGCCTGGAAGAGCTGCGCGAGGTGCTGGACAGCCCGCGCCTGCGTGATGCCATCGGCCGCATCGAGAAGCTGCCTTCGCCGCCACACCTGTACCTGAGCCTGACCCAGGCCCTGGAACACGATGACGATACCGACAGCGCCGACGTGGCCAAACTGGTCGCCGCCGATCCTGCCATCGCCGCGAAAGTCCTGCAGCTGTCCAACTCGGCCTTCTTCAGCCAGGGCCGCACCATCGCCGATCTGCGCACGGCGGTCACCCGACTGGGCCTGTCCACCCTGCGCGACCTGGTCCTGGCAAGCGAGGTGTTCTCGGCACCGACGCTGTCTGCGGCCGAACGCAACTCGCTGCAGCAGCGCGCCCTGCTCGCCTCGCGCCTGGCCGCCCGCCTGCTGCCCGATTCCAGTGCGGAACTGGGTGCCACCGCGGCGCTGCTGGCTGATATCGGCCTGCTGCTGCCGGGCGTCCGCAACGAGCGCAGCGAGCCTGCGCTGGCCGGCGACCTCCGTCCCGGGCACGCCGAAGCCGGCGCCTACCTGCTGGGGCTGTGGGGCCTGCCGATGCCGATCATCGAAGCGGTGGCGTTCCACCTGCAGCCGCAACGCGCCACGACCCGCAGTTTCTGGGTGACCGGCGCGGTGCACGTGGCGCTGGCGCTGGTCAACGGCGATCCCGTTGACGAGGACTACCTGCAGCGCGCGGGCGTGCTCAATCGACTGCCGCAGTGGCGTGAGCATGCCAATGCACTGATGGGGCTGACACCCACTGACGCCTGAGCGGCACGCGGGCGACTGCCGTCACCTCGCATGAGGGCGCGTCCAATGGACGCGCCCTTTTTTCTCTCTCAGCGCTGCGGACAGGCGTCCAGCACGCACAGACGCCATTGACGCTCGCACAGGGCCGGGGCGTTGCCCTTGGCCAGGCACTCCAGCCGGAGTTGCTCGCAGTACACACCGCCGCCGCAGACGATGATGTTCTGTGCGGACAGCGGGCCCACCAGCGTTGCATAGATCAGGACGGCGGCCGATACCTGGCGGAAAAGCGTGCGCTTCATATCCATCTCCCAGTGTCCGGTATTGGACGCACCTACTGTGCTGAATGCGACAAGAGCAGACAGTGACCGCACTCACTTTCCCGACCTGATCAGAATTCCCTTACAGAAACGAAAAGGGCGGACCTTGCGGTCCGCCCTCCTCGTTCTGCTATCGCACTTCGATGGATCAGAAGCGCTGGGTGTACTTCATGTACAGGAAGCGACCCACGTCGAAGCCGCCGTAGTAGGCGAAGCTCGAGTTCGGCTGGGTGAACATGATCGGACCCTTGTGGTCGAACACGTTGTTGGCGCCCAGCGCGATGGTGGCATCCCACGGTGCCTTCCAGCTGACCTGCAGGTCGTGGAAGGTGTTGGAGCCGGTCTTGCGCAGCGGCGACTTCTCACCGTTCTGGTAGCGGTCGGCGTCGTCGCACGGACGGTTGGCCACGCAGGCTTCGTTCATGCCCGAGTAGTAACGTGCGGTGTACGCCACGCCGAAGTCACCCTTCGACCAGGTCAGGCCCAGGTTCGAACGCACGCGGAACAGGCCCGGCTCACCGACACGGCCGATGGTGATGTTGTCACCGTCAGCGTTCTGGCCCTGCTCGTCGTACTTGGCCAGGTAGCTCGTCTGCCAGTCGATCGCGAACTGGCCGATGGCCAGCTCCGGCAGGCGGTACTTGATGCCCAGGTCGTAGCCCTGGGTTTCCATCTGGCCGAGGTTGGCCAGGCCGTAGGTCATGCCGTTGATGTGGCCATCGCCTGCACGGGTGTGCGCGGCGCAACGCGAAGCATCGCCCAGCACGTAGCAGTCACGCAGGATGCGGTCGACGCTGTCAGCGATGATCATGTCGCTGATTTCGTACTTGTACCAGTCCAGCGAGATGTCCAGGCCCTGCACCCAGCGCGGGCTCCAGACCAGGCCGACGGTGGTGCTCTTGGAGGTTTCCGGGGTCAGGTTCGGGTTGGCACCCGAGATGAACTGGTCCGGCGTTGCACACGGGGTCGAGGTGCACGGAATCAGGCCCTGGCCCAGCTGGGTGTAACCGACCGGGACGCCCGCCGCCGAGCAGGCCGCGTTGCCGTTGACCGAACCCGGCGCGGTGATGCCGCACGGATCGGTGTACGACTCGAAGCTGCTGCTCAGGCCACCGTACAGGTTGTCGATGGTCGGAGCACGGAAGCCCTCAGCCCAGGTACCGCGAACCAGCAGCTCGTCCAGCGGACGCCAGGTGAAGCCGAACTTCGAGTTCAGGGTGTCGCCGAAGTTGCTGTAATCCGAGTAACGGGTCGCAGCATTCAGGGTCAGCTCCTTGGCAAACGGCATGTCCGCCAGGACCGGCACGTTCAGTTCCAGGTAGACCTCGTCCAGCGAGTACTCACCCTGGGTGGTCTGCGCGCCCAGGCCGGTGGACTGGCCCGACTGTGCGAAGGCATCCGGCGAGAAGCGGCCTTCTTCCTTGCGGTGCTCGACGCCCACGGCGAAGCCCAGGTCACCGGCCGGCAGGGTCACGATCGAACCCGACAGGTTGGCGGTGAAGCTGGTGGTCTTGGTCAGACCGGTATCGGTGAAGTACGGGAACAGGAAGTCCTGGGTGGCCTGGTCGGCCAGCGAACCGGCACCGGCAACGCCGAACGGCAGCAGCGGGTTCCACGGACGGCAGCCGCTGGTGGCGAGCGGATCGGACATGCTGGTGCCGCAGCGGGCGACGCCATCAGCACCGATGAACGAAGCGCCCAGCGCCTGTTCCGATGCGATCAGGCTCATGTCACCGTGACCACGCTTGGTGGTTTCGTTGCGGTTCCACAGCGCGCCGACGTCCCAGTCGAAGGTCTTGCCGGCGAAGTCGAAGAAGCCGCTGATGCTCGGGGCGAAGCGCAGGGTCTTGACCTGGCTTTCGGTGGTGCGCGGCACTTCCCACAGACGGCGGCGGAAGGTCAGGTCTTCACCGGTCGGGTTGAACGCGCTGTCGGCCGACAGCGGGGTGTCGAAGGATGCCGACTGGTACGGATAGCCTGCGATCTGCTGGGTGGTGTTGCGCTCGTTGTAGAGCACGTCAGCGTTGAACGAGATCGCGTCGGTGAAGTCGTAGTTGCCGTTGACGTACAGCGACTTACGCTCGATACCGGTCTGCACCATCATCTGCTGGTTGGCATTGACGGCGTCAGCGGAGGTTTCCAGACGGTAGTCGGCGCGGTTGGCCGGGTTGCCGCCATCACGCAGGGTGTACCAGCGCTGGTCGCTCGGGCCGACATAGCCCGGCTCGCCCTGCTTCAGGTTCGGGGTGACGCACGGGTCGCAGAAGCCACCCTTCTGGTTGATCGGGCTGGCGCCCGAACCCGGGTAGTTCGGGCCGGCGTTGCCGTCACGGCTGAACCAACGGTCCTTCGCCCACACCGGATCCTGCTTGGAGTACTCGGCGGACAGGGTGACACCGCCGCGCTCGCCCATGCTGCCGAGGGTGAACGAATAGGTTTCGGTGTCGCCGTCGCCCTTGCCGTACTGACCGACATAGACGCTGGCTTCAGCGCCGTCGAAGCGCTTGCGGGTGATCACGTTGACCACGGCCGCGATGGCGTCCGAACCGTAGATGGCCGAGGCGCCGTCCTTCAGGATCTCGATGCGCTCGATGGCGGCCATCGGGATCTGGCTCAGATCCTGGTAGCCGGCGGTGGTCGCGCCCAGGCGCTTGCCGTTCATCAGCACCAGGGTGCGCTGCGCGCCCAGGTTGCGGATGTCGACGTAGTAGCCACCGACGTTTTCGCCCGAAGCCAGCGACTCCGAACGGGAGATGGCCGGGGAGCCGGCCGAGGTCAGGTTCTGCAGGACGTCGGCAACCGAGGTGTAACCCTGCTTTTCCAGGTTCTCACGGCTCAGGGTGACGATCGGCTGCTGGGTTTCAACGGCAGCGCCGCGGATGCGCGAGCCGGTGACCGAAATGCGGTCCAGGTCGGTGGTGCCCTTTGCTTCCGGTGCTTCCTGTGCGGAAGCGAAGGCGGGCGCCAGCGCCAGCGCAATGCCGGCCGGCAGCAGGCCGAACCGCACTGCGGGGTTACGAACGTTCATCAATCTCTCCAAGGTACGTGTTAGCAGCGTGTTAAAACACCCCAGCACGTTACGATTGCGTTGCAGCGCTGTATTTGCGCGAACCAACCAGAGACTTTGCGGATTGTGGCGGGAGCAAGCCGCCGTTTTCCCTGAAGCGCGAAGCGGACTGCCCGTAGCGGGCGCGGAACGCCCGGGCGAAGCTGCAGCAGTTGTCGAAACCACTGGCCGCGGCGACCTCTCCCACCATCATGTCGGTGTCGCGCAGCAGGTCGGCGGCGCGCTCCAGGCGCAGCCGTGCCGAAAGCGACTGCGGGCTTTCTTCATACAGGCTCTGGAACGTCTTGGAGAGATACCAGCTGGAGAAGTTGGTCAGCTCGGCCAGTTCGCCGATGCGTACGACGCGGTGGCTGTTGCCTTCCAGATAGAGGCGGGCGCGCTGCATGCGACCGAACACCTGGCGCTTGCGGCTGCGCGAACGGCCAGGGCAGCGCTGCACGTTGTCGGCCAATCCACGCTGCAGGCCGGCCAGATGCAGCAGCAGCGGGCGCAGGTGCTGCGCCGGGTGGCCACTGGCCAAGGCATCACGCCACAGGCGCAGCGCGACGCGAGCGTCACTGCGGCCCATCCGGCCGCGGCCCGCGTACAGGCCGCAGTCGGCCATCTCCGCCAGCACACGCAGCGCTTCCACGTTCAGGTTCAGGCCGATGCACAGCCCGTTGCGCCCTGCCTGCACCAGCGGGCGCGATTCCTTCTCGAACGCGATCCATTCGCCGTGGCGCAGTCGGAAGCGCCCCTCCTTGGCCTCCACCCAGGAGCTGCCGCGCACCTGCATCCACACGGTGAAGCTGCTGCCCGCGGTCTGCAGGCTGCCGAGCCGGGCCACGCCCAGGCAGGTCGGCACGACGTCATCGAGTGCCTTGTCCAGGGAGACGGATTGGCCACGATCGGCCAGTGAGAGTTGACGCATGGTGCACCACGGATTTGCCAAGTACAGGCCTCCGTTTTGCCCAATCAGGCGGCACCGCGTCAGGAAAGACCGACGAGATCGCCACGAATTCGCGGCGAGATCCCGACGAAAAAATTACGAAGGCCCATTTCCCTTGAACATCAACATCTTGGAGAAGGCCGGGAACAGCGCTGGGGCCTTTTCGGGCAGCCGCATCACGCCGATGTCGGCGCCATCACTGACTGCCAGAGCGACAAACAGGGCCGTCCCGTCTGCGCTGGCGCTGAGTCCGTTGCTCGCGCTCAAGCGCTGCGCGTCCAGGCAGCGCCCGGCATCCTGCTGCCCGGCGGCGATGCGGACGAGGATGGTGCTGCAGCGGGTGGAACTGCCGAGATAGCCGATGCTGTCGTGGCCGGCAACCGTCCACGAGCGGTAGCGCCAGCGGCTGGGTTTGTCCTCGCTGATCTGCCGCACGCTGTCCGGGGACAGCGCCGCGTCCGCCGCCCACAACCCCTCCGCCGCCAGGCGGGTGAACAGCACCCGACGGCCTGCGCGGTCAAAGCGGACCTGGGAGACGCCGTCGATGCTCGCCAGCCGCCGCCAGGGTTGGGTGCTGCGATCGAACAGACTGAGCCGCGTACGCTGGTCGGCATCACGTTCGACCACCAGCAGCTGCTCGGGCGTGGCGCCATACAGCGCCTGCAGCGGCTGTTCGGCGGGCACGGGCAGCGGTTGCAGACGCTCGTCGCGGGGTGCGATCTCGTAGACCACCGCGCGACCGTGTGCATCGCGCCCAACCACCAGAAGTTGCCGGCTGTCGGCCGACCAATCGGGGGCCTGCCGTGCTTCCGGGCGCAGGCCCTCGATCGGCCGCAGCGAATCGGGGCGTTGCATGTCCGCCCACCAGAGAGCGAAGCTGCCCGAGCGGTCAGAGGTGAATACCAGCTGGCGACCGTCCGGTGCTGCCATCGGTTGACCGTCGCGGCCGCTGGACGCAAACAGGCGCTCCGGTTCACCGCCCTGCATCGGCACCTTGAACACGCCGAACTGTGCACGGCGATGGACGAAGGCCAGCATGCCGCCATGCCGCGATACCGCCGGCCACTGCGCGTCGTCCAGTCCGGCATCACGCAGCGTGCGCCGCTCGATGTCGAGGTAATAGAGCCGCACCTCGCTGTCGACCCGGCGGCCGAACACGATGGTGCGGCCGTCGCCAAGCCAGGCCCATCCGCGCAGCTCGGCCGACTCGCTGGTCAGCTGCTCCGGCGTGCCACCCGCGGCAGGAACCCGCCACAGGTCGCCCATCTGCGGGTTGCGCACGAACACCAGCCATTTGCCGTCCGGCGAATAGCGCGGCGCGTAATCGAAATCGTCCTGATCGACGGCGTACTGCAGCGGCTGCCACTGTCCGCTGGCCAGATCGAGTACTCGGATACCGCGGTGGGCATAGCGGCCCACCATGCTGCCGAATACCAGGCCGCGCCCGTCGGGTGTCCAGTCGAAGCTGAGCAGCTCGGTGCCATCGCAGCGCGTGGCCTGGCGCAACGCGCCGCCGGTCGCACTGGCGATCAGCACCTGACAACCCCCATCGGCGGAGAAGCGGGCAAAGGCGATGTCGCGTCCATCCGGCGACCAGTTCGGGAAGCGATCAACCGCACCCTCAGGAGGAACAAGCAGCTGCCGCGCCGGCGCGTTGCCGGACGTCTGTACCTTGATCGCACCGCCGCCCAGGCCATCCTCGCTGGCACCTTCGTAGGCCACCTGCGAACCATCCGGCGACAGCGTGGGATAGGTTTCGAAGCCTGCGGTGGCGGTGATCAGCCGATAGGGCCGCTGCGGGCTGCCGATCACCCGCGTGCCGTTCTCCACCGCCGCCTCCACCGGAGAGCTGGCCGGCGCACGGCGCAGCAGCAGGACCGTCATCACCAGCAGTGCGGCCAGCATCAACAGGCCCAGCACCAGCAACAATCGACGTCGCAGGTAGCGCCAGCGACGGCGTCGCATGTCCTCCGGGGCTGGCGTGTGCACTTCCACGACCGCGTTGGAATCGCCAGCCGCGCCTTCGGCCTCGACCGCCAGTTCCGCTTCGGGCTCGGGCATGGCCTGCACCGGCACGCGCAGGCGGTAGCCGGTCTTGGCGATCGTCTCGATATACGCCTGGCCGTTGTCATCGTCGTTGGCGAAGGCTTTGCGCAGCTGGGTGACCGCCTGCGTCAGCACATCGTTGGTGGGCAGCGTATCGGGCCACACCTCGGCGAACAGTTCTTCGCGGGTGACCACGCGCCCGGGTTGCCGCAGCAGCACACGCAGCACGCCCAGCGCCTTCGGCGTCAGCCGGCGCGGGCGACGCGCGCCGGCAACTTCGACCTCTCGCGAGGACAAAGTGACGACACATTCGCCAATCCGGATCCGATCAGATTCGGTGGGCTGGATTTCGCTGCGGTTCATTTTTTGCTAAACAGTAGAGACAGTTTCCGGGCAGTGTTCGCCTTCGATACCGTCCCCAACGGGGAACAGCGAAAAGCCAGACTCCGCACAAAGCATCGGCGCATACCGCAAAAACAATGGAGCGCGCGAATACTAGCCTATGCCGGTTACCTCGCCTATCGCGTGGTCGACATCAGGCTCTCTCTCGCCGACGCATTCACATAACTTCGCACCATCATTCGCGCCCTTTCGGGCGCGAAATTTTTATCTGCCATTCATTTTCAGAAGCGCCGCAGCATGGTCAATCCGACCAGCCGCGAAACCACCAAAGCCACGTACATCACGCCTGAGAACTGCTCCAGCATGACCAGTGCGCGTGCCTGCGGATGCAGCGGCACGACATCGCTCAGGCCGACCCCGGACAGCAAGCTGAAGCTCAGATAAAGCAGCTCCATCCAGCTTCGCTGAGGTCCCTCGCTGCTGCCCTGGAAGCTGCCCGGATACCACTGTTGGCACACCCCAAATGCGAAGGCGAATGCCCACGCGAGCAAGGTGAAGGTGGCGCCGGCCGCGAACAGTTCGTCGCGGGTGACTTTGTGGTCCTGCAGCATGTAGGCGATCAGGGCGCCGGCCGTATAGAAGTAGAGCAGGCTCTCCAGCAGCTGCGCGGTGGTCACCAGCGCGGCGCGGTCCAGCAGCGCGCCGGCGATGGAGAACACCACCGCCGGAATCGCCAGCAGCAGTGCCAGCCATGTACCCAACGGGCTGCGCTGGACCACCCACAACGCCAGGCCCAGCACCGCCATTCCAAACATGCCCAATGCGGCGCGGCCGGCGGCCGTGTCGTCCAGCGCGGGATACAGCATCACCGCCAGCAGCTGCGCGCCCAGCAGCCACGCGGACGGATGGCGGCGGGCGATGGCCAGCCAGCGGGTGGTCACGGCAACAGGCATGGCGTCCCTTCCCCGGAAAGATGGGCGGAGGATAACGGGATGCGCGTGAGGCGCGCGATGCAGCGCCGCCGGGGCACGCCCGGCGACGCAAGTCCGGTCAGCCCTGCTGGTAGACCTCCGCGCCCGCAGCGCGGAACTGCTCGGACTTCTCCTTCATTCCGGCCTCGGCGTACTCCCGCACGTCCTGGGTGATCTTCATCGAGCAGAAGTGCGGCCCGCACATCGAGCAGAAGTGCGCCAGCTTGTGCGCGTCCTTGGGCAGCGTCTCGTCATGGAATTCCTTTGCCTTCTCCGGGTCCAGCCCGAGGTGGAACTGGTCTTCCCAACGGAACTCGAAGCGCGCCTTGCTCAATGCGTTGTCGCGGACCTGCGCGCCCGGATGCCCCTTGGCCAGGTCGGCCGCATGTGCGGCGATGCGATAGGCCATGATGCCGTCGCGCACATCCTGGCGGTTGGGCAGGCCAAGGTGTTCCTTCGGCGTCACGTAGCAGAGCATCGCGGTACCGAACCAACCGATCATCGCTGCGCCGATGGCACTGGTGATGTGGTCATAGCCGGGCGCGATGTCCGTGGTCAGCGGCCCCAGCGTATAGAACGGAGCCTCACCACATTCGCGCAGCTGCTTGTCCATGTTTTCCTTGATCAGCTGCATCGGCACGTGCCCGGGACCTTCGATCATCGTCTGCACGTCATGCTTCCATGCGATCTTCGTCAGCTCGCCAAGCGTTTCCAGCTCGCCGAACTGCGCCGCGTCGTTGGCGTCTGCGATGCAGCCCGGGCGCAGCCCATCGCCCAGCGAGAAGGTCACGTCGTAGGCCTTCATGATTTCGCAGATGTCCTCGAAGTGCGTGTAGAGGAAATTCTCCTTGTGATGGGCCAGGCACCACTTGGCCATGATCGAGCCGCCGCGACTGACGATGCCGGTCACCCGCTTGGCGGTCAGCGGCACGTAGCGCAGCAGCACGCCGGCATGGATGGTGAAGTAGTCCACGCCCTGTTCGGCCTGTTCGATCAACGTGTCGCGGAAGATCTCCCAGGTCAGTGCCTCGGCACGGCCATCGACCTTCTCCAGGGCCTGATAGATCGGCACCGTGCCGATCGCCACCGGCGAGTTGCGGATGATCCACTCGCGGGTCTCGTGGATGTGCTTGCCGGTGGACAGGTCCATCACCGTATCGCCCCCCCAGCGGATCGCCCACACCAGCTTCTCCACTTCCTCGGCAATGCCCGATGACACCGCGCTGTTGCCGATGTTGGCGTTGATCTTGGTCAGGAAGTTGCGGCCGATGATCATCGGCTCGCTTTCCGGGTGGTTGATGTTGTTGGGCAGCACCGCCCGGCCACGGGCGATTTCGTCGCGGACGAACTCCGGGGTGATGATCTTCTGGATGGATGCGCCGAAGGCTTCGCCCGGATGCTGCTGCAGCAGGCCTGCATCGCGGATCGCGTCCAGCCGCTGGTTCTCGCGGATGGCGACGAATTCCATCTCCGGCGTGATGATGCCGCGGCGCGCATAGTGCATCTGGGTGACATTGCCACCCGCACGGGCGCGGCGCGGCAGGCTGCGGGCCGGGAAGCGCACCGCATCGAGCTTCGGGTCGTGCTCGCGATCGCGGCCGAAGGAAGAGCTCAGGCCATCAAGCTGTTCGGTGTCACCCCGCGCTTCGACCCAGGCACGGCGCAGGGCCGGCAAGCCCGCGGACAGGTCGATGCGCACGTCAGGATCGGTGTAGGGGCCGGAGGTGTCATACACCGTGACCGGCGCGTTCTCTTCGCCGCCGAACAGGGTCGGCGTGCGGCTCAGTGCGATCTCGCGCATCGGCACGCGCAGGTCCGGGCGCGAGCCGGTGACATGGATCTTGCGCGAGCCGGGAATCGGCCGGGTCACGGATTCGGAGAGTTGCTGGGCCTGTTGCTGCAGGGCGGAGAGCTGTGCGTTCATCGGGCATCGTCCAGGAGGGTCAGGGACGAAGCGGCGGCGCACTGCCCCCGCACGCGGACGGCCCTTGGGCCGCGTCCGGGTGCGGTTGCATTGCAAAGCTTCCCTACGCCGGTATGAGCCGGATCAGGTTCCAAGGGACTGTCTCAACCGTGGCCGATGGCCGCGGTACCCCCGCTTCTTGCCGGCATTAGACCATAGAACCCCTGCAACAGGGCCACCCGACAGGGGCGGCTGCGCGTCGCGCGACATTGATGAATTAACGCAACCATGACATCGCGTTCAGTAACGTGCACGCGCATCGTGTCGCTGCGACCGATGACGCATCGCCGCCATCGCGGCCCCTGCCCGGCTCGCGCTCGAGTGCCGCCGGCCCCTCGCTGCAAGCATTTGCTCGCTCCCTCAATCCCTTTGATCGGAGAAGCTCCTTCATGGTGTTTCGTGTTTCCATCGCACTGGTCCTGTTGCTGGTGCTGCTTGCCGGCGTAGCACCCGGTCCCTTCAACGCCGTGGTGCAGAGCATCCTCGGCGAACTCATCCGCGGCATCGGCTGGCTGTACCTGCTGGTGGTGTTCCTGGCGCTGGTGTTCCTGATGTACCTGGCGTTCGGCCGCTTCGGCAACCTGCGCATCGGTGGCGAAGACGCCGAACCCGAATTCTCGCGGGCCAGCTGGATGTCGATGCTGTTCGCCGCCGGCATGGGCATCGGCCTGGTGTTCTGGGGGGCGGCCGAGCCGATCTCCCACTTCAGCAAGCCGCCGGAAGGACTGGCACCGGAAAGCATGGACGCCGCACGTGCAGCGATGCGCTATGCGTTCTTCCACTGGGGCCTGCATCCGTGGGCGATCTACGCGCTGATCGGTCTGGCAATGGCGTGGTTCCAGTTCAACCGCAACGGCCGCGGGCTGGTCAGCGACATGCTGCAGCCGATCATCGGTCATCATCATCGGGGCTGGATCGGACGGATTGTCAACATTGCCGCGGTGGTGGCCACGGCAATCGGTGTGGCCACCACGTTGGGCTTCGGCACCATCCAGATCGCAGCCGGCATGCAGCGCGTGTTCGGCGTGCATGCCGGTGTGCCGCTGCAGCTGACCATCATCGCCGTCGCCTTCGTGCTGTACATGGCCTCCACCCTCAGCGGCGTGGAGCGCGGCGTGAAATGGCTGTCGAACTTCAACCTGGCGCTGGCCGCCCTGCTGCTGGCACTGGTCCTGGTGCTCGGGCCGACCGGCGCGATCTTCAATACCTTCACCACGACGCTGGGTTCCTACCTGAACCAGCTGGTGACGATGAGCCTGCGCATGTCACCGTTCTCCTCCAGTACGTGGGTCGCCGACTGGACGATCTTCTACTGGGCCTGGTGGATTTCCTGGGCACCGTTCGTGGGTTCGTTCATCGCGCGCATCTCGCGTGGCCGCAGCGTGCGCGAGTTCGTGGTGGGCGTGGTACTGGCGCCGACGCTGCTGGGCTTCTTCTGGTTCTCGGTGTTCGGTGGCACCGCGATCTGGTCGCAGATCTTCGGCCATGCAGACCTGGTACAGGCGCTGGGCAATGGCTATGAGACCGTACTGTTCACCCTGTTCGACAGCATGCCGCTGCCATTGCTGCTGTCGTGCATCGCGCTGGTTCTGCTGATGATCTTCTTCGTGACCTCGGCTGACTCGGCGGTGCTGGTGCTGGCCAGCATGTCCACCGACGAGGCAGGCGACCCGCCCGCCAAGCGCAAGCTGGCCTGGGGTGTGGGCATCGCACTGATCGCAGGTGCGTTGCTGCTGGCCGGCGGCCTCGACGCACTGCAGGGCATGATCACGATCTCGGCACTGCCATTCGCGCTGCTGATGGTGCTGGTGATGGTCTCGCTGTACCGGGTACTGGACCAGGAGTACACGCGGGAGCGGCGGCAGGCACAGCGCCAGCGGCACATGATCGATGCGTGGATCGCGCGCGAAATGGCGGCACAGGAAGAAACCCAGGCCGAAGCAGCGCGCGCGCAGGATTCGGATTGAGGGTGTTCGGCAGCCTGCGCCGGAAAAACACGAAGGGGTCGGATCCGTTTCCTCTGGAAGACGGATCCGACCCCAACCCACAGCGCGCGGCTGTTGCTGTTGCTTTTGATCTTCTTCTTTCACTTCAGTGGCTGACGCGCACGGAAATTGTCGGGGGGCGTGCGGGGGGGAAGGACGGGGGTGTCCGCGGCATGGATGCCGCGGCCAAGCCTACAAGGACGTATTCACGGCGTCCCCCGGCATTCCCATCCGCACGCCCCAATCCATGATCGGCTCTGGCGATCAGCCGCGAGGGGGCTCAGCCCGGTGGCCGGGAGACCTCAATACCCCGCCGCCTGCCCATCCTTCCGACTCTCCGACGCGCCGTAGTACACGCCCGTGTCCGGATCCCGCATGATCGCCTGATACCCGCCGTACGGACCGTCGGCGAACACGATGCGATGCCCCTTGCGCATCAGCGCGCGCACCGTTTCGTACGGGAAGCCCGTCTCCAGGTTCACCTCCCCCCCATCGGTCATCGCCGTGGCCTGACCGGTCGGCTCCGTGGAACCTTCATGCTGGATACGCGGCGCATCTCCGGCCTCCTGCAGGTTCATGCCGAAGTCCACCAGGTTCATCACGATCTGCGCGTGGCCCTGCGGCTGCATCGCACCGCCCATCACGCCGAAACTGGCATAGGGCTTTCCATCCTTGGTGATGAACGCCGGAATGATGGTCTGGAACGGGCGCTTGCCCGGTGCGTAGCCATTCGGATGGTTCTTCTGCAGCACGAACATCTCGCCGCGGTCCTGCAGGATGAAGCCGAGCCCCGGTGGCGCCATGCCGCTTCCCATCCCGCGGTAGTTTGACTGGATCAGCGACACCATCATGCCGTCAGCATCGGCCACGGTCATGTAGATCGTATCGCCCTCCTCCAGCTGCTTCGGCGTGCCCGGCTGCACTTCCTTCAACGCCTTGTCCATGGAAATCAGTGCACGCCGCTGCGCGGCATACTCCTTGGAAATCAGCTTCTGGACCGGTGCGGGCTGGAAGGCCATGTCGGCGTAGAAGCGCGCACGATCGGCGAAGGCCAGCTTCTTGGCCTCCACGAACAGATGCACGTGCTCGGGCGAGCCGAATGGAATCTTCGAGAAGTCGTAGCCTTCAAGTACGTTGAGAATCTGCAGCGCGGCGATGCCCTGGCTGTTCGGCGGCAACTCCCATACGTCGTAACCGCGATAGTTGCTGCTGACCGGCTCGACCCACTCGCCGTGGTGGTCGGCCATGTCCTGGTAGCTCAGGTAGCCACCATTGGCCTTGAAGTAATCGCCGATGGTGTGGGCGATCTCGCCCTTGTAGAAGGCATCCCGGCCGCCGTCGGCCACCTTCTGCAACGTATCGGCCAGGTTCGGGTTCTTCCACATCTCGCCCTTGCGCGGCGCATGCCCGTTGACCGTGAACTGTTCCTTGAAGCCGGGATACTGCGACAGCCGTGGCACGGAACGATCCCAGTAATAGGCGATCACCTCGGCCACCGGGTGGCCTTCGCGCGCGTAGCGGATGGCGGGCGCAAGATTGTCGGCCATGGGCTTGCGGCCAAAGCGGCCATGCAGGGCGAACCAGCCATCGACGGCACCCGGCACGGAGACCGGCAACGGCCCGGTCGCCGGGATCTCCTTCAGGCCGCGGCGCTGGAACTCGGCCAGGGTCAGCGACTTCGGCGAGCGGCCGGACCCGTTGTAGCCGTACAGCTTCTGTGTCTTCGGGTCCCAGACGATGGCGAACAGATCGCCACCGATGCCATTGCCGGTCGGCTCCATCAGGCCCAGCGCAGCATTGGCGGCGATGGCGGCATCGACCGCCGAGCCGCCGGATTTCATCACGTCCAGTGCGATCTGGGTGGCCAGTGGCTGCGAAGTGGCCGCCATGGCGTGAGGCGCGATGACTTCCGAGCGGGTGGCGAAGGTGTGGCCGGTGATGCGGTCGGCAGCGAGGGAAAGCGCGGGCATGGCCGCCAGGACGGCGGCAGCCAGCAGGGAACGGGCAAGGCGTCGGGACACAGTCGGGTTCCGATGGAAGGGTGGTAGCACCGATCATCGCCGCTGCGGCCTTCACGCGGTATCGGGCAGAGGTCATGGGGCGAGGCGGCCGCGGCGACCGCTGCCGGCACCGGGTCATGCCCGGCGGGCAGAACCCCCAAAATCCGCGCAAAAACCTTGGTGAAAGGAGTGAATTCGGGTTCACCGAAACACTTTCAGCGGCAACCATCCTTGCGCCACAAGCGATTCCGCTGGACGCAGCGGAAAGTGCCTGGAATCACCCCGACAAGGGTTGACATCGTCAAAACAGCTGTGTTTCTCTCGATCACATGCTGCAACACAACACACCACCGCGAACCCACATCGAAGCCGCCGACATCGGCGCCGCGTCGCTGCGTTCGATTCTTGTGCTCGTACTTATTACCCAACCAACAGGTGCGGGACGAGCCAGCGTGTAAGCAGATAGAACACACCGGAACTCGATCAAAAACCCGCACCCGCCCAGGTGCGGGTTTTTTCATTTCAAGACCTGGTTTCAGACGCAACCACCATGACCACCGCCTTCTGCAAAACCCGGACCCGCTGCACCACGATGCCTCGTGGCGGCCGTTCCTGTGCGATGCGCGGCCCCTCCTCCACCGCTTTCCCCTGACCGGCCGGTACGTCGCTTCGACGACCGGCCGTTCTTTTTTCTTCCCACCGCAAGGAACCTCCCCCATGAGCACCAACGACCTGCCCCAGACCAAGATCGCCGTCATCGGCTACGGCAGCCAGGGCCGCGCCCACGCACTGAACCTGCGCGAATCCGGCTTCGATGTGGTGGTAGGCCTGCGGCCGGGCGGCCCGACCGAAGCCAAGGCCCAGGCCGATGGCTTCACCGTCGTGGCTCCCGCCGATGCGGTGAAGGATGCCGACCTGGTCGCCGTGCTGACTCCGGACATGGTGCAGAAAAAGCTCTACAACGACGTGCTGGCGCCCAACATGAAGCAGGGCGCGTGCCTGCTGTTCGCCCACGGCCTCAATGTCCACTACGGCATGATCGAGCCGCGCGCCGACCTGGACGTGGTCCTGGTCGCACCGAAGGGCCCGGGCGCGCTGGTGCGTCGCGAGTACGAGATCGGCCGTGGCGTTCCGTGCATCTGGGCGGTCTACCAGGACACCAGCGGCCAGGCCGCGCAGCATGCGCAGGCCTATGCGACCGGTCTCGGTGGCGCCCGCGCCAATCTGATCCAGACCACCTTCAAGGAAGAAACCGAGACCGACCTGTTCGGTGAGCAGGCGGTGCTGTGCGGTGGCGCCTCCGCGCTGGTACAGGCCGGTTTCGAGACCCTGGTGGAAGCCGGCTACCAGCCCGAGATCGCCTATTACGAAGTGCTGCACGAACTGAAGCTGATCGTGGACCTGTTCTACGAAGGCGGCATCTCGCGCATGCTGGAATTCATCTCCGAAACCGCGCAGTACGGCGACTACGTCAGCGGCCCGCGGGTGATCGATGCCGGCACCAAGGAGCGCATGAAGGAAGTACTGAAGGACATCCAGGACGGCACCTTCACCAAGAACTGGGTGGCCGAGTACGAAGCGGGCCTGCCGAACTACAACCGGTTCAAGCAGGCCGACCTGGAGCATCCGATCGAGAAGGTAGGCAAGGAACTGCGCGCCAAGATGGTCTGGTTGCAAGGACAGGCCGCGTAACCACGCGGCCCTCCCCCACCCGCTTGCAAGGTCCCCCATGAACTCTTCCACACACCGCAGCGCGCCACCCAACGGGGCGCGCTGGCTGACCCAGGCACTGGAGGCCGAAGGCGTCCGCACGCTGTTCGGCTATCCCGGCGGCACCATCATGCCGTTCTACGACGCGCTGGTGGATTCGTCGTTGAAGCACATCCTGGTGCGGCACGAGCAGGGCGCGGCGCTGGCCGCCAACGGTTTCGCACGCGCCAGCGGCCAGGTGGGCGTCTGCGTGGCCACCTCCGGCCCCGGCGCATCGAACCTGGTCACCGGTATCGCCGATGCGATGCTGGACTCGGTGCCGATGGTCTGCATCACCGGCCAGGTCGGCACGCCCCTGCTGGGTACCGACGCCTTCCAGGAGCTGGATGTGTTCGGCCTGACCATGCCGATCGTCAAGCACAGCTGGCTGGTACGCAGCGTCGATGACCTGCCCCGCGTGGTCGCCGATGCCTTCCGCATTGCCCGCGAAGGACGTCCCGGCCCGGTGCTGATCGACCTGCCCAAGGACGTGCAGGTGGCCGATGCCAGTCACCTGCCGGTGCATGTGCCGAGCAGCGTTGAACCACCGCCGGCAGCCACCGGCGACGCCATTGCCGCCGCCATCGCAGCGCTGGCGGCGGCGGAGAAGCCGGTGGTGTATGCCGGCGGTGGCATCGCACTGGGCGATGCAGTGCAGGACCTGCGCGATTTCGTCGAGGCCAGTGGCATTCCCACGGTGATGACCCTGCGTGGACTGGGTGCTCTGCCGGCACACCATCCGCAGTCGCTGGGCATGCTGGGCATGCACGGCACCCGCGCTGCCAACATGGCGGTTCAGGAAAGCGATCTGCTGCTGGTGCTGGGCGCACGGTTCGATGATCGCGCCACCGGCAAGCTGGCGGAGTTCGCTCCGTTCGCGCGCGTGGTCCATATCGATGCCGATGCGTACGAGATCTCCAAGCTGCGCAGCGCCGACGTCGCCGTGCCCGGCAATGTCGGCCACGCCATCCGTGCCCTGCATGCGGCCTTCCCCTCCCCCAGGGCCCATCAGGACGCATGGCGCAGCCGCTGTGCGCAGCATCGCGACCGCTTCGCCGCCCGCTACGACGCGCCAGGGCAGCACATCTACGCACCAGCGCTGCTGAAGCGCCTGAGCGAACTGGCACCCGCCGACACGGTGATTGCCTGCGACGTCGGCCAGCACCAGATGTGGGTGGCCCAGCATTGTCGCTTCAATCATCCGCGCAACCATCTGACCAGCGGCGCGCTGGGCACGATGGGCTTCGGCCTGCCGGCGGCGATGGGCGCGCAGTTTGCCTGCCCGGAGCGCACCGTGGTGCTGGTGTCCGGCGATGGCAGCTTCATGATGAACGTGCAGGAGCTGGCGACCATCGCCCGGTGCCGCCTGCCGGTGAAGATCGTGCTGCTGGACAACAGCTCGCTGGGCATGGTCCGGCAGTGGCAGGAGCTGTTCTTCGCCGAGCGCTACAGCGAGATCGATCTGTCCGACAACCCGGATTTCGTCGCCCTGGCCCAGGTGTTCGGCATCGCCGCCAGCCGCATCGATTCGCGCGATGACGTCGAAGGCGGCCTGGCCGCGCTGCTGGCCGAGCCGGGCCCGGCGTTGCTGCACGTGGCCATCGACGCGCGCGCCAACGTGTGGCCGCTGGTGCCGCCGAACACCGCCAACAGCACCATGCTGGAAAGCAATCCAGCCCATGCCCGCCAGGAGACTCCCAATGCAATACCGGCTTGACCTGGTGCTGCAGCCGGCCGAAGGCGCGCTGCTGCGCGTGATCGGCATGGCCGAGCGCCGTGGCTTCGCGCCGCGTTCGATCAGCGGTGCTCCGGACGCCGCCGATGACGGACGCTGGCACCTGCAGCTGGTCGTGGACGGCCAGCGACCGGCGGAGACGCTGTGCCGGCAGATCGAAAAGATCTACGACTGCGTATCGGTGGAGCTGACGCCGGTAGACAGCAGCATCGAAGGAGTATCGCAATGAACACCCGTACCGTTGTGACCACGGTGCCGGTACGGAGGCGTCTTCTTCGCCGCCCGTACCCGCATGCGATGGTCGCGCGCACCGCACCGGTGGCCCATGCCGGCCGCTGACACCAGCAAGGAAAGTGATGTCGGCGACGTAAGCGTCGCCGATGTCCTGGCCGCGCAGGCGCGCCTGCGCCGCTTCCTGCCGCCCACGCCACTGCATCATGCCGAACGCTTCGGCACCTGGCTGAAGCTGGAGAATCTGCAGCGGACCGGCTCCTACAAGGTGCGCGGCGCGTTGAATGCCCTGCTGGCCGGCCGCGAGCGCGGCGACAGCCGCCCGGTGATCTGCGCCTCGGCGGGCAATCACGCCCAGGGCGTTGCCTGGGCCGCCTACCGGCTGGATGTCCCCGCGATCACCGTGATGCCGCACGGTGCACCGGCAACCAAGATCGCCGGTGTCGCCCATTGGGGTGCCACCGTACGCCAGCACGGCAACAGTTATGACGAGGCCTGCGCCTTCGCCGTCGAACTGGCGCAGCGTCATGGCTATCGCTTCCTGTCCGCCTTCGACGACGCCGACGTGATCGCCGGCCAGGGGACGGTCGGCATCGAGCTGGCCGCGCACGCGCCGGACGTGGTGATCGTACCGATCGGCGGTGGCGGCCTGGCCGCCGGCGTCGCCCTGGCGCTCAAGTCGCAGGGCGTGCGCGTGATTGGTGCGCAGGTGGAAGGCGTGGACTCGATGGCCCGTGCGATCCACGGCGATGTCCGCGAGATCGCCCCGGTGGCATCGCTGGCCGATGGCGTGCGGGTGAAGATCCCCGGCTTCCTGACCCGTCGCCTGTGCAGTTCGCTGCTGGACGACGTGGTGATCGTGCGCGAGGCCGAACTGCGTGAAACGCTGGTGCGGCTGGCACTGGAAGAACACATCATCGCCGAAGGCGCGGGCGCGCTGGCACTGGCTGCCGGTCGACGCATCGCCGGGCGCCGCAAGTGCGCCGTGGTCTCCGGCGGCAACATCGATGCCGGCGTGCTGGCCGGCCTGCTGACCGACATCCGCCCACGCCCGCCGCGCAAGCCGCGCCGGCGTCGCGCCGAGACGCCCCGCCCGCCGGCACGGACCGGCGTCACGCCCACCACCGCTGCCCCCCCTTCCCCCCTGCACGCCGTTGCACCTGTTGTCGAGGAGATCTCCCTGTGACCACCATCGAACGAATTACCACCCCGCGCATCCGCATCTTCGACACCACCCTGCGTGACGGCGAGCAGTCCCCCGGCTGCAGCATGAGCCCACCGCAGAAGCTGGTGATGGCGCGTGCGCTGGACGAACTGGGCGTGGACATCATCGAGACCGGCTTCCCGGCCAGCTCGCAGTCCGACCGCGAAGCGATGGCCCTGATCGGCCGCGAACTGCGCCGTCCGGGCCTGAGCCTGGCCGTGCTGTCGCGCTGCCTGCAGGCCGATATCGAGACCTCGGCACGTGCCCTGGAAGCTGCGGCCAACCCGCGCCTGCACGTGTTCCTGTCGACCAGCCCGCTGCACCGCGAGCACAAGCTGCGGATGACCCGCGAGCAGGTGCTGGAGTCGGTACGCAAGCATGTATCGCTGGCCCGTTCCTACATCGACGATGTCGAATTCTCGGCCGAAGATGCCACCCGCACCGAGCTGGACTACCTGATCGAGGTCTCGCGCGTGGCCATCGCCGCCGGCGCCACCACCATCAACCTGCCCGACACCGTCGGCTTCACCACGCCGGAGGAAATCCGCGCGATGTTCCAGCAGGTCATTGCCGGCGTGGCCGACGTGCCCAATGCCACCAACGTGATCTTCAGCGCGCACTGCCACAACGACCTGGGACTGGCTGTGGCCAACTCCCTGGCCGCCATCGAGGGCGGCGCCCGCCAGGTCGAGTGCACCGTCAACGGCATCGGTGAACGCGCCGGCAACTGCTCACTGGAAGAAATCGCGATGGCGCTGAAGGTGCGCCAGGCCTTCTACGAGCAGGACACCGCGATCAACACCCCGCGCATCGTCGGCACCTCGCAGCTGCTGCAGCGCCTGGTCGGCATGCCGGTGCAGCGCAACAAGGCCATCGTCGGCGCCAATGCCTTCGCCCATGAATCGGGCATCCACCAGCATGGCATGCTGCGCCATCGCGGCACCTACGAAATCATGCGCCCGGAAGACGTGGGCTGGGAGGATTCGCAGATGGTGCTGGGCCGCCACAGTGGCCGCGCCGCCGTCGAAGCGCGCCTGCGTGCACTGGGCTTCTGGCTGGACGAAGAAGAGCTGAAGCTGGTGTTCGAACAGTTCAAGGGCCTGTGCGAGCAGCAGCGGGTGGTCACCGATGCCGACCTGCAGACCTTGATGCAGGGCGGCGCCAATGCACAGGGCTATCGCCTGGCCTCGATGACCATCAGCGATGTCGGCAGTCGCGCCAATGCACTGGTCGAGCTGTCCGACCCGGACGGCAACCGCGTGGCCGAGACCGCGCAGGGCGATGGCCCGGTGGATGCGCTGTTCGGCGCGTTGTCGGCCGCCACCGGCGTGCAGCTGATGCTCGACAGTTATCACGTGCACAGCGTCGGCATCGGTGCCGATGCACGCGGCGAGGCCAACCTGAGCGTGCGCCACGACGGCATCGAATACGACGGCACCGGCACCAGCAAGGACATCATCGAAGCCTCTGCGCTGGCCTGGCTGGACGTTGCCAACCGGCTGCTGCGCCAACGCCAGGCTGCTGCCAGCAGCGTCAGCGAAACCGCCACCCCTGCCACCGCCTGAGAAACCTGACATGAGCGCCTTCGACACGACCACGTCCGCTACGGCGGGCCAGCAGTGGAACGCCCAGGACTATGCGATCGATGCCGGCTTCGTGCCGCTGCTCGGCGGCGCGGTGTCGCGCCTGCTCGACCCGCGCGCCGGTGAGCACATCCTCGATCTGGGCTGTGGCGATGGGGTGCTCAGCAGTGAACTGGCGTTGAGCGGTGCACGCATCCACGGCGTGGACGCGTCGCCGGAACTGGTGATCGCCGCGCGCGCGCGCGGCGTCGATGCGCAGGTGATGGACGGCCATGCCCTGTCCTTCGACAGCGCGTTCGACGCGGTGTTCAGCAACGCCGCGCTGCATTGGATGCGCCACCCCGACGCCGTGCTGGAAGGCGTGCGCCGTGCACTGCGTCCCGGCGGCCGCTTCGTGGCCGAGTTCGGTGGCCATGGCAACGTGGCGACCATCATCGCCGCGGTGCAGGCCGCACGTGCTGCGCATGGCCATGGCGCCAGCGGTTTCCAGTGGTATTTCCCGACCGCCGACGCCTATGCCGACCGCCTGCGCCAGCACGGCTTCCAGGTGCAGCTGATCGAATGCCTGCCGCGCCCCACCGCACTGCCGACAGGCGTGGCAGGATGGCTGCGGGTGTTCGCCGCACCACTGCTGGACGACCTGCCGGTCGAGGCCCGTGCCACCGTTCGCGAGGCCGCCGCGGCCCTGCTGGCCGACCTGCCCCGCAACGCGGCGGGCCAGCCGCTGGCTGACTACGTGCGCCTGCGCGTACTCGCGCGCCGCCGTTGACTTGACCCTTTCCCGTTATTTCCCGATGTTCGTTCAATCGTACTTCTGCCAGGCAACCGCATGACCTCCGCACCCCGCACCCTGTACGACAAACTGTGGGACGCCCACGTGGTCGTTCCCGAATCCGACAGCGCCCCTGCGGTGCTGTACATCGACCTGCACCTGATCCACGAGGTGACCTCGCCGCAGGCGTTCACCGAGCTGCGCGAACGCGGTCTCCGCCCACGCCGGCCGGACCGCACCAAGGCCACGATGGATCATTCCACGCCGACCCTGCCGGCCACCGCCGACGGCCGGCTGCCGTACGCCAGCGCCGCCTCCGAGGCGCAGGTCGCCACGCTTGCGCGCAACTGCAGCGAGCACGGCATCGAACTGTTCGACATGAGCTCGGACAACCGGGGCATCGTCCATGTCATCGCGCCCGAGCAGGGTTTCACCCAGCCCGGCATGACCATCGTCTGCGGCGACAGCCATACCTCCACCCATGGTGCGTTCGGCTCGCTGGCCTTCGGCATCGGCACCAGCGAAGTGGGTCATGTGCTGGCAACACAGTGCCTGCTGCAGCGGAAGGCGAAGACGCTGGCAATCACGGTCGACGGCCCCCTGGCGCCGGGCGTCGGCGCGAAGGACGTGGTCCTGCACATCATCGGTGTGATCGGCGTCAACGGCGGCACCGGCCATGTGATCGAGTTCCGTGGCAGCACCATCGAAGCGATGGACATGGAGCAGCGCATGACCCTGTGCAACATGTCCATCGAGGCCGGCGCGCGCGCGGGCATGGTGGCACCGGACCAGGTCACCTTCGATTTCGTCGCCAACACGCCACGCGGCCCCAAGGGCGCCGATTTCGAGGCGGCCGTGGCCCGTTGGCAGGAACTGCGCAGCGATGAAGGCGCGCGCTTCGACAGCGAAGTCCACATCGATGCAGCCGACATCCGTCCGACCCTGACCTGGGGCACGCATCCCGGCACCGCCATCGCGGTCGATGTGCCGATTCCTGCGGCCAACGACGCCGCAGCGCAGAAGGGCCTGGACTACATGCACTTCCAGGCCGGCCATGCACTGGCCGGCACGCCGGTCGATGTCGTGTTCGTCGGTTCGTGCACCAACGGCCGCCTCAGCGACATGCGCGAAGTGGCACAGGTGCTGCGCGGCCGCCGCGTCGCCGAGCGCGTGCGCATGCTGGTGGTACCGGGCTCGGAGATCGTCAAGCGCCAGGCCGAAGCGGAGGGCATCGATGAGATCGTGCGTGCAGCCGGTGCCGAATGGCGCGAGCCGGGCTGCTCGATGTGCATCGCCATGAATGGTGATCTGGTCGCCCCCGGCCAACTGGCAGTGAGTACCAGCAACCGCAATTTCGAGGGCCGCCAGGGGCCGGGCTCGCGCACACTGCTGGCCTCGCCGATGAGCGCCGCCTGGGCGGCGGTGAAGGGCCACGTGGCCGATACCCGCGAACTGTTCGCGCAGGAGGTGGCGTAATGGCCGGTTTCCGCACCTTGACCTCGTCCAGCGTCGTGCTGCGCCAGACCAACATCGACACCGACCAGATCATTCCTGCCCGGTTCCTGTCCACCACCGAGCGTGCCGGACTGGGCCGCAACGCGTTCAATGACTGGCGCTGGCAGTCCGACGGTTCGCCGGTGGCCGATTTCGCCTTCAACCAGCCGCACAACGCCGGCCGCAGCATCCTGCTGGCGGGCCGCAACTTCGGCTGTGGTTCCTCGCGCGAGCACGCGCCGTGGGCGCTGACCGACCTGGGCCTGCGCGCCATCGTCAGCAGCGAGATCGCCGACATCTTTCGTGGCAACTCACTGAAGAACGGCCTGCTGCCGATTGTCCTGGACGAAGCCGACGTTCAGGCGCTGATGCAGCGCCCCGACGACGAACTGACCATCGACGTGGCGGCACGCGAGCTGCGTACGCCGGATGGCCGGGTCTACTCCTTCCCGCTGGATGGCTTCTCGCAGACCTGTCTGCTGGAAGGCGTCGATCAACTGGGTTATCTGCTGGGCCGCGTCCCTGACATCGAACGTTACGAGAGTGAGCATGCACGCTGAGATCGTTGTACTCCCCGGTGATGGCATCGGCCCGGAAGTGGCCGCCGCTGCGGTTGCGGTCCTGAAAGCCATCGGCGAACGCTTCAACCACACCTTCACGTTCAGCGAGCACGATATCGGTGGCATCGCCATCGATCGCCATGGCGAGCCCCTGCCCGCCGCCACTCTCGCCGCATGCCAGGCCGCGAATGCCGTGCTGCTGGGTGCAGTGGGTGGACCGAAGTGGTCCGACCCGAACGCCAAGGTGCGTCCCGAGCAGGGCCTGCTGGCGATCCGCAAGGCGCTGGGCCTGTACGCCAACCTGCGGCCGGTGCGTACCCATGATGCCGCCCTGGGGGCATCGCCGATCAAGGCCGAACTGCTCAAGGGCGTGGACTTCGTGGTGGTACGCGAACTGACCGGCGGCATCTACTTCGGCGACAAGACCCGCGATGCCGACAGCGCCAGCGACCTCTGCCGCTACACCGTGGCCGAAATCGAGCGCGTGCTGCGCAGCGCGTTCCGCCTGGCACAGCAGCGCCGAGGCAAGGTGACCTCGGTGGACAAGGCCAACGTGCTGGAGACGTCCCGCCTATGGCGCGACGTCGCCGCCCGCATCGGCCGCGAGGAGTTCCCGGACGTCGCGCTGGAACACCAGCTGGTCGATTCGATGGCGATGCACCTGCTGGCCAAGCCACGCGAATACGACGTGATCGTGACCGAAAACATGTTCGGCGACATCCTCACCGACGAGGCCTCGATGCTGGCCGGTTCGCTGGGCCTGCTGCCGTCGGCATCACTGGGAGAACCGGGTGCGGTCGGCATCTACGAGCCGATCCACGGTTCGGCACCGGACATCGCCGGCAAGGGCATCGCCAACCCCTACGCGACGATCCTCAGCGCGGCCATGCTGCTGCGCCACTCGCTGGGCCTGGATGCCGAAGCGGCGGCTGTGGAGGCGGCCGTGCACGCGGTGCTGGATGATGGCGTGTTCACTGCTGATCTGGCTGCAAAGGGCCAGGCCGTGAGCACGGCGGCGGCGACCGACGCCGTACTGGCGAAGCTGGGCTGACCCGCCGGGCGGCACCTGTAGCGTCGAGCCATGCCCGATGGCTGTTGCATGAGCCGGGCATGGCCCGGCGCCACAGGTGCAGTGCGGTGGAGCCGCGCCCAGCGTGGCCCGGTTACTTGGTGGTGTAGCCACCGTTGACCAGCACCGTCTGCCCGGTCATCCACCAGCCGTCGGTAACCAGGAAACGGATCCACGGCACGATGTCGGCAATGTCGGTCAGACCGGTGCGGGTGAACGCGGACAGCGCCGCCGCGGTCTTGTGATACGCCTGCGCATCGGCACTCTCGGCAGGATAGAAGAACGGCGTGTCCATCGGCCCGGGACCGATCGCGGTCACCGAGATGCCCCGCTCGCCGAACTCCTTCGATGCCGCGCGGGTGAAGTGCTCCACCGGCGCCTTGGTGCCTGCATAGCTGGAGTAGAACGGCGTGTAGGCGCCCAGCAGCGACGTCACCAGGGTGCAGATGCGGCCACCATCATTGACGTGACGGCCGGCCTCCTTGAGGAAGAAGAACGCCGCCTTGGCATTCACCGCGCTCATCTCGTCGTACTCCGCTTCGCTGATCTCCAGCAGCGGCTTCTTCAGGACCTTGCCGACGGTATTGATGGCGACATCGGGACGGCCGACGGCTGCGACAGCGTCGGCGAACAGGCGCTCCATGGCGGCAGCGGAGGTCAGGTCGCCCTGCAGGGCCACGGCCTTGCTGCCCGCAGCCTGGACCGCCGCGACGGTCGCTTCGGCGTCGGCCTGGCTGGCATCGCTGTTGTAATGGATGACGATGGCCCCGGCGCCGTGGGCGGCGAAATCGCGGGCGAGCAGGCCACCGAGGTTCTTGGCACCGCCTGCGATCAGCACGGTCTTGCCCTTGAGGGAGTGGTCGGTCATGGCTTCGGTCTCGGAGTGGGGCTGTCCGGGATGGCAACCCTGCCCCGATGACGATATCGTGCGGAAAATGCGGATAAAGCCCGCAACATTGACTTAACTTTCCAGATCGAGCGAACAATGGATCGGATCGACCGCTTCCGCATCTTCAGCCGGGTGGTGGAGTGCGCCAGCTTCACCCGCGCCGCCGACCAGCTCGGACTGCCCCGTTCCACGGTATCGGCGGCGGTCGCCGAACTGGAGCAGCGGCTGGGTACGCGCCTGTTGCAACGCTCGACGCGACGCGTCTCCACCACCCACGATGGCGATGTGTTCCACGCCCGCTGCCTGCGCCTGATCGCCGAGGTCGAAGATGCCGAATCGCTGTTCCGCCAGGAGGACGCGCAGCCGGTCGGCCTGCTGAGGATCGACGTACCCAGCCGCATCGGCAGGCGCATCGTGGCGCCGGCGCTGCCTGACTTCTTCGCCCGTTACCCGCAGGTGGAGGTGGATCTGGGCATGACCGACCGCGCAGTGAACCTGATCGAGGAAGGCTGCGATGCGGTGTTGAGGGTCGGCCAGCTGGGCGATTCCAGCCTGGTTTCGCGCACGCTGGGCACGCTGGACTTCGTCAACGTGGCTGCGCCGTCCTACCTGCGCGCGTACGGCGTCCCGCAGCAACCGGCGGACCTGCAGCAGCACCGGGCGGTGAACTACGCCTCGCCGACGACCGCGCGGGTGGAACCGTGGGAATGGCAGGACGGACCCCAGCTGCGCACGCTGCCCATGCAGGGTTGGGTGCGGGTGAACAGCGCCGAAGCCTCGATCGCCTGCTGCGTGGCCGGACTGGGACTGCTGCAGATTCCGCGCTATGACGTGCAGGACGAGCTGCAGTCCGGCACGTTGGTGGAAGTGATGCCACGGCACGTCGCACAACCGTTGCCGGTGACCCTGCTGCAACCGCATCGGCAGCATCGGGCACAGCGCGTGCACGTATTCCTGGAGTGGCTGGTGCCACTGCTGCGGAGCGGCCTGCAACTGCAGTAGATCCACGCCATGCATGGATGCTTCTGTAGAGTCGAGCCATGCTCGACTCATCCCATCATCGCGCAAAGAGCAGCCGAGCATGGCTCGGCTCTACAGAAAGCAGATCCCGCGAGCATGCGTGGATGCAACGCGCCGTGCCAACCAGGGTTGGCACCTGCCAGAGGCGGCGGCCCTGGAACCCGGGGCATTACGCCCCGGATTCATCCGGCTTCACCCGGAACCACGCCGCATACAGCGCCGGCAGGAACACCAGGGTCAGCACGGTACCCACGATCAACCCGCCCATGATCGAAATCGCCATCGAGCCATAGAACGCGCTGCGCGACAGCGGAATCATCGCCAGCACCGCCGCCAGGGCGGTCAGCACGATCGGGCGGAAACGCCGTACCGTCGCGTCGATGATCGCATGCCAGCGATCATGCCCGGCATCGATGTCCTGCTGGATCTGGTCGATCAGGATCACCGAGTTGCGCATGATCATGCCGGCCAGCGCGATCGTGCCCAGCAGCGCCACGAACCCGAACGGTGCACGGAACAGCAGCAGGAACAAGGTCGCGCCGATGATGCCCAGCGGTGCCGTCACCAGCACCATCGCGGCACGCGAGAAGCTGCGCAGCTGCAGCATCAGCAGCGTTGCGACCACGATCAGGAACAACGGCATGCCTGCCTTGATCGAGTCCTGGCCACGTGCCGAATCCTCCACCGTTCCGCCGGTTTCCAGCAGGTAACCGCTCGGCAGTGCAGCGCGGATGCTATCCAGCGTCGGCAGGATCTGCTGCACCACGTCCAGCGCCTGGCTGCCGTCGCTGATATCGGCACGCACGGTCACGGTCGGCAGGCGGTTGCGATGCCAGATGATGCCGTCCTCGAACACGTACTCCAGGCGCGCCACCTGCGAGAGCGTCACCGACGTGCCATTGGCTGTGGGAATGGCCAGGCTGCCCAGCATGCCCAGCTGCACGCGCTCGTTCTCCGGACCCCGCAGCAGCATCTCGATCAGGCGGTTGCCCTCGCGATAGGTGCTCACGCTCATGCCCGACAGCGAAGTGCCCAGCAGCTGGCTCACCTGCGCACTGCTCACGCCCAGCGCGCGTGCACGGTCCTGGTCCAGCACCAGCCGCACGACCTTGCTCGGCTCGCTCCAGTCCAGGTTCACGTTCATCACATGCGGGTTCTCCCGCACCTTGTCCTGCACCTGGCGTGCGATCGCCTGCACCTGCTCGATGTGCTCGCCGGAGATCCGCAGCTGCACCGGGTAGCCCACCGGCGGACCGTTCTCCAGCCGCGTCACGCGCATCTGCACATCCGGGAACTGCGGGATCACGTCCTTCAGCAGCCAGTCGCGCGTGGCCTCGCGCGCCTTGGCGTCTTCGGTGAGCACCACGAACTGCGAGAAGTTGGTCGCCGGCAGCTGCTGGTCCAGCGGCAGGTAGAAGCGCGGCGAACCGGTACCCACATAGGCCACGTAGTTGGCGATGCCCTCACGGCCCTTCAGCAGCTTTTCCAGCTTGCTGGCCTGCGCCTGCGTGGCCTGCAGCGACGCGCCTTCAGCCAGTTCGATATCCACCATCAGTTCCGGGCGGGTCGAATCCGGGAAGAACTGCTGCGGCACGAAGCGGAACATCAGCAACGAGAACACGAACAGGGCCACCGTTGCTGCGATCACCCACCAGCGGTGGCGCAGGCACATGTCCAGGAAACGGCGGAAACGCGTGTAGAACGGCCGCTGGTACGGATCGTGGTCGTGTGCATGCTCCTTCGGTGCGACCCAGCGCAGCAGCGCCGGATGGCGATCGGCCCAGGCCAGGCGCTTCGCACGCCAGCGACCGGCCAGGCTGTCCGGCTTGGGCAGCTGCGGATTGAACAGATCCGGCAGCATCTTGTCACCCAGGTACGGAATGAACAGCACCGCCGCAATCCATGACACCACCAGTGCGATGGTCACCACCTGGAACAACGAACGGGTGTACTCACCGGTGCTTGACGCCGCCGTGGCGATCGGCAGGAAACCTGCCGCCGTGATCAGCGTACCGGTCAGCATCGGGAACGCCGTGGATTCCCAGGCGAAGCTGGCCGCGCGCAGGCGGTCGTAGCCCTGTTCCATCTTGGTGGCCATCATCTCCACCGCGATGATCGCATCGTCCACCAGCAGGCCCAGCGCCAGCACCAGCGCGCCCAGCGAGATCTTGTGCAGGCCGATATCGAAGTAATGCATGACGAAGAAGGTCATCGCCAGCACCAGCGGAATGGTCACGCCCACCACCAGGCCCGTACGCAGGCCCAGCGAGAAGAAGCTCACCAGCAGCACGATCACCACCGCTTCGGTCAGCACCTGCACGAACTCACCCACCGACTCTTCCACCGCATGCGGCTGGTCGGAGACCTTGCGCAGGTGCATGCCCGCCGGCAGCGTCTTCTGCAGGCGCTCGAACTCGGCATCCAGCGTGGAGCCCAGCTTCAGGATGTCGCCACCGTCTTTCATCGCGACCGCAATGCCGATCGCATCCTCACCCATGAAGCGCATCTTCGGCGACGCCGGATCGGCGAAGCCGCGCTTGATCTCGGCGATATCGCCCAGGTGCACCGTGCGGTCGCCGGCCTGGATCGGGAAGCGACGGATGTCATCGATGCTCTGGAACTGGCCGGTCACGCGCAGCTGCACGCGATCGGTCGGGGTCTCGAAGAAGCTGGTGGCGCTGATCGCGTTCTGGTCGGCCAGCGCCTGCTGCACCTGCTGCAGCGACACGCCCAGCGTGGCCAGCTTGGTGTTGGACAGCTCGATCCAGACCTTCTCGTCCTGCAGGCCCTGCAGCTCGATCTTGCCCACGTCCGGCACCCGCTGCAGTTCCAGCTGGATGCGATCGGCGTAGTCACGCATCACGGCGTAGTCGAAGCCCTGCCCGGTCAGCGCGTAGATGTTGCCGAAGGTGTCGCCGAACTCATCGTTGAAGAACGGACCGACGATTTCGCGCGGCAGGTTCGGCTTGATGTCGCCCACGCGTTTGCGCACCTGGTACCACAGGTCCGGAATGGCCTTGGAGCGCAGGCTGTCCTTGGCCGCGAAGATCACCTGCGACTCGCCCGGGCGCGAGTAGGAGCGGATGAACTCGTACTGCCCGGTGTTGAGCAGCGCCTTCTCGATCGGCTCGGTCACCTGGCGCGAGACCTGCTCGGCGGTCGCGCCCGGCCACATCGTGCGTACCACCATCACCTTGAAGGTGAACGGCGGATCCTCGGACTGGCCCAGATGCTTGTACGACCAGGCGCCGATGAGGGCGAAGGCGAGCATGGCGAACAGCACCAGCGCGCGGTTGCCCAGCGCCCATTCGGATAGATTGAAACGGCGCACAGGCTTACTCCTTCGCCTTCGGTGCGGCAGCCGGCGCTGCGGGCTTCAGCACCGGGCGGTTCTGCCGGTCCACCGCGACGACCTGCTGGCCGGATCGCAGCAGATGGCCGCCCGCAGCCACCACCCAGTCGTCGGCGTCCACGCCGGACAGCACCGGCACGGCGTCGATGCCATAGGCGCCCGTCCTGACGGTGACCGATTTCAACGTGCTGCTGGCCGGGTCCACCACCCACACACTGGTTGCGCCACCTGCACCGCGCTGGAGAGCGGCCATCGGCAGCTGCAGGGTGCCGTGGCGGCCGGCGCTGCTGAACACGCGCGCGCTCTGCCCCAGCTCGACATCGGCCAGTGCATCGGCGGGCAGGCTGACCCGGGTTGCGTAGGTCCGCGCCTGCGGATCGGCGGCGGCGGCGATCTCGCGGATCGTGCCGGGCAGGCGCTGCCCCGGGCGGTTCCACAACTCCACTTCCACCGGCTGGCCTACCGCGTAGTCGCGGATGGTGGCTTCCGGCAGGTCGATCAGCACTTCGCGGCCACCGTCTGCGGCCAGGTTGAAGATGGTCTGGCCCGCGGCCACCACCTGCCCGGCTTCCGCCTCACGGCTGGCGATCACACCATCGGCCGGCGCACGCAGCTGGGCGTAGCCGGCCTGGTTGCGCAGCACGTCCAGGTTGGCCCGGGCCGCGTTGGCCTGGCCCTGCGCGGCCTTGAACGCGGCAGACTGCTGATCCAGCTGCGAGCGGCTGACCAGCTGCTGGTCGGCCAGCACCTGGTAGCGCTTGAGATCGTCGCGGGCGCGTACCAGATCGGCTTCGGCCGCGGACAGCTGCGCCTGCGAGGCGCGCGCCTGCAGGGCGAAGTCGGCGACATCCAGCTCGGCCAGCACGTCCCCCTTCTTCACCCGTTGGCCGGCGTCCACATGGCGCTTGACCAGGTTGCCGCCGACGCGGAACGACAGCGGGCTCTCCTGGCGTGCCCGGACCGTACCGGGAAACGCCGCCGGCGCCTGCCCGGCCTGCTCGCCGGGATGCACCACCAGCACCGGCACGTCCGCCGGTGGCGCCTGCTCCTGTCCCGAACAGGCTGCCAGCGCAGCCACCCACACGATACCGCCCATCCAGCGCACGATCTTCATCGGTCAACGTCCTGACAACACTGAGTTCAGCAGGGGAGCCGCAACGTCCGGCCCAATTTAGTAAACTGGCCGGTATAGTATAAATATCGAACCGCTTGGTCTAGTATTACCGCAATGAGTTCTTCCACTTCCCGCAAGCCGTCGGCCAAGCCTGCTGCCAAGGCCGCCGGACCCGGGCGTCCCAAGGATCTTGGCAAGCGCGCGGCGATCCTCGAGGCGGCCAAGACCCTGTTCATCGAACAGGGCTATACCGGTGTGAGCATGGACAGCATCGCTGCCCAGGCGGGCGTGTCGAAGCTGACGGTGTACAGCCATTTCGGCGACAAGGAGACCCTGTTCTCCGAGGCCGTGCAGTCCAAATGCATCGAGATGCTGCCGGATGCGCTGTTCGTGGCCGACGCCGAAGGGCCACTGCGCGACCAGCTGATCGGGATCGGCCTGGCCTTCTTCAAGCTGATCACCTCCGACGCGGCGATCTCGATCCAACGGGTGATGATGGCCCCGGAGACCGACGAACGCCTGCGTGAGCTGTTCTGGCAGGCCGGGCCCGAGCGCACCTGCGAGGCGCTGGCCGACTTCCTGCGCTCGCGCAGCGAGCGGGGCGAGCTGCAGATTCCCGACCATCACCTGGCCGGGCAGCAGTTCCTGACCCTGGTCAAGGGTGAAGTGCACATGCATATGATGTGCGGCATGCCACTGTCATCGGTGGAGATCGATCCTGTCACCCACGTGGCGGCCAGCGTCGACTTCTTCCTGCGCGCCTATGCGCCCGGAGGAGCCGGAACCAGCTGAAACGGCAAAGCTGAACGAACCGGTGGTCGCGATGACTTCCGGCACTGCGACCCCGGCCCCCCGGCAGCGGATGCTCTGGGCGCGCCGCCGGCCTCCGGCACCGGTAAAATGGCCGGCCCACTGCGCTGGATTTGAACCTCATGACGATTGATTACGCCCACGCCCGCGAACTGATGGTGGAACAGCAGATCCGTCCCTGGGACGTGCTGGACATCAAGGTGCTCGACGTCCTGGCCCGCCTGCCGCGCGAGGCCTTTGTCGCCGACGCGCACCGGGCACTGGCCTACGCCGATGTTGAACTGCCGATCGGCAATGGCCAGAAGATGATGAAGCCCGTCATCGAGGGCCGTACCCTGCAGGCGCTGGACCTGCAACCGGGTGACGAAGTGCTGGAGATCGGCACGGGCAGCGGCTTCCTGGCCGCCTGCATCGGCGCGCTGGCGCGCGACGTGCTGAGCCTGGAGATCGACCCGGAACTGGCGACAGCCGCGCGCGCGCGGCTGGATGCCTCCGGCCTTGGTACCAACGTCCGGGTGGAAGTGGCTGACGCGCTGGCGTGGCAGACCGAACGTCGCTTTGACGTGATCTGTGTCACTGGTGCCGTCAACGTGGTGCCGTCACAGTTCGCCTCGTGGCTGCGTCCGGGTGGTCGCCTGTTCGTGATCCAGGGCCGTTCGCCGGCGATGGAAGCGCTTCTGATCAAGGCCGATGGCAGCACCGAATCCCTGTTCGAGACCGATATCGATTACCTGCGCGGTGCCGCCCCGGCACCCCAGTTCCACCTCTGAGTCCAAGGAAGCCGCAATGATCCGCCGATCCCTCGCTGTTGCGCTGGCCACTGCCCTGCTGCCGTTGTCTGCCCATGCCGCTGACCTGTTGCAGGTCTACGAGATGGCGCGCAATGGCGATCCGCAGCTGTCGGCCGCCGAATCCACCCGGCTGTACGACAAGGAAGGCGCCGTGCAGGCGCGCGCTGCCCTGCTTCCGCAGATCAACGGCCAGGCCACGCTGAACCGCACACGCAGCGAAGCCAACGCCGATGCCAATACCGGCACGGTCAGCAGCAAGCGCCGCAACTACACGATCGACGGTTCGCAGACCCTGTTCAACTGGACGCAGATCAACAACCTGCGCTCGCAGCGCGAACTGAGCAAGGCGGCTGACTTCACCCTGGATTCGGCCAACGACAGCCTGATCGTCCGCACCTCGGCGGCCTACTTCAACGTGCTGGTGGCGATCGAATCGCTGAATGCCGCACAGACCAACGAAGCGGCCGCGAAGAAGCAGTTCGACTTCGCCGACAAGCGCCTGGAAGTGGGCCTGGCGCCGATCACCGACGTGCACGAAGCGCGCGCGCAGTATGACCAGGCGCGCGCCAACACCATCGTCGCGCAGAACACCCTGGCCGATAACTACCAGGCGCTGACCGAACTTACCGGCCAGCCGGTGCTGAACCTCAAGGGGCTGCCGGCCGACTTCCGTCCCGAAGTGCCGGCCAACCGCGGCAACATCGATGAACTGGTGCAGCAGGCGACCAGCCAGAACCCGTCGCTGAAGGCGCAGGAGCTGAAGGTCAGCGCGGCCGAGGCCGGCGTGCAGGCCGCCCGTGGCGCCCACTACCCGACGCTGTCGCTGGGCGGCAGCTGGGGCAAGACCGCGACCTGGGGCGACAGCACCGGTTCGGGTTCGCTGTCCCCGGATGCGCGCACCAACAGCATCGGCCTGACCCTCAGCGTGCCGATCTTCGCCGGCGGCGCCACCCAGTCCGGCGTGCGCCAGGCGCTGGCCCAGCGTGACATCGCCCAGGATGGCTACGAACAGCAGAAGCGCGCGCTGGATCGCAACACCCGCAATGCCTACCAGACCCTGGTGCAGGGCATCAGCGAGGTGGAAGCACGCCGCCTGGCCGTCGTCTCGGCACAGAGCGCGTACGACGCCTCGCAGGTCGGCCTGGAAGTGGGTACCCGCACGGTGCTGGACGTGATCCAGAACCAGCGCATCCTGTTCTCGGCACAGCTGGACTACGCGCAGGCCCGCTACACCTTCCTGCAGAACCGCCTGCTGCTGAGCCAGTCGCTGGGCGCGCTGGACGTGGCCGAACTGCAGGACATCAATCGCCTGCTGACCCAGGACGCGGGCAATCCCGCCACGACCACCCAGTAAGTCGTCGTCGCCTGTGTTGACGGAAAGCCACCCGACCGGGTGGCTTTTCTGTTTGTGCCGCGGCGATGAGATCTAGCGCAGGAGCGGCAGCAGGCACAACGCTGCTGCCGCCATGCCCAGCACGGCGTCGGCAGGCGAGCGCGTCACCTCGCTGCGCCGCTGGAGTCCCCCCAGGCACAAGGCGGCCACCACCAGCAGTCCCACCTGCCCCGGCATCGTCGGCAAGACGCCGGCCGGCAGCCACAGCGCCAGCAGGGTCGCCAACAGGATGATCGCCACGGTCGCCACGCACGCCGCCGGTGGGTCACCCTCGTTTCCAAGCGGCCACAGCGGCAGCGCCAGCCGCGTCGCCAGCATCAGCAGCACCAGCTGCAGCGCTGCCAACCCTGCATAGCCTGCCAGCGGCAGCCACGGCAACATCCAGGACAACTGGGGATGGCTTCGCAGCGCAACCGTCAAGGGCCGGCTGCTGGCCAGCGCTGGATAGTCGACCAGGCCCGCCTGCAGTGCGGCCAGTGCGATCAGCATCAGCGTCGCCGCGACGAGCACCATGAGCATCGTCAGTGGGCGTCGCGCCAGCCCGCCAACAGGCACCCCGGGAACGCCCAGTGCCAGGCCAGCGCTGGCAAAGATGCCCAGCAGCGGCACAGCCGCAGCGAGCACGCCTCCCAGGCCGAAGCGATACGGTGCAGTGGCGGGGGGAACCCATGGGATCCAGTGCGCGTAGTGCACATACCGGGCCGCCAGCGCCAGCAGCAGCACGCCGATGCCGATCTTCACGGTCAACAGCGCGCACACCAGCAGCACCGTCCGCGCCGGTCGCATCAGCGCGGTGGCTCCCAACAGCAGCAGGCCTGCAGCGGCTGTCACCTGCACCGGCAGCGTACCGGCGCTGGATGCGCTCGCCGCCGCCAGTGCCGCATGCAGATGGCCAGCCCCGGACTGCGCCGCACCCGCCAGCGTCGCCGTGCACTCCAGCAACAACGCCAGGCACAGTACGCGGGCAATCGACCGCCCCCAGCCGGCCACCAGCAGGCCATGCAGGCCATGCAGGCCATCGGCCATATCCGCCTGCGTCACCACCCTGTACAGGCGTGCCAGCACCAGCGCCGCACCGAGGGCTGCGAGCAGCAGACTGAGCACGACGGCCGGCCCCGCCTGCGCCGCCGTGTACTGACCGACCCGTGCGATGACACTGCCACCGAGCAGCAACGTCATCAGGATCACGCCCAGATGATCCATTCCAAGCCGATGGCCATCGCTGCCGCTCATCTCAAGCTCCCTTGATGCCGTCCAAGCACGGTCGACATCAGGCTGGCAGCCTGTGTTGGCAATCGATAGTCAATTTGCATCTGCATGCCGCGAGGTGTGATCCGAGGCACGTTGCGGCGTCGGCAATCGGTCCTGCGGCGACAGAACGATGGCCGTCAAGCAGGCTTAATCCAGTTGATCGCGACAGTACGGCGGCGAGCGCGCCGCGTGCGGCTCAGCCGCGGGGCGGTGGCAGGTGCGGGGCCACCAGCGCCAGCGTCCGCTGCAGCGCGCCGCGCCCATTGCTGACCAGCGTGCATCCAGCGTGCGCCATGTCCTCGCGGGCCTGCGGATCCTCCAGCAGGTGCTGCAGCAGACCGCCGACCGCCTGCACGTCTTCGCCGATCAACAGCGCACCGGCCTCTCGCATGCGCCGCGAGATCTCCGAGAAATTGTGCAGGTGCGGACCGGTCACCGCGGCAGTGCCCATCGCCGCCGGCTCCAGCAGGTTGTGGCCACCGATCGGCTGCAGGCTGCCGCCGACGAAGGCGACCTGCGCACAGCCATAGAACGGCATCAGTTCACCGAGGGTGTCGATGATGAAGGCGTCGGTATCGGCGGACGGCCACTGCTGCGCACGGCGGGTCGCCACGTTCCAGCCCTGCTCGCGCGCCAGCGCCTCCACCTTCGGGAAGCGCTCGGGATGCCGGGGTGCCCACAGCAGCAGCAGGTCCGGATGGTGCTGGCGCAGGCGCCGGTGCAGTTCGATCACCGCCTGCTCTTCGCCATCATGGGTACTGGCCGCGATCCAGACCGGTCGCGTGTCCGGCACCCGTGCGTGGAACTGTTCGATGAAGGCCTGCACGTCCGGCGTGGCGATGTCGAATTTGAGGTTGCCCAGTGCCTGCACCTGGTCAGGCGCCGCCCCCAGCTGCACGAAGCGCTCTGCGTCGTCCTGCGACTGGGCTGCCACGCACGTCACCGTGCGCAGCGCGCGGCGGATCAGCGCGGCCAGCAGCCGGTAGCCACGCAGCGAGCGGGCCGACAGGCGGGCATTGAGGATGTAGACCGGAATGTCGCGGTCACGGCAGCCGAACAGCATGTTCGGCCACAGCTCGGTTTCCAGGATCAGCGCCAGGCTGGGCTGGAAGTGGCCGAGGAAACGGTTGACGCTGCCGGGCACGTCATACGGCAGGTAGACGTGGTCCAGCGCATCGCCCCACAGCGCGCGCACGCGCTCGGAGCCGGTGGGGGTGATGGTGGTGATGACCCAGCGGATATCCGGGCGCTGCTGGCGCAGGGCGTTGACCAGCGGCGCGGCGGCGTTGACCTCGCCCACCGAGACCGCATGCAGCCAGACCCGTGGCTGGCCGCTGGGCTGGGGATAGGAGGCGTAGCGCTCGTCCCAGCGGCGGAAATACTCACGGACCCGGAAGCCGCGCCAGACCAGGTGGTACACGGTGATCGGCAGCAGGATGTAGAGCACGACCGAATACAGGCCGCGCAGGATCCATTCGACAGGGTCTTTGCGCATGCGGCAAGGATACGGGACACCCCCGGGAAAGACACGCAGCCGGATTGCTAGAATGGCGCCATGTCCGATGCCTCCACTGCCGTCCGCCCGTCACTGCGCGATCCCCGCAACTGGCCGATGTTCGCCGCCATGTACGGTGCTTTCGCCATCGCCCGCCTGCCGTGGATGCTGCAGCGCGCCCTCGGTCGCGGGGTGGGGTCGATCGCCTGGCGCCTGGCCGGCAGCCGTCGCCGTGCAGCCGAGGTCAATCTCGCACTGTGTTTCCCGGAAAAGGACGATGCCTGGCGCAAGCGGTTGGTTCGCGACAGCTTCGATGCCCTGGGCGTGGGCGTGTTCGAGTGCATCCGTGCCTGGTGGGGCAGCATCGACAGCATCCGCCCGCAGGTGCAGATCGAAGGGCTGGAGCACCTGCGGCAGATGCAGGCCGAGGGTCGCGGCGTGCTGCTGGTGTCCGGGCACTTCATGACCCTGGAGATGTGCGGCCGCCTGCTGTGCGACTACGTCGACCTGTCCGGCATGTACCGCAAACACAAGAATCCGGTGTACGAGTGGGCGGTGAAGTTCGGCCGCCTGCGCTATGCCAAGGCGATGTTCGCCAACGAGGACATCCGCGCCACCGTGCGCCACCTGAAGAAGGGCGGCTTCCTCTGGTACGCCCCCGACCAGGACATGCGTGGCAAGGACACCGTGTTCGTTCCATTCTTCGGCCACACCGCCGCCACCATCACCGCCACCCACCAGCTGGCGCGGATGACCGGTTGCGCGGTCATTCCGTACTTCCACCGCCGCGAAGGCGGGAAGTACTTCCTGAAGATCGGCGCGCCGCTGGAGAACTTCCCGAGCGAGGATGTGGAAGCCGATACCGCGCGCGTCAACCAGGCGATCGAGGAGATGGTGCGCGAAGCCCCTGACCAGTACCTGTGGATCCATCGCCGCTTCAAGCGCCAGCCCGGCGGGCGCAGCGACTTCTACAAGTAGACCCAGGCACGCCTCGATCCGCCCGGATTACCTGCCCGTTTCCATCGCGCGTGGTGGGTCATCCGCGTCATGCGCCAGCAGGCTGCCGGCGAACAGCGCCGCCAGCAGCACGGTCAGCCCACCCCAGAACGCAGAGTAGAACGCCAGGTGGGTGTTGAGCGGGAACACGGTGACCGCCAGCGCCAGCATCGCCGGCCGCGCCCGCTCGCGGGCCGCGGTCGGTGCGAAGCGCCACGCCCGCCAGGCCTGTGCCACGGCGGCCAGCCACAACAGCAGGCCCAGCGCGCCGGTCTCGGCCAGGATCTCCAGCACGATCTGGTGCGCGTGCAGGGCCGGTTCCGCGCCCCACACCGCGGTTCCCTCCCCTGCGACGCAGGCGGGATACGCATCGCGGAAGCCACGCGCGCCGACACCGTTGATCGGATGTGCTTCGATCATGCACGCCGCTGCGCTCCAGATTCGCGCACGCCCGGACAACGCCTGGTCGACGCCCGTCTCGTCCCCATCCCAGGCCATCGTCGTGCGCAGCACGCGCTCACGCAGCTGCGGCACACTGGCAACCAGGACCCCGGCCCCCAGGACCCCGACCATCGCCAACAGCGCCAGCCGCTTCCAGCCGAACTGGCGCATGCCGCTGTAGGCCAGCACGAGCGCGAAGGTGATCCACGAGGCGCGTGAGCCGGCCAGCAGCAACACACTGCCGAGGGCTGCAGCGGCCAGCAGCCAGCCGGCAGCACCGAAGCGGCGCGCCAGCGGCAGCAGCAGGAACGGCGACAGGCTGGCCAGCACCTGGCCGAATTTCAGGTTGCACGGGCCCAGTACGCCACTGAGCCGGTCGGCCAACGCCGCTTCATCGGCCGGGCACAGCGCACGCCCGCTGATTGCCAGTTTGAGCTGCTCCAGCGACCAGAACCATGGGCTGGTGCCGGCCACCGCCTGTACCAGCGCATCCAGCGTCCAGGCGCCGGTGATCACCGCCAGTCCACCCAGGGTGAGTCTGCGCCGCTCCGGCGTGGCCACTGCGATCGCTACCAGCCACATGAAGGGCAGGTAGCGCAGGCCTCCTGCCGCCTTGGTCCACGAGGCCGACGGGTCGATCGCATCGAATGCGGAAAATGCCTGCGGCAACCAGTAGCCGAGGAACAGGATCGAGGTCAGCGCCCAGGCCGCCGGGCTCAGCAGATGCGGCCGGCGCTGCAGGCGGCGGATGACCATGCGCACTGCGGCATAGATTGCACCCAGGCCCAGGACGGTCTCGGCGATGCCTGGCAGCGGCCACAACGCCACGTAGGCAAGCACCCACAAGGGCGCCCAGCGCCCGGCGCGTTCATCGCGCAGGACCGCTGCGGTGTCAGCCTGCGAGGTCGGCATAGAGACGGAGGGTATCGCGCTGCATGGCCTGCAGGGTGAACGGGATACGGCCCGGCAACGATGGCGGCTGCGCCAGAAGGGCCAGCGCACGTTCACCCAGTGCCTGCGCATCTCCCAGCGGCACCGCACCGGTGGGCTGGAGCTGCTGCAGCAGTTCGCCCACCCCACCGTGGTTCCAGCCGAGCACCGGTCGGCCCACCGACAGTGCTTCCACCACGGTACGGCCGAAGGCTTCGGGCTTGTCGGACAGCTGCAGCACCAGATCGCTGGCGGCATAGGCCTGGGCAATGCGGGCGGTCGGCGTGCTGATGTGGACCGCGTCTGCGATGCCGAGCGTGGCGGCCTGGCGGCGCAGGTCGGCCACATAGGCTTCGCGCCCCGGCTCGTCGGTGCCCAGCATCCACAGCTGCGCCGGCACGCCGGCAGCGCGGACGTCGGCCAGCAGCTGCAGCGCGTGCGCGTGCCCCTTCAGGCGCGTGCCACGGCCCGGCAGCAGCAGCAGCGGCCCGTCCACCCCGGCCAGCCACGGGTAGTCCGCCACCAGCGACAGGCGCGGCCGGCGATCACCGCGCGCCACCCGCGGGAACTGACTGACATCGACACCACGCGGGATCACCCGCAGGTGGTCCTCCGGCACGGTCGGATAGTGGCGCTGCACGTATTCGCGCACGCTGTTGGAGACACAGATCACGCGCTCGCCGCTGGTCATCACCGCGCTGTAGCGGCTGGGCGAGTTCAGCCCGTGCACGGTGGTTACCCAGTGCGGCCGCTGCGCCTGCGGCATCGCCCGGATCGCATACAGCCCCAGCCACGCGGGCAGGCGCGAGCGGGCGTGCACGATATCGGCGCCGACCTCGGCGAACAGGCGACGCAGGGTCGGCAGATGACGCAGGGTCAGCAGCGACTTGCGGCCGATATCGAGGGTGAGATGCTCGGCACCGCTGGCCAGCAGCGGTTCAACGAGGCGGCCACCGGCAGACACCACCAGCGCGCGATGGCCGGCTGCCACCAGTGCCGACGCGATTTCCAGGGTCGAGCGCTCGACGCCGCCGGAGTGCAGCGCCGGCAGCAACTGCACCACGGTCAGTCGACGCATCGGTGAAGGCCGTTCAGTCAGCCAGTACGAACACGGAACCGCAGTACGGGCACTGCGCTTCACCGTTGGGTTCGTCTTCGATCGCCAGGTAGACCCGCGGATGCGAGTTCCACAGCGCCATCTCCGGGGTCGGGCAGCTCAGCGGCAGGTCGCTGCGGTGCACGGTGTAGCGCTTCTCGGCGTTGGCGGGCGCGGTGGCGGTATGGCTCATGGCGGATGTCGATGAACGGATTGCGAGGCCTGCGATTCTAGCACCTGGGGCGGCGACCCGGCCGCCCCTGTCCTTTCCTGGCCCCCGCCCCCTGACAGCCGGGACCTGCCAGCGCCCGGCCTACTGGAAGTCCAGCGACAGCTCCAGGAAGGCCGAGCGGCCATAGGCGTTGTAGATGCCCTGGTCGTAGTACGGCCAGTTGCCGTTGCTGCGGTCGATCGGCGGCATCTCGTCGGTCAGGTTGTTGACCGTCAGCAGCAGGCTGGCCAGGTCATTGATGCGGTAGCCGACCGTGGCGTTCCAGGTGGTCCATGGCCCGATGTTGCGCTGCTCGCCACGGCTGTCCCAGGTGGGCGCGTTGCGCACGCCGAACGCACTGGCGCTGAACGGCCCGCGCTTCCAGTTCACGCCCAGCGTGGCCCGGTACTGCAGTTCATTGGAATTGCCGCAGCACAACTGGTCGTAGACCGGGTCGCCTTCCTTGTCCTGGGTGGTGTGCTTGAGCGGGCGGTAGTAGCCCGCGTTGACCGTGAAATCTCCCACCGAGGAGGTACCCCAGCGATAGTCCAGCGCTGCCTGCACACCGGTCTGGCGTTGGCTGGCGATGTTGATCGGGTAGGAGAACACCTTGTCCACACCGTTGGGGTTGAGCGGATCGGTAGCCGGCTTGCGCTGCACCTGGCCCAGGACCTGCTGGCAGGTGGGCGAGGTGATGTCGAAGCGGGTCTGCCCGTTCTCCGATACGCCCAGCCGGCAGTTGGCCTCGGTGTCGAGGATGCTGTCGGTACCGAGGATGCGCACTTCGTTCTCGATCACCACCGAGTTGTAGTCCACCGACAACGTCAGCGCGTTGTCCAGTGTCGACCACACCGCACCATAGGTGAACGTGCGTGCAGTGATGTCCTTCAGATCGCGGTTGCCGGTACTGGAAGACAGCACCGCCAACCCGGACTGCTCGCAGTCATCGAAGTTGTCGGAGGTGTAACCGGCCTGCCGGCACTGGTAGAGGTCGGTGTTGGTGGTATAGCCGCTGCTCTCGCGGGAAAACAGGTAGAACATGTCCGGCGAACGGAACGCAGTGGCGTAGCTGCCACGCAGCAGCAGCGATTCGATCGGCCGGTACTCCAGGCCAAGCTTCCAGGTCGCCTTGCCGTTGCCGCCACCGCCCTGCAGGGCGTACTTGTCGTAGCGGCCGGACAGGTTGGCGCTGAAGGTATCGATGATCGGCACCTGCAGTTCCGCACCCAGCGCGTACAGATCCCGCTGGCCCTGCGCCGAGGTGCCGGCGGTCTGCCCGCGGAACAGCACACCGGCATCGGGATCGGCCGACTGGTTGAAGAATTTCTCGCGCTGGCCCTGGGCGATCAGCGCGAAACCGACGTCGCCGGCCGGCAGGGCAAACAGCGAACGATGGGTCAGCAGTGCCGTCACTGCTGTGCGCGACGCGCTGGATGCAGCACGGTTGAGGCCGCTGAAGCTGTCGTACTGGTCGCGGGTGATCGGCTGGTACAGGCGCGACAGGTCCGGGGCGTAGACCTCGTAGCCATCCTGCATGCCCAGCATCGGCCCCAGGTAGTAATCGTCCACGCCGTTCCGGGCGAGGAAGTCGGTGGATTTGCGGGTGACATCGGTGCTGGAACGGTTGACGTAGACGTCGTAGTCGAAGCTGCCCAGCACGCCACGCACGCCGGCGGTGACGTTCAGCGATCGCGTGTAGACGCGCTGGTCCTTGGCATCCAGGCCGACTTCCTCGGGCGCGTAGATGCGCTGCCACTGCTCGTACTGGCCGCTGGTGCGGTTGTAGAAGGTCTTGTTCCAGAACGGGCTGCCACCGCTGTAGGTCGGCCGGCTGAAGCCGAACAGGATGTCCGAGTACAACTCGGTACCCGGGCTGAGGTGATAACGCAGGAAGGTGGTCGCGTTGACGTCCTGGCTGGCGTTGTACAGCGACGCGGTGCCGACGTTGTCGGGGGTGCCGCAGTAGTAGCCACCGCCGGAAATGTCGCGGTGCGCGTACACGGTGCTGCCACCGAACAGATTCGACAGCGGCGCGCAGGTGGCCGCGCCCGGGTCGATGTAGGCGTTGGGCCCCTGGCGCATACGCAGGAAGCTGCGCGACGGATCCTGCGGCCCGGTCGGGTTGTCGCTGACGCTGTCGATGCGGCTGCGGTCGAAGGCGTAGATCGCCTTCTGGTTGATGTATTCCAGCCCGTAGCTGATATCGAGGTTGCCGAAGGTCTGTCCACTGCTGGCGCTGAAGCGCTGGCTGGAACCGCCGCCCTGGCTGTAACCACCGACGCGGTAGCGCAGATGGGTGCCTTCCACGCGGTCTTTCAGCACGATGTTGACTACGCCGGCCACGGCCGACGAGCCATACACCGAGGACTGGCCACCGGTGAGCACATCGATGCGTTCGACCATGCCCAGCGGGATGTTGGCAATGTCGGCGATGCTGGTGTTGCCGTTGTAGGCCAGCGGATAGCTGTTGATCGGCCGCCCGTTGATGAGGGTAAGGGTGTAGCTGGGGTCCAGACCGAACAGGCTGATGGTCTTGGCGCCCGGAGTGTAGAAGCCGGTTCCCTGGGAATCCTGCACCGACCCATTGGAGACCGGCAGCGAGCGCAGCGCATCGAACACCGTGGTGAAACCCTGCGCCTGGATCTGCTCGGCGGTGATGGTCGTCACCGGTGAGGGGCCCTCCACCTGCGCGCGCGGAATGAGCGACCCGGTCACCGTGACCGCATCCAGGTCGCGCGTACGCGGCGGATCGGCGCCCTCCCCTGCGTTGGAGGACTGGGCCTGCACGGCCAGCGGCGACAGCAGCAGCGAAGACATCAACAACGACAGCAACCTGGGTTTCATCAAGCGCTCTCCAGAGACGGATGACGGTCCTGCCGGTGGGGGACGGACGGGAGGGTCGTGGATGGACGGTGGTGACGGGCAGCAGCAGCAAGCGCAGGCCGCCCGCCCGGATCAGGGCATGCAGGGTGTTCCGGGACAGATGGAAGGGTTGGGATCGGGACGGGAAGGACGCCGCCTTCCCCGGGCCTGGACCCCGACCACTTTTAAATCGATCCAATCCCCTCTGTCAATAATTTGAAATGAAACGTTTTTCCCGGATTTGGATCGAACTAATTGCACTTGTCAGGGGGCAACGCACTGAGGCAGGATCGGGACCACTCCGACGACCCGATCGCATGGCCCGCCCCCACCGGACCGGCATCGCTCCTTTCCACCGCCCCTGGGCGGCGGGCGCGATGCTGGCCGTGGTACGTGCCGATGCGGGTCCTGCCTGCCGCCTGCCCTTCCGGGAGACCCTGCATGACCCTTTCCGATCCGCGCCGCGCCCTGCTTCCGCTCGCCCTGGCCCTGGCCTGCGCCACGCCCGCCCTGCCCGCAATGGCACAGGGCCTGCAGACCTCGTTCGAAGCAGGTGAGCCCGCACCGGCCAAGGCCGGCGGCGCGCTGCAGGTGCAGATCGGCACCGGTCCGGCGGCGCCGTATGCGGCCAAGCGCAACGCCGGCTACAGCGGCCTGCGCGCGCTGCACTACCAGGCCGACGGCGGCGCGGCGCGGCGCGACCTGTTCAGCACGGACCTGACCATCGACGCCGACACCACCCTGTCCTGGCTGGTGCTGCCGGAGATCGTCGACAAGGACACGGTGGCCTCCACCTACGTCTCGCTGGACCTGCGCCTGGACGATGGCAGCCGCGTATCGGCCAGCTCCGCGCGTGATCAGCACGGCATCGCCGTGGGCGCGCGTGCGCAGGGCGATTCGAAAACGCTGTACCCGCAGCAGTGGGCGCGCAAGGCGGTACGCCTGGGCGATGTGCCTGCGCTGCGCGGCCGCCGGGTGGTCGCCATCGAGCTGGAAGTGGCCAGCGCCGACGGTGCGCCGGTGTCCGGCTGGATCGATGACGTGCGCCTGGATGCGCAGCCGCGGCAGGTGCCGCAGCGGGTCTCGGACTGGGTGCTGACCACCCGCGGTACGCAGGCTAACGGCACGTTCTCGCGCGGCAACAATTTCCCGGCCACGGCGGTGCCGCACGGCTTCAACTTCTGGACCCCGGTGACCGATGCCGGTGCACTGAACTGGCTGTACCGCTGGAACGAGCAGAACGATGCGAACAACCGCCCGCAGCTGCAGGCGCTCGCGCTGAGTCACCAGCCCAGTCCCTGGATGGGCGACCGCCAGACCTTCCAGGTGATGCCATCGGCCAGCCGCGGTGTGCCCGAGGCCGACCGCAGCAAGCGGGCACTGTCCTTCGACCGCACGCACGAGAACGCGCGCCCCTACCGCTACGACGTGCGCTTCGACAACGGCATCGCCGCCTCCATCGCGCCGACGGACCACGCCGCGGTCTTCCGCTTCGATTTCCCTGCGGAAGGTGATGCCAACCTGCTGTTCGACAATGTGGACGCACGCGGCGGGCTGACACTGGATGCGGCCACCCAGACACTGTCCGGCTACACCGACACGCGCAGCGGCCTGTCCAACGGTGCCGGCCGCATGTTCGTGGTGGCCCGCTTCGACCGGCCCTGGCGCAGCAGCGGACGCATCGACAGCGGCCGCCCGACCGGCTACATCAAGTTCGATGCCGGCAGCGATCGCCGCGTCACCATGCGCATTGCCACCTCGCTGATCTCGCTCGAACAGGCGCGGCACAACCTTGCCCTGGAGATTTCCGCCACGGATACGCTGGAAAGCGTGGCCGGCCGCGCCCAGGATGCCTGGGATGCGCGCCTGGCCCGCTTCGATATCGGCGATGCCACGGACGACCAGAAAACCACGCTGTACTCCAGCCTCTACCGGTTGTACCTGTATCCCAACTCCGGCCACGAAAACGTCGGCAGCGCTGCCGCCCCCGAGTGGCGTTACGCCAACCAGGCCAGCGCCAGCGAGAACAACACCGATGGCAGTGACAATCGCACCTTCAGTGGCGTGCGCGATGGCCGGGTGTTCGTCAACAATGGCTTCTGGGATACGTTCCGCACGACGTGGCCGGCGTACGCACTGTTCACGCCGGAGGACGCCGGCCAGCTCGTGCAGGGTTTCATCGAGCAGTACCGCGCGGGCGGCTGGATCGCCCGCTGGTCATCGCCGGGCTACGCGGACCTGATGGTCGGCACCAGTTCCGACGTGGCCTTCGCCGACGCATGGCTGAAGGGCGTCGGCGGTTTCGATCCCGCCGAGGCCTATGCCGCGGCGCTGAAGAATGCCACCGTGGTACCGCCCGATCGCCATGTAGGGCGCAAGGGCATGGATCGCTCGACGTTCCGCGGCTATGCCAGTGCCGACGTGCATGAAGGCATGTCATGGACGATGGAAGGCGCGCTGAACGACTTCGGCATCGCCAACATGGCCGAGGCACTGGCCAAGCGCGCGACCACCGCCGCGCAGCGCGAGCGCTACAGCACCGAAGCCGACTACTTCCGCTACCGCGCTGCCAGCTACGCGACCCTGTTCGACCCTGCCGCCGGCTTCTTCCAGGGCCGCAAGGCCGACGGCAGCTGGCGCGTGGACGCCAAGGACTACGATCCGCGCGTGTGGGGCCACGACTACACCGAATCCAACGGCTGGACGTTCGCCTTCACCGCCGCGCACGATGGCGAGGGCCTGGCCGCGCTGTACGGTGGCCGCGACAGGCTGGCCGCCAAGCTCGATGCCTTCTTTGCCACGCCGGAGACCGCCGATGCCGCGTTTGCAGGCTCCTACGGTGGCATCATCCATGAGATGACCGAAGCGCGCGACGTGCGCATGGGCATGTACGCGCACAGCAACCAGCCGGCGCACCATATCCCGTGGATGTATCTGTACGCCGGGCAGCCCTGGAAGACCCAGCAGCACGTGCGCGAGATCCTGTCGCGGCTGTACGTGGGCAGCGAGATCGGCCAGGGCTATCCGGGCGATGAGGACAATGGCGAGACCTCCGCATGGTACGTGCTGGCTTCGCTGGGCCTGTATCCACTGCGGATGGGCGCGCCGGAATACGTGATCGGCTCCCCGGCATTCAGGCACGCCCGGGTGGAACTGCAGGGTGGCGCGGTGCTGACCGTCAACGCGCCGCAGAACTCCGCGGAGAACGTCTACGTCCAGTCGCTGAAGATCAACGGCACGCCATGGACCCGGACCTGGGTACCGCACGAGGTGATCGCCAAGGGCGCGACGCTGGACTTCGAGATGGGCCCGCAGCCTTCGCGCTGGGGCACAGGCGCCGACGACGTGCCCCGTTCGCTGACCGCACCGGGCCAGCGACCGCAGATGCTGCACGATCTGCTGCGCAGCAGCACGCGCGCTGCGCTGGCCGATGGCCGCGCCGTGCCCGCGCTGTTGGACGACGATGCGACCACGGCCGTTCCGCTGGGCGCGGGTGCCACCCTCATGCTGAGCGCCGTGGGTGATGGCGCGCCGACGATGTATACGCTGACCAGCGGCGAAGGGCCGATCCGGGGGGCTGGATGGACGCTGGAAGCCCGTAACGGCGACGGCCGCTGGACCACGCTGGACCAGCGGCGTGGCGAAGACTTCAGTGCTGCGCGGCAGACCCGTCCGTTCCGCATCGCCTCGCCCTCACGCTATGCCGAGTACCGCCTGCGCGTAACTGCGCCGGGACGCCTGCAGCTGGCTGAGATCGAACTGCTGTCCCCCTCCACTGTACGGTGACCCCATGCGCATTCGCCTGCTGCCCCTTGCACTTGCTGCATTCACCCTGCCCGGCATTGCGCTGGCCCAGCCGTCGCAGAGCCGGGCCTTCGATGGCCAGTTCACCCGCGAAGGCATCACGTTGCACTACCAGGATGCGACCGGTGCGCTGGCCGCACCGGCACGCCAGCGCATCGTCGATACGTTCTATTCCGCCTACCTGCGCGAACGGGCGGACTTCCACCCGGCGGCACCGGCCGAGGTGCACATCGTGATCGATCCGGCCTACGACGGCGTCGCCTACGTCGGCGAGAAGGACAAGGCGAGCACCATCACCATCAACCCGGGCTGGCTGGTGAAGCACCCCGATGACATCGACCTGGTGACCCACGAGGCGATGCACATCGTGCAGGGCTACCCGAGCTACGGCGACACGCGGGTACCGGGCTGGCTGGTGGAAGGCATCGCCGACTACGCCCGCGACCGCTACGGCACGGACAATGCCGCAGCGGGCTGGGCGCTGCCGGACAAAGTGGGCAACGGCCAGAGCGTGGAAAGCGGCTACCGGGTAACCGGGGCCTTCCTGAAATGGGCCGAAGCTGGACACCCCGGCCTGGTGCTGGCGCTGGACAAGGCCCTGCGCAACGGCCAGTACACCCTGGCGCTGTGGCAGCAGCACACCGGCAAGGGCCTGCCGGCGCTATGGGCCGAGTACGCCAAGCCGCGTTCGGATGCCCCGCCGCCGGCACCGGCACGAGGCGGCAAGCGCTGAGCGGTTGCGCCGGGCCATGCCCGGCGGAATGCCTGATTTGCCGCGCTGCGCGCTCGCCGGGCATGGCCCGGCGCTACCGATCGCGGTGACGAAGGATTACGCCTTCTTTTCCGCTTCCAGCTGTTTGCGGATCTGCGCATCGACCGCAGCAATGGCGGTCATGTTCAGGATGCGGCGCGAGGTCGCGCTGGTGGTCAGGATGTGCACCGGCTTGTTCACGCCCATCAGGATCGGGCCGATCGCCACGCCATCGGTGAACACACGCACCAGGTTGTAGGCGATGTTGGCCGCTTCCAGGTTGGGCAGCACGAACAGGTTGGCGCGACCCTGCAGGGTGGAACCCGGCAGCAGTTTCTGGCGCAGCGCCTCGTCCCAGGCGGTATCGCCCTGCATCTCGCCGTCCACGTTCAGGCGCGGATTGCGCTTGAGCAGCAGCTCGCGGACCTGGCGCATCTTCAGCGCGTCCTTGGAATCGTGGCTGCCGAAATTGGAGTGCGACAGCAGCGCCACCTTCGGTTCGATGCCGAACAGCTTCATGCGGTACGCGGCCTGCAGGGTCGCCTCGCAGATCTGCTCGGCACTGGGATCTTCCTGCACGTGCGTGTCGACGAAGAAGAACACGCCCTGCTGGTTGATGACGCCGGTCATCGCCGAGGTCGAGGTGACCTTCGGCTCCAGCGGCAGCACGCTGCGGACATAACCCAGCTTCTTGTGGAAACGGCCGACGATGCCGGTCAGCATTGCATCGGCTTCGCCACGCGCGACCATCACCGCGGCAATCAGGGTCGGCCGCGAACGCATCAGGTTCTTCGCCGCCGCCACGGTGACGCCGCGACGACCGGTCAGCCCGTGGTAGTACTGCCAGTATTCGTTGAAGCGCGGATCATCATTGATGTTGGTGATCTCGAAGTGCTCACCAGCCTTCAGGCGCAGGCCCAGGCGCTCGATGCGCGCTTCGATCACGTCCGGCCGGCCGATCAGGATCGGATGTGCGAGCCCTTCATCGACCACGTTCTGCACCGCCTGCAGCACCACTTCCTCTTCGCCTTCGGCGTAGACCACGCGCTGCTTGTCGGTGCGTGCACGGTCGTACACCGGCTTCATCATCAGGCTGGTGCGGTAGACGAACTGGGCCAGCTTGTCACGGTAGGCGCCCATGTCGGCGATCGGCCGGGCGGCCACCCCCGAGTCCATCGCGGCCTGGGCCACGGCAGCGGACAGCTCCACCAGCAGGCGGCGATCGAACGGGCGCGGGATCAGGTACTCGCGGCCGAAGCTCGGGGTTTCACCGCCGTAGGCCGAGCCCATGTCGGTCGCGGCGCGGCGTGCCAGTGCGGCGATGGCGCGCACGCAGGCGATCTTCATTTCCTCGTTGATCGCGGTGGCGCCCACGTCCAGCGCACCGCGGAACAGGTACGGGAAGCACAGCACGTTGTTGACCTGGTTCGGGTAATCCGAACGGCCGGTGCCGATGATCGCGTCCGGACGCGCCGCACGCGCCACTTCCGGCATGATTTCCGGGGTCGGATTGGCCAGTGCGAAGATCACCGGGTCCGGCGCCATGGTCTTGACCATTTCGGCGGTGAGGATGCCGGGCGCCGACAGGCCCAGGAAGATATCCGCGCCGTCGACGATCTCGGCCAGGGTGCGCTTGTCGGTGTCGCGTGCGTAACGCTGCTTTTCCGGGTCCAGATCGGTACGACCGGTGTGGATCACGCCCTCGCGGTCGAACGCCAGGATGTTCTCCGGCTTCAGGCCCAGCTGCACCAGCATGTTGACGCAGGAAACGCCCGCCGCGCCCATGCCCGTGGTCGCCAGCTTCACCTCCTCGATCTTCTTGCCGGTGATCGCCATGGCGTTCAGCACCGCCGCGCCGACGATGATCGCCGTACCGTGCTGGTCGTCATGGAACACCGGGATCTTCATGCGCTCGCGCAGCTTGCGCTCGACCACGAAGCATTCCGGCGCCTTGATGTCTTCCAGGTTGATGCCGCCGAAGGTCGGCTCCAGCGAGGCGATGATGTCGACCAGCTTGTCCGGATCGGTTTCGTCCACTTCGATGTCGAACACATCGATGCCGGCGAACTTCTGGAACAGCACGCCCTTGCCTTCCATCACCGGCTTGCCGGCCAGTGCGCCGATGTTGCCCAGGCCCAGCACCGCGGTGCCGTTGGAGATCACCGCCACCAGGTTGCCGCGGGCGGTCAGCTCGCTGGCCTGCTGCGGGTCGGCCTTGATTGCTTCACAGGCGTACGCCACGCCCGGCGAGTACGCCAGCGACAGGTCGCGCTGGGTCAGCATCGGCTTGGTCGCGGAGACCTTGATCTTGCCCGGCGGGGACATCCGGTGGTAATCGAGGGCGGCCTGTTTGAAATCTTCGTTGGACATCGACGTTGGATACATGAATGGGCAAGAGGGACAGGGGATCATACCCCCGTTGGAGCGCCCGGACCTGTCGCTATCCTGTCGCAGGCATGCTGCGACCGCACAATTCCCTGGCGTATGCGACAACCTGGAGCCACCAGCTTCGGCGCTGCCCATGACAGCCATGGGACGCCTTGAAACGCCGCGGGGCCGCACCACTCACGTGACCGGCCCCGCGGTACCACACACCTGGATCAGCCCTTGGCGGGCAGTGCCTCCGGCACGGCATCGACCGGCGGCGGCAGTTCGCTTTCGCGACCATCCAGCGCCAGCTTCAGGCGGTCACGGTCCAGTGCGCCTTCCCAGCGCGAGACCACCACCGTGGCCACGGCATTTCCGATGAAGTTGGTCAGCGAGCGGCATTCGCTCATGAACCGGTCCACGCCGAGGATCAGCGCCATGCCGGCCACGGGCACTTCCGGCACCACGGCCAGGGTGGCCGCCAGGGTGATGAAGCCGGCACCGGTGACGCCGGCCGCGCCCTTGGAGCTGAGCATGGCGACCAGCAGCAGCGCGATCTGGTGGCCCAGGGTCAGTTCGGTGTTGGTGGCCTGGGCGATGAACAGCGCCGCCAGGGTCATGTAGATGTTGGTGCCGTCCAGGTTGAACGAGTAGCCGGTGGGGACCACCAGGCCCACCACCGACTTGCTGCAGCCGGCCCGCTCCATCTTCTCCATCAGCGACGGCAGCGCCGACTCGGACGAAGAGGTACCCAGCACCAGCAGCAGTTCGGCCTTCAGGTAGCGGGCCAGCTTGAACACCGAGAACCCGCACAGGCGGCAGACCACGCCCAGGATGACCGCCACGAACAGGAAGGCGGTGATGTAGAACGAACCGACCAGCCAGGCCAGGTTGATCAACGACCCCACGCCGTACTTGCCGATGGTGAATGCGATCGCGCCGAAGGCACCGATCGGAGCAGCCTTCATCAGCATGTGCACCAGCTTGAACACCGGAGCCACCAGCGCTTCGAGGAAGTTCTGGATCGGCTTGCCCTTCTCGCCGACCGACGCCAGCGCGATGCCGAACAGCACGGCCACGAACAGCACCTGCAGGATGTTGCCGTCCACGAAGGCGCTGATCAGCGTCTTCGGGATGACATCCATCAGGAAGCCGACCAGGGTCAGGTCATGCGACTTCTCGACGTAGCTGTGCACCGCGGTCTGGTCCAGCTCGGCCGGGTTGATGTTCATGCCCGCGCCAGGCTGTACCACGTGGGCCACGATCATGCCCACGACCAGCGCCAGCGTGGAGAAGAACAGGAAGTAGGCCATGGCCTTGGCGAACACGCGGCCGACCGTGCGCAGATGGGTCATGCCGGCAATGCCGGTGACGATGGTCAGGAAGATCACCGGCGCGATGATCATCTTCACCAGGTTGATGAAGGCATCGCCGAGCGGCTTCATCTTTTCGCCGATCAGGGGTTCGTAATGGCCGAGGATGGCGCCCAGGACGATCGCCACGATCACCTGGAAATACAGCTGGCGGTAGATCGGCAACGGCTTTGCAGGCGCCGGGGCAGCGGTCGGGATGTGCATGGCGGACTCCGGGGAAGGGCGTTTTCAGGCACGTACGGCCCCGGAACTGCATGGGAGCCGATACCGTGGAAGCTGGTCACCGCCCCCCTCGCTCCATGCGCAGGGTGGCGACCAATGGACGCCTTTGTACGCGCCGGGCACGCCAACGCAGATAACCTATTGGTACTAGCCCCCCGGTTCAGGTGGCCGGGACCCCTAAACTGGCCCGGCATCGCACCGCGCCGGGAGGCCGGTGGCGCGGGCTGAACGGCCCGCGGCGTCCCTGCCCAAGTTCCGGCCCCGGCGGCCGTTGTTGTCCTGACCCTACGCAATCCGAGAGAGCCGCACCCAACATGCGCCCCATTCCCACCCTGCTGGCCCTGTCGCTGGCCGCCCTGCCCGCCTTCGCGTCCGCTGCCGATTTCGACAACTGGCCGACCAAGTACGCGTTCGGCGACGGCACCGAGCTGGCGGCCACCGCCAACATCGCCTACGACTACAACGATTTCTCCTCCGGCAGTGGCCTGGACGATGACGACGCCGTGCGCCGCAAGGAATTCGGCGCCACGCTGAAGAAGAAGGGCGTGTACGACGCGATGGTGTACTACGACTTCCAGGCCGACACCTGGCTGGACGTGTTCCTGCGCCTGGAGAGCAAGGCCTTCGTGGGCCGCGACATCGGCCGCTTCCGCTTCGGCTACATGAAGACGCCGGTCGGCCTGGATGCCAACACCTCCTCGCGCGCCGGTAGCTTCCTGGAGACCGCGCTGCCGGTGCAGGCGTTCTACGCCGGCCGCCGCACCGGTGTGGAATGGGTGCTGGAGCGCCCGCAGTACCTGCTGCAGGCCGGTGCCTACGGCGGCAAGGACCTGCAGGGCGACAACCCCGGCACCACGCAGGCGGTACGTGCGGTGTGGACGCCGGTGAAGGCGCCTGGCGATGTGATCCACCTGGGCCTGGCCTACTCGCAGGAAAACCCGCGCGGCTACCGCGATGGCCGTGACGTCCATCACGAGGCCAGCGCACGGTTGCGCGCGCGCCCGGAAGCCGGCCTGACCGACATCCGCTACGTGGATTCCGGCGCGCTGGTGACCGCCGACCAGATCCGCCGCACCGGCCTGGAAGGCATCTGGATCCGTGGCCCCTTCTCGCTGCAGGCCGAAGCGCTGCAGGCCACTGTCACCCGCAACGACGGCAAGCCCGACTACACCGGCCACGGCCAGTACGCGATGGCCAGCTGGGTGCTGACCGGCGAGTCCCGTCCGTACAACGCCGGCGCCGTGGCCAACATCAAGCCCGCCCACGACTACGGCGCGGTCGAGCTGGTGGCACGCTACAGCCGCCTGGATCTGGACGACGGCAGCATCCTGGGGGGACGTCAGCACGACCTGACCCTGGGCGCGAACTGGTACCTGACCAGCCATTTCAAGTTCCAGGCCAACTACGTCAAGGTCGATGCCAGCCGCCGCGGTGTGCACAGCACCCCGGAGATCTTCGAACTGCGCGCACAGATGCACTTCTGATCCGCGCCACGGTGCGGAATCCGGCGGGCATGCACGTCATGCCCGCCCTCACTGCGTAGACTGCCGCCATGTACTGGCTCGGCCGCCACCGGATGCTGCTGCTGACCCTCCTCGCGCTGGCCGGAGGCACCGTGCTGTGCGCGATCGCGGCGGGCCACTACGCGTGGCGCAGCGCCCTGGCGGCCGAGAGCACGCAGGTCCAGCGCCAGCTGCAGCTGTACGGCCAGGGCCTGCAGCAGCGTATCGACCGCTTCGGCACCCTGCCGCAGGTGATGGCACTGGACCCGGACCTGCTGCGCGTACTGCGCACGCCGCCCTCGCCCGCCGAGCGCCAGCAGCTGAACCTGAAACTGCAGCGCGCCAACCAGGTCACCCGAACCTCTACCCTGACCCTGGTCGGCCGCGATGGCGTCGCGGTCGCGGCCAGCAACTGGGACCAGCCGACCACCAACGTCGGCGAGGACTACAGCTACCGGCCCTATTACCAGCAGGCCCTGGCCCACGGCCGCGGCCGCTTCTACGGCATCGGCATGACCACCGGCGTGCCCGGCTATTTCATGTCCGAGGCGATCGTCGACGACCGCGGCCAGCGCATCGGCGTGATCGTGATCAAAATCGAGCTGTCGGCGCTGGAACAGGAGTGGCTGAACAGCCCGGACGTGGTGCTGGCCAGCGACAACCATGACGTGGTGTTCCTGTCCAACCGCGATGCCTGGCGCTACCGCCTGCTGCGGCCGCTGGGCGCGGACGAGCGCCGCGAGATGCTTGATGCCCGCCAGTATGCCGACCGCTCGTTGCAGCCCCTGCGGGTGCGTACCGAGGATGTGCTGGCCGATGGTGGCCGCATGGTGCGCCTGCTCGACCCGGTGCTGCCGCAGGCGATGCTGTGGCAGAGCCTGGCGCTGCCCGACGAACACTGGAACCTGCATCTGCTGCACGATGCCAGTGCCGCCACCAGCGCCGGACGCGGTGCCGCCCTGGCCGGCGCCGCTGCGTGGCTGGCGCTGGGGTTCCTGCTGCTGTTCGTGCAGCAGCGCCGACGCCTGGCCCGGCACCGCCAGCGCAGCCGCAGCGAACTGGAAACCCTGCTCAAGCAGCATGCACAGGAACTGCGCACCGCCCAGGACGGATTGCTGCAGGCTGCCACCGATGCCGACAGCGGCCTGAGCCGCAGCCTGGAGCACCTGCCGCAGGGCGTGGTGATCATTGATCGCGAACAGCGCCTGGTCGCCTGGAATTCGCGATATCTGGAACTGTTCCGCTTCCCGCCGGGGCTGGTCCGTGTCGGCCGGCCCATCGAAGAGCTGTTCCGCTACAACGCACGCCGCGGCCTGCTCGGGCCGGGGCCGATCGACGAGGCCATCGAGCGTCGTCTGAACCACCTGCGCAGTGGCCGCCCGCACATGCGCGAGAGCGAAAAGGACGATGGCACCGTTCTGGAGATCCGTGGCAATCCGCTGCCTGATGGCGGCTTCGTCACCAGCTACGCCGACATCACCAGCTACAAGAACGCTGCACGCGAACTGCGGTCACTGGCCGATGCGCTGGAACACCGCGTGGCCGAGCGCACCCATGACCTCGACGAGGCCCGCCGCGAAGCCGAACAGGCCAACCGCTACAAGACCCGTTTCGTCGCATCCGCGGTGCACGACCTGCTGCAACCGTTGAACGCCGCGCGCATGTTCGTCTCCGTGCTGCGCGGCAAGCTGACCGACCCGGCGCAGCAGCAGACCACCGACCACATCGATGCCGCACTGGCCGCGCAGGATGCCATCCTCAACAGCCTGCTCGACATCGCGCGACTGGAGTCAGGCAGCCTGCCCACGCGCGTGCATGCGTTCCAGCTGGGCCCGCTGCTGCGGACGCTGGCACGCGAGTTCGGCATCGCCGCGCAGACACGCGGGCTGGTCGTGGACTGGGTGGATACCCGCGCGGTGGTGGTCAGCGACGAAGCACTGCTGCGCCGCATCCTGCAGAATTTCCTGTCCAACGCACTGCGCTACAGCGAGCGTGGCCGGGTGCTGCTCGGCTGCCGCCGGCGCGGAGACCAGTTGTGGATTGAAGTGCATGACCAGGGCCCCGGCATTCCTGATGCGCTGCAGGGTGAAATCTTCGAGGAATTCCGCCGCCTGCACGATGGTCACCAGCGCGGCGCCGGCCTGGGCCTGGCGATCGTCGACCGTATCGGCCGCCTGCTCGGCCATCCGATCCGCCTGCGCTCGCAGCTGGGGCGAGGCAGCGTGTTCGCAGTGGGCGTACCTCTTGGCGATGCCAGCGCGATTCCCGCTGTTGCGCAGGCACCGGCGCTGGCACAGGAACCGGCGGCGGACAATCCGCTGCGCGGCCGCCGCGTGTGGGTGATCGATGATGATCCGCATGTCTGCGCAGCCAGCCGTGCCCTGCTGGAGCGCTGGGGATGCGAGGTGGTCCTGGCCGATGGCCCCCAGGCCGCGCTGCAGCTGGCCGGCGTGGAATCCGTGCCGGAACTGGTGCTGCTGGACGTTCGCATGGGCGACCATCACGGGCCGGTGCTGTACGAAGTGCTGGCCGAGCACTGGCAAGCACGGCCGCCGGTGGTGCTGGTGACCGCCGAGCGCGACGCAGGACTGCGCGAAATGGCGGCCGAACGAGGCTGGGGCATGATGGCCAAGCCGGTGAAGCCGCCGGCGCTGCGGGCGCTGATGAGCCAGTTGCTGATCCGCCATCGCGGGTGATTCCAGCCAACGGCGCAGCCCCTCGCGGGTGACACGTAAAGCAGTCCATGGTTGAGGCCGGGCAGGTTCCTTATTCGTCCACCCACGTGGAAGAAAAAGAAGATCAAACGCGGGTCGCGACGCCGCGCGTGCTCGTGTAGAGCCGAGCCCATGCTCGGCTCCACAGAAGGCGGCCGGACAGGCTGCTTTTGCTTTTGATCTTTTCCCTTTTCCGTGGGTGGCAGGCCACCGAAATCTGTCAGAGATCGGCCGGGTTGGGTTCGCGGGGGCGTCCGCCGCATGGATGCGGCAGCCAAGCCTCCAGGGACGGATTCACGGCGCTCCCGCATCACCTTCCGGCTCAAGCGCCTTCACCAGCACCGCGGCCTGCGTGCGGCTGTGGCATTCGAGCTTCTTCAGGATCGCGGTGACATGCACCTTCACCGTGTTTTCGGCCAACCCCAGCGTGTAGGCAATCTGCTTGTTGAGCAGGCCATCGGCCAGGCACAGCAGCACCCGGAACTGCTGCGGTGTCAGCTGCGCCAGGCGGCTGGCCAGCAGTGCATCGGCCTCAGAACGCTCGGCCGCCATCGCCGGGAACCACAGGCCACCCTCCAGCACCGCCGTCACCGCCTCGCCAATGGTCTCGGCGGGCGCCGACTTCGGGATGAAACCGGCTGCGCCGAACTGCTGCGCGCGCCGGATCACCCGGGGATGATCGTTGGACGACAGGATCACCACCGGAATGTCCGGATGCGAGCCACGCACGTGCAGCAGCGCGGAGAAACCGTGGGCACCGGGCATGGTCAGGTCGAGCAGCACCAGGTCCACGTCAGGATGCGCATCCAGCGCCTCGGCGAGCGCTTCGGCACTGGCCACCTCGCGCACCTGGGCAAGTGGCAGGCTGTGCCGCAATGACTGCACCACCGCCGAACGCAGCAACGGGTGGTCATCGGCGATCAGGATGGTGTATTCGCTCATGCGGCCATTGTACGGGCAGCGCACTGCATCCGCCGGGCATGGCCCGGCGCTACCAGGGCATCAGCGCCCCGCCGGCTCCACGCTGCTGCGCCAGGCATCGAAGAACTGGCGCCGCTTGAGCGCGTCCAGGTAGACCAGCAGTCCCGGCCCGAGCTGGATCGGGCGCCGGCTGCGACCGGGCGCATCATCGCGCCGGGCATCGCTGCGCACGATCGGCATCAGCCGCGCCTCGCGGGACAGCACCTGCTGGCCACGCGGCGACAGCAGGTAATCGAGGAAACGCCGCGCCTCCTCCGGATGCGGACCGGTGCGCGGGATCACGGCCGTGCGCAGCACCACCAGCGTGTAGTCCTCCGGCTCGATGATGGCCAGTGGCGCGCCGGCATCGATGCGCGCCTGCGCGTACGAGCCGAGCACGTTGTAGACCAGCGACAGCTGGCCGCTGGCAACCTTGTCCAGCAGCACCCCGGTGCGCTCCTCGCGAACCACCTCGTTGTCGCCGAGCGCCCCGAGCAGCGCACCGGCAATACTGCCACGCTGCGCATCCTGCGTGGCCAGCAGGTAGCCCACACTGCTGCGTTCGATGTCGTAGGTGCCCACCCGTCCGCGCAGGGGCGCGCCTTCCGCGCGCAGCAGGTCCAGCAGCTGCCGGCGTGTATGCGGCACCTTGGCAGCAGGCAATGTGCGCGTGTTGTGGACCATCACCACCGGCTCGTAGCTGATCCCGAATGCCTCGCCCCGCCACTGTGCCCAGGCCGGCAGCGCCGCGGTCTGCGCCGAGCGGTGTGGCAGGGCATGACCGTCATTGACCAGCTTGGTCTGCAGGTCCATGCCGCTGGAGATCAGCAGATCCGGCGACGCAGGGCTGGTGCGGTCCTGCAGGTAACGCGCGTACAGATCCTGGGTGATGATGTCCTCGTACACCACTTCCGTGCCGGGATGCAGCCGCTGGTAGTCGGCGATCACCACCGCGAACACCTCGATGTCGGTGGTGCCGTGGATGCGCAGCTGGGCAGTGGCGCTCTCACGTGCGGGGAAACGGCGCACATCGCCGGGTGCAGCCTGCGCAGGCAGAGCCAGCAGCAGCGCGATGACGGCGGCAAACAGGCGGATCATGGGTTGCTCCGGGGCAGGCGGATGGTGGCGATCAGCCCCCCCTGCGGGCGGTTGCTGAGGTCGATATGGCCTGCATGGCTGTCGATCACGCGTTTGACGATGGCCAGCCCCAGGCCGGCGCCACCGGATGGCACGCCTTCGCCACGGGCGAATCGCTCGAACACCCGTTCGGCGTCGGCCGCGGCGATGCCCGGGCCGTGGTCGGCAATGGTCAGCACCGCCTGGCCGCCCTCGACCGTCAGTGCGATCTGCAGCGGACCATCGCCGCCATACTTCAACGCATTGTCGACCAGGTTCTTGATCGCCTCGCGCAGCAGCAGCGCATCGCCGTGCACATGCACCTGCTCGGAAGTGACGGCCAGCTGCACGCGCGGCGCGGGACCGGCCTGCGGCAACGCATCGTGCAATGCCTGGTGCACGGTTTCTGCCAGATCCACCGGCGCGAACCGCTGCAGATGCGAACGGTGGATCACGCTGGCATCGCTGAGCAGCTGGTTGAGCAGCCGGCTCATGTGCGTGGCATTGCGCTCGATGGCCTGCAGGCTGCGCCGCATGTCCTGCGGGTCGTCATCATCCAGCGCCAGCTGCGCCTGCGCGCGCAGGGCGGCCAGCGGGGTACGCATCTGGTGCGCGGCTTCCGCCATGAACGCGCGCAGGGTCTCGTTGCTGCTCGACAGCCGCTCCATGAAGCGGTTCAGCGCCGCCACCATCTGGTCCATCTCACGGGGCACACGTGCATCCAGCGGCTTCAGGTCCGACGGTTCACGGCGCGAGAGTTCGCGTTCCACCCTCACCAGTGGCCGGAATGCACGGTGTACACCGAAGGCGACCAGCGCCAGCAGCAGACCGGACAGCACACCGATCGCCAGCAGCGACCGGTTGACCATGTCCTGCGCCACCGCCTCGCGCGCGCGCCGGGTCTGGCCGACCTGCACCAGCACCTCGCCCTGCGCGGACGCAGCAGCGAAGCTGCGGCCCACCACCACGAAGCGCACGGTCTCACCGCTGTAGCGCGCATCGAAGAACTGCGGTTGGCTTCCCGGGCGCCGGGGTGGCACCGGCAGGTCGCCGTAGCCAGTGATCAGCGTGCCGCGACTGTCCGCGACGCGGTAGAACACCCGGTCCTCCGGCGCCATCGCCAGCAGGTCGAGCGCCGCGTACGGCAGGTCGACCTGCCATTGGCCATCGGCCAGCGCCACCGAATCGGCGATGGACAGTGCAGAGGACGCCAGCAGGTGATCGTAGGAGCGGTTGGCCGCACGCTGGCCGTAGTCGCGTGCGGCAAACAGCAGGGCGACTGCGAACACCGCCAGCAGCGCACCCAGATACAGCAGCAGGGTCCGCCGCAGCGAACCCGGCGCGGCCGCTGCCGGGCGCGCGTCAGCCATCGCTGTCCACGCCTTCGTCGCGAGCCTCGAGCAAGTAACCGACGCCGCGCACGGTCGTGATGCGCAGCGGCGCGTCGGCGAGCTTCCTGCGCAGGCGGCCGACGTAGAGCTCGATCGCGTTCGGCCCGGCCTCGTCATCGAAGCCGAACAGGCCGTTGCCGATCTCATCCTTGCCGACCACGTGGCCCAAACGGCCGACCAGGATTTCCAGCAGACGGTACTCGCGGTTGGGCAGCTCGATCGGCTCGCCATCCAGGGTGACCCGATGCGCGGCATTGTCGAACTGGAAGCCGCCCACCTGCACCACCTCACTGGCCTGGCCGCGGGCCCGTCGCAGCAGCACGCGGCAACGCGCCTCGAACTCGCGGAAGTCGAAGGGCTTGCCGAGATAATCATCGGCACCCACGTCCAGCGCCTGCACGCGGTCCTCGATGCCGTCGCGCGCGGTCAGCATCAGCACCGGCGTGCTGTCGCCGCGCTCGCGCATGCCGGCCAGCACGCGTAGCCCATCAAGCTTGGGCAGGCCGATATCCAGCACCACCAGATCGAAACTCTGGTAGCGCAGCACGCTTGCGGCGGCCAGGCCATCGGCCTGCCAATCCACCGCGTGCCCACTGCGGCGCATGCGACGGATGATCGCATCGGCCAGATCCGGGTTGTCTTCAACCAGCAGCAGGCGCATGGGGACAAGCGTGGGAGGGGAAGCGAATGCTACCGCATGCCGCCCGGCCTGCCCGCCGGGCGTGGACCGGCGCTACCGGACAGCCTGCACGGGGGTAGCGCCGGGCCAGCCCCGGCGAGCGCAGCGGCCGCTTTTACGCTGCAACGCACAAACCGCTGACAGGCGGATGACAGCTTGCGCGACCCAGACTGCGGCCGCGCACCATCCGGTGCCCACGATTGCCGCGCGCCTGGCGCGCACCTGGGAGGGTTTGTGGAATTCACGTTTGCCTGGCCGCGTTCCGCCGCCATGATGGCCCTGGCTGCGTTGGCCGCGCCGGCCTTTGCCGCTGATGACGAGCGGCCGGTCACCGCCACGCTGGGCGGTCGCCTGCATCTGGACTTCGCCACGTTCGACAATGACAACCGCGGTACGCCGAACAAGGATGACACCGAGATCCGCCGCGCCTGGCTGGATGTCTCCGGCAGGTTCTTCGTGGTTGACTACAAGATGGAAGCCGACTTCTCCGGCGACCGTGTAGAAGCCAAGGACGTCTACCTGGCACGCAGCTTCGGCAAGGCCGGCAAGCTGACGGTCGGCCAGTTCAAGCAGTACTTCTCGCTGGATGACCGCACCAGCTCCAACTACGGCAGCTTCCTGGAGCGCGGCAATGCCGGTACCACGCTGGCGCCGCTGTACCGGCTGGGTGCCTCGTGGCAGGCCAATCCGGGTGACTTCACCTGGGCCGCCAGCGTCTACAGCCTGGAGAGCATCGATGCCTGGCAGGTGAAGGGGCGCGCCGCCGGCGGCCGCGTGACCTGGGCGCCCTCGCCCAGCGACGGCGATGTACTGCACCTGGGCCTGTCGCTGGCGCGTGAGGCGTACGACAACCCTGGCGCCAACGGTGTGCCGGCTCTGCGCATCCGCCCGCGCCCCGCCGGCCATCTGTCCGATGAGAGCCGCCTGACCCTGGTCGATTTCTCCGCAGGCCGCGATACCGACGTCAACAAGTGGTCACTGGAGTACGCCCAGGTCCGCGGCCCGTTGTCATGGCAGGGCGAGTTCAGCGGTGCGACCTTCGATGACGGCGCCCAGCGCGGCGACGTCATGGCCGGCTACGGCATGCTCAGCTGGTTCGTTACCGGCGAGAGCCGCGCCTACGACCGCAAGACCGGCCGCTTCGCCAGGGTGAAGGACATCCGCCACAAGGCCGGTGCCTTTGAAGTCGCGCTGCGCTACGACCGGATGTGGGGCGCGCAGCACCTCGACGGCGCTCCCGACCTGCGCCGCGGCAGTACCGAAGCCTGGACGCTCGGCGGCAACTGGTACCTGCGCGACAACCTGCGATTCATGCTCAACGTCATCGAAAGCCGCAACCGTGACCGCCTGGCCGGGATCACGGTGGACCGCACGCGCGCCGTGACCGGCCGCCTGCAGTACGACTTCTGAACCTCTTCCGCGCCCCCCCTCCGCACCCGCCCCTCCCTTTCCCACGTCCTGTTTTCTCAAGGAGTCCGCAGATGATGCTGAGCATCCTCGGCTTTGGCATGGTCATTACATTCATGTACTTGATCATGAGCAAGCGGCTGTCACCGCTGGTGGCCCTGATCACCATCCCGATCCTGTTCGCGCTGATCGGTGGCTTTGGCGCCGGCATCGACGAAATGATGCTGGAAGGCATCAAGAAGATCGCGCCGACCGGCGTGATGCTGATGTTCGCCATCCTCTACTTCGGCGTGATGATCGACGCGGGACTGTTCGATCCGCTGGTGCGGGTGATCCTGCGCTTCGTCAAGGGCGATCCGATGAAGATCGTGCTCGGCACCGCCGTGCTGGCGATGCTGATCTCGCTCGATGGCGATGGCTCGACCACGTACATGATCACGGTCTCGGCAATGCTGCCGCTGTATCAGCGGCTGGGCATGAACGCGCTGAACATGACCTGCGTGACCATCCTCGCCGGTGGCGTGATGAACCTGACTCCGTGGGGCGGCCCGACCGCACGCGCCGCCACCGCACTGCACGTTGATCCTGCTGATGTGTTCGTGCCGCTGATCCCGTCGATGGTGATCGCCTGCGCGGGCGTGCTGCTGCTGGCGTGGTACCTGGGCCTGAAGGAACGCCGCCGGCTGGGCGTGGTGACGCTGCCCAAGGGCGGCAGCTGGATGGACAGCAGCGTGTCCGACGACAGCAATGCGCTGCCGACGGTCGAGGATGCCGAGGACATCAAGCGGCCCAAGCTGCTGTGGGTGAACCTGGTGCTGACCCTGGTCCTGATGACCGCGCTGATCGTCGGCGTGCTGCCGATGCCGGTGCTGTTCATGGTCGGCTTCGCCATTGCCCTGGTGATCAACTACCCGAACCTGGCCGAGCAGCGCCGTCGCGTGGTCAACCACGCCGGCAACGTGCTGTCGGTGGTGTCGCTGATCTTCGCGGCGGGCATCTTCACCGGCATCCTCAACAACACCGGCATGGTCGAGGCGATGTCGCACAGCTTCCTGGCGGTGATTCCGGATTCGTGGGGCCCCTATCTGGCGGTGATCACTGCCGTGGCCTCGATGCCGTTCACCTTCTTCATGTCCAACGACGCGTTCTACTTCGGCGTGTTGCCGATCCTGTCCGAAGCCGCTGGCAACTACGGCATCACGCCGGTGGAAATGGCCCGCGCCTCGCTGGCCGGCCAGCCGGTGCATCTGCTCAGCCCACTGGTGCCCTCCACCTACCTGCTGGTGGGCCTGGCCAAGGTCGAGTTCGCCGACCACCAGAAATTCACCCTGAAGTGGGCCATCGCCATCTCGCTGCTGTTGATGGTCGGCAGCCTGCTGTTCGGCCTGTATCCCCTCGCCGCCTGATCCCGTTACCAAGGAGCGTTCCGCAATGACTCTTCGCATCGCTTACGTCACCAGCGGCATGGGCAGTGTCGGCACTGCCATCTGCCAGAGCCTGGCCCGCGCCGGCCATACGGTTGTTGCCGGCTGTGCGCCGAACTCGCCGCGCAAGGCCAACTGGCTGCGCGAGCAGCGCGAGCAGGGCTTTGACTTCATCGCCTCCGAGGGCAATGCCACCGACTGGGCCTCGACCAGCGCCGCCTTCGCCAAAGTGCGCGCGGAAGTGGGTGAAGTGGACGTGCTGGTCAACAACTCCGGCGGCAGCCGCGACCTGCTGTTCCGGCAGATGACGGTGGAGGACTGGAATGCGGTGATCGCCTCCAACCTCAACGCGCTCTTCAACCTGACCAAGCAGGTGGTCGATGGCATGGCCACGCGGGGCTGGGGACGCATCATCAACATCGGTTCGGTCAGCGCCCACAAGGGGCAGATCGGCCAGGTGAACTACGCCACCGCCAAGGCCGCCATGCATGGCTTCAGCCGGGCGCTTGCCGCTGAAGTAGCGTCACGCGGAGTGACGGTCAACACGCTCTCGCCGGGCTACATCGCCAGCCAGGCCATCAGCAGTTTCCCCCCGGATGTCCTGGACCGCCTGGCCGCATCGGTGCCGGTACGGCGCCTGGGCCGTCCGGAAGAAGTCGCCGGCCTGTGCGCCTGGCTGGCCTCGGACGAGGCGTCGTATGTGACCGGCGCCGATTATCCGGTCAATGGTGGGCTGTACATGGGCTAATGAGCCGCCCTGGGTGCGCCGCCAACGCGGCGGCGCGTACCCGCATGGGTGTTCCGTAAAGAAGCTTTCATGTTCCGTTCGCATAGTGGGGCGGCATCGCGCACGCACGCCGGTGCCCATCCCCCATGCAACGGACCACCATGCAGACTCGACACCTGACGATCGCCGTAGCGATCGCGCTTTCCGCCGCTGCCAGCGCCTCCGCCGCCGATACCGACGCCGCGCCCAGCGCGCAGACGCTGGATACCGTCTCGGTGATCGGCCAGGGCGAGACCCGTCAGGTGCAGCGCATCACCAGCGTCGACAAGCAGGTGCTCCCGCCAGGCACCAGCGGCCAGAAGATCCTCGATCGGTTGCCGGGCGTCTCGGTGCAGTCCAACGATGCGTTCGGCGCCAATGAGGAATCGCAGACCATCAGCCTGCGCGGATTCGACAAGAGCCGGCTGGGCTATACCCTCGATGGCATTCCGCTGGGCGACAACAGCTACGGCAACTACAACGGCCTGAGCATCGCCCGTGCGCTGATCGCCGAAAACCTGGCCGGCGCCGAGCTGTCGCAGGGCATCGGTTCACTCGGCGTGGCCTCGACCAGCAATCTCGGCGGCACCATCCAGTACTTCTCGTCCGATCCGTCCACCGAGTTCGGCGGCCGTGCCAGCGTCACCGTCGGCGACGACAATCAGCGCCGTGGTTACCTGCGCGTGGATACGGGCGACCTCAACGGCTTCTCTGCGTATGTCTCCGGCGTTCACCAGGACCAGGACATGTGGGCCGCGCCGCATCAGAACCAGACCACCCGCCAGTTCAATGCCAAGGCCGTGTGGAACGTGGGCGACCATCGCTTTGGCGCGTTCGTGGCGACCTCGCGTGCCAGCCAGGCCAACTACGCCTACCTGTCCAAGGACATGCTGGCCCGGGGCCTGGGCTGGGACTGGAACATCTATGCGCCGGACTGGAACCGCGCGGTGGCCGCCGCCTACTGCGCGCCGGCTACGCGTGATCCGGCGCGATGTGCCTACAGCGGCGGCGTGACCAGCATCGACGATGCGTACTACCAGAGCCGTGCGCTGCGCGATGACAACCTGTACTCGATCGATGCCGACCTTCGCCTGGGCGAGCAGGGCCGCCTGAAACTGCTGGCCTACCACCATGACAACCGCGGCCAGGGTCACTGGTGGGCGCCGGGCCAGCCGTCCTACCCCGGCACCGACCGGATGCTGCCGATCTCCATCCGCAGCACCAACTACACGATCAACCGCGACGGCGTGACCGCAGCGCTGTCATGGACGGCGGGCATCCACGAGTTGGAAGCCGGCCTGTGGTACGAGCAGAACGACCACAACGTGTCGCGCAATTTCTACTACATCAGCGGTCCGTTCCTGGACGACCTGTACCTGAAGAATCCGGACCGCCTGCTGTTCAACCAGGACTACGACATCCGCACGCAGCAGTTCTACGTGCAGGACCGCATGCGCTTCCTCGACCAGCGCCTGACCGTTGATGTCGGCATCAAGAGCCCGAACACCCGCATGCGTGCCACGGCCCGCCCGGGCGTGGAAACCCGCCTGGCGTCCGGCACGCTGACGGCCAAGGAGTCGGTGCTGCCGCAGCTGGGCGTGGGCTTCAAGCTCAACGCCAACAACGAGCTGTTCGCCTCGTATGCCGAGAACATCGCCGCCTTCGTCGGTGGCGGCAGTGGCGGCCCGTTGCAGGTGGCACCGGAATCGTTCGCTGCCAGCGCCGACCTGGAACCCGAAAAGTCGAAGAGCCTGGAGGCCGGTTTCCGCACGTTCGGCGAGAAGTACCAGGCCTCGATCGCCGCCTACAACGTCACGTTCGACAACCGCCTGCTGTCACTGAACCCGTGCTCCAGCATCGAAGTGGGCACCCGACCGGAGTGCGTGACACGCTTCATCAACGTCGGCTCGGTGAAGAGCCACGGCGCGGAACTGACCTTCATCCTCAAGCCGGTCGATGGCCTGCAGTGGTACAACGCGCTGTCCTGGAACAAGACCACCTACGAAGATGACTACATCTCCGGCGGCGCGGTGGTGCCGGTGGCCGGCAAGATCACGGTGGACACGCCGCAGCGCATGGCCTCCAGCGAAATCAGCTGGAACCGCGATGGCTTCTTCGCCAGCCTGCGTGCCAAGTACACCGGCAAGCGTTATTACACCTACACCAACGATCAGTCGGTGCCGGGCGTGACCACCTTCGATGCGGGTGCCGGCTATGACTTCGGCCCTGGGCTGGGACTGCGCAACGTGCGGGTCTCGTTGAACGCGACCAATCTGACCAACAAGCGCTACGCCGGCCAGCTGAGCTCGTTCGCGCCGACCGACCCGGAAGGCAAGCGCTACGCGATCCACGCCAGCGCACCGCGGCAGGTGTTCATGACGGTGGCGGCAGAGTTCTAAGTCAGAAGCGGGCGCTGCGGCGCATCGAGTGTTCCTGCATGGCGCGGGCAGGCAGGCCCATGCAGGATCCGCCAACGCATGTCACTCCGGCGCCAGCTGGTCCATCCGTATCCGGTTGGCAAACAGGGAAAACGCCAGCATGCCGGCCAGGCCATTGGCCCGGCTGACCCAGTGCGGCAGCCAGCGTGGTGGCTTCAACACCCCGGCCTGGAACAACGGCGCGAACGCGATGGCGTCCTGCAGGCTCATCTTGCCCGCGAACAGCCACCGGCAGACCTGCAGGCGATCCTCGGCCAGCATGTGGCGGAAGAAGGTGTGCACCGATACCAGCCCGCGCAGGTACACGGTGTCCTTGGTGAAGGCCAGCCCGCCGCCGGGGGGCACCCCGCGGAACACGCGCTGGGCCGATGCGAAGCTCTCTTCCGGGTTCTGCCCGGCATCGCAGAAGTAGCGGAACACCTCGATGAAGTCGGCGCCCTCGCGGGCCATCGCGATGGCTTCGGTACGCAGGCTGATCCGCTTCAGGCGCTCGATGTCGATGCTGCCGGTGATCTGCTCGGCAAACGTGGCCAACCCTTCCTGGGTAGCCGTCACCCGCGGTGAGGACAAGGCCAGGCTGGGCAGCACCGGTTGCTCCCGGCCATTCAACGCGGTCAGCGAATGCACCAGCGCTTCGTGATGGAACAGCTGTGCACGATCGTAGGCGCTGAAGCGCGCACTGGTACGCAGGCGGATCCGCGTCGATCCGGCGGCCGCCTTGGACACCAGTTCCGGGTCCAGCTGCACCTGGATGATCCGCGATTCGAAGAAGGCATCCAGATCGTTCTGCAACTGCAATTGCAGCGCGATCGCAGACACCGGCACCTGTTCTTCCGGCGCCAGCAGTTCATGGTCCAGCTCGGCCGCGATCTGGATGAAATGGCGCGCTGCATCGCGCGTGCTCGGGCCATTGCCCGGCAAGGGCTGTTCGGGGGCGCCGAACAGCTGCACCGAACAGGTGTCCACCGCTGCGGTACCCAGGCCCTCCAGCAGGCGTGCGGCCAGGTCCCAGCTGTGCGCGGACTGCTGCACGTAGTGACCCAGGGGATGCCCCGCGTCGCAGTCGGCGGCGATGGCTGCCAAGGTGCGGCGTTCCTCGCTGAAATCCAGCTTCGGGTAGTCCACCTTCGGCAACTGCGGCTGCCCGCGCGCAACGCTGTCCAGGAACGGTGCCTGCACCGTCGCCGGCCAGCTGGTCAGGCCCAGCAGGCGGATGCCACCCACGGCCTCGACCAGCCGCGCATCGAGCGCCGCATGGTGGGCCACCTCGCGATCCAGCACGGCGGTCGTTTCCATGCGCGGACTATAGCGCCCTGCCAGGCCGTGCGCTGTCCACCGCGGGCCCCGGCATCAGCGAGGGCGTTACCCCGGCATCCCGGGATGAATCTCCATGCAGCCGCGCCCGTGGCCGGCTGCCTCATCAACGACGTCGCGGCTTTCCTGCCGGACGGAACTGCTGGCCCTTGCCTTTCCTGCCACCTCGTTCCTGCGCGGTCTCGGCCTGGCGCACGGCCAGCTTGGCGGCCGCAGCCGCCACTTCTTCCTTCAACTTGAAGTAGTTCAGCAGCCGGCTTTCCTCGATCTCACCCGCGTCGATGGCCGCCCGTACCGCACAACCGGGCTCCTGGTGATGCGAGCAGTCGCGGAAGCGGCACTGTTCGGCCAGTGCTTCGATATCGGCGAAGCCCCCTTCGGCCAGCGTCTCCTCGCCGGTCGGCTTGAGCTCGCGCATGCCGGGCGTGTCGATCAGGCAGGCACCGGTCGGCAACGGCATCAGCGCACGATGGGTGGTGGTATGACGCCCGCGCGAGTCGTTGGCGCGCACCGCATTGGTCTTCATCCGCTGCTCGCCGAGCAGCGTGTTGGTCAGCGTGGATTTGCCGGCGCCGGAGGAGCCCACCAGCACCACGGTGCGGCCCGGGCCCAACCACGGCTGCAGCACAGCCACGCTGCCAGCATCCAGGCCATTGATGGCATGCAGGGCGATCCCCTGCATTTCCAGTTCTTCCAGCACCGCCAGCGCGTCTTCGCTGTATTCGGTCTGGTCGGCCTTGGTCAGCACCACCACCGGTTCGGCACCACCGCCGCCCACCAGCAGCAGGTAGCGCTCGATACGCCGCGGATTGAAGTCCGCATCCAGCCCGCAGACGATGAACACCGTATCGATGTTGGCCGCGATCACCTGCTGGTGATAATGCTCGCCGGCGGCGCCGCGCTTGATCGCGGTGCGACGTGGCAGCAGCGCCACGATGCGGATGCCGTCGAGCAGCACCCAGTCGCCGACCGCCGGCCGCTCATGGCTGGGAAAGCGTGGCCGCTGCCATTCCGGCAGCGATTCGGCCTTGATCGCAGCGTCCGGGGCGTCGGCCACGACATAGTGCGTACGGTGCTGCTCGATCACCCGGGCCGGGCGGGCCTGCGGGTGCTCGGCCATCATGGCCTGCCAGTCGGCCTGCTGCGCCGGGCCCGGCCAGGGCCAGCCGATGGTCTGCAGGGCGGTGAAATCGGGGGTCTGGGTCATCGCCTCCATTCTACCCGTGCCAACGCCGCTCCAGCCCAGCAGCGGCGGGCCCTGGGGGCCTTGCCATGCAGTGCAGCAATTCCGCTACCATGGAACCTCTATGCCATCCGACGGCTCACCGACCATGTCAACCTCCGCGCCCAAGCCCCTGGCCACCCGCGAGCGCCTTTCCGAAGTGCGCTACGAAATCCGCGGAGAACTGGCCCGGCGAGCCCGGGAGCTGGAGGCGCAGGGCCGCAAGCTGATCAAGCTCAACATCGGCAACCCCGGCAATTTCGGCTTCCGCGCCCCGGAACACCTGCAGCGCGCGATCGCCGACGACATGGGTCGCACCGATCCCTATACCCACCAGCAGGGCCTGCCGGTGGCACGCGAGGCGATCGCCGCCTACTACACCCGTCGCGGCGCTCCCGACGCACACCCGGACCGTGTGTTCGTCGGCAACGGCGTCAGCGAACTGATCGACCTGTCGCTGCGTGCGCTGCTCAACCCCGGCGATGAAGTGCTGGTGCCGTCCCCGGACTACCCGTTGTGGTCGGCCTCCACCATCCTCAACGACGGCCGGCCGGTGTACTACCGTTGCGCCGCCGAGAACGGCTTCCAGCCGGACCCGAGCGAGATCGAGACCCTGGTGTCCTCGCGCACCCGCGCGATCGTGCTGATCAATCCGAACAATCCCAGTGGCGCCAGCTACCCGCGCGAACTGCTTGAACGCGTGGTGGACATCGCGCGCCGGCACAACCTGCTGCTGCTGGTCGACGAGATCTACGATCAGATCCTGTATGACGAGGCGGTGTTCCAGCCGGTCGCACCGCTGGCGGGCGACCATCCGTGCCTGACCTTCAGCGGGCTGAGCAAGGTGCATCGCGCCTGCGGCTGGCGCGTGGGTTGGGCGCACCTCAGCGGCGATGACGCACGCCTGGGCGACTTCCGCGCGGCGATGGACCTGCTCAGCGCGCTGCGCCTGTGCGCCAATGTGCCCGGCCAGTACGCCATCGAGGCTGCGGTGAACGGGCCCGACACCATTTCGGCACTGTGTGCCCCGGGCGGGCGCCTGTACGAAACCCGCCGCGCGGTGATCGAAGCATGCGAGGCCAGCGAGCATCTGTCGCTGGTGGCCCCCGCCGGCGCGCTGTATGCCTTCCCGGCGGTGGTCGGCGCTGCCGCCAAGGGCTTCGACGATCACACCTTCGCCCTGGACCTGATGGACAACGAGGGCGTGCTGGTGGTGCCCGGTTCCAGCTTCAACGTGCCCTACCGCAACCACTTCCGCGTAACCCTGCTGCCGGAGGCCTCGGTGATGCGCGATGTGTTCGCCCGCATCGACCGCGTGCTGGCCCGCCGCGCCGAGGATGCAACCAAGGTCGTACCGATCAAGCCACGCCGTTCGGTGGCCTGAGTCGTGGGCTTGTCCTATCTGGCGCTGGGCGACTCCTACACCATCGGTGAGGCCGTCGCGGTCGAAGGCCGCTGGCCCCATCAGCTGGCCGCCGCGATGCGCGCACAGGGCGTCGCGCTGGCCGATCCGCAGACCATCGCCACCACCGGCTGGACCACGGACGAGCTCGATGCCGGCATCGACGAGGCCGCCCCGCAGGGGCCGTTCGACTTCGTCAGCCTGCTGATCGGGGTCAACAACCAGTACCGCGGCCGCCCGCTCGACGAATACCGCACGCAGTTCCAGGCCCTGCTGCAGCGCGCGATCGGTTTTGCCGGCGGCCGTACCGATCGGGTGCTGGTGCTGTCGTTTCCCGATTGGGGCGTGACGCCGTTCGGCGCCAGCAGCGGCCGACACCGTGGCCGCATCGGCATCGAAACCGACGCGTTCAACGCGGCTGCGGAGCAGGTCTGCAGTGGCCTCGGCGTCGACTTCGTCGACATCACCGACATCAGCCGCGTCCACGGTCACGACCCGGCGATGATCGCCGAAGACGGTCTGCACCCCTCCGCGCGCATGTATGCATTGTGGAGCGAGCGCGCCTTGCCGGTCGCCCTGCGCCGGCTCGGCGACGCCGGCTGACCCGATGGACGGCACGCCACGGAATGGCACGCCCCTGCCCTGCTCCCCGCTGACCTCCCCGCAGGCCCGCGCGATCGCCGAGGCGTTCCGACCTGCACAGGCCTGGGGCAGCCGCCGCGACTATTACTACACCCGCGGCAAGCTCGGCAGCGATCCGTTGTACGACGGCGTGCTGCACCAGCTGCCCGAGGATGGCCAGCCGGTGCTGGACCTGGGTTGCGGACTGGGCCTGTTCGCGCATGTGCTGCGCCAGCGCGGGCGCGGCCAGCCCTATCTCGGGGTGGACGTGGACGCCGCCAAGATCGAGCGGGCGCGGCAAGCCGGTGAAGGCCTGCCGGCCGTGCGCTTCGAATGCCTGGATGTGCAGGCTGCGCTGCCGCCGCACGTCGGCCATGTACTGCTGCTGGACGTAGTGCAGTACCTGGATGCCGGACCGCAGCAGACGCTGCTGCGTGCCGCAAGCGCGCGGGTGTCCCCCGGAGGACGGCTGCTGCTGCGCACGCCGCTGGCGACCGGTGATGGCCGGGACCGCACCACGCGGGTCGCGGACCGCCTTGCCTGGCTGGTGGGCTGGATGGGTACCCGCCCGCGGCACTATCCCCAGCCGAAGACCTTGCTGGCGACACTGAGCGAAGCGGGATTGCGTGTCGCCGCACCACGGCCGCTGCACGGGCGCACACCGTTCAACAGCTGGCTGGTGGTGGCCGAACGGCCTGGGTGACGCCGGGCGTGGCCCGGCGCTACCGGATGCCTGCCCACTCCCCTGGTAGCGCCGGGCCGTGCCCGGCGGATTCCGTGCGTGCCGCTGCGCTATACCGAAGGCAGCGTTGCCTTCAATCCACGCTCATCCAGTGCCTGCAGCACGCGTTCGATGATTACCAGGTTGTGGCCATGGGCGGCCCCCTCATGCAGCAGCACGATGGCGCCCGGGCGAAGATCCGGCAGCAGGCGCTCCAGCACGCGCTCGGGGGTACAGCCGACACCATCGAAGCCGCGGGCGCTCCATCCCACCCGCACCAGGCCCAGGCGGCGCAGCACCGGGCCCACGAACGGATTGGTCATGCCCACCACCGACCGGTACCAGCGCACCGGCGTGCCCGACAATGCCTGCAGCGCATGCTGGCAGCCTTCGATCTCCGCACGCATCGCCTTCGGTCCCAGCCGCCAGAAGCGCGCCTGCGGATGGCTGAAGCTGTGGTTGCCCAGATCGTGCCCGCGGCGCAGGATCTCGGCCACCAGCGCCGGCTGGGCCAGCGCCCGCTCGCCCACCAGGAAGAATGTCGCCCGCGCCTGATGCCGATCCAGCAGATCAAGCACGGCCAGCGTGTCCGCACCGGGACCGTCATCGATGGTCAACCAGACCGCGTCGTCCGCCTGCGCCAGGCGGCTCAGCACCGGCGTGTAGAAGCGGCTGTTGGGCAGGAACACCGGCACGATGAACAGCGCGTGGCTGGCCACCATCAGCGGCAGACCCCAGTGCCATCCCGCCAGCACCCAGGCCAGGATCACCCCCAACTGCGACGCCACCAGCCAGGGCAGCCAGCGCCATGGCCGGGGCGGAATGCGATGCAATGTTCCTGCGCTGCTCATACCCCATGATGCCATGAGGGGTAGAATCGAAGATTCGAATTACTGGACCCCCGACTTCCCATGTCTCTCGATCCTGCCCTGCGTTCGCGCATCGAATCCCTCCTCAACGCCAACCGCGTCGTGCTGTTCATGAAGGGCCAGCCGTCGATGCCGCAGTGCGGCTTCTCGGCCAAGGCCGTGGGCGCGCTGCAGGACCTGGGCGTCGAGTTCGCTCACGTCAACGTGCTGGCCGACCAGGAAATCCGTGAAGGCATCAAGGCCTACGGCGACTGGCCGACCATCCCGCAGCTGTACATCGACGGCGAACTGGTCGGTGGCAGCGACATCGTGCTGCAGATGGCCGCCAGCGGCGAACTGAGCAGCGTGCTGGGCCTGCCCGCACCGGACCGCACCCCGCCGCGCATCACCGTCACCCCGGCCGCGGTGGAGATGCTCAAGGGCGCGCTGGCCGACGCCCCGGGCGCCGCTCTGCAGCTGAGCATCGATGCAGGCTTCCAGCCCAACTTCCAGCTCGCTCCGCATGACGAGGCTGCGATCGCCGCCGAATCCAATGGACTGCGCGTGCAGTTCGACCTGGCCAGCGCGCGCCGTGCCGAAGGCATCACCATCGACTGGGTGGACGACATCCGCGGCAAGGGCCTGGCCATCGACAACCCGAATGCGCCCAAGCCGGTGCAGGAAATCAGCGTGCGCGACGCCGACGACCTGGTGCGCGCCGGCAACGTGATCCTGGTGGACGTGCGCCCGGCTGACGAGCGCGCCATCGCCGCCGTCGGCGTGCCGTTCAAGGTGTTCGACGGCAACGGCCGCGCCGAGCTGGAAGCACTGCCGAAGGACACCGCACTGGCCTTCCTGTGCCACCACGGTGGTCGCAGTGCGCAGGCTGCCGAGCAGTTCCGCGCGCTTGGCTTCACCAAGGTCTTCAACATCACCGGCGGCATCAACGCCTGGTCCGAAGAGGTGGACAACGGCGTGCCGAAGTACTGATCGGCTGCAGCGCGGAACGGGAAAACGCCGGCGCACGCCGGCGTTTTTCGTTTCCTGCCTGTCGCGCGCGTGGCCGGCCCCGCCCGGTCAGCCGGCAAACCCGCCTTCGGCCAGGTAGTCCAGTTCCTCCGGCGTGGGAATGCGGCCCAGCACGGCGTTGCGGTGCGGGAAGCGGCCAAAACGGCGGATGATGTCGCGATGAAGGTCGGCGTACTGCAGGTATTCCTTGTCACCCAGCACGTCGAACATGGCCACCGAACGGTCCTGGTCCAGCGGATCCTCGGAATGCTCGAACGGCAGGTAGATGAAGGCCCGCAGCTTCGGAACCAGCTGCAGGTCCAAGCCTTCCTCGATGGCACGCATGGCGTAGTGCCGGGCCAGCCCATCGGTGGCGTAGGAGTGGGCGGTGCCACGGAAGCAGTTGCGCGGGAACTGGTCCAACAGCAGCATCAGGGCCAGCGCACCGTCAGCGCTGCCCAGCCAGTGTTCGCGCGCACGCGCGGCCGCAGCGAAATGCTCATCGAGGAACAATCGGCGGAACTGCGCGTCGAACGCATCGTCGCGGGCGAACCACTTCGCAGGGCCCGCCTCCTTCCAGAATTCCACCACCTGCGCGGCAACGTCCATTACCTACTCCCGGGCCCGGACGTCCCGCGCCCGGCCCTCATCATCATTCGTCGAAGCGCAGATGGCGGACCGACTTGCCGTTGCGCCGGATAAGCTTAAGCGCCTCGATGCCGATCTGGATATGGTTTTCCACGAACTGGGAGCTGACCTTGGCATCGGAGGCCTCGGTCTTGACCCCGTCGGGAATCATCGGCTGGTCCGAAACCAGCAGCAGGGCGCCGCTGGGGATGTGGTTGGCGAAGCCGGCGGCGAACACCGTGGCCGTTTCCATGTCGATGGCCATGCAGCGCATCGCGCGCAGCCGTTCCTTGAATGCCTCGTCGTGTTCCCAGACCCGCCGGTTGGTGGTGTAGACGGTACCGGTCCAGTAGTCGTGCCCCAGATCGCGGATCATGGTCGAGACCGCGCGCTGCAGGGCGAAGGCCGGCAGTGCCGGTACTTCCGGTGGCAGATAGTCGCCCGAAGTGCCTTCACCACGGATCGCGGCGATCGGCAGCACCAGGTCGCCCAGCTGGTTCTTGCGCTTCAGGCCCCCGCACTTGCCCAGGAACAATACCGCCTTGGGCATCACCGCCGACAGCAGGTCCATGATGATCGCGGCATTGGGGCTGCCCATGCCGAAGTTGATCATCGTGATGCCATCGCTGGTGGCGCTGGCCATGGGCCGGTCCAGGCCGACGATGGGCGCACCGGTCAGTCCGGAGAAGGTGTGCAGGTAGCCGCCGAAGTTGGTCAGCAGGACGTGCGGGCCGAACTGGTCCAGGGGCACGCCGGTATAGCGCGGCAGCCAGTTGTCGACGATTTCCTGCTTGCTCTTCATGCTCGGTCCGGAACGGCGGGGACCGCCTATTTTCGGCCAGTGGGGCGACGCCGTCGAGGCACGCGGTCGCACCCTGTGAAGAAGGTCACTTGGCAAGCCCACCGCTGCCCGGCTAGCGTCAGCGGTTGCTTACGTAGCCGAGGGGATCTGCATGACGTCGACGTTGTTGCGCGCCGGGCTGGGGCTGGCGCTGGTTACGCTGGCCGCCGCGCCAGCACTGGGCGCCTCGCGCTTCATGGCCGATCCTTACCCCAGCACCTATCGGGCGCAGCCCGATGCGCCGGTGCTGATCCACAACGCAACGGTGCTGACCGGCACCGGCCAGCGCCTGGACAATGCCGACGTCCTGCTGCGTGAGGGCCGCATCGTTGCTGTCGGCCAGCAGCTGCAGGCCGAGGCCGATGTCACCCGCATCGACGCGCAGGGCAAGTGGGTCACCCCCGGGCTGATCGACGTGCACTCGCACCTGGGCGTATATCCCAGCCCGGGGGTGGGCGCCCACAGCGATGGCAACGAGATGACCGCACCGGTCACGGCCAATGTCTGGGCGGAGCATTCGGTGTGGCCGCAGGATCCCGGCTTCGCTGCCGCCCTGGCCGGCGGCGTGACCAGCATGCAGGTGCTGCCCGGCTCGGCCAACCTCGTCGGTGGCCGCGGCGTGACCCTGAAGAATGTTCCGGCCATCACCTACCAGGCGATGAAGTTTCCCGGCGCGCCGTGGGGCCTGAAGATGGCCTGCGGCGAGAACCCCAAACGCGTCTATGGCGAAGGCAAGGGTGTGACGCCTGCTACCCGGATGGGCAACGTCGCCGGCTACCGCGCAGCCTTCATCGATGCCGCCGACTACATCACCAAGAACACGCCCAAGGCAGCCAAGCGCAAGCGCTGGTTCGGCAGCGACAAAGGTGACAGCGCGGGCGATGCCGGTGGCAAGCGCGATCTCAAGCTGGACACCCTGGCCGGCGCGATCCAGGGCGACATCCGCGTGCACATCCACTGCTACCGTGCCGACGAAATGGCCACCATGCTCGATCTGGCCAAGGAATTCGGTTTCAAGGTGGCAGCGTTCCACCACGGCGTGGAGGCCTACAAGCTGGCCGACCGGCTGGCGGCGGACGGCGTCTGCGGTGCACTGTGGGCCGACTGGTGGGGCTTCAAGATGGAAGCCTTCGATGGCATCCCCGAGAACATCGCGCTGGTGGACCGGGCGAAGAACAGCTGCGCCATCGTCCATTCCGATTCGCCCGAAGGCATCCAGCGCCTGAACCAGGAAGCCGCCAAGGTCATGGCCGCCGCGCGCCGCGCACGCATGGCCCCGATCACTCCTGAACATGCGATCACCTGGATGACCGCCAATGCCGCCAAGGCGCTGGGCATCGAGAGCCAGACCGGCACGCTGGAGCCCGGCAAGATGGCCGACGTGGTGGTGTGGAACGGCAATCCCTTCAGCTCCTACGCATTGGCCGAGCAGGTCTATGTCGATGGCCGCCGCCTGTACGACCGCAGTGCGTTGCCGGCAACGCCGCAGTCGGACTTCCAGCTCGGGCAGGAGGTGCACTGATGGCCGGTTCCATGCAGATGGCAAGGTCTTCCAGCCGCAACCGGGCATGGCTCGGCGTTGCGATCATGGTGCTGGCAGCCATCACCGGCACGGCATCGGCACAGGATCTGCTGGTGCGCGGCGCGACGGTTCACACCGCCGGCGCACGCGGCAGCCTGCAGCACGCCGATGTGCTGGTGCAGGGCGGCATCATCCGTGCCGTGGGTACGGGCCTGGCCGCACCGGCCGGCACGACCGTGGTTGAAGCCGATGGCCGCCCGCTCACGCCCGCGCTGTTCGGTGGCATCGCCGAGATCGGCATCGAGGAAGTCTCGGGAGAAGCGAGTACGGTCGACAGCAGCCTGAAGATCGGCGAGCAACCGCTGCGTCCGGAGTTCGACGTGACCCTGGCCTACAACCCCGCGTCGGTGCTCATTCCGGTGGCGCGACTGGAGGGCATCGGCTTCACCGCGCTGGGCGCCGTCACCGGCGGTGGCTTCGTGGCGGGCCAGGGCGGGGTGATGCGGCTCGATGGCAGTGCCGACCCGCTGGGTCCACGTGCGCTGTTCCTGCGGCTGGGCGCCGCAGCGTCGGAACTGACCGGTCATTCGCGTGCAGCACAGTGGATGCTGCTGCAGCAGATGGTGGATGAAGCGCGCGGCCAGGTCGCCGCCGATTCACCGCACGCCGTGCTGACACCGGCCGGTCGCCGCACACTGTCGCGCTATCTGGCCGGCCAGGGCCGCATCGTGGTTGAAATCGATCGCGCTGCCGATATCCGCCAGCTGCTGCGCTGGGCTGCACGCGAAAAGGTGAAGATCGCCCTGTCTGGAGCCAGCGAAGCCTGGCAACTCGCACCGGAGCTGGCTGCGGCCGGCGTGCCGGTGTTCGTCGACGTGCTGGCCAACCTGCCGGCCAGCTTCGACCAGATCGGCGCCACCCTGGAAAACGCGGCACGACTGCAGCGTGCGGGCGTGCCCGTCAGCTTCGTGCAACGTGGCGATGCCTCGCACAACGCACGCAAGATCCGCCAGCTCGCAGGCAATGCGGTCGCCCATGGCCTGCCTTGGGCCGACGGGCTGGCAGGCCTGACCCGGGTTCCCGCACAGGCGTTCGGGGTGGCCGACCAGATCGGCAGCATCGAGCCCGGCAAGCGCGCCGACCTGGTGCTGTGGGAAGGCGACCCACTGGATGTGGCGCACTATGCCGAACAGGTCTGGATGGGAGGGCGGCCGATGCCGATGCGCTCGCGCCAGACCGACCTGCGCGACCGCTATCTGCAGCGCAACGCGCAGCCCTGACCGACGAGGAAAGCCCCATGGCCCCGCTGCACTGGTACTTCGATTTCGTCTCGCCCTACTCCTACCTGCACTGGCAGAAGGTCAAGCAACTGCCCCAGTTCGCACAGGTACAGCCGGTGCCGATCGCCTTCGGGGCAGTGCTGCAGCAGCTTGGCAATCTCGGCCCGGCCGAGATCCCGGCCAAGCGGCGCTTCATCTACCGCCAGTTGCTCTGGAACGCGCAGGCGGAAGGCGTGACGCTGCGCTTCCCGCCTGCCCACCCGTTCAACCCGCTGGCCGCTCTGCGGCTGTGCCTGGCCGCAGGCGGCGGCGCGCAGGCCGTGGACGTGCTGTTCGACTGGATCTGGCGCGAGGGCAACGCCGCCGACAGCGCCGAGGCGCTGCGCGAACCCGGCGCGTGGCTGGGCATCGCGGATGTGGCGGCCGCCACGGCAACCGCAGAGGTCAAGGAGCAGCTGCGGCGCAACACCGAGGCTGCGCTCGCGGCCGGCGTGTTCGGCGTACCGACCTTGGCCATCGGCGACGAGCTGTTCTGGGGCAATGACGCGCACCCGCTGATGGCCGCTGTGCTGGCCGATCCGGACCTGCTGAAGCAGCCGGAATGGCAGCGGGTGGAGGCCCTGCCGATCGCGGTACAGCGCAGACGCTGAACAGGGCGCCTGCGCTTCCCTCGCGCGCGGGCTCCCGTTTTGAGATATTTTTCACACTTCCGAACCAACAACCGCCCTGGAGGGGGAGCCGCGGATGCGCATCGGAATCGTCGTCGACTCGGCCTGCGACCTGCCGCAGGCGTTCATTGCCGAACACAACATCGTGCTGCTCCCGATCACCGTACGGATCGGCGAAGCCGTACTCGCCGACCACCGCGACGAACAGGCCACGCTCAGCTTCCTGCACGCACACGTGGCCGAACATGGTGCCGAGGCGGAGACCATCCCCTTCAGCGTCAACCAGATCCGTGACCTGTTCCTGCAGCAGCTGGTGATCGACTACGACCACGTCTTCTGCATGACCATCACCAAGACCCGCAGCCCGATCCACGACAACGCCCTGCAGGCCAGCTTCGCCATCCTCAACGACTACAAGCCGGTGCGGCAGGCCGCGGGCTACAACTCGCCCTTCGCACTGCGCGTGCTCGACACCCAGAACCTGTTCGCCGCGCAGGCGGTGACGGCGGTGGAAGCGGTTCGCCTGCGCGACAGCAACGCCAGCGTGCAGCAGATCCGCGAGCGGCTGGAGGAACTGGCCGGCAACGTGCATGGCTACATGGTCACCCGTGACCTGTATTACATGCGGGCCCGCGCGCGGCACAAGGGCGACCGCAGTGTCGGCCTGCTCAGTGCCGCGCTGGGCAGCGCACTGGACATCAAGCCGGTGCTGCACGGCTACCGCGGTGAGACCGGCCCGGTGGCCAAGATCAAGGGCTTCGACAATGCCGTGCAGAAGCTCTTCGCCGTGGTTGGACAGCGCGTGCGCAGCGGACTGATGACACCGACAGTCTGCGTCAGCTATGGCGGTGAGCTGGAGGAGCTGCGCGCCCTGCCCGGCTATGCGCAGCTGACGGACGTCTGCGCCACCCACGGCGTCACCGTGTACGAATCGGTGATGAGCCTGACCGGCATGGTCAACGTCGGCAAGGGCGCCGTTACCGTGGGCTTTGCCGATGGACCGCATCGGTTCGAATGAGGGCGGGCGACGCCTGCATGCAGGTGCGCCGGATGTACACAAGCATTGCACCGCGTCTATGCCAGCCTTGCCGCACTTCAAGGAGATCACCATGCCTGCGCAGTACCACATCAGCCTGCCCGACCCGTCCAAGGCCCGCGGCAACGACCCCGACCTGTCCTTCCATTCGCAGGGCGCCGCCGGCTTTGCCGAAGAACTGCAGGACGCCCTGCGCAGCGGCGCGCTGTTCGAGCGCTGGAGAGCCAAGCAACCCGATCCGGATGCAGTGGAGCCGCAGTGGGGCGTGACCGACCCGGACGCCACCGTAACCGGTGAGCAGAAGGACCTGCGCATCAACCTGGTGGCCACCACCCGCATCGACAGCGATGTGTTCAAGCAGCGCCTGCGTCTGCTGGCCGGCCATCACTGGGAACTGCGCGACGTGCGTTGAGCGGCGAACGCGCTGGCGTCTGCTGGGCTTCGCCCGTCGAAGCCCTCATCGCGCGGACGTGGGGCGGGCCTGGCCGTATTCGGCCCGCAGCGCATCGCCACGGATGAAGTCCGTCATCAGCTGGAAGTACCCGGCCGGCTGCCGTGTCGATACACGTTCCCCGGCCGCATCCAGCTCGAACTCGTACATGCCATGATCGGCGTCTGCATACACGGCCGTGTAGATCGGCCGTCCCTGGCCCTGCAGAACCGCAAGACGCCTGAGCGTCTCCCCCGGCGGCGCATCGCGGTCCTGCCCGCCAAAGATCCACAACTGCGGCACCTGCAGATGCGTGAGCACCGGTAAAGGGTCGTAATGGGCCGGCACCCCGTCCAGCAGCCGCGGCCCCTGCTCGCGCGCAGTGACCTCCGGAGTCGACAACAGATACCCGGCAATGTTCCCGCGTACCGCAGGGAACCAGGGCGCATGCTGGTAACGCTGCTTCACCTCCGCCAGTACATCGAATCCCTCGGTGAATCCGCTTTCGACGATGGTCGCCACCGCATCGGCGATCTGCATCGCCTGCGCAGTGGCTTCCGCGCCCTGGCCGGCCCGCTGCATGTCGAAGGCGATCGCCTCGCGGTCTTCCTCCAGCGGCGAGACCGCCAGGCCGAAGCTGATCACGATGAAATCCACAGGCTCAATGCGTGCCGCCAGCGGCGCCACCCAGCCACCCTGGCTGCCGGCCTGGTAGCCGACCCGCTGCGCACGTGCCCCCGCCAACCGGCGTGCTTCGCGCGTGGCCAGGATCAGATCATTGGCCAGGGTCAGGTAGTTCTGCGTGTACCGCCCGCCAGAGCGTCCCGTGCCCCGCTTGTCGTACGCGAACACGGCGATGCCGGCACTGGCGAACTCGCGCTGCAGCGAGTAGCGCTCCAGCGCGGAGCTGTTCTCCGCACCATGCACCAGCACCACCAGTGGAACCGGCGCATCGCCCGGAGGCAGCGTCAGCCGCCCCTGCAGCGTTGCGCCGGCACCGCTGAAACGGGTGTCGATCTGCCGCAGCGGAATGCGCTCGCCCTTCATTCCATCGACGCTGATGCCGCGCTTCCCACAGTCCGTGAGCACCATCCAGTGCCCGTCCGGCTGCCCGGTCCAGCCGCGGGTACTGGTCCAGGCATCGCCCGCGGTGCGCTGCAGTGCGCCGCTGCGACCATCTGGCGTGCGCCAGCGCAGCTGATCACCCGCACCCGGGCCGATATCCAGCGTACTGCCATCGGCCATCCGGTAGCTCGCAGCGGCGCAAGGCGACGCCGCCGTGGCCGCGACCGCCTGCGCACTGAAGGCCATCGCGCTCCACGCGGCCAGCGACACCAGGGTTCTGTGCATGTCTGCTCCTCTCCACACTGGTGGGTGACGGTGAACCAGCTCCCGCGTGATCGCCAGCGCGGTGCGACGAAGTGCGGGTACCGCCGACGAAGGCGCGTCCGCGGGCGACAGCCACCGGCAGCGGAGCCCCGTTCCCCTGGCGAATGCGCGGGGGCGGGGTCTAGCGGCGGTCTGCGCCGGCCGGCGCTTCGCCCTGCATCACCACACGATTGCGTCCCGCGCGTTTGGCCGCATACAACGCCGCGTCCGCATCGGCGAGCAGCTGTCCGGCATCGGCTGTTGCCGGTGGATGCAGGAATGCGATGCCGACGCTGATGCTGACCCGCCCTTCCGGCAGCTGCAGCGCTTCCACCGCGCGTCGCAGTCGCTCGGCCAACGCCTGCACGCCGTCCAACGCCGTGCCGGGCACGATCACCGCGAATTCCTCACCGCCGTAACGCGCCACGCTGTCGCCCGCACGCCCGGCGCTGTGCTGCAGCAGCGCCGCCACGGCCTGCAGGCAACGGTCGCCGGCGGGATGACCATGGGCATCGTTGAACGCCTTGAAATGATCGATATCGACCAGCAGCAGCGCCAGTTCGCTGCCGCTCCGCCGCGCCCGGTTCCATTCGGCCTGCAGTTCGGCATCGAACTGGCGGCGGTTGGCTACGCCGGTCAGGCCATCCTGGCGCGCGAGCTGGTCGAGCCCGGCCTGCCGTTCCAGCAGATCGATCTGCAGAAGCGCACTGCGCAGGCTGAAGCCCAACGTGGCCAGAACGAATCCAGCCAATGCCAGGGGCCTGGCATGGTCCACCACCAGGGTACCCACCACCAGCAACAGCAGCGGCAGGATGATCGGGCCGCCGGCCTGCACCAGCCGGGCCAGCCGCGGCTGCAGGACGAATCCGGTAGCCGGCGACCGCCGCAGTGCCAGCAGCGCGAGCAACAGGAACGGCACGTCGATCAGCAGGTCGTTGTAGGCGCCGAAAGACTGTTCGGAGGTGAAGTGGTTGATGTAGTAGGCCACCAGCAGATAGGCCAGCGCGTACAGCGCCAGCGCGCGGAACACGCTGCGTCGCTCCGGGACATCACAGGACACCCAGCGCACGATGGCAAAGACAGCGATGCACAGGTTCTGGATATCGAACATGCGCTGCATGTTGGCCAGCGCCTGGTCGTCGATGCCGACATGGTCGGCAAATGACTGGGTATGCACGAAGAACAGCACGCCCAGCAGGGCCGCCATGATTCCGTCGATCACGCTGATGGCCCAGCGCTCCCGCCGCGAGCGGGCCAGGATGAACACCAGCGGCACGCCATACAGCACGTACAGCAGCAGGCTGGCGCCCGGGGTGATGTCGGGGCGGCCGGCGCTGAGTGCATCGAGCATGTTGATGCCCATGCCCCCCGCCCACAGCAGCAGTGCCAGCGCGATGGCACGCCAGCCCAGCGCGGCGCGATCCGCACGCGCGCGCCACAGGCATGCGGCGGCGGCCAGCAGCGGCGCGCCGGTGAGGAACACGAACGAACCCAGGCCTGCCGGCCCCGGCAACAGGGCCACGACCAGGCCATGGCCGAACACGTACAGCAGCGCCAGCACTACCGGCATGCATCCCCCACTGCGCAAGCCTGTCTGCACGCACGATAGCGCGACAGGCCGCCATGGAGGCGTGATCCACGCCACACCTGCTTCCCCTGCCCCTGCGCCGGGCATGGCGCGGCGCTACATCGACGCAGGCGTTCCGTCGCGCCGGGGCATGCGCGGTTGCGTCCCCGGGACCGCAGCTGTCACGCGGGCTATTCAGCCGTGCAGCGCGCGGGCGTGGTGAGCGATGTGCTCGCCGATGAAGCTGGCGATGAAGTAATAGCTGTGGTCGTAGCCATCCTGCAGGCGCAGGGTCAGCGGATGGCCGACGGCGTCGCAGGCCTGCTGCAGGCGCTGCGGCTGCAGCTGGCTCTGCAGGAACTCATCGGCCCCGCCCTGGTCCACCAGCAGCGGCAAGCGTTCGCTGGCCGCAGCGATCAGTTCGCAGGCATCCCACGCGGCCCAGTCGGCGCGGTTGTCGCCCAGATAGGCCTGGAACGCCTTCTGTCCCCAGGGCACCTGGCTGGGGGCAACAATCGGCGAAAATGCCGACACGCTGCGGTAGCGCCCCGGATTGCGCAGCGCGACCACCAGTGCACCGTGGCCCCCCATCGAGTGACCACTGATCGCGCGGGCCCCGGTCACCGCGAAGTTCGCCTCGATCAGCGCCGGCAGTTCCTGCGCCACATAGTCATGCATGCGGTAGTGCTTGGACCACGGCTCGCGGGTGGCGTTGAGGTAGAAGCCGGCACCCTTGCCCAGATCGTAGCCCTCCGCGTCGGCGACATCGTCGCCACGTGGGCTGGTGTCGGGCGCGACCAGAATCACGCCATGTTCGGCCGCATAGCGCTGCGCGCCCGCCTTGGTGATGACGTTCTGTTCGGTGCAGGTCAGTCCGCTCAGCCAGTACAGCACCGGCAGCGCCTGCGTTTCCGCCTGCGGCGGCAGGTAAACGGCGAACTGCATGTCGCAGCCCAGCGTGGACGAGGGATGACGGTACACGTCCTGCCAACCGCCGAAGCAGGCACGATGTTCGATGCGTTCCATGGTGTCTCTCCAGAAGGGTGGCAGCCCTGACGGCCTGCCACCCGGGATGGCTCAGTAGTGCACGACCGAACGGATCGACTTGCCTTCGTGCATCAGATCGAAGGCATCGTTGATCCCGTCCAGATCCATGGTGTGGGTGACGAACGGCGCCAGTTCGATGTCGCCCTTCATCGCGTCCTCCACCATGCCCGGCAGCTGGCTGCGACCCTTGACGCCACCGAAGGCCGTGCCCATCCACTTGCGGCCGGTGACCAGCTGGAAGGGACGGGTGGAGATTTCCTGGCCGGCGCCGGCCACGCCGATCACCACGCTCTGGCCCCAGCCACGGTGCGCGCACTCCAGCGCCGCGCGCATCACGTTGACGTTGCCGATGCACTCGAAGCTGTGGTCCACGCCCCAGGTGGTCATTTCAACAATGACCTGCTGGATCGGCTTGTCGAAGTCCTTCGGATTGATGCAGTCGGTCGCACCGAACTCACGCGCCAGCTCGAACTTGGACGGATTGGTATCCACCGCGATGATGCGGCCGGCCTTGGCCTGGCGCGCGCCCTGGATCACGGCCAGGCCGATGCCGCCGAGGCCGAACACTGCCACGCTGTCGCCTTCCTGCACCTTGGCCGTGTTGTGCACCGCACCGATGCCGGTAGTGACACCGCAACCGAGCAGGCAGACATGTTCCGGGTTCGCCTGCGGATTGATCTTCGCCAGCGAGACTTCGGCCACCACTGTGTACTCGCTGAACGTCGAGCAGCCCATGTAGTGATAGATCGGCTCGCCGTTGTAGCTGAAGCGGCTGGTGCCATCGGGCATCACGCCCTTGCCCTGGGTCGCGCGTACCGACACGCACAGGTTGGTCTTGCCACTCTTGCAGAACAGGCATTCGCCGCACTCGGCGGTGTACAGCGGAATCACGTGGTCACCCGGCTTGACGCTGGTCACGCCCTCGCCTACGTCCACCACGATGCCGGCACCTTCATGGCCCAGCACCACCGGGAACAGACCTTCCGGATCATCCCCTGACAGGGTGAACGCATCGGTGTGGCAGACGCCGGTGTGGGTGATCTTGACCAGCACTTCGCCGGCCTTCGGCGGGGCGACGTCGATCTCGACGATCTGCAGCGGCTGGCCGGGAGCAAAGGCGACGGCGGCACGGGATTTCATGGCGGGATTCTCCAAAGACAGGCAGTAACAGATGGACGACGCTATGCTGCGCCGTTGCTTATTTCAGGTACGAGCGGATCAGCCCGCTCATCTCGCGCACGCGCTCGGCGCGCTGTTCATCGGACGCTGCAGGTTGTCCGAACTCTTCGCGCAGGTGGGCTTCCATCACCTCGGACATCAGCCCGTTGACCGCCCCGCGGATGGCGGCGATCTGCTGCAGCACGGGCCCGCAGTCGGCGCCGGCTTCCAGCGCACGGTCCAGTGCATCGCACTGGCCGCGGATGCGGCGCACGCGGGCCAGGACCTTCTTCTTCTCTTCGGGAGAGTGCGGCATGGCAGGGCCATCCAGGAACTATACTGGGGGATAGTATACACAGGTGACGGAAAGGTACATCCTGCGCCTCAGCGCAGGCGGTGCGCGGGTACGCCCTCGTGCGTCATCTTCACCGGCAGGATGCGGCCCTGCGCGTCGAAGTACAGGCGATCGATCGCGGTGACGCGGGCATTGCGGTCGGTCTGGTCGAGCGGCCGGCGGTGGTAGACGATGTACCACGTGTCATCGCCGGGCGCGTGGATCAGGGAGTGGTGCCCGGCGCTGGTCGCGATGGCCGGGTCCTGCTGCAGGACCCGGCCGATGCGTGTGAACGGCCCGGTCGGCGCGTCGGCGATCGCATAGGCCACCGAGTAGTCCGGCTCGCCCCAGCCGCCTTCGGACCACATGAAGTAGTAGCGACCGCCCCGCTTGAACATCAGCGGACCTTCCACGTACTCCGGCGCCGGCGTGATCTCCTTGAACAGCGTGCCGTCGTCCCAGGGCAGCAGGCCGCTGAAATCCGCCTTCAGGCGCACGATGTTGGCGTGCTTCCAGCCGCCATAGATCATGTACCAGGCACCATCGTCATCCTTGAACACATACTGGTCGATCGGCTGCGCGCCATTGTGGAACGCGCCCACCAGTGGCTTGCCGAGCAGATCGCGGTAAGGCCCTTCGGGCTGGTCGGCCACGGCCACGCCGATGCCACCGGTCTCGCCGTCGTTCTGGATGTCATTGGCGGAAAAGAAGAAGTAGTAGCGCCCGTCGTTGGCCACCACCGAGGGGGCCCACAACGCCTGCCTGGCCCAGGGAATGTTCTCGATGGACAGCACGCTGTCGTGCCGGCGCCAGTGCACCAGGTCGGGCGACGAAAAGGCATCGAAGGCAACCTGTTCTGCATAGGGCCGCGAGCGCGTGGGGAAGATCCAGTAGGTGCTGCCGAATACGGCCGCCTCCGGGTCCGCGTACCAGCCCGGCAGGATCGGATTGCCGGACATCACCGGTGCCTGGCTGTCACGCGCATCCGCGATGCCGACGCCAGTGGCTGCGAGCAGCACGGCCAGTGCGGCCCCCCTCCCCCATTCGCGCAGTCCCATCAGAGCCACTCCCATGCAGGTTCGATCGCTCGAGTCTAGAACGATCGCCGGCGCCTTTCCGCGACACGCTGCCTCAAACCGCGCACCCTCTTGATCGACGGGAATCATCGGCGCATGGTGCCTGGCACAACGCAGGACCCTGGCCATGATCCCCTTCATCATCAATCTGGACGTTCCGGACCTCGCGACCGCCGAGGCGTTCTACACACGCGCCTTCGGCCTCCATGCCGGGCGCCGTCTCGGCCCGGAGGTGCTGGAACTGCTGGGCGGCCCGACCCCGCTCTATCTGCTGCAGAACGAAGCGGGCAGCGCGGCTACCGTCGACGGTGACGTGCGGGATTACGAACGTCACTGGACCGCGCTGCACATCGACTGGATCGTGGAGGACCTCGACGCCGCGCTTGCCCAGGCGTTGGCGGCAGGCGCGGCGCTCGAGCAGGCGCCACGCGAGCGTTCATGGGGGCGCATCGCAGTACTGGCGGATCCGTTCGGGCACGGCTTCTGCCTGATCCAGTTCACCGGCCCCGGCTACGACGCCTTGCTGGATTGATCGGCGGAGTGCACCGGGCCCGCCGCCAGCATCAACGCACGTAGGGGAATGATTCGTCCAGCCGCTCGAATCCGATCAGCTGCTGCACCAGCGCCTGCGCCTGATCCTCATCGATCTCTCCCTGCTCGATCTCTGCGCTGCGTGCAAACAGGGCCTCCAGCGCAGTGGCCTGGTCGTCCCGCAGCCACGCGCGATGCGAGCCCAGCCAGCGCTGGAGATTGTCGGCCAGGTCACCGTGCGACAACAGCGTGTAGGGGGCCTCGTAGTCCGCCACTGCCTCCACCATCTTGCGGAACAGGAAATCCTGAAGGTTGCGGGCCAGTACGTCAGCGCGATCATCGTCGTGCCACACCAGCAGCACCGGCGGCTCGTCGCAGCCCGGCGCATTGGTCCAGAAGCAGTAGCTGTCACCGGCCCCCGTGCGGGCGAACGGCAGCAGCTGCAGATCCTCGCGCAATGGGTTGTAGTGATCCTCTGCAGTCAGCTCCTGCCAGGCCTCGAGCAGTTCGCCACGCTCAAGCGGCTCGTAATCCTGCGCATACAGCAGAATCGGCGGTACCGGTTGCAGCTCCGGAAGGCACACCTGCGCCCATTGCGGATGGGTCGCCCCCCAGCTCAGCCGGTCTTCCGCATCGAGCCGGTGGTAGAGAGCAGGAAAGGTCTGGCCGGTGGCCAGTTCGATCTCGGCAAGCGTATGCATGAACGTCCCTGTGATTGGATCGGCACGCACTTTACCTCGACAGGCAGCATCCGCGCAGGCACGGATCTATTCGCGCAGCATGTCCACGAATGCGCGCAAGGCCGACGCCATCTGCCGTTGCCTGGGGTAATACAGCACGAAGCCGGGAAACGGTTCGCTCCAGTCCTGCAGTACCGCCACCATCCGCCCGGCTTCGATGTGCGGGCGCGCGGCATCCTCAAGCACATAGGCCAGGCCGAAGCCATCCAGCACCGCGCGCATGATGGTGGTCTGCTCGCTCAGCGTCAGTCGCCCACGCACGTCGATTTCCAGCGACTGCCCATCGCGGTCGAACTGCCACTTGTACAGGTGACCGCTGGCGAAGCGGAAGCGGATGCATTCGTGCTGCAGCAGGTCGCGGGGATGCTGCGGCGCCGGGTGCTGGCGCAGATACTCGGGCGAGGCCACGATCATGCCGTGCAGGGCCGGGCCCAGCGGCACGGCCACCATGTCCTCGGGCACGAACTCATGCAGCCGCACGCCGGCATCGAAGCCTTCGGCAACGATGTCCACCAGCCCATCGTTCTCGGTCAGCTCCAGGCGCACATCGGGGTGCGCGCGCAGGAAGCGGGTCAGGCGTGGGCCGAGCTGGGTCGGCACTGCCGCGCGGGCCGCGTTGATGCGCAGCAGGCCCGTCGGGCTGTCCCTGAACTGGTTCATTTCCTCCAGCGCCTCGTGCACCTGACCCAGCGCCGGCTGCAACCGGTCCAGCAGGCGCTGCCCGGCCTCGGTCAGGGCCACGCTGCGGGTAGTTCGATGGAACAGGCCCACCCCCAACCGCTCTTCCAGTGCGCGGATCGCATAGCTCACCGCCGAGGTCGACAGGGCCAGCTCGGCGCCGGCCCGGCGGAAGCTGCGGTGGCGGGCCACCGCCGCGAAGGCGGCCAGGTGGGTGAGATTGTCAGTGGCCATGATTGTGCAGTCTGCCTTGATGAATCATGCCGATATCCACGCTTTGTGGGCGGGTATGAGGGGCGTATTGTAAAACGCCTTTCCACAAACCCGCCAAGGATTCCCCATGTCCCTCGCCCATGGTTATGCGGTGCGTACCAATACCGCTCCGCTCGAGCCCTTCACCTTCGAACGCCGCGCCGTCGGCGCCAACGATGTCCGCATCGAAGTGCTGTACAGCGGCATCTGCCACTCCGACCTGCACCAGGCCCGCGACGACTGGGGCGGCGCGGAGTACCCGATGGTTCCCGGCCACGAAATCATCGGCCGCGTGGTCGAAGTCGGTCCGGCCGTCACCCGCCTCAGCGTCGGCGATATCGCCGGCGTCGGCTGCATGGTGGATTCCTGTCGCCATTGCGATGCCTGCGACCACGACCTTGAGCAGTACTGCGAAAAGGGCCCGACCTATACCTACAACAGCCGCGACCGCAATACCGGTGAGCTGACGATGGGCGGCTACTCCGACCACATCGTGGTCGAGCAGCGCTTCGTGGTGAAGGTCTCCGAGACGCTGGACCTGAAGGCCGCCGCGCCGCTGCTGTGCGCCGGCATCACCACCTACTCGCCGCTGCGCCACTGGAAGGTCGGCCCCGGCCAGAAGGTGGGCGTGATCGGCCTGGGCGGTCTGGGCCACATGGGCGTGAAGTTTGCCAAGGCGATGGGCGCCACCGTAGTGATGATCACCACCACCCCGGAAAAGGGCGCCGACGCCAAGCGCCTGGGCGCGGACGAGGTGCTGGTCTCGCGCGATCCGGCGCAGATGAAGGCGCACGCCAACAGCTTCGACTTCCTGCTCAACACCGTGCCGGTCAGCCATGACACCAACCCGTACATGAGCCTGCTCAAGCGCGATGCCACCATGTGCCTGGTCGGCGTCATCACCGAGCTGGACCCGCCCCTGATGGGTGCCAGCGTGATCTTCGGCCGCAAGCACGTCACCGGCTCGGCCATCGGCGGCATGGCCGAGACCCAGGAAATGATGGATTTCTGCGCCGAGCACAACATCGTCAGCGATGTTGAGGTGATCGACATCAAGGATGTCAACCACGCGTGGGAGCGCATGGCGAAGAACGATGTGCGCTATCGCTTCGTGATCGACATGGCCAGCCTCAAGGCCTGACGGCCCGGGTGATGGAATGAAAAACCCCGGCGTCGAGGCCGGGGTTTTTTCTGCGCGCAACACCCGCCGGGCATGGCCCGGCGCTACCGGAATCATGGCGGGCATGACCCGGCGCTACCGGAATCATGGCGGGCATGGCCCGGCGCCGCCGGAGCCCTGGCGGGTAGCGCCGGGCCATGCCCGGCGCCCGCATTCAGTACGCGAATTCCCGGAACACCGGATCCACGTTGCCGTGCCAGCGACCATGGAACAGCGCCAGCTTGCGCTCGGCCGGTGTCAGGCCGGATTCGACGATCTCCTGCAGCACATCCAGGAACTTGCTCTCGTCCTGGCCATCGGCATTGCGCGCGGCGCGGCGCTTCAGGCCTTCAACGGAAATCTTCACCGCCTCGCGCGCCAGATCGCGCACGGTGCCATCGCGGAACGGCAGGTTCATCGCATGCTTCGGCACGCCGTCGCGCAGTACATGGCGCTCGGCCAGGGTGAAGTCACGCACCAGATCCCAGGCCGCATCCAGCGCGGTGTCGTCGTACAGCAGGCCGACCCAGAACGCCGGCAGGGCGCACAGGCGGCTCCACGGACCGCCATCGGCGCCCCGCATCTCCAGATACTTCTTCAGGCGCACTTCCGGGAACGCCGTGGTCGTGTGGTCCGACCAGTCGCGCAGGGTCGGCAACTCGCCCGGCAGCACCGGCAGCCGGCCCTGCATGAAATCGCGGAAGCTCTGCCCGCTGGCATCGTGGTAGATGCCATCGCGGTAGGAGAAGTACATCGGCACGTCCAGCAGGTAATCGACGTAACGCTCATAGCCGAAGCCATCCTCGAACACGAAGTCGAGCATGCCGGTGCGGTCGGCGTCGGTGTCGGTCCAGATGTGCGATCGATAGCTCAGGTAGCCGTTCGGCTTGCCTTCGGTGAACGGCGAGTCGGCGAACAGCGCGGTGGCGATCGGCTGCAGTGCCAGCGAAACGCGGAACTTTTTCACCATGTCCGCTTCGCTGGCGTAGTCCAGGTTGACCTGCACCGTGCAGGTACGGGTCATCATGTCCAGGCCGAGCGAACCGACCTTGGGCATGTACGCGCGCATGATCCTGTAGCGGCCCTTCGGCATCCACGGCATCTCATCGCGCGCCCACTTCGGCTGGAAGCCCATGCCCAGGAAGCCCAGCTGGAGCTCGCCGGCCACCTGCGCCACTTCGTTCAGATGGGTACCGGTCTCCACGCAGGTCTGATGGATGGTCTCCAGCGCCGCGCCGGACAGTTCCAGCTGGCCGGCCGGTTCCAGCGTCACCGACGCGCCATCGCGCAGCAGGGCGATGGTGTTGCCGTTTTCCTGCACGGGTTCCCAGCCGAAACGGACCAGGCCGTTGAGCAGGGCCTCGATGCCACGCTCGCCTTCAAAGGCCGGCGGTCGCAGGTCGTCCAGGCGGAAGCCGAACTTCTCGTGCTCGGTGCCGATGCGCCACTGCGCGCGGGGCTTTTCGCCGGAGGCGATCACCTCCACCAGCTGCGAGCGGTCGGTAATGGGCGTATCGGCGACGTGGCTGGGGCTCGACAAGGGGAAGACTCGCTGTACGGTGACGGGGGATGTGGGGCTGGGAGCCTTCCATCGCAAGGGCGCACTATAGCGTGGCGCCCCGTCGCAGCATGCGACGGAGACGGGTTTCAGCATCCTACCGACGACCTCTTGACCCTCGTACACTGCAAGGCATGACCCGTCATTCGCGCCATCCGGAACGACACAGGGCCGACCGCGTCGGCTGGCTGCGCGCCGCCGTGCTCGGCGCCAACGACGGCATCGTTTCAGTGGCAGGGCTGGTGGTCGGCGTTGCCGCCAGTGGCGCATCGGCCAGCACCCTGCTGGCCACCGGCCTGGCGGGCACGGTCGCAGGGGCGATGTCGATGGCCGCCGGCGAGTACGTCTCGGTGCAGACCCAGGCCGACACCGAAGGCGCCGACCTGGCAATGGAGAAGCGCGAACTGCAGGACGATCCGCACAGCGAGCTGGAAGAGCTGGCCGCCATCTACCGCCATCGCGGCCTGGCCCCGGCGCTGGCGCGGCAGGTGGCCGAACAGCTCACGGCCCACGATGCCCTCGGTGCGCACGCTCGCGACGAACTGGGCATCACCGATACCCTGCGCGCCCGGCCGCTGCAGGCCGCACTGGCCTCGGCCGCAGCCTTCACCTGTGGGGCGGCCCTGCCGGTGCTGACCGCACTGCTGGCACCGGCCGACTCCGTGGCAGGGGTGACCACCGCCAGCACCCTGCTGGGTCTGTGCGTGACCGGCGCGATGGCGGCCCGCGCCGGAGGTGCGCCTGCCCTGCGCGGCGCCCTGCGCGTCATGTTCTGGGGCGCACTGGCAATGGCTGCAGCCGCCGGCGTCGGCCGGCTGCTGGGAGCCCACGTGACATGACCACGATGCTGCCCGCCGCAACGGCGCTGCTGGCCGAGATGTCTTCGCTGGCCGGTTGTGATCGCGCCGAGGGTTATGCCTGCATCACCGCACGGCGCGAGCATGGCGCCAGCTCGGTGGAGATCCCGCAACCGCAGTTCGCGATCCTGCTGGAAGGACGCAAGCAGGTACGTACCGCACACCAGACGCTGGAGTTCGCGCCCGGCGACATACTGCTGCTGACCCAGCGTTGCCGCATCGACGTGGTCAACCGTCCAGACCCGCGCAGCGGCCGTTACCTCAGCGCCATCGTGCCGCTGTGTGCGGAAGTGCTGGCCGCGGCGCGGACACTGTGGAACGAGGAACTGCCCAACGCTGGTCCGTCGATGGCGCGATTGTCGCTGGCCGAACATGGCGCCGTGCTGCGCCGCTGGCGGCAATCGCTGCAGGATGGCCATTACAGCGACGCCCGGCTGGCCCTGGCCTCGATGGTGCTGACCCTGTGCCGGCAGGGCCACGGCAACCTGCTGCTGCCCACGGCACCGACACTGGGTGAGCAGATACGGGATCGTGTCGCCGCTGAACCTGCGCGCGACTGGCAATCGCGTGATCTGGAGGAGCAGTTCGCCCTGAGCGGCGCCACCCTGCGTCGCCGGCTGGCGGCCGAGCGTACCAGCCTGCGCCAGCTGCTGACCGAGGCACGACTGGCCCACGCCATGCAGTTGCTGTACACCACCGACCTGCCGCTGAAGACCGTGGCCGCGCGCGCGGGCTACCGTTCCGCGGCCAGTTTCAGCAAGCGCTTCGCCGAGCAGTACGGACTGGCTCCTACAGACATCTGAGGGGGTCAGGCAGGGCTGCGCCCTGCACCCACAGTGTGCCGCCTTCGACAGATTCCGGCGGCTGTTGGTAGGTGTCGACCTTGGTCGACACCTCTGTCAGATATCGAATGAAATTCCGGGGTCAGATCCGTTTTCCTGCGGAAAACGGATCTGACCCCAAGAGCATTTCCGACAGATCGTGGAAAACTGTCGAAGGCGGGGTGGGTCTGGTTGCGGGGGAGTGAGCGCCATGGATGGCGCGACCGAGCCTACAGGGACGTATTTACGGCGTCCCCCGCAGCCGGACCCACCCCGCCATCCACGGATAGCCCGCTGTTGCTTCGGCCGTTGCCTCTGCGGGTGCAGGGCGCAGCCCTGCCAGCCCCCACTCCCTGAGCATTCCGCGCAGCGGTTTGAGCGCCGCGCGCACGCCGGCCACGGCACGCTAGCCGCAACGGAACCGCCCGTCCTCCATCGAGAACCCTCATGACCCTGCATCACCTGCCGCTGCACGGCGCCCTGCTGCTGGCCCTGGCTACGCTGCCGCTGACCGCACTCGCCGAAGCCACCTCACCCGCACCCACCCGGCAGATGCCCGGCGTCTATCACCACCGCATCGGCACCCTGCAGGTCACCGCCCTGTTCGATGGCGTGGTCGCACTCGGCCGGCAGGAAGTGGTCGACGTGCCGCCGACGCTGGTCACCCGCCTGCTGGAAGGCCGCTATGTCCCCGAAGGCAGCAAGGGCCTGCAGACCGCGGTCAATGCTTACCTGATCCGCCAGGGCAATCACCTCACCCTGGTCGACACGGGCACCGCACAGTGCTTCGGTCCCGGCCTGGGCCAGGTACTGGGCAACCTGCGTGCCGCAGGCGTGGATCCCGCCGAGGTGGACGACATCCTGCTGACCCACGCCCACCCCGACCATCTGTGCGGCGTGCTCGACGCGCAGGGCAAGCCGGCCTATCCGAACGCGACCGTGTGGCTGTCCAGGGCCGACGCGGACTACTGGCTCAACCCGGCCAGCGAAACCACCGCACCGGAGGGCGTGCGCTTTGCCTTCCCGCTCGCCCGAACCGCCGTGGCGCCTTATCAGGCCAGCGGCCACCTGCGTACCTTCCAGCCTGGCGATGCCCTCCCCGGCGGTGCCCTGGCGATGGATACCCATGGCCACACCCCCGGCCACGTCTCTTACCGGTTCGACAGCCAGGGCCAGTCACTGCTGGTGTGGGGCGACGTGCTGCACTTCCACGCGGTGCAGTTCGCCCACCCGGAAGCCGCGTTCGAGGCCGATTCGGACCGCAAGGCGGCCACGGCCAGCCGCCGCAGTCTGTTGCAGCAGGCCACCGCCGGGGCGTGGTGGGTGGCGGGTGCGCATCTGCCTTTCCCGGGCCTGGGCCACGTGCGCAGGGAAGGCCAGGCCTATGCCTGGGTGCCGGCGGAGTATTCGCCATTGTGAGGGTGTGCCGACCAAGGTCGGCACCCACCGATCCGGTAGCGCCGGGCCATGCCCGGCGGGCGAGAGGTTATTCCAGTCCCAGCCAGCCACCGATCACGGCACGGGCTTCGTCCACGCCGGTGCGGTCTTCGCCGGAAAACACCTGCACGCTGACGCTGTCGCCGTAGGCCGACTGCAGTTCCTTGCGCACCTTCTGCAGCGTCTGCACCTGCTGGCCGCGGCCCAGCTTGTCGGCCTTGGTCAGCAGCGCATGCGCCGGCAGGCCGCGCTGTACGGCGTAAGACAGCATCTGGCGGTCGTAGTCCTTCAGCGGGTGGCGGATGTCCATCACCACCACCAGCCCCTTCAGTGCCTCCCGGGTACGGAAGTACCGGTCGATGAAGGCCTGCCAGTGCGCCTGCAGCTCCAGCGGCACCTTGGCGTAGCCGTAGCCGGGAAGGTCGACCAGGCTTGCTTCCGGGGTGATCTGGAAGAACACCAGCTGCTGCGTGCGGCCGGGGGTCTTGGAGACGCGGGCCAGGGCATTCTGCCGGGTCAACGCATTGAGGGCGCTGGACTTGCCGGCGTTGGAGCGGCCGGCGAAGGCCACTTCGGCCCCTTCGTCGGGCGGCAGCTGCCGCGCGTTGTGGGCCGAGAGGTGGTAACGGGCGCGTTCAAGGAGCAATGACATGCGCATAGGATCGCATGTTGCGGCGCCGCGCGCCCGTGCCGACGGCCCCAGCGGGGATTTTGCTGCACTGCTTCGTTGACCGTGCGTGGAAACGCCGTTGATAATCCGGACGATGCCGGCGGCCACCGCCCGGCCCGGTCCATACGGAGCTTTAGCATGCGCCACGCTCGCGTTCTTGCCGTATCCGCCCTTGCCACTGCTGTCGTTGTTGCCGCCGCTGCGTTCGCGCAGACCACGTTGACCCCGCTGCCCGACAACGGGCCGATCAACACCGCCTCGCTGGAGGTGGATTTCAGCAAGACGACCTGGGGCGATGCCAAGGCTGGCCAGGGCAAGGCTGCGGCCTGCGCGGCCTGCCATGGTGCCGACGGCAATTCCACGGTCGAGATGTACCCGTCCATCGCCGGCCAGAGCGAGCGCTATGTCGCCCAGCAGATGGCCCTGATCGCCAACGGCCAGCGCAGCTCCGGTGCGGCAGTGGCGATGGTGCCGTTCGTGCAGAACCTCACCCCGCAGGACATGCGCGACATCGGCGCGTTCTTCGCCACGCAGAAGGCCACCGCCGGCATCGCCGACGACACCGAGGTGACCGAAGGCCCCTACAAGGGCATGAAGTTCTACCAGATCGGCCAGCAGCTGTACCGCGGCGGCGACGCGTCGCGCGGGCTGCCGGCCTGCATGGCCTGTCACGGCCCCAGCGGCGCCGGCAACCCGGGCCCGGCCTACCCGCATATCGGTGGCCAGCACGCCAGCTATGTCGCGCGCCGCCTGCAGGAGTACCAGGCCGGGCAGACCAACGAAACCGACAAGGCACACTTCCAGATCATGGCCGCGGTGGCACAGAAGCTGACCGAACAGGAAGTGCAGGCGCTGTCCAGCTACCTGCAGGGCCTGCACAACCGGGCCGACGACGTGGCCACCGAAGCCACGCCGGCACGACCGGCCGCCGCCCCCTGACCGCCACTGGTCGGCCCGGGCCGCCACCGCGGCCCGCGCCTGCGGTATGTTTCCTTCACGCCGGCGACTGCGCCGGCGTTGCTTTTTTAACGGAGATGCGTGTCGATGAGGTTGATTCCCCGCCTGCTGTTGTCCCTGCTGGTGCTGCTGCCGATGGCCGCCAGTGCCGCCCCTGCCGCAGCCCCGCTGGTCGAAGGTCGCGACTACGAGCGCATCGCCCAGGCCGGTCCGTTCCAGCCGCTCGCCGGCAAGATCGAAGTGGTCGAGGTGTTCGGCTACACCTGCCCGCACTGCGCGCGTTTCGAACCACAGCTGGAAGCCTGGGCGGCCAAGCTGCCGGCGGATGTGCGCTTCACTCCGGTGCCGGCGGCGTTCGGGGGCGCCTGGGATGCCTGGGCGCTGGCCTATTACGCCGCCGAAGAAGTCGGCGTCGCCAAGCGCAGCCATGCGGCCGTGTTCAAGGCTCTGCACGAGCAGGGCACCCTGCCGATGCAGAATGTCTCGGCCGATGAGCTCGCCACCTTCTACAAGGCGTACGGCGTGGCGCCCGAGCGTTACACCCAGGCCCTGCGGGGCGACGCCGTGCAGAAGAAGGTCGACGCGGCGCGGGCATTCGCCCAGCGCACCCGCATCCCCGGTACCCCGGCGCTGATCATCAACGGCCAGTATCTGGTCCGCGGCAACAGCTTCGACGACCAGCTGCGCATTGCCTCGGCGCTGATCGCCCAGGTCCGCGCCAACCGCGGCCGCTGAACCAACGCCCACTCCCGACACGGCGCTGTCGCCGCCGCGTGTCATCATTTCCCCCTGGCCGGCGCCCGCCGCCGGCCCCACCATTCCAGATGCTGGAGACGCTTCCATGAAGATCCGCTACGCCCTCGCACTCGCAGCGCTGCTGCCGATCCTGGCGGCCTGCAAGGCCGACGACGGCACCGCCAACACCTCCGCCGCCCCGGCCGAGCCGACCACCGCCCCAGCCAGCACCGAGCCCGCTGCGGCACCGGCCACTGACAACGCAGGCGCGGCCCCGGCAGCCGAAGGCGAGAAGGCCGCCGAAGCCGCTCCGGCGGCCGCTCCGGCCCCGACCACCACCGCGCTGACCGGTCCGGCGCCGGTGGCCGGTGAGGACTACCAGGAAATTCCGAACGGCCAGCCCTTCCAGCCGGTTGCCGGCAAGGTCGAAGTGGTCGAGATCTTTGGCTACGTCTGCCCGGCCTGCGCCGCCTTCCAGCCGCTGGTCGGCCCGTGGAAAGCCGGTCTGCCGGGCGACGTGAACTTCGTCTACGTGCCCGCCATGTTCGGCGGCACCTGGGACGACTACGCCCGTGCCTTCTATGCCGCGCAGACGCTGGGCGTGCAGGAGAAGACCCACGAGGCGCTGTACGCCGCCATCCACTCGCAGAAGACCCTGAAGGGCGAACGCGGCCGTGATTCGGTCGAGGACATCGCCAAGTTCTACGCCGGCTACGGCGTCGATCCGAAGCAGTTCGCCGCCACCATGGGCAGCTTCGCGGTGAATGCCAAGACCAACTCGGCCAAGCAGTTCGCGCAGCGCAGCCAGATCAGCGGCACCCCGTCGATCATCGTCAATGGCAAGTACCTGGTGAAGGGCAAGAGCTTCCCGGACATGCTGCGCATCGCCGACCACCTGATCGCCCGCGAGCGCGGTGCGGCCCAGGCTCACTGATCCAAGAGAAGCTGTCCCCGGCCGTGAATTCCCCCTCTACACGGACCCTGCGTCTGCTGACGGCCAACATCCAGGCCGGCTCCAGTACCCGCCGCTACAGCGACTATGTGACCCGCAGCTGGTCACATGCGCTGCCGGCGGGTCGCAAGCGCAGCAGTCTTGATGCGATTGCCACACTGGCGCGTGGGCACGACATCGTTGGCCTGCAGGAAGCCGATCCAGGCAGCCTGCGTTCGGGCTTCACCAACCAGACCCACTACCTGGCCCAGCGTGCCGGCTTCAACTACTGGAGCCACCAGCCGAACCGGCGCATGGGCGGGGTGGCATCCAGTGCCAACGGCCTGCTGAGCAAACTGGAGCCGGTGGAGGTGCAGGACCACGCCCTGCCCGGCCGCATCGGCGGGCGTGGCGTGCTGCTGGCCAGGTTCGGTGATGGCAGGGACGGCCTGGCCGTGGCCGTGGCCCACCTCTCGCTGGGTGCCGGCTCGCGGATGGCACAGCTCGGTTTCATCGCCGAGCTGCTGTCCGACCACCCCAACGCCGTGCTGATGGGTGACTTCAACTGCCTGGCCGAACGACCGGAAATGCAGGTGCTGTACCAGAAGACCCGGCTGCAGCCTCCAGGCTGCATCGTGCCGACGTTCCCCAGCTGGCGCCCGGACCGCGCCATCGACCACATCCTGGTCAGCAGCAGCCTGCAGACCCGCGCGGTCGAAGCCGTACCGGCGGCCTTCTCGGACCATCTGGCGCTGGCCATGGCCATCGACGTACCGGCCAGCGCCCTGCGCTGATCGGTAGCGCCGGGCCATGCCCGGCGATCGGAACCCAATCCGCCGGGCATGGCCCGGCGCTACCCCGCCTGCAATGCCGGCGCCTTCGACCGCCGCGCCGTCATCGTGCTCCCCACCGAAGCCACCACGGTGCAGCCGATCGCCAGCCACTGCAGTCCATGCAGGTGTTCGTGCAGCAACAGCATCGCCCACAGCGCGGCCACCGCCGGCTCCATGCTGATCAGGATGCCAAAGGTTTCCTTCGGCAGGCGCTTGAGCGCCACCATCTCCAGCGACATCGGAATCGCACTGGACACCAGTGCCACCAGCAGGCCCGCCAGCAGGATCTTCGGATCGAGCAGGGCCGCGCCGGCATGGATCAGCCCGACCGGCACCACCACCAGCGACGCCGCCAGCAGGCCCAGCGACACCGAATGGCCGGCATGCAGGTGGCCGGCGCGCTTGCCGAACACGATGTACAGGCCCCAGCACGCCGCCGCACCCAGTGCATACAGCACGCCCACCGGGTCCAGTGCCGCCGCACCGCCCAGCGGCAACAGCAGGAGCAGGCCGACCACTGCGCATCCCACCCACAGGAAATCGATCGGGCGCCGTGACGACAGCATCGCCACGGTCAACGGCCCGGTGAACTCGATGGCCACCGCGATGCCGAACGGGATCGTGCGGATGGCCATGTAGAACAGCAGGTTCATCAGGCCCAGCGTGAGCCCGTAGCGCAGGATGGTGATCGCATCCGCGCGGCGGGTCTTCCAGCGCCAGGGTCGCCAGAACAGCAGCAGCAACAGTGCGGAGAAGCCCACGCGCAGCGCGCTGGTGCCCTGCGCGCCGATCAGCGGGAACAGGTGCTTTGCATAGGACGTGCCAACGGACAGCGCCGTTACCGAGCCGAGCACCGCCAGCGCCGGCAACATCGGCGCGAATCGTGAAGTCTGCATGCGTCCAGTCTATTGCGTCGACGGCGAGCACTTGGCTCAATTACTGGCCCGTCCATGCAACTTCTGCTCACCATGGCCACTGCCCCCGTGCTGGACAGCTTCGACCGCGCCATCCTCACCCTGCTGCAGCGGGACAACACGCTGCCACAGCGGGAGATCGCCGAAGCCGTGCACCTGTCGACGCCGGCGGTGCAGCGACGGATCAGGCGTCTGCAGGACAGCGGTGTGATCGCGGCCAATGTGGCCGTGGTGGCGGCGGCGCGGATCGGCCGACCGCTGACCCTCATCGTCGAGGTGCGCATGGTCAGCGAGCAGCGTGATCGCGTGGCGCCGTTCAAGCAGCGCGTGCAGGACGACCCGGCGGTGCAGCAGTGCTATGCCATCACCGGTGACGGCGATTTCCTGCTGGTGCTTTCGGCCACCTCGATGGAGGAATACGACGCCATCAGCGAGCGGCTGTTCGGTGGCGACGACAACATCGAACGATTCCGCACCGCGGTGGCACTGTCCACGCTGAAGCGCAGTTTCGAAGTCCCCCTGCAATGAACCGGCCTCGACACCCACCGCGCCATACTGGCGCGGCATGAATCCTTCGCCCCGCACACCCTCCACGTCTTCCGCCCGCCTGCTGCGCCGTTGGCTGCTGCGTGCGTTCCTGCTGGTCGTCACCGTCGTTGCCGCCCTGTCCGTCTGGAACAGCCGCTGGGCCGAAGCGCCGAAGATGCTGTGGTCATTGGCCCGGATGCCACCGGCCACCGAGCTGCCGGTACCGGTGGACGGCGTGCGGCCGGGCCAGATCGCCGATACCTTCGGCGCGCCGCGCGGGCGCGACCGCAGCCATGCCGGCATCGACATCTTCGCCGCGCGGGGTACCCCGGTCCGCAGCGCGACCCCGGGCGTGGTTGCCGAGGTGCGGGAAGGCGGCCTCGGCGGCCGTCAGGTCTGGGTGATGGGCCCCGGCCGCGAGCGCTACTACTACGCCCATCTGGAGAGCTGGGCCGCTGGCCTCGCCCGCGGCCAGGTCGTAGCCGCGGGCGATCTGCTCGGCCACGTCGGCGACAGCGGCAACGCCAAGGGCACCCCGCCGCACCTGCACTGGGGCATCTACGGCGCAGACGGCGCACGGGATCCTCTGCCACTGCTGCGCCGCTAAGCCGCCGGACGGCGATCTCCCGCAGCAGCCTGACGATCCGGCGCTGCGCGCCCCTGTTCATGATTTGTAAATAGGAATAGTTCGTATTAACATTCCTTTCGATTGCAGCGTCGCCAGGAAGGCGCGCCCGCCTCTCCCCTACCCTTAGCGCCTCGCCTCCTGGATGTCGGCCGAACGCGCATGCTCGTCCAGGAATCCCATGAACCGTCCTGCATTCCGTATCCCGCAGCCTCAGCGGCTGTCCGTTGCCGTGCTCGCCGCACTCTGCGCCATCGCCCCGACCGCCTTCGCAGAAACTGCCACCGATGCGACCACCCTCGACAAGGTGGTGGTCAAGGGCGAGCGCGCGGAGGGCTACTCGGTGCGCCGCACCTCGGCCGGTACCCGCTTCGACCTGACGCCGCGCGAGATTCCGCAGTCGGTCAGCATCATCAGCCATCAGCGCATCGAAGATCAGAACCTGGACGACATCATCGACGTGCTGGCCAACACTACCGGTGTGACCAGCACGCAATCGGACAGCGAGCGCACCGAGTTCTATGCGCGCGGCTTCTACATCGACAGTTACCAGTTCGATGGCCTGCCCACGCAGATGGTGCAGAACTGGAGCTACGGCGATTCCGGCCTGGACCTCGCCCTGTATGACCGCGTGGAGGTGGTGCGCGGCGCCACCGGCCTGCTCAGTGGCGCAGGCAACCCGTCCGCCTCGGTGAACCTGATCCGCAAGCATGCCGACAGCGCCGAGCTGGCCGGCAGCGTATCGGTGAACGTCGGCAGCTGGGGCCGTACCCGTACCACCGTGGACGTGGGCAGCGCGCTGAACGCCAGCGGCACCGTGCGTGGCCGGGTGATCGGCAGCTACCTCGACACCGACGCGCAGATGGACCGCTACAACCAGCACAAGACGCTGGGCTACGCGGTGATCGACGCCGACCTGACTCCGGACACGCAGTTGAGCGTGGGCTACGACTACCAGCAGAAGCGCGCCAATGGTGCGACCTGGGGCGGCTTCCCGATGCTGTTCTCCGACGGCTCGGCCACCGGCTACGACGAATCGTTCAACGCCAGTCCGAACTGGACCTACTGGGACACCACCAGCAAGCGCGCGTTCGCCACCCTGCAGCATGCCTTCAGCAATGGCTGGAAGTTCAAGGTCGGTGCGACCCACGATGAGACCAAGGCCGACGACAAGCTGTTCTACCCGGCGTACAACGACTGGACCAGTGGTGCCTCGTTCTTCGACAGGACCACCGGCACCGGCATTTCGCCGTCGGCCGGCTTCTACAACACCGAGCGCAAGGTCAACGCAGTCGATGGCTATGTCGACGGCCCGTTCCGGCTGTTCGGCCGCGAGCACCAGTTCATGGCCGGCCTGAGCTACAACAAGCGCGAGTACGCCAACTACGGCGACTACCAGATTGGCGGCCCCGGCCAGAGCTGGGACCCGTTCACCAGCTACCTTGGCTGGACCGGCGACATCTCCGAGCCGAACTGGAACCCGCTGGCGCTGGCCAGCGAAGGCACCATCACCCAGAAGGCCGGTTACATGGCCACGCGCCTGTCGCTGGCCGACCCGCTGAAGCTCATCGTCGGCGCACGCTACACCGACTGGAAGAGTGAAGGCGAAGGTGCGGACCGCTCGCACAAGGTCACCACGCCCTATGCCGGCCTGGTATTGGACATCAACGATACCTTCTCCACCTACGCCGCCTATACCGAGATCTTCCAGCCGCAGACACTGAAGGACCGCAACGGCAGCTACCTCGATCCGGTCGATGGCAAGAGCTACGAAGTGGGCGTCAAGGGCGCGTGGTTCGACAACCGCCTCAATGCTTCGCTGGCGGTGTTCCGCATCGAGCAGGACAACGTGGGCCAGGCCACCGGTGAGCCGGTGCAGGGCAGCCAGAACGAATTCGCCTACCGCGCCGCGCGCGGCACGGTCAGCCGCGGCTTCGAATTCGAACTGAACGGCGAGCTGGCCCCGGGCTGGAACGCGACCTTCGGTGCCTCGCGTTACGTGGCCAAGGATGCCAACGATGCCGACATCAACACCAACCTGCCGCAGACTGCGCTGAAGCTGTTCACCAGCTACACGCCGCAGTCGCTGCAGGCACTGACGGTCGGCGGTGGGGCAAACTGGCAGAACCGCATCTACTATGCGGTGCCGGCCTACGGCCGCATCGAGCAGAACGGCTATGCCCTGGTCAGCGCCTTCGTGCGCTACCGCATCTCGCCGGAGTTCAGCGTGCAGGCCAACCTCAACAACCTGCTGGACAAGCAGTACCTCTCGCAGATCAACGGCTACGGTGCGTACGGCGATGGCCGCAACGGCTCGCTGACGTTCACCTGGTCGTTCTGATCAGCTGCAGGGCGCAACCGCCCCGCTCCTGTAGCGCCGAGCATGGGCTCGGCGCTACACCCGCAAGGCAGCGCCGGAGTGTCCGGCGCTGCCCCTCATCACATCAGAACCGCAGGTCCGCGCGCATGTACCAGTAGCGGCCACGCGGAATGTCATAGGTCGACGCGTCATAGCCGTTCAGCGAGCACGACAGGCAGATCGGCGGATCCTTGTCGAACACGTTGTTCAGGCCAGCGGTCAGCTGCAGTCCCTTCATCCAGTCGATCCTGTAACCCACCTGCAGATCATGGAAGGTGGTCGCCGAGAGCGTGTTGGTGCCCGCCACCTGGTTGCTGCACACCGGGAACGCCACGGCGTCGCCACAGTCTTCGGTCAACTCGGAGATGTGCCGCACCGTCCAGTTCGCGCTCCAGTTGTCCAGTGTCCAGCCGATGCTGGCGTTGCTGGTCCATTCCGGAATCGAGCTGTCGGCCACTTCCACGCCCGGCTTCTGTGGCTGCCGCTGGCCGGCCGCACCGGTGGCCTCGTAACGACCGACGAAGGTGTTCTTCCAGCCCAGCTTGAACTGGCCGATCGAGGTCTGCGGCAGGGTCCAGAACAGGTCCACGTCCCAGCCATCGGTCTTGATCGAACCCAGGTTGGTCAGTCGGTTGTTGAAGCTGCTGACCGCGCCGGTGCTGGCACGGGTGATGCCATCGCAGTACACCGGATCCAGCGTATCCACACACAGGTCCAGCTGGGTCTGCGCGTTGATCGCCTGGATCGCGCCATCGATGTTGTGGCGGTAGAACGTCACTTCCACGTCGAAGCGCTCCGACCAGGAGGTGTTGTTGCCGAACCACGGGCTCCAGACGAATCCGGCACTGAAGCTGCGTGAACGCTCCGGTTCCAGCTCGCGGTTGCCGCCGGTGGTCACCGAGATCTGCGAGTTGGCCTGCTGGAAGCCGGCCGGCACGCCCAGCGCGGCACAGTTGGCGGCGCTGCCACGCGGCGGCGTGCCGCCCAGGCCGATCGAGCACGGATCGAACAGCTGCAGGTCCGCGCGCGCGGCCGATCCGTACAGTTCGCCGATCGACGGCGCGCGGAAGCCTTCGGCATAGGTGGTGCGCAGCACGAAGTCATCGGTCACCTGCCAGCGCAGGCCGTACTTGGGCGTGAACTCACCACCGAAGGTGGAGTAATCCGAGTAGCGGCCTGCCAGACTCAGGTCGAGCTTCTTGCCCAGTGCCGAATCGGCGAAGATCGGCACGCTCAGTTCCAGGTAGGCTTCATTGACGTCGTACGAGCCGGACGTCGGCTGCGACGGCACGCCGTTGTAGTGACCGATCACCGTCAACGGGTCGGGCTGGTACCAGCCTTCGTACTTGCGGTACTCGTAACCGGTGGCGAAGGACAACGGGCCGGCCGGCAGGTTGAACAGATCGCTGGACAGATTGGCGGTGAACAGACTCAGCTCGTTCTGGCTGCGGTCGCGTACCACCGGCTGGATCCAGCGCAGCATGTCCGGGGTGATGGAACCGGCACCGCCGAAGATGTTCAGCGGCACGCAGCCCGGCGTCGCCGCACATGCGGCAGGATCGCCCAGCGCCAGGTTGACGTTGTAGATGTTGTAGCTACCGTAGTTGGTCTGTTCGGCCTTGTTCTTGCTGTACATGCCGTTGACGTCCCAGAACCAGCTGCGGTCGGCCGCCTGGAAGTTGCCGACCAGGCCGGTGGCGAAGTACGTGGTGTTGACCTCCTGCTCGAACACGCGCGCGCCACCTTCCACCGGGCGGCGGCCGACCAGGCTCATGTTGCCGGACGACACCAGGTCGAAGCCGAACGGGTTGTAGGGATTGAGCGCCGAGATGGTGATGTTGTCGGCCAGCGGATTGCCGGTGGCGCCATCGGGGCCGAAGAACAGCGGCTCGGGGCCAGCCTGGTTGGTCGACTCGCGACGGTTGCCCAGTGCCTTGACGTACCACTGCACGTTGTCGGTGATGTCAAAGCGGAACTGACCGAAGAGGCCCTTCCGCTCCGACGGCGTCAGCACCATGTTGTACTCGGCGAAGTTGAAACGGTCAGCGCTGGTGAAGCAGTGGTAGTCGTCAGTGCGGTTGCAGCCGGCACTGCCGTCATAGCGTGGATTGCTCACGCCGGTGTTGGGCACGATGTTCTGCTGCGCGCCCGTGTTGGGGTCGACGAAGGCGAAGCGGCCCTGCGGAATGGCACCGCTGCCGAAGGCCAGGCCGGTACCGGGAATCGGGAAGCGCGACTGTTCACGGTCCTTCGCATACACCGGATCCTGCTTGGTCCAACTGGCGCCGAGGAACAGACTGAAGCGATCACCGCTCTTGCCCCAGGCCAGGTCCACGCCCTTCTGCGTGCCGTCGCCCTTGCTGTATTCGCCGTAGTTCAGGGTCACCTGGCCGCCATCGAAATCACGGCGGGTGATGATGTTGACCACGCCGGCGATGGCATCGGAGCCATACAGCGACGACGCGCCGTCTTCCAGCACTTCGATGCGCTCGACGATGGCCAGCGGAATGGTATTGAGATCGGTCGCGGCGCCGACACCCGACGCCGATGACTCATTGACCCAGCGGATGCCATCGACCAGCACCAGCACGCGCTTGGCCCCCAGGTGGCGCAGATCGACCTGCGCCGAACCCGCACCGACGCCGCTGCCATCCGGGGGGAAGCCGAAATTGCCGGACGAATTGAACTTGGCATTGAGCGCCGAACCGGAGCCGGTGAGCTGCTGCAGCACTTCGCCGATCGAACTCAGGCCGGTGCGCTCGATGTCGCCGCGCGTCAGGGTCTGGATCGGAACCTGGCCCTCCACTTCAGCGCGCTTGATGCGGGTACCGGTGACCTCGACCGCGTCCAGGTTGGTGGTGGACTGTGCGGCGGCGCCCAGCGGTGCCAGGGCCGTCACGCACAGGGCGACGGCAACCGCCAGGGGGCGGTGGTGCAGGTGATTCATTCGCTCTCTCTCCAAAGGAATGTCGGGACATTGGCTGCCGTACGCCCCTCCTGCATGGCGGCAGCGTCTCCTTTGTAAACAAGTAGTCAAAATCACGGCGTGATGACCGACACCCTTTCACGCGGGCTTGACGCGATTGACGGGCAATCGCATCAGATAGCGACAGATTGTGTGTCGTGTTCCAGCCTTGGCGCGCTGACCACGCGCCTGTTGCGACAGCAGGTGCCGGCATCCGCGGAGTGCTCCAAAGCACTCTTGGTGGAGGGGCTGTCCATCGACAGCCCCTCATCCGCTGCTCAGCGCACGAAGGCAATGCGCTCCATGCCGGTGGCCTCGGCCGCCGCCAGGATCCGTGCCATCCCTTCGTACTCGGCCGCCGGATCGGTCGCGATGCGCAGCTCCGGCAGGTTGCCGGCGTACTTACCCGCCTGCGCCTGCAGGCGCGACTGCAGATCGGCAATGGCCAGAGGCTGGCCGTTCCAGCTGAGCTGGTTGGCTGCATCCAGACGCAGTTCGATCGGCGGCGGCGGGTCCGGCCGGGCGACCATGCGATCGGTCGCCTGCGGCAACTGCACTGCGATCGGCCGGGCCACGATCGGTGCGGTCACGATGAAGATGATCAACAGCACCAGCATCACATCCACCAATGGCGTGACATTGATCTCCGCCAGCGGGCCATTCCTTCCTGCGCTACTGAACGCCATGTGCCGCTCCCTGCAGCCGGGCGGTTCGCCCGGCTCTGACGTTACGCCGGCATCCCGCCGTTGCGGCAGAGGCTGCATGCACCTGCATTCAGCCGCCGTTGCCTTTGTCTGGCGTGCACGCGATGCGAAACTGAATTCAGCCAGTGCCCGCTATGCTGGCGCCATGACCCGACGCTCTTCGACCGCCCTGTCCCTGCTCCCGCTGGCCTCCCTGCTGCTGATCGGCTGCGCCGGTGCCCAGTCCCTCGATGCCCAGAACGCGCAGCTCAAAGCCGCCATCGCAGCTGCCGAACGCGGCCAGTTCGATCCCGGCCAGGCCGCCGCGCTCAGCCGCCATCCGGCCTATGGCTGGCTGGAGTACGCCAATCTGCGGCGCAACATCGACACGGTCGACACTGCGCAGGCGCAGGCCTTCCTCAAGCGTTACGAGGGCCAGGCCGTGGCCACCACCTTCCGCAGCGTGTGGCTGCCTTCGGTGGCACGCCGGCAGGACTGGCCCACCCTGCTCGCCAACTGGGCGCCTACCGACAATCTGGGCCTGCGCTGCGCGCAGTTGACCGCGCGACAGGTGACCAGCGGTGTGGATCCGCAATGGATCAGCGACGCCCAGGAGCTGTGGCGCCGGAACGGCAAGTCACTGCCCGACGGCTGCGATGCGGTGTTCGCCGTGCTGCAGGCCCAGGGGGGCCTGAGCGACGCACTGCGCTGGGAGCGCATCGACGCGGCCGCCGACGCGCAGCAGCCGGCGGTGATGCGCAGCGCCGCGCGCGGACTGCCGGCTGCCGACCTGGCGCTGGCCAACACCTATGCTGCGTTCGTCGACAAGCCCAATGCCAGCGCACTGAACTGGCCGCGCAATGATCGCAGCCGGCGCATCGCCACCGATGGCCTGGTCAAGCTGGCCAAGGCCGATCCGGATGCCACCGAGCAGCAGCTGCCGCAGTACGCGCAGGCCCTGGGCCTGAGTGCCGAGCAGCAGGCCCAGGTGCGCTACCAGATCGCGCTGTGGACGGTTGCCTCCTACCTGCCTGATTCCGCGCGGCGCCTCAATGCAGTCCCCGACGCCGCCTACGACGAGCGCCTGCATGAATGGCGCGTGCGCGAAGCGATGTCGCGTGGCGACTGGCCGGCGACCCTGGCGGCCATCCGCAAGATGGGGCCGAAACAGCGCAATGATCCACGCTGGCGCTATTACGAAGGACGCATGCTGGAGAAGACCGGGCAGGCACAGCAGGCACAGTCGCTGTTCCGGGAGGCCGCGCGCACGCCCACCTTCCACGGCTTCCTCGCGGCCGACAAGCTGCAGCAGGGCTACACGCTGTGCCCCTGGAAACCCAACGACAGCGAACAAGCCAAGGCCGCAGTGGCTCGCGATCCTGCCATCCAGCGCGCAGTGGCGTTGTTCCAGATCGATCGCGCCGGCTGGGCGGTGGCCGAATGGAACAGCGCGCTGTCGCGCTTCGATGACACCCAGCGCCGACTGGCGGTGCGGGTGGCCCAGGACAATGGCTGGTTCGACCGCGCGGTGTTCTCCCTCGGCAAGCAGCCGCAGGAGCAGCGCCTGTATGACCTGCGCTTCCCCCTGCACCATGACGCCACGATCCGCCGCGAATCGGCGCGCAATGCCATCGACCCGGCCTGGGTCGCTGCGGAAATCCGCGCCGAAAGCATCTTCACTCCGCGCGCGCGCTCGCCTGCCAATGCGATGGGCCTGATGCAGGTGCTGCCGGCCACCGGTGCCGCCGTGGCGAAGTCCATCGGCCTGACCGGCTACGGCGGTGCCGACAGCCTCTACGACCCCGACACCAACATCGCCATCGGCACCGCCTACCTGCGCCAGCTGATGAACAAGTACGACGGCCTGCCCTATGTGACCATCGCCGCCTACAACGCCGGTCCGACGCCTACGGCACGCTGGCAGAGCCAGCGCCCCGGTTTCGATCCCGACCTGTGGATCGAGACGATCAGCTACAAGGAAACGCGCGAGTACGTCGCGCGCGTGCTGGCCTTCAGCGTGATCTACGACTGGCGCCTCAACGGTGACGCCCTGCCGCTGAGCGACCGCCTGATGGGACGCCTGGTCGACAAGCGCAAGAGCTTCAGCTGTCCGGCGGACGCGGGTCAGGGCGGCGACTGATTCGGCTCTGCGCGCCGGGCATGCCATCATCCCCGCCATGAAGATCTATCTTGTCGGCGGCGCCGTGCGCGACCGCCTGCTGCAGCGTCCCGCCGGCGACCGCGACTGGGTGGTGGTCGGTGCCACGCCCGCGCAGATGGAAGCGCAGGGCTTCAGCGCCGTGGGGCGGGACTTCCCGGTGTTCCTGCATCCGCAGACCGGTGAGGAATACGCTCTGGCCCGCACCGAGCGCAAATCTGGCCGCGGTTATCGCGGTTTCGTGGTCGATGCCGATCCGGCGGTCACGCTGGAAGAGGACCTGCAGCGCCGCGACTTCACCATCAATGCCATTGCCTGCGACGAAGACAGCGGTGCGCTGGTCGATCCTTACGGCGGCGTGCGTGACATCGAGCAGCGCGTGCTGCGCCACGTCGGTCCTGCCTTCGTTGAAGATCCATTGCGCGTGCTGCGCGCGGCCCGCTTCATGGCCCGCTTTGCCCCGCTGGGGTTCACCGTTGCCCCCGAAACCATGGCGCTGATGCGCGAGGTCGCTGCCAGCAGTGAGCTCGACGCGCTGGTACCAGAGCGCGTCTGGCAGGAACTACGAAGGGCGCTGGCAAGCGAACGGCCTTCGGCGTTCCTGCGCACCCTGCACGAGGCGCACGCACTGGGCCCGGTCCTGCCCGAGCTGGAAGCGCTGTATGGCGTTCCGCAGCGTGCCGAGTTCCACCCGGAAATCGACACCGGCCTGCACCAGGAGATGGTCAGCGACATGGCAGCGGCACTGGCCCCGGGCGATGACCTGGTCGGCTTCGCCGCGCTCACCCACGATCTCGGCAAGGGCCTCACCCCGCCAGAGGAATGGCCGCGCCACATCATGCACGAGCAGCGCGGCATCACGCCATTGAAGGCGCTGTGCGCCCGCTTGAAGGTCCCCATCGAACACCAGCAGCTGGCAGAAGCGGTCTGCCGCGAGCACTTGAACGTGCACCGCATCGACGAGCTCCGCGATGCCACCGTGCTGGAACTGCTCGGTCGCTGCGACGCGCTGCGCCGGCCCGAACGCATCGCGCGCATCGCAGTGTGCTGCGAGGCCGACAAGCGCGGACGGCTGGGATTCGAGGACAGTGACTACCCGCAGGGCGAAACGCTCAAGCGCCTGCATCAGGCGGCGCTATCGGTACAGGCACGGGATCTGGATACGACGCACTTGAAAGGCCCGGCGATTGGTGAAGCATTGGCCAGGGCGCGGGTGAAGGCGATTGCGGCGGCACGCTGACGCTGGAGTGGGGGCTGAGGTGCCTTGAAGCTGGTCCATGCCAGGCGTTTGGCTGGAAGACCCCACGCCGAGACTCACGCACAGCAATGCCAATTCTCTGTCGATGAAAACCTCAAAGTGATCGTCGAATCACTTCTCAGCGGCAAACCCGGTCCTTATGCGACACCACATGTGAGCGCATCCGGATCTACCACCGGCATCGGTGTGGTCAGTGCGCCATGCCCCGCGTGATCGCAGCAGCGCGCTGCTTCAACTGCGCCACGGCATCGGGAATCATCTCCATGCCCACGTCCAGGCCGGGGTTCAGCACCAGGCCGACACCGTCGCCGATTCCGGCCAGCAGCGCATGCACCGCGATCGGCATGGCATGCGCGAACTGCGGCAGCTGTTCGTGCCACAGGCCGGCACGCTCGGGGGCGGTGAACACCGCGAACATCGGCTCGCCACTCTCGCTGGTCAGCACCAGGGGCGAGATGCTCTCATCCCATGCGCCGTCTTCGCCGATGGCCTTGTCCAGCAGCACGAACGCCGTCGAGGTCAGCAGCCCATCGAGGAACTGCGACGCGGTCAGCGTGCCATCCTGGGCCTGCAGCAGGCGCACCTCGAGGTCGTTGAGGGGTTCGAACGGGGTGTCGTGGTCCATGGTCGCTTCCGCTACGTGATTGCAGGAGAGACTTTAACAGGCCGGGCCCTCGAGCGATGAACCGGTGTCAGCGGCGCCTCCCACGGCTCACCTTCCTGCGTGCAGATCAACGCCCCGAGCAGGCGGGCTGGGCCAGCAGCCAGTCCTGCGCGGCCTGCAGACCGGACGCTCCGGGGGCGGTGGGCTGATCCGGCTGCAGCTGGCGACCGTCACCCTGCCCCTGGCGGTCGGTCATGATATTGACGGTCAGCAGCAGCATGCTGCCATCCACCAGGGGCACGGGTTGATTGCCGGTGGAATAGCCTGCACTGGGCTGGCCGAAACTGCGGCTGCCGGGCTGGCCGCGGAAGGCCAGCGCCACGGCCTCGCCCGAACTGGCGGTACGGGGGCCGAACACCACCGCAACCGGTGCGGAACCGCCGCGCAGCACATAGGCCGCCTGGCGCGAGCGAAGCCGCGAATTCGCGCCATCCAGGACCTCTCCGTCGCGTTGTCGCCACGGCCGTTGCCCTTCGGCGCTGCGGAAGCCGCCGATCACGGCCCCTTCCTTATCCGGGGTGCCCTGCAACAACGGCAGCAGGCCCAGCAGCATGGGCCACATGTTGCCGCCGCCATTGCCGGACAGATCCACCACCCAGCCGCACCGCGTGCCGTCATCCAGGGTCACGATGCGGTGCTGCAGCGCCAGCGCGTAGGTTCTGCGAGCGTCATACCGTGCTTGCTCGCCCGCCTGAGGATCGTCCAGGAACGGGCTCACCTGCAGTACACCGACGCGCGCATCTGCCTGCCACGGCATTGGCGACGCCGCATCCTGGCCGGCCTTCAAGCGTTGCGCACGCCCGGAACGCTGGCGTTGCAGGCTGGGCGGAATCCAGCGGCCATGGCCGCCCGTGCTGCGGGTAGCGGCGTCATCCAGCAATTGGCGCCGGCCAGCATCATCGGTTGCGGCGGCCAGCGTCGCGCGTACACCGGCCCAATCGACACGGTCGCGATACAGCGCGCGCGCCTCCAGCAGCTGCAGCATCTGCACCTGCGCCTCCGGTGAGGGCAGTTCAACCGCGGATGCCGAGGCCGTTGCGGCCATCGTCTGCGCAGCCCAAAGCACGACCACCGTCGCACCCGCGCGCCGCACTCCGTTGCAGATCTGCATACGACGTTCCTTGCCGTTGAGTCAGGCGCCCAGCATAGCGGGTTGATGATCGGCACGGCCATCGCGCAGGTTGTCGCATCTGGACTGGCTGGCAGCGCAGGCATTGCGCGATGCCGACACAGCGCTCCGGGCGCGAGGAAGGCAGCCGATACGAACACACACATTGCAACTTTGCCCATGTCATCGCGCTGTAGACCGCGCGACGGTGGCATCTGCCAGCGCCCCCGTGCTGGCCGGGATTGGCGTCCCGAATGAAGCTTTTCAGCGGCGGGCTTGCGACAACATCGCGGGCCCGAATAGTGCACCCTCCGTCGTTCTGCGGCGGGCGGTGCGTGGGGATCTCCGGATCCGCCGGCTTTTTCTCCGTTGAAAAGCTTCACCGGCACGCCAACCCGCACCGCCCGCCACCTTGCGTCCTGCAGGTGGACTTGCCTGAGAGGTTGCTGCCATGACCCTGCCCCATCCCACCCATCCCCGCCTGCACGCGCTGCTGGGCGACGCCCTGCCTGGGCTGCGGCTGCCCGCCGCTGCCGCCGACATCCTGGAAGATGCGCTGGCCGCAGCCCACGAGAACGTGCCGCAGCCTGCATTCTTCGCCCGGTTACGCAGCATCGCGCGCGGCGACGGTGCCAACGGCCAACCTTGGCCCGAAACGCGGATCACGGAAGCGAGGGCGCGTGATCTGGCCGGCGCTACGCGCTGCCTGGCCGCAGTGTCTTCCTGCGCAGGACTGCTGCTGGCCGCGCAGGCGGCGCGGGAGATGGACGATGCCCGAGCGCACTGCCCGCCGCAGGTGGAAGAAGGGCTGCTGCACGCGGTACAGGTGCTGGCCGATCACGCGGGGGCGCTGGTGGAGCCCGCAGCGGCAGTCCCCGGCCAGCAATGAGCCGAGCTGGCCCTGCTCCACCGCAGGTGCGTCCATACCCCGGCGCTGTCAGATCTTGAGATAGATCCTGCGCCGGTCCAGCCACCACGCGACGCCCCACCACAGGGTGACGAAGGCCAGGGCCTGCAGCATCGACGCCAGCTCCAGCGCACCCGGCATCGCCGCCGCCAGCTGCTGCCAGACCCAGCCCCAGGCGCCGGTTGCCAACAATGCCACCGACATCACTGAGGCCCCCAGGTACGCGGTGATCGCGTTGACCCCAAAACGACGGCCCCACGCGGGCCAGCCCTTCTGGTCGATCAGCACATGCGCCAGCCACAGGGCCAGCGCCGCAAGACCTCCGGTCCACAGCACGTAGCTGGGCGTCCACAGCTGCTTGTTCAACGGCAGCACAATGGCAAGCAGCAGGCCCAGCACTGCCGTTGCGGCGCCCAATCCTGCCAGCGCCACAGCGCGACCTCTGCGCAGCAGTGCGCCGGCCAGCAGGCCCAGGGTGGTGCTGGCCAGCGCGCCCAGCGTGCTCAGCAGCCCTTCCGGGTCATGCCCAAGCCCGGTATCGGCGTGCCACTGGTAGATCCACGGGGCGAACAGAGCGGTATCCAGACGGCTGGCCGGGTTGGTCCATGGCGACAGATCACCGAGGCCGAGCAGCAGCACTGTATAGCCCACCAGCAGCCCGACAAGCACTCCGACCTGCACGTGCAGCCGCGCATACACCGCCAGCAGGCCAACCAGCGCCGCACACACCGCGATGCGTTGCAGCACGCCCCAGATGCGGAAGTGATGCGTATCCAGCGCCCACCAGATCAGCAGATGCAACAACGCGCCGGCTACCAGGATGCGCAGCGCGCGCTCCAGCACGCCACGCGCCAGTGTGGGTCGCACCGACGCATCGAGCGCGCGCGGTGCCACGCTGAAGGCCATCGACACGCCGACCAGGAACAGGAAGAACGGGAACACCAGATCGGTGGGCGTGCAGCCATGCCAGTCCGAATGACGCAGCGGTGCGAACACCGCACTCCAGTCGCCCGGGTTGTTGACCAGCAGCATCGCCGCCACGGTGATGCCGCGCAGGGCATCGATCGAGCCCAGGCGCGCTGACGGCGCAGCACTCATCAGGCGGCCTCGTACTGTCCGGCAATCCAGGTGCCCCGCACCTGCAGGGCATCGTCCAGCAGCACCAGGTCGGCCTGGTAACCCTCGGCGATGTGGCCCAGCCGGTCGTCCACATTGAGGAACTGCGCCGGATAGGTCGAGGCCATGCGCGCCGCTTCGGCAAGCGGCTGGCCGAGCATCTGCACGGTGTTGCGCACGGCCGTGGCCATGTCCAGTGCCGAGCCGGCCAGCGCGCCAGCTGCGTTGCGCACCACCCCATCGACGGCAGTGATGGTCTCGCCATACAGCACATAGGTGGGATCATCGGCGCCGACCGGCGGCATCGCATCGGTCACCAGCAGCAGGCGACCGCGTGGCTTGGCCGCCAGCGCTACCCGCAGGCTGGCCGGATGCACGTGCACGCCGTCGACGATGATGCCGATCCAGCTGTCGCGATCTTCCAGCGCGGCACCCACCGCACCCGGCTCCCGGCCCTGCAGCGGCGACATCGCGTTGTACAGATGGGTGAAGCCGCGCACACCGGCATCCAGGCCGGCGCGGATCTCTTCGTACGTTCCAGCGGTATGTCCAGCCGCGACGATCACCCCGCGCTCCACCAGCGCGCGGATCGACTCCAGCGGTACCCGTTCCGGCGCAAGGGTGAGCAGGGTCACGCCATTGTCCAGCGAGGCGGCCAGCGCGATCTCCTCCGCATCGGGCACGCGGAACTTGCTGGCGTCGTGGGTGCCCTTCCGTGCCGGGGCGATGTACGGCCCTTCCAGATGGATGCCGATGACACCGGGTACGCCTTGAGCGATGGCTTCGCGCAAGGCGGCGATCGCCTCGCGCATCACCGCCACGTCATCACTGATCAGCGTCGGCAGCATCGCGGTGGTGCCGAAACGGCGGTGCGCCTGCGCGATGGTGCGCAGGGCCGCCACGTCCGGCGTGTTGTTGAACAGCGCGCCGCCACCGCCATTGACCTGCACGTCGATGAAACCCGGCAGCAGCCAGCCGCCGCCGAGATCGACCTGCTCGGCCGCCTGGCCCACCTGCGGCGCGGCATCGGGGAGCAGCGCGCTGATCTTCCCGTCCTCGATGAGCACTGCCAGGTCATCGCGGAAATCATCCCCGACCAGGATGCGGGCATTGCGCAGCACGGTTGCCATCACACGGTCTCCGTGACCTTGTTCAGATGCGGCGGCAGGTCCGGGTTGAACCCGCGGCGCAGCGCCAGCGCATTGATCGCACGGTAGAAACTCTGCACGGTGAGCAGCGGAGCGCACAACGGATGCGGCGCGGCAGCCACCGGCAGGTTGCCTGCGGCGCCGGCCATCCATACCTGCGCACCACGCGCTGAGAACTCCTCCACCACGGCACGTGTGCCCGCGCCGGTCTCATCGGGCTGGGCGAAAGCCAGCACCGGGAAGCCGCGGCCGACCAGCGCCATCGGGCCATGCTTGACCTCGGCCGAGCTGTAGGCCTCGGCATGCAGACTGCAGGTTTCCTTGAACTTCAGCGCCGCTTCCTGCGCCGCGCCAAGCCCAAGCCCACGCCCGAGCACGAACAGGTTGGTGGCGTCCACCAGGCCATCGGCCAGCGCCGTCCAATCGCACTGCCATGCCTCGCGCAACGCATCAGGCAGCAACTCCAGCGCAGCGCGCAGGCCACTGTCCTGCTTCCAGTACGTGGCCAGCTGCAGCAGTGCCGCAAGCGACGCCAGGTAGCTCTTGGTCGCGGCCACACTCTTCTCCGGGCCCGCATGCAGCGGAATCACCGTGTCGGCCAGCTGCGCCAACGGCGAATCCTCGACATTGACCAGTGCGACCACGCGCGCACCGGCGGCCTTGGCCGCTTCGGCATTGCGCAGCAGATCCGGACTCTTGCCCGACTGCGAGATGACGATGAACAGTGCACCGCGCAGCTGCAGCGGCGCGGCATACACCGAGCCCACAGACGGCGAGGCGGAGGCGACCACCAGGCCCAGCTGGGTTTCCAGCAGGTACTTGCCATAGGTGGCGGCATGATCGGAGCTGCCGCGCGCGCAGGTGACCACGAACGGGGGTGGCGCGGCGCGCAGGCTGGCAGCCAGCGTCTCCATCGTGGCGTGGTTGCGCGAGAACTGGCGGGCGACGACGTCGGCCGCTTCAGCGGCTTCGGCGAACATCAGGGTGGAGGTGGGGTCGGACAGCGACATGGCGGGCTCAGGCAGGATCGGAAGGGAGTGGGCGGGCGCCGGCGGGACGCATCGGCGCAGTCGACCCGCGCACTACCAGCTGCGGCACGAAGCCCTGGTTGTGCAGCGGTGCAGGCGCGTCGTCATAGGCATCGCTGCGCAGCTGCGCGATCAGCAGGCGCGCGGCGTGGCGTGCGATGTCCTCGGTGGCCTGCTTGGCGGTGGTCAACGGCGGCCAGGACTGGCGCGAGAACGGGCTGTCCTCGAAGCCGGCAATGGACAGGTCGTAGGGCACGTTCATCCCCGCCGATTTGGCAGCGGCCAGCACGCCCGCAGCGATTTCATCGTTGGAACCGAAGATGGCGGTGGGCGGTTCGCGCAGCGCCAGCAGGCGGCGCGCGCCCCGGAAACCGTCGTCGAAGGTGTAGTCGCCCTGCACCACAAGATGCTTGTCCACGGTCATGCCGTAGTCCTTCAGCGCCGCTTCGTAGCCGGCATAACGTTCGCCGGAAGAGCGGTGCGAACTGCCCCCCCACAGGAAGCCGATGCGCTGATGGCCCAGCTGGATCAGATGCTCGGTGATCTCGTAGGCCGCTTCGCGGTCGTCGACGAACACGCAGGCTCCGTCCGCCGGGTCCTCGGTCGCCGCGATGATGCGCACCAGCTTGATGCCACGTGCGGTCAGCGCCTGCACCAGATCGCGGCGCTCGGACATCGGTGCGGTCAGCACCAGGCCGGCCAGGCGCGAGCGCTGTACCCAGTCGGCCAGTTCATCGGCCAACAGGGGCGAGCTCGAGTCGCAGGGATGGATCTGCAGGCCGAAGCCGGTCTCCCGGCACGCGGCCAGCACGCCGTTCTGCACGCCGATGATGTGGTACGGGTTGGGGTTGTCGTAGACCAGCCCGATCACGAAAGTGGTCCCGCTGCGCAGGTTGCGCGCGGACGGATCGGGCTCGTAGTCGAGCTCGGCGATCGCCCGCAGCACCCGCGCACGGGTGGCCTGCATCACGGAGGGCTCGTTGTTGATCACCCGCGAGACGGTCTTCAGAGAGACCTTGGCCTTCTCCGCGACGTCCTTGATGGTCGCTCTGCGCATGGGTTTTCCCTGGGGTTGGCTGCCGTCCATCATCGCCTATCAGCGCTCCTGCGGCAGGCCGGCGCGGTGGCCGATGACCGAGTAGAACAGGATGTACAGGTAGCACGGCACCATCAGCAGCACGAACACCAGCTGGAAATCGATGTGCTGCTTGAGCACGGCGAACAACTGCGGAATGATCGCGCCACCGGCGATACCCATCACCAGCAGCGCCGAGCCGGTCTCGGTGAAACGGCCCAGGCCACGGATCGCCAGCGGGAAGATGGCCGGCCACATCATTGCGTTGGCAAAGCCCAGCAGGGCCACGAAGGCCACCGAAACGTAGCCGTGGGTGGCCCAAGCACCGAGGCAGAACACCACGCCCAGTACCGCCGAAACGGTCAGGTAGCGCGACTGCGAAACCACCCGGGGAATCAGCAGCAGGCCCACCACGTAGCCAGCCAGCATCGCCGCCAGGGTCAACGAGGTGAACATCTTGGTCTGGTCCAGCGGCAGGTCGAAGCCGTGGCCATAGGTACCGATGGCATCACCGGCCATCACTTCCACGCCGACATACACGAACAGGCAGAGCACGCCCAGCCACAGGTGCGGGAACTGGAAGATGCTGCTGCGCTCGGCTGCGCCGACGGCCATCGGGGTGGCGTTGGCCTCGGAGGACTTGATCTCCGGCAGCGGCGAGAACAATACGGCGACGGCCAGCAGCACCAGCAGGCCGGCCATCGCCAGGTACGGCGCATGGATCTTGGCGGCGAACTCATTGAGCAGGGCTACCTTGGTGACCGCGTCGGCCGCCTGTACCTGCTTGTCCAGGTCACCGATGCCATGCAGCACCAGGGTGCCGATCAGCACCGGCGCCAGCATGCCGGCGATCTTGTTGCAGATGCCCATCAGCGCGATGCGACGCGCTGCGGTCTCGATCGGGCCGAGGATGGAGATGTAGGGATTGATCGCCGTCTGCAGCAGGGCCAGGCCGCTGCCGATCACGAACAGCCCGCCCAGCGCGCCGGGGTACCAGCGCTGCGTCGCGAATTCACCGAAGAGTGCCGCGCCGCCGGCCATCACCAGCAGGCTCAGGCTGAGGCCCTTCTTCATGCCGGTGCGCCGCAGGATCCACGACGACGGCAGGGCCAGGAAGAAATAGGACAGGTAGAACACCATCAGCACCAGGAAGGCGCCGACCTCGCTGAGCTCGAAGGCCAGCTTGACGAAGGTGATCAGCGGGCCGTTGAGCCAGGTGAAGAAACCGATCAGGAAGAACAGGACGCCGACGATGGCGATGGAGGTGGCCACGTTCGGGCGCGCGCTTGCAGCGGGGACGGCGGACATCAGGAGGGCTCCTGCGGCGACGGTCGCAGAACGCGGCGTCGGAGAGTGGCTGGGAACAACGTTGTCACATTCTTTCGATGGACAACGGCGGTTTGTCAACTTCCCTGCGCGGGGCAGCGCAGGCCATGCTGCATCGCGCAACCGCCGCGTGCGGTCGCGTGCTGAATGCGCTGGAGCCGTTGAGCCCCGTGCAGCAAGGGCTACGGCGTGAAGGCGCTGATCACGCCATGGAAACGTTTACCGCACACCCCATTCGTTGCGCCGCAGCAACGAAAGTGTCACGAACTCGTTGACATCGTTGTCAGCGGGGTTACAGACTCCGCCCAACAGCCGGCCTCACCCTCGGATCCGGCCCCCTCTTCAGCAGGAGCCCGCGTGACCGCCAGCCATCCCGCCCCGGCCCATGTCCTGTCCCGCGTCGCGCCCTCGTTCCTGGCCGCCGACGTCGGCGGCACCCATGTGCGTGTCGCCCGGGTCCAGGCCAGCGGCGATGCCGCCCATCCGGTGCAGGTGCTGGAATACCGCAAGTATCGCAATGCCGACCACGCCGGCCTGAGTGCGATCCTGTCCGACTTCCTGGGCGACGGCCCGCGCCCGGCGCATTGCGTGGTGGCCACGGCCGGTTATGCGCGCGAAGACGGGACGGTCATCACTGCCAACGTGCCCTGGCCGCTGTCCGCGCGGCAGATCGAGGCCGACGTCGGCGTACAGCAGGTCCACATCGTCAACGACTTCGAAGCGGTGGCCTATGCCGCGGCACAGGTCGACGCCAGCGGCGTCCTGCACCTGTGTGGGCCGGAAAGCGCCCCGCGCGGACCGACCCTGGTGGTCGGTCCGGGTACGGGCCTGGGTGCGGCACTGTGGATCCCGACCGCCCATGGCCCGGTCGTGCTGGCTACCGAAGCCGGGCAACCTACGCTGGCCGCCAGCACCGAACTGGAAATGGCCATCGTCCGCCACATGCAGCGCGAGCGCGCTCACGTGTCGATCGAGCACGCAATCTCCGGCCCCGGCCTGATGAACCTGTACCGCGCGGTGTGCGCCCTGCAGGGACAGCAGCCCACCCTGGCCAGTCCGGACGCGGTCACCGCCGCGGCGATGGCCGGCACTGATGCGCACGCACGCAAGGCGCTGGATGTGTTCTGCGGCCTGCTCGGCAGCACCATCGGCGACATGGCCCTGTTCTACGGCGCCCATGGGGGCGTCTATCTGGCCGGCGGCATCCTGCCGCAGATCCGCGAGTACCTGCGCACCAGCACCTTCGTCGAGCGCTACCTGCAGAAGGGGCCGATGGGCGAAGCACTGGCACGCATCCCGGTGAAGGTGGTCGAGCACGGCCAGCTGGGCGTGGTCGGTGCTGCCAGCTGGTACCTGCAGCAGTCGGCCGCCTGACACCGCAACAGGCTTCAACGCAATCGCAGCACGCAGTACGTGGCACGCCAATGCACGGGACATCGCCGCCGCCCCGCGCACGTCAACGCAACCGCAACCGAACACCGCCGCCGGCACCCAATCGAGTGATGAGGAGAGACATCATGAACACCCGCAAGACCCTGCTTTCGGCCGCCATCGTCAGCTGCCTCGCTTTCAGCGCACATGCCCAGCAGGCTGCGCCGACCGCAACCGACCTGGACACCGTGACCGTCACCGGCATCCGTGGCTCGATGGAGAAGTCGCTGGATACCAAGCGCGAAGCCAACGCGCGCGTGGAAGTGGTGACCGCCGAAGACGTCGGCAAGCTGCCGGCGCACAATGTGGCCGACACCCTGCAGCGCCTGCCCGGCGTCAACATCAGTTCGTCCAGCGCCGACGAAGGCGGCTTCGATGAAGCCGACCGCGTCAGCCTGCGTGGCACCAGCCCGAGCCTGACCCAGACCCTGATCAACGGCCACACCGTCGGCTCGGCCGACTGGTTCGTACTCAGCCAGGGCAACAACGTCGGCCGCAGCGTCAGCTACTCGCTGCTGCCCTCCGAGCTGGTGAGCTCGGTGGAAGTGAACAAGTCCTCGCAGGCCAAGCTGCAGGATGGCGGCACCACCGGTACCGTCAACATCATCACGCGCAAGCCGCTGGAGTTCGCCAAGCCCTTCAGTGCGGAAGCCTCGGTAGGTGCGGTCCGTTCGGACCAGGCCAAGTCGACCGACCCGCAGTACTCGGCGCTGTTCAACTACAAGAATGACGCCAACAACTTCGGCGTGATGCTGCAGGCCTTCTACCAGAAGCGCGAGCTCCGCCGCGAGGCGCAGGAAATCCCGGGCGGTTTCACCCGGATCGGCGCCGATGATCCGGTGGCCCTCACCAATCCGGACCTGATCGGCGTGGCCGTCCCCGGCCTGCTGGGTTCGACCCTGTTCGAACAGACCCGCGAACGCAAGGGCGGGCTGGTGACCATCCAGTTCAAGCCGACCGATACGCTGAACCTGTCGCTGAGCGGCTTCTCCTCCAAGCTGGAAGCCAACAACTACAACCGCAATTTCATGCTGTGGGGCGGCAACTTCGCCAAGTCGCAGGCGCCGAACCCGGGCTACACCGTGACCGACGGCGTGCTGAGCAATGCCACCTACGCGGGCGTCCCGGGCACCAACTACGGTGTCTACGACATGATCTACCGTGAAGCCACGGCCAAGACCAACTACGTCACGTTCGACGCCGACTGGCAGATCAACGACACCCTGGACATGAAGTTCCAGGCCGGTACCACCAAGGGCACCGGTGAAACCCCGCGCCAGTTCATTGCTGAAGTCACGCTTGGCCAGGGCGGCGGTGCCAGCTGGGCAACGCACGGCGCCGGTTCGCCGGTGGACTGGAACATTGGCGGCGACATCAGCCCCAGCGGCGTCACCAGTTTCGGCACGTGGGGCAACCAGCTGGTCCGCGCCGAAGACAAGGAAGACTGGGCCACGCTGGACTTCAGCCAGTATTTCGGCACCGGCGTGCTGAACTCCGTGGACTTCGGCGTGCGTTTCGCCGACCACGAACGCGAAGCGCTCTCGCCGGAAGGTGCGACCCCGGGTGACATCTGGTCCGCACTGCAGGGCAGCGCCACCGCCAACTATCCCAGCGGCTTCGCCGGTGATGTCGGCGGCACCTTCCCGCGCAACATCTGGTACTACACGCCGGATGCACTGAAGAACGCGATCATCAACAACTCCACCTGGCTGGCCGGCAACGATGGCCCCACCGGCCGCCACAACTACGGTGCCGAGTGGAAGGTGAAGGAGAAGAACTTCGCCGGCTACGTGCAGGCCAACTTCAGCGGCGACTGGTGGAGCGGCAACGTCGGCCTGCGCTACGTCAACATCAAGCAGGACATCGACACCTACAACGCGGTCAGCAATGCCGCCGATGCCGATGTGAGCAGCCTGTTCGGCATGTGGGAGCGCACCGCCTTCCAGAACAAGCGCAACCGCGTCCTGCCCAGCGCCAACATCAAGTTCGACCTGGACGACAGGCTGGTGCTGCGCGTGGCCGCGTCGCAGACCCAGACCCTGCCGGATTATTCGGCCCTGGGCGCTTCGTCGTGGGGTTCGGACCTGAACAAGACCGGCGGCGGTGGCAACCCGAACCTGAAGCCGACCCTGTCCACGAACTTCGACGCCAACCTGGAGTGGTACTTCATGCCGCGCGGCCTGCTGTCGGTCGGTGCGTACCACATGGACATGAAGGACTACATCGCCTTCGACGTGGTCTCGCGCCAGCTGTACAGCGAACTGACCAACCAGCTCGAGACCTACCAGATCTCCACCCCGATCAATGCCGACGGCAAGGTCACCGGCGTGGAAGTGGCCTATGAGCAGCCGATCGGCGAGTACTTCGGCATCAACGCCAACTACACCTACGCCAACGGCACCACGGCCCACACCTGGTCCGACGGTTCGCACAACCTGCTGGGTACCTCGAAGAACACCTACAACGTGGGGGCCTACTTCGAGAACGAGCGTTTCGGAGCACGCGTCAGCTACACGCACCGCTCATCGTTCCTGATCAGCCTGTCGGGCACCAACCCTTACTACCAGGATGATTTCGGCACGCTGTCGGCCTCGTTGAGCTACAAGGCCACCGACTGGCTGAGCATCAGCCTGGATGCGCTGAACCTCAACAACCCGACCTACAAGTACTACCAGACCGCGGCCATTCCGACGTCGTTCTACAGCAACGGCCGCCAGTACTACCTCAACTTCCGCTTCAAGTACTGATCCATCGGCCGCGTCATCGCCGAGTCGTGCACGCACGCCGGGCCTGGGTCATTCCGGGCCCGGCGTTTTTCATGTATAGCGTTCATCGCACCGTTTCAAGGAGTCGTTCCGATGGTCAAGCCCTTCCACGCCAGGATGCACGGCGCACTGCTGCTGGGCAGCCTGTTTGCCCTGCTGCCGGCCCTGCCGGCCTTCGCCGCCGATCCGGTGCCCGCCGCTGAAGCTCCTGGCCCGCAGCTGCGCGCCAACAGCCTGATGCTGATTCCTGCCCCCGCCAGCGTGCAGCCCGGCCAGGGCAGTGGCATCACTGTGTCCGCCACGACCGCGCTGTACGCAGACGGCGAGGCCGCACAGCGGGTCGCCACCCAATTCGCCGACCTGCTGGCGCGCAGCGGCGGCCCGCGCCTGGCGCTGGCTACCGGCAAGGCTGCGGCCAAGGCAGGCGGCATCCGCTTCCAGATCATTCCCACCTTCCGCGACAGCGGCGAGAGCTACACGCTGGACAGCACCGCGCAGGGCGTGCTGGTGCAGGCCGGCAACGAGACCGGCCTGTTCTACGGCGCCACCACGCTGGCCCAGCTGGCCACCGGCGGCAGCCAGGGCGCGCTGCCGGCCGTGCAGATCCAGGATGCGCCGCGTTTCCCCTGGCGGGGCTTCATGCTCGACTCGGCACGGCATTTCCAGAGCCTGGACGAAATCAAGCGCGTGCTTGATGCGATGTCCGCGCACAAGCTCAACACCTTTCATTGGCACCTGACGGATGACCAGGGCTGGCGCATGGAGATCAAGCGCTACCCGAAGCTGACCGAGGTCGGCAGCTGCCGCCTGCCGGCCGGCGATGGCGGCATCGATCCGGTGACCAGACAGGAGTACCCGTATTGCGGTTTCTACACGCAGGAGCAGATCCGTGAAGTGATTGCCTATGCAGCCAAGCTGCACATCCAGGTGATCCCGGAAATCGACGTGCCGGGCCATGCCACGGCCGCGATCGCCGCCTATCCGGAGCTGGGCTCGATCAGCACGCCGCTGAAGCCGATCAGCGAATGGGGCGTGTTCCCCAACCTCTTCAACGTGGAAGACAGCACCGTGACCTTCCTCGAGAACGTGCTGGAGGAGGTGATCGCACTGTTCCCGGCGAAGTACGTGCACGTGGGTGGCGACGAGGCCGTAAAGGACCAGTGGGAGGCGTCCGCGCAGATTCAGCAGCGCATGCGCGAGCTGGGCATCAAGGATGAGATGGCCATGCAGAGCCACATCATCAAGCGCCTGGAGACATTCCTGGAGGAACACGACCGGCGCCTGATCGGCTGGGACGAAATTCTCGAGGGCGGGCTGCCCCCCCAGGCTACGGTGATGTCCTGGCGCGGTACCGAAGGCGGCCTGGCCGCTGCCAGCGCCGGCCATGACGTGATCATGTCGCCGGTCGGCTACCTGTACCTGGACTACCTGCAGACCGCCTCGCCCAATGAACCGCCGGGCCGCCCCACGCAGGTCAACCTCGGCAAGCTCTACAACTTCGAGCCGGTGCCGGACGAACTGCCCGCCGACAAGCGCGGACACATCCTCGGCCTGCAGGCGAACATGTTCACCGAGCACACCCGCAGCTATGCGCGGCTGCAGCACAACCTGTTCCCACGCCTGGCGGCGGTGGCCGAGACCGGCTGGAGCCCGCCCGGGAAGCGTGACTTCCGCGACTTCCTGGCACGCCTGCCGTCACAGCTGCAGCGCTACCGCGCATGGGGACTCGCCTATGCACAGACGCCGTTCGAAGTGGGCGTGGCGTACCACGATGATCGCGCCGCAGGCACGGTGACGGTGTCGCTGGCCAACCCGCTGGGCTACGAGGTGCGCTACAGCACCGATGGCCAGCCGGTGACCGCGCAGTCGCCGCTGTACCAGCAGCCGCTGACCGCGAAGGTGCCCGCCACGGTACAGGCCGCAGCGTTCTACCAGGGCCGGATGCTGGCCGCAGAGCCCATCGTAGCCGCGTTCACTCCGCAATCGCTGCTCGCCCGCCGTAGCGACGAACTGCTCAGCTGCGTTGGCAACAAGGGCCTGGTACTGCGCCTGGAAGACGATGGCCCGCGCGAGGGCGCACGCGCGGTCTTCAACGTGGACATCTTCCAGCCCTGCTGGCGCTGGCCACAGGCGCAGCTGGACGGCATCGGCAGCGTGGAGGTTCGCGCCGGTCGCATCCCCTACTACTTCCAGCTGGCGCATGACGAGCCGAACCGTCGCTTCGAGAAGGCCAGGCGCGCGCACGGCGAGATGCTGATCCGCCGGGGCAGCTGCACGGGCAAGGTGCTGGCCGAAGTCCCGCTGCCGGCCACGCCTGATGCCGATGGCTTCGTAAGCCTGCGTGCGACGCTGCCGAAGGGCACGCATGGCACCGACGACCTGTGCATCAACTTCACCGGTGATACCCGCCCGGCGATGTGGGTGCTGGACGAAGTGACGCTGCAGAAGTAACCGGAAGGCTGTGGAGCCGGGCCATGCCCGGTTCCACTTCAACCAGGGAAGGCGTGTCAGCCCCGCCAGCGCAGCAGGAGGTCGCGCAGCGGGGTCAGCGCGAGGCCCAATCCGGCAAGAACGCCAACCGTGTTGGCGAGGGCGTCCATCGGGTCGGCCATTCGGTCGCGTGTCAGCGCCCCCTGTGCGAACTCGATCCCGATTCCCATCAGCACCAGGCCCAGCCCGACCCACAGCAGCGGACGTCCTTGCCGGAACAGCTGCACGGCACTGCCGGACAGAATGAAGTACGCCAGGAAATGCTCGACCTTGTCGCCGTTCTCCGGCACGGGAATCGGTGGCGGCGGAATCAGGCAGACCACGATCACGAACAGCACGGCCAGCACCCACAGCGCAGTCCATAGCCGCGGCCGCCGCAGCGGCTTGATCATGCGCGCCGTCGCGCTCACAGGCGCCAGCTCAGATCGCCCAGCGCGAACGCCGGCTCGAAGTCGATTCCACGCTGCAGGCCGATCGCCTGGAAGCGCTCGCCCATGCCGGTCGGCAGGGTCAGCTTCTTCACCTGGTCGCGCAGCTGGATGCGCCCCACCTCATCGGTACGCTCCGCGGCCAGGCTCAGCACCTGGTCCAGGCCATTGCCGATCAGGAAGCTGGCCTGGCTGCAGTACCCCGCCAGTTCGAAGCCACCGTGCAGGCCCGCTTCGGCCATCGCGGTGAAGTCCACCGAGGCCGTGATGTCCTGCAGGCCCGGCCAGCGATGCACGTCGTTATGCACGTGGTGGCGGTAGAAGGCGCGCACCGTGCCGTCGTCGCGATCGTGCTGGTAGAACTCGCTGCGGCTGTAACCGTAGTCGATGAACAGCATCGCGCCGCGTTGCAGGCCACCCGCCACTGCCTGCAACCAGTACGGCAGCTGCGGCAGCACCTCCGAGCGGTATCCGTCGGCGAAGGGCCTTTCGAGATAGCGTTCGATGTGCCGCACGGCGCCGTTGAGCAGAACATCGGCCGGCTGCGCGCCACGGATGAAGTTGCCCTCCGCGTCCAGTTCCACGGTCTCCTCGTAGACCTCGCCGTCCCTGATCAGGAAGCGCGGGGTCGGAAGTGCGTCGATCACCTCGTTGGCGAACACCACACCTTCCCAGTCCTCTTCGAACGGACGCTCGATCCAGTCCACGCGCGTGGCCAGCTCTGCCGGCAGCGCCTGTTGCAGGCGCTGCTGCTGGCGCTGGCGCAGGTCGGCACTGGGTTCAAGGATGGCATAACGCGAAGGCACCGCATCCAGCTCGGCGAGCCGCAGCAGCACGGCTTCGGCGAAGGCACCGGTGCCGCCACCCAGTTCCAGCATCCGCGACTGCGCACCGAGCTGGGCGAACACCGGCGCCAGCGCATTGGCCACGCTGCCGGCGAACAGGCCGCCCAGCTCGGGCGCGGTGGTGAAGTCACCACCGCCACCGAACTTGCTGGAACCGGCGCTGTAATAGCCCCACCCGGGTGCGTACAGGCACAGTTCCATGAAGCGGGAAAACGGCATCGCGCCCCCCTGGGCGAGGATTTCAGCGCGCAGTGCGGCGGCCAGCTGGTCGCTGTGGGCCAGGGCGTCGGCATCGGGCAGAGGGAAGGTAGGCTGCATGGCGTCTTCGAATGCGGTGACAATGGTGCACAGGATAGCCGAGCCTTGGAGGACCCTCGATGAGCGAAACCGCCCCCGTGGCCCTGATCACCGGCAGCGCGCGCCGGATCGGCGCCGCCATCGCACGCCAGTTCCACGCCTGTGGCTGGTCGGTGGTGCTGCATGCCAACACGTCCAGCGCCGAGCTGCAGCAGGCCGCCTTCGACCTGGACAACGTCCGTCCGGGCAGTGTGCTGGCCCTGCAGGCCGACCTGCGCGATGCCGGCACCCTGCCCGATCTGGTCGAACAGGCCGTGGCCCACTTCGGCCGCCTCGATGCGCTGGTCAACAACGCGTCCAACTTCTTCCCCACCCCGCTCGGCCAGGTGACCGCCGAAGCGATGGATGAGCTGTACGCGGTCAATGCGCGTGCACCGCTGCTGCTGTCACAGGCGGCCGCGCCGTACCTGCGCCGCCAGCAGGGCTGCATCGTCAATCTGACCGATCTGCACGGCACCGACCCGATGCGCGACCATGTGGCCTACACCATGGCCAAGGCCGCACTGGAGATGGCCACCCGGTCACTGGCGCTGGAACTGGCGCCGAAAGTGCGGGTCAATGCGGTCGCCCCCGGTGCGATCCTGTGGCCCGAGCAGGGAAAGGACGATTTCGCCCGCGAGGCCCTGCTGGCGCGCACGCCGCTGGCACGCACCGGCACGGTCGAGGAGATCGCCGAGGCGGTGTACTGGCTGGTGGCCGAGGCCAGCTTCGTCACCGGCCACACCCTGCGCGTGGATGGCGGACGCACGGTGAGTTGAAGTCCGCCGGGCATGGCCCGGCGCTACCGATCTACGTAGGCGAGCGCAGCGGCCCTCATTCCAGGTCAACCACCTCGAATGCCTCGCCAAACTGAGCGTGTGCGCGCCACAGCGCCGCCAGGGCCAGGCCGCTGACCGGGTCGATGAAGTCCGGCGCGATGTCCGCCAGCGGCTTCAGCACGAAGGCGTGCTTCAGCTCGGGGCGCGGAATGCGCAGATGGCCCGGGCCTTCCACGATGTGGTTGCCGTAGAACACCACGTCGATGTCCAGGGTACGGTCGGAGAAGCGCGGACCACTGCGATCACGACCGTGGGCGTCTTCCAGTGCGTGCAGCCAATCATCCAGCGCCTGCAGCGGCAGATCGGTCTGGATCAGCACGCCATTGTTGAGGAAGGCCGGGCCATCGAAGCCGACCGCGGCCGTGCGGTAGGCCGGAGACACCTGCAACGCGCCGAAACGCTCGCGCAGGGCCGCCACCGCGGCGTGGAGATGGCGGCGGGGCTGGACGTTGCTGCCCAGGCTGAGGAGCACGGTGGTCATGCGGTTCAGGTGACGGGTCTGGGGGGCGTGGGCATGCCGTCGTCACGGCGGCCTGCCTACAATCCGGGACGCACATGATAGGGCACCGACATGACCTATTGCGTTGGAATCGAGGTGGACCAGGGCCTGGTCTTCGCCGCCGACACCCGGACCAATGCCTCGCTGGACGATGTGCGCGTGCACCGCAAGCTGCACGTGTTCGAGTATCCCGGCCAGGCGGCCTACGTGTTGATGGCGGCTGGCAACCTGGCCACCACCCAGTTGCTGGTCTCGCGCCTGACCCGGGACGCCGGGGAACTGCGCACGCCCAACCTGCGCGACATGACCCATCTGTTCGAAGCGGCGGCCTATGTCGGTCGCCTGCTGGTGGACAGCCAGGTGCACGGCGGCCACAGCGAGCACGGCCATGACGGCGTCAACACCCAGGCCACGCTGATCTTCGGCGGCCAGGTCGCCGGCGAACGCCCCGGCCTGTACATGATCTACCCGCTGGGCAATGCCATCGCCGCCTCGCCGGAGACCCCCTACCTGCAGATCGGCGAGTCCAAGTATGGCAAGCCGATCCTCGACCGCATCCTCAGCCCGGCCACGCGCCTTGAGGACGCCGCGCGCACGGCGATCGTGTCGCTGGATTCGACCATCCGTTCCAACCTCTCGGTCGGCCTGCCGATCGATCTGGCATTGCTGCGCGACGGCGAGCTGCGGATCGCCCAGCAGCTGCGGCTGGGCGCGGACTCGCCCCTGTACGCGGACATCCACCAGAACTGGTCACGGCGGCTGGAACAGGCCGTGGACAGCCTGCCACGCTTCCCGTGGGAGACCCCGGAACGGCCGGCGTGACCTGCCGCCGGGCCATGCCCGGCGACGCAGATTCAGCCCAGTGCCTCTGCCACAGCGCGGAACACCTGCTGCATCTGCAACGGCTTGCGCAGCACATGCACCTCGATGCCATCAGGGAATGCATCGGCCGGAACGTCCACTGACGCGTCTTCCAGCACCAGCGCCGGCCCGCGGTAACCCAGTCCGGCCATTTCGCCCAGCAGCTGGCTGGCCGGCAGCAGTTTGGAGCCGGCATCGGCGATCACCAGCGCCGGCATCGCCTCCTGCTGCATCCAGCGCAACGCCGCCGGGCCATCGGAAGCCAGCTGCAGCTGATATCCCTGGCTGGACAGCGCGTTGCCCAGCAGCGACAGGCGCGTGGCTTCGCCATCGACCACCAGGATCGACTGGCCACTGCCGAGTGCCACCAGCTGCTCGATCGGCTCGCCGCTCTCGATGGCGTCACGCATCGGCAGGCGCAGCTCGAAACAGGTGCCCTGCCCGGGCTGGCTGGTGACCGTGATGCTGCCGCCAGCACCTTCGACGATGCGCTTGCAGGAAATCAGGCCCAGGCCGGTACCGTCCGCCTTGGTGGTGAAGAAGGGATTGAACAGATGCGAGAGCGTATCGGCATCCATGCCAATGCCTTCATCGGCCACGGCGATGCGCATCCAGTCCACACCGTCGCGCTCGCCGGCATGGCTTGCGGTCAGGCTCAGGCGGCCGCCGCTGGGCATCGCCTGGATCGCATTGAGTGCCAGGTTCAACAGCACCTGCTGCAGCTCGGTGTAGTTCGCATCGACCGCCAGGCCCTCATCCTCCACCTGCAGGTGCAGGCGCACCGCATCGGGCACGTTGCTGCGCAGCAGCAGCGCCACCGCGTCGAACAGGCCGTCGATCTGCACGCGTTCGCTGGGCTTGCGCGAGCCACGGACGAACGACAACATCGATTCCGCCATTTCATGACCGCGGCGGCCGCACTCGGCGATCACATCCGCAAGGTGGTGCAGCTGCGGATCATCGGTGCGCGCCTTCAGCAGGTCCGGCATGATCAGAAGCGGCTGCAGGATGTTGCGCAGGTCGTGGCTGAGGCCAGCGGCGAGCAGCGAAAGGCTTTCCAGCCGTTGCGCGCGCATCAGCTCGGTCTCCACGCGCGAACGCTCCACCGCGCTGCGCGCCTCGCGGATCGCACGGGCCACCGCCGACGGCAGGCGCGCCGGCTGGTGCTTGATGATGTAGTCGTTGGCGCCCTTCTGCAGCGCCGCCACTGCATTCTCCTCACCCATCGTGCCCGAGACGAAGATGAAGGGAACATCCGGCGCCGTCTCGCGCACGATGCGCAAGGCATCGTCGCCGGAGAAACCCGGCATGCTCAGGTCGGACAGCACGATATCCGGCTGGAAGGAGGCCAGCGCCTGGCGCAGTTCCGCCTCGCTCTCAACGCGCTCGAAGCGGGCTTCCAGGCCCGCATCCAGCATCTGTTCGGACATCAGCTCGGCGTCTTCAGGCGAATCCTCCACCAGCAGGATGCGCAGTGCCCCGAGGGAGGGACCGGTCAGGGGCATGGGCTTACTCGAGTTCCGGTGCCTGGTTGATCAGTGCCCAGAACTTGCCCAGGGTCTGCACGGCACCGAAGAACTGGTCCACGTCCACCGGCTTGACCACGTAGGCGTTCACGCCCATGTCCCAGCTGCGGGCCAGATCGCTCTCTTCGCGCGAGGACGACAGGATCACCACGGGAAGGCGCTTGAGCTCCTCGTGCTCACGGATCTGCCGCAGCACTTCCAGGCCGTCCATGCGCGGCATCTTGATGTCCAGCAGCAGCACCGCCGGCAGGCCCTCCTCGCGGCTGGCGAAGGTACCGCGCCGCAGCAGGTAGTCCATGACCTCCACGCCGTCCTCGACGTGCACGATGGGATTGGCCAGGCGGGCTTCCTGCAGGGCGTCGATCGCCATCTCGGCATCGGCCGGGCTGTCTTCGGCAAGAAGGATGGTGCGCAGAGTCGTCATGCGGAGGGACCTTGTTTGTCCGCGTCGAGCGCGGGAGGCAGGTAGAAGTGGAAGGTTGCGCCGGCGTCCGGCTCGGCTTCGGCCCAGACCCGGCCTCCATGACGGGTCAGCACGCGGCGTACGCTGGCCAGGCCGATGCCGGTACCGGGGTAATCACTGGCCTTGTGCAGGCGCTGGAACACGCCGAACAGCTTTCCGGCATAGGCCATGTCAAAGCCTGCACCATTGTCGCTGACCGTGAACTGATGGCCGCCATCAGGCTGCGGCTGGTAATCCACGCGGATCTTCGCCGGTTCGCGGTTGCTGGAATACTTGACCGCGTTGCCGAGCAGGTTCAGCCACACCTGGCGCATCATGTTCTCATCGGCCACCACAATCGGCAGCGGTGCGATGTTCCATTCGACGTGATGGACCTGGCCACTGCTTTCAGCCTCGGCCTGCAGGTTGGAATCGAGCATCGCACGGGTATCGGACACCAGCGACTGCATGTCCACTGCCTGCTGGCGCATCGCTGCGCGCCCCAGCCGCGAATAGACCAGCAGATCGTCGATCAGCGTCGCCATGCGCCGCGCCGAGCTGGAGATCACCCCAAGGTAATGCAGGCTCTTCTCGTCGGCGCTCTCGCCCAGGTGGCGCGACAGCTTGTCGGAGAAGCCGGCAACGTGGCGCAGCGGCGCGCGCAGGTCATGCGACACCGAATAGCTGAATGCTTCCAGCTCGCGATTGACCTCCGAGACCTGCGCCACCTTGCCTTCCAGCTGGCGGTTCAGTTCCTCCACACGCGACTGCACGGCGCGCTGCACGGTGACATCGCTGACGGTCAGCAACACCACTTCATCGTCGGTATCCGGCAGCGGCATGCGCCGCGCGTTGAGCAGCATGTAGCGCACCACGCCCTCGGAGGTGCGCTGTTCGTGCTCGAAGTCCCACAGCTCGCGCCCGCGCAGCAGCACATCGACCAGGCGCTGGCGCACGACGGCGTCCCGCCAGGCGCCGTCGCCGACGTCATCCAGCAGCAGGCCATCGGCACGTTCGTCCTGCAGGCCGTACAACTCGGCAAAGGCCGGATTGTGCAGCTGCACGCGCAGCTCGCGGTCGAGCAGCACGATCGGCTCACGCACGGTCTGCAGTACTGAGGCAGCGCGCGCGGCCGAGCGCAGCGACTGCCGTTCGGCCTGCAGGCGCCGACCGATCTGCCGCTGCAGCAGCCAGAGCACCAGGCCGAGCAGCGCCAGCTGTACCACCAGCGAGCTCCACGAGACGAATTCGGTCTGCCTGCGCTGCCGCGCAGCCTGTTCGGCCCGCTCGGCCAGCAGCGCCTGCTCGCTGTTCTGCAGCTCTTCCACCACGCTGCGGATGGGGTAACGGGTGCTCAGGTCCTGTACCAGCGCACGCTGGTCACTGTTCGGTTCGGCCTTGGCCAGCGCGCGCGCCACCGCCAGCCGCCCTTCCAGCATGGACTCGATGCGACCGATGCGGATCAGCTGCTCAGGATTATCGCGTGTCATCCGGCCCAGCTCTGCGAGTCGGTCGGGAATCTCGTTGGCCTTGGCCATGCGCTCGCGCAGGCCGGGCGCGTCCACGCCCTTGGACAGCGTCAACGCCGCCGACTCGACATCGCGCACATCGGCCTGCAACTGTTGCAGCGCCACGCCAACCGCCTGCGTATGCGTCACCCAGGCCATGGCTTCTTCGTTCTCACGCTGAAGCTTGCGCTGGGTCAACCACGGCACGACGATGATCGCGGCGGCGGCCAGCGCCAAGGCCGGCAATCGCCAGCGATCCCAGATGTCGTCACTGAACACCAGCGCCATAGTTCCTCATCAGCACGGCCGCAGAGGGATGGGCCCGGACAGGCCCAGCTGCGGCGGAACCGGCAATATAGCGCAGGCGGTCACACCTCTGGAACGTCTGGCCCCGGCAGCTGAACGCTCCAGAAAACACCATGGGTGGAGCCGGGGCTGGCCCGGCTCCACCGTCATGCAGCTGTACTGCGGCGCCCCGGCGGGGCGGCGCACGGGATCAGCGCTTGGCCGCCGCGTTGACCTTCAGCGCGCTGGCATCAACGCGGGTGACGCCCTTGATGCCCTTGGCCGTAGTGACGGCCTTGTCATGCTCGGCCTGGGTCGCCACCGTGCCGCTGAGGCTGACGACGCCATTCACGGTTTCCACCTTGACCTCGGTGCCCGGCACATTGCTGCTGGCCAGCAGGTCGGCCTTCACCTTGGTGGTGATCCAGGTGTCGGTCACCGGCTCGTTGGAGTCGTGGCGATCGGCGTGGGTCATCGCCGAATGGTCGGTGGCAGGCGGACTCTTGGCTGCCGGATCCTTGGCGAATGCAGCCGAGGAGGACAGCGCCAGGCCCAGGGTGAGGGCCGAAGCAATCAGCGTACGGGTCGGGTTGTTCATCGTGTGTTACCTCCTGCGGAATGTGGGGTCAGTGTGGCCGCAGCGCCGTGCAGCAGGCGTGGCGCTGCGGTCATGCCGCCGTGAATCGCGCCGGTTTTCAACGCAACCGTTCAGCTTTGGATCCTGGCCCCCCCGTCGTTTACCCTGCATGCCTGATCTGCGCGGAGCACTGCCATGCGCCCTGACCTGCAACTGGCCCTGATCGGGTACGGCCTCGCCGGCCGCGTTTTCCACGCGCCGCTGATCCAGCACACCCCGAGACTGACCCTGCACAGCGTGGTCAGTTCGCAGCGCGACCTGCTGCTGCGCACGTTCAGCGATGTACATGTGCGCGCGGCACCCCGGGACGTATTCGACGATCCGGCGGTGGACGCGGTGGTGATTGCCACGCCGAATGACCAGCACGCACCATTGGCGATGGCAGCGCTGGCCGCAGGCAAGCATGTGCTGGTGGACAAACCCTTCGCACTGGACGTGGCCGAAGCCGAAGCCATGCTGGCGGCGGCGCGCGATGCAGACCGCATCGTCACGGTGTTCCAGAATCGCCGTTTCGACGCCGATTTCCTGACGTTGCAGGCCTTGCTGGCCGAAGGTGCGCTCGGCGAAGTCGCCGAATGCCATGCGCATTTCGATCGCTACCGCCCCCACGTGCGCGAGCGCTGGCGGGAGCAGGAGGGGCCTGGCAGTGGCCTGTGGTATGACCTTGCACCGCATCTGCTGGATCAGATGCTGGTGCTGTTCGGCTGGCCGCAGGCGATCGACGCGGACCTGGCGGTGCAGCGCGAAGGCGGCAGCGGCATCGATTACTTCCATGCGGTGCTGCATTACCCGAGGCACCGCGCGATCCTCCATGCCGGTTCGCTGGTGGCGGCACCGACGCCTCGGTTCGCCGTGCACGGCAGCCGCGCCAGCTGGATCAAGCAGGGCCTGGACGTACAGGAAGCACAGCTGCGCCGCGGCGTTGCGCCGGGCGCGCCGGGCTGGGGCATCGACCCGCGTCACGGCGAGCGGGTGTACTGCGATGCCGAGGACAACGTGCAACGCAGCACGGTCGACAACCTGCCGGGCGACTATCGCCGCCTGTATGCCCAGTTCGCTGCGGCGATGCAGGGTGACGGTGAACCCACGGTCAGCCCATTGCAGGCGCTGCAGGTAATGCGCTTGCTGCAGGCTGGCAGGGACAGCGCTTACGAGGCCCGGCGCATCGCACTGAACTGATCGCGGTCCGCGGCCCGGAACCCCACGGCAGCGCCGAAGGGCTCCGTTCCTGGCGCTTACGACTTCTTGATCGCATGCCCACCGAACTCGTTGCGCATCGCCGCCAGCAGGCGGTCAGTGAACGAATTCGACTCGCGCGACCGCAGGCGTTCCAGCAGCGAGAGCGTGATCACCGGCGCCGGCACATCCAGCGCGATCGCTTCGGCCACGGTCCAGCGGCCTTCACCGGAATCCTCCACGTAGGGGGCGATGCCATCCAGCGACGGATTGCGCTTGAGCGCCTCGGCACTCAGGTCCAGCAACCACGAACGCACCACGCTGCCATGGCGCCAGACCTCGGCAACCTGCGCCAGGTCCAGCTCCATGTCCTGCTTGCGTTCCATCAGTGCGAAGCCTTCGGCGTAGGCCTGCATCATTCCGTACTCGATGCCGTTGTGGACCATCTTGGTGAAATGGCCCGCACCGGGAGGACCGACGCGTGCCCAACCCCGATCCTCCGCCGGCGCCAGTGTGCGCAGCAGCGGCGCAACCTGCTCCACCACCTTCGCCTCACCGCCGACCATCAGGCTGTAGCCCTCCTGCAGGCCCCAGATGCCGCCGCTGGTGCCGCAGTCGACGTAGCCCAGATCGTCCTCGGCCAGCGCCTTGGCGCGGCGGATCGAATCCTGGTAATTGGAGTTTCCGCCGTCGATGACGATGTCACCCTCGGCCAGGTGCGGGGTCAGCTGGCCGAGCGTCTGGTCGACCGTTTCGCCCGCCGGCACCATCAACCACAGCACGCGCGGCACCGGCAGCGCGGCGACCGCGGCGGCCAGCGAATCGACTACTTCGATGCCGGCCTCCGCGGCGCGCTGGCGGGCGCCTTCGCCCGGGTCGTAGCCGACCACGCGGTGGCCGCCGCGATGCAGGCGCTGGGCCATGTTGGCGCCCATGCGGCCAAGGCCGATCATTGCAATATCCATTGTTTCACCTTCAGTTGGGGTCTAGGGTCAGGCTGCCTGGCCTGCCGGTTGACGCACAGTGGCGCAGCTGCGCCTCGCGCCAACGCCGGTAGAGCGTGGTATGCAGATTGTGCACCGCCAGGTCGATCGAAAACGGCGTCCGTGGATTGCGGTCGAGCAGCCGGGCGATGTGGTAGCCGATGGGACGTATACCGCGCGGATGCACGTAGATCACGAACTGCTGGTAGAACGGATCGTCCAGCACCTGGTCCATGCGTGCCAGGCGGGCGTGGTAGCGCGCTGGAAGGCGCGCCCGCAGTCCGGGGTCGCGTTCGAACAGGAGCCGCTCGAAATAGCGCCGCCCCACCCGCGGCAGCCCCTGCGCCAGTTGCCACAGCTCGGCATTGCGCTGGTCGTACCAGGCCAGGCCTCCGTGGCGGGCAAGCGCCTGTGCTGCATCCGGCCCGACGTCGACCACGACGAAGTTCTCGGCCTGGTTGCTCAGATCGTCCAGCGTGCTCTTGTCGTACACGTGTTCGATGAAGCCGGGCAGGCCCGCGAAGGCCTGACGTCCCCTCGCCGAGGTGCGCACGGCTTTGCCGTCGGCAAGGAAGTCGCCCGCATGCGCACCGAGCAGGACACTGTCGGTGCCGTGCAGCGCGATGAAAGTGCCGATCGACAGTTCGCCTGCGGTGAACTCCGCGTCGAACGCAGCATCGCCATACAGCTCACGCTGCGTTGCCAGCTGCGCGACCTGGCGGCCGACACCGCATTCGGCACGCACCGCACCGCCGTAGAACGCCTGCAGCGCGCGACTGTTGCCATCCACGGGAACGTAGCCGCGGCCGAAGCTGCGCACGCGTTGCCACCCCTGCGCCCGTGCGCCCTGCATCCCGAAGCCGATCCAGCCCAGCTGTGCGCCGGAGAAGCGGAACTGCGGGTTGCCCTGCAGCGACGTGGCGGCCCGCCGGGTCGCCGCGCCCAGTTCGAAGGCATAGGCACAGACCGTGGCAGGATCCTCCAGCAGCTGCTGCAGCAGCGCCTCGCGCTGCGCCCCGTCCAGCGTCTGCGGCCATCGCACACGCAGATCACCTGCGGCCTGCGCCTCGACCAGCGATGCCCGGGTGCACACCGGGCCACCCTGGATCTGCGGCGCACTGACCGCAGCCACTTCAAACCGCCAGCCCAGCCGCTGCAGCAGGCCCTGCGTGCAGTCCGCGGCCGCCGCGGCGCTGCCTGCCGGCGAAGCCAGCAGCAGGGCCATGACCATCAGCCCACGCCGCACGCTCAACCCTGATCCGTCGCCGCCGCCGCCTCCGATACGGGGGGAGCGGGCAGCCGTTCCGGAACCGGCGGCGCCTCACCGGGGGCGGCCGGCAGGTACTGCTGCAGGCGCTGGAAGAACCGGCGGTAGAAGTCGGCATCGGTGATGGTGCTGCTGGCGACCTTCACCAGGGAATCGTCATTGCTGCCGAACGGCAGCGATACCGAACCCAGCGCGCCCACGCCCACGCTGGCCGAGGTCGGGCTCTTCTTCAACGCATAGCGGTCCTGCACCGCGCTGACGAACACCAGCGACTGGCTGCCACGCGGCGCGCAGGAGATGCGGAGTACCAGTTGCTCGTGATCGTCCTCGCGTGGCTGGAAGTTCTTGCTCCCCTCCACCTGCGCGTCATCGACGCGGGCGATCGCATAGCCCTGGCTGAGCAGGGCCCGTCGCGCCGCTTCACAGGCATCGGCCGGGCGGCTGTCGACCGTCCGGGAGAAGGTGTCGCCGGAATCGAAGGACTCGCGCAGCACGGTGCTGTCGGCGGCGCGGCCACCGCAGGCCGACAGGATCAGGGCACTGGCAATACCGACGGCAACGCTGCACAGAGGGGAGACCCGCATGGGAACTCCTGCGAGAAAGGTAGCTGCTAGGGTAGTCCCGCCCCCGTGTGCGGCAGGTCGACAGCACCGCTGGCGGCACACGCTGTTGCTCCCGGTTCATGCACCGGCAGCGCCGGGCATGACCCGGCGCTGCCCGTCAACGCAGACGGGGCCGGCATTGCCGGCCCCGTGGGGTACTTCATGTCACGCGTGGCTCAGTCGGCCCAGCGACCGGCCCCGGTGGACTGCGGCAGCACCTGCGCCGACAGCGGGCGATCATTGGCCAGCAGATTCACCGCATCGGCCAGGATCGCAGCGGATTCACGCAGCAGCGGGTCCGGTCGCTTCTCGGCGGCCTTCTCACGGGCGGCATCCTTGACGATATCGCGCTCGTTGCCGGTCAGGCCGTCATCGCTGCTGTCATCGGCCAGCGGATCCAGGGCCAGGCCCAGCTCCTTGCGCATGATCTGGCGCTCCTTGCGCTGGGTGTCCTGGCGTTCCCGCTCGGCACGACGCGTCGCTTCATTGAGCGAGACATACTTCTTCGCCGCTTCGGCACGGAACTGCTCGACATCCTCGTTCCACCACACGAATTCCTTGTCGGTGGCGATGCGTGCCTCGTGGCGGGTTTCCAGCTTCGGCAGCAGCGGCGCGAAGTTCCCGTACTGCGTATGCGGCACCGCGGCGATGCGGGTCCACGGCAGGGCATTGTCGTAGGTGCTTTCGCCGAACTCGGTGGCATCGACGCTGGCGGGGAACGCCAGGTCCGGCACCACGCCCTTGTGCTGGGTGCTGCTGCCGCTGATGCGGAAGAACTGGGCGATGGTCAGCTTGACCTGGCCGAAGCGCTGCGTTTCGCCGCTCGGCCAGCGATCAAGGTCGACGATGTTCTGCACGGTGCCCTTGCCGAAGGTGGTCTCGCCGATCACCAGGCCGCGGCCGTAGTCCTGGATGGCACCGGCGAAGATTTCCGACGCCGAGGCCGAACCACGGTTGACCAGCACGGCCAGCGGGCCGTCCCACGCCACGCCCTGATTGCGGTCGCTGTTGACGGTGATGCGGCCGCCCGATTCACGCACCTGCACCACGGGGCCCTGTTCGATGAACAGCCCGGTCAGTTCGATCGCCTCGTCCAGCGAGCCACCACCGTTGTTGCGCAGGTCCAGCACGACGCCGTCGAGCTTGTCGTTCTTGAAGCCCGCCAGCAGCTTGGCCACATCGCGCGTGGCCGACGCATAATCGGCGGCATTGCGGCGGCGGCCCTCGAAGTCCTGGTAGAAGGTCGGCAGCTTGATCACGCCGATCTTCCGCGCCGGCTCGCCATTGGCGGCCGGAATGGTCATGGTTTCACCCTTGGCGGCCTGCTCGGCCAGGCGCACCTTCTGCCGGGTCAGGACCAGGGTGTGATGCTTGCCATCGGCGCCCTCCTCGGCCGGGATGAACTCCAGCTTGACCTGGGTATCCTTGGCACCGCGGATCTTGGCCACGACATCGTCGATGCGCCAGCCGATCACATCCTCGACCACGCCCGACTTGCCCTGACCGACGCCGACGATGCGGTCACCCGGCTTCAGGGTGCCATCCACGGAGGCCGGTCCGCCGGCGATGATCTCGCGGATCACCACCATGTCGTCCTGCCGCTGCAGCTGCGCACCGATGCCTTCCAGCGACAGCGACATCGCCTGGTTGAAGTTCTCGGCGGTACGCGGAGTGAAGTAGTCGGTGTGCGGATCGACCGCACTGGTGTAGGCGTTGAGGAAGAACTGGAAGACATCCTCGCCCTTCAGCTCGTTGACCGACTTCTCCAGCGTCGCGTAGCGCTTGTCGAGCGTCTTGCGGATGTCGTCCGGCTTCTTGCCGGCCAGCTTCAGGCGCAGCCAGTCATTCTTGACCGACTTGCGCCACAGTTCATCCAGCTCGGCATTGCTGGCCGCCCACGGCACCTTCTTGCGGTCGTACTCAAAGCGCTCGTCGGTGGTGAAGTCCGGCTCCTGCCTGAGCAGCTTGCGTGCGTAGGCCACGCGCTCGCCTACGCGCTGCTTGTACACCGCGAAGACCTGGAAGGCCGGCTCAAGTTCACCGCCACGGATGGCATTGGCGATGTTCGCCTCGAAGGGTGCGAAGCGCGCCACATCGGCCTGGGTGAAGTACTGCTTGCCGCCGTCCAGGGTCTCCAGGTAACGCTTGAACACATCCTTGGAGGTGGCTTCATCGAGCGCACGCGGACGGTAGGCGTACCGGCTGTCGGACAACAGGCCGTACACCAGCTTGGAGGTGGTCACCTGATCGGCGGTCGCCGCAGCCGGCAGCGCCGGCGAATCGGCCTTGGCCGACAGCGCCAGCGGCGCTACCAGCGCCAGGGCCATCAGGAATGCGGGGGCTTTGAATTTCATGAACGTGCTCGAAGGCGCCTTGCCAAGGGGGAGACTGCGTGGTGTTCAGACATCACGACAGTGCCGAAAGTTGCCGGGTTTGTCACCCGCCCGCATCCGGTGGAAAACCAGCCTAGCGGGGCCGGTGTAGCAAATTGTGAATGCAGGCGAAGGCGTGCGGACCAACGGTCCGCGCCCACCACGGTGGTAGGCACGCCCATCGGTAGCGCCGGGCCATGCCCGGCGAGCGCAGCGGGAAAGAACCGCCGGGCATGGCCCGGCGCTACCGGTCAGGAAACGCCGGCGCCCTTGGCCTGCACGTCGGCGTGGTACGAAGAGCGCACCATCGGGCCGGAGGCGACGTGGCTGAAGCCCAGCTCATAGCCGTAGTCTTCCAGCGCCTTGTAATCCTCGGGCGTCCAGTACTTCAGCACCGGGTGGTGGTGCGCGGTCGGCTGCAGGTACTGGCCGATGGTGATCATGTCCACGTCGTGGGCACGCAGGTCACGCATCGTCGCCTTGATCTGCTCGAAGTCCTCGCCCAGACCCAGCATGATGCCGCTCTTGGTCGGCACGTGCGGGTGCTGGGCCTTGAAGTTCTTCAGCAGCGTCAGCGACCACTGGTAGTCCGCGCCCGGGCGCACGTTGCGGTACAGGTCCGGCACGGTCTCGATGTTGTGGTTGAACACGTCCGGCGGGTTCTGCGCGAGGATGTCCAGCGCGCGCTCCATGCGGCCCTTGCCGCGGAAGTCCGGGGTCAGCACTTCGATGCGGGTACCCGGCGACTTCTCACGGATGGCGGTGATGCAGTCGACGAAGTGCTGGGCACCGCCGTCGCGCAGGTCATCGCGGTCGACACTGGTCACCACCACGTACTTCAGGCCCATGTCGGCCACCGTCTGGCCGAGGCTGGCCGGCTCGTTGGCATCCGGCGGCTTGGGCCGGCCGTGGGCGACGTCGCAGAACGAGCAGCGGCGGGTGCAGACCTCGCCCAGGATCATGAAGGTCGCCGTACCGTGGCCGAAGCACTCATGGATGTTCGGGCAGCTGGCTTCCTCGCAGACCGTCACCAGGCGGTTCTCGCGCAGCTTGGCCTTCAGGTTCTGGACCGCATTGCCCGAAGGAATGCGCACGCGGATCCAGGAGGGCTTGCGCAGCACCGGTGCATCGGCGAACTGAACCGGCGAACGGTTGATCTTGTCCCCGCCCAGCTGCTTGACGCCGGCCTGCAACGGTGCGGCGGTCGGAATGTCGCCCTGCACGATCTGCAGGGGAATGGTGCGGGCGGTGGTTTCAGTCATGGCAGTTCCGGGGAGCGGTCACGCGGCCGCAGAGAGATCAGGCAGTTCGGGCACGTGCTGCAGCCGCAGGCCGAACTGGCGGGCCAGCTGTTCCAGCAGCACCGTCTTGACGGCATCCATCCCGGACGGCCCGCCCAAGTCTACCACCGAGGTCACCTGCAGCCCCTGATAACCACAGGGGTTGATGCGGTGGAAGGGTTCCAGGTCCATGGCCACGTTGAAGGCCAGGCCATGGAAGGTGCAGCCACGGCGCACGCGGATGCCCAGCGCGGCAATCTTGGCATTGCCAACGTAGACGCCCGGGGCACCTTCGCGGCGTTCGGCACCGATGTTCCATTCGGCCAACGTATCGATGATGGCCTGCTCGATGCGGCACACGTAGTCGCGCACGCCGATGCCCAGGCGCGGCAGGCGCAGCAGCGGGTAGATCACGATCTGCCCCGGCCCGTGGTAGGTGACCTGGCCGCCGCGGTCCACGTGCAGCACCGGGATCGCCCCCGGGGCCAGCACATGCTCGTCCTTGCCGGCCTGGCCGAGGGTGAACACCGGATCATGCTCCACCACCCACAGCTCGTCGGTCGTCTCGTCAGCGCGCTGATCGGTGAAGCGCTGCATCGCCCGCCAGACCGGCTCATAGGCCTGGCGGCCAAGGTCGCGCACCAGCGCCGGACGCGGCGGGCGGTTTTCCGGAGCGGCGTCGGCCGGGCAGCTGTCGGCTACAGCGTCCACTTCACTTCCGGGTGATCGCGCAGCGCCCGATGGGCGGCGTCGTACTGTTCGCGGGTCTCGGCCTTGAACACCAGCCGGACCGACACGTACTTGCCATTGGACGAATGCTTCCAGCTGATGCGCTCGTTCACGACGTCCAGGCCTTCGGCCTGCAGCAGTCGGGGAAGCTCATGCTCCAGGCCGCGGTTGGCCGGGCCCATTGCGCTGAGCTCGAACTGGCCGGGGAACTGGAAGCCGTGGTCGGGGTTGTCGGACTTGATTTCCATGGACCCATTATCGGGCCGCAGGGCAACAAACCCAAGAGTATTCATCCAGGTCAACACGGACACCGGCAGGCCGCTGCGTTGCACCTGAATTCCCATTCAGCTTCCTGTTGCGCGGGGGCGCGGCACGCCCCGGCGCCGGTTGTCGTCACGAGACAATGTCGTTTTCGGAACAGACAAGTGACCGGGACGCGCTCGTACCGTCACGCGGGCCGGGGTACCGTGTCGTTGCATATAACGACAGACGACCACCCCTTTCCCCATGAGCATTCCATCCATGCGTAGCGTCGCAGCCCTCGGGCTGTCCGGCCTCCTGGCCGCCGCCCTCCCCCTTGCCGCGCAGGCCGCCGAACAATGCGGCCCCGATGCCATGCGTGAGCACCCGCCGCAGATCAATTTCCGCGTTGACAACGACCTGTTCGGCGGCCGCCACCAGGACCAGGGGTATACCAACGGCGCCGAACTGACCTTCGTATCACCGAACCTCGTCGATTACACCGACGATCCCTGCCTGCCGCGCCTGGCGCGCTGGGTCAACGGCTATCTGGAGCGCCTGCACCCGGGCCGGTTCGAACAGCAGAACATGATCTTCAGCATCGCCCAGGGCATCTTCACCCCGACCGACTTCACCCGGAAGGACCTGATCAAGGATGACCGCCCCTACGCGGGCGTGCTGATCGCCAGCTTCGGCTACAACGCGCGCAGTGGTGATCGGCTGCAGACCACCCAGCTGACGCTGGGCGTTGTCGGTCCGTGGGCCCAGGGCAAGCAGGTGCAGAACGCTGTGCATGAGGTGCTGGGCGACGAGAAATTCCAGGGCTGGGACAACCAGCTGCACAACGAGCCGCTGGTGATGCTGACCCATGAGCGGATGCGTCGTTGGCCGGGCGATGCCAGCGTCAACGCGGGCGGCTGGGGCTGGGACGCGATCAGCCACTACGGCGGCTCGGTCGGCAACCTGGCGACCAAGGCCAACATCGGTGGCGAGGTGCGCTTCGGCTGGAAGCTGCCGGATGACTTCGGCAGCACGCCGCTGCGTCCTGCCGGCGAGAACACCGCGCCGACCCGCAGTGGCAGGCCGAGCGGCTGGTCATGGCACCTGTTCGCTACCAGCGATGCTGCCTGGGTGATCCGCGACATCACCCTGGACGGCAACACCTTCCGCAACAGCCACAGCGTCGACAAGCGCCACATCGTGGCCTACGGCGGCTACGGAATCGCGGTGATGCGCGGTCGCTGGAAGTTCGCGGCGGCGCGCTACCACAGCACCCGCGAGTTCAACGGCCAGCGCGAGGCACCGGTGTTCGGCAGCTTCACCATCAGCCGTTCGCTCTAGAACAGTGCGGACATCTGGTCCGCACATTGGTTGCAACGGAAAAGGCCGGCATGCGCCGGCCTTTTCCTTTTCACGTCATCGCATGGCGCCGCGGATCATTCCGATTCCCACCACATCCAGAAGCTGTCCCACAGGCGCTTGAAGAAGCCGGCCTGCTCGACGGCAGCCACCGCCACCAGCGGCGCTTCGGCCACCACCTTGCCATCCAGGCTCACCTTCACCGTGCCGATCTGCTGGCCGGCCGTGAACGGCGCTTCCAGGGTCTTGGGCACATCGATGCTCGGCTTCAGATCGTTGTAGCGGCCACGCGGCACGCTGACCAGCATCGGCTGCGCCACGCCCAGCTGCACCTTGTCACTGGTGCCCTTCCACACCTTGTGCTCGGCGACGGCCTTGCCCGGCTCATACAGGCGGTGCGTTTCGAAGAAGCGGAAGCCCCAGTTCAACAGCGCCAGGCTGTCATCGGCGCGCTGCTTCTCGGAGGCGCCACCCAGCACCACCGCGATCAGACGCTGGTCGCCGCGCTGCGCCGAGCTCATCAGGCAGTAGCCCGCCTCGGAGGTGTGCCCGGTCTTGATGCCATCGACACTGCCGTCGCGCCACAACAGCAGGTTGCGGTTGGGCTGCTTGATGTTGCCGACCTGGAATTCCTTGATCTTGTTGTACGCGTAGGTTTCCGGGTAATCACGCACCATCGCCCGTCCCAGCAACGCCAGATCATAGGCGGTGCTGTGGTGGCCCGCGGCGGTCAGGCCGTGGGCGTTGACGAAGTGCGAGTTCTTCATGCCGATCTTGGCGGCGTAGCTGTTCATCAGCGAGGCGAAGGCTTCCTCGCTGCCCGCCACGTGCTCGGCCAGGGCGATCGCGGCATCGTTGCCGGACTGGATGGCCATGCCCTTTTCCATGTCTTCCAGGCGCGCGGTCTGGTTCACCGGGAAGCCGCTGTAGCTGCCGTCGGTACCCGCACCGCCTTCGCGCCAGGCGCGCTCGCTCATCATCACCTGGTCATCCGCACGGACCTTGCCGTTCTTGACCTCGGCGGCGATCACGTAGGAGGTCATCACCTTGGTGATGCTGGCCGGCGCCAGCTGCTCGTGGATGTTCTCGCCCGCCAGCACCTGGCCGGTGGCGTAGTCCATCAGGATCCAGGCCTTGGACACACTCGGCACCGGGGCCGGTGGCGTGGCCACGGTGGCCGGAGCCGCAGCGGCGGCAGGTGCAGGTGCGGCCGGGGTCGGCAGCGGCGTCTGGGCAGAAGCCAGGCCCACCACCAGGGTGGCGGCCAGGGCGGTGGCGGCGGAACGGAAATTCATTGGACAGCGGGCTCCAGGGACGGCCGGGAATGGAGGGGGAACAGAATGGCCATTGTAGGCCGGGGGGGCCCGGGCCGGCAGCACCGACCCGGGCGGGATCAATCCTTGACGATCTGCGGCGATCCAAGGCCCAGACCGGCGATGCGGCCGACAAGTTCCGCGGCACTGGCATGGTCGCTGGCGGGTACGCGCAGACGGAAGAGCGTGCGGCCACCGGCGGCGATGTCGCTGATGGTCGCGCCGACGATGCCGGCCGCATTGAGCTGGCCCATCGCACGATTGGCATTGTCACGGTTGGAGAAGCTGGCCACCTGCACCATCACCGCACCCACCACCTGCTGCGACAGCGTGGGGCTGCTGGCCGGTGCCGCGGAAGCGCGCGGCGCCGTGGCGGCGACCCTCGCCGGCGCAGCGGCAGGTGCCGCAGTGCGGACGCCCACTGCACTCGGCGGCAGGCTGCTGACCGCCACGTCCGGCGGCGTGCTGACCACCGCCTGCGTGGTGGCCGGCTGGCCCCGCGTCGGCACCGCATCGGCAGGCAGGCGTTTGACCAGGCGGTCGATGTCGCTGTCGGCCGCCGGGCGCGTGGCGACAGTGCTCGCCATCGTCGTCGCCGCACCGGCAGCGGCGGCGGCTTCGGCCGCCCGGCGCTCGCGGCGCGACGGCTTCTGCGCCAGCAGATTGCCCTCACCCGGCTGCAGCGCGCGCACCTCCACATTGCCGGTTCCGCGCTGGGTGATGCCCAGGCGTACCGCAGCGGCATAGCTCAGATCGACCACGCGGCCATCATGGAACGGGCCCCGGTCATTGACCCGCACGATCACCGACTCGCCGTTGTCCAGATTGGTCACGCGGGCGAAGCTGGGCAGCGGCAGCGTCTTGTGCGCAGCGGTGAACTGGTACATGTCGTAGACCTCCCGGTTCGAGGTCAGGCGGCCATGGAACTTGGCGCCGTAGTACGACGCCGTACCGCGCTCGACATAATCGCGGGTATCGTCGAGCACCTTGTACGACTTGCCCAGCACCACGTACGGCGACTTGTTGCCGATGGCCGAACGTGTTTCAGCCGTCACTTCCGGCTCGGGAATGCAGGCCACGTTCGGAATGTAGCTCGGCGTGCTGTCTTTCACGCCCGGCCGGTACAGGCCGCCGGCGGTGTAGTTGCCCCGCGTGTTCGGGTCTTCCTTGGCCGCCGCATAGGGCGATCCCTCCGGACAATGCGCCGGGCGCGTGCCCCTGCCCTGCACCACCGTACCGGAAGGCGTCCCACCGTGGCCGGCGGTGGCCGGCTTCTTCGGAGCGCTGCTGCAGGCGGCCAGCGCGAGGACGATCAATCCAGGGACCAGCCATCTGATGTTCATGCCGGGGGCAGCTCCTGTCCGGCAATGGCCTGCGACAACTGGAACACGGCCATCGCATACATCTTCGAGAGGTTGTAGCGGGTGATCGCGTAGTAGTTCTGGAAGCCCAGCCAGTACTGCTTGCCGGTGCTGCCCTCGAGCGTAACCGGAGTGGCCGTCGCACCCGGCTGTACCGGTGCGGCAGGCTGATAGCCACGCTGGGCCAGATCGGCCAGCGACCAGGTCGGTGCCCACTCGGTCGGATTGAATTCCTCGCGCCCCGGAGCGAGTGTCGCCGGCACGGCCACCTGCCCGCCCCGGACCCAGCCTCCCTTCTTCACGAAGTAGTTGGCAATGGAGGAAAACACGTCGTCGTAGCTGTTGAACAGGTCACGGCGACCGTCGCCGTTGCCATCCACGGCATAGTCCAGGTAGCTGGACGGCATGAACTGGCCCATGCCCATCGCACCGGCATAGCTGCCCTTGAGCGTGGTGATGTCGAGTTTCTCCTCGCGGCCCAGTTCAAACAGCTTGGCCAGTTCATCACGGAAGAACAGCTCGCGGCGCACCTCGCGTTCCAGCTTCTCCGGATCGCCGCTGCGCGGGTAGTAGAAGGCCAGCGTGTACAGCGCATCGAGCACGCGGTGGTTGCCGGCATTCCTGCCATAGCTGGTCTCCACGCCGATGATCGCCACGATCACCTCGGCCGGAACACCGGTGCGCTGCTGCACGCGATCCAGCTCGGCGCGGTGTTCGGCGAGGAAGGCACGGCCCCCCTCGATGCGCGCCTTGCTGATGAACATCGGCCGGTATTCGTTCCAGGGTTTGACCCGTTCGGCAGGGCGCGACATCGCGGCGATGATCGGCTGGCGCACCTGCGCCTGGTCGAGCACGCGACGGATCTCGTCGGGCTGGAGTCCGTAACGCTTGGCGGTATCGGCGATGAAGGTGGCGCGCGCGGTCTCGAACGGAACCGGCGTGAGATCGACCGGCGGCGCGGTGGCGGCGGTGGCTTCCGGTGCGGCCTCGGCCGGTCCCTTGGGCTTGCTGGCCGGATGGCGCGGCGTGCTGCTGGCCTGCGGTGAAGACGGTGGAGATGTCGGCTGGGTCGCGCAGGCGACCAGGCCGAGGGTAAGCATGCAGGCCAGAGTGCGTCGAATCATCGTCGCAGGTTAGCAGGTCATGGATGAATTAAAACCCCTAACACCATGAATCACAACGATTTGCTTGCAAGCAGTCGAAATTGTGAAAACGATGTGAGCGATCCATCGCATTCAGTTGAGAGGTTGCCGGTTGCGTCCCCATCCCCGCAGACGCAACCGGCGACCGGATCCGGTCGATACGCGCGCGGCTGCCGCTCCCCAGTGGCAGTACCCCGCGCGCCCTGTATCCGTTGGATCAGTACTGCTTCCCGCCCGACGCCCCCTCGCGCTGCAACGATAGACGGCGCGCCGTGCCGAACGGGCCGCCATTGTGCAGGCCGATTGCGACAAGTCCATTGATCAAAATCAACGCAGCGTAAAAGTGTGAACTAGATAACGTTTTTTTAGGGCTTTGGTCAGCAGACCTGCTGTTGCGCGTCTTCATGGGAACGCTTCCATGAAGGGCGTTGCGCAAGCGTTGGACGGCCCCGGCCTTGCCCGAAACCGCAGAGGTGCCGCAACCCGCGTCGGCCGCGCGCTCCCGGAGGTGCTAGCCGTAGCCGCCGTGCACGGGATTGTGGCTGCGCACTGCCATCACCAGCCCGAAGCCGGCCAGCAGCGAGACGGCCGACGTACCGCCATAGCTGATCAACGGCATCGGTACGCCCACCACCGGCAACAGACCCGAGATCATTCCGCCATTGACCAGCACGTAGACGAAGAACGCCAGGCCGGTGGCACCGGCCAGCAGCCGCGAATAGGAGTCGCGCGACTGGCTGGCAATCCACAGGCAGCGCCCGATCACCACCAGGTACAGCGCCAGCACGACGGCCACGCCGATCCAGCCGAATTCCTCGCTCAACACCGAGAATGCAAAGTCGGTGGTCTGCTCGGGAATGAAGTTCAGGTGCGACTGCGAGCCTTCGCCCCAGCCCTTGCCGTCGAACCCGCCGGAACCGATCGCGATCTTCGACTGGATGATGTTCCAGCCCGCGCCCAGCGCATCCATTTCCGGGTCGAGGAACATCATGATGCGGTCCTTCTGGTAGGGCCGCAGCAGCCAGAACCAGGCCAGCGGCGCAACCGCGGCCACGCCGCCCACGCCCAGCCCCACCCACCACCATGGCAACCCGGCCAGCAGCAGCACGAACACGCCGCTGGCGGCGATCAGCACGCCCGTGCCGAAGTCCGGCTGCAGCATCACCAGACCGGTCGGCACGCCGATGATGACCAGCGACACCAGCACCGTATTGATGCGTGGTGGCAAGGGCACCCGGTGCAGGTACCAGGCCACCATCATCGGCAGGCTCACCTTCAGCAGTTCAGCCGGCTGCAGGTAGAAGAACTTCAGGTCCAGCCACTGCCGGCCGTATTTGCCGGTACCGAGCACGAACACCGCCAGCAACGGGATCATCGAGATCGCGTAGATCATCGGCGTCGCCGAACGGATGCGCAGGATCGGTACCCGCGAGATGGCCCACAGCGCGGCCATGCCCACGGCGAAGCGGGCGCCCTGCGCCATTACCAGGCTGTCGCCGCCCGCACTCTTCAGCGTGGCCAGGCCGATCATCATCAGCGCGCCCAGGGCAAGGCACAGCACCCAGTCCAGCGTGCTGAAGAAGCGCCGCAGCATGTCCCCGGCCCATCGCAGGAAGGCCTTCATCGCGTCGCCTCCGCAGCCGCCGGTGGACGCGGCGCGGCAGGCAGTGCCGGTGCCGGCGCAGCGGGTGTTCCCGGTTGCGGCTGGGGCTGCGGGACCGCAGCGCCGATCAGCACCGGATGCTCACCGACCTGTGCGGCGGCAGCATCCCCCGCCTGGCGGGCGCCCACGTCCTCGTTGTCGAAAGCGGTCGCACCGATGGCGGTGGTGCCGCGTTCACTGTCCAGCGGCTGGATGCCATCGGGCATCTTGCCCAGCAGCCAGGCATCGAACACCTTGCGTGCGATCGGCGCAGCTGCCGAGCCGCCGTAACCGCCGCCTTCCACCGCGATCGCCAATGCGATCACCGGCTGATCAGCCGGCGCGAAGCCAACGAACAGCGCACGGTGGCGCAGGTGCATCGGCAGGCTCTTTGGATTCACCGCTGCCGTGCCACGGCGGCTGACCACCTGCGCGGTGCCGGTCTTGCCGGCCATCACGTACGGCGCCCCGACCGCCACCCGCCAGCCGCTGCCGCCGGGCTGCATGGTCGCCATCATGCCTTCGCGCACGGCCTGCACGTTGTTCGGATTGGGGCTGACCGGCTTGCTGTCGCGTGCCGGCACCCCGGTCCACTCGCTGTCGAACCCTTCGCGCTGCTGGATGACCAGGTGCGGCGTGCGCAGCTGCCCGCTGGCCAGACCGCTGACGCCCCGCGCCAGCTGCAGCGGAGTGACCTTCCAGTCGCCCTGGCCGATGCTGATGTTGACCGTATCGCCGGGGTACCACGCTTCCTTGCGGGTCTTCCGCTTGTACGCCGGTGACGGCAGGATGCCGCCGATCTCGCCGGTCAGGTCGATGCCGGTCGGCTGGCCGAAACCGTAATAGTCCATGTAATGGTCGAAACGCTCGATGCCCAGGTCCAGCGCCAGCCGGTAGTAATAGGTATTGACCGAATTTGAGATCGACTTGCGCAGGTCGGTCCAGCCATGGCCGCCACGGTTGGCATCGCCCCAGCCGCGGCTGGTGCCGGGCAGGTAGAACATGCCGGTGGACAGGATCTTGTCTTCCGGGCGGCGCACACCGGCGTCCAGACCGGCCAGTGCGATCAGCGGCTTGAGCGTCGAGCCGGGGGCCACACCGCCCAGTACAAGGCGGTTGAACTGCGGGCGCGATGGATTGTCGTTCAACGCTTTGAAATCGGCGTGGGAGATGCCGTTGACGAACAGGTTCGGGTCGTACGATGGCAGGCTGACCATCGCCAGGACCTCGCCCGTGCGCGGGTCCATCGCGACCGCCGAGCCTTCCTGGTCGCCGAAGGCGGCAACCATCGCCCGCTGCAGGTCGGCGTCGATCGACAGGCGCAGGTCGACACCGGACTGCGCGGCAACGCGGCCGATGGTGCGGATCGCACGGCCCTGCACGTTGGTCTCCACCTGCTCGTAACCGACCTTGCCGCGCAGCTGCTGCTCGTAATAACGCTCCAGGCCCGACTTGCCGATGTGGGTCAACGCGGCATTGCCCTCGCCAAGGATCTCCAGATCCTTGTCATCGACACGACCGACGTAGCCGATGATATGCGCGAACAGATCGCCGTACGGATAACGACGGGTCAGGTAGGGCTCCAGCTCGACACCCGGGAAGCGCCAGCGATCGACGGCGAAGCGTGCCATCTCATCGTCGGTCATGCGCAGCTTGAGGGTGACCGGCAGGAACTTCCGGCGCGCCTTGCGCGACTTGTTGAACGCCTCCAGCTCTTCCGGACTGATCTCGATGATCTTTGCCAGTCCTTCCAGCGTGGCATCCATGTCCTTGACCTTGTCCGGGGTCACGTCCAGGCGGAAAGCCGGCACGTTCTCGGCCAGCAGGCGGCCGTTGCGGTCGTAGATCATGCCGCGCCCCGGCACCACCGGCCGCGGCTTGATGCGGTTGGCTTCCGAACGGGTGGCGTAGATGTCGTGGTCCAGCACCTGCAGCTTGAAGTACCAGCCCCCCAGCCCAAGCAGGCAGACCAGCACCCCCAGGAAACCCAGCGCCGCACGACGGCGGAACTGCTCGGCTTCGGCGTGCGGGTTCTTGACCTGGCGGCGCGGAATCATGGCTCAACGCCCGCGTTTGCCGAAACGCACCGCGTCCAGCAGCACGAATACCAGCGGCCACAGGCCCATGCCCAGCAGCGGCGCCCACCAGTACGACCACGGCAGCGTCGGCTCATCCACCACGATGTGCACCAGCGCGCTGACGATGCGGTCGTTGAACAGCAGGCCACCAATGGCGAGCATCTGCTGGGACATCGGGAAGAAGCGGATGCGGGCGCGGAAGCGCTGCAGGATGAAGGCCAGCATCACCAGGCGCAGCGCTTGTTCACCCAGCACCCCGCCATACAGCAGGTCGGCGACAACCCCACTGGCGAATGCGATGCCGAGACCAACGCGCTCGGGCGTTTCGATCACCCAGTACGCCAGCACCAGCGCCAGCCAGTACGGGCGCAGCGGCTGCAGCAGGGCCGGCAACGGCAGCAGGCCCAGCAGCAGGGCCACCACCAGACTGGCCGGCAGCACCCAGGGATTGTCGCGCAAGCGGCTCATCGCTGGACCTCTGCGGCGGCGGCCGGTCCGGTTGCCGGCTGCGGATCCGGGGCGGTCGAAGACGCCGGAGTGACGGCCGGCGCCGACGGCTGCCCTGCGCGGGTGTCTGCCGGTGCTGCTGACGGTGCTGCTGCCGGAACTGCCGGGACCGGCACGGTAACCGCATTGGCTGGCCCGCCCGGCGCGGTGTCCTCCAGCTGCAGGCGTACTTCTGGCGGGATGCGGATCGCTGCGCCCGGGCGCAGCAGCAGCACATCGCGGCCGCGGTCGAGCTGTGCGGCCGGCTTCAGCTCACCGACCAGGAAGGCATGGGTGTCATCCGGGCGCAGCGCGGTGATGGTGCCGACCGGGAAACCGGCCGGGAAACGGCCACCGAGACCGGAGGTGACGATCTCATCGCCCACTTCCACCCCGGCACTGAGCGGGATGTCGCGCAGTTCCAGCGTATCGCCGCGACCGTAGACGATCAGGCGGACACCGTTGCGGGCCACGGTCACCGGCACGGCATGGTCGGGGTCGGTCAGCAGCAGCACGGTGGAGGTGCCGCCGGTAACGCTGATCACCTGGCCCATCAGCCCACCGGCGTCGATCACCGCCTGGCCGACATGCACTCCCTCGCGGCTGCCTGCATCGAGTACCAGACGCTGTTTCACCGGATCCAGGTCGATATCGAGGATCGGCGCCAACTGCACGTCCAGTCCGCTGCGCTCGGCCACGTTCAACAGTTCGCGCAGCTGGGCATTGTCCAGCGCAGCGGTCTGCAGACGGGTCAGGCGGGCGTTGGCCAGCAGCAGCTGGTTGCGCAGCTCGCGGTTCTCGCTGACCAGCTGGCTGTGGCTGGCCGCGTTGTCCTTGACCTGGCTGCCCAGCTTGCCCGGCAGGCCTGCCAGGGCCCAGACCGGCTGCACCAGGGTGTTGGCCTGTTCACGCAGGCGCGCCAGCCAGCCGGCCTGGTCGTCGAGGACGATCAGGGTGATGGCCAGCGCGAGATAGGCCAGCAGCCGCAGCGGGCTGGCGGCATCACCGGATCGGGAAGCAACGGGAGGACCGGCGTAGGGCGGCACGGCAACGATTCAACTGGCAGAAGGCGGAGGGGAAACACGCGGACGCCCCGCCGGTGCCGGCCCGCCAACGCGACGGGCCGCACCCCGGAGGGGCGCTGCGGGCAGGAACGGCCGGGACAGCTTATTCCGGCGCAAAGAACTCGTTGCCGTGCATGTCGACCAGCTCCAGCGCACGACCACCGCCGCGGGCCACGCAGGTCAGCGGATCGTCGGCCACCTGCACGTGCAGGCCGGTCTCCTCGGAGATCAGGCGATCCAGGTCACGCAGCAGGGCGCCACCACCGGTCAGCACGATGCCGCGCTCGGCGACGTCGGCGCACAGTTCCGGCGGCGTCTGCTCCAGGGCCAGCTTGACCGCGCTGACGATGCCCGACAGGGGTTCGTGCAGGGCTTCGAGCACTTCGTTGGAGCTGATCTTGATCATCTTCGGCACGCCCTCGGCGAGGTTGCGGCCGGAAATCTCCAGCTCCTGCACCTCTGCCTGCGGGTAGGCACAGCCCAGCTCCACCTTGATGCGCTCGGCCGTGGCTTCACCGATCAGCATGCCGTGGTTGCGGCGCACGTAGTTGGTGATCGACTCGTCGAAGCGGTCGCCACCGATGCGGACGGAGGCCGAATAGACGATGCCGTTGAGGGAGATGACCGCCACTTCGGTGGTGCCACCGCCGATATCGATGACCATCGAGCCACGGGCTTCGGTGACCGGCATGCCGGCGCCGATCGCAGCGGCCATCGGCTCTTCGATCAGGTACACGTCGCGGGCACCGGCTTCCTCGGCCGATTCCTTGATCGCACGACGCTCGACCTGGGTCGAGCCGGCCGGCACACAGACCAGCACGCGCGGACTCGGGCGCAGCACGCGGGACTTGTGCACCTTCTTGATGAAGTGCTTGAGCATCGCCTCGGTATAGGTGAAGTCGGCGATGACGCCATCCTTCATCGGGCGGATGGTGGTGATGTGGCCCGGGGTACGGCCCAGCATCTGCTTGGCCTCGGCACCGACGGCTGCCACCGAGCGGGTGCCACCGATGGCACGGTCCTGGCGCACGGCCACGACCGAAGGCTCATTCAGCACGATCCCCTGCCCGCGCACGTAGATGAGGGTGTTGGCCGTGCCCAGGTCGATGGACAGGTCATTGGAGAACATGCCACGGAGTTTCTTGAACATCTGAGGAAGGAGTCCTGAGGGGTGTCGTGCCCGCCGCGGGATGGCGAAAAAATGGGCAGAAATCGAGGCCGACAAGCCTAGCAACCCGCCTGCCGCCGAGCAAGGAAAAATCCAGCTGAACCCGCGTCTTCACAGGCTTTGGGCCTGATCCGGCATCACCCGCTTCTGGCCCTGAGCGGCACCAGCGGGTAACCTTTGCGCCGTCGGGCGCCCAAGGGCGCCGTTTGCTTGCCCGTCGAAGCGGGCAGGCCCACCCCAAAATTCACCGCATAGGCTTACATCGATGTCCGCTCTGATCTGTGGTTCTCTTGCCTTCGACACCATCATGGTGTTTCCGGACCAGTTCAAGAATCACATCCTGCCGGACAAGGTGCACATCCTGAACGTGTCGTTCCTGGTCCCGCGGATGCGCCGCGAGTTCGGCGGCTGCGCCGGCAACATCGCCTACAACCTGCATCTACTGGGCGGCCACCCGATCCCGATGGGCACGGTCGGCTCGGACTTCGGCCCGTACCGCGAGTACTTCGATGGCCTGGGCATCGACCTGTCGCGCGTGCGCGTGATCGATGAGCTGTTCACCCCGCAGGCCTTCATCACCACCGACCACGACAACAACCAGATCACCGCCTTCCACCCGGGCGCGATGATGCGCTCCTACGAGAACCACGTGCGTGGCGTGCCGGGCGTGACCCTGGGCCTGGTCGGCCCGGACGGCCGCGAAGGCATGATCCAGAACGCGCTGGAGTTCCACGAGGACGGCATCCCGTTCATCTTCGACCCGGGCCAGGCCATGCCGCTGTTCAACGGACCGGAGCTGCGCCAGTTCATCGAGCAGGCCGACTACGTGGTGGTCAACGACTACGAGTCGAACCTGCTGCAGGAACGCACCGGCTGGGACGAGAAGGAAATCGTCAGCCGCGTGCAGGCCTACATCACCACCCGCGGCCCGAAGGGCGCGGTCATCCACACGCCGGACAAGAGCTACGACATCCCGCCGGCGCACGAGCGCCGTGTGGTCGATCCAACCGGCTGCGGCGATGCCTTCCGCGCCGGCCTGATCTACGGCATCCAGAAAGGCTACGACTGGCTGACCATCGGCCGCATGGGCAACCTGATGGGCGCACTGAAGGTCGAGCACCCGGGCACCCAGAACCAGCGCTTCACCTTCGATGAGTTCAACGAGCAGTTCAAGCAGCAGTTTGGCTACGCGCTGAACGCGTAAGCCGAACTGCCCGCGCATCTGCTCGGTGGGTGTCGACCTGGGTCGACACTGCCGGCCAGCGGCCGGCACCACCGGAACTTCCGACCGACACGTTGCCTGCTGTCTGTAGAGCCGAGCCCATGCTCGGCCTGCGCGCGCCAGCGCGATCTGACCGCAGAGCAGCCGAGCGTGGGCTCGGCTCTACACGGTCATGCGCCCTGCCACGCTGCCAACAGGGCGCGGCAATCGGCGAAGTGCCAATCCGCGCGGCCCGGCCACGGGTTGTCAGGCAGGTTGACCAGCACGGTATGGGTGCCGGCGGCACGGCCGCAGTCCAGATCATAGGCGTGGTCACCCACCATCACCGCCTGCGCGGCGGCAATGCCCCAACGCCGCAGGTGCTGCTGCAGGCCATCCGGCGAGGGCTTGGGCACCGCTTCTTCGCGGCCGATGATGTCGGCATCGTCGAACAGTTCCCCGACCCCGATCGCCTCCAGCGTCAGCTTCGCCAGCGCATGGTCGTTGCGGGTCAGGATGCCCAGCCGGCAGCCAGCCGCCGCCAGCGCGCGCAGCAGCTTCACCGCGCCCGGTGCCGGCAACGCCTCCTCGGCCAGCCCGCGCTCGTGGTCCAGCAACCACTCACGCTTGGCCTGAGCCGATGCGTCAGGCAGCGCCGCGATATGGTCGAGGATGTCTTCCTCGGCGGCGATCTCCAATGCGCGGCGGATCGCGGCAAAATCATGCACGGCGACGGTCAGCGTGCCGTCCATGTCGAACACCCAGTGGCGGATCGCGGGCAGCGCGTGCGCGGCCGTGGCCGCGCCCGGCATCACTGCCACCACGACGGCATGCGGCTTGCGTCCACGCCCCCGGTCTCGAACACCGCCGTGCGGGTGCCGCCGGCCTTGACCGGGAACTCGATGCTGATCGACTTGCCCTTGCGCGCCAGCTTCCACAGCGCCTTCTGATCGGTGATGAACAGCGCAATCGCCTCATCGGTCTGCGGCCGCCAGGCGGCCATCGACACCGGCTTGCCGTCGTCCACGGTCACCTTCACCGTACACTGCGGGCAGCGGAAATCGCCGGCCTGCAGCACCAGGTAGGCGTGCCGCTTCCACTCCGGGTGATCGCGGAACACCAGCTGCACCGGCTTGGCGCCGCTGCCATCCACGTCCACCCGTTCCTTGCTGTAGATCTGCGCCGACACCTGGTTGCCCTTGTTGCCGACCGGTATCTGGTTGTACTGCCACAGCGCCTGCATGCGGCGCAGGTCGCGCGCGGCATCGCCCTTGGCCTTGACCTCTTCGAAGCCTGCGGCGATGCGCTCGGCGGCGGCCGTGTCCTTGTACTCATCCAGCAGCGCGGCGCCATGCAGTCGCGCGCGCTCCCAGTCCTGCGCGGCGACGGCCATGTCGTACTGCCTGGCCACGTCCTCGGCCTTGGCTTCCTTCTGCGCCTGAACGGCGGCCGCGGCGGCTTCCTGCGCCTTGCGCTCTTCTTCGGGATTGCTGCAGGCGGCCAGGGCCAGGGTGCAGGCGGTGAGCAGGATCAGTCGTTTCATGGCAGAGGTCCTTCGTGTTTTTCGCATGCTTGCAAAGTCGCGCATGGCTCGACTCTACAAAAAAAGCGCCGGGCAGTGCCCGGCGCTTGTTCTTACTTGGCTTCGGCCTTGGCCAGCATGTCCTGCACCGAGGCAGTGGTGATCGGATGGTAGCCCGGCTTGGCCTTCTCGAAGGCCTGCTTGGCCAGCTCCAGCCCCTTCGGCGTCTTCACCAGTTCGGCGTAGATCGGCAGGATCAGCTTGCGACGGCCGACACGCTCGATGAATGCCGCCGCGGCCTCATTGGCCGGCTCGTAGCCGCTGCGGATGGCCAGCGGATACCAGCGCATGGCGATCTCGCCATTCGGCGTGCCCGTGAAGTGGAAGGCCTTGTCCAGCGTGGCCAGCGTGTCCAGCGGCTGGGTCGTGCCCAGGCCGTCGATGAAGCGCACCCACTCCTGGGTGCTCCAGTCAGCGATGACCTGGCTGCTGGGCACGGTGCCGGCGCTGGTGAAGGCGATGCGCGCGGTATCGACGCTGCTGAAGTTGCGCGACTGCGCCTTGGCCGCGAACGCCGGGATGCCCGGCTCGTCCAGCCATGCCTTCAGTTCGGCTTCCGTCACTGCCGACGGGTTCTTCGGCAGCAGGTTCTTCTTCAGGTACTCGACGAACTGGTCGGTATTCGCGCTCTGGAAGGCGTGGTCATCGAACCAGCCGCGCAGGAACGGATCGAAGGTCTCGCGGCCGAAACGCTGTTCCAGGAACTCCAGGAACCAGGAACCCTTGACGTAGGCCACCTGGCTCAGGGCTTCATCGGGGTCACGCTCGTTCAGCGGCGGCAGCGCCAGCGCCTGGTCGGCGGGGCTCATGTCCTTCACTTCCGCCAGCAGATCGGTCTGGTCGATCTGCCGCTCCATTTCGGCCATCTCCTTGCCGTACAGCGCTTCGGTGATGCGGCCCTGGACGTAGGTGGTGAAGCCCTCGTTGAGCCAGATGTCCTTCCAGCTGGCGTTGGTCACCAGGTTGCCCGACCAGCTGTGCGCCAGTTCGTGGGCGACCAGCGAAACCAGCGATTTGTCGCCGACGATCACGGTCGGGGTGGCGAAGGTCAGGCGCGGGTTCTCCATGCCGCCGAACGGGAACGACGGCGGCAGCACCAGCATGTCGTAACGGCCCCAGCGGTACTCGCCGTACAGCTTCTCGGCGGCACCGATCATCTTCTCGGTGTCCTCGAATTCCTTGGCCGCCTTGCCGACCATGGTCGGTTCGGCCCAGACGCCGGAGCGGCCGGAGATCGGCTCGAACACCAGGTCGCCGGCGGCGATCGCCAGCAGGTAGGACGGGATCGGCTGCGGCATCTTGAAGGTGTAGTCACCATCACGCGCGGCCTTGGGGTCGTTGTCGGCGCTCATCAGCACCATGACGTCCGGGCGCGAGACCACGTGCGCGCTGTAGGTGAAGCGCACGCTCGGGGTGTCCTGCAGCGGCACCCAGGAACGGGCATGGATGGCCTGCGACTGGCTGAACATGAAGGGCAGCTTCTTGCCTTCGGTCATCGACGGCGCCAGCCACTGCAGGCCCGAGGCGGTCGGCGCGGTGTGGTAGGTCACCTCGACCTTGGCCGGCTGCTGCGGGGCCTCGATGGTCAGCTTGCTGCCGAACACCTTGTCGGCCGCCGCCAGCTCGAACTTCAGCGGGCTGCGCGCGCCGTCAGCGGCAACGGCTTCGACCTTGGACACGGTCAGCTCGCGGGTGTCGAGCACCAGCTGCGTGGCGTCCTTCTGCTTCCATTCCAGGGTGTAGGTCGCGGTACCGCCGATCTGCTTCTGGTCGAAGTCCAGCTTCAGGTCCAGCGCGATGTCCTTGATGACGACCTTGTCCGGCTCGGCGTACGAGCTTTCGTCGTGGCTGCGGTTCTCGGCGTTCACGGGAGCGGCGGGGGCCTTTTCGGCAGTCGGGGCGGCGGCGGGCGCGGCCGCCTCCTGGGAGCAGCCAGCGGCCAGGGCCACGGCCAACGGAAGGAGCATCAGCGGATTGCGCATGAATCGGGACCGTTACGGGGAGCAAACCCCAATGGTACCTCCCTCCGGCCCCGCAGGCGTTGCGCGGTGCGGGGTAAGGCGGCCAAGGCCGATCCTGCGGCGGCGCCCTGGGTAGGTGCCAACCTTGGTTGGCACGGATCCATCAACGCATGTGGCAGGCCCGTGCCGACCAAGGTCGGCACCTACCAGAGCGGATGACCGCAGCGGCCGAGTGCCAACCAAGGTTGGCACCCACCAAGAGCAAGGCTTACAGCTTGTAGCCGGAGTGGATCGACACGATGCCGCCGGTCAGGTTCTTGTAGTGGCAGCGCTCGAAACCGGCCTCGCCCATCATGGCCTTCAGCTCGTCCTGCGGCGGATGCTTGCGGATGCTCTCGGCCAGGTACTGGTAGCTGTCCGAATCATTGGCGAACAGCTTGCCCAGCTTCGGCAGGATCTTGAACGAGTGGAAGTCGTAGATCGGCTTGAACCAGTCGGCGGTGACCTCGGAGAACTCCAGCACACGCGCCTGGCCACCGACCTTGAGCACGCGGTACATCTCGCGCAGGCCGGCATCCTTGTCGGTCACGTTGCGCAGGCCGAAGGCGATGGTGACCAGGTCGAAGCTGTTGTCCGGGAACGGCAGGGCCTCGGCATTGCACTGGACGTAGTCCAGGCCCAGCACCAGGCCGCGGTTGGTGAGACGATCACGGCCCACCGACAGCATGCCTGCATTGATGTCGCCCAGAACCACCGAACCTTCGGCGCCGACGCGCTCCTTCAGCAGGGCGGCAATGTCGCCAGTGCCCCCCGCGAGGTCAAGCACGCGGTCACCGGGCTTCACCTGCGCGGTCGCCACGTAGTAACGCTTCCACGCCCGGTGCACGCCCAGGCTCATCAGGTCGTTCATCAGGTCGTAGTTGCGTGCGACCGAGGTGAACACCTGCCCGACCAGCTTCTGCTTGTCCTTGGCGGCGACGTCGCGGAACCCGAAATGGGTGGTACCGGATTTGTAGGGGGATTCGCTCATGCCCCTATTATCGCACCGCCAGGGCCGCTGCGGGGGAACGGCGCCTTATCATGGCAGCCCATGACCTTCCGGAGCCCCGCATGATCACCACACCTGATTACCAGGCCCTGCTGCAGACCGCCATCGCCGAAGCCCGCCAGGGCTTGGCCGAGGGCGGCGTGCCGATCGGCGCGGCGCTGTACCACAACGACGGTCGCCTGCTCGGCTGCGGCCACAACCGCCGGGTGCAGGAAGGCGATCCCTCCGTGCACGGCGAGACCGACGCCTTCCGCAAGGCCGGGCGCCAGCGTCGCTACCGCGACACGATCATGGTGACCACCCTGGCCCCGTGCTGGTACTGCTCGGGACTGGTGCGCCAGTTCAACATCGGCACCGTGGTGGTCGGCGAGTCCCGCACGTTCCAGGGCGGCATCGACTGGCTGCGCGAAAACGGCGTCAATGTGATCGACCTCGACAGCCAGGAATGCGTCGACCTGCTCGGGGGCTTCATTGCGCAATATCCCGAGATCTGGAACGAAGACATCGGCGAATGAGTGCCGTGGACTGACCCCAGCCCGCGTTTAATGAATGCTTCATCCGCGGCAGGCCCTTGTGCAGTCAGCGTCTGCGGCGTTCGATGTGACGCGCTGCGCACTCCGTCGGCACGCATGCACACGCCGCGGTAACACCCCACCGCTCCGGCACGCCTACGGTGGGGTTACCGGGGCCCCCTACCCCGGCGGAGCCAGCCATGTGCGCGCACGCTGCAAGCCCCACGCCCAATCTGATCCTTGACGGAATCCGCGCCCGCCTGCGGAGCCAATATCGGTTGCATCGGCGCGGTGCCCTGTTCTGGACCGCTTATCAGAGCATGCAGCTGGAACTGGTGCGCGACCATCCACGCGACCACGTCCGCCTGTGCAACGCGATGGCGGACATCGCTGAAGACCTCGGCGTGGTCGAGCACGCCCAACTGATCGGCAATCGCAACGCTGTTTCCACATTGCGATGACACCGCTTCCACCGGTGATCAGGCAACACTGCGATTCCCCCCACTCCACGTCCACCTCAACCGATTGGATCGACATGCACACTGAAGTCCCTGCCATTCCCCCGGTCATCGACGTCGATGCGGAACTCGAGCACTGGCGCCGCCAGCATGCCGACGGTGCGCTGCCTCATAATTCGTTCGGTTCCTACGTACCCTGGATCAAGTTCGCCTGCGATTCGCTGATCACCCAGCCGCGCGCCAGCAACGAGCAGCGTGACGAGATGTTCCAGACCCAGTATGCGCTGCAGATCATGCCGCGGCTGAGCGAAGCACAGGCCCGCGAGTTCGTCGACCGCTGCTGGCAGCACGTCTACCAGGCCAGCCGCGTGCGCCTGCAGGACGCACCGCGGCTGCGCGCCTGAGCAGGCCTGCTGCACGCGGGCTGCACGGCCACGCGCCGATCATCACGTCACCCCAGCGGGACGACGACGATGAAAGCAAGAAACCTGTTCAATACCATCGCCAAGAAGGCCGCGGCCGCCACCGGCTCTCCGTGGACCTTTCTGGGTGCAGTAGCCATCGTGGTGGTGTGGGGCATCTCCGGCCCGGTGTTCGGTTTCAACGACACCTGGCAGCTGGTTATCAACACCGGCACCACCATCATCACCTTCCTGATGGTCTTCCTGATCCAGCACACGCAGAACGCCGATACGGCGGCGATGCAGATCAAGCTGGACGAACTGATCCGGGCCACCGCGGAAGCCAACAACGAGCTGCTGGATCTGGAAGAACTGGACGAACAGCGGCTGGAAGAGATCCGCGCCGAGTATGAGCGGATGGCACGCGAAGCCGGCGACGCGCTGGCCCGTGTGCGGGCCTGCCACACGGTGCGCCGTGATGACGAAGCGGTGTAGCCCTGACGCGACGACCTGCGAACGCCTGATCGAAGCGCCGCCGGGTATGACCCGGCGCTACCGGAATCCCGCCGACAGGTAGCGCCGGGCCATGTCCGGCGAGCGCGCAGCGCGGCTCCTCAAGGTGAAGCTGCAGCACGGCGGTTCCCCACCTGGTTCATTGGCAATCGCTGATAAACGCATGCATCCCTCCGGCACAGACTGGCCGCATGTCCAGTCGTCACCTAACGCGCAGCCGCGATTCGCGCATCGAAGGTTACTATGTGCTCACGACCGTCGTGCGGCAACGTCGGCGTGTTTTTGCGGATCCCCGTTGTGCTGCATGCCTTGTGGATTCGCTTCGCTACGTCGAACACATGGGACTCAGCCATTCATTCGCATGGGTCGTCATGCCCGATCATCTGCATTGGCTGGTGCAACTCCGTGATGGAACACTTGCGCGCCTGATGGGAACGCTGAAATCACGCAGCAGCAGGCTGTTGGGGCAGCAATTTGGCGTGCAGACGCCGCTATGGCAGCCGAGCTACTTCGATCATGCGGTGCGCACTGAAGATGCAATCAGGCGCCATGCGCTGTACATCCTTGGCAATCCCGTTCGTGCGGGGCTGGCGGTTCAGCTGGACGAGTATCCATTCGCTTGGTGCCGCTGGTCCCTGCGGTAGCACTGAGCCCTGCGAATGTCTGACCGAAAAGCCGCCGGGTATGACCCGGCGCTACCGGGATCTCACCTACAGGTAGCGCCGGGCCATGCCCGGCGAGCGCACAGCGCGGCCTGCGTCAGGCCCTGCGAATGTCTGATCGAAGCGCCGCCGGGTATGACCCGGCGCTACCGGAATCCACGCCGGGCCATGCCCGGCGCGTCCCGTCAGCTGCGTTCGTGCCAGCCGCCGCCCAGCACCTTGTACAGGGTGATGCGGTTGGCCTGCTGGGCCAGCTGCGCCTGCAGCCGCGTCTGCTGCGCGCTGTAGGCCGTACGACGCGCGTCGAGCAGGCTGACGAAGCTGTCCAGGCCGGCGTCATAGCGCGCCTGCGACAGCCGGTTGGCCTGCTCGGCCGCGTCGACCAGACGCTGCTGCGCGCTGACCTGCTCATCCAGGCTGACATTCATCGACAGCGCATCCGCCGCTTCGCGGAAGCCGTTCTGGATCGCCTTCTCGTACTGCGCCAATGCGATATCACGATCTGCATTGGCGATGTCGAGATTGGCACGCAGACGGCCGCCCTGGAAGATCGGCAGGGTGATCTTCGGCAGGAAGCTCCACACGCGCGTGCCGCTGTCGAAGAGGTTCGACAGTTCGTTCGATCCGCTGCCGATGCTGCCTGTCAGCGAAATGCTCGGGAAGAACGCTGCGCGGGCAGCGCCGATGTTGGCGTTGGCGGCCAGCAACTGGTGTTCGGCCGCCATGATGTCCGGGCGCAGCAGCAGCACGTCGCTGGGCAGGCCGGCCGGTGGTGGGGCCAGTGCCAGCAACTGCGGCTCGATGCCATCCGGCAGCAGAGCCGGGTCGACCTGGCCACCGGCCAGCAGCGCCAGGGCATTGCGGTCCTGCGCGAGCTGGCCGCGCAGGCGTGCGGCATCGGTGCGCGCGGTTTCGACCAGGGTGCGGGTCTGGGTCAGTTCCAGTGCTGAACTGCCGCCACGTTCATGGCGTGCTTCTGCCAGGCGCAGCGAATCCTCATAGGTCTTCAGCGTCGCTTCGGCGATCTTCAGCTGCTGGCTGTCGGCGCCGTAGGTCAGCCACGCCGTTGCCGTCTCGGCCACCAGGCTCAGCTGTGCATTACGGCGGTTGGCGGCGATGGCAAAGTACTGCTGCAGGGCTGCTTCGCTGAGGTTGCGCACGCGGCCGAACAGGTCCAGCTCGAATTCGGCAACACCGACGCCGGCAGTGAACTGCTCGGTGACTCCCGCATCCGTACCTGTGCGCTCCATCTGCCCGGTGATGGCCACACCCGGCACCCGGTCGGCGCGCTGCACCCGGTACTGGCCGCGTGCGCGCTCGACATTGAGCACGGCCACACGCAGGTCGCGGTTGTTGTCCAGCGCCTGGCCGATCACCTGCTGCAGGCGTGGATCGGTGAAGAAGTCACGCCAGCCCAGCGTGGCCACATCGGCAACCTGGCCCTGCGTGGCCTCTGCCGGCCACTGCGCAGGAATCGCCGGGGCAACGGCCGTGTCCTTCGGCGCGAGGGTGGAGCATCCGGCGACCGTGAGCACGGCGGCCAGGGATACAGCAAGAGAAGAGAATTTCATGGCGACACCTTGGGGGTCACGGTGGTAGCGCCGGGCCGTTCCCGGCAGCTACGTGGTAAGGCATCCGCCGGGCATGGCCCGGCGCTGCCGGATTCCATCACTCGGCGGTCCTGCGTTTGAACACGCGCTGCACCACCACGAAGAACAGCGGCACGAAGAACACGCCCAGCGCGGTGCCGACGATCATGCCGCCCAGCACGCCGATGCCGATGGCCTGCTTGGCGCCGGAACCGGCACCGGTGGAGATCGCCAGCGGCACCACGCCCATGCCGAATGCAAGCGAGGTCATCACGATGGGACGCAGGCGATCGCGCACGGCATGCATGATCGATTCGATCAGGCCGGCCCCCTTCTCCAGGTTTTCCTTGGCGAACTCGACGATCAGGATCGCGTTCTTGCTGGTCAGGCCCACCGTGGTCAGCATTGCCACCTGGAAGTAGATGTCGCGCTCCAGGCCCTTGAAGGTGTTGGCCAGCACCGCGCCGAGGATACCCAGCGGGGCGGCCAGCAGCACGGCGGTCGGAACACTCCAGCTTTCGTACATCGCGGCCAGGCACAGGAACACGATCATCAGCGACAGCGTGTACAGCAGCGGGGTCTGCGAGCCGGCCTGGCGTTCCTGGTAGGACATCGCGGTCCACTCGATGCCGAAGCCCGCCGGCAGCTGCTTGGCCAGCTGCTCGATCTCGGCCATGGCGTCACCGGAGGCGACCCCCGGGGCCGGTTCGCCCTGGATTTCCATTGCCGACACGCCGTTGTAGCGCTCCAGGCGCGGCGAGCCGTAATCCCAGTGCTTGCTGGCGAAGGCGCTGAACGGAACCATCTCGCCCTTGTCGTTCTTCACCGACCAGAGATCGAAGTCCTCCGGCACCATGCGGAACGGCTGGTCGGCCTGCACGAACACACGCTTGACGCGGCCACGGTCGACGAAATCATCGATGTACGCGCTACCCCATGCGGTGGCCAGGGTGGTATTGACCTGGGCGATCGACAGCCCCAGCGACGTTGCCTTGGCCACGTCGATGTCGATGCGGAACTGCGGCGTGTCTTCCTGTCCGTTCGGGCGGACGTTGGCCAGCTTCTTGCTGCCGGCCGCCAGGCCGAGCAGCTGGTCACGCGCGGCCACCAGCGCATCGTGGCCCTGGCCGCTGTTGTCCTTCAGGAAGAAGGTGTAGCCCGAAGCGGTACCCAGCTCCGGGATCGCCGGCGGCGGGAAGGCGAAGATGAAGGCGTCCTTGATCCCACCCAGCGCAGCCATGGCGCGGCCGGTGATCGGCATCACGCCGTTGTCGGCGTCACGCTCGCTCCAGTCCTTCAGCTTGACGAAGGCCATGCCCGCGTTCTGGCCCATGCCGGCGAAGCTGAAGCCCTGCACCGAGAACACCGACTCGACCGCCGCCTTCTCGTTCTCCAGGAAGTGATTCTCCAGTGCCGCGATCGATTCCAGGGTACGTTCCTGGGTGGCGCCGACCGGGGCCTGCACCAGCGCCATCAGCACGCCCTGGTCTTCATTGGGCAGGAACGAGCTGGGCAGGCGCACGAACAGAACCGCCATCAGTACGAACAGCGCGGCGACGATGCCCATGAAACGCCACGGACGATTCAGGATGCCGCGTACACCACGCTGGTAGCTTTCGCTGGTGCGGTCGAAACCCCGGTTGAAGCCGTTGAAGAAGCGACCGGCCAGGCCGCGGTGGGCGACATGATGCTCGCCCTTCTTCAGCGGCTTGAGCAGCGTGGCGCACAGCGCCGGGGTCAGTACGATCGCGACCAGCACCGACAGCGCCATCGCCGAAACGATCGTGGCCGAGAACTGCCGGTAGATCACGCCGGTGGAGCCACTCATGAAGGCCATCGGCACGAAGACGGCCGACAGCACCAGGCCGATGCCGACCAGTGCACCGGTGATCTGGCCCATCGACTTGCGGGTGGCCTCCAGCGGCGACAGGCCCTCCTCGGACATGATGCGCTCGACGTTCTCCACCACCACGATGGCGTCGTCCACCAGCAGGCCGATCGCCAGCACCATCGCGAACATGGTCAGCATGTTCACCGAGAAGCCGAGCATCGCCAGTACGCCGAACGTGCCCAGCAGCACCACCGGCACGGCGATGGTCGGGATCAGGGTGGCGCGGAAGTTCTGCAGGAACAGGTACATCACCACGAACACCAGCACGATCGCTTCGATCAGGGTCTGCACGACGCCCTTGATCGACACGCGTACGAACGGCGTGGTGTCGTACGGAATCTCGGCCTTCAGGCCGGCCGGGAAGAAGTTCTTCAGGTCGTCCAGCGCGGCATCCACGCCGGCGGCAGTGTCGAGCGCATTGGCGCCGGTGGCCAGGGTGACGGCCAGGCCGCTGGCCGGCTGGCCGTTGTAGCGGGTGACGAAGTCGTAGGACTCCGCGCCCAGCTCGACGCGGGCGACATCACCCAGGCGCAGTTCGGCACCGTCCTGCGCGCCGCGCACGACGATGTTGCGGAACTGCTCCGGCGTCTGCAGGCGCGACTGCGCATTGATCGTGGCGTTGAGCTGCTGGCCCTTGACCGAGGGCGCGCCGCCCAGCTGGCCGATCGCCACCTGTGCGTTCTGTGCCTGGATCGCTGCGGTCACTTCCGGCACCGACAGGCCATAGGTATGCAGCTTGTTCGGGTCCAGCCAGATGCGCATGGCGTACTTGCCGCCGAAGACCTGGATGTTGCCCACGCCCGGGACTCGGCTCAGGCGATCGACGACATTGGAGCCGACGTAATCGGCGATGTCGTTGGCATCCATGCTGCCGTCTTCGGAGACGAAGGCGATCACGTTCAGGAAGCCCGAGCTGGACTTGGCCACGTTGATGCCCTGCCGCTGCACTTCCTGCGGCAGCAGCGGCATGGCCAGCTGCAGCTTGTTCTGCACCTGCACCTGCGCGATGTCGGGATTGGTACCGCTCTCGAAGGTCAGGGTGATGGTCGCCTGGCCGTTGGCCGAGCTGTTGGAGGAGAAGTAGATCAGGCCATCAAGCCCCTTCATGTTCTGCTCGATGATCTGCGTCACCGAGTCTTCGACCACTTTGGCCGAGGCACCCGGGTAGGTGGCGCTGATTTCCACCGCCGGCGGAGCGACGTTGGGATACATCGAGACCGGCAGCTTGAACAGGGCCAGGCCGCCGGCGAGCATGATGATGATGGCGATGACCCACGCGAAGATGGGTCGATCGATGAAAAAGCGTGCCATGGAATTCTCCGCTTACTTCGCGTCGCCGGCCGGAGCCGCAGGCGGGGCAGCGGCCGGCTTGGCCGGTGCGGCGCCCTTTTCGGTGGCGTTGACCGGCATGCCGGGGCCGATCTTCTGCAGGCCTTCGACGATGACCTTGTCGCCGGGCTTCAGGCCATCCTCGACCAGCCACTTGTCGCCGATGGTGCGGCTGACCTTGACCGGGCGGACTTCGACCTTGCTGTCCTTGCCGACCACCATCGCCGTGGTGTCACCCTTGGCATCGCGGGCGATGCCCTGCATCGGCACCAGCACCGCGTCGCTGCGCACGCCGCCACCGATCACTGCGCGCACGTACATGCCCGGCATCAGCAGGCCATCGGGGTTTTCCACCTTGACCCGCAGGCCGAAGCTGCCGGTGGCTGGATCGACGCTGACTTCGGAGAACTCCAGCGTGCCCTTGTGCTCGAAAGCGCTGCCGTCTTCCAGCAGGATGCTGACCGGCGTCTGCTGGTTGTCCTGCAGGCGGCCGGCGGCCAGCTCGCGGCGCAGCTGCAGCAGCTCGGCCGAGGACTGGGTGAGGTCGACATAGATCGGATCCAGCTGCTGCACTGTGGCCAGGGCGTCGGCCTGGCCGGCGTTCACCAACGCACCCTGGGTGACGCTGGACTTGCCGATGCGGCCGCTGATGGGCGCGGTGATGCGGGCGTAGCCCAGCGTGACGTTGGCCGAATCCAGCGAAGCCCGTGCGGCGCCGACATCGGCCTCGGCCTGCTTCTGCGCGGCTACGGCGTTTTCCAGATCCTGCTGGCTGACCGCATCGACCTTGGCCAGCTCGGTGATGCGCTTGGCACTCAGGCGCGCGGCGTTGGCCGTGGCTTCGGCGCGGGCCAGCTGTGCGCGGGCACTGTTGGCCTGGGCGCGGTAGCTGGCGTCATCCAGCTGGTACAACGGCTCGCCGGCCTTGACCATGCCGCCCTCGGTAAACAGGCGCTTGGCCACGATGCCGCTGACCTGCGGACGGACTTCGGCCACCAGGAAGGCATTGGTCCGGCCCGGCAACTCGCGGGTCAGGCCCACGGTCTCGGACTTCAGCGTGACCACGCTGACCTGGCCGGGCCCCTGTTCGGGGGCCTGGGGTTCGCCGCCACAGGCGGCCACGGTCGTGGCGATGGCCAGCGACAGCGCAAAGGGACGGATTCGGCTCAGCAACATGGGGAAGGCTCTTGGAAGGAAGAATCTCAGCAGGCGATGATACGTCGGACACTTCCCGGGAACGGGTTGAGCCCTCTCGAACAACGCCACCCGGGCAGGCATGGGTGCCGGGAACCGGACAGCCACGCACACGACGGGAACGATGGAGGTGAAATATACATACATGCTTGTTTGTTTGTAAACAGGTACAATTCAGCCACGTTTCACCCGTACTCGTACCCATGGCCCGCAAGACCAAAGAGGACACCCAGGCAACCCGGGAAGGCATCCTTGACGCCGCCGAAGCCTGCTTCCATGAACATGGCGTGGCCCGTACCACGCTGGAGATGATCGGTGCCCGCGCCGGCTATACCCGCGGCGCCGTGTACTGGCACTTCAAGAACAAGGGCGAGGTGCTGGCCGCGATCATCGAACGGGTGCACCTGCCTTTCATGCAGGAACTGGAGCGCACCTCCACCGAGCAGCGCGATACGCCGGTGCATGATCTGCGCGCGGTGATGATCCATTCCTTCATCGAGCTGTCCGAAGACGAGCGCCTGCGCAAGACCATGGAGATCATGCTGCGCAGCGATGCTTCGGCCGACACCAAGGTGCTGACCGAACTCCAGCAGGCCGGTTTCCGCGACGCGCTGGACCGGATGGAGCGTGCGCTGCGACGCGCGCAGGCGCTGGGCCAGCTGCGCGAAGGCGCCGACCCGAAGATCGCCGCGCGCATGCTGCACGCGACCGTGCTGGGGGTGCTGCATGGCGCGATGGTCGAGCCGGATCTGATGGATCTCCAGCGCGACGGCATGCTCGCGCTGGACATGACCCTGGCCGCCTACGTGAAGGAAGGCGTGTTCGAGCCGGGCACCGTACCTGCGCCGTTGCCGGAGGCCTGAGCGCACAGGGGTCGGATCCCTCAAACAAGAAGGCCGCCTTTCGGCGGCCTTCTGCGTTACAGGATGTAGCGGCTCAGGTCCGGATCCTGCACCAGTTCACCCAGATGCGCATCGACGTAAGCGCTGTCGATGGCCAGGGTCTCGCCATCGCGGTCAGGCGCTTCGTAGCTGAGCGAATCCAGCAGGCGCTCCAGTACCGTATGCAGGCGGCGGGCACCGATGTTCTCCTGGCGCTCGTTCACCTGGAAGGCGATCTCGGCCAGGCGGTCGATGGCGTCGGCAGTGAAGCTGACCTTGACGCCTTCGGTGGCCAGCAGCGCTTCGTACTGCTTGGTCAGCGCCGCCTTCGGCTCGGTCAGGATTCGCACGAAATCACCCTTGCTCAGCGCGCCCAGTTCCACGCGGATCGGGAAACGACCCTGCAGCTCCGGAATCAGATCGCTCGGCTTGGCCAGATGGAAGGCACCGGAAGCGATGAACAGGATATGGTCGGTCTTGATCGTGCCGTACTTGGTCGACACGTTCGAGCCTTCCACCAGCGGCAGCAGATCGCGCTGCACGCCTTCACGCGAGACGTCGCCACCACCCACGTTGTCACCGCGCTTGGCAACCTTGTCGATCTCGTCGATGAAGACGATGCCATGCTGCTCGCAGGCTTCGATCGCCGCAGTGCGGATATCGTCCTCGTTGACCAGCTTGCCGGCTTCTTCCTCCAGCAGCAGCGGGCGTGCCGCCTTGATGGTCAAGGTGCGCTTGTGCGCCTTGGCACCACCGCCGAGATTGGCGAACATGGACTTCAGCTGCTGGCCCATCTCCTCCATGCCCGGCGGCGTCATGATGTCCATGCTGACGTTGGCGGCCAGATCCAGTTCAATCTCGCGCTCGTCCAGCTCACCATTGCGCAGCATCTTGCGGAACTTGATGCGGGTTTCGTTGTCCTGTGCCGACGGCTCGTTGCGCGCCACTTCCGGGTCGAAACCGATGCCGCCGCTGCGGCGTGGCAGCAGCGCATCGAGAATGCGGTCTTCGGCACGTTCTTCGGCCTGGGTGCGCACGCGCACCTTGGCCTGCTCGCGGTACAGCTTGACCGCGGTATCGGCCAGATCGCGGATGATCTGTTCGACGTCCTTGCCGACGTAGCCGACCTCGGTGAAACGGGTCGCTTCGACCTTCACGAACGGCGCATTGGCCAGCGTGGCCAGGCGACGCGCGATCTCGGTCTTGCCAACGCCGGTCGGGCCGATCATCAGGATGTTCTTCGGCATGACCTCGTTGCGCAGCTCGGCCGGCAGCTGCATGCGGCGCCAGCGGTTGCGCAGGGCGATGGCCACGGCGCGCTTGGCGTCATGCTGGCCAACGATGTGCCGGTCCAGCTCCTGCACGATCTCGCGCGGCGTCATGGTGGCGGAGGAAACTTCGATCTTCGACATGGATGGGCTCACGAATGCGTTGTCGATGACACCGGAACCAGACGGCCCGGCCGGTAGCGCCGGGCCATGCCCGGCGGATCAGGGAGCGTCACAGCTCCTCGACCACCACGTTGCGGTTGGTGTAGATGCAGATGTCGCCCGCGATGTTGATCGCTTCACTGGCGATGGTGCGCGCATCCAGCGCCGTGTGCGCCATCAGCGCGCGGGCCGCCGACAGCGCGTAGGAACCGCCGGAACCGATGGCGATGATGCCGTCTTCCGGCTCGATCACGTCGCCGGTACCGCTGATGATCAGCGAGGTTTCCTTGTCGGCCACGGCCAACAGTGCTTCCAGCTTGCCCAGGCGACGCTCGGTGCGCCAGTCCTTGGCCAGCTCGACGGCGGCACGCTGCAGCTGGCCGTGCTTTTCCAGCTTGGCCTCGAACAGCTCGAACAGGGTGAAGGCATCGGCGGCCGCGCCGGCGAAACCGGCCAGCACTTGGCCATCGCGACCCAGCCGGCGCACCTTGCGCGCATTGCCCTTCATCACGGTGTGGCCGAGCGTGACCTGGCCGTCGCCGGCAATGGCCACATGCTCGCCGCGACGCACGCAGACGATGGTGGTGGCGTGGAAAACGTTGGGGTTCTGACTGGGGTCCATGCGGCCTCCGATAGCTGTTCCCGGGACATGGGGACAGCGCCGGGGCCGATCAAGCCTGCGCGGATGGCTGCCGTTCAGGGCTCGGGCGCCAGCGGCCGCTGCATCCGCCGGGCATGGCCCGGCGCTACCACCGCATCAGGGCATGACTTGGCGCTACCACTGCCGCCGGGCGTGGATTGGCGCTACCGGCGGCGCTTGGCGCGCGGATGCGCAGCGTCGTAGACCTTGGCCAGGTGCTGGAAATCCAGATGGGTGTAGATCTGCGTGGTGGCGATGTCGGCGTGCCCCAGCAGTTCCTGCACGCCGCGCAGGTCGCCGGACGACTCGAGGATGTGGCTGGCGAAGCTGTGCCGCAGCATGTGCGGATGCACGTGCTTGAACAGCCCTTGCCGCTGCGCCAGCTGGCGGATGCGGATCTGCACCGCGCGCTGGCTGATCGGCCCGTTGCGGCCCGGAAACACCGGGGTGGCCGGGGCGCCGCCGCTTTCGCTGCGCCAGGCGAGCAGTGCCTCGCGCGCCGGCTTGCCGAACGGTACCCGACGCTGGCGGTTGCCTTTGCCCATCACGTTGACCAGTCCGCTGGCAAAATCCAGGTCACGCCAGGTCAATGCGCAGACCTCGCTCAGGCGCAGGCCGGAGGAATAGAACAGCTCCAGCAGCGCGCGGTCGCGTCGCCCCAGCTCGCCTTCCGGTTCCAGTTCGACCAGTTGCACTGCTTCATCGGCGTCGAGCACCTGCGGCAGCCTGCGCGGCGCTCGCGGTGCCTTCAGCGTGGCCGCTGGACTGACCTCGATGCGGCCATGCCTGAGCAGCCACGCATAAAAGCTGCGGCAGGCAGACAGCCGCCGCTGCAGGCTCTTGGCCGACAGGCCCCGGCGATGTTCATCGGCGACGAACTGTCGCACGGCGTCAGCATCCAGCGCCTCCACCGGCACGCCCCGCGGCTCGGCCCATGCCGCCAGCGCATCCAGGTCGCGACGGTAGGCGTCCAGCGTATGCGCCGACATCCGCCGTTCCACCTGCAGGTGCTGCAGGAACGCCATGACCGCGCTCATCGCCGCCGCGCTCCGCTCAGTCCTGGAAGCGCTTGAGGCCGGTGGCCAGGGCCTCGCCCATCATGCGCAGGAACAGCGTGCCCATGCCCGGGTAGAAGCGGTTCGGGTCATGGCTGCCGACCGCGATCAGGCCGACACCCGGCAGCGGCAGCAGGGCGGTGGTCTGCACCTCCTCACTGCGCGCGCCATACAGCACCGCGTTCTTTTCCGGCTGCAGGCGGCCGCAGATCGGCTCACCGTCCTTCAGGCAATCACGGAAGGGGCCCAGTCGTGGATCGTCGGCCGCGATGACCTGCAGCCATTCGGCCTGTTCCAGCCCGGCCACCGGCACGTGCACGACCAGCCGCACCAGATCACCCGCAAAATCCTCCTGCAGCGAGGCGGCCATCGCACGCAGGGTGTCGGCGGCACTGCCCTGCTTCATCAGTGCCAGCGTCAGCTGGTGGGTGCGCACCGCCAGCCGTTCGTTGACCTGGGCGGTCGCGCCCAGATCGGCCAACCGTCGCGCCAGCTCGCGGTTCTTTTCCCGCAGCAGCTCCAGCTGGTAGCTGGCCAGCGATGCGGTCGGGCCGTCATCGCGCGGCACCACCAGGGTCAGCGCCAGGTCCGGAAACTGCTTGAGGAAGGCCGGATGGCGCCGCAACCAGGCAGCGACTTCATGGGCCCCGAGCTTGTCGACGGTCTCAGTCATGCGATCCACTCCCCTTCGAAGACGAATGCGGTGGGGCCGGCCATCACCACGGGCTGCCCCTCGCCCGGCCACTGGATGCGCAGTTCGCCGCCGGGCAGGCTGATGCGTGCATCGCGCTGCAGGCGACCGCGCTGCATGAGGGTGACTGCGGCTGCACAGGCGCCGCTGCCGCAGGCGAGGGTCTCGCCGACGCCCCGCTCGAACACGCGCAACCGCGCGTGGTCCGGCGCGATGACCTGGGTGAAACCCACGTTCACCGACTTCGGGAACGAGGCATGCTGCTGCAGCAGCGCGCCGACCCGCTCGACCGGCGCCGCATCGATCAGGCCCACCTCGATCACGGCATGCGGATTGCCCATCGACACCGCAGCAAACCGCACGCTCTCGCCCTGCAGCGGCAGCAGATACTCCTCGCGCGGGTGGGCAAAGCCGACCAGCGGCACGCTGGCAGGTTCGAATGCGGGTACGCCCATGGTCACCGCATACTGGCCCTGGCCCAGCACCTGCACCGTATGGCTGGCCAGTGGGCTGTCGATGACGAATGCATCGCCCTGGGCACTGCCCTCGCGCACCAGCCAGGCCGCGATGCAGCGCGCGCCGTTGCCGCACTGCTCGGAATTGGAGCCATCGGCGTTCCAGATCCGGTACGAGGCAACCGAGCCTTCGACGCGCGGGGCCTCGATGGTCAGGATCTGGTCGCAGCCCACGCCGGTGTGGCGGTCGGCCAGGCGCGCGGCCAGCTGTGGCGTGGGCGGCGCGGTGCCGGCGCGCAGGTCGATCACTACGAAATCGTTACCCGCGCCGTGCATCTTGCTGAAACGCAGCGCGGTGGAACCGGTCTTACTCATTCCCGTCGTCCACCTTCTTCACCGGGTCCGGGGTCACCGACGGACTGCCGTCACCCGTGTCCTGGGTGGCAGGCGGGGTGGCTTCGCCGTCGGCATCGGTGGCCGGCTCGACGGTCTCTTCCACCGGCACCGGCTTCTGTGGCAGCACCAGCGGGCCCTTGTTGCCGCAGGCGGACAGGAACAGCAGCGAGGCCGCTGCCAGCGGAATCAGGATGGCGTTTCGATGGGGAATCTTCATGCCCCGAGTATAGCCACTGCCGGCTGAGCGGTTGGTGGAGGGTACGGCCCCCATGGCAGCGCCGGGCCATGCCCGGCGGAAGGGTCAGTCCTGCGGCGGCAGCGGCCGCGTCCACAGCCAGATCGCCACCACGGTCATGCTGCCGATGGAAAACCATTTCACCCAGGCGATCGGCACGCACCACAGCATGATCCCGGCGCAGACCGCCATGGTGATCGTGGCCATCCATTTGCCGTAGCGGCTGACCGCGCCATGCGCCTGCCAGTTGCTGATGGCCGGCCCGAAGCGCGGATGCTGCAGCAGCCAGGCATGCAGCCGCTCGGAGCCGCGCGAGGCGGCCCATGCCGAGATCAGGATGAATACGGTTGTCGGCAGCCCCGGCACGAAGATGCCGACAATGCCGGTGCCGAGACTGACATAGGCGAGCAGCCACCATGCCCAGCGGAAACGCACCGGCCGGCGGGTCGGGGCTGCGTCCTGGGCGGCAGGCGGTTCAGGCAGGCTCATGACCGCAAGGATAACGGTTCGGGGTGCCCGGCAACGCCCGGCACCCCGCCGCGATCACGGTGCTGCGATACCCAGCTGCTGCAGCACGAAGGCATACGATTCGGACAGCTCGCGGTAACGCTGGAAGCGACCCGACTTGCCGCCATGGCCGGCCTCCATGTTGGTGCGGAACAGGATCGGGTAATGGCCAGTATTGTCGTCGCGCAGCCTGGCCACCCACTTGGCCGGTTCCCAGTACTGCACCTGCGAATCCCACAGGCCGGTACCGACGAACAGCGCCGGATAGTCCTGCTTCCTGACATTGTCGTAGGGCGAGTACGAGAGCATGTAGTCGTAGTACTGCTTCTGCTCCGGGTTGCCCCACTCGTCGTACTCGTTGGTGGTCAGCGGGATGGTCGGATCCAGCATGGTGGTGACCACGTCCACAAACGGCACCTGCGCCACCATCACCCGGTAGTCCTGCGGCGCCTGGTTGGCCACCGCCCCCATCAGCAGGCCACCGGCACTGCCACCGGACGCGGCCACGCGATCCTTCGCCGCCCAGCCCTGCGCCACCAGTCCACGGGTAACGTCGATGAAGTCGTTGAAGGTGTTCTGCTTGTGCAGCAGCTTGCCGTTCTCGTACCAGTCGCGGCCCATCTCCTGGCCACCGCGGATGTGGGCGATGGCATACACCACGCCGCGATCGAGCAGGCTCACTGCCGTCTGGTTGAAGTACGGGTCCATCGACATGCCGTAGCTGCCGTAGGCGTACTGGAACAGCGCGCCCTTGCCGTCCTTCTGGTAGCCCTTGCGGTAGACCAGCGACACCGGCACCTTCACGCCATCGCGCGCGGTGATCCAGACGCGTTCGGTTTCGTACTTCGATGCGTCATAGCCGATCACCGGCTGCACCTTCAGCTGGCGGCGCTCGCCGGTGGCGGTGTTCAGCTCGAACACGGTGGTCGGGGTGGTCATCGAGGTGTAGACGTAGCGCAGCCATGGCGTATCGGCCTCGGTGTTGTCGCCCAGGCCCATCGAGTACGCCGGCTCATCGGCCTTCACGTAGTCGCTGCGGCCATCCTTGAACAGCAGGCGGATGCGCTCCAGGCCTTCGGAACGCTCGGCAATGGCGGTGAAGCCATCAAACAGTTCGAAGCCTTCGATGAACACCGCATCGTCATGCGCGATCCAGTCCTTCCACTGCGCACGCGAGGTGGCATCGGTCGGTGCGGTGACCAGTTTGAAGTTCTTTGCACTGTCGTTGGTACGTATCACCCAGCGGCCATCGTAGTGGTCGGCGTCGTACTCGACGTCGCGCTGGCGTGGCGCCAGCACGGTGAACGTGGTCGGGTCGCCGGCCGGCGCGTAGCGCTCTTCCGACGACACGGTACTGTGCACGCCGATGGTGATGAAGCGGTCGTCGCGGGTGCGGCCGATGCCCATGTAGAAGCTGTCGTCCTTCTCTTCGTAGACGACGGTGTCGGCGCTGGCCGGGGTGCCCAGCACGTGCTTCTTCACGCGCACGGTCAGCAGCGTTTCCGGATCGTTCTCGACGTACAGCACGGTGCGGTTGTCGTCGGCCCAGACCAGGTCGCCGGAACTGCCGGTGATCACGTCGGGCAGCACCTGCCCGGTCCGCAGGTCCTTGAAGCGGATCGTGTACTGGCGACGGCCCACGTCATCGTCGGCCCAGGCCAGCAGCTGGTTGTCCTGGCTGACTTCCATCGAGCCGACATTGAAGTAGCCCTTGCCGGCGGCCATTGCGTTGACGTCCAGCAGCACTTCTTCGGCGGCATCCATGCTGCCCTTGCGGCGTGCGTGGATCGGGTAGTCCTGCCCGGTCTCGAAGCGGCTGTAGTACCAGTAGCCGCGCTCGCGCGCCGGCACGCTGGAATCATCCTGCTTGATGCGGCCGACGATTTCCTTGTACAGCGCGTCTTCCAGCGGCTTCAATGGCGCCAGCACCTGGTCGGCATAGGCGTTCTCGGCCTGCAGGTAGGCCAGCATGTCCTTGTTCGCGCGCTTGTCGTCACGCAGCCAGTAATAGTCGTCGTTGCGGGTCGCGCCGAACGGGGCCTTGACCTCGTGCGGATGCCGGGCGGCGTCCGGCGGAACAGGCAGGGGGGCGGCGGTAGCGGTGCTGGTCATCAGGCTGGCGAGCAACAGGCAGAGGGTGGGCTTCATGAGATAAGGCTCCAGGCGCTTCAATGCAATGGTCTTCGACGGGATCGGTTCCCTTCCCCGAACAGCGATCTGACCCCAATCCCGTCGGCACCACAACCCTGCAGGTCGTCACGGTGCGGACCCGCCGGCAGCGGTCGGCGTACCATGGGCGCATGAGTACCCTGCCCCACCCGCCGGTCTACAGCCGGCGCAGCCATGAAATCGCTCCGTTCCACGTGATGTCCCTGCTGGCCCGCGCGCAGGCGCTGGAACAGGCCGGCCACGATGTCATCCACCTGGAGATCGGCGAACCGGACTTCACCACGGCCGCGCCGGTGGTGCGTGCCGGCCAGGCGGCCCTGGCCGCCGGGCACACGCGCTACACCGCCGCACGCGGCCTGCCTGCGCTGCGCCAGGCAATCAGCGGCTTCTATCGCAGCCGTTACCGGCTGGATGTGGACCCGGAACGCATCCTGGTCACTCCTGGCGGCTCCGGCGCGCTGCTGCTGGCCAGCAGCCTGCTGGTCGACCCGGGCCGGCACTGGCTGCTGGCCGATCCCGGCTATCCCTGCAACCGGCATTTCCTGCGCCTGGTGGAAGGTGCCGCACAGCTCGTCCCGGTCGGTCCGCAGACGGCTTACCAGCTCACACCCTCGCTGGTGCAACAGCACTGGAACACGGACAGCGTCGGCGCACTCGTCGCCTCGCCGGCCAACCCCACCGGCACGGTGCTGTCGGCCGATGAACTTGCGGCGCTGTCACGCGCACTGCACGCACGCGGCGGGCACCTGGTGGTGGACGAGATCTATCACGGCCTGACCTACGGCGTGGACGCGGCCAGCGTATTGCAGGTCGATGACAGCGCGTTCGTGCTGAACAGTTTCTCGAAGTACTTCGGCATGACCGGCTGGCGCCTGGGCTGGCTGGTGGCGCCGCCCGCAGCGGTGCCCGAACTGGAGAAGCTGGCGCAGAACCTGTACATCAGTGCGTCGAGCATCGCCCAGCATGCAGCCCTGGCCTGTTTCACCGATGAATCGATGGCGATCCTCGAACAGCGACGGGAGGCCTTCCGCCAGCGTCGCGATTTCCTGTTGCCGGCGCTGCGCGAGCTGGGCTTCCGCATCGAGGTGGAGCCGCAGGGCGCGTTTTATCTGTATGCCGATGTCAGTGCGTTCACCGATGATGCCCAGGCGTTCTGCGCACACTTCCTCGAAACCGAGCATGTGGCGTTCACCCCGGGCCTGGATTTCGGCTTCCACCGCGCCAACCAGCATGTGCGCCTGGCCTATACCCAGGAAATACCGCGGCTGCAGGAAGCGGTGGAGCGCATCGCGCGCGGGCTGCAACATTTCCGGTAGCGCCGGGCCATGCCCGGCGAGCGCGCAGCGCCGCCCATGAAAAACGCCGCCCGGGGGCGGCGTTTTTCATTTCGTCATTTACCGCCCAGGCGCTCCCACAGGAAGCTGTAGGCCAGGGCCGCCATGTGCGCGGCCTGCGCGTTGTTGGCTGCGCCGCCATGACCACCTTCGATGTTCTCGTAGTAGGTCACATCCTTGCCGGCGTCGATCATCTTCGCCGCCATCTTGCGGGCATGGGCCGGGTGCACGCGGTCATCGCGGGTGGAGGTGGTGAACAGCACCGGCGGGTAGTTCTTCTTCGCGTCGAACAGGTGGTACGGCGAGAAGGTCTTGATGAACTCCCAGTCGCTGGTATCGGGGTTGCCGTACTCGGCCATCCACGACGCGCCGGCCAGCAGGTGGCTGTAGCGCTTCATGTCCAGCAGCGGAACCTGCACTACCACCGCACCGAACAGCTCCGGGTACTGCGTCAGCATGTTGCCGGTCAGCAGGCCGCCGTTGCTGCCGCCCTGCACGCCCAGGTGCCTGGCACTGGTGATCCTGCGCTTGACCAGATCCTGTGCCACCGCGGCCATGTCCTCGTAGGCCTTGTGACGATTCTGCTTCAGCGCCGCCTGGTGCCAGCGTGGGCCGTACTCACCGCCACCACGGATGTTGGCGACCACGTACACACCGCCCTTCTCCAGCCAGGCGCGGCCCATGCCACCGGAATAGCTGGGTGTCAGCGAAATCTCGAAACCGCCGTAGCCGTACAGCAGGGTCGGATTGGAGCCGTCCAGCTTCATGTCCTTGGCATGCACCACGAAGTACGGCACACGGGTGCCATCCTTGCTGGTGGCGAAGTGCTGCTCGATCACCTTGCCCTCGGCATTGAAGAAGGCCGGCATGGTCTTCAGCGTTTCCGGTGCCTTGCCGATCTCGGCCAAAGCCAGGGTGGTCGGCGTCAGATAGTCGGTGGCGGTCAGCCAGACCGCATCGCTGTCGTCGCTGTCCACTGCGCCCACGGCCAGAGTGCCGAATGCCGGCGCGCCGACAAACGCGCTCTTCTGCCAGCCATTGGCGCCCGGGGTCAGCACGGACAGGCGATTCTTCACATCGTCCAGTACGTTAAGGACGAGGTGGTTCTTGGTCCAGGTCGCACCGGCCAGCGAGGTGGTCGCGGTCGGAGTGAACAGGACCTCGAAGTCACGCTTGCCGGCCAGGAAGTCATCGAGCCGGGTCGCCAGCAGCGAGCCGGACGCGTAGGTCTTGCCGCCCACGGTCCAGGCGTCGCGCAGCTCCAGGGTCAGCCACTGCTTGTGCAGGCCCTTCTCGGCGGAGTTCGGCGCATCGATCTTGGTCAGCGTGCCATCGTCGCCGCGCAGGTAGACCTCATTGTTGTAGAACGCCAGCGTGCGGCTGACCAGGTTGCGCTCGAAGCCCGGGGTGTCATCGTGCATCGCCGCGATGTACATGTCCTCCGGCTTGCCTTCGTACACCACGCTGGCCGACGACATCGGCGTCCCACGCTTCCACAGCTTGGCCACGCGCGGGTAGCCGGAGGTGGTCATGGTGCCGGCACCGAAATCGGTGTAGACGAACACGGTATCGCGATCGATCCAGTTCAGGCCGCCCTTCGACTCGGGACGGAAGAAGCCATCCTCGATCCAGCGCTTCGTCGACAGATCGAACTCGCGGGTGACATCGGCATCCGCGCCACCGCGTGACAGCGCGATCAGGCAGCGGCTGTAGTCCGGGCGCAGGCAGTCGGCGCCGTGCCAGACCCAGTTCTCGCCCTCGGCCTTGTTCAGTGCGTCCAGGTCAAGCACGGTTTCCCACTGCGGCGAGGCCTTGCGGTACTCGGCCAGGGTGGTGCGCCGCCACAGGCCACGTTCGTGCTGCTTGTCCTTCCAGAAGTTGTAGTAGTAGTCGCCGATCTTCTGCACGCCGGGAATCTTGGCATCCGAATCGAGCACCTCACGGATGCTGGCCTCCATCTGCCTGAAGGCCGGAGTCTGCGCCAGGCGCGCCTCGGCCTTGGCGTTCTGCTCCTTGACCCAGGACAGCGGCTTGTCGCCGGTGACGTCCTCCAGCCAGGCATAACGGTCGGTATCTTCAGCAGCCACGGCGGTCCCCACCGAGGCAGCGGTCATCATGCCAGCCAGCAGGCAGGCGGAAGCGAGTCGTGACATTGCAGCTCCAGGCAGTCATAAGCCGTGGAACGCTAGCACGGATCCGGACACCGCCCCCCGTGTCGAAGGTCAGGCCGCCGCCGTCGCGCCGCGCCGGCCGCGCGCGCCGGCTGCCCTGCGGCGGCGCGCCTGTCCACCGGTACGACGCGACGACCGCCGCCGCAGCGACGGCAATGGGCAGCGCAGCAACGCCCACCAGGCCACCAGCGGCATGCCGATCAGCCACAGGGGCAGCCAACCCAGCCAGGCACTGCTGCCACGGGCGGCCGGCCACACCAGGACCAGTGCGACGCCGGCCAGTGCCAGATGCTGTACACCCCGCAGCAGGCGCGGATCGGCGCGTTCGCTGACGCGTTCAGTCGAGGGGCGGCGTGTGAGGCGTGCGCTCATGCGGGTTTCTCCGGTGGACAATGCAACACAGCTTGGGCAAGGGCCTTCTCATACGCTGCGACACCATTGACGGACCGCGTGCACACAGTCGACCATGCGCGTGCAAGCCCACTGGAGCCCGCTCCCGCATGACTTCGATCCGCCCGCTCTGCGCCGTGCTGCTGGCCCTGTCCCTGGCGGGCCCGGCGCTGGCTGCCAGCGATCCGCCGTCGCCGCGTGCCGCGGCGCCCCGCGCCCCCGATCCGAACGCGCCGATCGACCTGCAACGTTTCATGGGCACCTGGTACGTGATCGGCCGCGTGCCGAACTTCGTCGAGCGCGGTCACGTTGCCAGCGTCAACGAGTACGCGCTGCGCGACGATCACAAGGTTGCCATCACCTACCGCTACCGCAACGGCTTCAGCGAACCGCAACAGGAGATCCGCGCCCGTGCCAGCGTCGACCCGGACAGCGGCAACCATGGCTGGCGGACCTGGTTCTACCGCGTGGTGCCGACCCATTCGCGCGTTCTGGAAGTGGCGCCGGATTACTCCTGGGCACTGATCGGCTATCCGGGCCGCGAGATGGCGTGGATCTTTGCCCGTCGGCCTGACATGGACAAGACGCTGTACAAGGAGCTGGCCGAGCGCCTGCGCGACGAGTACGGAGTGAATACCGACAAGCTCAAGCGGGTGCCGCAGCGCCCGGACCAGGTCGGCAAATTGGGCTATGAAGTGCCCAACGCGCGGTGAGACGACGCCGCCGGGCATGGCCCGGCGCTACTGGAACGTCCGCGTGGCAGGGTAGCGCCGGGCCATGCCCGGCGGACGTGCCGGTTACCTGCGGGTGTAATGTGCGACCAGCCGGTCGCCTAGCATCTGCAGCAGCTGCACCAGCACCAGCAGCAGCACCACGGTCACCAGGGCGACGTCGGTGTGCGAACGCTGGTAGCCATCACGGAACGCCAGATCGCCCAGGCCGCCCGAGCCGATCGCACCGCCCATGGCGGTGAAGCCGATCAGCGCAACGGTGGTGACCGTGGCACCTGCGATCAGGCCCGGCCGCGCTTCCGGCAGCAGCACACGGGTGACCAGCTGCCAGGTGGTTGCGCCCATCGCCTGGGTCGCCTCGATCACCCCACGGTCCACTTCGCGCAGCGCGGTTTCCACAAGCCGCGCATAGAACGGTGCGGCGCCGATCACCAGGGGCACGATCGCACCGCGAACACCCAGCGACGTCCCCATCATGAACAGCGTCACCGGAATCAGCACGATCATCAGGATGATGAAGGGCACCGAACGCAGCAGGTTGACCACCAGCGCCAGCACGCCATAGGCGAACGGACGACGCTTCATCTGCGGCGCACCGAACAGGTACAGCAGCACGCCCAGCGGCAGCCCGATGGCCAGGGTCAAGGGCAGCGAACCGGCCAGCATCAGCAGGGTGTCGATGGTGGCCTGGCCGATATCGGCCCACTTGCCGGCGTCCAGGTGGCGGAAGAATCCGTCTGCAGCAGCAATGATCATCGACGCAGTTCCTCGACATGCACGCCAGCGGCCACGAACGCGGCCTGCGCGGCGGCGTGATCGCCACCGACCAGGGCCACGACCAGTTGGCCATACGGTGTGTCCTTGATCCGGTCGATACGCCCGGACAGGATGTTGTAATCGACCCCGGTCTGGCGCGCGATGCTGCCCAGCAGGGGTTCGTAGGTATCGCCACCGAGGAAGGTCAAGCGCACGATGCGCCCACTCACGGCGTCGAAATCACGGTGCAGCGTTCCTTCGTCCACATGCTCCGATTCGCTGACGAAACGGCGGGTGGTGGGATGCTGCGGATGCAGGAACACCTGGGTGACCGGACCGGTCTCCACCAGCTGGCCGGCATCGAGCACCGCCACCCGGTCGCAGACGCGGCGGATCACATCCATCTCGTGGGTGATCAGCACGATGGTCAGGCCCAGCTCGCGGTTGATCTTCGACAGCAGCGCCAGCACCGACGCGGTGGTCTGCGGGTCGAGAGCACTGGTGGCCTCGTCGCACAGCAGGATCTGCGGGCGGGTGGCCAGGGCACGGGCGATGCCCACGCGCTGCTTCTGGCCTCCGGACAGCTGCGCCGGGTACTTCTGTGCGTGTGCCTGCAGGCCGACGGTCTGCAGCAGTTCGGCCACCCGGCTGTCGATCTCCGCCTTCGGTGTACCGGCCAGCTCCAGCGGGAAGGCGACGTTGCCCGCCACCGTGCGCGAGGACAGCAGGTTGAAGTGCTGGAAGATCATGCCGATTCGCCGGCGCAGCGAGCGCAGGCCGTCGGCATCCAGCGCGGTGATGTCCTCGCCTCCGATCAGCAATCGGCCACCGGAAGGCTCTTCCAGACGGTTGATCATGCGGATCAGCGTCGATTTGCCGGCACCGGAATGACCGATGATGCCGAAGACCTCGCCGGCCTCGATGGTCAGGTCCAGCGGTTGCAGCGCGCTGACCGCGCGGCCGGCAACGGCATAGGATTTGTGCAGGCGCTGGAACTCGATCACGGGAGCGGCTCACCGGCAGGCGACAGAAGGGGGCGTGCAGCCTACCAGCGCCGGCGGTCGCGCGCCCGCGCCATGGGCCAGAATGTTATTCCTTTTGGTTCTAAGACACCTACTCCGGCCGGGTTCCGGGGTCAGAGCCCCTGTGGGATCTGACCCCGGGGTCGGATCCCCGCAGGGGCTCTGACCCCGCTCCCCGGCCAAACCGGTTCAGGGATGATCCAGCGGCTTCGGCGGCTGCTGGCGGTTCACCCGCTCGCGGTGCAGCAGGTACAGGCCCGACGCCACGATGATCGCCGCCCCCACCCAGGTGTAGCCGTCCGGCAACTGCCCCCAGAAAGCCAGATCCCATCCGATCACCCAGACCAGGCCGCTGTACTCCAGGGGCGCGATCATGGATGCCTCGCCCAGCTGGAAGGCCTTGGTCAGGGCGATCTGACCCAGCGCACCGGCCAGCCCCATGCCTGCGATCAGCGGCGCGTGCGCCAGCAGCAGCGGCCTCCAGCCGGGAATCGCCAGCAGGCCCGCGCCGATCGCCATGATGACCAGGAACCAGACCACCATCGACTGCGAGGTGTCGGTACGGGTCAGCAGGCTGACCGTGATCGCGGCAACGGCGTAGGCGGTGGCCGCGGCCAGCACCATCAGGCCCGGCACCGAGATGAACCCATCCACGCCGGGCCGCAGCACCACCAGCACGCCGACCAGGCCGATGCCGATGGCCACCCAGCGACGCGGTCCGACCCGTTCGCCCAGCAGCGGCACCGACAGGGCCGCGATCAGCAGCGGCGCGACGAAGTAGATGGTGTAGGCGGTGGACAGTGGCAGATCGCGCAACGCGAACACGAAGCAGCCGATCATCGCCATGCCCAGCGCGCCACGCAGCAGATGCAGGCCCCAGCGACGTGGCACCAGCGAACGCGGGCCCGCGCTGACCAGCACCCAGACCAGCACGAACGGCAACGACGCCGCGCCGCGCAGGAAGGTCACCTGCAGGGTGGGATAGCTGGCCGCCAGCTGCTTCATGCCGGCGTCCATCAGGGAGAAGCAGGCGACCGCGGCGACCATCCAGGCCACCGCGCGCGAGGGGGAGCGTTGCACGTTCATGGCCCATTATCGCCGAGCCGGCGGCGGGATGCCGTTGCAGCGATGCCCAGCGCCACGGAAAGCGGGCAGGCTGGCCGGCGCGATAGAATGTCCGCACTGAATTCTGTGGAGCATCGCCCATGCCTTCCTTCGACGTCGTCTCCGAAGTCGACACCCACGAGCTGACCAACGCCATCGATCAGGCCAACCGCGAACTGAGCACCCGCTTCGATTTCAAGGGCGTGGACGCCAAGTTCGAGCGTGATGGCGATGTCATCAACCAGTTCGCGCCGACCGAGTTCCAGCTCAAGCAGATGAACGACATCCTGCGTGCGCGTCTGGCAGCGCGCGGCATCGACGTGCTGAGCCTGGAGTTCGGCGACATCGAGACCAATCTGGCGCAGGCGCGGCAGAAGATCACCGTCAAGCAGGGCATCGAGCAGAAGGTGGCCAAGAAGATCGCCGCCGCACTCAAGGACGCCAAGCTGAAGGTGGAAAGCCAGATCAATGGCGACAAGCTGCGCGTGCAGGGCAAGAAGCGCGACGATCTGCAGGACGCGATCGCAGTACTGAAGGCCGGCAAGTTCGAGCTGCCGCTGCAGTTCAACAATTTCCGCGACTGACTGCTCCGCCGGGCGTGGCCCGGCACCGCGCTCGATCAATCACGCAGCAGCTTGTACAGCGTGGTGCGCGAGATGCCCAGCTGACGTGCGGCCAGACTGAGATTGCCGTCCGCCGCCTGCGCCGCCCGGCGCGCCGCTTCACGCTGCTGATCGCGCAGCGCCGGCGCCGCCATCGTCGCCGGTGAAGACCGTCGCACGCTGTTGCCAGCGACCTTGCGCGGCGCCTGCAGATGCTGCAGGTAGACCGCACTGCCCTCGCCCAACCGGACCCGATGCGGCGCCCCCGGCTGCAGCAGGCGCCGCCGCTGTGCGGCACTGGCGCCGGCAAACACCGCTGCAATATCCAGCAACGGCAGTGGCCCGCGCCGCGGCAGGCCCAACAGACGCCGGGCCACACGGTTGGCGGCGCGCAGCTGGCCATCCTCCTGCACCGCCAGCAGCCCCTGCAAGGGTGACGCCAGCCAGCGCGGATCATGCTGCAGCGCCAGCAGGTGCACATCGGCAAGCGTGTAGAACAGGCGATTCTCGCTGGCCAGTGCGGCCTGCCGGAAATAGCCCTGCAGCAGCGAAGGATCGCGCTCACCCAGCCCGGTGATATCGATCACTCCGCATACCCGCCCGTCGAGATCGTGCAGGGGTTCACTGAGGCAGAACACCGGAGCGAAACGCTGCAGGTAATGTTCATTGCCGCGTACCAGCGCAGGCAGGTCGTCGGCCAGGCTGACCGCCGGCGCGGTGGTGCCGATCTCGCTTTCGCCCAGCCGCCGCCCGACCTGGATCGGCCGCAGCAGGGGCGAGTCTTCCAGGCCATGCGCCTGCTGCGCGATCACCATGCCCTCGCGGTTGGCGCAGAACATCGTCCAGCCGCGTCCGCCGAAAGCGGCCCACAGCTGTTCCAGCTCCGGTTGCACGCAGCGCGCCAGGCGACGGTCGTCGCGCTGGGGCAGATGCCGACCATCGCTCTGCAGCGGCAGGTAGACCGGTTCCTGCCCGGGCTGCAGGCCAGCCGCGCGCGAGCGCATCCACGACTGCTGCAACGGCTGCGGCAACACGTTCAATGAGCGCGCATCGCCCTCGGCAAAGGCCGCGCGTACCGCTACCAGCTGCTGTTGCCCGACGGAAGTTGCGATCATGGGCGCAGCGTACACCCGCCAGCGGCAACGCCACGTTACGCTCCGATGAGGTATTGGCCTGCGGTTGCCGCCCATCCGGCAGGTGCAGGGCGAAGCCCTGCAGCCCTGCCCTCAGATCACGCCGCGATGCGCAGGATCGGCTTCAGGGTGATGCCCCGGGTGCTGTCCTCGGCCGCCTGGTTGATCTGCTCCAGCGGGTAGAACTTCACCAGCCTGTCGAACGGGAAGCGGCCCTGCTGGAACAGCGTGACCAGCTGCGGAATGAACACCTGCGGCACACTGTCGCCTTCCACGATGCCACGGATGCTGCGGCCACCCAGCAGCAGGTTGTTCACGTCGAAACTGGCGGTCGTGCCCAGCTTTGGTGCACCGACCACGCCCATCATGCCCAAGCCCCCCAAGGCTTCGATACCCGCAGAGAGCACCTCCGGGCGACCGGTCGATTCCAGCGCGAAATCAGCGCCACCGCCGGTGATGGCGCGCACGGCCTCGACCACATCGGTCTCGCGGCTGTTGACCACGTGGGTGGCGCCCAGCTCCAGCGCGAGTGCCAGCCGCGACGGCACCACATCGATGGCGATGATGGTCGTGGCACCGGCCACCTTGGCCGCCATCACCGCACTCAGACCGACTGCGCCGGCACCGTAGCTGGCAAAACTGCTGCCCGAGCGTACCTTCAGCGAATTGAGTACCGCGCCGGCACCGGTCTGGATGCCGCAGCCCAGCGGGCCCAGCAGTTCCAGAGGCGCATCGTCGGGCACTTTGATCGCATTGATCTCGCGCGCCAGCGCATAGGTGGCAAACGAAGACTGCGCGAAGAAATGGTCATGCAACGGCTGACCCTGCGCATCGGTGATGGCGGTATGGCCGTGGCCATCATCGCCACCAAAGTTCAGCGCGAAGAAATCCCTGCAGTAGGCGCCATGACCGCCCCGGCACGGATTGCAGTGGCCGCAGGCGCCATAGGTCAGCACCACGTGATCCCCTGCTTTCAGTTCCTTTACGTTGGGGCCGACCGCCTCCACGACGCCGGCGCCTTCGTGACCCAGCACCGCGGGCAACGGCACCGGGTAGTACTGATCGCGCACGATCAGGTCGGTGTGGCACAGGCCGGTGGCTACCACCTTCACCAGGACCTCATCCTCCTGCGGGCCGCGCAGCCGGGCCTGCTCGATGACGAAGGGTTGTTCCTTGCCGCGGACCACTGCGGCGGTGATCTCGCGTGTTGCCGTATTGTCGTTCATCGTGATGGCTCCTTCGATCAGATCGGATAAGCGGGCGCCTCGCCCTTGACGGTCAACCACTGCCACTGCGTGAACTCCTCCCAGTTGGCGGGGCCGCCGATACTGGTGCCATTGCCGGATGCTCCGACACCGCCAAAGGGATTGATCACCTCGTCGTTCACGGTCTGATCGTTTATGTGCAGCAGTCCGGTGCGCAGGCGCTCACCGAGCTTCAGTGCGCGGCCGACATTGCTGGAAACGATGGCCATCGACAGGCCGTACTCGCTGTCGTTGGCCAGGCGCACTGCATCGTCGTCATCGTCGAACGGCACCACCACCGCCACCGGCGCGAAGATTTCTTCGTTGAACGCCGGATTGTCAGCAGCGACGTTGCCAAGCACGGTCGGCGCGAAGAACAGATCGCGATGGGTACCTCCGGCCTCCAGCGAGGCACCGGCCTGCACTGCCTGCTCGACCACGCGCGTGGCGTGGTCGCGCTGGCCGGCATTGATCAGCGGACCGATCGCCACGTCTTCGCGCGCCGGATCGCCCACCTTCAATGAATTGGCCTTGGCCACCAGCTTCTGCAGGAACGCGGAGTGGATCTTCCGCTGCACCAGCACGCGGCCGGTCGCCATGCAGATCTGGCCCTGATGCAGGTAGACCCCCCACGCGGTGTTGGCCACCGCCAGGTCGAGGTCGGCATCATCGAGGATGATCAACGAGTTCTTGCCGCCCAGCTCCAACGAGACCTTCTTCAGATGCTTGCCCGCCGCTTCTCCGACCTTGCGCCCGGCGGCGGTGGAGCCGGTGAACTGGATCATCGCCACGTGCGGATCGCTGGTCAGCGCAGCGCCGGCCGCGCCATCACCGGGCAGCATGTGCAGAACGCCTGCCGGCAGGCCGGCCTGCTCGAACAGGCGTGCGATCACCGCCCCGCCGCACACCGCTGTGCGCGGGTCAGGTTTGAGTACCACCGCGTTGCCCAGCGCGATGGCCGGCGCCACCGCGCGCATGGCCAGATACAGCGGAAAGTTGAAAGGCGAGATGACCCCTACCACACCCAGCGGTCGGCGCCGCGCCAGATTCAGTCGGCCCGGCTCGGAAGGCAGAATCTCGCCGGTGCTGCGCGACGGCAGCGCCGCAGCCTCGTGCAGTGCCTTGATGGTCACCTTGGCCTCAAAACCTGCCTTCAGGCGGGTGGAGCCGCTTTCGCGTACCAGCCATTCGACCAGGGTGTCGATGTGTTCTTCGGCCAGGCGTGCCGCTTTGCGCAGCACTTCAGCGCGCTGTTCGTACGGAGCCGCCGCCCACGCCTGCTGCGCCTGCGCAGCGGCCGCCGCCGAGCGCGCCACCTGCGCCGGGTCGGCCAGGCCGATCTGGCCGAGCGTGTTACCGGTGGCCGGCTCGATCACCGGCTGCCGTTGCGCGGCCGCCTGCCACCGGCCGTCGAAGAGGGCGCCGGCCCAAAGGGCGTCCGGCAGCCACGGAGAAGATGCAGTCATGGGTGTCCTCCTGTGTCGTGCGTCCATTCCACGCCTACCGCCCGCAGCAGGCAATCGGCCATCTGCCGGTGGCCTGCAAAGGCTTGAATCGGCGGGGATTTGCAGCATGGCGACTGTCCAGTTCCTGCACAGTGAACAGCGCAGCGGCGGCACACTGCCTACAATGGCGACCTCGCCCGCCGATGTGCCCGCCATGACCGATACCGCCCTGCCCACCGACGACCCGATCGCCGCCACCCGCCTGTGGCTGGAGCGCATCGTCATCGGCCTGAACCTGTGTCCGTTCGCCAAGGCCGTATATGTGAAGGACCAGGTCCGCTTCGTGCTCAGTGATGCCACCACCCCCGAAGCACTGGTCGAACAGCTGGCCGAGGAACTGGTGCTGCTGCGGGACACGCCGGCCGAGCAGATCGACACCACCCTGATCGTGCACCCGCAGGTGCTGACGGATTTCCTGGACTACAACGACTTCCTCGACAACGCCGACGCGGCGATCGAGGCGCTCGATCTGCAGGGCATCCTGCAGGTGGCCAGCTTCCATCCGGACTACCAGTTCGAAGGCGTGGCCGCCAACGACGCCAGCAATTACACCAACCGCGCGCCCTATCCCACGCTGCACCTGCTGCGCGAGGACAGCGTGGCACGCGCGGTGGACGCCTTCCCCGATCCGGACGTGATCGTCGAGCGCAACATCCAGACGCTGGACCGCATCGGCGTGGACGGCTGGCATCGCCGCCTGCGTGGCGAAGACCTGTCATGAGCGCGGTTCCGCCGATCGCTGCCTGGCCTGCCGCGCCGCTGGCGGGCAAGGTGGTGCTGGTCACCGGTGGCGCCAATGGCATCGGCCGCGGCATCGCCCAGGCCGTGCTCGGTGCCGGCGGCCGCGTGCTGATCGGTGATCTGGATACGGAAGCCGGCCACGCCTGCCTGGCCGAATGGCATCGCGATGACGATGCGGCGTTCCAGCCCCTGGACATCACCGACGAAGCCAGCGTGCGCGCGTTCATCGCCACGGCGGTGCAGCGGTTTGGCGGCATCGATGGCCTGGTCAACAATGCCGGCATCGCCGGTGCGCACGGTACGCCACTGCAGGACATGGCGTGGGACGAATGGCAGCGCCGCCTGTCATCGCTGCATGGCGCTTTCCTGTGCAGCCGGCATGCCCTGCCGGCACTGTCATCCGGTGGCGCCGGCGCCATCATCAACATCGCCTCGACCCGCGCCCGGCAGTCCGAAGCCCATAGCGAAGCCTATGCCGCGGCCAAGGGCGGACTGGTGGCATTCACCCACGCGCTGGCAATCAGCGCCGGACCGGCTGTACGGGTGAACAGCATCAGTCCGGGCTGGATCGGCACCAGCGAGTGGCAGGCGCCCCCCCGGCGCCATGCGCCCGAGTATTCGGCCATCGACCACGCACAGCATCCGGTCGGCCGCGTCGGCCGCCCGGAAGACATCGGCGCGCTGGCGGTGTACCTGTTGTCGCCGCTGTCCGGATTCACCACCGGCCAGGATTTCATCGTCGACGGCGGCATGACCCGCAGGATGATCTACGCCGAGTGACCGATGCCCGTCGAGGGGTGCCCGCCATGGGGGGCACCCCTCACAGCCGACGTGGGATCAGGCCATGCCCGAATGGCGCAGCAGCGCATCGATCTGCGGCGCACGGCCACGGAAGGCCTTGAAGTTCTCGGCCGCTGGACGGCTGCCCCCGCGCGAGAGGATCTCGTCGCGGAAACGTGCACCGGTCGCGGCCAACGCCTGCGGTGCTTCCTCGAACGCCGCATAGGCATCGGCACTGAGCACCTCGGCCCATTTGTAACTGTAGTAGCCGGCCGCATAGCCACCGGCGAAGATGTGGCTGAACTGATGCGGGAAGCGGTTCCAGGCTGGCGGATGATTCACCGCCACTTCGCCGCGCACGCGCTCCAGCAGTGCCAGCACACTGTCCTGCGTGGGCTCGAACTGGCTGTGCAGCAGCATGTCGAACAGACCGAACTCCAGCTGGCGGACAGTCGCCATGCCGCTGTGGAAATTGCGCGCGGCCAGCATGCGCTCATACAGCGCACGTGGCAGCGGTTCACCCGTCTCCACGTGCGCAGTCATGCGCTGCAGGTGGTCCCATTCCCAGCAGAAGTTCTCCATGAACTGGCTGGGGAGCTCCACCGCATCCCATTCCACGCCATTGATGCCGGCCACGCCCAGCTCACCAATGCGGGTCAGCAGCTGGTGCAGGCCATGGCCCATTTCATGGAACAGCGTGGTCACTTCATTGTGGCTGAACGTAGCCGGCCTGCCGCTGGCACCGCGACCGAAGTTGCACACCAGATACACCAGCGGCGTCTGCACGCTGCCATCGGCACGCTCGCGCCGGTTGCGGCAATCGTCCATCCACGCACCGCCGCGCTTGCCCTCACGGGCGTACAGATCCAGGTAGAACTGGCCTACCAGCGCGTCCCGCGCATCGACCAGCCGGAAGAAGCGTACGTCCTCGTGCCAGACCGGTGCGCTGTCCTCCTGCACGCGCAGTCCATACAGCTGCTCGATCACCGAGAACAATCCACCCAGCACCTTCGGCTCGGTGAAGTACTGTTTCACCTCCTGCTCGGAATAGCTGTAGCGCGCCTGCTTCAGGCGGTCGGCCGCGAACGCCAGGTCCCAGGCCTGCAGGCTGTCGATGCCCAGGTGGTCACGCGCGAACTGCTCCAGTTCGGCACGGTCCCTGGCCGCGAACGGCTTGGCGCGCGACGCCAGGTCACGCAGGAAGCCCAGCACTTCGGCCGGGTCCTGCGCCATCTTGGTGGCCACCGAGTAGTCGGCGTAGGAATCAAAGCCGAGCAGTGCGGCCAGTTCGGCCCGCAGGGCCAGGATGCGGTCGATGTTGCCGCTGTTGTCCAACGCGTCATCGCCGAATTCGGAAGCGCGCTGCGCGCTGGCCCGGTACAGGATCTCGCGCAGGTCACGATCTTCGGCCCAGGTCTGTACCGGCAGGTAACACGGCATCTGCAGCGTCAACTTCCAACCGTCCCTGCCATCGTTCGCCGCTGCCGCACGCGCGGCAGCCTTCACGTCGTCCGGCACGCCGGCAAGGCGTGCTTCGTCTTCCACGATCAACGACCACGCATCGGTGGCATCCAGCACGTTCTGCGAGAACTTCGCGGACAGCGCCGACAGTTCTTCCTTGATCGCGGCGAACCGCTGCTGGGCGTCCGGCGCCAGCTCCGCGCCCCCCAGGCGGAAGTCGCGCAGCGTATTGTCCAGCACCTTGCGCCGGGCCTCATCGAACGTCCCCGCCTCCGGGCCGGTGGCCAGTGCCTGGTACTGGCGGTACAGCGCCAGGTTCTGGCCCAGCGCACTGGCGAAGCGGGTCACCCGCGGCAGGTTGCTGTTGTAGGCCTCGCGCAGTTCCGGGGTATTGACCACGCCCTGCAGGTGGCCGACCAGACCCCAGGCGCGCCACAGCCGCTCGGTGGCATCGTCCAGCGGGACCACGAAGGTGTCCCAGCGGACCGGCTGCACCTGCTCGGCTGCGTTGACGGCGGCCTCGGCCTCGGCCAGCAGCACGTCCAGCGCCGGCGCCACGTGCTCGGGGCGGATCGCCTCGAAGCGGGGCAGGCCGGAGAAATCGAGCAGGGGGTTGGCAGCGGTCACGGCAGATCTCCAGTTACGGGCCCGAGGGGCGGGCAGCCCAGTGGATATGGCGCTGGCCGGGGCCGCAGACAAGGGGTGCCTGCCGATCATTCACGTCGGCCTTACGGTGTCGCGCGGAAGCTCTGGCTGCGGGGGAGTCCGCAGCGGAACATGCCGATAGAGGCCCCACATGGAAGGTCTGGCTCAGGTTGCAACCGCGTTGCCGGCCCGGTCGCTGGCGCTGTCTGCCAGCGCGGAGGAGTTGTCCTGGATCGCCACATTGTGCGATCCCGGCGATGATGCCCGGCGCCATCTGCAGGAGCTGCAGGTGCTCATGCAGCAGGGCGGCATCCTCAACGATGAGCAGGAGTGGTACCCGTTCGAGGTGATCGAACGCGGTGCCGGCCACCTGCACCCGGGGCACGAGCGCGAGTTCGTGATCTGCGTGCTGCTGTGGCTGCAGGCGCTGGCCCAGGACCGCATCAGCAGCCTGGACCCACGGCTGCACCTGGATGATCGCGCGATGGACATCGAGGCGCTGCCTGATGCGCTGCGCGATGTGGTGCTCGACGCGTTCACTGCGGCGGGATACTGATCGGGATGCGCCGCTGCGCTCGCCGGGCGTGGCCCGGCGCTACCGGGATCGACGGGCACTGATACGCCGCTGCGCTCGCCGGGCGGAGGCACCGCAGGCTTACAGCGCTTCCAGGCTGCAGCACGGCAGCGCAGGCAGGCCCTGACCCGCCACGGCCGCGGCCAGCTGCGCATCGGCACCGTCCACATCGATGCCCTGTCGTGCGTACCACGCCGGGTCATAATAGCTCTGCGCGTAGCGCTCGCCACTGTCGCACAGGATGCTGACGATGCTGCCGTGGCGGCCGGCTTCGCGCATCCACTGCGCCGCCTGCAGCACACCGATGAAGTTGGTGCCGGTGGAGCCTCCCACGCGCCGACCGAGCTGCCGGCTGACGTGGCGCATGGCTGCCAGGCTCAATGCATCCGGCACCTTCACCATCGCATCGACGCTGGTTGGAATGAAGCTCGGCTCCACCCTCGGTCGGCCGATGCCTTCCACACGGGAGCCACCGCTGCAGGTCAGGTCACGCCACTGCTGCTCGCCCGCCACCGCCGCCTGGTAGCCCTCGAAGAACACCGAGATCTCCGGATCCGCGCAGAGGATGCGGGTGTCGTGCCGCCGGTAGCTGACGTAGCGGCCCAGCGTGGCCGCAGTGCCGCCGGTGCCTGGGCTGCAAACGATCCACTCGGGTACCGGGCTGGGCTCTTCGGCCATCTGCTTGAAGATGGACTCGGCGATGTTGTTGTTGGCGCGCCAGTCAGTGGCCCGTTCGGCGTAGGTGAACTGGTCCATGAAGTGACCGCCGGTTTCGCGCGCCAGCCGTTCCGATTCGCAGTTGAGATCACAGGCGCGCTCGACCAGGTGGCAGCGGCCACCATGGAATTCGATGGCAGCGATCTTTTCCGGCGAGGTCGTGGCCGGAATCACCGCGATGAAGGGCAGCCCCAGCAGGCGTGCGAAATACGCTTCGGACACCGCGGTCGAGCCGCTCGACGCCTCGATCACCGGCCGCCCTTCGCGCAGCCAGCCGTTGGCCAGCGCGTACAGGAACAGCGAACGCGCCAAGCGGTGCTTGAGGCTGCCGGTGGGGTGGCTGGATTCATCCTTCAGGTAGACATCGATGCCTTCGAACCCGGGCAGCGCCATCGGGATCAGGTGGGTATCGGCGGACCGGTTGAAATCGGCTTCGATCTTGCGGATGGCCGCAGCCACCCAGGCGCGCTGGGACATGGAACGCCACTTCGGTGAGTACAGCTGCGCATTCTACTCCGCCCGCACCGCTGCAACGGGCGCCGCGGCCGCCCTGCACGGCCACGGCGCCTCCACTTCAGATCTTGAAATCGTCGTATGCGATCCGCTCTTCCGTCACCCCCAGCCGCTGCAGCAGCTGCCGGGTCGCGGCCAGCATCGGTGGTGGCCCGCACAGGTAGAACTCGCAGCCGGAAAGATCCGGATGCCGTTGCAGCAGATCCTCATGGATGGCGTCATGCACGCGCCGGCCGGTTCCCTGCCCGGACCAGACGGGATGCCAGCTGAAGTTCGCGTGCGCTGCCTGCAGGGCCTGCATCTGCGCCATGTAGGGGCAATCGCGATCGCTGCGGGCACCGTACCAGTAGTGGATGCGCTCCTGCCCTCCCTCGGAAAGCCGATGTTCGATCATCGCCCGCAGCGGTGCCATGCCGGCGCCGGCTCCGATGAAGATCTTTTCCCGGGACACGCCGCTGAGCGCGAAATCACCGAACGGTCCGCTGTAGCGGACGCGATCGCCGGGGCGCAACGAGTACAGATAGCTGGACCCTTTGCCCGGCGGATGCCGCTTGCCCTGCTGCCAGCCAGGGCTGAACCGGGCCAGCAGCACCAGGCGCCCCGCTTCGGCGGCAACCGGCTTCGCCAGCGAGTACGAACGACGCACCGCCGCCTTGTTGTGCAGGGTTTCCGGCAGGGCCAACGGTGCCCAGTCCTGCCAGTGTTCGTCCGGATGCCAGAGCGCGGAACGGGGCAGCTCGTATTCGGGCACATGCAGCTGCAGGTAGCAGCCGGGTTGATAGAGTGCGTCGGCGGCGTGGTCGGGACGCAGGTGGATCTCGCGCAGGAACGGGGTCACCGCTTCGATCCGCTCGACCGTTGCCTCATGCTCGGTCCACAGGCTGGCACCGCCGGCTACCTCGATCTCCATATCCGCCCCCACCTGCAGGTTGCAGGCGAGCCGGCAGCCGACCTTCAGCCGCGATCCGGCCAGGTGCGCCCGATCTGCGGCGGAAGGCGTGCCGGCCTGTCCGCGGACCCGGACTTCGCACAGTCCACAGCTCTGCCCGCCGCCGCAGTTGGAGGGCAGGTTCACGCCTTCGCGGGCCAGCGCCAGGTAAACACTGTCCCCCTGCGCCGCAGCCACCGTGCGCAGGTGCGTGCCTCCTGGGGCGAACACTGCCAACTGCCGGCGGCTGCGCCATCGATGTGGAACGAACTCATGCAGGCGAACGCTCGCCAGCAGCAGCCACGCACCGGTCAAGGCCATCCACAGCCCCCCCAGCCCCATTCCCACCACCAGCGGATTGTTGAAGTTGGCCCGCGCCGCGTAGTCCATGATATGCAGCATCCAGAACACATCGAACAGCCGCCACGTCGCGGTGCGGTGCTCGAGCACCTGTCCACTGTCGGCGGAGACGTAGACGGTGGTGTCCTGCGCATCACCGAAGTCCACCCGCCAGACCGGATCGGGATGGCTGCGCGTCTCCAGACTGTGCGCCAGATGCACCGGCACTGCGGGCACGCCCTGGCCACGGTAGGCGGCCTGCGCGACGCGCAGCGCGATCACCGGATCGATGGTGATGCGCCTGCCATCACGCGCATCGATCACTTCGGTGCCTTCCGCTGACTGCAGTCGATACACCGGCGTCTGCAGCAGCCAGCCGCTGTCCAGGGTCGCGGCCGGCCATCGTGCGGCTCGCAGTGCATCGGCCGGTGAGACGCTGTCTGCCGGCCATGCCGGGGGCGCCGGGGGCGCAGCCCGCTGCGAAGTGCCAGCGATCCGGTCCGGGTCAAGCAGGCTCATGCCCAGTCCACTGCCGAGCCAGACCAGGAACTGCAGTCCGACCAGCACCCCGATCCACCTGTGCAACCGGCGCAGCCACGGCGTCATGCGCGCCTCCTCTGGCCGAAGCTGTAGAACAGCAGCCACACGCCACTGAGACCGAATGCCAGTCCGATCACCGATGCGACGCGCAGCAGGCCATTGTTGACGTCGGTGCGCTGCTCGTAGTCCATGATGTGGAACATCCACAGGAAATCGAACCAGCGCCACAGGCTGTGCCGGCGCGCCAGCAGTTCACCGCTGTCCGGTGACAGGTACAGCGTGGTGCTTCCGCGGTCAGCGAAATGGACGGCCCACATCGGCACCGGTCGCGTCTTCACTTCCGACGGCGCACGGGTCACCCATTCCACCCGCGCGACCTCGCCTGCGCCCTGGTACAGCGCTGTGGCCAGCGCGATGGCGCCATCCCGGTCCAGCCGCGGCAGGCGCTCTCCACTGCGGGCATCGACCAGGAAGCGTTCCGGTCCGCGCTGGACGTCGTAGACCTCACGCTCCAGCAGCCGCTTGAGGCGGAACGACTGCAGGCCGGGATAACGCGCGGCCAGCACATCGACACCGACTCGATCATGCACCGGCGCCAGCGGTTCGCCACGGACATGCGCCAGGTGGTCGCCATGGATCACCTGCAGCGGCACCACGGTCATGTAGACCCCGCTGAGCATCCACAGCAGCGCCTGCACACCGATCACCAGTCCGATCCATTTGTGGGCGCGGCGCGCCCAGAATGCGGGTTTCATCTACCTTCTCTCCCTTGCGGAGCACCCCCGCCGCAGGCGACGGGGGCGCGTGCGATCACCAGCGGTAGCCGATGCGTGCATACCAGCGACGACCGAGCAGGTCGTAGGTCATGGTGTCTGTGTTGGCGTCGGTATAGCTCTGGATGAACGGCGCCGAGCGATCAAAGACGTTGTCCACGCCCAGCGCCACATCCAGCGCCTTGCTGACCGCGTACCTGAGCTGGAGATTGTGATAGAACACCGATGGCGCATGATCACCGATGTCGCCACGCGCGGCATTGATGTCGTCGGCCCGGCCGATGTACTGGGTGGTCCAGGTACCGGACCATTGCCCACGGGACGCGTTCATCGACATCAGTCCACGCCACTTGGCATAGCTGCCACGGCCGCCGGTGATCCTGCCGGCATACGTGATCACCTCTGCTCCGGCATACGGGCGCACGTCATAACGCTGAAGGTAGGAGATGTCGGCACTGATGCTGGCGTCCATGCCCCACGGCTTGAACTCGTAGAGTGCGCCCAGGTCGTAGCCACTGACCTGTTCATCGGCCGTGTTCACCGGCTGCGACGACAGGTAGTTCACTTCGCCGGTGCGCGGGTCCCGGGTGAAGTTGCTGGCGTCGCAGAACGGATGCGCCAGCGAGGGAGTGTTGTAGCAGATGGCCAGCTTGGTGGAACCGGCGATGCGCTGGATCGCGTTCTCGATGCGGATGCGGTAGTAGTCCAGGGTGAGCGTCAGCCCGGGTGCGAACGTGGGTGTCCACACCACCCCGGCGGTGAAGGAGGTCGCATCTTCCGGCTCGAGATCCGCATTGCCGCCGGACGTGGTCAGGATGGTATTGCCCGGCTGCACGTAACCAGCCGGCACGCCATCGGCCTGGCAGTTCGCACGCACGATCGAGCTGGCCGGCAGTCCGCTCCAGCCACTGCAGGGGTCGGTGGTGGTGAGGTTGCCCTCGGACACGCCACCGAACAGTTCGGGGATGTTGGGAATGCGGAATGCCGTAGCATAGGTGCTGCGCAGCTTCAGCGAAGGGCTGACCTGCCAGTCCAGCCCGGCCTTGTAGTTGAAGTCGCGCCCGAACAGGTCGTAGTCGGACACGCGGCCGGCCAGGTTGAGGTACAGCGAATCTGCGATGACCGCGTCCTGCAGCAGCGGCACCGCCAGCTCCATGTACGCTTCCTTGGCCGTGTATCGCCCGGCGATCGGATCCTGCTGGTTGGTGTTGCCGATGCCGAGCACGGTCAACGGATCCGGATCACGCCAACCGCGCTCCCTGCGCACCTCCACGCCCGCGGCGAATCCCACCCAGCCTGCCGGCAGCTCGAAGATCTGCCCGCTGAGATTAGCGGTGAAGCTCTTCTGCTCGTTTCCGCCGGTATCGCGCGAGGTGTACAGGATGTAATCCAGCACGTCACGGCTCAGGTCCCCGTAGCCGAGATAGTCGCCGCAGGGAATCGCTGCGCCGGGCGCGGTACTGCACAGGGACCGGTCCAGCGTCTGGTCGACGCGATCGAGGTTGGCGACATTGTCCGAACCATCCACGCCGGTGTTGCGCCCCCAGTTGAAGGCCACCGACCAGTCCCAGCTGGTGCCGAACTGGCCTTTCAGGCCCGCTACCACCCGGTAGGTGTCGGTCTCCTGGAAGAAGTGGCGGGGACCGGCCTCTTCCAGGCGCCGGCGCTGCAGCAGCAGATCCTGCCCGGTGGGATTGGTCGGATGGTCGGCGGCGATGTTGATCGGCCGGTAGACGCCCAGCCCACCCGAGGTCGCCAGCTGCCTGGACTGGCGGTTGGTGTACATCGCTTCGATGAACGCGCGTGTGCTGTCATTCAACTGGCTGTCGCCGAACACGCTCAGGCTGAGCCGCTCGATCGGGTTGACCGCGTTGAGCGTGGGATTGCCGTTGTAGTTGTGCTTGGCCGCCGAATAGGGCTCGTAGAAATCGCCGTCGCCTCCGGGCACCTGGTTGAAGTTGACCCGTCGGCCATCCGCCAGCAGTGCACGACCACCGATGGTGGACGAACTGCCGGAGCAGACCAGCCGGCCATCGGATTCGATCAGGCCGCAGGGCGCGCGCGAGGCCATGTTGACCGCTCCGCTGTCGAAGTAGCTGACCGCAGCCATCAGCGAGCCGCGTTCGCTGCTGACACCCCAGCTGACATCGACCGAGGTTTCCTCGCCGTCGCCCTGGCTGGTCTGGCCATAGCGCACCACCGCTTCGGCACCCTCGAATCCCTGCTTGGTGATGATGTTGACCACGCCAGCCACCGCATCGGCGCCATAGATTGCCGATGCACCGTCCTTGAGCACCTCCACGCGCTCGATCAGTGAGACCGGAATGACATTGAGGTCGACCGAACTGTTGGCGCCGGTGCCGCCATTGACGATGCGCCGGCCGTTGAGCAGGACCAGGGTCCGGTTGATACCGAGACCGCGCAGATTGACCTGGGTGGTGCCGTAGCCGTTCTCGGCCCAGTACGCATTGCTCTGGCTGCCCGCGAACCCTGCCGAGGCCGGCAGGCGCTGCAGCAGGGTTTCCACCGAGGTGGCGCCGGAACGTTCGATGGCCTCGGCATCGACCACGCTCACCGGGCCGACGCCTGACAGCTGCGCGCGCTTGATGTGGCTGCCGGTCACCTGCACGGTATCCAGCGTGCGTGCCTTCGCATCGGGCGACTGCGCATCCTGCGCGGCGACGGAGTGGACAACGGAGACGCACAGCAGACTGCCGATGGCCGCAGCCATGGCATTGGACTTCAGATACATGTTCTCTCTCCCGCAGGAATACTGTCTCTGGGTGCCCCGCCACGATTCGGGCAAAGGGACACGACGGCGTCATGTCGACGCGGGGACAGGCGCTCAGGCGATGGGAGGTCGGAATACGCGGGAAAGTTTGCTGGCAGGCAGGATCAGTGCCGGCAGCGCAATGTCCAGCGCGATGCGCGGATGGGCGCTGGGCAGCAGCAGCGATGGCATCGGAGGGTAGAGACTCAACAGGCAGCGGCAGTCGCAGCCGGCCGCGTCGACACAGCTGCAGTGATCCTTGTGCACGTCGCCGGCGGCCACCGGCGCCTGATCATGGCGGGTGTGGCCCGACGCCGGTGCCCCGCTGCGCGGCGTTGCCTGGCAGCCCGCAATCGCCCGGCCCGCGGAGCCTGCAGCGTCCCCGCCAGGCAGCGCCATGCGCGTCCCCGCCCACGCTCCGAAGACACCTTCGAAGAGGAGCACGGCCATCAGCAGCAGCGGCAGCCATCGGCGGTAAGGCATGGGACCCCTGAAGACCCTCGGTTATTTGTATATACATACCATCATTAGCGCGGCAGGCAACGGGCTGTCAACCGCCCGCGACGATGCGCGGGCGTCTCGCCATCCCTGCCGGATTCCCCTGCGTCCCACTGCCGCGCCGTAATGCTCTGGTTGCAGGCATTTCACCCGGCGTTGCGGGAGCGCTCATCCCATTGCGGACGCACACCGATTATCCTGCGCTGCAACATGACCCGACGATCCCAGATCGACAACGAGGATGCAAGCGAAGTGCGGGTTCCGGCAACTGCCGGTTTCAGATGCAACTTCCAGCCACTCTCCGCGGGTCATTTCCCCCCATTGCTGACAGGACGCGAATCATGAGCCTTTCTTCCCTCCAACAGGTCCCCGGCGTCGCCGCCCAGACACCGGCCGAAACCACCGGCTTCGTGTTCAACCACACCATGCTGCGGGTGAAGGACATCACCGCCTCGCTGGACTTCTACACCCGCGTGCTGGGCTACCGGCTGATCGACAAGCGTGACTTCGCCGAAGCGCAGTTCAGCCTGTATTTCCTGGCCTACGTGCCGTCCGGCGCCGTGGTGCCGGAAGACGATGCCGAGCGCCGCCTGTGGATGGCCGGCCTGCCGGGCGTGCTGGAGCTGACCCACAACCACGGCACTGAAGCCCAGGATGGCCCGGTCTACCACGACGGCAACAGCGATCCGCGCGGCTTCGGCCACATCTGCGTCTCGGTGCCCGAGCTGGAAGCTGCCTGCCAGCGCTTCGAAGATCTGGGCGTGCCGTTCCAGAAGCGCCTGACCGACGGTCGCATGAAGAACATCGCCTTCATCAAGGACCCCGACGGCTACTGGGTGGAAATCATCGCCAACGCCTGATCCGGAAAGGGGCACAATTGCGCTGGCGCCAGGCCATGCCCGGCGGCCTTGCTCCGATATTCATCGCATGGGAAGCAGGCCGCGCTGCGCGCTCGCCGGGCGCGGCCCGGCGCTATCCACACTGTCCCCTTTTCTGTAGAGGTACGCATGGAAACTATGGAACTGCACCGCGGTCGATTGATCGATCACCTGCAGCTGGTGGTGCGCGACCTGCCGGCCAGCCGCCGCTTCTACCAGGCGGTGTTCGACACGATCGGCATTCCGGTTGCCGGCGAAGGGCCGGACTATTTCTGGGCTGACGAGCTGTTCATTTCCACCGCCAGCAGCGAAGCCGCTGCCGGCCAGCTGACCGGACGCCACCACCTGGCATTCCAGGCGCGCGATGCGGCGACCGTCGATGCGTTTCATGCTGCCGCCATCGCCGCTGGCGGCACCGACAACGGCGCACCGGGCGAGCGCCCCTATCATCCGGGCTACTACGGCGCGTTCGTGCTTGACCCGGATGGCAACAACATCGAGGTGGTCTATCACGGCCCGGCGCGCTACAGCGCCGATTCGGTGAAGGTGACGTTCTGATTCCACCGATGCCGTGAACGAAGAAGCCGGGCAGTGCCCGGCTTCTTTCCTTCTACTGCGCCGGCGTCAATGCGCGGCCATGTAGATGTCCTGCAGCACGGCCTTTTCCAGCTCCAGCTCGCCCAGCAGATTCTTCACGATGTCGCCCAGACTGAGGATGCCGACCAGGCGCGTGCCATCGGTGACCATCAGATGACGGCGCCGCGAGTACGTCATCAACGACATGGCCTGCTTCAGGGTGGCCTCCGGTGCGATGCCTTCCAGTCCTGTGGACGGCAGGGTGGAAATCACCCGGCGGCCGGCCTGCGGGCCATCGTCAGCCAGGGTACGCACGATGTCTTTCTCGGAGATGATGCCGACCGGCGCATCATCCTTCATCACCACCAGGGCAGCGATCCTGTTCGCGCTCATCTTGTGGGCGGCGGCACCGATGGTGTCTTCCGCATCGATGGTGATGACAGCTTCTTTCTTGGATTGCAGGAGTTCGCGGACGTTCATTCTTGTTTCCTGTTGCAGGTCACTGAAGTCAAAAAAGTGTGCTCTTCCGATTCGCCCCCTCCCCGGGAACAGACCTTTCAGCGCACGTCTGGCGCACCGGTCTGCCCATGGGGAATGCATCGGCAAGGCGAGGTGCTGCAACGCGAACGAGGCGGGTCCGGCAACGCAACCCGTATCTCGGTCGGCTCGATTCTACGACTGCGATCCTCGGTCACTACCGGCATCGATAGGACAGTACGTCGTGGGAACCTGCCGACAATCCAGAGAATGGCACTGCGGCTGAAACCGCCGCTGAACACACGCGGTGCCGTACGTTAAAGATTGATTGCCTGCTGCCGAGCGCGGACAGAACACCCTGCGGGTGTCCCACTTGGCGCTGTGAGCGGCGCAAACGAAAGGGGGCCACGTGGCCCCCTTCACCTGCAGCATCCCATGCAGCCGACGGCAGTTACTCCACCGTCACGCTCTTGGCCAGGTTGCGTGGCTTGTCCACGTCGGTGCCACGCGCCAGTGCGGTGTGGTAGGCCAGCAGCTGCACCGGAATGGTATGCACCACCGGACTGAGCACGCCCGCGTGGCGCGGCGTACGGATCACATGCACGCCTTCGCTTTCGGAGAAGTTGCTGTCCTGGTCGGCGAACACGAAAAGCTCGCCTCCCCGCGCGCGGACTTCCTGCATGTTGGACTTCACCTTCTCCAGCAGGCTGTCGTTGGGGGCGATCACCACCACCGGCATGTCCTCGTCCACCAGCGCCAGCGGACCGTGCTTGAGCTCGCCCGCCGGATACGCCTCGGCGTGGATATAGGAGATCTCCTTGAGCTTGAGCGAACCTTCCAGTGCGATCGGATAGTGCAGGCCACGGCCCAGGAACAGCGCGTTGGATTTGCGCGCGAAGCGCTCGGCCCAGGCCGCGATCTGCGGCTCCAGGTTCAACGCGTGCTGCACGCTGCCCGGCAGGAAGCGCAGCTGCTCCAGATAGTCGGCTTCCTGTGCGGCATCGACGCGCCCATGCAGCTTGCCCAGCACCACGGTCAGCTGGAACAGCGCGGCCAGCTGGGTAGTGAACGCCTTGGTCGAAGCCACGCCGATCTCGGCCCCGGCACGGGTATAGCAGACCAGTTCACTGGCGCGTGGAATCGCGCTTTCCGGCACGTTGCAGATCGACAGCGTGTGCTGGTGGCCGAGCGACTTGGCGTACTTCAGCGCCTCCATCGTGTCCAGCGTTTCGCCGGACTGGGAGATCGTCACCACCAGGTGCTTCGGGTTCGCATACGCCGCGCGGTAGCGGTACTCGCTGGCGATCTCCACGCTGCACGGCAGGCCGGCGATGGACTCGATCCAGTAGCGCGCGGTCAGGCCGGCGTAGTAGCTGGTGCCACACGCCAGGATCTGCACGCCTTCGATGCCCGCCAGCACCGCCTCGGCATTCCTGCCGAACAGCTCGGCCGGGAAGCCACCGGCGTCGATCGCCGCCTCGATGGTGTCACCCAGCGCGCGCGGCTGCTCGTGGATTTCCTTCTGCATGAAATGGCGGTAAGGGCCAAGTTCCAGCGAGGCCAGCGACACGTCGGACAGGTGCACCTCGCGCTGTACCGGATGATCGTGCTCGTCGAAGATGCGCACACCCTCGCGGCGCACCTCGGCGGTGTCGCCCTCCTCCAGGAAGATCACCTTGCGGGTGGCCGAGATCACCGCCGAGACATCGGAGGCAACGAAATTCTCGCCTTCGCCCAGGCCGACCAGCAGCGGGCAGCCCATGCGTGCGCAGACGAAGCGCTCCGGCTCGGCACGGCTGACCACGGCCAGTGCATAGGCGCCGGTGAGTTCCTTCACGGTGCGCTGCAGCGCCACCAGCAGATCGTCACCGCTCTGCAGATGATGATGGATCAGGTGGGCGATCACTTCGGTGTCGGTCTGCGACTCGAAGGTGTAGCCCAGCGCGCGCAGCCGCTCGCGCTGTTCTTCATGGTTCTCGATGATGCCGTTGTGGACCAGGGCCACGCCCTGGCTGATGTGCGGATGCGCATTGGCCTCGGTGACGCCGCCATGGGTGGCCCAACGCGTATGGCCGATACCCAGCTGCGCATTGAACCCCTCGGCGGCGGCGGCCGCGGCCATCTCGGCGACCCGGCCGGTACGGCGGACGCGGTGCACGTCAGGTTGATCGGTCGCGTCGATCACCGCGATGCCTGAAGAATCGTAGCCGCGGTACTCCAGTCGCTTCAGACCTTCGATCAGCACCGGCACCACGTCGCGATCAGCGATCGCTCCCACGATTCCACACATGTCACGCATTTCCTTGAAGACGGTCGCGGCATTCTAGCGTGCGTGTCCGGTTTCCCCCTCCTGTCCGCTTAATGAATGTGTCCGCACAGGTGTCCGCGGACACCCGGACACCGCCACTCGAATTGCAACTTATTGATAGGAAAGGAAATAAAGTTGGCACGCAACGTGCTTGGTATGGATCACCACCGTCAGGCACGAACCCGATGATCCGCGACACTTCCGCCCAGGACCAGATCGTTTCCTCCACCCCGGCCCGCCCGACCGCCGCCTGGCATCGCTACCGTTGGCCGGCACTGGGCAGCATCGCCCTGCTCGCCGGCATCGGCTGGGCCGTGTACGCCTGGGCAAACGCCAGCCGCTCGTTCGACAGCAGCCGGGTGCGCATCGCCGAAGTGCAACGTGGCGACCTGGTGCGTGACATCGCTGCCGACGGCCGTGTGATCGCCGCCAACAGCCCGGTGCTGTATGCGATCTCCGCCGGTACCGTGGACCTGAAGGTCGTGGCCGGCGACGTGGTCAAGAAGGGACAGGAGCTGGCGATCATCGACAGCCCGGAACTGCGCAGCAAGCTGGCCCAGGAACAGGCCACCCTGGCTGGCCTGGAAGCCGAGGCCAGCCGCGCCGCGCTGGACGCAACGCTGGCCCGCGCCAAATCGCGCAAGGAAACCGATCAGGCCACCATCGAGCGCCAGGCTGCCGATCGCGACCTGCAACGCTACCAGCGCGGCTTCGACGGCGGTGCGGTGCCGCAGATCGACCTGGCCAAGGCCCAGGACAGCCTGAAGAAGGCCGACATCAGCCTTGCCAACGCCACCACCGATGCCCGCCTGCAGAGCCAGGGCGCCGACCTGGATGCACGCAACAAGCGGTTGCTGGCCGATCGCCAGAAGGCGGTGGTGGCCGAAGTGCAGCGCCAGGTCGATGCGCTGACCCTGCGCGCGCCGTTTGATGGCCAGGTAGGCCAGGTGCAGGCCACCCAGTCCACCAACCTGGCGGCCAATGCGCCGGTGCTGGGCGTGGTGGACCTGTCCAAGTTCGAAGTCGAGATCAAGGTTCCGGAAAGCTTCGCTCGTGATCTGGCCATCGGCATGCCCGCACAGCTCACCGGCGGCAACGGCCAGCCGTTCCCGGGCGAGATCAGCGCGGTGTCGCCGGAAGTGGTGAACGGCGAGGTCAATGCCCGCGTGCGCTTCGCCGACAAGCAGCCCGAAGGCCTGCGCCAGAGCCAGCGCATGTCGGTCCGGGTGCTGCTGGATACCCGCAAGAACGTGCTGAAGGTCGAGCGCGGCCCGTTCGTCGAACAGGGCAACGGCGTGGCCTACGTGATGGATGGCCGCACAGCGGTGCGCCGTCCGGTGGAACTGGGCGTCAGCAGCCTGGGCGAAGTGGAAATCAAGTCGGGTGTGCAGCCGGGCGACCGTATCGTGGTCTCCGGCAGCGACCTGTTCAAGGACGCCGAACGCGTCTCCGTCAACTGATACATCCTGGAGAGAGGACACCCCATGTACATGCTCGAAATGCGTTCGGTCGCCAAGGTCTTCCGCACTGAACAGGTGGAAACCCATGCACTGCGCTCGCTGGAACTGCAGGTCAAGGAGGGCGAGTTCGTCGCCGTCACCGGTCCCTCCGGCTCCGGCAAGACCACCTTCCTCAACATCGCCGGCCTGCTGGAAACCTTCACCAGCGGCACCTACCTGCTTGATGGCGAGGATGTCAGCCAGCTCGGTGACGATGCGCGCAGCCGCCTGCGCAACCAGAAGATCGGCTTCATCTTCCAGGGCTTCAACCTGATTCCGGACCTGAACCTGTTCGACAACGTCGACGTGCCGCTTCGCTACCGCAAGATGAGTGCCGGCGAGCGCCGTGAGCGCATCGAGAAGGCGCTGACCCAGGTCGGCCTGGGCTCACGCATGAAGCACTACCCGAACGAACTGTCCGGCGGCCAGCAGCAGCGCGCGGCGATTGCCCGTGCCCTCGCCGGCAGCCCGCGCCTGCTGCTGGCCGACGAACCGACCGGCAACCTGGATACGCAGATGGCACGTGGCGTGATGGAGCTGCTGGAGGAAATCAACGCGGCCGGCACCACCATCGTCATGGTCACCCATGATCCGGAACTGGCCGCGCGTGCGCAGCGCAACGTGCACATCGTCGATGGCCAGGTCACCGACCTGGTGCGCGAGCCGGTGCTGGCCACCCCGCGCCGCATCGTCGCCGTCAACGAGTGAGGGCATGCCCATGTTCGCCTACTACGCTCGACTGGCGGTACGCAGCTTCCGCCGCAACAAGGTACTGACCGCGCTGATGGTGGTGGCCATCGCACTGGGCATCGGTGCCTCGATGACCACCCTGACCGTGTTCCATGTCCTGTCCGGCGATCCGATTCCGGAGAAGAGCGACCGCCTGTTCTACGCGCAGCTCGATCCGCGGCCGCGCTCCGGCTACCTGACGGACGAGGAGCCGGAAGGCCAGATGACGCGGTTCGACGCCGAAGCCCTGCTGCGCGAGAAGCGCGCCGTGCACCAGGCGATGATGAGTGGCGGCAGTGCCATCGTCGAGCCGGAGGGCAGCACCCTCAAGCCGTTCTCGGTGGATACGCGCTGGACCTCGGCGGACTTCTTCCCGATGTTCAACGTGCCGATGCAGTACGGCCGCGCCTGGTCTGCCAGCGACGACGATGCACACAGCCGCGTGGTGGTGCTGTCCAAGGCCATCAATGAAAAGCTGTTCCAGGGCGCCAACAGCGTGGGCCGGGAGATACGCGTGAACAGCCAGTCGCTGCGCGTGATCGGCGTGATGAAGGAATGGAATCCCGAACCGCAGTTCTTCGACCTGACCACCGGTTCCTACGGCAAGGACGAGGACCTGCTGGTGCCGTTCTCCACTGCCATGGATCTGGATTTCGGCAACAACGGCAACATGAACTGCTTCCGCGACGGCGGCCCGGGCGGCGACAGCCACTCGCTCAGTGCGGCCTGCACCTGGATCCAGTACTGGGTCGAGCTGGAGCCGGGCAAGGTCGATGACTACCGCCGCTATCTGGTGAACTACTCCGACCAGCAGCGCGCTGCAGGCCGCTTCGAGCGTCCCGCCAACGTGCGTGTGCGCAGCGTCATGGAGTGGCTGGACTTCAACGGTGCGGTGCCCAGCGACGTGCGCCTGCAGATGTGGCTGGCGCTGGGCTTCCTGGGCGTGTGCCTGGTCAATACGGTCGGTCTGCTGCTGGCCAAGTTCCTGCGCCGCAGCGGTGAGATCGGCGTGCGGCGTGCGCTGGGTGCCAGCCGTGGGCAGATCTTCCTGCAGTGCCTGGTCGAAGCCGGTGCCATCGGTGTGGTCGGCGGTGTGCTCGGCATCGGCCTGGCCCTGATCGGTCTGGCCGCAGTGCGCAGGCAGCCGGTGGAGTACGCCCAGCTGGCCCATCTGGACGGCAGCATGCTGCTGCTCGCCCTCGGCCTGACCCTGCTGGCCAGCCTGGCCGCCGGATTCCTTCCGGCCTGGCGTGCCATGCAGGTCACCCCCGCCATCCAGCTCAAGTCGCAGTAAGCACAAGGACACTGCCATGGATATCCGCCCCATCCTCAGCACGCTGCGCCGGCACAAGACCGCCGCTGCCCTGATCGTGCTGGAAATCGCGCTGACCTGCGCCATCGTCTGCAACGCGTTGTTCCTGGTCAGCCAGCGCGTGGAGAAGATCACCCAGCCCAGCGGCCTGGCCGAGAACGAACTGGTGATCGTCCGTACCAGTGGCATCGGTACCCAGACCAATGCCATGGCGCGTACCCAGGAAGACCTGGCCGCGCTGCGCGCCGTTCCCGGTGCGACCAGCGTGACCAAGGTCAACCAGCTGCCGTTCCGCCCCAGCTCGTCCAATACCAGCATCTCGCGCGAGCGCGACCAGGAACGGCCGACGACCTCGGCGACGCTGTACATGTTCAACGAAGGTGCGTTGTCCACCCTGGGTCTGCAGCTGGTGGCCGGCCGTGACTTCCTGCCCGGCGAGTACATCGACTTCGAGGACGCACGCAAGTCGGCCAGCACCACACCGGACAAGGCTTCGGCGGTGATCCTCAACCAGGCCGTGGCCGAGAAGATGTTCCCGGGCCAGAACCCGCTGGGCAAGACCTTCTACATGGGTCGGCAGGCGCTGCACGTGGTGGGCGTGGTTGCCCACCTCGCGCCGCCGACGGACTGGAACAACAACACCACCCTGTCGATGATCCTGCCGGTGCGCACCGACTTCGCCAGCGGCGGCCCGTACATGCTGCGCACCACGCCTGAACGCCGCGATGACGTGCTGAAGGGTGCCCTGGCGGCCCTGGAACGCAACGATCCCAACCGCCTGGTGCGCGAGAAGCTCAGCTATGAGGACCAGCGCAACGACTACTTCAAGAACGACCGGGCGATGGTCGGGCTGCTGGTCACCGTATGCATCGCCCTGCTGGTGGTGACCGCGCTGGGCATCGTCGGCCTGGCCAGCTTCTGGGTGCAGCAGCGCAGCAAGCAGATCGGCATCCGCCGTGCCCTCGGTGCCACCCGCGGCCAGGTGCTGCGCTACTTCCAGACCGAGAACTTCCTGCTGGCCTCGCTGGGCATCGTGCTGGGCATGCTGGCGGCCTACGCCATCAATCTGTGGTTGATGAACATGTACGAGCTGCCTCGCATGCCGCTGCTGTACCTGCCGCTGGGTGCGGTGCTGCTGTGGGCACTGGGCCAGATCGCCGTGTTCGGCCCTGCGCGCCGGGCGGCCGCCGTGCCTCCGGCCGTCGCCACGCGGGGGGCCTGACATGCGCGCACCTTTCCTGGCGATGATGCTGATGCTGCCGCTGCCGGCCCTTGCCGGCAGCAGCAACCAGCAGACCATGAGCTGGCAGGACGACGGCGCCCATGTGGCGCTGGCTTCCTCGGGCGGCCACGTGCGGGTCGATGCGGCGCATCCGGAGGCGCGCTTCGGCGTGCGCCGTGGCGACCGCATCCTGCGCGTGGACGATATCGCCGTGCAGCAGGTCGACCAGCTGACAGCCGCGATGCAGGCCACCGACGCATCCAGCGTACGGCTGCTGCTGCAGCGCGATGGAAAGACGCTGACCGTGCCGGTGTCCCTGGCTGGCTGGCGGCCCCTGCTGTCACCGCCCACCGCACCACCACCGCCGCCGCCGCCGCCGCCGCCGCCGCCGCCACGACGGTGATCCGGCACCGGCTGCAGGGCGGCAGCTTTTAGCTATGCTTGATGGGTGGCGCCGGCTCCTGCCGGCGCCCTGGAACCTACAGCTCTCTCCGGCGCTGCCCATCCCTTTTTCCCGAACCGGTCCATGCCCGCGATCCTCATCATCGACGACAACGCCAGCGTGGGCACCGCGCTGGACGTGCTGTTCTCCCTGCACGACATCGACACGCTGCAGGCACAGAGCCCGGCCGAAGGCCTGGCCCTGCTCGAATCGCAGCCGGTGGACCTGGTGATCCAGGACATGAACTTCAGCGAGGACACCACCTCCGGCGAGGAAGGCGAAGCCCTGTTCGCGCAGATCCGCGCACGCCACCCCGACCTGCCGGTGATCCTGCTGACCGCCTGGACCCATCTGAGCAGCGCGGTGGACCTGGTCAAGGCCGGCGCGGCCGATTACCTGGCCAAGCCCTGGGACGACCGCAAGCTGCTGACCACGGTCAACAACCTGCTGGAACTGTCCGAGGCACGTCGCGAACTGGACCGTCGGCGCGAACGCGAGCAGCGTCAGCGCACCGCGCTGGAACAGAAGTACGACCTCAGTGGTGCCGTCTTCGCCGATCCTGCCAGTGAACGCGTGATCGCCCTGGCCTGCCAGGTCGCACGCTCCGAACTGCCGGTCCTGATCACCGGACCCAATGGCGCCGGCAAGGAGAAGATCGCGCAGATCATCCAGGCCAATTCGCTGGTGGCAAAGGGACCGTTCGTCACGGTCAACTGTGGTGCGCTGCCGTCCGAGCTGATCGAAGCCGAGCTGTTCGGCGCCGAGGCAGGTGCCTACACCGGTGCCAACAAGGCGCGCGAAGGCAAGTTCGAGGCGGCCGATGGAGGCACCCTGTTCCTGGATGAGATCGGCAACCTGTCGCTGGGCGGGCAGATGAAGCTGCTGCGCGTGCTGGAGACCGGTCGCTTCGAGCGCCTGGGCTCCAACCGCGAACGCCAGGTCAAGGTACGCGTGGTCAGCGCCACGAATGCCGACCTGCCGGCGATGATCCGCGACGGCACGTTCCGCGAGGACCTGTACTACCGCCTCAACACCGTGGAGCTGGTGCTGCCGCCGCTGGCCGAGCGGCCCGGCGACATCCTGCCGCTGGCCGAACGCTTCCTGGCGGGCGGCAAGCCGTTGTCCAGCGCCGCCGCTGCCGCGTTGCAACGGCACCCGTGGCCGGGCAACGTGCGCGAACTGCGCAACGTGATCCAGCGCGCCGAGCTGCTGGCCACCGGCAACCGCATCGAAGTGACCGATCTCAACCTGCCACGCGCTCCGGCTGCGCCACGCCCGGCGCCGAGCGCCGGCAACGATCCGGACCGCACGCGCATCGAGGAGGTACTGGCGCGCAATCATGGGGTCATCGCGCAGGCGGCCGCCGAACTCGGTCTCAGCCGCCAGGCACTGTACCGGCGCATGGACCGCCACGGCATTCCGCGCGAATGAAGCGACGCTCGTTCACCTTCCGCCTGTTCCTGCGCCTGCTGCCGGTGCTGGCGCTGGCTGCCGCGCTGCCCTGGCTGCTGGCCTACTGGCTCGACCACGGCTGGGCGGTGGCCATCGTATCCACGGTGATCCTGCTTGCCCTGATGTGGTGGGCGCTGCGCCGCGCCACCGCACCGGTCCGCTCGCTGATGCGTGCGTTGTCCGGCACCACCAGCAGCTACCGCGATGGAGAGTACAACTTCGGCGTTCACTGGGAAGGCAACGACGAACTGGGTGACCTGGTGAAGGCACATCGCGAGCTGGGCGACGTGCTGCGCGAGCAGCGCCAGGGTCTGGTGCAACGCGAACTGCTGCTGGACACGATGGTGCAGAACACGCCCGTGGCGATGCTGCTGATTGCATCAGGCGGCGATGGCATCGCCCGTGTGGTGTTCTCCAACCTGGCTGCGCGCAAGCTGCTGCATGGTGGCTGGAAGCTGGAGGGCCAGCGCCTGGAGGAGGTGCTGGAGCAGGTGCCGGTGGAACTGCGCGACGCCATCGCCCGCGGCGGCGACAGCCTGTTCGCGGTGCAGGCCGAAGGCGAGGACGGCGACGAGGATGACGAGCAGGTCTACCATCTCTCGCGGCGCGCGTTCCATCTCAATGGACGGCCCCATGATCTGCTGCTGGTGCGTCTGCTCACCGCCGAGCTGCGCAGGCAGGAAGTCCAGACCTGGAAGAAGGTGATCCGGGTGATCAGCCACGAGCTGAACAATTCGCTGGCACCGATTGCCTCGCTGGCGCATTCCGGAGGGGAACTGGTCAAGCGTGAGCGGTTCGACCGCCTGCCGGAGATCTTCACCACCATCGAAGATCGCGCCCGCCACCTGGAGGGATTCATCCGCGGATACGCACGCTTCGCCAAGCTGCCACAGCCCCAGCTGCAGACCGTGCACTGGGCCCCGTTCCTGTCCAGCCTGCGCCAGCAGATTCCGTTCGGCATGGAGCAGGAGCCGGACGAGGAGATGAGCAGCCGCATCGATATCGCGCAGTTCGGGCAGGCGCTGCTGAACCTGCTGAAGAACGCGCACGAAGCCTGCGCGGAAGCCGATCCGCCCAACGATGACGTGCAGGTGCAGTTGACCCGCCTGCCCCAGTGGCTGCGTCTGGATGTGCTTGATCGCGGCAAAGGCATGAACGAGCAGGTACTGCAGAATGCGTTGATGCCGTTCTATTCGACCAAGCGCAACGGCACCGGGCTGGGACTGGCGCTGACCCGGGAGATCGTGGAGGCGCACGGTGGACGGGTGTCGCTGCAGAACCGCAGTGAGGGGGGGTTGTGTGTTTCGATCCTGCTGCCGGCGGGGTGAGGTGACGCTCCGGGAAGCGGAAGCGGTCGCTCCGCCCGCCGGGCATGACCCGACGCTGCCCGACATCATTGGCGAAGGCACCCCGGAACGACCTTCAGCCATCCATCGAAGACAGGACACGCCGCATCGCCACCCGTAGATGCATCGGAAACCCCAATGCGGCTTCCTCCGCCATCACGGCCTGCAGCCCGTCACCCCATTCCTCCTGCGCAAGCCCCACGAATCCCTCGCCGGCATAGAACGGCGCATTCCACGGCACGTCTGCCAGCGTCGTCAGCACCGCAGAGCGATAGCCCTGGGTCCTGGCCATTGCCAACGCGTGCCGCAGCAAAGCACGACCATGGCCACGACGCGCATGCGCCGGGTCCACATCCATCTGCAGCACATGGAATTCGCCGCACAGCCCGCCTGCCAGCAGGTAACCGGCGATGCCGCCGCCGTCGGCGTCATCCACCACCCACAGCTGGCCGCGCCGGAGGCCGTCCCGCAGCGCCTGCAGATCCAGGCCGTGGCCGGCGAACACCGGATAGGCTTCGTGGCCCTTCAGCAGTTCGCCGGCACGCTGTTCGATCGCCGGCAGCGCGCCGAGCTCGTCGGCATGCGGAACCCGTGGCTCAGGATTTCTTGACCGGCCGCTTCCAGCCATCGATGGTTTCCTGCCGTGCGCGTGCCAGCGTCAGCTTGCCGTCCGGCGCGGTGCGCGTGATGACCGAACCGGCGGCGATGGTGGCGCCCTCGCCGATCAGCACTGGCGCCACCAGCGAGCTGTTGGAACCGATGAAGGCATTGTCGCCGATGGTCGTGGTCGACTTGTTGACGCCGTCGTAGTTGCAGGTGATGGTGCCGGCGCCGATGTTCACCTTGCTGCCGATCACCGCATCGCCCAGATAGGTCAGGTGGTTGGCCTTGCTGCCCACGCCGAGGGTCACTTTCTTGGTCTCCACGAAGTTGCCTACGTGGACGCCATCGGCGAGCACCGTGCCCGGGCGCAGCCGGGCGAACGGGCCGACCGATGCGGCACCTTCGGTGACCACCCCTTCCAGGTCGCAGTGCGCGCGCACTTCGGTGCCCGGCCCGAGCGTCACGTCCTTGAGTCGATTGAACGGGCCGATGGTCACGCCATCTCCCAGCACCACCTTGCCCTCGAGAATGACATCGACATCGATGAGCACATCGCTGCCGACCGTCACGCTGCCGCGGATATCCAGCCGTGACGGGTCCAGCACGCGCGCGCCCTGCGCGCACAGCGCACGTACTGCGCGGCGCTGCCACGCGCGCTCGAGCTGCGCCAGCTGCCAGGGATCGTTCGCCCCTTCTGCTTCCTGCACATCGGCCACCAGAGCCATCTCGGCCGGGGTGAACTCACGGGCTGCAAAGGCAAATACGTCGGTCAGGTAGTACTCGCCCTGCGCGTTGCTGTTGGACAGCTGCGAGAGCCACCGGCGCAGCGCGGTCGATTCGGCGGTGATGATGCCGGTATTGATCGTGCGCACGCGCAGCTGGTCATCGCTGGCGTCCTTCTGTTCGACGATGGCGCCGACCCGGCCCTCGGCGTCGCGCAGCACGCGGCCATAACCGGTCGGGTCATCGACATCGGCCACAAGCACGGCCAGCCGGCCCGGCTGCGCCAGCAGGTCGCGCAGCGTCTGCGCGCGGATCAACGGCACATCGCCGTACAGCACCAGCACCTGCGCGGCGTCGGGCACCTGCGGCATCGCCTGCGCGACCGCGTGGCCGGTCCCCAGCTGCTGTGCCTGCTCGGCCCATTGCAGGTCGGTCTGGTCGGCGAAGTGGCGCCGCACTGCCTCGCCACCATGGCCATACACCACGTGGATCGCAGCGGGGTCGAGCTCGCGGGCGGCAGCGATGACATGCGCGAGCATCGGCTGCCCGGCGATCGGCTGCAGCACCTTCGGCAGCACCGACTTCATGCGCTTGCCGGCACCTGCGGCCAGGATGATCACGTGCAGGGGTTGGGTCATGGGGGGGAATCCGTGGTTCGATGACATCGATTCTAGAGCGTGGCCCGTTAACATGGATGCCCCTCCTTCTTCAGCATGCCGATGAGCCTCATCCGCCAGGGAAGCACCTACCTCGTCATCGGGCTCGTGCAGCTGCTGGTCGACTGGGTGGTCTTCGTGGCGGCCACCGCACTGGGGTTGCCGGTTGCACCGGCCAACGTCACGGGCCGGCTGGCGGGGATGCTGCTGGGCTTCTGGCTCAACGGTCGCTACACGTTCGCCGAGCCGGGCACGCACAAGCTGGGCTGGAAGCGCTTTGCGCGCTTCTGCGCGCTGTGGCTGCTGCTGACGGCGGCCAGCACGCTGCTGGTCAGCCTGGTCGACCAGGCTCTGGGCCTGCGCTACGCGTGGCTGGCCAAGCCGCTGGTCGAGGGCGGACTGGCGGCGGTGTCGTTCCTGCTGATGCGCCACGTGGTCTACCGCTGACCGGCGGTGATGGCGCACAAACAAAAACGCCGGCACGAGGCCGGCGTTCCTGTGGGTGTGGCGAGCCTCAGTGCTTGAGGTTCTTGCGCAGGCGCTCCAGCGCCTGCAACTGGACCACGGCTTCGGCCAGCTTCTGCTGGGCTTCGGCCACTTCCATGGCTTCACCACGGTTGGCCAGGATGCGCTCGGCTTCTTCCTTGGCCTTGCGGACCGAGGCTTCGTCGATGTCCTGCGCGCGGATCGCGGTGTCGGCCAGCACGGTCACCACCTGCGGCTGAACCTCCAGGATGCCGCCGGAAATGGCGAAATCCAGCTGCTCGCCGTTCGGCGTGGTCACCACCACCTTGCCCGGCTTCAGGCGGGTGATCAGCGGTGCGTGCTTGGGCGCGATGCCCAGTTCGCCCAGCTCACCGGTGGCCACGACCAAGGTCGCTTCGCCACGGAAGATTTCCTGCTCGGCGCTGACGATGTCGCAACGGATCGTGCTCATGCAAATCTCTTCGCTGTTCGCGGTGGCGCGATGCCACCGTGGAGGTCCACCGGCCCGGGCGGCTGCCCGGCGCCGGCGTCAGGTCGGGCAGGATCGCTCCCGCCCCTCCCGGATCAGGCCTTCTCGGCCATCTTCTTGGCCTTCTCGACCGCTTCTTCGATGCCGCCGACCATGTAGAACGCCTGCTCCGGCAGGTGGTCGTACTCGCCATCGACGATGGCCTTGAAGCCACGGATGGTGTCCTTCAGCGGCACGTACTTGCCCGGCGAACCGGTGAACACTTCGGCCACGTGGAACGGCTGGCTGAAGAAGCGCTCGATCTTGCGGGCGCGCGACACGGCCTGCTTGTCTTCTTCGGACAGTTCGTCCATACCCAGGATGGCGATGATGTCCTTCAGTTCCTTGTACTTCTGCAGGGTCTGCTGGACGCGCTGGGCGGTGTCGTAGTGCTCGTGGCCGATGACCAGCGGGTCCATCTGGCGGCTGGTGGAGTCCAGCGGATCGACGGCCGGGTAGATACCCAGCGAGGCGATCGAACGCGACAGGGTCACGGTCGAGTCCAGGTGGGCGAAGGTGGTCGCCGGCGACGGATCGGTCAGGTCGTCCGCGGGAACGTAGACGGCCTGGATCGAGGTGATCGAACCGTTCTTGGTCGAGGTGATGCGCTCCTGCAGGACGCCCATTTCCTCGGCCAGGGTCGGCTGGTAACCCACGGCGGACGGCATACGACCCAGCAGTGCCGACACTTCGGTACCGGCCAGGGTATAGCGGTAGATGTTGTCGACGAACAGCAGCACGTCCTTGCCCTTGCCGTTCTCGTCCTTCTCGTCGCGGAAGTACTCGGCCATGGTCAGGCCGGTCAGCGCGACGCGCAGGCGGTTGCCCGGCGGCTCGTTCATCTGGCCGTACACCATCGCCACCTTGTCGAGGACGTTGGAGTCCTTCATTTCGTGGTAGAAGTCGTTGCCCTCACGGGTACGCTCACCCACGCCGGCGAACACGGACAGACCGCTGTGCGCCTTGGCGATGTTGTTGATCAGTTCCATCATGTTGACGGTCTTGCCGACGCCGGCGCCGCCGAACAGGCCGACCTTGCCGCCCTTGGCGAACGGGCACATCAGGTCGATGACCTTGATGCCGGTTTCCAGCAGCTCGGTGGCCGGGGACTGGTCTTCGTACGACGGTGCCGCACGGTGGATTTCCCAGTTGTCGCTGGCAGCGACCGGGCCGGCTTCGTCGATCGGACGGCCCAGCACGTCCATGATGCGGCCCAGGGTGCCGGCGCCGACCGGCACCGAGATGCCACGACCGGTGTTGGTGGCGACCAGGTTGCGCTTCAGGCCATCGGTGGAACCGAGGGCGATGGTACGCACCACGCCGTCGCCCAGCTGCTGCTGGACTTCAAGGGTGATTTCGGTGTTGTCGACCTTCAGTGCGTCGTACACCTTCGGCACCGACTCACGCGGGAATTCGACGTCGACGACCGCGCCGATGATCTGAACGATCTTGCCCTGACTCATTGCTGCATCCTCTAAATGTGTGCTTTGAACGAACGCGGTCAGACTGCTGCCGCGCCGCCGACGATTTCGGAGATTTCCTGGGTGATCGCTGCCTGGCGCGCCTTGTTGTAGACGAGCTGCAGCGTACCGATCAGCTTGTTGGCGTTGTCGCTCGCCGCCTTCATCGCGACCATGCGTGCGGCATGTTCGGAGGCGACGTTTTCCAGCAATGCCTGGTACACCAGCGACTCGATGTAACGCGTCATCACGTGCTCGAGCACGGTCGCGGCATCGGGTTCGTACAGGTAATCCCAGTCGTGGTGCGCGACCTGCTTCTCGGCCGCCGGCAGCGGCAGCAGCTGATCGAAGCTGGCCTTCTGCGTCATGGTGTTCACGAAGCGGTTGTAGACCAGGTACACGCGGTCGACCTTGCCTTCAGTGAAGGCGTCGAGCATGACCTTGATCACACCGATCAGCGATTCCAGCTTCGGCACGTCGCCGATGTGGGTCACGCTGCCGACCATGTTGACCTTGACGCGGCGGAAGAAGGTCGATGCCTTCTGGCCGATGGTCACCAGATCCACTTCCGCACCCTTGTCCTGCCATGCCTTGGCTTCGCCCAGCATCTTGCGGAACAGGTTGTTGTTCAGGCCGCCGGCCAGGCCGCGATCGGAGGAGATCACGATGAAACCGACCCGCTTGACCTGCTCGCGCTCGACCAGGAACGGATGCTGGTAATCGGTGCTGGCCTGCGCCAGGTGGCCGATCACCTGCTTCATCGCCTGCGCGTACGGACGCGAGGTCTTCATCCGATCCTGCGCCTTGCGGATCTTGGAGGCCGAGACCATCTCCAGGGCGCGCGTCACCTTGCGGGTGTTCTGCACGCTCTTGATCTTGGTTTTGATTTCGCGTCCGCTTGCCATCTCTTGTTTCCCGTGGCGCGGGGCTGATGCCCCGCGTTGTTCAACGGTGGAACGGGGCCAGGCCCCGTTCCCCATGCGCTGTTACCAGCTGCCGGTGGTCTTGAAGTCGGCGATGCCCTTCTTGAAGGCACCTTCGATATCGTTGTCCCAGCCACCGGTGGCGTTGACCTTGTTGATCAGCTCGCCCTGGGTGTTGGCGAAGTGGGCGTGCAGGCCCTCTTCGAACGCCAGCAGCTTGTTGACCGGCACGTCGTCGAGGTAACCCTCGTTGACGGCGTAGATCGACAGCGCCTGGTTGGCGATCGACATCGGCGCGTACTGCTTCTGCTTCATCAGCTCGGTGACGCGCTGGCCACGTTCCAGCTGCTTGCGGGTGGCTTCGTCCAGATCCGAAGCGAACTGCGCGAACGCAGCCAGCTCACGGTACTGGGCAAGCGAGATGCGGATGCCGCCCGACAGCTTCTTGATGATCTTGGTCTGCGCCGAACCACCGACGCGCGACACCGAGATACCGGCGTTCACGGCCGGGCGGATGCCGGCGTTGAACAGGTCGGTTTCCAGGAAGATCTGGCCGTCGGTGATCGAGATCACGTTGGTCGGAACGAAGGCGGACACGTCGCCGGCCTGGGTTTCGATGATCGGCAGCGCGGTCAGCGAACCGGTCTTGCCGGTGACCTTGCCTTCGGTGAACTTCTCGACGTACTCCTCGGACACGCGGGCAGCGCGTTCCAGCAGGCGCGAGTGCAGGTAGAACACGTCGCCCGGGTAGGCTTCACGGCCCGGCGGGCGCTTCAGCAGCAGCGAGATCTGGCGGTAGGCAACGGCCTGCTTGGACAGATCGTCGTACACGATCAGCGCGTCTTCGCCGCGGTCCATGAAGTACTCGCCCATGGTGCAGCCCGAGTAGGCGCTGATGTACTGCATCGCAGCCGATTCGGACGCGGTGGCGGCCACGACGATGGTGTGGGCCAGGGCGCCGTTCTCTTCCAGCTTGCGCACGATGTTGGCGATGGTCGATGCCTTCTGGCCGATCGCAACGTACACGCACTTGATGCCGGTGCCCTTCTGGTTGATCACCGCGTCGATCGCCATGGCGGTCTTGCCGGTCTGGCGGTCACCGATGATCAGCTCGCGCTGGCCACGGCCGATCGGGATCATCGAGTCGACCGACTTGTAACCGGTCTGCACCGGCTGGTCGACCGACTTGCGCCAGATCACGCCCGGAGCAACACGCTCCACCGGAGCGGTCACGTCGGTGCCCAGCGGGCCCTTGCCGTCGATCGGCTCGCCGAGCGCGTTGACGACGCGGCCCAGCAGTTCCGGACCGACCGGCACTTCCAGGATGCGGCCGGTGGTCTTGGCGACGTCGCCTTCGCGCAGGTGCTCGTAGTCACCCAGGACCACGGCGCCGACCGAGTCGCGCTCCAGGTTCAGGGCCAGGGCGAAGGTGTTGTTCGGCAGTTCGATCATTTCGCCCTGCATCACGTCGGCCAGACCGAAGATGCGCACGATGCCGTCGGACACGCTGGTCACGGTGCCTTCGTTGCGCGATTCCGCGGCCAGCTTGACCTTCTCGATGCGGTTCTTGATCAGTTCGCTGATTTCGGAGGGGTTGAGCGTGGTTGCCATCGTCAAGTCCTAGTGCCGGCAGCGGGGCCGGACGTTAAATGAATTCAGTTAGCGAGCGCGGTCTGCAGGCGGGCCAGCTTGCCCTTCAGCGAACCATCGATGACCACGTCGCCGGCGTCGATCACGGCGCCGCCGATCAGCGAGGCATCGACCGCGGTGGTCACATCGACCTCGCGGTTGAAGCGCTTGCGCAGCGCGACCTTGATCGCGTCCAGCTCGCCGGCCGACAGTTCGGCGGCCGAGGTCACGGTGGCCTTGACCACGTGCTCGGCTTCGGCGCGCAGGGCGTCGAACATGCCGGAGATCTCCGGCAGCAGCGGCAGACGATGCGATTCGGCCAGGATGGCCAGGAAGCGCGAGAAGCTTTCGCCGTGGGTCGCCGGCGCCAGCAGGGCGACAGCGTCGTCACGACCGAGCTCCGGGTTGGCGAGCAGGGCCGCCACGCGCGGGTCGGCGGCGACGTGGGCGGAGAACGCCAGGGCGTCCGACCACGGCGCGAACGCGCCTTCGTCGCGCGCGGTCGCGAACGCGGCGCGGGCGTACGGGCGGGCAAGCGTGAGGGCCTGGCTCATCCTTAGATCTCCGAGGCCAGCTCGTCGAGCAGCGCCTTGTGGGCGTTGGCGTCGATTTCGCGCTTGAGCAGCTTTTCGGCACCGGTCACGGCCAGCGCGGACACCTGCTTGCGCAGATCTTCACGGGCACGGTTGGCGGCGGCGTCGATCTCAGCCTGGGCCAGTTCCTTCTGACGGGTGGCTTCGGTGATCGCTTCGGTACGGGCTGCGTCGACGATCTGGTTGGCGCGCGCGTGGGCCTGGTCGATGATCTCGTTGGCCTTGGTGCGGGCTTCCTTCAGCGCTTCGTTGACCTTCTCCTGCGCCTGGGCCAGATCTTTCTGGCTGCGGTCGGCAGCAGCGAGGCCTTCAGCAATCTTCTGCTGGCGCTCTTCGATCGCGTTCATCAGCGGCGGCCAGATCTTGGTCGCGATGATCCAGATCAGACCAGCGAAGGCGAGCGCCTGCGCAAGAAGGGTGAAATTGATATTCATGGTTAGCTCGATCGCTGGTTTCGGGGTGGACGCGCCGCCGGGGCGGCGCATCCGGCCTTCATCCGAAACCGGGTGCATCAGCACCCGGTCGTCTCAAACCGCTGTATCAGCCGGCCAGAGCCTTGGTGACGGCACCGGCGAAGGCGGCCGACAGCGGGTTGGCGAAGGCCAGCAGCAGGCCGACGGCGACCGAGATGATGAACGCGGCGTCGATCAGGCCGGCGGTGATGAACATGCGGACCTGCAGGACCGGGATCAGTTCCGGCTGGCGGGCGGCCGACTCCAGGAACTTACCAGCCATGATGGCCAGACCCAGACCGGCGCCCAGCGCGGCCAGGCCGATCATGATGCCGACGGCGAGGGCGGTGGAGCTCTGAATCTGCGCGAAGTTGGTCAGGACGGCGAAGTACATGGTTATCTCCAGGAACTTAAGTTGCTAAGGGTGATGAAACGGATGAAGGTTGAAACGCGTTGAAGCTTGAAACTCAGTGAGCGTCTTCCGACAGGCTCAGGTACACGATCGACAGCATCATGAAGATGAAGGCCTGCAGCGGGATCACCAGCAGGTGGAACAGCATCCAGCCGAGGCCGAACGCACCACCGGCAATGGCGCCGAAGAAACCGGCACCACCCAGCACCCAGATCAGCAGGAACACGATTTCGCCGCCGAACATGTTGCCGAACAGTCGCATCGCCAGGGAGATCGGCTTGCTCAGCCACTCGACGATGTTGAGGATCAGGTTGAACGGCATCATCCACTTGCCGAACGGAGCCGTCAGGAACTCCTTGATGAAGCCGCCCAGTCCCTTGGACTTCAGCGCGAAGAACAGCATCAGGAAGAACACGCTGATGGCCATGCCCAGGGTGGCATTGACGTCGGCGGTCGGCACCGGCTTCCAGTAATGGATGCCCGCCAGCTCCAGCGGCTTGGCGATGAAGTCGGCCGGGATCATCTTGATGAGGTTCATCATCAGGATCCAGAAGAAGATCGTGATGGCGATCGGCGTGACCAGCTTGCTCTTGCCGTGGTAGGTGTCCTTGGCCTGGCGGTCGACGAACTCCAGGCAGATCTCCACGAAGGCCTGCCACTTGCCCGGCACGCCAGCCGTGGCCTTGCGGGTGCCCAGCCAGAAGGCGACCACGATCACCAGGCCCATCAGGACCGCGGTGAGGAAGGTATCGACGTGGATATGCCAGAACATCCCGTCGCCGTTGCCGACCGGTGCGGTCAGGTTCTGCAGGTGATGCTGGATGTAGCTGGTAGGGGTTAGAGCCTCGCCCGCCATGTGTCCGGAACCTTAGTTAATTGAATTCTGTCAACGCCTGGCCATCGCCAGGACCTGGAACATCAAGCCGACGGCGATACCGGCCAACAGCGCCAATGCAGGCAGCTTGAAGACCAGGAACCCCACCAGCAGGACGCCGAAAACGACTACCCACTTCGCCACGATCGCAATGATCAGCCGTGCCATTGCCGACCCCGCAGCCAGGGCACCCCCGCCCAGCGCCATCCGTGCCGCGACCCAGCCACCGGCCGAGATCGCCACGCCGGATGCCAGGGCACCGAGCGCGTACTTCGGCCCTACCAGCAGGAAGGCCAGGGCCAGGACAGCCACTGCGGCCAGCGGGTAGACCGCGGCGCGCAGCATCAGTCGCCGACCCGCTTCAACGGAGTTCAGCACAGGACGTCCCGCGTGGTTGCAAGTGGAGGGCTGAGGCGGCTACAGCAGGGGGGCCTCATCGAGCCGCCAAATTATAGCAATGGGACAATTTGCGAGACAACCGCTGCCTGTTCATCCCGGAAGGGCGCAAGTTGCGGTAACGGTTACATTTTTGCGCGCCACCCAAGGGACAATGACGTCCACATGATGCTGCGGTGCAGCGTATTGAACTTTGGTCGCACGCCTGGGAACTTTCCGCGACCTTGCCGGTCCGACCTTCCGACCTGCCTGCAGCAACCTCGTCGACGCTTCGCCCCGCAGGTCCACGATGGCCCCGAAGCCCGGCTCCGGGGCCATCCTTTTTCATGGTCGTGACAGCGCTGAACCGTGCACACGCCATCGACCATACGTTCACGCATGGTGGACGAGCGCGTCCTGCACAGTGGGCTTCATTCTGATGAACCACTGCAAGGACTCTTCGATGCGCTCCGTCCCCACCCTGCTCGCCCTCTCCCTGCTTGCCGCCGGCGCATCGTTCGCCAGCGCCGCCCATGCCGCCGAAGGCGATGACCGTTTCGCCCTGCGCCTGGGTGCGATGAACATCGATTCGGACAACACGCTGCGCGGCAACACCACTGTCGCCGGCCAGGACGTCGGTTTCTCGGAAGATTTCAAGCTCGGCGGCAAGGAATGGGAACCGCGGGTAGACGGCATGTTCCGCCTCAGCGACCGCCAGCGCTTCCTGTTCAACTACTTCAAGTACGACAAGGACCGGCGCGAGACGCTGGGCCAGGACATCTCCTTCGGCGGCGTCAACGTGCCGGCTGACAGCTTCGTCAAGGCCGAGCTGAAGTACCAGGTGGCCAGCCTGGTCTACGACTACTCCGTTGTCGACACCGACACCTTCGATCTGGGCCTGCAGCTGGGTGCGGAGTACGCCAAGGTCAGCACCAAGGGCTATGCGGACCTGGGCACCGTGTATGAAGGCCAGTTCCTGGACGAGAAGACCGACGGTGTGGCACCGGTGGTCGGTGCACGCCTGAGCTTCACCCCGTCCGAGAAGTGGATGATCACCCTGCAGGGTCAGTACCTCAACACCCGCTGGGGCAGCTTCGACGACTACAAGGGTGACCTGAGCCGCGCCAATGCCATCGTCGATTACCGCCTGACCAAGAACTTCGGCCTGTTCGCCGGCTACGACTGGTTCAAGCTGGATGCGGACAAGAAGGGCAGCGACGGCACCATCGGTCTGAAGCAGGAATTCAAGGGCCCGGTGGCCGGCGTCAGCTTCGTGTTCTGATTCCTGCCCCTTCCATCGCACTCTCTCCTGGCGCGGCCTCCGGAACATCGGGGGCCGCGTTTTTTTGTGCTGCTTTGTCCTGCCGGGGTAAAAGCGGCATGGTCGAAGCGCTGGAGGGAGAGGGGGCTGCATGCGAATGTCCCCCGGCGCCGACCTGCGGCCGTCACCTCCTCCTTTACTTCGCACGCAGCCCCCTCTCCCTCCGCGTGTCAGGCCTCCACGCGTCTGATGAAGTGGCGCTGTGGCTGGACCGTCCGCAAGTCGAGCCGCTGCGTGAGTGGCAGGCGTTTGGACAAAGTAAAGGAGGAGGCGACCGCCGCAGGCGGACGGCGGGGGACATTTATCCAAGCGCCTGCCGCTCACGCAGAGGCCCGGACGCTCGCGATCGCACATGCCGCAATCGCAGGATCGCGGGCGCGCAGGAGGAAAAGGAGGCTGCGTGCGAATGTCCCCGGCGCCGGCCTGTGGCCGTCACCTCCTCCTTTACTTCGCACGCAGCCCCCTCTCCCTCCGCGTGCCAGGCCTCCACGCGTCTGTTGAACTGGCTCTGCTGGAGCGTCCGCACGCCGAGCCGCTGCGTGGGTGGCAGGCGTTTGGACACAGTAAAGGAGGAGGCGACCGCCGCAGGCTGGCGACGGGGGACATGTGTCCAAATGCCTGCCACCCGCGCAGCGGCCCGGAAGCTCGCGACCACAGTCACCGAAGCCACAGAAGCCACCAACAAAAAACCCGGCTTTCGCCGGGCTTTCCGTTTCACCGGGCATGGCCCGGCGCAAGCGCCTTACTTCTTCTTCGGCATGTACAGATCGGTGATCGTGCCGTCGTAGATTTCCGAAGCCATCGCCACCGATTCACTCAGCGTCGGATGGGCATGGATGGTGTGGCCGATGTCTTCAGCTTCCGCGCCCATCTCGATCGCCAGACCGATCTCGGCCAGCAGGTCACCGGCATGCACACCGACGATCGCGCCACCGATGATGCGGTGGGTCTCTTCGTCGAAGATCAGCTTGGTGAAGCCCTCGGTGCGACCGATGCCGATCGCGCGGCCACTGGCCGCCCACGGGAACTTGGCCACGCCGACCTTCAGGCCCTTGGCCTTGGCCTCGGTCTCGGTCACGCCCACCCAGGCGATCTCCGGATTGGTGTAGGCCACCGACGGAATCACGCGGGCCACCCACTCCTTCTTGTGGCCGGCCGCCACCTCAGCCGCCAGCTTGCCCTCGTGCGTGGCCTTGTGGGCCAGCATCGGGTTGCCGACGATGTCACCAATGGCGAAGATGTGCGGCACGTTGGTACGCATCTGCCGGTCAACCGGGATGAAGCCACGCTCGGTGACCTGCACGCCAGCCTTCTCGGCATCGATCTTCTTGCCATTCGGCGAACGACCCACGGCGACCAGCACGCGGTCGAAGGTCCCCTGCGCCAGCGCCGGCGACTGCCCTTCCTCGGCCGCCTCGAAGGTCACGGTGATGCCCTTGACATCGGCGGTGACGCCCGACGCCTTGGTCTTCAGGTGAACGTCGATGCCCTGCTTCTTCAGGCGGTCAGCCAGCGGCTTGACCAGGTCCTTGTCGGCGCCCGGCATCAGCTGGTCCATGAATTCGACCACGGTAACCTTGCTGCCCAGCGCACCGTACACGGTCGCCATTTCCAGGCCGATGATGCCGCCACCGACAACCAGCAGCGAACCCGGCACTTCGGCCAGCTCCAGCGCGTCGGTGGAATCCATCACACGCTTGTCGCCCCACGGGAAGTTAGGCAGCTTCACCGCCTGCGAACCGGCGGCGATGATGCACTTCTGGAAGCGCAGCAGCTGCGTGCTGCCGTCAGCGGCGGTGATCTCCAGCTCGTTGGCCGACAGGAACCGACCGACACCCTGCACGTTGCGCACCTTGCGCTGCTTGGCCATGCCAGCCAGACCCTTGGTCAGCTGGTTGACGACCTTTTCCTTGTACTGGCGCAGCTTGTCCAGCGTGATCGTCGGCTTGCCGAACTCCACGCCGAAATCGCCGGCATGGGCGACTTCATCGATGACCGCCGCCGCATGCAGCAGTGCCTTGGACGGAATGCAGCCGACGTTGAGGCAGACGCCGCCGAGGCTGGCGTAGCGCTCGACCAGTACCGTATCCAGGCCGACATCGGCTGCGCGGAACGCGGCGGTGTAGCCGCCCGGGCCGGAGCCCAGCACGACCATCTCGCATTCGATGTCGGCCGGCTTGCCGCTGGCCAGTGCCGGCTTCGGTGCGGCCGGTTCGGCCGGGGCACGATGCGACGGGGTCACCGGCGGCTTGCTGGCCGGGGCGGCGGCCGCAGGCGCAGGTGCGGCTGCCTTGGCCGGGGCCTCGGCGGCTCCTTCGGTGTCCAGCAGGACCACCACGGCCCCCTCGGACAGCGTATCGCCGAGCTTGACCTTCAGTTCCTTGACCACACCGGCGGCCGAGGACGGCACTTCCAGCGTGGCCTTGTCCGATTCCAGGGTCACCAGGCCCTGGTCCTTCTTCACCGTATCGCCGACGGCGACCAACACTTCGATCACCGGCACATCGCTGTAATCGCCGATGTCGGGAACCTTGACTTCAATCGTGGCCATGGTGGTTTTCCTCATGCCCGGCCGGGGTGGCCGGCGGGCTGTCACTGCGTTTCGTCAGGCGGCCGCGCCAAGGGCGACGGCCACACGGTGGGGGCGAAGCGGGTGCCTTACAGCAGCACGCGACGCATGTCGGCCAGTACCTGCGACAGGTACGTGGTGAAGCGTGCGGCCAGGGCGCCATCGATGACGCGGTGGTCGTAGCTCAGCGACAGCGGCAGCAGCAGCTTCGGTGCGAATTCCTTGCCATTCCAGACCGGCTGGATGGAGGACTTGGACACGCCCAGGATGGCCACTTCCGGCGCATTGACGATCGGGGTGAACGCGGTGCCACCGATCCCGCCCAGCGAGCTGATCGAGAAGCAGCCGCCACTCATGTCGGCCGGGCCCAGCTTGCCGTCGCGCGCCTTCTTGGCCAGCTCGCCGGTTTCCTGCGCGATCTGCACCACGCCCTTCTTGTCGACGTCGCGGATCACCGGCACGACCAGGCCGTTCGGCGTATCGGCGGCGAACCCGATGTTGAAGTACTTCTTCAGGGTCAGGTTCTCGCCGCTGGCGTCCAGCGAGGCGTTGAACTCCGGGAACTTCTTCAGCGCTGCGGCGCTGGCCTTGATCAGGAAGGCGAGCATGGTCAGCTTGATGCCGGCCTTCTCGTTCTCCTTGTTCAGTGCCACGCGCAGTGCTTCCAGATCGGTGATGTCGGCCTGGTCGAACTGGGTGACGTGCGGAATCATCGCCCAGTTGCGGGCCAGGTTCGCGCCGGAGATCTTCTTGATGCGCGACAGCGGCTGCACTTCGGTCTCGCCGAACTTGCTGAAATCGACCTTCGGCCACGGCAGCAGGTTCAGCCCACCGCCTGCGGCGGCAGCGGTGCCGCCCGCGGCCGGAACGCCACCACTGAGCGCGGCCTTGACGAATTTCTGCACGTCACCCTTGGTGATGCGCCCGCCCTTCTCGGTACCGCTGATCTGCAGCAGGTCCACGCCCAGCTCGCGGGCGAACACGCGCACCGCCGGGGTGGCATACGGCACCTTGGCCGGCAGCACGCCATCGGCGTTGAACTGTACGGGCGGGCTGGACGGAGCGCCGGCCGACGCGATCTCACGAGCCGCCAGCTTGTCCGGCTGGGCGGGCACAGCGACCGGCTCGACCTTGGTGGCGGTCTCGGCAGCGGCCGGGGCCGCCGCAGCCGCTTCGCGGGTCGGCGCCGGCGCAGCAGCACCCTCGGCTTCGATGATGGCCACCACATTGCCCTGCGACAGGGTGTCCCCCACCTTGACCTTCAGTTCCTTGACCACACCGGCCACCGAGGACGGCACTTCCATGGTCGCCTTGTCGCTTTCCAGCGTGACCAGGCCCTGATCCTTCTTGACGGTGTCGCCCACGGCGACCAGCACTTCGATGACCGGGATGTCGGTGTAATCGCCGATGTCCGGCACCCGGGCTTCAACCGCACCGCCACCGGCAGCCGGGGCGGCCGGCGCGGCAGCCGCCGGGGCCGGGGCGCTCTGGGTGGCAGCCGCCGGGGCAGCGGCCTTGGCCGGGGCCGGGGCCGGGGCCGGAGCGGCCGGAGCGGCCGGCGCTGCGGCCTCGTCTGCCGCCACTTCGATCAGCGCCACGACCTTGCCCTCGGACAGGGTGTCACCCACCTTGACCTTGATCTCCTTGACCACACCGGCCACCGAAGACGGCACTTCCATGGTCGCCTTGTCGCTTTCCAGCGTCACCAGGCCCTGGTCCTTCCTGACCGTATCGCCAACGGCGACAAGCACCTCGATTACCGGGATATCGCTGTAGTCACCGATATCGGGGACAAGTGCTTCCTTGATTTCGGCCATGGGGATAACTCCGGCAATCTGGTGTAGGGAAACGTCTATTGTGCGGCCAGCGGGGGCCAGCGCCAACCGTTACAGGTGTTTTCAGTACGCACGCAGCCGGGACACGCTGTTGCCCATGGGGCGCAGGCACCTCCAGTGGGTAGCGTATTGTCCGCACGATGTCCGCTTCATGTCGCCAGTGCATCGGCCACCGGCTGCCAGGCCTGACGCAGGCGCTGCAGCGACCAGGCCGCATTGGCCGGGCTGGTCGAGGGCAGCGCCAGCACACGCGGTGGCGCCCCCAGGACAGGCAGCACCCAGCGCTGGAATGCCTGCATCGACGCAGCACCATTGCAGCCGATCAGCTGCAGCTCAGGCAGCAGGGCGATCAGTTCCGGCAGCGCGTTGGCCACTTCCGTGCCACGCACGATGTCCGCATCCAGGCTGCCCCGGCGCTCGCATCGGCCGATCACATCCCACACCCCGACACCGGCGGCGTTCAGCGCGCGCATGCGTTGCGGATAGGGCAAACCAGCGTCAAAGCCGCAGATATCGGACATGAGCGGCCAGAAACGATTGCGTGGATGCGCGTAGTACTGGCCAGCGTGCAGCGACGCAGCACCCGGCATCGAACCAAGCAGCAACACGCGCGATCGCGTGTTCACCTGCGCGAGCAGGCCGGTGCAGAGCGTTGGCGCGCTCACGGTTTGTGCAACTGCATGAACATTCCTCCAGAGCAAAAACCCCATGAAAACAGGCTTTTCGAACTCATCGCTGAACAGAGCGAACTATTTTTTAACGCGCGTCGGATTCGATTCATGTTGAGGCGACTACGGTGTGCTCGCCCCGCAACCGGGGGCCCAAAAACAAGAAACATTAGGAGATACCCCCATGCGCTCCATCCGTATCCTGAGTCTCGCCCTGCTGACCTCCGCCGCCTTCGCGCCGGCCGCTTTCGCCCAGGACAGCAGCACCACCGACACCGCCTCGGGCAAGCATTTTGCCGTGGTTGGCGGCGTCACGCTGCTGCAGCCGAAGAATGATCCGATCACCGGCGTCAAGAAGCTCGATGGCGGCCCGGCGCCGACCGTCAGCTTCAGCTACTACGTCAACGACAACTGGGCCGTTGAGCTGTGGGGCGCTGCCGACAAGTTCGATCACCGCGTCAAGGGTCCGGGCAACACCCGCCTGGGCAGCGTCGAGCAGCAGCCGGTCGCGCTGAGCGGCCAGTACCACTTCGGCCAGGCCGACAACGTGTTCCGCCCGTTCGTGGGCGTGGGCTACTTCCAGTCGGCCTTCAGCAACGAATCGCTGGCTGACGGCAGCAGCTCCGACATCCGCCTGAAGGATGCCAAGGGCGTGATCGGCACCGTCGGCGTCGACATGAACATCAACTCCACCTGGTTCGCCCGTGCTGATGCCCGCTACATGCGCGCCCGCCCGGACGTGAAGGTTGGTGGCGAGAAGATCGGCGAAGCCAAGCTGGATCCGTGGACTGTCGGCGTGGGTATCGGCGCCCGCTTCTAAGCACCGTCTGCTTCACTGTCTGTACGCGACGGGCCCTTCGGGGCCCGTCGTCGTTTTCGTCACCCGCGTTCTGTGTAGAGTCGGGCCGTGCTCGACTGCTTTTCTCCGGACGTCGAGCAGGGCTTGACTCTGCAAAGGACGGAAGGCCGGTGATCGTGATGGACAACATCGACCTGCTGGTGATCGGAGGTGGCATCAACGGCGCCGGCATCGCGCGCGATGCCGCAGGCCGCGGCCTGCGCGTGCTGCTCTGCGAGCAGCACGATCTTGCGTCACATACCTCCAGCGCCAGCAGCAAGCTGGTCCATGGTGGGCTGCGCTACCTGGAACAGGGCGAGTTCGGCCTGGTGCGCAAGGCGCTCGGCGAACGCGATGTGCTCCGCAGGCAGGCGCCCTGCCTGGTCCGGCCGCTGCGCTTCGTGCTGCCCTGGGAACCCCACCTGCGGCCACGCTGGATGCTGCGGCTCGGCCTGTGGCTGTATGACCACCTCGGCCATCGCGGCGCAGCGTTTCCGGCTTCGCGCGCACTGCACCTGCCACACGACCCGTTGGGCACGTGGCTGTCGCCATCGTTGCACCAGGCCTTCAGCTATGCCGACGCGCAGGTGGACGATGCACGCTTGGTCCTGCTCAACGCGCTGGATGCCGCGCAACGCGGTGCCCGTGTGCAGGTCCGCACCCGCTGCGTCGAACTGCACGGCGAGCAGGGCCACTGGCGGGCGGTACTGGTCGATGCAGCGGGACAGCATCAGACGGTGCATGCACATGCCGTGGCCAACGCGGCCGGTCCCTGGGCCGGAGGCCTGCTGCAACGCATGCAGGCGCGCAGCGGCACACCGGCCCTGCGCCTGGTGCAGGGCAGCCACATCGTGCTGCGCCGGCCCTGGCCCGATGACAGCGCCTGCCTGCTGCAGCAGCCCGACGGACGGGTCGTATTCCTGCTGCCCTTCACCCACGACCACCTGCTGGTGGGTACCACCGACACCGACTATCAGGGCGATCCGGCGCGCTGCCACGTGCTGCCTTCGGAAGTGACATACCTGTGCGAGGCGGCCAACCGCTATCTGCGCCAGCCGATCACGGCGACGGAGGTGGTCTGGCAGTTTGCCGGCGTGCGCCCGCTGCTGGCCGACCCGGATCCGCGCGCGGCACGACTCAGCCGCGACTATCGCCTGCAGTTGCAGGTGCAGGGCGCGCCCGCCGTGCACGTGCTGGGGGGGAAGCTGACCACCTACCGCGTTCTGGCCGAAGAAGCGCTGGATCTGCTGCGGCCCCACCTGCCGCAGATGGGGCCGGCATGGACGGCAGCCGGGACGCCGCTGCCGGGCAGCGACTGGGGCGATGCCGTGCAGGCACGCTCTCACCTGCGGAGACTCGCACCGTGGTTGCCTGAGGACACCACGCGGCGCTGGGCCGAGGCCTATGGCAGCCGCAGCACCGAGCTGCTGCACGGGGTGCAGGGCATGGACGATCTCGGCGAACACTTCGGCGGCGGGCTGCACGCCCATGAGGTCGTGTTCCTGCGCGATCACGAATGGGCGCATACCGCCGAGGACATACTGTGGCGGCGGAGCAAGCTGGGACTGCGGCTGGACACCGCACAGGTGGCACGCCTGCAGGACTGGTTGGAGGAACAGCAGCACCAGGCCATGCCCGGCCGATCGCGGTGACACCCGGCATGGCCCGTCGCTGCCGATGCAGTAGGATTTCCCCATCGCTACCGGAGACGCCGCATGACGCCCCGCTACGTGCTGGCCATCGATCAGGGCACCACCAGTTCGCGCGCGATCCTGTTCGATCACGCCGGCGACATCGTCGGCAGCGCGCAACGTGAGTTCGCCCAGATTTTCCCGCAGCCCGGTTGGGTGGAACATGACCCGCGCGAGATCCTCACCAGCGTCTACGCCACGCTGACCGAGCTGCTCAGCCGCGAACAGATCGACCCGCGCCACATCGCCGCACTGGGCATCACCAACCAGCGCGAGACCACCGTGGTCTGGGAACGCGCCACGGGCCAGCCGATCCACAACGCCATCGTCTGGCAGTCCCGGCAAAGCCAGGCCATCTGCGAGCGGTTGCGCTCGCAGGGGCACGAAGCGCTGATCCGTGAACGCACCGGCCTGCTGATCGATGCCTACTTCTCGGCCACCAAGGTGCGCTGGATCCTCGATCACGTGGAAGGCGCACAACAGCGCGCCGAGCGTGGCGAACTGCTGTTCGGCACCATCGACAGCTGGCTGGTCTGGAATCTCAGTGGCGGCCAGGCACACGTGACGGACTACAGCAACGCCGCACGCACGCTGCTGTTCAACATCCACACCCTGGACTGGGACGACGAGCTGCTCGCGCTGCTGGACATTCCGCGCGCCATGCTGCCGCAGGTGCGTGACTCCAGCGCGGTGTACGCGCACACCCGGCCGCAGTTCTTCTTCGACCACCCGATTCCGATCGCCGGTATCGCTGGCGACCAGCAGGCCGCGCTGTTCGGCCAGGCCTGCTTCCAGCCGGGCATGGTGAAGAACACCTACGGCACCGGCTGCTTCATGCTGATGCACACCGGAACGCAGGCCGTGCGTTCGCACAATGGCCTGCTGACCACCATCGCCTGGGGCCTGGACGGGCGCGTGGAGTATGCACTGGAGGGGTCGATCTTCATCGCCGGCTCGGTGGTGCAGTGGCTGCGCGACGGCCTGCGCATGATCGATCGGGCCAGCGACAGCCAGGCGCTGGCCGCGAAGGTCGGCGACAGCGCTGGCGTCTATCTGGTGCCGGCGTTCGTGGGCCTGGGTGCGCCTTACTGGCGCAGCGACGTGCGTGGAGCGATGTTCGGCCTGACCCGGGGCACCAGCAGGTCGCACTTCGTGCGTGCAGCATTGGAAGCAATGGCTTACCAGACCCGCGATGTACTCGATGCCATGCAGTCCGATGCTGGCATCGGCCTGAGCGAGCTGCGCGCCGACGGCGGCGCGATCGGCAACGACTTCCTTGCCAGCTTCCAGGCCGACATTCTCGGCGTTCCGCTGCTGCGGCCACGGCTGACCGAGACCACGGCGCTGGGCGCGGCCTACCTGGCCGGGCTGGCGGTGGGATTCTGGGAAAGCCGTGAACAGATCGCCGCGCAATGGGGACTGGACCGCCGTTTCGAGCCGCAGATGCCGGCATCACGGCGCGAGACGCTGTATGCCGGGTGGCAGCAGGCGGTCGCCGCCACCCTGGCCTTCCACGTCGATTGAGGGCGGCAGCGCCGGGCCATGCCCGGCGAATCAATCCCCAATCCGCCGGGCATGGCCCGGCGCTACCCCAACATCAGAACGCCGGCAGCACGGCACCCTTGTACTTGGTCTCGATGAACGTCTTCACCTGTGCGCTGGTGAGCGCCTTGGCCAGCTTCTGCACGCGCGCATCATCCTTGTTGTCGGGCCGGGCCACCAGGAAGTTCACGTACGGCGAGTCCTTGCTTTCGATCGCCAGCGCATCCCGGGTCGGGTTCAGACCCGCATCCAATGCATAGTTGGTGTTGATCAGGGCCAGGTCCACCTGATCCAGTACGCGGGGCAGCATCGCCGAATCCAGCTCGCGGAACTTCAGCTGCTTCGGATTGGAGACGATGTCGCGCTGGGTTGCCAGCGCATTGGTCGGATCCTTCAGCTCGATCACACCGGCCTTGTGCAGCAGGATCAGCGCCCGGCTGTTGTTGCTCGGATCATTCGGGATGACCACATCCGCGCCTTCGCGCAGTTCGGCCAGCGACTTGATCTTGCGCGAGTATGCGCCGAACGGCTCGATGTGCACGCCGATCACCGTCACCAGATCGGTCTTGCGGTCGCGGTTGTAGGCGTCCAGGTACGGCTCGGTCTGGAAGTAGTTCACGTCCACCTGCTTCTGCACCAGCTGGTCGTTGGGCTGCACGTAGTCGTTGAACACGCGCACGTCCAGTTCCACGCCTTCCTGTTTGAGGATCGGCTTGACCACCTCGAGGATTTCGGCGTGCGGCACGGCCGTGGCGGCCACCACCAGCTTCTGCGAAGGCTCGCCGGACTTGCCGCAGGCGGTCAGGGCCAGCGCAGCGGCGAGCAGGGGCAGCAACAGGGTCTTCTTCATGGGCGGAATGATTCTCGGGGGGAGGTCAGGATCTATCGTAGTTGCTCAGGGCCAGCTCGAGCAGTGCCTTGGCCTGCTCGCGCAGCATCGTCGGTTCGACGATCTCGGCATCCGAGCCGTAATGCAGCACATCCATCAGCAGTTCGCGTGACACGCTGTAAGGCACTTTCAGTTCATAGCGGCCGTCGGCCAGGAAACGGCCCTGCTGCTTGGAATGCCAGTGCTCATCGGCGACCCAGCGCGCAGCCTTGGCGCTGAACAGGATGGTGGCCCAGCCCTTCGGCGCACCGGAGAAAATGCCGTAGCTGGCACCCAGCTGCTCGTCCAGTTCGCTGTCGGCCACGTCACGGGCCGTGTGGTCGATCACCCGCGCCTTGTGGATCCGGTCCACCGCGAAGCTGCGGAGGGCCTCGCGGTCGTGGTCCCACGCATCGAGGTACCAGTTGTCGCGGTAGTGGGTCAGGCGCTGCGGCGAAACAGTGCGCTTGGTCGGTTCGTCGGTGGAACGGGCGCGGTACTCGAAGCCCAGCTGGCGCCGCTCGAGCACGGCCGAAGCCACGCTGCGGAAGCTGCCTTCGTCGAATTTGCGGCCGCGATGCGGAATGACCCGCACCCGGTCCACCGGCCAGCTGGAGACCCCCGCCTGCGCGGCCAGCAGGCTTTCGATGCGCTGCTGCAGCGGTGCCAGCACCGAAGACAGCACGCCCCCGCCGGTACGGGCCAGCAGGTGCTGCGATGCCAGCAGGGCATGCAGCTCCTCCGAGCTGAGCCAGAGGCCGGGCAGTTCGAAGCGGTCGCTTTCGTCGGCGTGGTAGCGGAAGCCGGCCTCACCATCGCCCTCGATCGGCGCCATCAGCGCGTCGCGCAGGAACGCCAGGTCGCGGTAGACGGTGGCACGGGAACAACCGAGCTTGTCCTGCAGGGTCGCCACCGTCACCGGATAGCGCGCGGACTTGAGCAGACGATGCAGGGCGGTGATGCGTTCGTATCGGTCCATGCCCCCGATTATGTCCGAGTCGCGGGTCTTGTGTGGGGGGTTTGGGCTATCGTGGGCGCCCCGCCCTCTGCGAAAGCCCTCCCATGCGCCGGTTGCCCGCCCTGCCCCTGCTGGCCTGCCTGCTGCTGGCTGCCTGTGGTCGCCCCCCAGCGCCGTCCGGCGGCGACGCGGTCGTTCCGCAGGCCGACCCGGCGCAGGCGGTACTGGCCGCCAGCCAACGGTTCGCCGCCCTGCGCAGCTTCCACGCGGAACTGGAAGTGCTGGGTACGCCACAGCCGGTCCGCAGTGCGATGGACTTCGTGGCCCCGGACCGATTCCGGGTACAGACGGCGGCCGGTGCACAGACCATCATCGGTGACACGATGTTCCTGCAGGCCGACGGGGCCATCCGCCAGGTGCCGACGCCGCCCGGTCTGCTCGAGCAATGGCGGACGCCGCTGCCGGCCGACGTCGCGCCCGCGGCGCTGCAGGCCGAGGATCTGGGCAGCCAGACGCTGGACGGGGTCCAGACCCGCCGCTACCGGCTGCGTGGCGCCGGCCCCGGCGAGCGCCTGGAGTACTGGGTGGATGGGCAGGGCCTGCCACGCCAGATCGTGCGCAGCGGCAGCAGCAACGGCAAGGTGTTCCAGCTGCGCCTGCGCTATTCGCGCTTCAACGACCCCTCCCTCCGCATCGAGCTGCCCTGAATGGGGAGCGGTGACAACGCCTGCTGAAGCGGCCAGCGCCATGGGGCGGACGGCCATCACGCTTCCAGTATCATCACGGGTTGTTAACCGCTTCGGAGAAGCCTCGATGTCCCTGCGCGTGTCCCTGCTGATTCCCCTGCTGCTCTGCGCCCCGCTGGCATACGCGCAGGATGCATCCGAACTGGCGGCGATGTCCTCGCCCTGGAGCGGCAGCGGCGGCGAGCTCGGCTTCGCCTCGGCACGCGGCAACAGCAGCACCGAGAGCTTCAACGGCCGCCTGCGCCTGCGCTACACCGACGGTGACTGGGTGCACAGCATGGACCTGTTCGGCCTGCGTTCCAGCTCCAAGGTGACCGAGACCAACGACGACGGCACCACCACCCGCCGCAACAACACCACCGCCAACCGCTACACCGGCAGCGCCGGCAGCGCGCTGCAGCTGGGCGAGCACCGCCAGCTGACCGCCACGGTGCGTACCGAGCGCGATGACTTCGCCACCTACGACCGCCAGAGCTCGTTCGGTCTGGGTTACGGCACCCGTCTGTGGAGTACCGAGCGCTTCTATTTCGATGCCCAGGTCGGCCCCGGTGTGCGCCGCACCCACAGCACCGAGGATGATCGCACCCGTACCGGGCTGATCGGTCGTGGCCTGTTCGACATGAAGTACTCGCTTACCGAGAACACCGATCTGGTCAACACGCTGCTGGTCGAATCGGGGTCGTACAACACCTTCGGCCAGAACGATTTCGGCCTGTCGGTGAGCATGAATGAACACCTGGCCTTGAAGGCCGGCTGGCAGGCCCGCTACAACAGCGACGTCGCGGTGGACAAGCGCAAGACCGATACGCTGACCACCATGAACGTGGTCTACAAGTTCAAATAAGCGAAACGGGCGCCTGGCGCCCGTTCTCTTTTCTGTTCCGCAGCGCCTGGCCGAGGAAATCGGCCGGGTCAGGCGTTCAGCAGCTCACCCGCCCCGCCATCGAGCAGCCTCTGCGCCACGCGCTGGCCCAGCGCGTCCGGGTCGCTGGCCGGGCCCACGCCTTCGGCGCGCACCGCACGGCCATCGCTGGCGCTGCCGACCAGCCCCTGCAGGTGCAGGTCCTGCCCCTGCCACTGCGCGATCGCCGCCACCGGCACATGGCAGCTGCCATGCAGCGCGCGGTTCATTGCCCGCTCCGCTTCCACGCAGGCGCGCGTCGCGGCGTCATCGAGCACAGCGAACAGGGCCATCAGCGGCGCATTGCTGCCATCGCACTCCACGGCCACCGCGCCCTGCGCCGGCGCCGGCAGCCAGTGCGGCGGCTGCAGGCGCAGCACGATCCGATCGCCCAGTCCCAGGCGCTCCAGCCCGGCGACGGCCAGCACGATGGCGTCGTAGCCCCCGTTGTCGAGCTTGGCCAGGCGCGTATTGACGTTGCCACGCAGGTCCAGCAGTTCCAGGTCCGGGCGCAGCGCACGCAGCTGGGCCTGGCGGCGCAGCGAGGACGTGCCGACGCGCGCGCCGATGGGCAACGCATCAAGCGAGGCATAGAGGTTGGAGACGAAGCCGTCGGCCGGGTCATGACGGGGCAGCATGGCCGGCAGCACGAACGGCGCATCCAGTTCCATCGGCACATCCTTCAGCGAATGCACGGCGCAGTCGGCGTCGCCGCGCAGGATGGCCAGCTCCAGTTCCTTCAGGAACAGGCCCTTGCCACCGATGGCGGCCAGCGAGCGGTCGAGCACTTCATCGCCGCGCGTGCTCATCGGAACCAGCTCCACGTGCAGGCCGGGATGGGCCTGGCGGAGGCGGTCGGCGACGTGTTCGCTCTGCCAGAGGGCGAGCGGGCTCTTGCGGGTGGCGATGCGGACGGTTTCCATCCGGTCATTATCGCGCCTTCGGCGCGGATACGGCCAACGGCGGAGCCCCTCGTGGCTGGCTGGGGACAAGGCTGAAGCAACAGCCGTGCTTGGCCGGGCGGGATGGGCTGCGCAGGGGCCGCTGCAAGCACGTCCATGTAAGCTCGGTCGCCGCATCCATGCGGCTCACGCCCCTGCGCAACCCACCCCGCCCGGCCTCTGACAGTTTCCGTGTGCGCCAGCCACGGAAGATCAAAAGAAAGAAGCAGAAGCAACAGCCAGCGGCTCTCGGGGTCAGATCCCTTTTCCTGCGGAAAAGGGATCTGACCCCTCTCTCCCACCCGATAACACGTTGCCGTCCGTCACCGGGAAATTCGCGAGGGTGAGTCGGACACTCACAGATGCCGCAGTTCCTGCTTCAGCGTCGCCACACAGCGGCGGCTGACCTCCAGCGGCTGCTTGCCATGCCGGAGCACCGCCTGCACCTGCCCGCCCACGCCACGACGCAGTTCCACCAGTTCGTGCCGCGCCACCAGACAGTTGCGGTGGATGCGCACGAAGCGGCTGGCGAATTCCTCCTCCAGCGACTTCAGCGACTCCTCGATCAGGTCCTCACCACGCGCGTGGTGCACCACCACGTACTTTTCCTCGGCCTGCAGGTAATGGATGTCATCCAGTGGAATCAGCCGCAGGCTGCCCCGCAGCCGGGCGCACAGCATGCTGCGTGCCTGTTGCCCCGCGTCGTGCTGTGGCTGCCCCCCGCGCCCGGCCAGAAAGGTCCGTGCGCGCGCGATGGCCGCTGCCAGCCGCTCGGCACGCACCGGCTTCATCAGGTAGTCGATGGCCGCCGCTTCGAATGCCGACAAGGCATGCGCGTCGTAGGCCGTACAGAACACCACCGCCGGGCGTGGCTCGAAGCTGGCCAGGTGACGGGCCGCTTCCAGCCCATCCAGTCCGGGCATCGCAATGTCCAGCAGCACCAGGTCCGGCTGCAGTTCCGCGCAGGCGTGCAGGGCCTGCTCGCCGTTACCGGCCTCGGCCACCACGTCCACCCCCTCCTGCGCGGCCAGCAGGCTGCGCAGGCGCTCGCGCGCCAGCGGTTCGTCATCGGCGATGACTACCCTCACGATCGTTCCCTCACTGGATCGGCACCGTCACCTGGCAGGCATAGTAGCCCTCGCTCCAGCCGGCCGTCATCCGTGCGGCACTGCCGAAGCGCCACGCCAGGCGATGGCCGATGCTGTGCTGGGCATGCCCGGCGCCGCGTGCCAGGGCCAGCCCCGGCATCTGTGGATCGGGAGCGGGATTGCGTACGCGGATGTGCAGCTCGTTGCCTTCGCGCGCCACGTGCAGCTCGACGGTGCCACCTTCCGGCAACCGCGAAATGCCATGCAGCACCGCATTTTCCACCAGGGGCTGCAACACCAGCCGCGGCAGCGGCTGCTCCCACGGCAGTGGCTCGTCACGCTGCCAATGCACCTGCAGGCGCTCTCCCAGGCGCAGCGACTCGATCGACAGGTAACGCTCGGCCAGCTCGCATTCGGCCTGCAGGGTGGAGTCTCCATCGCCCGCCCCCAGCGCCGCGCGGAACAGATCGGACAGGTCCAGCACGGCGCGTTCGGCCACCGCCGGATCACGATGCAGCAGACTGGCGATCAGATTCATGCTGTTGAACAGGAAATGCGGACGGATCCGGGCCTGCAGTGCATCGGCCTGTGCACGTGCGTTGGCCTGCACCTGCGCGGCCCAGCGGTCGCTCACGTAGAAGTAGCGCAGGGCCAGCGCGCTGATCAGTGCGCTGGTGGCCGCACTGCCAAGGGTGAAGCGCCAGAAGCTGATGCCACGGGCGAAGCTGTCGCCCAGCACGGCATACAGCGCGTGGATAATGCCCGCGCAGACCACGGCGATCAGCGCCGCCAGTGCGATCGCCGCAGCGGCGCCCAGCAGCGGTGGCAGCCTCGACAGCGCCTGCCGCAGCATGCACAGGCTGGCGGTCACCGCCAGCGCCAGCCAGAGTGCGAAACCGCTGGCCGAAAGCAGCTCGCCCACCGTCCAGTGACGGCTGCCATCGGGGGCCAGGGCCAGCAGCACCACCACCAGCTCGGCCAGGCCGAGCATCGCCGCCAGCCGCCGCAGGCGGCACAGTTCCGGCATCCAGGGAGGCGTGCTGGCCGGTGACATGGGTCAGGCGACGCCCAGGCGTTCCTGCAGCCAGTCACCCAGGGCATCGATCTCCTCGGCACAGACCTGGTGCGCCATCGGGTAGCTGTGCCACTGCACCTGCAGGCCCAGCGCGCGCAGCGCCTGCGCGCTGTGTGCGGCTACCGCCTGCGGAATGACCGGGTCGCCGCTGCCGTGGGCCATGAACACCGGCACGTCCACTGCGGTAGCCACGCGCTCGGCGCTGTCCGCGTCGGGCAGGTAGGTGGACAGCGCGATCAGCCCGGCCAGCGGCGCCGTGCGCGACAGCGCGGCGGTAAGAATGATCGCGCCCCCCTGCGAGAAGCCGGCCAGGAAGATCTGCTCCGGCGTGATGCCCCGCTCGATCTCGCGGGCGATCAGGGCCTCTACCTGGGCCACCGATTCGCGCACGCCGGCCATGTCGGCGCGGGAACGGAAATCCATGCCGACGATGTCGTACCAGCCGCGCATCGGCACGCCGTTGTTGATCGTGATCGGCCGCACCGGGGCGTGCGGGAACACGAAGCGCAGCGCCGGCCAGTGCGGACGCACCAGCTCCGGAACGATCGGGGCGAAGTCATGGCCATCGGCGCCGAGGCCGTGCAGCCAGATCACCGACCACTGCGGCGAGGCGCCGGTTTCCTGTTCCACCGTTTGCAGCATGTTGCGGCTCCTTCAGATGCGAGCCGCATTATGCCGCCGGTGTGGGGCGATCAGTACAGCGGTGGCTGTTCGGCCGCTTCCCGGCGCAGCTGCGCGGCGCGTACCAGCACCGGCGGCGGAATGTTCTCCTCGGGGATGTCGAGCAGGCCCAGCCGGTGCAGGAACGCACCGGGACCGCGCGACGAGGTCAGTGCGACCACCGGGATGGCCAGCACCATGCCGATCACCACCGGCGCCATCCATGCCGCCAGCGACGGCGAGACCAGCCAGGCCAGCACGCCCATGAAGGCGCCGAACAGGCCCAGGCCGCCGTAACCGCGCACCAGCGCCATCCAGGAAATGCCACCGTCGTCGCGCTGCTGGGCGTCCCACCCCGAGTCGCGTCCGGACAGCACTTCGGCCACGCCGCGGGACTGCACATACATGACCACCGGCGCCATCAGTGCCGCCAGCACGGTCTCCACCAGCATCGACACGAAGGCACGGAACGCACCGCCGCAGCCACGACGATCCACCGGGTCCAGCAGCATCGCCAGGTAGCCCAGCACCTTGGGCATCAGCAGTACCGCCATGGTGGCGGCGAACAGGCGCACCACCTGCTGCTCGTCCTGCGCGCGCCAGTACACGCCGGGCGCCAGGTGCAGCACGGCATTGAAGTCGATGCCTTCCTGGAACAGCGGGATGGCGATGCCGATCAGCATCAGCATCGCCCACATGGGCGCAGTGAAGTAGTGGCCGATGCCGATCAGCATGTGCATGCGGCTGATCCAGTGCAGGCCGCGGCTGCCGACCACCTTGCCGTGCTGCAGGTTGCCCTGGCACCAGCGGCGGTCGCGCACCAGCAGGTCGGTCAGGGTCGGCGGGCCTTCCTCATAGCTGCCCCCCAGGTACGGCACCATGTGCGCGGCCCAGCCGCCACGCCGCATCAGCGCGGCTTCGACGAAGTCGTGGCTGAGCACGTGGCCGCCGAACGGCTTGCGCCCAGGCAGCGATGGCAGGCCGGCATGGTCGGCGAAGGCACGGGTGCGGATGATGGCGTTGTGGCCCCAGTAGTTGCTTTCAGCGCCGTGCCACCAGGCCACGCCCCGGGCGATCACCGGCCCGTAGACGCGGCCGCCGAACTGCTGCATGCGGGCGAACAGGGTGCGTCCGCCGATCACCGACGGCAGGGTCTGGATCAGGCCGACGTCAGCGTTGTGTTCCATGCCGGCCACCAGGCGCACGATGCTGTCGCCGGTCATCAGGCTGTCGGCGTCCAGGATCAGCATCTGCGGGTAGGCCCCGCCGAAGCGGCGCACCCAGTCGGCGATGTTGCCCGCCTTGCGGCCGCTGTTGTCGCCACGACGGCGGTAGAACAGCCGCACGCGGCCGTCGGGCACCTGCTCGCGGAGCTCGGCGAAGACCTGCTCTTCGGCCCGCGCGATATCGTCACGGCGGGTGTCACTGAGCACGAAGAAGTCGAAACGCTCCAGCTGGCCGGTGGCCGCCACCGATTCGTAGATCGCACGCAGGCCGGCCAGCAGCCGGCGCGGATCCTCGTTGTAGGTCGGCATCAGCAGCGCCGTGCGGCTGTGCACGGTGGGCAGCGGCTTGTCCGGATCAATGCCCAGGCGATAGCCACGGTCGAACACGGCGGTGAGGAAGCCTGCCACCGCGCTGGCGAACGACAGCGCGATCCAGGCGAACAGGCCCACGAACAGCACCAGCAGGCAGGCTTCGAGCACGCTGATGCCGTTGACCGACAACACCCGCCACATCATCCGGGTGGCCGCTGCGGTCATCACCAGCGTGCCGCCCAGGATGTACAGCCGACGCAGGCCGATCAGGCGTGGCGAGGTGCGGTGCCGGCGCACCCTGAGCTGCCCTTCGCGCAGGGTCTGCTCGGGCATCGGCAAGGGCACTTCGGCAGGCAGCAGCGCCCAGCCGGCGTCAGGCCCGGGCGATTCCGCCTCCGCATGGATGGTCTGCACCCCCATCGGCGCCTACTCCGCGCAGTCGGCATGGCCGGCCGTCCCGGCCAGGCTGCATGCACGAAGGTTCCCGGCGCGCCTTCCCGGCGCCCGCACTTGTCCTGGCTGCGTCGGCCTGAGGCCGCGCAGTCGCTGTCTGTCACTACCGGAACCCACACGATCTCCAACGGGGCGGAATCGAAAATGCGGCCCAGTCTAGGCCGCTACATGTAAGCCGGGTGCGAAGGCCTACGCCGGGATTTCTCCCCATTCAGCAAACAGCAGGCGAGGCTGCCGACGGCCTGCCGGATCGACCACGATTGGATCGAGCAAAACGGGCGGCGGCACATCCCTCGGCGATCGCGCTGGCGACGGGGCCAACGCGATCGATCGTACTTCAGCAGCGCGCGTTACTCGTCCTGCAGGACGACGCCGGCCGCGTCCTGCAGGGCAGCGGTGCGCGCACGGTCCATCGCCACCGCCAGTTGCTGGCGGGCGAGCAGTTGTTGGGCCTGCACCACTTCGGGTGTGGGCAGAAGCACCGGTCCCGGTGCGTTTTCCGGTGTAGCGGGTGTGGTCATGCAACCTCCGTGGACATCCCCGCTGCCGCGCGGGTCCAACCGGGCGGCAGCGGAACTGCGCACCCTATCCTAAAAACAAGGCGGATGGGTGACGTGCAAGCCGGTGAGGCCTGCGCCTGCAAAGGGCATGTGTCACGTTCCAGGCACGCAGCGCTGGATCCTGAATAGGCATTTCCGGTAGCATGAAAACGTTTTCTCACAGGGAAGTTCCTCCCATGAATACCGTCGACCTCACCCACTTCAGCCCCAAGTGGCAATTCCGCTTCAACTTCTACCGCCAGCACGGCGCGCCCAAGGAGCCCGGCTTCAAGCAGGCCTGGCGGGCCCTGTCCTTCGGCGACCGCCTGAAGATCAACCTGAACATCTTTGCCCTGTTCTTCGGCCCCATCTACCTGCTGATCCTGGGCATGTGGCGCAAGGCGCTGGTGGTGATCGGCATCGCCATCGCCCTGGCGGCCATCACGATGTTCCTGCCCGACATCGTCGGCCGCGCGGTGTTCATCGCCTTCAATGTCCTGGTCGCCTCCAGCACCAACTACAGCTATTACCTGGAAAAGGTGGAAGGCCGGACCGGCTGGAACCCGTTTGAAGGAATGTTCTGAGCCACTCAGACCTGCGCACGGACGCGCGGCAAGGATGCAACCGACGCCCGGCCCCCGCCGGGCGTCTTCGTTTCCGGCATCAGGCCGCGCGCAGCGTGGCCGTCGTGCCCGTGCCCGCTTCCGACTGCAGCCGGAAGCGGGACACCGCCACCGCAAGCTGCTCGGCCTGCTCTTCCATCGCGCGCGCGGCAGCACTGGCCTCTTCCACCAGCGCCGCATTCTGCTGGGTGGTTTCATCCATCTGCACCACGGTCTGGTTGACCTGCTCGATGCCGGCCGACTGCTCGCGTGAGGCGGCCGAGATCTCGGCCATGATCTCGTTGACCCGCCCGACCTGGCCGACGATCTCCTGCATGGTGTTGCCTGCGCGGTGCACCAGCTGCGCACCGCTGCCGACCTGGGCCACCGATGCGTCGATCAGTCCCTTGATTTCCTTCGCCGCTGCGGCCGAGCGCTGGGCCAGCGCGCGCACTTCGCTGGCCACCACGGCGAAGCCGCGTCCCTGCTCGCCCGCACGCGCGGCCTCAACGGCGGCGTTAAGGGCCAGGATGTTGGTCTGGAAGGCGATGCCGTCGATCACCGAGATGATCTCGGCGATGCGCTGCGATGAGGTTTCGATCTGCTGCATGGTCTGTACCACCTGGCCGACCACCTTTCCGCCTTCGCTGGCCACGTCCGCCGCCGATGCGGCCAACGTGTTCGCCTGCAGGGCATGATCGGCATTCTGGCGCACGGTGGAGGTCAACTCCTCCATCGACGCTGCCGTTTCTTCCAGGTTGGCCGCCTGCAGTTCGGTGCGACGCGACAGATCGCTGTTGCCCGCGGCGATCTCGCCGGCCGCCAGGCGGATGCTCGCCGCTGACTGCTGGATCTGGCCGACGATATGGGTCAGCTGTTGCGCGGTGCTGTTGGCATCGTCGCGCATCACCGCGAACACACCATGGAAGTCGCCCTGCATGCGTGCACTGAGATCGCCGGCGGCGATGGCGCGCAGCAGCGTGGAAAGCGCCGCGAGGTTGTGGTCGCTGGCCTGCATCATCGCGTTCAGCGTGGTCACCATGCGGCGGAAATCGTGCTCGAACCGCTCACTGTCACCACGCACGGCAAAGTCGCCGGCGGCAGCAGCGGCGGCCAGCTGCTGGATCTGCTCGTTGATCGCCGCCAGGTTGCTCTTGGTGGTGGCCATGGCGGCGGTGAACACCGCCTTCTCGCCCGGCAGCGGCTCCATGTCCACGCTCAGATCGCCCACCGCGTAGCGCTGCATCACGTCCACCAGCCGCTGGGTGACCGCATTGCTGGACGCCACCAGCTGATTGCTGTCGGCCACCATGCGACCGTACTCCCCCGGGAAGGCCGCCGCGTCCATCCGGTAACTGAGCTCGCCCGCATCATGGCGGCGTGCCATCTCCGCCTGCGCCGCCATCACCGCCTGCAGCTGTCCCCGCATGCCCTGCATCGCCTCGAGCAGGCGCCCGACCTCATCGTTGCCGCGCGCCGGCAGCGCGGTGTCCAGCTTGCCCGCCGCCACGTCACCTGCAATGCGTACCGCCTGCGCCAGCGGCCGGATCGCCAGGTGACGCAGCAGCAGGTAGACACCGGCGCTCAATGTCAGCGCGGCCAGCACGCCGACCAGCAGCGTCAGCCACAGCAGCTGGCGAGCCTCGGCCACGATAATGGCATGCGGCACCACCACACCCAGCGCGAAGCGCTGCGGGGCATCGCCAACCCGCAGTGGCACGTACAGGCGCACATTGCCGGCGCCATCCGGCTCGAACGCTTCGACGGTCCTGTCGGCCGCGATTCCGGCCAGCATGTCGCGGGTGAAGGCATCGGTGCGCGGCTTGCCGATCTCGGCGGCGTCGGCCGAAGCCAGGACTACGCCCTTGGGCGAAAGCAGTTCAACGCGGCCTGCTCCCATCGGCGCAAGCGTCGCCAGATGCTTCTGCAGCGCCGCCAGCGAGAAATCGACGGTGAACACGCCGAGGAACGTGCCGTTCTCCACGATGGGCGTGCTCAGGGTGCTCATCAGCACCTTCTGGCCGGCGATCTCATAGGCATAGGGCTCGCTCACCTTGGGCAGCTTGTCGCGACTCGGCCCCATGTACCAGTCACCGGACCCGCTGGCGGTTTCGGTGTAGTCGGTCATCACCGACTGCTGCGGCTTGCCGTCCTGCCAGGCCCAGTAGCTCATGTAGCGACCGGTGGCGTCATGTGCCTCGCTGTTGACGAACTCCGCGTCCTTGCCATCGAAGGCATCGGCCTCCCACATGGTGCTCTTGCCCAGCCACTCCGGGTGCGCGCGCAGCTGTTCGCCGAGCACGGCCGCCAGGCTGGCACGATCAGGCTGGTCGCCCCGCGCGCGCTGGGCCAGGACGGCCTCGACCATGGCATCGTTGCTGGCGAAGGCGGTGCCCAGATCGGCCGCAACCTGGCGCGCTTCGGCATGCGCCTCGCTGGCCATGGTCTGCCGCGACGCGTTGATCAGGCTGGCACTGGCCTGGCGGTAGATCAGAAAGGCGGTCAGGCCGAAGCACAACAGCGCTATGGCAGCGGTGCCCAGCATCAGCTTGTGGGCGATGCTGCCCGGACGACGGGCAGCGGCGGAGCGGGAAGACGGCATGGGAGGGTCCGCAAGGCAGGTCAGGACATCCGGCACCGCGTTGGCGCCGCGCTGGTGCGCGATCCCTCGCGCGGCGACCTGTCTGAGCCGGGCGATGCCCGGCACCGCAAGGGCGCACCGGGTTAGCGGCCGTTCCGCGGCGGGGTTGAGCCGTTGCCCTGCGTCAAGCTGAATGCACTCAGTTTGGGATGGCTCATACGTGCGGCGAACCTACTCGACCACCCGGTCCTTCAACCACTGCGTGCGTGGCAGCACTTCGATGCTGCCTGCCGCGTACTGCTGCAGTACATCGTCCGGACCGTAGCGCGGCTGCCAGCCCAGCACCGCAACCGCACGGCTGCCGTCGTACACGCGGTCGATGCTCAGCGGCAGTGGCCAGCCGCGGCGCTCGAACTCGGCCAGCAGCTGCGGTGCGCGCCGCGCCAGCACCCGGCGTGGCTGGGTGGCCAGTTCCAGGCAGTCCTCGCGCCGGAAGGGGGTCGGCGCGCAGGCGATGTAGCGCTGGAACGGTGCGCCCCCGTTGTGCAGCAGCGCGGCATGCGCGCTGGCCACATCGCGTGCATCCAGGCCCCGGTGCAGGCGGAACATCGCCATGCGCTCGGGAGGCTCGGGGAAGCAGCGGCCCATGCGCAGCACGCGCACGGCGAACGCCTCCGATGCCGCGGCTTCGGCCAGCGCCTCGGCCTGCAGCTTGGTGCGGTGGTAGATGGTCCTGGGCAGGGGTTCAGTGTCTTCGTCGATCCAGCGACAACCGCCTGCCACCACGGCATGGCCATACAGGGCGGTGGTGCTGGTCAACACAAAGCGTCCGACGCCGGCGTCACGCGCCAGCCGCAGCAGCTGCGCGGTCGCCTCCACGTTGATCTGCTGGAACACCGTGTCCGGCACCAGCCCGACATGCGGTGCATGCAGCGCAGCGGTGTGGATCACCGCATCCACGCCGCGCACGGCACGCTCCAGTGCCTTCGTGTTGGTGACATCGGCAATGATGCGTGTGGTGGCGAACGGGCTGCGATCCAGCCCGATGACTTCATGGGTGGCCGCCAACGCGCCGAAGATCGCGCGCCCGATCCGCCCGGAACTTCCGGTCAACAGAATCTTCATTGAGTCCATTCACTCAACAGCGCCCGGGAGCTACCGGGATGAACCGATTCTAGGCGTGGCCTGTGTCCAGAGCGATAGCGGCGCTGCGCAAGTGCAGCGTCAACGACAGGCAGGCAGAACGTGAAGACCACGCGCCATCTGCGGACGTACCGTTAGCCTGCCGTCGGCAAGCATGAGGCTCCGCCACGCCGAGAGAGATCCCCTATGGCCAGCAGCAACCGCGGGTTCGCGTCGATGGACCAGCGCATGCAGCGCGCGATCGCCGCCAAGGGTGGGCGCGCCGCCCATGCCTCCGGCAACGCCCATGAATTCAGTCCCGCCGAGGCGCGCATTGCCGGCCGCAAAGGAGGCGAAGCCATCAGCCGCGATCGCCAGCATATGGCCGCGATCGGTCGCGAAGGCGGGCATGCACGCCACGCCCGCGCACAACAGCAGCGCCAGCAGTCCGATCAAGGTCCACAGGGCCGCGACGAACCGGGTCAGCAGGACTGAGCGACGCGCCTCAGCCGTGGCTGAGGAGGTTCAGCAGGCGTCCGAACGGGTCCCGTACGTAGAACCGGCGCACGCCCCATGGCTCCTCGACGGGGCCATACACGACGTCGATGCCGGCGCTGCGGATCCGTTGCAGGACGTCATCCAGATCGTCCACCTCGATCGACAGGTCCGGCACCGGCGTACCCGATCCGCCCTCGCTGGCGAAACTGAGCTGCGCAGGTGCAGTGTCCTGCCCGGCGCAGGTGACGATCCAGCCATGATCCATCACCACCGGCATGCCGAGGATGCCACCGTAGAACGCGGCGGCGCGCGCCGGATCGGGCGTGGCGATGTTGGCGACGATGCGTCTGACAGCCATGACGTTCCTGTTCAATGAGGGGCAAAAACGAAACTGCGCGACCGGCCGGCACACCGTCAATCTTCAGGGACGCGTGCACAGACTGATGCGGCAGGGTGCGAAAAGTGTGGCTTCCGTCACGAAACATTAACGCGTTAACAAAATTCCCGTCACATCGCTGGGGGTGAAACGCATTCAGGACAGTTAGCGGCTGGGTAGACCGTCAATCAAGGAAGTTTGCCTGATGAATCACCCGCTGCATGGCCGTTCGTCCCGCTCCCGTTCCCCCTTGCAACGCCCGCTGGCACTCGCGGTGGCCAGCTCCCTGCTACTGGCAGCCGCCCTGCCGGCGATGGCCTCCGATTCACTCGATGCCTGGCAGCAGCAGCGCCAGCTGCAGGCGGCGTGGGCCCAGCCGGGCCATGCACAGACGGACGCAACCGTTGGTCCTTCGGCGCAGGCCACGTCCACCCCGGTCCTGGGCAACGCGGGCGATGCCGCCAGTTGGCACAGCGACGAGTTCAATGCCGACTGGGGCCTTGCCGCGATGGGGGCCGACCATGCCTATGCCCGCGGCCTGACCGGCCAGGGCGTACGCCTGGCGCTGTTCGATTCCGGCTCGGCGCTGGCCCACCCGGAATTCGCCGGCCGCAACACCACCAGCATCACCATCGGCCCGGACTGCGCGACGGCGGGGATCGTCGCCGGCGAAGGGGCCTGCTCGCAGACCCGCGGCGAACAACCCGGCTACAACTATTACGGCCTCGGTGCCGGGGTGCCGGCGGCGCTCGCCGGTCGCCTGATCGCGGCCGGCCTGCCCTACGGCTTCAGCTACGCCGATCATGGCACCCACGTGCTGGGCACCATCGGCGCCAACCGCGACGGCACCGGCATGCATGGCGTGGCCTTCGGTGCCGACCTGACGGCAGCGCGCGTGTTCGGTGACACCTACTATGAGTGGCGCCTGGATCCGGATGGTTTCTATCGCCCCCGCGCGGTGTACCGCACCGACCCGGACGACGACGCCGTAATGGACATGTATGCGCAGGTCCAGGCGCAGGGCGTGCGCGCCATCAACCACAGCTGGGGCATCTCGACCCGCAACATGAGTGCCGCGGCGCTCGACCGCCAGTACGCCGCGATTGGCGCGGATTACGACGTCTACGGCAGCATCTACGCAGGCAGCGACGCTGCCCCCGGGTCGACCCTGATCCAGGTGTGGTCGGCCGGCAACGGCAGCGGGGCCGTCGCGGGCATCACTGCGGCCCTGCCCCGCTGGAAGCCGGAGATCGAACCCTACTGGCTGGCCGTGGCCAACGTGCGCCAGCCGGTCGCCGACGATGGCGAAACCGACTATGTGCTCGACGACAGCTCCAGCATCTGCGGTGCCGCCGCCAACTGGTGCATCTCCGCCCCGGGCACTGACATCGCCAGCACCATCGTCTCCGGTGAGATCCAGGGACGCATCGAGGAAACCAGCGAGTACCTGCGGCTGATCATCGACAGCGAGAACACCGAGTACACCTACGGCCTGAAGACGGGCACCTCGATGGCGGCGCCGCACATCACCGGCGCCCTCGGGCTGCTGTTTGAGCGCTTCCCCTACCTGGACAGCGCACAGGTCCGCGACGTGCTGCTGACGACCGCCCGCGATCTGGGCGATCCGGGCATCGATGAGATCTACGGCTGGGGCATGGTCGACCTGCGCAAGGCCATCGAAGGCTTCGGCTCGCTGCGCGTGGACACCGATGTGGTGATGAACCAGAAGGCCGGTGGCCTGAAGGTCTGGGAAGGCGAGGCCTGGGATGACTGGACCAACGACATCGGTGGCCCCGGCAAGCTGACCAAGTCCGGCATCGGCTGGCTGCGCCTGAGCGGCGACAACAGCTTCAACGGTGCGGTGGTGAACGATGGCGTCCTGGAATTGAATGGCGCCAACACGCTCACCTCGGCAGTGGAGGTGAAGGGCGGCCAGTTCCTGCTCAATGGCTCGCTGGTCTCCACCGCCCTGAACACCACCGGCGGCGTCAGCACGGTCAGCGCCGGCGGCGTGCTGGACCACAGCAACCTGGTGGTCGATGGCGGCGTGATCTCCTTCAACGGTACGCAGACCGGCGGTAATACCACCGTAGGCGCCAATGGCCTGCTGAAGGGTGTCGGCACCCTGGGCACCACCCGGGTCGACGGCATCATCGCGCCGGGCAATTCGATCGGCACGCTGACCGTCAACGGTGACTATGTGCAGGGCGCTACCGGTGTGTTCGCGTCTGAACTGGCGCCGGGAGGCCGCAGCGACCAGCTGCACGTCACCGGCACCGCCACGCTGGACGGCACACTGGTCGCGCTGCCCGAACCGGGCGTGTACTACCTGGGTGAGCAGTTCAACATCCTGCGCGCCGACGGTGGCATCAACGGTCAGTTCGCCCGTACCGACTTCAGTGCATTCTCGCCGTTCCTGCAGTTCAGCCTGGCCTACAGCGCCAATGGTGCACGCATCGACGTGGCCCGGGGTGCGCTGCTGGCCACCGCGGCCACCACGCGCAACCAGCGCGCCGTCGCTGGCGTAGCCGATGGCCTGGCGATCAACCAGGGCCTGCCCCGGCCGCTGACCCAGCTGTTCCCCGCCCAGGTCGGCGCCGCGCTGGACGGCCTGAGCGGCGAGCTGCATGCCGCCACGCCGCTGGTGCTGGTCGAGAGCAGCCGCTACGTGCGCGATGCAGCCTTGTCGCGGCGTTCGGGCAATGCGTCGCCGGGCAGCACCGGCGACGCGACCGGTGCGTGGGTACAGGCGATCGGCGGCAACGGCAAGCTCGATGGCGATGTCGAAACCGCGCGCACCGACGCCAACAGCAACGGCCTGCTGGTCGGTATCGACCGCGAGTTCGATGGCTGGCAGGCCGGCGTGCTGGCCGGCACCGGCCGTACCGACGTCAAGCAACGCGACCGCCGCGCCAAGTCGAAGATCGACAACACCCACGTCGGTGCCTACGCCAGCCACAGCTGGGGCGGCTTCGGTCTGCGCGGTGGCGTGGCCTGGAGCAAGCACGAGGCAGAGAGCACCCGCGAGCTGGCGTTCGCAGGATTCAGCGACACGCTCACCGGCCGCTATGACGCGCGTACCCGCCAGGCTTTCCTCGAAGCCGGCTACCGTTTCGGCTCTGATGAAGGCGGCCTGGAGCCCTACCTGCAGGTTGCCCGCGTCGAAGTGGACCTGAAGCGCATCAACGAGCGGGGCGGCGCCGCCGCACTGCAGGGCGAAGTGGAAGACACCCGTACTACCGTGGCGACCGCTGGGCTGCGCTTCGACAAGGGTCTGAAGGCATCCTTCCAGCAGGACAGCTGGCTGCACCTGCGTGGCGCGGTGGGTTATCGCCGGGCCTCCGGCGACCGCAGCCAGGTGGCCAACCTCGCCTTCGCCAACGGTGGCGGCGCGTTCGCCGTCAGCGGAGCGCCGATCGCCGACAGCGCTGTCGTGGCCGAGCTGGGGCTGTCCGCGTGGCTGACCCCGCGGCAGTCGCTGGAGCTGGGCTACAGCGGCCAGTTCGGCAGCGAGAGCCGTGACCATGGCGCCACGGCGCGCTGGTCCGTGCGCTTCTGATCCACGTTCAACTTACCTGCTGAAGAGCATTGGGGCGGCCTGGGGCCGCCCCTTTTTTTCTCCGGAGAATGCAGCCCGCGCGATCAGGCTGCCTTCATCGCGTGCTTCCGCGCACGCATCACGTTGTGGCATTCCTGCACTTCCGGCAGCAGCTGGGTCACTTCCTGGCGTACCGCCGGCGGCAGGCCCTCATCCTTCAGCGCGTCCTTGAAAGCTGCCAGCAGGCGGTCTTCCGATTCTTCCAGCTCGGCCACGTAGCCATAGTTGGTGTCGCCGAACGCTGCGCGCACCTTGCCGTAGAACTGCTGCATCGAGCCGACCAGGGTGCCGTGGTCTGCGGGCTTGCCACCGGTGGCCGCAACCGCGCCACTGAGTGCCGACACGATGCGGCCCTTGACGCCGGCAATGCGTGTGAACAGTGCCGCCAGCTCGGCATCCTTCACCTTCGTGGCCGCCTCTTCGTAGAACGACTTGCCGTCGCGTGCGATCTCGATCAGGTCGTTGAGACGATGTTCGATGGTGGACTGGGTGCTCATGTTCTGCTCCTGAAGTTCAGATTCGTTGGGAACCGACAACGGTGTGCGTTGCCTGCATCACTACCTTGGACAAAGGAATGTAGCCCCGGGGTGAGCGTCGTTTGATGCATGCATCACGTCGCTCAACGCGGCCTGACCGCCGCTACCAAGGCACGAAAAGGATGATCCCGGTAATCACCAGCACGGCGGCCAGCACTCCCAGCAGCACCTTCCCTTGTCGCCAGCTCGGCGTCGGTTTTCCTGGCGTGTTCATCGTGTTTTCTCCTGTCGATGCGGACGCTGGCAGCCTGATGCATACGCCAGCGTCGGCACGTGCACGCCATGTGCATCGCGCGTGCACATGTGAGGGCCCTGCATGGACCATGCCGGTGGACAGCGATATCGCGCTCACCGCATGTACGCCGGGCATCAACGCCGGGCCCGCTACGGTCAACATTCCTTCCCGACTGGAGCCGCACATGGCCATCAAGACTGCCGAAGACCTGTTCATCCACGAACTTTCGGACATCTACAGCGCCGAGAAGCAGCTGACCAAAGCCCTGCCCCGCCTTGCCCGTGCGGCCGAGAATCCGGATCTCGCCGCCGCCTTCGAAACCCATCTGGAGGAAACCCAGGGCCAGATCGAGCGGATCGACCAGGTGGTCGAGACGCTGGGCATCCGTCTCAAGCGCATCAAGTGTGCAGCGATGGAAGGGCTGGTGGAGGAAGGCAAGGAAGTCATCGACAGCATCGACAAGGGACCGGTGCGTGATGCCGCACTGATCGGTGGCGCCCAGAAAGTCGAGCACTACGAGATTGCGTCGTACGGCACCATCGCCGCGCTGGCCAAGCAGCTGGGCTACAAGGACGCGCTCCCCCTGCTGCTGGAAACACTGGCCGAAGAAAAGTCGACCGACGAGAAGTTGACCCTGCTGGCCAAGGGGGGTGGCAACGCCAAGGCAGCACAGGCCGCCTGAGTTCCACTGCGATACGCCGCCAGGGACGGCGGCGGCAACAGGAGATCCCGATGCATCCGGATATCATCGGCTGGATGGCGACCCTTGTGCTGGTCGCCACCTTGCTCAGGCAGATGGTCAAGCAGTGGCGTTCGCCACATCCCGAGACACTGTCACGATGGTTGTTCGCCGGCCAGATGGTGGCCTCGGCGCTGTTCACCCTCTACAGCCTGATGCTGGGCAGCAGCGTCTTCGTGGTGACCAATCTGCTTCTGTTGGCGACGGCTCTGCTTGGGCAGGTGTTGGCGCGGCATCGCCAGAGGCAGGCCCCCCTCCCTCCCCCCTGTTGATCACCGCTGGCGGATACCGGCCGGCCCGGGATCGCCGAACAGGACCTGATCGCGGGGACAGAAAAAGCTGCGTCGCCGGGTTCTGCCCAGATACTGCTTGCTGACGGGGCCGCCACATCGCGGACAGCTGCGTTTGGCATGCACCTGCCAGTGCCTCTTGAGCTCGTGGCGACGCTTCCATTCCAGGAACTCGTAGCTGTAGGTCCTGGCTTCGCGGATCAGTGATCCCAGCCTGCGCGGCGGCAGGTCACCCACACGCGTGGCCGGGTGTACGCCGATCCGGAACAGCACTTCGTTCTTGATGATGTTGCCAACGCCGGCAAAAACGTTCTGGTCCAGCAGTGCGTCGCACACCAGGACGTCAGCCATCGCTTTCAGGCGGCGGCGCGCGAGCCGGGGTTCCCACGCATCGCTCATCACATCGGTGCGCCAGTCGTAGGCTTCTTCCAACGGGCCGTCGATGAGTTTGACCGAACAGGCATAGAGGTTCAGTTCGCCGGCATCGAACCTCAGCGATACGCGCGGAGGCGAAGGCTTGCGCTCATCGATACGCCAGCTGCCGAACAGCATCAGATGGATCCGCAAGGTATGCGTGCCGAACTCCAGCAGGAAGTGCTTCCCCCAACTACGCACGGATCGCACGCGCTGCCCTGCAAGCATGGACAGGTCAATCCGGCTGTTGCCCCCGACATGTCGCAGTATCTGGCCGGTGAACATCTCGGCGGCCTCGCGCAGCAGCACGATGGAAGGGCCTTCAGGCATGGCCGTGTTCTCCGAGCAGTGCCTGCAGTCGCAGTGCATTGCTGACCGCATGGCCCTGCGCCGTGTTGTCCAGGATCATCCAGGCGCAATGGCCGGCACGCGCGCGGTCCCTGAGCAGCCCGGTCAGCCGTGCCAGTGTGGTCTCGTCATAAGCGCTGCGATAGATATCCGGCTGGCCGTGCCATCGCCAATAGCTCCAGCCGCGGGCCCCGCCCGGCTCGCCCGCCTGCGCGACCCGCGCCGGGTCCGCCGCCACGCGCGCGATGTCATGGACCGCCAGCAGCGCATCCACCTCGGCACTGAACCAGGACGGATGTCGAGGCTCGCACGCCACCTGCCTGCGCGTGCGCCGACGCAGATCGTGCAGAAACGGTTCGACGTGCTGCGGCTCGTACGCCAGGCTGGGAGGCAACTGCAACAGCAGCGCACCCAACCGGCTGCCGAGTTCTTCCACCGCAGCCAGGAACGGGTCGAGCAGCGGGCCGGCACCGCGCAGCCGCTGCTCGTGCGAGATGGAACGCGGCATCTTCACCGTGAAGCGGAAATCGTCCGAAACGGAAGCGGCCCAGCGCCGATAGGTCTGGGGCAGGTGCGGGCGATAGAACGAGGAGTTGATCTCGACCAGAGAAAGGCGCGTGGCGTAGCGCTGCAGCAGACTATCACCTCCACCGAAACTGGAGCGATCCGCCGCCGACAGGGACCATCCTGCGCAACCGATGCGTATCCGCGTTCCGGCAGGGTGCGGTTCCACCCCAGCGCTCATGACCCGCTCCCACCAGCAGGCGCAGCCTGCATCATCGGTCCGCCCTGATCGGCTCGCAGGAGAGGCGCCGTCAACAGCTGCAGCCTGTCCAGCGCGCTGGTCGGAATTCCGCTGGCCGTGCTGCGCACGAACCCGGTCCAGTCAGACAGGGCCACCCTGCCGAGTGCCGTGTGCTCCACCTGCAGCCAACCCATCCGCCAGTGCGAGAACTGGCGGCGACCGATACGACCGCGGTTGAGCTCGACCACACTGTGATGGCTGCTGCTGTCGAGGATGCGCCGCCACGCGGCGTCCACGCCCTGCTGTGGCCCCTCCAGATACTGAAGGAAGCGATGACCATCGAACAGAAGCACGCCGGTGATGTCCGCTGCTTCATTGAATGCCACCGCGTCGTTGACGAGACCGCGCAGCCGTTCCGCGCTCAATGAGGCAACGGCTTCGCTCGCATAGGCAATGGCACGCAGAGGCATGGGGCACCGGTGATTGCAGGGGTCTCTACCTTAGTCCTTGCTACCGAAGGTGCGGTGATTCCGGCGTGCAAGCCGCGTTCAAGTGCGGGGCCGGCTGTGCGCTCGTGGTGATGGCATGAGGAATACGGCAAGCGCGGACGACATCGTGTTGCCGCATGAAGCACCGCCGGCTAGCGGCGGATGTGGATGATGGTCGGTGCCGTCAATACGACGGCTCAACACTGGAGACATTCCATGGCCAACCAGAATCAGAACCAGGGCAACAGCAACCGAGGCTTCGCTTCGATGGACGAGGACAAGCAGCGCGACATCGCTGCTAAGGGCGGACGCGCTGCGCATGAGTCGGGCAACGCACACGAGTTCAGCCCGGAGGAAGCCCGTGAAGCCGGCCGCAAGGGCGGCGAATCCGTAAGCCAGGATCGTCAGCACATGGCCGACATCGGTCGCGAGGGCGGGCAGGCGAGCCGCGGCGGCGGAAACCGGGGCGACGGTCAGCAACAGCAACAGCAGCAACGCGGCGGCAATAACCGTGGCGGCCAGCAGCGCTGATCGGTCGTGACCGGATGCAACAGCGGATGGGCGGGCAACGTTCCCGCCCATCTTCACATCAACGGCGCGGCTCCAGTCCCGTCCGGGCCGGACCTTCCAGCAATGCGCCGGTCGCGCTGAAGCGGCTTCCGTGACAAGGGCAGTCCCAGCTGCGCTCCAGCCCATTCCACTGCACCAGGCACTTCAGATGCGGGCATACCGCTGACATCACATGCACATCGCCCGCGTCGTCGCGATGCACGGCCAGATGATCGCCGCCCACCTGGACGACCACGCCCTCGCCTGGCGCGATGTTCGCCGTGCGCATGTGTGTCGCCCGCATCCGGTCCGCGATCATATGCTTGGCGACGGTCGCGTTGCAGCGGGCCCATCCGGCAATCGAACGCAGCGGTGTGAACCGCATGGGACTGAACAATCGCGCCGCATCGGTCTGCACACCCTGGATGCCCTCGCAGATGGCATGCGCCGCCACACCTGCCCAGGTCAGGCCGTCAGCACCGTAACCGGAGGCTATCCAGACGTTGTCATGGGCACTGTTGCCGATGAAGGGCAGCCGGTCTGCCGGCCGGAACTGCTGCGCCGACCAGCTCACGGATGGGCCTGACACAGCGAAATGGTGCTGCAGATCCGCCTCGAGGGCTGCGCAGGGATCTGTGGCGGGGGTCTCTCCGACGCGGTGCGATTCACCCACCATCACCAGCCAGGGCGCGCCGTCCGGCCCGGTTGCACGCCGCAGGGAGCGGTGCCGGTCCGCAATCCAGTGAATACCGGCGGCGGGCGGCCCGGAGACGGGCGCGGCCACCGCGTATTCGCGATAGCACTCCATCTCTGCCTGTACGAGATTGAAGCCCGCAGGTGAGTGGGTAGCGAGTACGAAATGGTCGGCGCGGATCGAGCCATGCCGTGTGCTGGCGATACCCGCCTCGGGATCGAGCGCGGTCAACGCGGTGTGCTCATGGATCCGGACGCGGCCTGACAATCGCATGGCAAGTCCAGTGCAGAACGCAGCCGGGTCGAACTGCGCCTGCCCCTCGAGCGTGAAGGCGTGGCCCAGCGTGAACGGAAGTCCGTGCTGCCGATGCCGGCACGGCAGGCCGGCGCAGGTGTACGCCTGCAGCTCCCTCTCGAACTGCAGTGTCGCCTGCCGGTCCCGGCCCTGGACTCCGTACTGCATCGGGACCCGGTCGAAACCGCAACGCAGGTCGTATCGTCTGACCAGCAGTTCGATCGCACGGATCGCCTGGGCGCGCCACCGCACCACGCGGGACACGACATCGCCTCCCCAGCGCGCGACCAGATCCGCCATGTTCGAAACCGGTGCATACAGATTACCCGTCGACAGACCCGTATTACGCGAAGCAATGCGTCCCGCGTCCACCACCACGACGTCCAACCCGCAATCGGCAAGCCTGGCTGCAGTCAGCAGGCCCGTCATCCCCGCGCCCACCACCAGCACCTGCGTGCGCAGGTCGCCCTGTGCCGGCGGACAGGGATGGCTCTGCATCATCTCCAGCCACAGGCTGGTGCGTGGGCGCGGGTCGTTCATGGTCACTCGTCTCCCTCCGGAGAACCGTTTATGGCGATCAGGGGGTGAAGCGGCGGCGGCCTCGCTGTGTACGTTCTGTCGGCCATGTATCCGTTACAGGGTGCCGCGCCCATCGCTGCATCATGGCTCGCGCGCCGGAAGATCCAGCGCACCCGAGCCGGGACCGGCACCCAGCTCGGCACCGGTCGCCGGCCTCGCCTCTGGATCAGACATCGTGCGCACCGTCATCGCCTGCACGGCAGCCTGTTCACGTGTGTCCAGTTCCACCGAGGCGCTGCCGTCGCCGCCATCCAGGGCCATCTGCGCATCGCGGTCGTCGACGCGCTCCCAGAGCTCGCCGCTGTTCCAGCTCCCCTGCAATCCCTCCGATCCTTCGCCCTGCGACAGGTCCACGTACAGATCCGTGTAGGCCGGGTCACCGGGCAGCTTGCCGGGCGGGAAGTTGGGCTGGATGCTGTGCAGCGCCTTCTCGAATGACTTCATATGTGCCACCTCGCGGGTCATCAGGAAGCGCAGTGCGTCCTTGATGCCGGGATCGTCGGTGACGTTGATCAGGCGCTCATAGACCAGTTTGGCGCGGGCCTCGGCGGCAATGTTGGAGCGCAGGTCGGCACTGGGGTCACCGATCGTATCGATGTAGGCGGCAGTCCACGGCACCCCGCTGGAGTTCACCAGCGCAGGACCGGCACCGTAGAGGATCTGCTCTGTGTGGCTGGTGCTGTTCTGCCCCAGCAGCCGCATGTCCTCGGCCTCTGCCAACGCCTCGGACTGTATCGCCTTGGGCCCGCGGTTCAACAGCGCGATGATGGTGCCGATGATTTCCAGGTGGCTGATCTCTTCCGTGGCAATGTCCATCAGCAGATCCTTGCGCCCGGGATCACACTCCGCCAGTCCCTGGGTGAAGTAGCGCATGGCCGCCGCCAGTTCGCCCTGCGGCCCGCCGAACTGCTCCAGCATCAGCGTGGCCAGCTGCGGGTTCGACGCACGCACGCGTACGGTGTACATCAATTTTTTGTGATGGAAAAACATGGCAATCTCCAGTAGCGGGCACGCCCTGTCCTAGCGCTTGGCTTCAGCACCGGGGGTTTCATCACGGTTGAGGAAGGCACCGACCAGGCCGTCCTGGTGATCTTCCAGCCAGCGCGCCATGGCAACCTCCTCCTGCAGGATCTGCCCGCACACGGCAGCGATGTCGGCAGCGCCGGCACGCTCGGCGGCGATGATCAGGGCGCGGTACGTGGCGATCTCGGTATTCTCGAAACCAAAGGACAGACCCAGACCCTTCACGACCTCATCCTCCATCAGGCTGTTTCCGGCCGCGTGGATGGCGGCCGTCAGGCTGGCGAACACGCCCTTGGCCGTGGGCACGCTGCCACCAAGTGATTCAATGCACTGGCGCAGCGATGCAGCCTGCTGCTGGGTCTCCTGCACGTGCTGGGCGATACGCGCAGCCAGCGCGGGATAGTTCTCGATACGCGAGGCCATGGCCTTCATCATGGTCTCGGCTTCCTGCTCCATTGCGTAGGCGTCCTGCAACCACTTCAGCAGGCGCTCGCTGCGAGCCGTAGTCTTCTCGGACATCACGACACTCCGGTGCGGGGCAACATGCCACCGCGGATCATGCTGAAGGCGTGTCGATCAGCTGCACGTGGTCATGCGTGAGCGGTTTCCAATGGCGCGTCAACATGACGCCGATGCCGCGCTAACACCCTTGCGTCGTGCTGCCCATTGCCGCCGATGCGCGCTCAGGCCTGCAGCACGGATGAGGGAGCCGCAGGCGGCATCGTGTACGTGCGCGCGGCACCGGCCGAGCGAACCTCCGCGGCAGACAGCACCTGCATGACCCGATGCTCCGCCCGACGCTGCGCGGCCTCCACGCCCACCACGTAGACGAAGCGGCCATCGAACTTGGCCTGTGCGCCGTCGAGGCCGTCTGCCAACAGCAGTGCCCGCTTCAGCGACTTCATCCAGGCGCGGGACGGCACCCTGTCAAGTTCGACGACGACTGCCATCCCACCGCAGGCGAGCGGCATGCTTTCCACGCGCAGCACCTGGGGCGCAGACAGGGATCCGGATGCGTTCATTGTGCGACTCCTCGTGCGGGGACGGCGGCAGTATCCACAGTGATCGCCAAGGCATCGTCAACGTTGCCGGCCCATCCGTGCACGCTGCCTGCACGGCACGCGCGGCTTCGCGTCGACACCACATCATCTCCGCATCGCCTTGATGGCCTGCGGCGGACACTGTCGTCCCCACGGCTCTATAGACCTACCTCATGCCTCGCACGACCGGCCAGCCTCCCTGCAATCTGCTACTGGTGGAGGACCAGTTCGATCTGGCGGCACTGATGGAACAGGCACTTGAGGACAGTGGCGACCACGTCACCCATGCCTACAGCGTGTTTGATGCCCTCGGCCTGCTGGACCGTCAACGGTTCGATGGCGCGGTACTGGATGTGGAACTGCGCGATGGCGTGGTGTTTCCGGTAGCCGACCGCCTGGCCGAACTGAAGATTCCCTACCTGTTCGTCTCCGCGGTGTACGACCAGCTGGTACCTGCACGCCACCGGCGTGCCCCCTTCGTCGCCAAGCCGTTCCACATCGAGGGCCTGCAACGCGCTGTCCGTCAGACGCTCTGCAGCGATACGGCGGCGGGCGGCCAGCGCTGAACCAGATCGTGCAGCAGCGAAACGCGCTCCGCCGAGGGCGGCTCAGGCCGCGCGGGCGTAGGGCTCGACCACGGCAAGCAGCCGCTCCATCGCCGTTGCATCCTCGTGACCGTCGGCAGCGCGCAGGATGAAGCTGGTCCAGTCCGCCCGGGCGATGTCCCGCAGGATGTCCGACTCTGTATGCAGGCATCGCATTGGCCAGAACGGCAACCGGCGCTGACCGACTCGACCGTGGGCCAACTCGATGATGCCACCATGGCTGCTGGCACCCGTCACCCGTGAGTAGGCCACCTCCAGTCCATCCGGTGGGCCTTCCATGTACTGCAGGAACCGCTGCCCATCAAACAGCAGCACACCGGTTACACCCGCGCCTCGATTGAAACGCGCGGCGTCGGCCATCAGGGATTCCAGCTTCCCTGCCATGAAACCCTCACTGGCTTCACTGATGTAGACGATGGCTCTGTTCGGCACGCTCCGGCTCCTGCTCCCACAAACATCGAGCCTATCGTGCTTCCCGTTCAGCGCCTGTGTACACGTACCGTGACCCGGTCACACTCCGCTGCATTCATACTCGTGTCGGCGGCCGCAACGCGGTCATCGCGAAAGAGACCGGTCTGCGCGCAGGCAGTGCAGCAGTTCCCACAGCCATGACAGCGCAACCACCATCGCCGGCAGCAGCGTGAGCACCCAGTCCTGCGCCGGCGCCAGGCGCCATTGCAGTGCCCACGCCGGTTCAGCGTGATAGGCCACCCAGAGCACGAACAGCCACGGCGCCACGTCCAGCACGCTGTGCACATGCTGCTCGGCCGGACTGATGCGTCGCCGGCCATCCGCGCTGGCGGTATCGAGATACCCCGCGATCGCATGGGCGGCCGCCAGCACGGCAAGCAACACCGCCAGCGCCCGCGTATCGGCCAGCAGCAACCAGGCCAGCACACCAGTCCCCACAAGCGCCAGCTGCACCCCATGCAGCGTGCTCTCGCGCAGGCCCGAGGTGTGGGGCAGATCGGTGCGGCGATGAAAATGGAAGTCCAGCGTGCCTGCGGCAAGCCACAGCACGTACAGGACTATCATGGCCGAGGCGCTCATGCTGCCCTCACGGCGTAAGCACGATTTTGCGGCAGTCATCGTCCTTGGCATCGAACATCGCGTAGCCCTGTGCGGCGTCGGCCAGCCGCATGCGGTGGGAGATGATGTCGCCCGGGTCGAGGCGGCCCTCCATGATGGCATCCAGCAGTTCCGGCATCAGGCCCTGCACATGCGTCTGTCCCATCTTGAAGGTCAGGCCCTTGTCAAAAGCATCGCCGAGCAGGAAGCCGTGGATGAAACCGGCATAGACGCCGGGAATGCTGATCACGCCGCCCCGTCGCGCGGCCGCGATGCACTGCCGGATCGCCACGCCACTGCTGCCTTCCAGCTTGACGGTGGTCAGCGCTGTTTCCAGTGCACTGCCTTCGGCCTCGAATCCGACGGCCTCGATGCAGGCATCCACGCCCCGGCCACTGGTCTGGCTGAGGATGTAATCGGCAGGATCCGGAATATCCCTGAAATCGATCGGAATGACGCCGTAGGCATCCCGTGCATAGTCCAGCCGGTAGGACAGATGGTCGACCATGAAGATGGTTTCCGCACCCAGCAGGCGGCAGCATGCTGCGCTCATCAGGCCGACTGGACCCGCCCCGAAGATGGCCACGGTCGAGCCCGGCCTGATGCCCGCGTTGAGTGCAGCCTGGTAGCCGGTGGGCAGGATGTCGGACAGGAACAGGACCTGCTCGTCCGCCACACCGTCCGGAATCCGCAGCGGGCCGATGTTGGCCTTGGGCACGCGGACAAATTCAGCCTGCCCCCCGGCCACGCCCCCGTACAGGTGGCTGTAGCCGAACAGCGCTGCAGGAGGCAGCAGGCCTTTCTGGTTGAGCGCCGCCCCCTTGCCGGGATTGGTGGTCTCGCAGGCGGCATACTCGGCCAGGCGGCAATGGAAGCACTCACCGCAGGCGATCACGAACGGGATCACCACGCGGTCACCGGCGCGCACCTGGGTAACGGCGCTGCCGACCTCTTCCACGATGCCCATGAATTCATGGCCGAGCACATCGCCATCATGCAGGTCCGGGATCTTTCCGCGATACAGGTGCAGGTCCGAGCCACAGATGGCTGTCGCGGTCACGCGCAGGATGAGATCGTCATCCTGCGCCAGCACCGGATCGGGAACTGTCTCGACACGCACATCCCTGCGGCCGTGATAGGTCAGTGCCTGCATCGTGCTTCTCCAAGGGAACGGACCTGCAGGATCGCAGCCCGCCCCCTGCGGGCAGAGTGACCGCACGGTGTGCGGGATGTTCATTCGACTGCGCCATTGCGTTAACCCTCACGCGTGCACGCTGAAGCCTCCATCCACCGTCCACGGGAAGACTGCCATGAGCAACAAGCTGCCGTTCAACCCCACCGTCGATGTCGATGACCAGGCCAAGGCACATACACCCGACAAGCGCCGCAACGACAACGCCAGATGGAAGGAGCACGACATGCCCGACGATGGCGATGGCCCCAAGGCGCGCCCGGATGACTATGAACGGCTCGATCCGGACCCCACCGGAAAGCGCCATCGCTGAGTCCGCCTCACGGACCGCATGCGCGGGATTCACGGATGTTTCTTGACCGGCCACGCAAGCTCACCGCATCCCCATAGGATCTGCATGGCGAGGTGCTGCATGTGGAAGCGGAACGGTCTGTCACTGGTTCTGCTGGCTCTGACCCTGCTGTTCATTGCCGGCCAGGCACTGTCAGGACTGCAGGTGCACAACGAGGAGCTGGTCCATCACGGCCGCGCGCCGCTGGATCTGTGGCATTACCTGGCCAGCGGCCACTTCATCAGTGCCACCTTCGAGAACTGGGAAAGCGAGTTCCTGCAGATGGGCATGTACGTGCTGCTCACCGTCAGCCTGCGCCAGCGCGGCTCTGCGGAATCGCGCCCACTTGACCCTGCACAGGAACACGCACGGATCGAGCCCGGCCCGACACCCTGGCCGGTGCTGCGTGGCGGTATATGGAAGACGCTCTATGGACATTCACTGGCGATCGCTTTCGGACTGCTCTTCCTGGTCAGCTTCAGTCTGCATGCCGTCGGCAGCTGGAAGGCGGAACAGGTTGAACAGCAGTTGCAGGGGCTTCCCCCACCGTCCTTCCTGCAGCATCTGACCAGCAGCACGTTCTGGTTCGAGTCCATGCAGAACTGGCAGAGCGAATTCCTGGCGGTACTGGCGCTGGTCGTGCTGACCATCTTCCTGCGGCAGAAGGATTCCCCGCAGTCCAAGCCCGTGCAGGCGCCGCATGCGCAGACCGGAGACTGAGCCATGCCACGCCGGAATGCCACGACCGCACTGCTGGTCATCGACATGTTCAGCCGCTTCGATTTTCCCGACGCTGGCGCGCTGGCGCCCCTGGCGGAGCGGGCCGCGACCCGCATCCGCAGGGTGCGTGACCATTGCGATGCCCGCCGCTGGCCGGTGATCCATGCCAACGACAACTTCTCCGACTGGCAACGGGATTTCCGTCAGCAGGTGGAGCAGTGCAGACGGGACGGTGGCAGTGCCGCGCGCATCGCGGACATGTTGGCGCCGGCCCCTCACCACTATTTCGTGCTCAAACCGAAGCACTCGGCGTTCCTCGCCACGCCCCTGCCGATCCTGCTGGCCAAACTGGGGGTCCGCCACCTGTGGCTCACCGGCATGGCGACCGATTCCTGCGTACTGGCGACCGCGCTGGATGCCAACGCGCGGGAGTTCAAAGTAACCGTGGTGGCTGATGCCACCGCGGCGCTGCCAGCACGCAGGAGAGTGGCACTGCAGACGCTGGAGCGTTCAGGCGCCGCACGGATCGAGACGGTTGCCGGGCTGCTGTCCTCGCCGCGGCGAGCGCAGCGCTGAGCAACGGTCGATTTCCGTTCCTGCCGTTCGTCGACACAGGGAAGGCAGGCCTCCCGCCGGCCGGAGCACCTCCGATGACCCCGATCCTCACTGCCTTCGCCACCTCGCCCGATCGCGGCCAGGGCCTGGCCCGCGACATGCGCGTGCGCTGGGCACTGGAAGAACTGGGCGTGGCCTATGACGTCCAGCTGCTGTCCTTTGCCGAGATGAAGCAGCCGGCCCATCTGGCGCGCCACCCCTTCGGGCAGATCCCCACCTACCAGGAAGGCGAGCGGGTGCTGTTCGAATCCGGCGCGATCCTGCTGCACCTGGCCGAGCGCCATCGCGGCCTGCTGCCGGCCGGGGACAGCGCCCGCATGCGCGCGATCATGTGGATGTTCGCTGCGCTGAACACCGTCGAGCCGCCCATCGTCGAGCGATCCATGGCATGGCTGCTGGAACGCGAGCAGCCCTGGTATGCGCAGCGGCAGGTGATGCTGGACGAGCGCGTGCACGCACGTCTGTCCCAGCTGTCGGCATGGTTGGGCGACAGGACCTGGCTGGAGGACGAATTCAGCGTTGGCGACCTGATGATGGTGGCGGTGCTGCTGCGTCTTCAAAGCAGCGGCATGATCGGCGGGTATCCGACGCTGGCCGCCTACCTGGCGCGGGCCACGGAACGCCCTGCCTACCAGCGCGCATTCGCCGCCCAGCGGGCGGTCTTCCAGAGCCGGTAGCCCTGCATCGGGCGGGACCCCGATGCGCCGACACGGTTGACGCCTCACCTGGCTGCGCCTACAGTCTGCGCCGCAGCCCCGGAACGGCGCTGCCGCAGGCGTTATCGTCATCCAACGCGCCCACAGCCGGGAGGGCCTCAGCAGAGGAAACCCGGGCGACAGGCGCCACGGTACTGCCCTGCCCTTCGCTCCTGCGGGAGTGGATGCATCACGCCGTGGCCTTTCCCAAGACCCTCTGGAAAGGCACTCCCATGAACCTCACCGGCAACACCATCCTCATCACCGGCGGCAGCCGCGGCATCGGCCGTGCATTGGCCGAGGCGCTCCACGACCGCGGCAACCAGGTCATCATCACCGGCCGCGACCGGGCACTGCTGCAGGCGATCGGCGAGCAGCGCCCGGGCCTCGTCGCCCTGCCGCTGGAGCTGGGCGATCCTGCATCACTGGCGGACCTGGCCGAGATCGTCCATGCCCGCTTCCCCAGCCTCAACGTGCTCATCGCCAACGCGGGCATCTCCCGCCCGGAAAACCTGGCCAGCGGCCACTGGGACGACTTCGATGCCGAAGCCATCATCGACACCAACATCCTGGGGCTGCTCCGCACCGTGGCCACGTTCCTGCCGTTGCTGACACAACAACGCAGCGCCACCTTGATGGCCACCGGTTCTGCGCTCGCCTTCCTGCCACTGGCCAGCTTCCCGACCTACTGCGCCAGCAAGGCGTTCCTGCATTCGTGGCTGGTATCGCTGCGTCATCAGCTTCGCCATCTGCCGGTGGAGGTGCTGGAACTGTCGCCCCCGTATGTGCAGACCGGACTGACGGGTGAGGCGCAGGCGACCGACCCGCGCGCGATGCCCGTGCAGGAGTACGTGCAGCAGGTTCTGCTGAAGCTCGAGCGCGGGGACCACCCGCGGGGAGAGCTGCTGCTGGAGCCGGACCAGGCACGACGCTGGGCCGAACGCGATGGCACCTACGACACGCTCTTCGCACTGATGAATCCAGCCTAGCGCAGGCACGGAATGCAATGTAGGCCGCCGCCGGCAGACGCCGGCGGTGGCTTCAGCGCGCGCTGCGCCGGCAGGCCGCCTGCACCAGCATCAACTGCGCGACCAGGATCAGCATCGCGCATCCCGACAGCAACCACGGGTCGATGTACCACTGCGCGTTGAAGCTGAAGCTGCCTGAGGAAATGCGCTTCCAGCCGTTGAAGTGCTGCATCGCCGCCACCACGAACGCGAAGCCTCCCGCGGAGAAGGAGAGCCAGGGCACGACGATGCCGCCGGGCCGCGCGAACAGGGTCAGCACCCCCAGCACGCCGATGACCGTGCGCTGCACACGGCAATAGGGACAGACGTAGGCCAGCCCGCTCCACTCCACCGACCACGCCAGCAGGCTCACCAGCACAGCCACGGCGCCTGCGATGTACAGGGTCTTCGCTGGAATCGTCATGCCGCCATCGTCTGCCATCCTGTGCCTCCTTCGTCGCCGGACCCGCGCAGGGTAGCGTGAAACGCGCCGTATGACCCCACCCCGCAGCCCTGTGCCCGCAATGCTCTCAACGCGGGCTTCACCGGCTCTGGAGTCCGATCGGCCCATCTCCTGTGCCCTCGCGCACGGCCACCCTGCCTGTCTCCGCCTGAGGATATCGACGTGAACCACTCATCGCCTCCCCTTGCCATCCTCGTTGCACGCGTACTGCTGATGCTGCTGTTCCTGGTCTCCGGCCTTGGCAAACTCGGCAACCTGGCCGGCACACAGAGCTACATGGAGACGATGGGCGTGCCCGGCATCCTGCTGTGGCCGACCATCGCATTCGAGATCATTACCGGCCTGTGCATCCTGCTGGGCTTCCAGACCCGTCTGGTCGCCGCGGTCCTGGCCGCCTTCAGCCTGGTGACCGCCTTCATCTTCCATCACCAGTTCAACGATCCCACCCAGCAGATCATGTTCCTGAAGAACATGGGCATCGCCGGTGGCTTCATTCTGCTGGCCTGCACCGGCGCCGGCCGCTACAGCATCGATGGTCGCCGGCGTCGCGGATGAGGGCACCCTCGTCCATCTGAGGCTGACGGGGGTGGCAGCGTGTCGTTTTTCACCGCTCCCCCGCCTTCGCGATCTGCGCCGGCGCCCGACACCGCGCCGGTTGCGGGCCCCTGCCTTGCCTGCATCGGCGGGCCTGTGATTACGTGGTGCTCCAGATCGGCAACGCGCAAGGTCCTGCATGAGCGACACGGTGGATACCTTCTGCCCCTGGATCATCGGCCGTCCCTGCCTGCCGGTCGGCGAATGGGCGGACTGGTCACAGGTGATGGTGGCAGAGGTGATCGGCTTCGCTGCCATCTATGTGCCCTGGCAGATGTCCCGCGCGCAGACCCAGCGCCGCATCACCACCTCGCTGACACTGTGCGGCATCACCCTCTTCCAGTTCCTGCAGGCGGCGAAGCTGGCCACGGATCGATCCGGCGACACACAGCTGTATCGCTACCACCGCACCTGCGGCATGGACATGCTCAACTCGCTGCGTCAGATTCCAACGCACGAGCTGATCGACTGGGATGTGATCCACACTCGTATCCATCTGGAGATGCGCTGCGTGCAGCTGATCGAGTACGCCGACAACTGGCATATCGAGCAGGAGGGCTTCGCGCGCCTGCCCGACAGTACGCTGGAGGAGCTGGCGCACCGCATCGGCCTGCTCCATGCAAGCCTGGATGAGGTGCGCGGCCTGCTGTTGCGCAGGCGGATGTTCTGGCCATGGCTCTCGCGCCGGGTCGTTGCCTTCGAGCGGCTGCCGACAGCGCCCGGGCCGGTCAGCCGGAGCGCATCAGCGATCCAGTAAGGGTGGCCGACGCCAAGCCCGTTCATCACACGGTGGGGACCGTACCCCCATCGATCCGATACTCCGTCCCTGCGATCGACGCGGAGCGCGGGGAGGCCAGGAAAGCGATCAGGTCGGCCACCTCCTGTGGCTTGGCAGGTCGACCCACCGGAATCCCGCCCAGCCAATCCATCACGATCTTCCTGCCACCTTCGTAATCCGTTCCGGCCTCTGCGGCCATCCTCGCCGCGAACGCCACGGACGCCTCGGTCTCGATCCAGCCCGGCGCAACGCTCAGTACGCGCACGCCCTTGGGCGTCACCTCTCTGGCAAGCGACTTGCTGTACGTGGTGAGAGCGCTCTTTGCCGCAGCGTACGCAGTAGTGGACTCCGGCAGCGGCAGCACGCGCTGGATGGAGCTGACATGGATCACCACGCCCGAACCCTGGTGCAGCATCGTGGGCAGCAGTGCACGGTCCAGGCGCACCGCGGACATGAGATTCAGGTTCAGCTCGGCGAACCAGTGCGCATCGCTAATGGCAGCGAAGCCACCACCGGGCGTGTTCGAGCCTCCGAGCACATTGATCACGATGTCCACACCTCCCCACTGCCGGAGGACGGCCTGCGCAAGGTGATCCGTGCCTTCTGCGGTCGACAGGTCGGCAGCGACGTAGGTGACGCCCTCGCGCGGCTGGGCGGGAACCGTACGCGCGGACGTCGTCACGCGCGCTCCGGCCTCCGTCAGGGTTTTCACAACGGCAGCCCCCAGTCCCAGCGTTCCTCCTGTGACCACTGCCCTCAGGTCCTTCAGTTGGAGGTCGAAGTTCATGCCGTGATCTCCAGCGATGCGATCCGGCCGCGCTCCAGTCGAAAGCGGTACGTCAGAACCGTCGGGCTGCCGGGAAAGTCACCGGTGACGTCGGCCTGCACCCTGTGGATGTCGCCCTGCCGCTCGATGGCAAACGGCACACTCGTCGCGTGGTACCGGGCCGTTGCCTCGGCCATGAACGCCTTGATGGCGTCGATGCCCACGTAGGTATGTCCGTCGTCCTTCATCACCGCGTGTGCCGTGAAGCACTGCGTCAAGGCGTCCGGGTTCTGCTCTGCCGCGAAGTACGCCGCAATGGGCTCGGGAAGGGTCAAGGCGCTCACGTTTCTGTCTCCTCGGGTGGATGGCCCGTAGGATGCGCACCCAGGCTAATTTATTGAATATCCTAGAATCCGGATGGGCTCTTTAGAAACGAGTACATAATGCGCGGATCCGACTTTGCTGAACTCAGGGCCTTTGTTGCCATCGTGGAGCGTCAGAGTTTTGCGCGAGCCGCAGAGCATCTTGGCCTGTCGCCTTCGGCGCTGAGCCAGACGATCCGCCAGCTCGAAGGTCGCATCGGCGCCCGCCTTCTGAATCGCACCACGCGCAGCGTCGCACCCTCGGCAACGGGCGAACTGCTCTACAGGCGCATCGCCCCGCTGTTCCGGGAGATGGCTGCTGCAGTGGCGGATGCCGGTGAGGCGACGGGGCGGATGAGCGGTACGCTGCGCATCAACACGCTGGGCATCGCGGCAAGGACGGTCATCGCCCCACGGCTTGCGCGCTTCCATCGCGCGCATCCTGATGTCGTGCTCGACATCGTGGTCGACGATGCGCTGGCCGATATCGTCCGGGGCCGCTTTGATGCAGGCATCCGCGTCGGCGGCCAGCTCGAAAAGGACATGGTTGCCGTCCGCCTCACTCCCGACATGAAGATGATGGCGGTGGCATCCCCCGACTACCTCTCACGTCGAGGCACCCCCACCTCGCCGGCCGAGCTGCACGAACACGCGTGCATCAACTGGCGACTCGAGATGGATGGCAGGCACTATCGCTGGGAGTTCGAGAAGCAGGGGCATCGGCTCGATGTAGCCGTCGATGGCCCTGTCATCACCAATCACGCTGACGTCGGCATTGCTGCTGCGCTGGGTGGGCTCGGCATTGCCTATCACTTCGAGCAGGACGGCGTAGGCGAACTGCTGGCCCAGGGGCGGCTGGTCCGGGTCCTGTCGGACTGGTCGATCTCGCGCCCCGGGCTGTTCCTCTACTACCCGAGCCGGCAGCATCGACCCGCCCTGCTGGGCGCCTTCATCGACTGTCTTCTGGATCAAGGGCCATTCGATGAAGGGAAGCAGACGGAGGTGTTCCTGAAAGCATAAGTTGACCGCCCTAGGGAAGCAAAAGGTGTCCGCCGGTGGGTACGCGCTACCTCGAAGAATAATGAATCGACCGGATACGAAGCCGGCCCTTTCAGCTCAAGGCAGAGGAAAGAATGAATGCCACTCCGGCACTGGCTAACATACAGGCGCAGAGACAGAGGACACCAAAGCTCCAGGCTTGGAGCTGCAACTATTGAGCGCGCTCCAGCACCCAGTCGACAAAGCCTCCACTGATGACCATATCAACAATCTTCCTCAGCCCGAGCACGTCGACATTCTCCTGATCGGACCTTATCTCTTCGCCGGTGTGATACACGAAGAACATTCTGTCGTACTGCCCCATTTTCTCGTTATCTTTCAAGTAGCGATTGAAAACCCCAACGCTAGTGGCGCACTTGATTTGTACCCAGGCGGTTTCGCCGGTGACAGGCATTTGGAGATCAAGATCCTTGGTCTTCTCAGTACTCCCGACTCGCCCCAAACGCCTCCACCCCGCCGCAAGAAACATCATGTCCACCAGCGTTTCGAAGTCCTTGGGATCGAGTCGCTGGACGACCTTCCCAAGTGAATCCCGCAGATCTTCCTGTGCCGTCCGAACTCGTTGGATCTGCGGATCTATCGCTCCATTTATCCTCTGGATGAGGCGAGCCGCATCATTGTCGCTCAGATCGAACGAAGTACCTCGGAATGACGCGGCGGCGGTGATCGATCCTGGCAGGCTTCTCTTCGATAACTGAACACCCAGCTGGTCGCGGTCACTCCATCCCCCGGCGATCTTGCGAGAGGTACTCGTCGACTTAGGATTGGAGGGCATGTAAATCTCGGGCACACCTTCCGCGACGAAGCCCCAATAGAGGCGGTCATGAGCAAAAGTTACCCATAAGATCTCGCCTTGGTCCTCGAAATATGTACGAGTCTCATTGGTAAACCGCGTAGCAACGCCTTTTGCTTTCGAAAGTGCCCAGTCCTTCGCCAGATCCGACCATCGCGCCTCGCGACACATCCTGTACGTTTCGGGACTTCCGGTATCGAAGTCGATGAGCAACAGTCCCTTCTCTATCGCCTCATCTTCCCAGCAACCTTTGGGTCCGAGCTTCACGTAGCGGACGCGGGTACCTAGAGCGATAGGCAGGATGACGCTCGATTTCATGGCCGAACCTCCCAAGGGGTTGCGCATTCTGCCGCCCCCGCCTTCTGTTGGCTATGGGCCCGACAGGCACCAGGCCCTCCAACAGTCCAGCCAGTGGCGCGTATATGCCCGCGGGACTCGAGCATCTAGATCCCCCCAGCCCCGTGAAACCGTGGTCCCGATCAACCCGCCCTCAACTAGTGCCGCGTGATGTACGACAGGAGCGGAGTCGGCTCCCAAGGGACGCTGACCACCTCTTGATTCGAAGAACTAGTAGACGCAGCGTGTAGCGTGACTCCTTATACAGAGCCCGCCCAAGCCTCCCATCTGAGAGTCCATGGCAATACAGCAGCCGCGCTCACGTCCGGATCGCCGATGGGAGCGCCACTCTGGGTATCGCGCTTTAACTGTGGGTAGCCCTAGTGGACGCACGCAATGATTCGGACTTTATGCATGGTCCGCTTCCTCCCTATTGATGCGCTTACTGCCTCGCGCCGAGCGACCGCACAAGCCGAGACAGATACATGTAAAGTAGGCCGTAGTAGAGCCAACAGGGGGGCTAAGGAATGCTCGTATCTCGCTATTTCAAGTTGGGGCGAAATCAGGCAACACTCGATTTTCTCGATGTCCACATCGATAAAGACATTCCCGTCTTCGTGGACCCAGCTGCCCTGCGTTCATTGCAAACAGAGTGGGGACACCACTGTATTTCTCTTCTTCAGAGCTACTTTGAGTCCGTCCTCACGGCAATCCGCAAGGAAAATCACGATCGAGCTAAGCAACTTCTTGCTTGCCTCAACGAGAGGAACGAGTTCCACATAGGATACTCAAAGGACAGGTCCCGTGGCAGCGCTCTAGGCGCGGTATCCGCGGAGAAGATCTGGGAGTCTTTAGTGAAGAGCAAGGCAGCAGTGACTGGCGTGCTCCACGACCTTGAAGACACGATCCTGTTTGTGGACGGCATAGGTCCCGATATGCTCTCAGATGCCGTTTGCAACATCATTCGTGGCCCGCTGATCCAGTACACGCAGCAAGCTTGCAATTACTACGGCATTCCGCTCACGCCGGGGGTCGATTCAGGACCGGTATGGAACACACGCGACGAAAAATGGGAAAGTGACCTGATTGAGCTGCCAATGACAAAACACGGATCACTCATCCTGATCCCGAAGATCATCGCGCGCGTAAAACAGACCTATGGCCACCAAGAGTACTACCGCCACTTCTTGATGCCTGTTCTTCAGCAGCACCACAAAGATATCAATTCGTCATTTGTGCACGTTCTGAAAGGCAAAAATAACAAGGGCACTAAGAAGGTTTACAAGACCGATCTTTATGACCTATACGGCGCCGACAAACTGGCCTCTGCCCAACTGACCGGCGAGCACCCTCAAGCTTTGACGAAGTACAGGGAGACAAAGAGCGCAGCGCCATCGCGGCCTCTTGATCATAGCGCGCTTGCGGCGATTGAGAATGCGCCTACGCCAAACTTCGACGCACTACTGGAAGATGTCACATCACTTGCCCCCGGCCACAAAGAAGCCTCGGCCTATGAGAATGCGATCGAGAAGCTCCTCTCTGCACTGCTCTACCCCGCGCTGGCGTTCCCGGTGAAGCAGGACAAAATTCATGAGGGCAGAAAGCGCATCGACATTACCTACGTAAACGATGCTAAAGATGGGTTCTTCAGTTGGGTTGCTAGAAATCATCCCGCCTCCCATGTCTTCGTCGAATGTAAGAACTATGGCAAAGAGATTGGGAACCCAGAGGTCGACCAACTGGCCGGCCGATTCTCGCCTTCCAGGGGAAAGCTCGGCATCCTTGTAGTCCGGTCTGTCGAAGACAAAGCCCTGCTGCTGAAGCGATGCAAGGACACAGCCAACGACCAGCGCGGCTTCATTCTCGTACTGGACGACATCGATCTAACCAAGTTGATTAAGCAACGGCAGGCACTCATGTACGGATATGGTGAGACGTTGTTGTATCAACAATTCAAGGCACTCATCTCATAGCCTCCCACCACGGCACACACCACTGCGAGCAGCCCACAACGCGCTGGTCGTACAGATACCGCACGATGCACAGATACAGCTTGCCCTGCTGGGGCTTGATCTCGGTGATATCGGTCAAGCTATCCGGGCGACCAGTGGCGAGGACTTCTGGCGCATCGAGACAGTGGCGTGACATGGATGCCCGATAGTGGGACGAAAGCTGCGAACCCATTTTGGCGTCGCGGCGTTTGGTCGATCACTAGATTCTCTAGCAGTCTCCTCCGTGCCCGGTGCAATCGATCACCATCAGCGGCTTCAAGCCAGAGATCTACGGCACGAACTGGCTGGCGAACAAAGCGACACACACCATTTCAGGATCGGCAGACTTCATCACGCCCCCTTGGGCTGGAACGTGGCGGTTAGTTTTCGCACCTCCGACGCATCGGTGCGAAATGCCGCCGGGACGCGCACCCACTATTTTCCTCGCATAATATCGACCTGCTCTTGAATGTACTGATCAAGGCGGGCTTCTTGGTCGGACAATGCATCCCGCAGTGCCTGCGTCTGCCGAATGAAGTTACAGTACTTATCTAGCGCAGCATGCTCGTCCTTTTCTTCCGAGAGCGAGCGAAGACGCCTCTTCCACCCTGGGATTGGATCTACCGTGGATGGCCCCCTGAAGTTACCTTCAAGCCACGTCGCCAATGCTGGCCCCTGAACCAGTCTCCCGGTGTAACCATTTTTCCTTGCGTACTCCACTCCCTCTTCGGAGAAGGCAAGCGGCCATACCTGCGCATCAATGACAACCTGACGACGCGAGTATTCCCCCCTGCGGGGAGAGTTGGTTGCAACAAATTTGATCTGTTCGTCCGCTTCGTCGATGGTCCGGGACATATCCCGCACTAAGTCCGCGATCATATTGCACTTCATATTTACCGCCACAACCCGAATTCGCTTCCAAGCTGCCTCAAAGAGCTCGGCGGCGTCGAATAGCATCCGAAGACCATCGGTGTGCCCAAGGTACTTTGCGGCCCGGTGGGATATGGTTTGTTGGGAACCGTAACTCCAGCTGGATGGCTTGTATGCCACCAGAAGATCACAGCAGGTTACCAAGTAGAAGTTGGCGAGCGAGTGCAATATTCCTTCGTGCCGCAGCCCAGCATGGTAAGAGCTATTCCGGAAGGAGTGAAGCCAGTTTATTGAACGACTCCACGGTGCAGTGATGAGTCCTGTTTGTAGCGCGAGGGTCACCTTCGCATCAAAGTCTTGACCCAAAGCTGCCTCAAGAACTCGATCATTGACTCTGCTCTCAGTGTCATCGAACCACCGGCTTCCAAAGAGCTTCTTATGCTTGGCATACTGATGGAGAGCCAGCTCCACAACGTTGTCCACAAGCATGATGGCGAAGCGGTCGAAGTTCCTGTCCTTCAATGCAAGCTGATCAAGAGCAAGATCCAGCTGGTCAATGTGATCACAGAGTTCGCGAATCATCCCCAATGTCCCCTATCGCGTCGCGCAGTCACTAACGTAGCCGACGCTTTATGATTTCGATGATGGATCCCATCTTCCGCGCACCTGCCCCCAAGGTAGGAAGGAAAGCTGCCTCCAACAGTGAGCCCCCATCCCATAGGTGTTATACCAAAGGCAATTCCCCGACTTTAGCGGTCGCCAAAATTGGATCCATGCTGCCAGTGCAAGGTTCCGTGCTAAGCCCTTCGCGCCAGGCAGATGTAGGAGGGGTGATCCGCCCCTGTTCTCACAGGACAGTTGGAGGGGCGCATCCGCAATGTATGCAAGTCAGCCCCACTACGGCCGACCTTTCGTCGACACGATGTTGTCTACCAGATGATTCGGCTGCCAAGGGATGGGCCTGCCCCGAACTAATGGGATAGCCACCTCATGGTTGTTTCACCATCATAAGTTGGCCAAAGCGGACACCTTATGCTAGGAGGAACAGGAGGTGCGGTTGCGCTGAGAATGTGGTGGGCCCACCAGGATTCGAACCTGGAACCAAAGGATTATGAGTCCTCTGCTCTAACCGTTGAGCTATAGGCCCGCGCAACGGGAAAGTGTAGTTGAGTCTGGCCTTCTCTCGCCACCGACCGGCCGCAGAAGTGTGCCTCAGCCGAAACGATTGCCCATGGCCCGGACCCGAGCCGCATTCTGTCCGGCCACTTCCAGCAGCACCTTGGAGCGCAGCAGGCCAGACGCTGCAACCCGCTCCCAGAAATCTACCGCGAGCGGAGCCGCCCATTGCAGGTGATCCAACTGGCCTGCGCGCCGTGGTGCGACCGGGGGAAGCGGCGTTGTCGCCCGCAGAACGCCCGTTCGCGAGGGGGCCAGGGACATCGGCAGCATGTCGTAGGCAGGGGCAAGCGGCAACGCCCCCCGATCCAGCAGATGGAAGCCGACGTTGCCCTGATGCATATCGGTATTGCCAATCAATTGCCCAAAGGCGTGCAGCCGCGACAGGGCGGTTGCGGTCTCCTGATGGATCCACCGCTGCGCCAGCAACTGCTCACCCGCCTGCCCCCAATCCATGGTTACGTCACCCACATACGCCGAGGACAGGGCCAACAGCGACACGAATCCACGCCGTCCCAGTGTGCCCGGCGAGCGGTCAAACCGCTTCACCTCCAGGAAGGTGTGGCTGTCGGTCTGTATGAGCGACGATTCTGCTGCAGATACACCCGCCTCGCGCAGAACCTCAAGCGCCAGATGCTCGCAGACCAACAGGTCTGCCCACCGCTCGGCAGCCTCCCCCGCGCCCGGCAGGGCGAACTTCACCAGCGCGGCATAGCGGCCGCCATCGTGCTCGACCGTCGCGGTGAACTTGGGCTGTTCGCCGCCGGGCGAGGAGCCGACATCTTCGCCTTCCAGCGCAGCAGTTGCCCATTCGGGATAGCGCTGCTGCCGATCCTCGCTGCGCACGCGGTCCGGCGGTGTGTCCATCGTCGCAAGAGCAGACGAAACCGCGTCCCCGCCCAGCAGCAGATTGCCGACATCGGTACCACCTGCGCGCACCAGCGCCTGAAGGGTGTCGCCAAGCTGCCAGCGGTTGATGTCCTCAGGGAGGCCAAGCTCACGTCCGCGTCGGTGGGCGAACGTTCTTCCCAGGAATCCCTGTGGCCTCAGGTCATCCAGATACCAGGGCAGGCCCGGGAAGTGACCCATGATGTCGCCCTCGGGCGGGCGGACAAGATTCGGACGATCCCCTTGCGTCTGAACGTAGAAGGTGTCGCCGCGCAGTGCCACGACCTGCCCCAGCTCTTCCAGACGACCATCTTCGCGCATGCGGAAGAGAGGCCATTCGCTGCCGGCGGGGGTGTCCTGGCGCTGGGCGTAGGCAGTGGCCCGGGTGCGGCCCAGCCGCACCACCGCGCCTCCCGCGTCGGCGACCAGCCGCCCCAGGGTCGGGCGAGTGATCCCAAGGCCCGCCAGAAGATCGGCCGCCGGCACCACCTGCCCGGGGGGCAGGCGCTCCAGCAGGTCGTTGACCAGGTGAGTGCGGGGACGGGCCATGCACCAATATCGTTACGAGTTAATTTACGTATTCTTGCCACATGGTGAGGCGATGCGCAAGGCTCCGGTCAACGCAATCCATTGATTACCATAGGGCCACGCCGTTTCACCACCTGAATTAAATTACGAATTAATTTACGAAAAAAGAAAACCCCGCCGAAGCGGGGTTTTCCAGTTCACGACACAACCGCTGGAATCAATCGATATCCAGGAAGCTGCGCAGCTGTTCCGAGCGGCTCGGGTGACGCAGCTTGCGCAGCGCCTTTGCTTCGATCTGGCGGATGCGCTCGCGGGTCACGTCGAACTGCTTGCCGACCTCTTCGAGCGTGTGGTCGGTGTTCATGTCGATGCCGAAGCGCATGCGCAGCACCTTGGCTTCCCTCGGGGTGAGGCCGGCCAGCACGTCACGCACGGTTTCAGACAGATTGATGTTGGTGGTGTTCTCGATCGGGGACTCCACATTGGTGTCCTCGATGAAGTCGCCCAGATGGGAATCCTCGTCGTCGCCGATCGGGGTTTCCATCGAGATCGGCTCCTTGGCGATCTTCATCACCTTGCGGATCTTGTCTTCCGGCATGTCCATTTCCTTGGCCAGCTCCTCCGGCGTGGCCTCGCGGCCGTACTGCTGGAGCATCTGGCGGGAAATGCGGTTCAACTTGTTGATCGTCTCGATCATGTGCACCGGAATACGGATGGTGCGCGCCTGGTCGGCGATCGAGCGGGTGATGGCCTGGCGGATCCACCAGGTCGCATACGTGGAGAACTTGTAGCCGCGGCGGTACTCGAACTTGTCCACGGCCTTCATCAGGCCGATGTTGCCTTCCTGGATCAGGTCGAGGAACTGCAGGCCACGGTTGGTGTACTTCTTGGCGATCGAGATCACCAGGCGCAGGTTGGCCTCGACCATCTCCTTCTTGGCCTTGCGCGCCTTGGCTTCACCGTAGGCCATGGCACGGCTGATTTCCTTCAGCTCTTCCAGGTCCAGCTGGGTCAGCTTTTCGATGTCGATCGTGGCCTGCTGTTCGGCAATGATCTGGTCCTTCACCTCACGCAGCGCCGACGACCACTTCTGCTTGCGCTTCAGTGCGTCTTCCACCCACTCCAGGTTGGTCTGGTTGCCTTCCCAGGAGCGGATGAAATCCTTGCGCGGCATGCGCGCGGTGACGGTGGCCAGGTTCAGCACGCGGCGCTCATGGCTCTTGATCTCGGCCATGGTGTCGCGCAGCTGCTTGGTCAGCACGTCGGTCAGCGGCAGCGGCAGCTTCAGGGTGACGAACACGGCCGACATCTCTTCGCGCAGGCGCGGCAGGTTCTTCTTGTCGCCCTTGCCGGCGGCCTTCTTGAAGGCATTGAAGGCATCGCTCAGCGCCTGCATGCGCGCGGCGACTTCCTCCGGGTCCGGACCGGTCGGTGCGGCTTCCTCATCGGCGCCGTCGACATCATCGTCCTCGTCCTCGTCGGCTTCGGCGTCGGCATCGTCGCTGTCATCGGCGGCGGCCGCCGGCGGAGCCGGCTCTTCGTCGGTCAGGTCGTTGAAGCCGACGATCACTTCGGCCAGGCGCTTCTTGCCTTCCTTGTGGGCTTCGTAATCGGACAGCAGCGATTCGACCGACACCGGGAACTGGCCCAGTGCGGCCTGCACCTGGCCCAGGCCTTCTTCGATGCGCTTGGCGATGGCGATTTCGCCTTCGCGGGTCAGCAGCTCGACGGTACCCATTTCGCGCATGTACATGCGCACCGGGTCGGTGGTACGGCCACCTTCGGTGTCGAGCGCGCTCAGCGCGGCAGCGGCTTCTTCGGCCGCGGTGTCGTCGACTTCGCGGTTGCCGGTGTTGCCGTCGTTGAGGAGGAGAGTCTCCACATCCGGCGCAACTTCATGGACATCAATGCCCATGCCGTTGATCATGCCGATGATGTCTTCGATCTGTTCCGGATCGACCATGTCGTCCGGCAGATGGTCATTGACTTCGGCGTAGGTCAGGTAGCCCTGTTCCAGGCCCTTGCTGATCAGTTGCTTGATTTCGGATTGGGCAGGACGTTCGTTGGCCATGTAGTGCTCGCGCCACCGGCTGGGTAGGAAATAGGGAACGTAGCATTATACCAGCCCGGGGCCCCGCCTGCCGGGCGGTGGTCCCGGCGGCTTCAGGGCCTGAGAAGGAAGGTCACGGGACCATCATTGACCAGGCTGACGATCATATGGGCACCAAAGCGGCCCGTTTCCACCCCTGGCGCGTGATTTTCACGGCAGATGTCGACAAATCGATTGAACCCGCGTTCAGCCTCGGCCGGCGGCGCCGCAGTGGTGAAGCTGGGGCGCATGCCCGACCGGGTGTCGGCCGCCAGGGTGAACTGGCTGACCAGCAGCAGGCCGCCGCCGGTATCGCGCAGCGAGCGGTTCATCTTCCCGGCTTCATCGGCAAACACCCGGTAGCCCAGCAGGCGCTCGGCCATGCGCTGCAGCTGCGGCTCGGTGTCGCCCGGCTCCATCCCCACCAAGGCCAGCAGGCCAGGGCCGATCTGGCCGACGGCCTCGCCATCGACGTGGACGGCGGCCTGGCTGACGCGTTGGATCAGGACGAGCATCTGTGGGTTTCCGGTCAGGGGGCCGGCCACGATAGCAGCGCCCTTGGCTAAACTTGCGTGGATGAACCCGCAACGCAAAGCCCGGCTGGCCTATCGCGCCACCACCCTGTTCACGCGCCTGCCCTGGCCGCTGCTGCGCGGCGTCGCGCAGGCCCTGGCCTGGGCCTGGATCCGTCTCAACGCCCGTGAGAGTCGCGTCACCCGCCGCAACCTGGAGCTGGCCTACCCGGATCTGGACCCCGTCGCGCGCGAGCGCCTGCATCGTGATCTGCTGCGCTCCACCGCCCTGCAGGCCATCGAGACCCTGCGCCTGTGGAGCCGCCCGCCGGCCGAGAACCTGCGCCTGCACCTGAAGCAGCGTCACGGTGAAGCGCTGTATGCCGCGGCGCTGGCCAGCGGCAGGGGCGTGATCGTGGCCGCGCCGCACTTCGGCAACTGGGAGCTGCTGAACCAGTGGCTGGCCTCGCGCGGACAGATCGCCATCGTCTACAAGCCGCCGGAGGATGAAGCCAGCGACGCGTTCCTGCAGCTGGTGCGGGGTGGCCAGAACGTGCAGCAGGTGCGCGCCGAGGGCCCGGCGGTGCGCCAGTTGTTCAAGGTACTCAAGGATGGTGGCGCCACCGGCATCCTGCCGGACCAGCAGCCGAAGGCCGGTGACGGCGTGTTCGTTCCGTTCTTCGGTGTGCCGGCGCTGACCATGACCCTGGTCAACCGCCTGGCCGAACGCACCGGCGCCATCGTCCTGTATGGCTGGTGCGAGCGCATTGGGCCGGACATGGAATTCGCCCTGCACGTCGAGCCGGCCGACCCCGCAGTGGCCGACCCGGACCCGCAGACTGCGGCCACCGCCCTCAACGCCGGGATCGAACGCATCGCCCGCCGCGATCCGGCGCAGTACCAGTGGACCTACAAGCGCTATACGCTGCGGCCACCGGGCAGCGGCGAGGATGATCCCTACGCGACCGAGGAACACCCGCACTGAGTCCCACCGTGCCGCCCTGCGACCGGCGGCCGCAGCACGTTGAATACGACGCCGGCGCCCCCATAGAGACTGCGATGTCCGCCTCCCCCGGTCCTGCCATGCCTGCTGCCTCCTCCCTGTTCGGCGACCCGGCCGCGATCCGCTGCGAGCGCGCGGTCGCGGAACTGCGCGCCGGTCGCCCGGTCCTGCTTCACGACGGCCAGGGCCAACGCCTGGCCGTGATCGCGCTGGACAGCGCCACCGCCAGCAGCTTTGCCGCCTTTGCCAGCGCAGCGCGCGAGCGTCATTACCTGTTCCTGACGGCGACCCGCGCCCGCGTGCTGGGGGTGGAGGCACCTGACGGTGTGCGCCTGCCGCTGGCCGGTATCGCCTTCGACGCCCTGCCGACGCTGGGCTACCTGCGCGAGCCCGGGCCGATGCCGGCTCACTGGACCGCAGGCGATGCCTTCGATGCCGGCGCGGTTGAACTGGCCCGCCTGGGCCTGCTGCTGCCGGCCATGGTCGCGGTGCGCTTGGATGTGGATGATGCGACCTTCGACGGCGCCGCCGACGTCGCCCTGTGCGACCTGGCCGAAGGTGCGGCGCACGCCGCCCACGACTATGAGCTGGTCGCCCGTTCGCCGGTACCGCTGCGCGATGTCGGCATGACCACCTTCGCGGTGTTCCGCGGCGGCGTTGCACAACGCGACCAGGTGGCGATCATCGTCGGCGACCCGGACCTGTCTGCCGTGGTGCCGGTACGCGTGCACTCCTCGTGCCTGACCGGCGACCTGTTCGGTTCGCTCAAGTGCGACTGCGGGGACCAGCTGCGACGCGGTCTGCGCAAACTGAAGGAACTGGGCGGCGGCGTGCTGCTGTATCTGGACCAGGAAGGCCGGGGAACGGGCATCGCTGCAAAGATGCGCGCCTATGGCTACCAGCACGACGGGCTGGACACGATCGACGCCGATGCACAACTGGGCTTCGGCGCCGATGAGCGACGCTATGGCAGCGCCGTGGCGATGCTGCGCGGCCTGGGCATCAGCCGCGTGGCCCTGCTCAGCAACAATCCGACCAAGGCACAGCGCCTGCGCAATGCCGGCATCGAAGTGCTGGACTGCATCCCGGTCACTGGCGAGATCACGGCCGAGAACGAACACTACCTGCGCACCAAGGCCGACCGTGCCGGCCATCTGCTCGATGTCGATGCACTGATCCAGGCGGCGCAGTAGCGCGCCCGACCTGCTACCGTCTGCGCGGTGCGGCTGCGGCCGCCCCGCCTGCCCTGCCGCCCGACGGAGCCCGTGTGACCGACCAGCCTCTTCCTGCTGTGCCCATCAACGACTGGCAGCCGCTGCCGGCCCGCGCCGCACGCCTGGCTGCGCTGGAAGGCGCATTCGGTGGACTGTTCGTGCCAGGCGCACCGCTGGCGGCCGCGTGGTGGTTCTTCGATCTGCCTGCCGGGCTGTGGGGTGCAGCGTCGGGCCTGCTGGTCGGCGCCCTGTTCGGCGCGTGGCTGGGCCATCGCCGCCTGACCCGCACACGCTGGCGCCTGGACGCACAGGGCCTGGGCCTGCGCAGGGACCTGATGTGGCAGACCGAAACGCAGGTACCGGTCTCGCGCGTGCAGCACCTGGATCTGCGCCGTGGTCCGCTGGAGCGGCGTGCCGGCCTGGCGACGCTGATCGTGCACACCGCAGGCACCCGCCTCAGTGCCGTGACTGTCAGCGGCCTGGATGATGCCGACGCCGAACGCCTGCGCGACACCCTGGCCCACCAGCTCGATCAGGACGCCGACGCCCTGTGAGCCAGCCACCGCCCCTGCCGCCCCCGCTGCCACGCGGCGGCGACGAACAGCGCCTGCACCCCTGGTCATGGCTGTTCGTGCTGCTGATGCAGCTGCGGCACTACTTCCTGCCGCTGGTCGCGCTGCTGGTGTTCGGCCAGCGCGGCGACCGCGACCCGCTGTGGGCGCAGCTGATGCCGCTGCTGGCCATCGCCGCGCTGGTGGTGGTCTCGGTGCTGCAGTACCTGAGCTACCGCTACCGCATCGGCAGTGATGCGATCACCGTGCGCAGCGGGCTGCTTGCGCGCAACCGCCGGGAAATTCCCTTCGCCCGCATCCACAACGTGGAAGTGCGGCAGAACCCGTTGCACCGGCTGTTCGGCGTGGCCGAGCTGCGCCTGGAGTCGGCCGGCGGCGTGCGCCCGGAGGCAGAGATGCGGGTGCTGCGGTTGGACCAGGCACTGGCACTGGAGCAGTTGGTGAAGCAGCGCGGAAAGGCGCCTGGCAACGCACCGGCTGCCACCGCCGACCCGACCGATGAAGTGCTGCTGCGCATGTCCACTGCCGAAGTGATCCGGCTTGGCCTGCTGTCCAACCGCGGCTGGGTGCTGTTCGCCGCCGCCATCGGTGCGCTGCTGCAGGTGATCCCGCGCCGTTCGCTGGACGGCGTGATCTCCAGCGGAGGACGCGAGGCGTTCGGCTACGCCAGCCAGCTGCACGAGGGCCTTGCCGGCCTGCTGATCCTGGCCGCGCTGGTGCTGGTCGCAGGCTGGCTGCTGATGCGCCTGCTGTCGGTGGTGCTGGCCCTGCTGCGCTATGCCGGCTTCACCCTGACCGAGCAGGAACACCGGCTGACGGTCGCGGCAGGCCTGCTCAGCCGCACGCGCAGCAGCGTGGCGCGCCGGCGCATCCAGGCCTGGACCCTGCGTGAAGGCACCCTGCAACGCTGGTTCGGGCGGCGCCAGCTGCAGATTGACAGCGCTGCCGGCGGCCCCACCCGCGAGGAAGATCGGGCGCTGCGCGAACTCGCGCCGCTGGCACCGGCCGCCGACTGCGATCATCTGGTGCAGCGCCTGCTGCCTCAGCTGCAGTGGCCGCCCGCGCACTGGCAGCCGGTGCCGCAGCGCGGCTGGTGGCGGTTATGCCTGGGCAGCGTACTGCTGGTGCCGTTGCTGGCCGCCGCGATGTACTGGCGCTGGGGAACACCCGGCCTGCTGGTGCTGGGCTGGCTGCCGGTCGCGCTGTGGGTCGCCCATCGGCAGATGGCGCGCATGGGCTGGCATCTGGATGATCGCTACGTCGCGGTGCGCGGCGGATGGTGGAGGCGCTGGTGGCGCTGGGCGGAACTGGACAAGCTGCAGGGCCTGCGCCTGCAGCGCTCACCGCTGGACAGGCTGCTGGGCACGGCCAGCCTGCAGCTGGACACCGCAGGCGCGCATGGTGATGTGGCCCTGGCGCTGCATTACCTGCCGCACGCACAGGCACGGGCACTGATGGCGCAGCTGGCCGCCGCGCTGCCGCGCCGCAAGCTGCGCTGGTGATCCGTTGCCGCCCTTCCACGCCTGGCGTGGATCTACTATAGAGCCGAGCCCATGCTCGGCTTGCCACAGCCGAGCGTGGGCTCGGCTCTACATCCCCCGATCACCGCTGTGATGGCCCCCAGTAGCCCAGATCCCTGCGGATCTGCAGGTCACGCATCCAGCTGCCGAAGGGTTTGCGGCGCAGCGGGCCCATCTCGCCGGATAGGAAATCCTCGGTTGCGGCAATCACCCGCTCACTGGAGCGGCCGTCACGGTACGGATGGATCGCGTCGGCATAGCGCACGATCTCCGCCTGCAGGGCGGCATCCGGGTGCAGCGCGCGCTGCAGCATGACGGGCAACTGCGCCGGCACGTCGAAATCGATCATGTGCGGTTTCGGGACGCGGTTGCGGAAGGTCACCACCGGCTTGTGCTGGACGATGAACTCCGAAACGATCGAAGACGTATCGGACACCAGCACATCAGCGGCGCGCTGTGCGGCCATGACCTGCTCCGGTTCGATGAAGCGGGCATTGGCGCCGGCCAGCGCACGGTAACGCTCGAACAGCTCCGGCGGGCACTTCGGGTGCAGGGTCAGCAGCCAGTAGCGTTCCCCGGCCGCGATGTCGGCGGCGATCTGCGCATGCAGGTGCGGGGCGGCGCTGAGCCGCTCGGTGAAGGTCGAGCCGAACAGGATCACCGGACGACCGCCCGCCGCTGCGCGCAGCGCGGCGCTTTCGCCACCATCGTCGCGGAACAGCGGGTCCAGCTTCGGCCAGCCGGTCTCGGCCACCGCGAAGTGACCCTGCAGGGCGGCGATGTCGCGGAACGGCGCGGTGGTGGCCGGGCCCTGGGTGCAGTACAGGTCGAACATCCCGCGTACCCGGAAATGGCCACGTGCGCTGTCGCGCTTCTCCACGTTGAAGCCATGGAACAGCTGCACCTTGGCACCGGACAGGAACGTCGGCACCCAGTTGGCCGCGCTGTACACCGCGCGCGGGCGCATCGCCAGGGCCTGCTTCAGGCCGATCACGGGCACGCCCGGCAACTGGCTGCCGGCGGCGCCACCTTCGAACCAGGCAGCCACCTCCTGCCCGGACGCGTGCAAGGCCTGCGCCAACGGGGCGAGAATAGGCAGCGCATAGCGCTCCGTCGCAAACAACAGGTACCCGGCCATCATGTCCTCCACGACCGCTCCCATCGAACGGCCTCGCATCTCGGCGTGCATTATCGCGTTCAACGAGGCCGGCCGCATCGGCGACTGCCTGGCCTCGCTGGCCTTCTGCGACGAGATCATCGTGGTGGACTCGTATTCCAGCGACGCCACCGTGGCCATCGCCGAGGCCGCCGGTGCCCGCGTGCTGCAGCGGCCGTTCGATGGCTTCCGCAGCCAGAAGGCGTTCTGCGTCGAGCAGGCAGCATATGACTGGGTGGTGTGCCTGGATGCCGACGAGCGCATCAGCCCGGAACTGCGCGCCTCCATCGAACAGGCCCGCGAGGGGGGATTCAGCGGCCACGCGGGCTACCGCTTCGCCCGCCTTTCAGAGTATTTCGGCCGCTTCCTGCGCCACGGCAACGCCTATCCGGACCGAGTGATGCGCCTGTTCGACCGCCGCCGCGGCGGCTGGCGCGGCACCCGTGAGATCCACGAGGCCGCCAGCGTCGATGGCAGCGTCGGCACCCTGCGCGGCGACCTCATCCACTACCCCTACCGCTCGCTGCAGCAGCAACTGGCCAAGACCGAGAAGTACGCGCGGATGATGGCCGAGCACGAGTTCGCACGCGGCAAGCGCGCCACCCTGGGCAAGCTGGTGCTGGCACCGGCCTGGCGCTTCTGGCGGGGATTCATTTTCCGCGGCGGTTTCCGCGATGGTTGGCACGGCCTGGTCTATGCCTACGTGCGTGCCAACTACGTGCGGCAGAAGACCATCATGCTGTGGATGCTCGGCAACGGTCAGGCGGTGGCCGACCCGCCGCAGCCCTGATCCGCCGGGCATGGCCCGGCGCTACCGCTCCCGCGCACCTGCATCCGCCGGGCATGGCCGGCGCGACCGCTCCCGTGCACCTGCGTGCGCCGGGCATGGCGGTGCAGGGGTAGCGCCGGGCCATGCCCGGCGGCGGGGTGTCAACCCGCGTTGGCCCCGCGGTGGCGGGCACCTTCCAGGATCGACAACCCGGCCAGCAGGCCGACGATGGTGACGTAGAAGCTGGCCGTCATCTGGTGCGCGAACATCGACTGGGTCAGCCCGCACAGCACGTACGTGGTCACGATCATGATCCCGGCCGCGGCAGGCCCGCGGAACGTACTGCGCCCGCTGCGCCGATGCAGGCGCACGAACACCCACAGCGGAACGCCATACACCGCCAGCAGCAGCAGCAGGCCGGGCATGCCCTGGGTGGCGGCCCATTCGGCCACGTCGTTATGGGCATGGCCAAGGTGGCAGCGCTGTTCGTCCGGGTTCTCGCGGCAGACCGGCACACGCTGCATCGCGTCATCGAAGTGGCCGATTCCGACACCGACCAGCGGGTGGTCCAGGAAGGTATCCCAGGCAACCTGCAGACGCTCCACGCGGGCACCGGCGGAAGAGTCGCTGTCGCCCTGCTCCATGCGCTGCACGTCGCTGTGCAGCTCGCTCAGCCGCACCTGGTGACGCAGCTCGGGCACCGACAGCAGCAGGGTGGCGCCAATCGCCAGCATGCCTGCCAGCACCGACAGGCGGGCGGTGCCGGTCCGCCAGCGCAGGCTCAGCGCCAGCACCACCAGCAGAGCCAGCAACGCCGCGAACACGCCACGGCTGCCGGTCAACACGATGGTTCCACAGCCGGCCGCCATGCCGACGATCACCAGCGACCAGCGTCGCGAAGGTCGGCAGAACACCAGCAGCACCATCAGCACCATCACGATGTCGGCCAGCACGATGGCGTTGGTGAACAGCTCCGCACGCGGAGCCCCCTGCAGTACCTGCCACAGCGACATCGCGAAGGTGACCAGCAGCCCGGCCAGCGCGCCACGCCAGAGCCAGCGCAGGTCCGGGCGCAACGCGCAGACCCACAGGGCGATCCAGGGGATCACCACGAAGCGCGAGCGGTTGTCGACATCGCGCAGCCCCTGCTCGAACAACAGCACCGACAGCAGGCCCAGTGCCAGCACCGCGAGCATCAGCCAGGTCAGCACCTTCACCGGCTGCCCGCCCATGTGCCGGGCGCGCCACAACAGTTCCGGCGCCAGCAGCGTGCTGGCCAGCAGCAACAGGCCATACGGAAGCAGGTTGATCGGCACGGTCAGCACCAGCGCCGGAAGGCAGAACAGACCGATCTGCGCCAGCCAGTGCGCCGTGCGCTGCCGACCGCCGACGGGGGCACCCGGCAGGTCGCCGGCCGCGGGGTTCAGGTTGTCCGGTGGAGCTGGCACGTCGGAAGTTTCGCTGCGGGTGTGCGGGAAGAACGGGGGCGGCCACAACGGCCACTCCCAGTGTGCTGTTTTACTGCCTTTGTCGCCTGTTGGGCAGTCTGGACAAGCGTGGACACAGGTCGTTATCCCCGTTCCTGCAAACGCCGTTCACGTTCGCGCTCGCGATCGCTGGCCCGGCAGGGCGCGACCACCGCCTCCGCCGGCACCAGCCACCAGCGTCGACGATTGGCCACGCCCGCCGGTTCGGCCCGGTCGCGGTCCACGCACGGCAACAGGGCGTCCTCCTGCACCAGCAGCCAGCGCCGCGCCGGCACCAGCCGCTGCCAGCGCGTCGCCGCCTGCAGTTGTTCATCCCAGGGTGTGTTGAAGCCGAACGTGGCCGCCGGTCGATCGGCCATCAGCAGGTTCTGTTCCTTCCAGGCCACCAGGCCCAACTCGGCCTGCGGGCCGATGCGCTCCCCCACATGGCGCATCAGGCCCCGCGCCGAACCCGAATCGTTCAACAGCGGGTAGCCCACCAGGCTGTACAGCACCCACACCGTGGCCAGGGTCGACACCATGGCCAGATGACGCCGGCCACGGCCAGACAGCAACAGGCTGGCCACACCGCAGGCGCCCATCGCCAGCGCCGCCCAGGCCAACGCATCCATCACGCCCGGTGCCAGACCACGTTCGTGCTCCAGCCTCGACTCAAATCCCGGCTCGCCCAGCAATGCCAGTGCGCCTGCCAGCAGCGTGCCGAGCGCCAGGGCCAGCGTGAACAGCCCCAGCAGTGCCTGCACGTCGCGACGACGCAGAAGGCCGGGCAGCAGCGGCGCCAGGGCCAGGCAGAACATCGGCAGCGCAGGGAGAATGTACACATCGCGCTTGCCCTCGGGAATCGAGAAGAACAGCACGATCAGCAACCACCACCCCAGCAGAAGCAGGTAGCGCGCGTCGCGTCGCTGCAGCCGGCGGCGCCAGGCCGGAATCGCCCACGGCAGTGCCAGGAACGCGGGAAGCCACATCGACGGCATGATCGCCAGGAAGTACCACCACGGCTGGTGATGGTCCCAGGACTGGGCATAACGCCCTGCGGTCTGCTGGAACAGGATGTCGTCCATGTAGGCGCGGTACTCGTCCAGCCCGGTCGCCAGCGCCGCCAGCACCATCGGCAGCAGCCACAGCGCCACGGCCAGCAGGAACGCCAGCGGCGCCAGCCAGAAGCGCAGGTCGCGCGCATGCAGGCGCACACCGTTCCACCGCAGCGCCGAGCCGATCACGGCCGGAACGAGCATCAGCAGGGCGATCACACCCACGCCCTTGGTGATGACGCCGATCCCGGCGAAGAACCAGCCCAGCCACCACCAGCGCCATGCCGGGCCCAGCAGCAGGTGGCGCAGCAGCCCGTAGTTGGCCAGGGTGATGAACAGCACCACCAGCGGATCGATCTGTGCCTTCTTCGCCTGGAAGGTGAACTGCAGTGCGAACAGCAGTGCCCAGCCTGCGTACAGGCCGACGCGTCGCGTCCACAGCCGACCGCCGAGATCGACCACGCACCACAACGTGCCCAGCGCGGCGATCAGCGAGGGCAGCAGGAACGCCAGCCGCCAATCGCCGATCAGGTGATAGAGCGTGGCCTGCCACCACATCAGCATCGGCGGCTTGTCCGAGTACAGCTCCAGGCCGCGATGCGGGAACAACCAGTGACCGCTGTCCACCATCTGCTTGGCGACGAGCGCGAAGCGCGGCTCATCCGACGGCCAGGGATCGCGCAGGCCGAGTCCAGCCCCCAGCACCAGCAGGGCCATCACCACGAACAACCACGTCTCTCGCGACGCGCGGGTTTTCAGCATGAGGACTTGAACGGCAGCGGATTCACACCGCTTTTAGCAGACGCGCGTAGAAGAATCCGTCAGCATCGCTGTCACCGGGCAGTCGTTGGCGTGCAATGCCTTCGCAATCCAGCCCGAACGCCTCGTCCAACGGCTGCGCCACCGCATCCGGGTGCCACTTCAGGAACGCGCGGATCTGCTCGATGTTCTCCGCACGCAGGATCGAGCACGTGGCATACAGCAGGACGCCACCGGGGCGCAGCATCGACCAGCATGCCTCCAGCAGCCGGGCCTGAACGCCGACCAGCGCATCGATGTCCTCGGCGCGGCGGTGGAACATCACATCCGGCTGGCGGCGGATCACGCCCGTGGCCGAACAGGGCGCATCGAGCAGGATCGCATCGAACGGCGTGCCGTCCCACCACGCGCCAGGATCGCTGGCGTCTGCCGCCAGGGTCTGTGCGCCCTCACCGACACCCGTGCGCGCGTACGTGTCACGGGCACGCGCCAGGCGACGGGCGTCGATGTCCAGCGCCAGCAGGCGCAGGCTGGGATCACGCTCCAGCAGGTGCGCCGACTTGCCGCCCGGTGCGGCGCAGGCATCCAGTACCCGCGCCCCGGCGGCCGGCGCCAGCGCATCGGCCGCGCACTGCGCCGACAGATCCTGCACCGAGAGCGCGCCCTCGGCGAAGCCGGGCAGCTGGTTGACAGCGACCGGCGTCGCCAGCCGCAACGCGTCCGCACTGAGCGGACTCGGCTCGGCGACGATACCGGCCTCGGCCAGCACGGCCAGGACTTTCTTGCGGCCACCGTGCTGGCGGTTGGCGCGCAGCCACAGCGGCGCAGGCTGCAGGCTGGCGCTGAAGATCGCCTCGGCCTGCGCCGGCCAGTCGCGCTCGATGGCCTCGGCCAGCCAGGCCGGAAATGCATCGCGGGCCGGCTGTTCCGGGAATCCCTCACGCTGGGCGCGGCGCAGGATGGCATTGACCAGGCCCGCCTGGCGCTCACGGCCCAGCGCACGCGCTGCGTCGACGGTGGCCGACAGGGCCGCGTGCGCCGGCAGTTCCAGTACGTCCAGCTGGGCGAAGCCGACCATCAGCAGCGTGCGCAGGTCTGCATCGCGCGCCGAGAGCGGCTTCTGCATCCACGCCTGCAATGCCGCGTCATAGGTACTGCGACGGCGCAGCACGGCAAAACACAGCGCTTCCAGCAACGCCCGATCACGGCTGTCGGCCAGCTTCGGCAGGGCCCACGCCAGTTCCGCCTTCAGCGAACGGCCACGGGTGAACACCTGGGCCAGCACGCGTGCGGCCAGCATGCGGGTGGCTGCACCCGGCGCCGCCCTGGCGATGGAGAAGTCATTCTGTTTCGTCACCGCTTACGCTCCCACGCGCAGGTCGCGACGGGCGTTGAGGTAATCGGCGGCAGTGATCGCCTTGCCACCTTCGCGCTGCAGCACGCGCAGGCGCAGCGCGCCCTGGCCGCAGGCAATGTCGATGCCTTCGCGGCCGGCAGCAAGTACCGTTCCCGGTGCCTGGCCGTGCTCCATCGCCTGCGCCACGGCGCCATGGATGCGCACGCGCTCGCCGGCCAGCGTTGCTTCGGCGACAGGCCACGGGTTGAACGCGCGTACGGTCCGCGCCAGCACCGCTGCATCCTGCGTCCAGTCCAGCTTCGCCTCGGCCTTGTCCAGCTTGTGTGCGTAGGTCACGCCCTGCTCCGGCTGCGGCCGCGCGATCGGCTTGATGCCGGCGCGCAGCAGTCCCAGGCCATCGGACAACACCTGCGCACCCAGCTCGGCCAGCTTGTCGTGCAGCTGGCCACCGGTATCGGTGGCCGCGATCGGCAGCGCCTGGTGCAGCAGCACCGGGCCGGTATCCAGTCCGGCTTCCATCTGCATCAGGCACACGCCCGTGGTCTCGTCACCGGCCTGGATCGCGCGCTGGATCGGCGCCGCACCGCGCCAGCGCGGCAGCAGCGAAGCGTGCACGTTCCAGCACCCGTAGGTCGGGATGGCCAGCACGGCCTTGGGCAGGATCAGGCCGTAGGCCACCACCACCATCAGGTCCGGCTTCAGGTCACGCAGCTGCTGCTGGGCCGCTTCGTCCTTCAGCGATTCGGGCTGGTACACCGGAATGCCGCGGGCCACCGCCTCAAGCTTCACCGGCGAGGGGGCCAGGCCGCGACCACGGCCTGACGGACGGTCAGGCTGGGTGTAGACGGCCACGACCTCGTGGTGGCGCGCCGCTGCGCGCAGCGATGACACCGCGAATTCCGGCGTACCGGCAAAGACAATCCTCATGGCTACCCCACTTGCAGGATGGATTCGTGCAGGAAAGAAAACGGCGCCGTCGGCCGGCGCCGTACAGCCCACGCGCTGCGCGCGGGCACGGGCCACCCCTGCGGGCGGCCCGGAGCGGCGATCACGCCACGTGCTTGCGCTGCTTGGCCAGCTTCTTGCGGACCATCTCGCGCTTGAGCGGCGACAGATAATCGATGAACAGCTTGCCGTCCAGGTGATCCATCTCGTGCTGGATGCAGGTGGCCAGCACTTCGCCAGCCTCCATCTGCTGTTCCTGGCCATTGCGGTCAAGGAACTTCACGGTGATGGTGTCGGCACGGGTCACGTCGGCGAAGATGCCCGGCACCGACAGGCACCCTTCCTGGTACACCCGGCCCCCATCCTTGGCGACGATCTCCGGGTTGATGAACACCAGCGGCTGGTTCTTCTCTTCGCTGACATCGATGACCATGAAGCGCTTGTGCACGTCCACCTGGGTAGCGGCCAGGCCGATGCCCGGCGCGTCGTACATGGTCTGGAACATGTTGTCGACCAGTTCCTGGAAGGCCGGCGTGGTCACTTCGGCGGCGTCGATCAACGCGGCCTTGGTACGCAGGCGCGGATCGGGGAACTCAAGAATCGGGAGGAGGGCCATGGCAGTTTCCGGATAGGGGGCCGGCACGCCGGCATACGTCGCAGATTCTAGCTGCAACGCTTGCCTTGCGCCCCGGTTTCTGGACTATAGTGCGCGGACCTGTTGGGGAATCAGGGCTTCACACCTATGTTGCTTCGTTTTCGTACGGTCGTCGCCGCGGCGATGCTGACCGTGGCTGCCTATGCTACCGCCGTGGAAGTGAATGGCGGGCACCCGGATACCTATGTGGTCCGAAAAGGGGACACGCTGTGGGATATCGCCGCGCGTTTCCTGCAGAAGCCCTGGCTGTGGCCGGAGATCTGGCAGGCCAACCCGCAGATCGCCAATCCGCACCTGATCTATCCGGGTGACGTGCTGAGCCTGGCCTACCTGGACCGTGTGACGGCCCAGCCCGGGCCCCGCCAGGAGGCCCCGATCGATGCCATTCCGCTGGCCCAGGTCGAGCCGTTCCTGAAGCAGCTGAGCGTGGTCGACCGCATCGACCACCTGCCCTACGTGGCGGGCCTGGAAGAAGACCGCCTGCGCGCCAGCAGTGGCGAAGCCGTGTACGTGCGCCTGGCCGATGCCCAGGTCGGGCAGCGCTGGGCCGTGGTCCGCCCGACCGTGCGCTATGGCGTGCCCAAGCCCACCGAGGACCTGACCGCCAATGGCGAGGTCACCCCCGGCAGCGGCAACCTGTGGCGGGCCTACAACGCGCCGACGCGACGTGCGCACCAGATGCTGGGCTACGAGCTGATGCAGGTCGGCACGGGCACCATCACCCAGGTTGCCGGCGGCAAGGTCGAGGCGTCCACCCTGGTGCTGGACAAGAACAGCGGCGGGCGTGAAGTCCGCGCCGGCGACCGGCTGGTGCCGGTCGAGGCAAGGCCCTACGACCTGCAGTTCGTCCCGCATGTGCCGGCGGCGGGCGTCGAGGGCGTGGACGTGCGCGTGCTCGCGGTGACCGACATGTTCAGCGTTGGCGGGCCACGCGATGTGATCGCCATTTCGGCGGGCCGCGCGCAGGGCGTGGACAACGGCACCGTATTCTCGCTGTGGCGGCCGGGCCGCCACGTCGCGCACCGGATGAAGTACCCGGGGTCCTCGCGCATGGATGATTCGCTCAGTACCGGCGCCGGCCGGGTCTCGCTGCCCGACGAGTACGCCGCGCATGCGATGGTGTTCCGCACCTTCGACAACGTCAGCTATGCGCTGGTGATGCAGGGCGTGAAGCCTGTACGGGTGGGCTACAGCGCGCTGCATCCGGACACGAAGTAGGGTTGCCGGGAACATCCCTGACAGCCGCACGCGAAGGCGCCCTAGGGCGCCTTTGTTGTCTGCAGTCGATAGTGGGGGGATGACCAAGCAGGCAGATGAGGCGCTGGTGCGCCTGGTGATGGCGGGAGGCGCGCTGGCGCCGCGGCGGGCACTGCTGCAGGTCGCGGGCAGCGCCGAAGCGGCCCTTGCGCTGGGCGTGGCCGGCTGGCGCGCCCATGGCTGCACCCCGGAGCAGTGCGCGGCACTGGAACGCCCCGATGCGCAGCGGTCGAAAGCCGCCCTGCACTGGCTGCAGGACGACAACCATCACCTGCTGGCCGTTACCGACCCTGCTTTCCCGCCCCTGCTGCCGGAGGTCCCCAACCCGCCGCTGGCGCTGTTCGTGGCCGGCGACCCCGGCCAGGCCTGGCGCCCGGCGGTGGCGGTGGTTGGGAGCCGCTCACCCACCCCGGCCGGTCGTGCACTGGCGGCGCGTTTTGCCGGCAGCTTCGCCGAAGCCGGACTGGCGGTCGCCAGCGGGCTGGCAGCCGGCATCGATGCGGCCGCCCATCTGGCCGTGCTGGACGCCGGCGGCAGTACCGTTGCCGTCATCGGAACGGGCCCCGACCGTGCCTATCCGGACCACCATGCGCCACTGCAGGCCCGGATCGGCGCCGAGGGCGCCGTGCTCAGCGAGTACCTGCCCGGCACGGCTGCCCGTCCCAGCCACTTCCCGGCGCGCAACCGGCTGGTGGCCGGGCTGGCCCTGGCCACCGTGGTGATCGAGGCGGCGCACCGGTCCGGCGCCCTGATCACCGCGCGCCTGGCCGCCGAGGCCGGTCGCGAGGTATGCGCCGTGCCCGGCTCGGTGCTCAATCCGCGGGCAGCCGGCTGCCACCGCCTGATCCGCGAGGGAGCCGCCCTGGTGGAACGGCCCGAGGACGTGCTGGAGCTGCTGGCCCCGGCCCTGCGCCAGCAGCTGCCGGCCTTGCAATCGCGGCTGGCCACCCCCACTGAACAGGCAGTGCCAGCCGACCTGCCGGCACGCTGGGTCGGCGACCCTGACTACCAGCGGTTGTGGCAGGCCCTGGACCTTGACCCAATCAGTATGGATTCACTGATCACGCGCTGTGGATTGACGGCGCCGCAGGTGTCCTCCATGCTGCTGGCCATGGAACTTGCGGGAATCGTGGTCTGCGTACACGGCCGCTACTGTCGAACTCCCTAGTTTCTTCACCTCCACAGCGTCGCGCGACGCAGGCCGAGGGGCAATGAAAGAGAGCATCCTGGATGTACTGCTGTACCTGTTTGAACACTATTTCAGCGAAGATGCGGACCTGATCCGTGACCGCGATTCGCTCCAGAACGGCCTGATCCAGGCCGGATTCAGCCCTACCGAGATCAACAAGGCATTCGACTGGCTCGATGCCCTGGCGGCACAGCGTCCGAGTGTGGCCCAGGCGCGGGTCGATGGCCCGGTGCGCATCTATCACGGGCCCGAGCTGGACAAGCTGGACGTGGAATGCCGCGGTTTCCTGCTCTACCTGGAGCAGCACGGCATCCTCGATGCCGACCAGCGCGAGCTGGTGCTGGACCGGGCGATGGCGTTGGACCAGGACGAACTGGACCTGGACGATCTGAAATGGGTCGTGCTGATGGTGCTGTTCAACCAGCCCGGCGCCGAGGCGGCTTACGCCTGGATGGAAACGCAGATGTTCATGGACGAGCCAGAACCCCTGCACTGACCGTACACTTGGGGCATAGCGCATTCAGGAGCGTGCCCCGTGAGCGAGTGGTTCCATGCAGAAGGCAACCGGCAGCAAGGCCCGCTGCCGGCAGAACAGCTTGTCGAGCTGTTCCGCAACAATCAGATCAGCCTGGACACCCTGGTGTGGCGCGATGGCCTGCCGCAATGGCAGCCATTGCGCAGCGTGGTGGATGAGCTCGGCCTGATCGTGCCGGCCGTCGATGCCGCCCGCGACGACCCCGGGCTGCAGCCCCCTGCCCCGCAGCCTCCGGTACTGCCGGCGGCAACCCCCTATGCCCACAGTGCGCCCGCGGCCGCGTTGCCGCCACCAAAGAAGGGCCTGTCCGGCTGCGCCCTGACCGCCATCATCGGCGGGGCACTGCTGCTGGTGGTGGTACCCATCGTGGCGATCCTGGCGGCCATCGCGCTGCCTGCCTACAACGACTACACGCTGCGCTCCAAGGTCGCCACGTCGCTGACCGCACTGCAACCGCTGAAGGACCAGGTGCAGCATTTCGCCGACGAGGAAGGACGCTGCCCGGGGGCCAACGATGCCGGTTTCCCGGCGCCGGGGGACTTCTCCGCCGCAGGCCTGTCAGCGGTCCACATCGGCCGCTTCAACAACGGTCGTTGCGGTATCGAAGCCACGCTGGCCGCGCCCGGCAAGACCATCGATGGCGATCTGCTGTGGCTGGAATACGACCGCGACAGCGGCCGCTGGGAATGCAGCGGCGAAAGCAACGACAAGTATCTGCCGCAGCAGTGCCGCGGCTGAGCCATCGGCACTACACCCCAAGCAAGGACGACCCAGGAGGGACACACAATGACTGAGTGGTATTTCGCCGAAGGACAGCAACGCCAGGGACCGCTGCCGGTCGAGGACATCCGCCAGCGCTTCCAGCGCGGCCAGCTGACACTGGACACGCTGGTCTGGCGAGAGGGCATGGCGCAATGGGCCGCGCTGCGGCAGGTGGTCGACGAGCTCGGCCTGCAGACCCTGGCCAGCGCCACCACGGCCGCTGACAGTGGCGGCTTCGACCTGCGCAGCGACTACCAGGCCATCGACAACGGCACGGCGCCGCTGCCCGGCACCGGCGCGCTCAGCAGTTCGCCCTACAGCGCGCCGGGCACCGCAGCCATGGCCGGCCACGCACAGCCGGTGATGGGCGGCGAAGTGGTGTACGCAGGCTTCTGGAAGCGCGTGGCTGCCTATGTGATCGACTACTTCGTGCTGCTCATCCCAGGCACGATCATCGGCGTCATTTCCGCCCTGGCACTGGGTGCGGGCATGGGGGCCGCCGGCAGCGGCGAGTCGGCCATCGAGATCATGGGCCAGCTGGTCAGCGGCCTGCTCAACCTGGTGATCTCCATGGTGTACTACACCTGGTTCCACGCCTCGCGCGGCGGTGCCACCCTGGGCAAGATGGCCGTCGGCATCAAGGTCGTGCGCAGCAACGGTGACCGGCTGACCGTGGGACGTGCCTTCGGACGCTACTGGGCCGCCGTGCTGAGCGGCCTGATCCTGTGCATCGGCTACCTGATGGCCGCGTTCACCGAGCGCAAGCAGGGCCTGCACGACATGATGTGCGACACCCTGGTGGTGGACCGCTGGGCCTTCACCGACCAGCCGCAGCTGCAACGCCGCGAGCTGGGCGTGGTCACCATCGCCGTCCTGGTCATCACCGCCCTGCTGGCCCTGGCCGGCCTGGTCCTGATGGTGGCGGCCATCGGATTCATCGCCAAGATGGCCTCCTGACCGGCCATCCTCACGCCTGGGCGCTTGACATGGAGCGTCCGGGCGTGATTCCTCTAATAAGGAAACCTGAACGCCCGGCACCCAACCGGGCGTTCAGTTTATGGATTTGCCCGTGGCCGCTTCACTAATGCGGCCGTTTGCTCCACCCTAGCGGCCCCTCCCCTGCGGCTCGCCCCACAGACACTGCTGCCATGCCCAAGCACCTGCTCATCGTCGAATCGCCGGCCAAGGCCAAGACGATCAACAAATACCTCGGCAAGGACTACACCGTCCTGGCCTCGTATGGGCACGTGCGCGATCTGATCCCGAAGGAAGGCGCGGTCGATCCGGACAACGGGTTCGCCATGCACTACGACGTGATCGACAAGAACGAAAAGCACGTCGATGCGATCGCCAAGGCGGCCAAGGGCGCCGATGACATCCTGCTGGCGACCGACCCGGACCGCGAAGGCGAGGCGATCAGCTGGCACATCGCCGAGATCCTGAAGGAGCGCGGGCTGGTCAAGGACAAGCCGATGCAGCGCGTGGTGTTCACCGAGATCACCCCGCGCGCCATCAAGGAAGCAATCAACCAGCCGCGGGCCATCGCCAGCGATCTGGTGGACGCCCAGCAGGCACGCCGTGCGCTGGATTACCTGGTCGGTTTCAACCTGTCGCCGGTGCTGTGGCGCAAGGTACAGCGCGGCCTGTCCGCCGGCCGCGTGCAGAGCCCGGCACTGCGCATGATCGTCGAGCGCGAGGAAGAGATCGAAGCCTTCATCGCGCGCGAATACTGGTCCATCGCCGCCGAATGCGCGCACCCGTCGCAACACTTCAATGCCAAGCTGGTGAAGCTGGACGGACAGAAGTTCGAACAGTTCACCATCACCGACGGCGATACCGCCGAGGCCGCCCGCCTGCGCATCCAGCAGGCGGCGCAGGGCTCGCTGCACGTCACCGACGTGGCCAGCAAGGAGCGCAAGCGCCGCCCGGCGCCGCCGTTCACCACCTCCACCCTGCAGCAGGAAGCCTCGCGCAAGCTCGGCTTCACCACCCGCAAGACCATGCAGGTGGCGCAGAAGCTGTACGAAGGCGTGGCAATCGGCGATGAGGGCACGGTCGGCCTGATCTCCTACATGCGTACCGACTCGGTCAACCTGTCTCAGGATGCGCTGGCGGAAATCCGCGACGTGATCGCCCGCGATTACGGCATCGCTTCGCTGCCGGACCAGCCCAACACCTACCAGACCAAGTCCAAGAACGCCCAGGAAGCGCACGAAGCGGTGCGACCGACCTCGGCGCTGCGCACGCCGGCGCAGGTGTCGCGGTTCCTGACCGACGACGAGCGCAGGCTGTACGAACTGATCTGGAAGCGCGCGGTAGCGTGCCAGATGATTCCGGCCACGCTCAACACCGTCAGCGTCGACCTGTCGGCCGGCAGCGAACACGTCTTCCGTGCCAGTGGCACCACCGTGGTCGTGCCCGGCTTCCTGGCCGTGTACGAGGAAGGCAAGGACAGCAAGAGCGCCGAAGACGAGGACGAAGGCCGCAAGCTGCCGGCGATGAAGCCCGGCGACCGCGTGCCGCTGGAACGCATCCTGGCCGAGCAGCACTTCACCCAGCCGCCGCCCCGCTTCACCGAGGCGGCACTGGTCAAAGCGCTGGAAGAGTACGGGATCGGTCGTCCCTCGACCTACGCCTCGATCATCCAGACCCTGCTGTTCCGCAAGTACGTGGAGATGGAAGGTCGCAGCTTCCGTCCGTCCGACGTCGGTCGTGCAGTGTCCAAGTTCCTGTCCAGCCACTTCACCCAGTACGTGGACTACGACTTCACCGCCAGGCTTGAAGACGAGCTGGACGCCGTCTCGCGCGGCGAGGAAGAGTGGATCCCGCTGATGTCACGCTTCTGGGAGCCGTTCAAGGAGCTGGTCGAGGACAAGAAGGAATCGGTTGATCGTGCCGAAGCCAGTGGTGCGCGCGAGCTTGGCACCGACCCGAAGACCGGCAAGCCGGTCAGCGTGCGCCTGGGTCGCTTCGGGCCGTACGCCGCCATCGGCAGCACCGCCGAAGATGCCGAGGAGAAGCCGAAGTTCGCTTCGCTGCGCCCGGGCCAGTCGATGCACACCATCACCCTGGAAGACGCGCTGGAGCTGTTCCTGATGCCGCGCGCGCTGGGTGAGGACAAGGGCGAACCGGTCAGCGTCGGCATTGGTCGCTTCGGCCCGTTCGCCAAGCGTGGCAGCACCTATGCCTCGCTGAAGAAGGAAGACGACCCGTACACCATCGACCTGGCCCGCGCCGTCTTCCTGATCGAAGAGAAGGAAGAGATCGCGCGCAACCGGATCATCAAGGAATTCGAAGGCAGTGACATCCAGGTGCTGAATGGCCGCTTCGGCCCGTACATCAGCGACGGCAGGATGAACGGCAAGATTCCCAAGGACCGCGAGCCCGCCTCGCTGACGCTGGCCGAAGTGCAGCAGCTGATGGAAGAAACCGGCAAGCCGGTGCGCAAGGGCTTCGGCGCGAAAAAGGCCGCTGCCAAGAAGGCACCGGCGAAGAAGGCAGCGGTGAAGAAGGAAGCCGCGCCGAAGAAGGCACCGGCCAAGAAGGCGGCCGCGAAAAAGGCGCCGGCAAAGAAGGCCGCCGCCAAGAAGGCACCGGCGAAGAAAGCGGCCAAGAAGGTCGTCAAGAAAGCCTGATGCGGGACAGCGCCCGGCCATGGGTCGGGCGCAGGCAGTGCAGTACCCGGTCCGCCGCCGCCTCGATGGCGCCGGTCCACCCCATCTGCACGCGGTGGGAGGATAATGAAGGCCCATGCCGGGCCCGTCGCCACCATGAAAGAACTCACCCTGGATTCTGCCGTCACCCTGCTGCGCTCCGGCGGCGTGATCGCCTATCCCACCGAAGCGGTCTGGGGCCTGGGATGCGACCCGTCGCACGAAGCGGCGGTGCACACGGTGCTGCGGCTGAAGCAGCGGCCGATCGAGAAGGGCATGATCCTGGTGGCCGCCGAGCTGGCGCAGCTGGAAGGCTGGGTACGCCTGCAGGCGTTGCCCGACGAGCGTCAGCGTGCAGTGCTGGCCAGCTGGCCCGGTGCCAACACCTGGATTCTTCCTGCCGGATCACGCGCGCCAGGCTGGATCACCGGCGAACACAGCGGCATCGCGGTGCGCATCAGCGCCCACCCGCTGGTGGCGGCACTGTGCCACGCGTGGGGCGGGCCGCTGGTCTCCACCAGCGCCAACCTGGCCGGCGAGCCGCCGGCACGCAGCCGCGAGGAACTGGATCCGCGCCTGCTGCGCCTGCTGGACGGTATCCTGGACGGCCCGACCGGCGGCCTGGCCCAGCCGACGCCGATCCGCGATGCGCTCAGCGGCAACGTCCTGCGATCCTGAGCCGCCCTGTGGACGCGCGGATTGCGCCGCTCCGCCGGATCCCGCACGCTGCCTCCATGAGCCCGCTGCGCGCCGCCCTCTGCCTGAGCCTGCTGCTGCCATTGACCGCCACCGCCGGCGACGATGTGCGTGTCTACCGCTGTGTCGGCAGCAACGGCACCGTGGCACTGCAGGACACGCCGTGCAGCAGCGGCCGCCAGGAAGTGCGCGACCTGCAGCGGCCGCGTGATCCGGCGCCGCAGGTGGTGCGCAGCGACGCCGCGCCCGCAACCAGCACGCCGCCGGCCGTGATCGAGCGCGAGGTCCGGCACGTCTACGTACAGCCTCCGCAACCGATGTACGAATGCGTTACCGCCGACGGCGAGCGTTACACCAGCGACAGCAACGAAGGCAATCCACGCTGGGTCCCGCTGTGGACCACGGTCTGGTCGCCGCGCGGCCATTTCGGGCCAGGCCATCCCGGGCCCCGTCCGGCCACGGGCGCATCGGCCGGAGGTCCACCGATCTACCGGCCACCTGCGGTCGGCGTCGGTGTGCAGGTGCCGGCAGGCAACATCCTGGTCCGCGACGCCTGCCATGCGTTGCCGCCGCAGGAAGTCTGTTCGCGCCTGCGCGATCGCCGCTGGGAGCTGGACCGCCGCTACAACAGCGCGCTGCAGAGCGAGCGCACCGCGATCAGCAACGAACAGCGCGGTATCGATGCGCGCCTGTCGCGCGACTGCGGGCGTTGAGCCCCTGCCCGTGTAGGCTGCACGCATGAGAAGAGCACTCTGGCTGGTTCTGGCGCTGCTGCCCGCAAACGCGTTCGCCGAGGACATGGTGATCTACCGCTGCACATTCAGCAGCAGCGACGTTCCTACCCTGCAGCGCACGCCCTGCCCCGAAGGCAGCACGCAGCAGATCCAGCGGGTACCGGAGCCATCAGCGACTCCGGCACCGCGCGTGGAGCCGCCCGCCGGCCAGGAAATGGAGCTCGCCCCGTCGTCAGCGCCGCCGCCGGCAGCGGCGGACACGCCGCGCGGGCTCGACCAGGCGCGCACCATCATGGAAGCGGGCATGGTTGAACCCGCTGGCGGCGGCGACGCCATTCTGGACAGCGCAGCGCTGCCGCTGCGGACGGACCCGGCAAGCCGCAGCGACACCGCGCCACGGGCACCGCTGCCGCCGATCTTCCAGTGCAGCAGCGAGGAAGGAAGCCGCTACCTGCACGAGTACGAGGCGGCGCCACCGCACTGCGTGCTGCTCGACGTACAGGGTCTTGGCGGTGTCACCCCGGCCAATGCCGCCAGCTGCGAAGTGGTACGCGACCGCTGCGAGGAGGTTCCCGAGATCCAGCGCTGCGGCAGCTGGCAGCAGCGCCTGCGCGACGCCCGGGGGCGCGAGCGCTTCGCCGCGCCGGAGAACCTCGACGCCGCGCGCAGCGAGCGCGAGCGTCTGCAGGCCGTGCTCGAGGCCAGCGACTGCCCGGTACCGGGGTGAGGACCTGCCGGCGTGGCGCGGGCCCAACGCGGTGACGGTCAGAACCCGTAGCGCAGGAAACCGCCGTCCACGGCGATGCATTCGCCGGTGACATAACTCGCCGCCGGCAGGCACAGGAAGCCCACGGCCGCGGCGACTTCCTCCGGCTCACCGATGCGGCGCATCGGCGTGCGATCGATGACTTCCTCGTAGTAGTCAGGGTCGGACAACGGCCCGGAGGTGCGGCGCGTGCGGATGTACCACGGCGCCACCGCGTTCACGCGGATGCCGTCCTCGGCCCATTCCACGGCCAGGTTGCGGGTCATCTGATGCATCGCCGCCTTGCTCATGCCGTACACCACGCCACTGCGCACATGGGTCAGGCCGGAGACGCTGCCGACGTTGACGATGGCCGACGAGGCGTGACGTGCCAGCAGCGGATGCGCATAGCGCGACAGTTCAAACGCCGAGAACAGATTGGTCTCGAAGATGCCGCGCCACTCGTCCTCGGTATAGTCGATGGCGGCGCGGGTGATGTTGCCACCCGCATTGTTGACCAGCACGTGCAGGCCATCGGCATGGTCCTCGACCCAGTCAAGGATCTGCCGGCGATCCTCGTCGTCGGAGACGTCGGCGGCAAGCGCGCGCACCTGCTGGTCGGGATAGGCGTCGGCCAGCTCGTCGCGCGCGGTTTCCAGCGCGTCGATGTCGCGCCCGACAATCATCAGGTCGGCACCGAAGCCGGCCAGTTCACGCGCGATGGCCAGGCCGATGCCGGCGCTGGCGCCGGTGATCAGTGCGGTCTGCCCGTCCAGTCGCCACCGTTGCTGGGTCATGTGTCCTCCCGGGCTGCGCCCGCTGTGTTCCGATGCAGAAAGGATACGCGCTCACGGCACGCCCCTGCCGGCGGTGCCACACTGGCCGCACGCCCGTCGTGGAGAGCCACCATGCGCATCCTGATCCTGTCCGTACTGCTGTCGGCGACTGTATTGCTGGCCGGCTGCCAACGCCCACCGGCACCGGACCCGGAACGGCCGCCGGAACCCCAAGCCCTGGCCCGTGCAGCGCAGCAACCGATCGATCGCGCGCGCGCCGTGCAGAAGACCGTCGATGATGGCGCCGAGCGCGAGCGCAGCGCGGAAGCCGACGCAGCGCGCTGATCGCCGCGATGGCGCTGTCAGCGGAGCGCCGCCAAACGAAAACGCCCGGCCAAGGGCCGGGCGTTTTCCGTCGATCCACGCTACGCGTGGCTGGCTGTGCTCAGAACCCGCAGAAGCAGTACGCCAGGGTCTTTACCGGAGCGCCGTTACCCTTCTCGCGCGCGGCGTTCTCGACGAAGCGCAGCTGGGTATCCACTTCCGGCATCGTGCGCGCCAGCATCATCCGCGCCACGCCCGAATCGGACAGCATCCAGGCACCAGTACGGCTGCCGGCAAACCCACTGACGAACTGCGCGAACGGGGTCGCGGCCTTTTCGATGTAACGCACGCGGAACTTGTCTTCGCCGCCCAGCTTGGCGCGGCTGGCGGCGTCGGCCACGGCGTCTTTCAGGCCACCGAAGGCATCGACCAGACCACGTTCCTTTGCCTGCGCGCCACTCCAGACACGGCCACGGGCCACCTCATCAATGGCCTCGACCGGCTTCTTGCGTGCTTCGGCGACACGTCCGGTGAAGTCGGCGTAGCCCTTGTTGATGACCGTCTGGATGACCTGGCCCACCGCCGGATCCATCGGACGGGTGACGTCGAACGCACCGGCGAAGCGCGTGGTGCCGACACCATCGGTATGCACGCCGATCTTGTCCAGCGCGCGGCTGAAGTTCGGGATCATGCCGAAGATGCCGATCGAACCGGTGATGGTCGAGGGATCGGCGTAGATGCGATCGGCATTCATGCTGATCCAGTAACCACCGGACGCGGCCAGGTCACCCATTGACACCACCACCGGCTTGCCGGCGGCCTGCAGGGCCACCACTTCACGGCGGATCTGCTCGGAGGCGAACACTTCGCCACCCGGCGAATTCACGCGCAGCACCACGGCCTTGACCTGCTCGTCGTCGCGGGCAGCGCGCAGCAGCGCCGACGTGGACTCACCACCGATGCGGCCGGCCGGCAGGTCACCGCCACTGATCTCGCCGGCGGCAACCACCACGGCCACCTGCGGGCGTGCATCCACCGGACTGCGGCGGGCGTCGAGCAGGGCCATGTAGCGACCGAAATCGACATTGCGGAAGCCGCCCTCAGCGTCTTCATCGGCCACGCCGCGTTCGATCATCAGGTCTTCGAACTCCTCGCGGGTCTTCAGCGCGGTCACCAGCTTCTGCTGCAGGGCGAACTTGGCCAGATCGCCACCGGCAGCCGCCACGCCTTCGGGCAGCGTATCGATGCCGGCGGCCAGTTGCGCCGGATCCAGCCGGCGCGCCTTGGCGATGTCGCCCAGATAGCGCTGCCACACGTCGTTCATCCAGTACAGGTCGGCTTCCTTGGCCGCCGGCGAAGCAGCATCAAGCACATAGGGCTCGGCCGCGGACTTGTACTCGCCCACCTTGAACAGGTGCACGTCCACGCCCAGCTTGTCCTGCAGGCCGGAGCGGAAGTACTGGCGGTAGCGGCCCAGACCCTCGAGCACCACCGATCCCATCGGATCCAGGTAGACCTCGTCGGCCTGCGCAGCCAGCAGGTACTGCGACTGGCCCATGCTTTCGCTGTAGGCCACCAGCTGCTTGCCGGACGCGCGCAGGCTCTGCAGCGCGGCGGCGACTTCACGCAGCGAGGCGAAGCCGGAGGGCTGCAGCTTGTCCAGTTCCAGCACCACGCGCTCGATCTTCTTGTCCTCGCGCGCCGACTCGATCACCCGGACCAGGTCACGCAGCTGGACCTCTTCGGCGCTGTTGTCGCCCACGGCCTTGGCCAGCGCGCGGCTGACCGGATCGGCGCTGAACTGCTCGACCAGGCGCCCTTCCGGTGCGATCACCAGGGTCGTGCGGTCCTGCAGCGATTTGCTGGCGCCGGCGCCCATGCCGGCAGCGATGACGAACACCACCAGCAGCAGGAACAGCAGGCCGAAGAACACCAGGTTGAGGATCAACCGGCGGGTGAAATTCATGACGTCCCACAGCCCGATGAAGAAACTGGCGACGGGATTGCGACGCGCCTGGGGCAGCGGGGGCACGGGTTGATTCATGGAGCGCTCCGGATGGCTTCTTGCCGTGGTAACAGCATAGCCGGTGCCGTGTGAGGCGGCATCGGACACAAGTCAGGGGATCGCCCGTCACGGGGTGACGGGCGGAGGGTCAGGACAGCGCGGACTGGCCGATGCGCTGGCTGCTGCGACGCAGGCGCCAGCCCATCAGGATGGCAGCGGCAGTGAGGCCGACGATCAGGCCGATCCACATGCCCTGCGGGCCCATGCCCAGCCCCAGGCCGAGCCCGGCGCCGAGCGGCATGCCCAGGCCCCAGTAGGCGAACATGGCGATGAACATCGGCACGCGGGTGTCTTTCAGGCCGCGCAGAGCACCGGCCGACAGCACCTGGATGCCGTCCGGGAACTGGAAGGTGGCCGCGTACAGCAGCAGCGTGGAGGCCAGGCCGGCCACCGCCAGATCGTTGGTGTACACCCCGACGATGGCATCGTGGCCGAACAGCAGCACCAGCGCGGACAACGTCTGTGTACCCATGATGATCGCGTAGCCGGCCCAGGCTGCACGACGCACACCGAAGCCATCACCCCGCCCCACTGCATGACCCACGCGCACCGTGGTGGCCTCGGCCACGCCCATCGGGATCATGAAGCACAGCTGCGCCACGTTGATCGCGATCTGGTGGGCTGCCGCCTCGTTGGCGCCGAGGCGGCCGATCAGCAGCGCGGTGACGATGAACAACCCACCTTCCATCAGCACGGTGATGCCGATCGGCAGACCGGTGCGCAGCAGGTCCCAGATCGCCTTCCAGCGCGGCCACTCGAAGTGCGAGAACAGCTGCAGATGGGCGAATCGCCGGGTACGCCACAGATAGAGGGCAAATGCGCTTGCCTGCAACCACATCATCACCGCCGAGGCGATGCCCAGGCCCTCGGCACCCAGCTCCGGGAAGCCCAGCTTGCCGTTGGCCAGCACGTAGCCCATCGGCGCCAGCACCACCAGGCCGCCGAAGCCGATCAACATGGTCGGCAGCGTCCAGTGCATGCCCTCGCTGAGATAGCGCATGCAGAAGTACAGCGTCAGCGCCGGCCCGCCCCAGCGCACCGCATGCAGGAACGCTGTTGCGCCGGGCACGATGTCCGGCGCGATGCCGAAGGCGGGCAGCAGCGGCGGCACCACCGTGAGGAAGGTGAACATGATCAGGCCCAGGCCCAGCGCCAGCCACAACGCCTGCCGGAACAGCGGACCGATCTCGCGCTCGCGGCCGGCGCCGTGCAGCTGTGATACCGAGGCGGTCAGCGAGATCAGCGTGCCGATCGGAATCAGCATCGGCAGCCAGAGCAGGGCCGTGCCGATGGTCACGGCCGCCAGGGTTGAGGTGGCGTGATGACCGGCAATCACGTTGTCGACGAAGGAGATCAGGCCGGTGGAGACATGCCCGAGCACGAGCGGCAGGGCGAGCAGACCGGTGGCGCCGACTTCCTTGCTGAAGCGCGGCGTGGAGGTTGCGTTGGACATGGGATGCAGAACGCGAACTGCGGTTGCGCGCGAAGGGCACAGGCACCGGGTTGCGGGCCGTCATCTTACGCGCGCGGTGCGTTCATTCCCATGACATGGCGTGAACGCTGGGTTTGACCGCGCGCTTACTGGCCGGCCTGGCGCTTGAGCCAGGCGTCTCGTTCCGCAGCAGGTACGGCGAGGAACGCGCTGCGCACCGCATCGCGTTCCTGCGGCGGCGTGCGCTGGGCCACCAGCGCCAACTGCGCCAGCTGTGCCGGGCTGAGCTGGTGCAGCACGGCCAGTGCACTGTCGCGCTGCTGCGGTGGCAGGAAGCCGAACAGCCCATGCAGCTTGGGAAACTCCACACCCAATTGCGGCCCCAGCCGCCAGCCATCGCGGAACGCCTGGTCCTGTGCCTGGAATTGCGCGCGCAGGCGCTCCTGCTGTGCGGCCGGCAGTGCGGCGAACCGCGTGGCCGCCTGACGGATGCGTTCGCGCTCGCTTTCCGGCAGCGCGCGCCAAGCGGCGTAGTCGGCGCGGCGCTGCCGCTGCTGCTGCGCGTCGAGCTGGACGAACGCGGTGGGTGCCGCCGATGGCGGGACCGCGGGCGTGGCCGCCGGCGCGGGTGGCAGTGGAACATTCAGGGTCTGGGGCGTTGCGGACAGCGACAACGGGATGGCCAGCAGCAGGCTGGTGATCACGGACTTATTCATCGGCGGCGGCGGTTTCCAGCACTGCGCTGGCCGGCTCTGGCCGGCTCGGCTTGGTCTGCGACTCGTCCACCGGCAGCGGACCACCGGCGGCCGTCCAGGCATACAGATCGGCCTCGGCCAGCAACGGATAATCGCGGTCGGCCAGCATTGCTGCGTCATCGCTGGCCGGGGCGCTGTCCGCCTGCGGCGTGGCAGCGACCGTGCTCGGCGGCAGCGCCTCGACCGTGACCGGGCCGGCCTCGGCAACCACCCCCTCCGGCAGCGGCGCATCGCTCACCAGCGACCGACCGCTCCAATGGCGCCAGCCCAGAGCGGCTGCCAGCAGTACTGCCACCGTCAGCAGCAGGATCGCCGGCCCGCGCCAGCGCGGTCGGGCATCGGGGCGCCGGCGCCGGGGGCTGGCAGCGCTCCGTTCATCGCGCTGCGGTGCCCTCCAGCTGGACGTCGGCGCCTGCGGATTGCTGCTGGTGGCAGCTGCCGGCTGCTGCAGCTGCTGCAGGCGCTGCGCCGGCAGGTCGCGGATGCGCTGCTGCACCTGTTCGGCCAGGCCGCGCCAGGCAACGGCATCCGGCTGACCCTGGGCATCACGCGGGCAGGCATCGGCCAGCAGCTGCTGGTAGCCGGCCTCATCACGATCGAGTACCCGCGTGGCGATGTTCTCATCCAGGCTGCCGCCCACCCGCAGCAGCAGGGCCAGCCGTGGCAGCGGTGCCATGCCGCCCAGTGCGGCGAGTGCCGGCGGCCACTGACCCGGGGCCGGCTCGCGCAGTGCCTGCCGCTGCCCCAGCAGGGTCCAGAAGCGGGTCGGCCACTGTGCCATCGGCAGATCGCTGGCAACGGCCGAGAAGGCGCGCATCACCGCCACCAGGGTCTGCTCGGCCCGGGCCGGGTCGCCGCATTGCAGCTCCGCCACCACCAGGGCGCGGCGCTCTACGCCACGCAGAAACGCCGACAGCGCACCGGCCGCGGTCGAGGAAACAGGGGCGGGCACAGCGGTCATCGGTCACTCCAGAGGTCTGCCGGCATGATAGCGGCAGGCCATCGGCGCCCGGCAGGACTTGCGTCCGTGGGCACTTCATGCTGCAGGTTGTGCACAGCACCACGCTGGCGCCCGGCAAAACCGCGACATCTCGCTGAATTCACTCTGTTTCAGCAATGTTTCACACATAAAGTATTGATTTTAATGCATTTTAAAGTATGGCGATTTTTTGACCAACCCAAGGGCGAGGCCGTCGCCATCGGCGTCCTACGCAGCCGTTGACCGGTAACGCACAGTGTTATCCACAGAACGTGTGGATAACACTGAATCTCCAATGTACACCGATATTTAGGTGACATTTATGATTCGGCGACGTCCCCCGTGTGGGCCTTCCGGGCGGCATGCGGGTGCACACGGCCCGTTACACTGCCCCGATGCTCGACCCGATTCCGACCCTGCAGGTCGCCCTGCCCGTCCCCCTGCCCCGCCTGTTCGACTATCTGTCGCCGCAGGGCGATGCCCCGGACGTAGCGGTCGGCTGCCGGGTGAAGGTGCCGTTCGGCAACCGCGAACTCATCGGCGTGGTGGCCGGCCACGGCCAGGCCGACGACGGCCAGGGCCTGCGTCAGGCGCTCGCGTGGTGCGACCCCGCGCCCCTGCTGCAGGGCGAACTGTGGCAGAGCCTGCAATGGCTGGCCCGATACACCCACGCGCCGCTGGGCGAAGTGCTGAGCACGGCCCTGCCGGGGCCGCTGCGGCACGGCGAAGCCCTGCCCGACACCCATCATTGGGGCTGGCAGCTGACCGCCGCAGGCCACGCGCAGCGCGGCACGCTGCGCGCAGGCAGCCGCCCGCGGCAGTTGGCGGAACTGCTGGCCGACGCCGTCGTGGACGAGGACGTGCTGGGGGCGCGCATGGAGGACTGGCGCAGCGCGGCGCGCAGTCTCGGCAAGCGCGCACTGGCCGAGCGCGTTGCACTGAGCGTAGCGCCACAGCACGCGCAACCGCTGCCCGGCCCGACCCTCAATCCGGACCAGGCCGAAGCCGTTGCCGCGATCAACGCCGCGGAGGGGTTCCAGCCCTTCCTGCTCGATGGGGTGACCGGCAGCGGCAAGACCGAGGTCTACCTGCAGGCGATCATCCACTGCCTGGCCCAAGGCCGGCAGGCGCTGGTGCTGGTGCCCGAAATCGGACTGACGCCGCAGACCCTGGCGCGTTTCCGCGGCCGCCTGGGCATCGCCGTGCATGCGCTGCATTCGGGATTGAACGACAACGAGCGCGCGCGCGTCTGGGCAGCCGCCTCGCGCGGCGAAGCGCGGGTGATCGTCGGCACCCGCTCGGCGGTGTTCACGCCGCTGCCGCAGGCCGGCCTGCTGATCGTGGACGAGGAACATGACGGCAGCTACAAGCAGCAGGACGGCATCCGCTACCACGCGCGCGATTTCGCCCTGGTGCGTGCCAAGGCGCTGGGGGTTCCGGTGCTGCTGGGCAGCGCGACACCGTCGCTGGAAACCCTGCACAACGCCTATGCCGGTCGTTACCTGCACCTGCGCCTGAAGCAGCGCGCCGGCGACGCGCGGCCGCCACGCGTGCGCATCCTGGATGTGCGCAAGCGTCCCCTGCAGGACGGTCTCTCGGCCGAAGTGCTGGCCGGCATCGGCGAGCACCTGCAGCGCGGCCAGCAGGTGCTGGTGTTCAAGAACCGGCGTGGTTACGCACCGGTACTGCTGTGCCATGACTGCGGCTGGACGGCGCCGTGCCAGCGCTGTGATGCGCCGATGACCGTGCATGGCGGCGGCCGTCGCCTGCAGTGCCATCACTGCGGTGCGCGGCAACCGGCGCCACTGGCCTGCCCCGCCTGCGGCAGCCTGGCCCTGCAGCCACAGGGAATCGGCACCGAGCGGCTGGAGGAGCACCTCACCGCCGCCTTCGCCGAGTACCCGGTGGTGCGCATCGACCGCGGCACCACCGCCCGCCGCGATGCGCTGGAACAGCAGCTGGCCAAGCTGGGGGACCAGGCCGGCATCCTGGTCGGCACGCAGATCCTGGCCAAGGGCCACGATCTGCCCAGACTCACGCTGGTGGTGGTGGTCGGCATCGACGAGGGCCTGTTCTCGGCCGATTTCCGCGCCAGCGAGAAACTTGCGCAGCAGTTGATCCAGGTCGCCGGCCGCGCCGGGCGCGCCCGCGATTCGGGCGAGGTGTGGCTGCAGACCCACCATCCGGGTCATCCCCTGCTGGAGACGCTGGTCAACGGCGGCTACCACCCATTCGCGCAGGCCGAACTGAACCAGCGGCAGGCCGCCGGCTTCCCGCCATTCGCGCATCTGGCACTGATGCGTGCCGAAGCGCAGCAGGTGGAGCACGCCAACGCGTTCCTGCTGGCTGCACGGCGACTGCTGGGCGAACAGGCGCTGGTGGAGGCGTACGGACCGATGCCGGCACCGATGCCGCGCCGGGCCGGCTACCAGCGCACGCAGCTGCTGCTCTCATCGGCACAGCGCCCGCCTCTGCACGGCGTGCTGGCGCAGCTGGTACCGCAGCTGTATGCCTTGCCGGAAGCCCGCAAGGTGCGCTGGTCGCTGGATGTGGATCCGACGGATCTGTATTGAATGCAAGCGGAATCCGCCGGGCATGGCCCGGCGCTACCGTTACCGCGCGCGATTCCCGCTTACGTCAGCGGTGACATCACGCCGCGCTGGTAAGCGGGTCGCTCACGCAGCCGGGCGTACCACTCGGCCAGGTGGGGCAGGTCCGGACGCTGGATCGGCAGTTCATACCAGGCGTACACCAGTGAACCCAACGGGATGTCGCCCATCGCGAATGTCGCGCCCGACAGCCACGGCTGCGTGGCCAGCGTCGCGTCGGCCATCGCCAGGTAATCGGCGGCGCGGACGATGGCAGCATTGATCCGCGATTCATCGCGGTCTGCCGGCGCGGTGCGCATGATGCCCCAGATCAGATCGCTGTACAGCGGCGCCATCCGCGAAGTGCTCCAGTCCATCCATTTCTCGGCCTGTGCACGTTCCATCGGATCCTCGGCGTACAGTGTCCCCAGCGCGTAGCGCGCGCTCAGGTAGCGCACGATGGCGTTGGACTCCCACAGCGGCAGGCCCTGGTCCTCGATCACCGGCACCAGGCTGTTGGGGTTCATCGCCAGGTATTCCGGCGTCTGTGTGCCACCGTGGCTGCCGCCCACTTCGATGGACTCGTAGGGCAGGCCGATCTCTTCGGCACACCACAGCACCTTGCGGACGTTGCTGGAATTGCGACGGCCCCAGATCTTCAACATGCGGGTATTCCTTGCGGGCAATGCGAGCGGCAACGATACGCCTGATCGGTGTACATGTGGGCGTGCGGAATGATGCGCGGGGGCGTCGGCCGGGCATGGCCCGGCGCTACCGGTTCTTCTTCGGCAGCGCGCGCACGTAGGACGACTTGCCATCCTTCTTCAGTTCGAACAGACCGATCGCCGCCAGCAGATCACTCAGCTTTCCATAGCCATAGTTGCGCGAATCGAACGAGGCCTGGTTGGCGATCTGGCTGCCCACCGGCCCCAGGTGCGACCAGCCGTCCTCGCCTTCCGCGGCGGACACGGCGCGGCGCAGCATCTTCACCAGACGTGTATCGCTGCGCATTTCCGCGCCGCTCTTGCGCGGGCGCACTTCGTCGCCGCTGCCCGTTTCACCGGTGGCCGGCTCGATGGCACCCGGCTCTGCCGTGCCCTGTTCCACTTCCGGCACGCTGGCATGGGCCTGGCCCAGTGCTTCCAGATAGGTGAATTTGGAACAGGCATTGACGAAGGGTTCCGGCGTCTTCTTTTCGCCGAAGCCATACACCTTCACCCCGTCGGTCAACAGGCGCATCACCATTGGAGTGAAATCAGCATCGCTGGAGACGATGGCGAAGCCGTCGAGGTTGCGCGCGTACAGCAGGTCCATCGCATCGATCACCATGGCCATGTCCGAGGCGTTCTTGCCCTTGCTGTAGGCGAACTGCTGGATGGGCCGGATCGCGTACTCGTGCAGCACCGCCTCCCAGCCTTTCAGCCGTGGGCTCTTCCAGTTGCCGTAGGCACGGCGGACATTGGCCACGCCGTAGCGGGCCACCTCCGCCAGCACTTCGTCGATCTTCGATGCGGGCGCGTTGTCGGCGTCGATCAACAGGGCGATGCGCTTTTCCGGTTCGCTCATGGGCCTCTCGCTGGCGGTTGCCTGAATCCGAGTATCGCCGATCCGCGCGCACGCTGACGTGACAGGCCGCCGCCGTGCGAAGATGCCGGACGGTTCCCCATGCCCCCTGGAGTGAGTCGATGAGTCGTGAGCGCGTTCCCCACCTGGTCGTTGTCGGCGGCGGTTTTGCCGGCCTCTGGGCCACCCGTGCGCTGGCACGCGAACGCATCCGCATCACCCTGGTCGACCGCCGCAACCATCACCTGTTCCAGCCGCTGCTGTACCAGGTGGCGACCGCAGGCCTGTCAGCGCCGGACATTGCCGCACCGCTGCGCCACATCCTCGGCCACCAGCGCAACGTGGAAGTGCGGCTCGGTGAGGTCGTGGCCATCGACAGGCAGCTCCGCCAGGTGCGGCTGGCCGACGGCAGCACGCTGGACTACGACAGCCTGCTGCTGGCTACCGGCGCCACTCACGCCTACTTCGGCAACGACCAGTGGGCCGATGATGCGCCCGGCCTGAAGACCCTCGACGATGCCATTGCCCTGCGCCGCAAGCTGCTGCTGGCGTTCGAGCGCGCCGAAGCCGAACCGGACCCGGCCAGGAAGGCGGCGTGGCTCAGCTTTGCCGTCGTCGGCGGCGGCCCGACCGGCGTCGAACTGGCGGGCACCCTGGCCGAGATTGCACGCCATACGCTGCGCAATGAATTCCGCCACATCGATCCGGCCAGCGCCAAGGTGCGCCTGGTGGAAGCCGGTCCACGCGTGCTGTCCTCGTTCCCGGAAGTGCTCTCGCTGAAGGCGCGCCGGCAGCTGGAAAAGCTGGGTGTGGAAGTGCTGACCGGAACGCCGGTGAGCAACATCGACAGCCAGGGCTTCACGCTGGGTGACCAGTTCGTGCCGGCGCGCACCGTGGTGTGGGCGGCCGGCGTGGCCGCCTCGCCGCTGGCGCGCACGCTGGACGTGCCACTGGACCGTGCCGGGCGCGTGCAGGTGCAGCCGGACCTGACCCTGCCCGGGCATCCGGAACTGTTCGTGGCCGGCGATCTGGCCGCGGTGAACCAGGCCAACGGCAAGCCCGTGCCCGGCGTAGCGCCCGCCGCCAAGCAGATGGGCAAGTACGTGGCCGAGGTCATCCGTGCACGCCTGCACGGCAGGCCGGAGCCCGGGCCCTTCAAGTACGCGGACTACGGCAACCTGGCCACCATCGGCCGCATGGCCGCCATCGTGCACCTGGGGCGCCTGCAGCTGTCGGGCGTGCTGGCCTGGTGGTTCTGGCTGGCCGCGCACGTGTTCTTCCTGATCGGCTTCCGCAACCGCATCGTGGTGCTGCTGAACTGGGCGGTGGCGTATTGGAGCTACCAGCGCAGCGCACGCATCATCTTCGGCGATGACCAGGATGACCGCCGGCCGAAACGGTAGTGCAGGTCTGCAACGGGGTCAGATCCCTTTCCTGCGGAAAGGGATCTGACCCCACATGGTGTGAACCTACTGCTGCATCAGGCCCATTTCGTCAGCACTCACCTGCATATACATGAACGCAGCGGCCTCGTCGGACATTGACTGCCCCGGCGGAAAGCTGTCGAGCCACGCGGTGATACGCGCATGACGGTCTTTCAATGCATCGCCCATCGCTTGCTTCTCCGCGTCAGTGGCACGTTCCTGCATCTCGCTGCGCAGCAGGTCATCGCCGATGCCCCATTTTTCGGCGAGCGGAATCAGATCGACCAGTTCGGCCGGCACCAGATCGCGGCGTAAACGGGGCGTATTCGGAGCGGTCAGGCCACGCTGCGAGGCCAGCTCGGCGGCGGTACCGATCTGCCCGTGCTGAAGCGGCGACGGCGGTGCCGGTGTCTGCGTGCAGGCCTGCAGGGCCAAGCAGAGGGTCAACAGCAGCATCCAACGGACCTTCATCGGATCGATCCCTGTGTCGATGGTCGCAGCGATAATCGCATGGTCAGAGTTCCTGTCGTCGCATGTTGTGAATGTCCTGAACCTAGTGATGGCGGAGGGCCGGAGCCGAGCACGGCCCGTCTCTAAAGAATTCCCTCGGTCGGCGCCTGCAACCACGCCAGCTTGCGCTCGCGCGGCAGCTGTTTGAGCTGCCACTCGGCGCGCGAGGCGGCGGAGCGGTCCGGGTACTCGCGCACGGCCAGGATGCGCAGCGGCGGACGGGCCCGGGTGTAGCGCGCCCCCGTACCGGCGCGATGGGCGGCGAAACGCGCGTCCACGTCGGTGCTGATGCCAGCGTAGTAGCTGCCATCGCGGCATTCGAGCAGGTACAGGAACCACGGGCGGTGGGACGGGGCCATGCCGGGATTATGCCGTGCTGCACCGCAGCGGATATACTGCGCGCGAATGCAGGAGAGAGGCGCCGCGCTGGCGCCCGCCGAAGGCGCAGGCTCCCATGATCGCTCAGGCCGGTGGGCTGGAATCCCACCAACCATGCATTCGACTCGCCGAGCTGGAGAGAGGTCACCGGGCATGCCCGGTACGATCCGCCGAAGGGGCACGCGGCCTACGCCGCTGAACTCTCAGGCAAAAGGACAGCGGGAGCGGCACCGGTCATCGTCATCCCGTCATTGCGCAGGCAATGGCGGCGTCCGCGCATGGCCGGCCCCACCGCGTCCGGAGCCTGTTCCATGTTGCTGTCCATCATCTACCTGATCGCCATTTCCGCCGAAGCCATGACCGGCGCACTGTCCGCGGGACGCCGCCGCATGGATCTGTTCGGCGTGGTCATGATCGCCTGCGTTACCGCGCTCGGCGGTGGTTCACTGCGCGACATCCTGCTTGGCCATTATCCGCTGGGCTGGGTCAAACATCCCGAGTACCTCGGCTTCACCGTGTGCGCGGCGCTGATCGCCACCTGGGTCGCACGCTGGATGCACCACTTCCGCCGCACCTTCCTGGTGCTCGACGGCCTGGGCCTGATCGCCTTCACCCTGATCGGTTGCTCGATCGCACGCGAGGCCGGTCATGCCACACCGATCGTGCTGATCGCAGGCATGCTGACCGGTGCGTTCGGCGGCGTGCTGCGCGACATTCTGTGCAACGAAGTGCCCCTGATCTTCCAGAAGGAGCTGTACGCGATCATCGCGCTGCTGACCGGCGCCGCCTATCTGCTGCTGCTGCACTGGAACGTGCCCGATGCCACGGCCATCCTGTGCTGCCTGGCGGGCGGCTTCGCCCTGCGCCTGCTGGCGATCCACTACCGCTGGGAAATGCCGAAGTTCGTGTATCACGACGAAGTGCATTGAACGATGGCGTGTTCGCCGGGCGTGGCCCGGCGCTCCCCTTCGTGCCCTGCACCACCCCGGCGATGGACCTGGCGCTGTCGCTCATGCGCAGCGCCAGGCGCATCGCCGGTGCGGACGGGCCGGTCTCCAACTCCGACCGGCCCTGATCGCGGCCGCACCCCCGCAGGCGCTGGCCGCCATCCACACACATGCCGCGCTCAGGCGGCTTCTGACACCGTCACTTCGCGACGGGCGCGCACGGCCGCAGCCAGTCGCTCCAGCACCGTCACGGTGGTGTCCCAGTCGATGCAGCCATCGGTGATGCTCTGCCCGTAGACCAGCGGCTGGCCTTGCACCAGTTCCTGCCGGCCTCCCACCAGATGGCTCTCGATCATCACGCCCACGATGCGCTGTTCGCCGTCCTCCAGCTGAACGGCGATGTCTTCGATCACCTTCGGCTGGTTTTCCGGCTTTTTCAGGCTGTTGGCATGGCTGGCATCGATCATCAGCCGCGTCGGCAGCCTGGCCTTGGCCAGTGCCTGGCAGGCGTCGGCCACGCTGGCCGCGTCGTAGTTCGGCTGCTTGCCGCCGCGCAGGATCACATGGCAATCCGGGTTGCCGGTGGTCGAAACGATGGCGGTGCCGCCCTGCTTGGTCACCGACAGGAAGTGATGCGGGTTGGAGGCCGCGCCGACCGCATCGGCCGCGATCTTGACGTTGCCATCGGTGCCGTTCTTGAAGCCCACCGGGCACGACAGGCCGGAGGCCAGTTCGCGGTGCACCTGGCTTTCGGTGGTGCGTGCGCCGATCGCGCCCCATGCCACCAGGTCGGCGATGTACTGCGGCGAGATCACGTCGAGGAATTCAACGCCGGCCGGCAGGCCCAGCTTGTTGATGTCGCGCAGCAGGCCGCGGGCAATGCGCAGGCCCTTGTCGATCCGGAAGCTGCCGTCCAGGTCCGGGTCATTGATCAGGCCCTTCCAGCCCACCGTGGTGCGCGGCTTCTCGAAGTACACGCGCATGACGATCTCGAGCTCGCCGGCCAGCGCGTCGCGCAGCGGCTTCAAGCGCTGTGCGTACTCGATGGCCGCATTCGGATCGTGGATCGAACACGGGCCGACCACGACCGCCAGGCGATCATCGCGGCCATGCAGGATCTGGTGCAGGGCCGCGCGCGAAGCACTGACGGTGTCGGAGGCTTCATCGTCACACGGCAGCATCGCCAGCAGCTGGGCAGGCGGTGTGAGCGGTTCGATGGTGCGGATGCGCAGGTCGTCGGTATGGGGGGGCATGGGGGAGGTCTCCGGTACGTAGGGGGTCCCCAGCGAGGCGGCATGAAAAAAGCCGCCAGGTTCGCTGGCGGCTTTCGGGAATGCGTCTGAAGCTTTCTTCAGGGTGAGCGCAGTCCTTCCTCCGCCAGTGGCTTCGGAAAGTAATACCAGTAAAAGCGGGTAGCGGCTGCGTTCATGGGGTGTATTGATAGCACAGCTTCTGCGCAGCACAAAATGTTTCATCCGCAACTGGGGAAGCGGTTCAGCAGCACGACGATCTAGCGGCTGCCATGCACTTCCACGTCCAGCAGCAGGCCCTCGTGGATATCGGCCCAGCGCTCCAGCACCTGATCCAGCTCCCGCCTCGCCTCCTCCAACTGCTCGGGGTTGAGCAGGGACCGCGCCGTGTAGAGATCGGAGACCAGCCGCCGCAGTGTCGATTCCGGTATCGCCACCGAGGGCCCGTCCACATCCGGCAACTGCAACGCCGGGGTGTCGCCGGGAGGGCCGAACAGCGTGACCTGGAGCGTGCTCTGCATGATCGACTTCCCTGCGGGTGGACGTGGGCAATGCACTGTTTACCGCGTCCGGATGACCGGCGCATGTGCCGATGTGCGGATCGATCGTGTCGCGACTGGACCGATGGTGCCACCGCGTTGAGATCTTCCTTCCAAGCTTCCCACCCTTCGGCCCGGAAGGGGCGTGCAGGCGATCGATGCGCGGTTATACGGGCAATGGCATATGCGATACATGTGCTCAAGATGGTTTGCCACCGGAAAAGGGTGGCCGGGTCGGCAAAGCCCGAGGAGATGTTGTTTACGCTTGTCAGCCGGCGTCGCCTTGGGCGGCGCCGGCTGGCAATCCGTCCGCGTTCCATGGCGGGCGGTGCGTGGGGGCGCTTGCGCCCGCCGGTATCAGCATCTCCCGGTCTTTGCCGCCACGTACCGTCCGCCACCTCTTCCGGTGGCGGTGTCGTCTGTCCTGTACGGAGCACACGCCATGAACACACCACACGTTCCCTTCCCCGGTGCCCACCCCGATCCGGCCAATGCCGATCAGGCGCCGTTCGATCCCAACAGTCTGGTCGCCCACCTGCAACGCATCGGCAGCGGTGCGGCCGCCGATGGCCAACCCTGGCCCGAGCGCCATCCAGCGAACGGCCGACGCATGATGCTGGCCGATGCCGATGGCGCACTGGCCGGCCTGCGCATCGTGCAGGAGGTGCTGCTGGCCGCCGAACGCTGCCGCCAGAATGCCGCGCCCGAACATCACGTGAGCGACCGGGTGATGGAAGGGTTGATGCTGGCATCCCTGGGGCTGGCCACGCATGCGGCCGAACGCCTGCAGCCCCACTAGCCGCGTCCGCGCAATGTGACCGGGCCCGATGGCCCGGTCATGGGCCGGCACCCGCCGGATCACAGTGAACGCAGTGCGCGCCTGCGGATGTAGGCGTTGGCAGGGCTGTCGCGCTCGCGTTGCCAGCGTGTGCACAGGTCACGCAGCCACTGCGGCTGGGTCTTCCCGGCATCGTTGAGCCAGTTGCCGACGGAATCCTGCACATAGCGTTCGGGATCATCAGCCAGTGCCTCCAGCAGCGAATGCGCGTGTTCGGGATGCTGCTTGAAAAGAGCGATGTGCGCCGCCCAGACGCCACGGGGACGCAGTGCTTCACAGGCAAACCGGCGCAGATGCGCGGACGGTTCCTGCGTCCACGGCTGCAGGCATTCAAGCGCCAGCAGTGGCCCGGCAACGATGTCGGTGCGCAGCGCCAGCCACGCCCATTCGCGCACGCCGAAATGCGGATCATCGGCCAACGGGCGCATCTTCTCCAGCTTCACCGGCAGGGAGGCGGTGGCATCGCCACCGATCAGGTAGCAGGCCCAGCCGCGCACGGTGTCGGATGCATGCGACTGCCACTGTGCAGGATCACCCTGCCTGGCCTCACGCAACAGCGTTGCCGCCAGAACCATGCGCTGGGTAATGCCTTTGCTGGCGGCATCGCGCATGCATTGAATGGCAGTCTCCGGCAGCACCGCAACGGTCTGCAGCAACACCGCGAAGTCCACGGCCAGACATTCCGCCAGATGCGTGCTGGCGGCTGCCCCGGTATCCAGCTGATGCTTTCGCGCCGGGCTGATCGCTGCGCTCACTGCAGGTCCTTCCGTCTGCCGCCGGTGTGCTGCCACACCTTGGCCAGCAGCTGTGAGAGCTGCACCTGCTCGGCAGTGTCCAGGCCGTTGAACAGGCCCGCGATCCACTGCGTGTGCTGATTGAAGAGGTCTTCGGCCAGGCGCTTGCCCTGCGCGGTCAGCACGATCTGCAGGCGACGACCATCGTCCGCATCGCTGCGCCGCTGCAGCAGACCTTCGCACTGCAGGCCATCGAGCAGGCCGCTGATGGTGGCGCGGGTGACGCCGGCGCGCTCGGCCAGCGCATGCGGCGACAGTGTGCCGCCGGCACCGTGCAGCAGGAACAGCACGATGAAGCGGCCCTCACTGAGCCCGTGCGGTGCCAGCCGGCTGGCGCAGTCGCGATCGATCGCCGAGGACAGCGACAGCAGCTGGAAGCACAGATGCAGGAGGGCGACATTGGCGTGGCCACGTCGCCGGGCCTCATCCAGAAGGGCGCCATGTTTTGCCTCAAGCACGGTGATTTCCAATATGTTTAGGTGCCTAATCATATTCATGACGGGATGGAGCGCAACACCTACGGGGCCTGCCGCCGGGCCCGGCCGGGCGCACTCCTCGCGCAGGGGGCTGCAAGCAGCCGAAGCTGCGGTAGCATCGCGCCACGTCCCGCCAGGAGTTCCACGCATGCGCCGTGCCGTCCTGCTGTTGCTGACGCTGTTCCCCGCCGCCGTAATGGCCGCTCCCCCTCCCGTGCCCTCCCCGGCCCGGATCGATGCCGAAGCCAAGCGCCTGATGCAGGTCGCCCACGTCCGCGGGATGGCAGTGGCCGTCGTCGACGGTGGCAAGGTCGTGCACGTCGCCGCCTATGGCGAGCGCAACGCTGCCGGCGAACCGCTACAGACCGACACGGTGATGTATGCGGCATCGCTGACCAAGATGGCCTTCGGCCACCTGATCGCGCAGCTTGCACAGGACAAGGTGATCGATCTGGATGCCAGCATCGCCAGCGCGCTGGACAGACCGCTACCGGACTATCCGGCCGAGCCGAAGAAGTACGCCGATTACACCGTGCTGGCCGGCGACGAACGTTGGCGCCGGCTGACCCCGCGCCTGCTGCTCAACCATGCCAGCGGCTTTGCCAACTTTGCATTCCTGGAGCCGGACGGAAGACTGAAATTCCACTTCGATCCGGGCAGCCGCTATGGCTATTCCGGCGAAGGCCTGATCCTGCTGCAGTTCGTGCTGGAGCGCGGGCTGGGCCTGGACGTGGGTACGCTCATGCAGCAGCGCGTATTCGACCGCTTCGGCATGCCCCGCACCAGCATGATGTGGCGCGAGGATTTCGCCACGAATCTGGCCGACGGCTGGACCGCCGAAGGCACGACGGAACCGCACGATGAACGCAGCCGCGTGCGTGCCGCCGGTTCGATGGACACGACCATCGCCGACATGGGCAATTTCGCGGCCGGCTATGTCAGTGGCCAGGGGCTGTCGGCATCGATGCGCCGGGAGCTGGTGCGGCCGCAGCTGCCGATCACCACCGCCAGCCAGTTCCCGACGCTGCAGCCGGAACTGCCGGTGGCGCAGCGGCGCAGAAACCTGGCTGCGGGACTGGGCGTGGTGACATTCACCGGTCCACAGGGCGCAGGCTTCTACAAGGGCGGACATGACGATGCGGTGGGCAACACGCTGGTGTGCGTCGAACAAGGCCAACGCTGCGTAGTGTTCCTGGGCAACGATGTGCGCGCCGAAGCGACCTTTCCGGCACTGGTGCGCTTCGTGCTGGGCGAGACGGGGGTGCCGTGGGATTGGGAATACGGCAACAAGAGCTTTGTCAGATGACGACAAAGATCCCCACCTCGCGGCGGGGGCCACTACTCCGGAATGTGGTAATTGCGGGCTTGATCGAACGCGTCGTACCCAGCAGCGACAGCTGGATCTTCATACGCTGCAACCTGGTCTTCACCTGTGCGTACTCCATCCAATCCGCGGAGCCCATCGATACGTTGGGACCACACATGACGATCGAGTTGCGGGCCAATATAGGGCCGCAGGTATCCGTCAAGATGCCCTTGGTCCGGCGACTCGATTTCCGCAGTCAATGCGGCGAGATAAGAATCTTTCCGGGTAGCAGTCCAGTTCACTGAAAACCCGGCGCGATGACAGAGCTCTGCGTGCACCAGTAGCATCGCGCGCCCATTGCCATCGAGAAAGGGATGGGCGTATGCGAACAATCCCATGATGAGACCCGGTGCATCAGCGATCCGCCCCTTCTCCTGCGCCAGATGTAGCGCATGCACCACTGCCCGCTGGGACTCGAATGGATGACAGAAGTGAACGTGCCCCTTGGTTACGTGCTTGTCTGGCGCGACCGTTGCGCGGTCCATTCCCGCCCACGGGTACAGGCCTTCGAACAGAATCTGATGGACCCTGAGGAAGGCGGCATAGTCGATATGCGCAGCTTGCTCGAGATACTTCAAGGCCTTGGGCAGCTGAGCGCGAAACAATTGATGCTCCGCGATCTTGATCAACTCAAGGTCTTTCTCGCCTGCATGATTTCGCAGGTATCCCACCGCCTCATAGTCACCGAACGGATCAAACACCTTTGAGCCTGTGATGCGCCATCACCAGCTTTACCATTTCCTGACCGGAGAGCTTGTCCTCGCGGGTCAATGCGACCAGCAGATCATCGGTGTCATCACTCTGCACGGTGTCGCCCGCCAGTGATGTCACTGCACTGGCCCAGCTATCCATGTAACGCGCCGCGTACTGTACGCCTTCACGTTTGGCGAGCCGACGCGCCAATTTGGTAATCGCCGTAACAACGTTGCCGCGCGCCGATCCATGCTCTTTCGTTGCCAGAAGACCAGCGCGTCCGAGCCGCGCCACAGTGCCCGGATGCGCATAGATACCGCGCTCAAGACGCTCAAGCTGGTGGCTCTCAACCAAGGCCCGCAAGGCTTCAGTGACCTGCGTACGTCCACCCAGATCATTGAACTCGGAACGCAAGAAAACCCCCGGCCTAGCAGGGTCAATCTGGCGCAGGATCCGGCCCTTGATATCCATGTAACCATGCTAGCACATCCGAATTAAGGCGCCATGTATCAATAACTTAAGCATCATCCAGGCGTCCGGCCTGCCCCCAGCCGCCCACAAAAAAAACCCCGCCTTGCGGCGGGGTTTTTCACTTCATCGGGAACAGCGGACCTTAGAAGTCCATGCCGCCCATGCCACCCATGCCGCCCATGCCACCGGCGCCGCCCAGGGCCGGCTCGTCCTTCTTCGGAGCTTCGGCAACCATGGCTTCGGTGGTGATCATCAGGCCAGCGATCGAGGCCGCGTTCTGCAGCGCCGAACGGGTCACCTTGGTCGGGTCCAGGATGCCGAACTGCAGCATGTCGCCGAACTCACCGGTGGCGGCGTTGTAGCCGAAGCTGCCGCTGCCTTCCTTGACCTTGTTGACGATGACGGACGGCTCTTCGCCGGCGTTGGCGACGATCTCGCGCAGCGGGGCTTCCATCGCGCGCAGGGCGATCTGGATGCCGTGGTTCTGGTCTTCGTTGGCGCCCTTCAGGCCGGCCAACGCGGTGACCGCACGGACCAGTGCAACGCCGCCGCCCGGAACCACGCCTTCTTCAACGGCTGCACGGGTAGCGTGCAGGGCGTCGTCGACGCGATCCTTCTTTTCCTTCATTTCGATTTCGGTGGACGCACCCACCTTGATCACGGCAACGCCGCCAGCCAGCTTGGCCACGCGTTCCTGCAGCTTCTCGCGGTCGTAATCCGAGGAGGTGTCCTGGATCTGGGTCTTGATCTGCGCAACGCGCGATTCGACCGCAGCCTTGTCGCCCACGCCGTCGATGATGGTGGTGTTCTCCTTGGAGACCTGCACCTTCTTGGCGCGGCCCAGGTCCTTGATGGTGGCCTTCTCCAGCGACAGGCCCACTTCTTCGGAGATCACGGTGCCGCCGGTCAGCACGGCCATGTCTTCCAGCATCGCCTTGCGACGATCGCCGAAGCCCGGGGCCTTCACGGCCACGACCTTGACGATGCCACGGATGGTGTTGACCACCAGGGTCGCCAGCGCTTCGCCTTCGACTTCCTCGGCCACGATCAGCAGCGGCTTGCCGGCCTTGGCGACGCCTTCCAGCACCGGCAGCAGGTCACGGACGTTGGAGATCTTCTTGTCGTGCAGCAGGATGAACGGGTCATCCAGGTCAGCGGTCTGCGACTGCTGGTTGTTGATGAAGTACGGGGACAGGTAGCCGCGGTCGAACTGCATGCCCTTGACCACGTCCAGCTCGTTGTCCAGGCCCGAGCCTTCTTCAACGGTGATCACGCCTTCCTTGCCGACTTCCTTCATCGCGTCAGCGATGATCTGGCCGATCGACTCGTCCGAGTTGGCCGAGATGGTGCCGACCTGGGCGATCGCCTTGTCGTCAGCGGTCGGCTTGGAGATGTTCTTCAGCTCGGTGACGGCAGCCACGACGGCCTTGTCGATACCGCGCTTGAGGTCCATCGGGTTCATGCCGGCAGCAACGGCCTTGGCGCCTTCGCGGATCAGGGCCTGGGCCAGCACGGTGGCGGTGGTGGTGCCGTCGCCGGCGTCGTCGTTGGTGCGCGAAGCAACTTCCTTCACCATCTGCGCGCCCATGTTCTCGAACTTGTCAGCCAGTTCGATTTCCTTGGCGACGGAGACGCCGTCCTTGGTGATGGTCGGGGCGCCGAAGCTCTTCTCGAGCACGACATTGCGGCCCTTCGGGCCGAGGGTGGCCTTGACGGCATTGGCGAGAACGTTGACGCCGCGCACCATGCGCGAACGGGCGTCTTCACCGAAACGGATATCCTTGGCAGCCATTGCAATTACCTCATTGGTCGCGCCGGGCCGTGCCCGGCGGCTGGGATGTGGGGATCAGGTTGAAACAGGTCGCGGCGGGGCTCAGCCGATGACGGCGAGCACGTCGTCTTCGCGCAGGACCTTGTACTCGACGCCTTCGCTCTTGTACGAGCTGCCGGCGTACTGGCCGTAGATGACCTTGTCACCGACCTTCAGCGACGGCGCGCGCACGCTGCCGTTGTCCAGCGGCTTGCCGGGGCCGACGGCCACGACTTCACCCTTGGTGGACTTTTCCTTGGCCGAGTCGGGGATGACGATGCCACCGGCGGAGATTTCGTCGGCTTCGATCGGCTTGACCACAACGCGGTCGTGCAGCGGCTTGATGCTCATAGGAGACCTCTTAAGTGATTGATTGGTCTAAAAAAGTCCGGCGATGTTAGCACTCGCACCAGGCGAGTGCCAGAACCGCACGTGAAGAAACCCGACAAGGTCGGGAGCACGGCAGAGATGGAGCCCCCCGGGAGGCTTTCAAGGGGCGTCGCGAAAAAAGTTTCCGCGCCGGACGCTGCGGCAGTGCGGTGGGGTGGCCCCGAATTAGGTGACCAACGTCGCACTGTCAGATATCTGACGTTCATTTACGACAAAGTGTCACTGGATCGGCCTTAGGCTCGGCCGCGCATTCCCAATCACAAGGAGTCGTCGATGCGATTGCTGTCCCCGCTCGCCACCGCCTGCGTGCTGGCCCTGGCCACCGCGCCGGCCCAGGCCGAGGTCTTCATCAACGAACTGCATTACGACGACAGCACCGCAGCCGGTGACGTCGGCGAGGCGATCGAGGTCGTGGCCACCGCCGGCGAGGATCTGTCCGGCTATCGGCTGTATCTCTACAACGGCAGCACGCCGTCGGCCGCTTCGGTGTACGCCAACACGGCCGTCCCTGCCGGCAGCGCCGCCGGGTGCGGCAGCGCCACCCTGGCCGTGGTCAGCTATCCGACCAACGGCATCCAGAACGGCCCCAACGACGGCATCGCGCTGGTCGACGCCAGCGGCAAGGTGGTCCAGTTCCTCAGCTATGAGGGCACGATCACTGCCTCCGGCGGTCCTGCCGCAGGCATGACCAGCCAGAACATTCCGGTGGCCGAGACCAACAGCACGGCCCCTGGCACCTCACTGCAGCTGACGGGCAGCGGCAGCCAGTACGCCCACTTCACTTGGGCCGAATCGGCGACGCACACCTTCGGCAGCTGCAACAACGGCCAGACCTTCAGCGGTGGGGGTACGCCCGGTCCCAATACGCCGCCATCGGTGTCCACCACCACCCCCGCCCAGGGCAGCAGCACGTTCCCGGCCGCGGCCGATCTGGAAGTGGTGTTCAGCGAGACGGTGAACCTGGCCAGCGGCGCCTTCGCGCTGAGCTGCGGCGCCTCCGGCAGCGTACCGCTGACCCACCCGGCCAGCGGCAGGAGCGTGAAGCTGTCCACCAACACCGCGCTGGTGGCCGGTGAGGCCTGCCGCTTCGACATCCGCGCCGCGCGCATCACCGACCTGCAGGGCGCGCATCCGGCTGCCGACAGCCGCATCGCCTTCACCGTGGCCAGCGCCACGGGCAACCCCGATCCGGGCAATCCCGGCGTACCGGCGGGCTACTACTCCAGGGTCAACACCTCCAGCCCGAGCCAGCTGCGCTGCTCGCTGCACGCGACCATCAAGGGCCACACCGCCTATCCGTACAGCGGGTCGGGCACCAGCACCTGGACCATCCTGGAGATCGCCGACGAGGATCCGAACAATCCCAACCGCATCCTCGACGCCTATCGCAACCGCAGCTACGCCAAGGTCAGCGATCGCGCTGGCACGGGCAGCGGCCTGACCTACAACCGCGAGCACACCTGGCCGAACTCGCTGGGCTTTGCCAGCACCACCGGCGACAAGGGCCTGCCCTACGCGCCCTACACCGACACCCACATGCTGTACCTGACCGATGCGCAGTGGAATGCCGACCGCGGCAACAAGCCGTTCGGCAAGTGCGATGCCAACTGTGGCGAGCGCGCCACCGAGGCCAACAACGGCCATGGCGGCGGCAGCGGCGGCTACCCGGGCAATTCCAACTGGGTGCGCACGCCGGACGGCAACACCGGCACCTTCGAGGTGTGGGGCCATCGCAAGGGCGACATGGCGCGCGCGGTGATGTACATGGCGATCCGCTACGAGGGCGGCAAGGATGCAGCCACCGGCCAGTCCGAGCCGGACCTGGAGCTGACCGACGACCGCAGCCGGATCGTCAGGACCAGCAGTTCGCCGGCCTACATGGGCCTGCTCTCGACCCTGATCGACTGGCATCTGTCCGATCCGCCGGACGACGCCGAGCGCGCGCGCAACGACGTGATCTACAGCTTCCAGGGCAACCGCAACCCGTTCATCGACCACCCCGAGTGGGCGACGCCGGCGTTGTTCACCTCGGCCAAGCCGGCGACCTGCCAGCTGGCCAACTGACCGCGCAACGCAGCGGTCCATCGCCGCCGCCGGACCTTGATCCGGCGGCGGCCCTATACTCGACGGTCATGCCGACCGTCGATCCCGTCCTGCTGCTGTTGACCACCTGCCCGGACCGGGCCAGTGCCGAGCGCATCGCGCATGCGCTGGTCGGCGAGCGCCTGGCCGCCTGCGTGACGCGCCTGGAAGGGGCGCAGTCGACCTACCGCTGGCAGGGCGAGGTCACTACCGATGCCGAGCTGCAGCTGCTGGTGAAGACTACGGCCAGCCGCGTGGAGGCAGCGATGGCACGGATCGTCGAACTGCATCCGTATGAACTCCCCGAGTGCATCGCGGTCGAAGCCCGGGCCGGACTGCCGGCCTATCTGGATTGGATCCGGGCGCAGACCCGGGAGGACACCGCTTGATGAATCTGTTTGCCCGTGCCGCCGCGCTGTGCGCCCTGCTCTCGCTGGCCCTGCCTGCATTCGCCCTGGACGAGAAAGATCTGCTGCCGGTGGACCAGGCGTTCGCGCTCACCGCCAGTGCGCCGGAGCGGAACCAGATCCAGCTGCAGTTCAAGATCGCGCCGGGGTACTACCTCTATCGCCACCGCACCAGCGTCAAGGCCGACCCGGCCTTCAATGCCGGTGCGCTGCAGATGCCCAGCGGCACCAAGCACCACGACGATTTCTTCGGCGAGGTCGAGACCTACCGCGAACGCCTGCAGGTTTCGCTGCCGGGCGCCCCGACGGATGCGGCCGGCACCCTCAGCCTGGAAGTGCGCTACCAGGGCTGCGCCGATGCCGGTGTCTGCTACCCGCCGCAGAAGCGCGTGGTCCAGGTGACACTGCCCGGTGGTGGCGGTGGCGCCGCAGCCGCCCTGCCAACCGCGCGGGTCACCGGCGTGAACGCGTTCAACACTCCGCTTGCCGGGGCCGGCAGCGGTGGTGGCCTGCGCCTGCCCGGCAGCAGCAACAGCCAGGCGCTTCCGCTGCCCTCCGAACAAGCCTTCGGCTTCGACGCGATCGCCAGCGATGGCAACACCCTGCTGCTGCGCTTCAGTCCCGCGCCGGGCTACTACCTGTATCGCGATCGCACTTCACTGAAGCTGGAAGGCAGTGCCGGTGTGCTGGCTGATACGCCGCGCTGGCCCGCCGCGCAGTCGCATCGCGACGAGCACTTCGGCGATGTGTCGGTGTACTTCAACCAGGTCGAAGTGCCGCTGCCGCTGCGCCGCACGGTGACCGACGCGGTGGACAGCACACTGGTGGTGACCTTCCAGGGTTGCCAGACCGATGGCATCTGCTACCCGCCGATGACCCGCCGGGTGAAGCTGTCGATCCCCGCGGGAAAGATCAGCGCCCACGCCGGCCAGCCTGCGCCACGCAGCGAAATGATCCGACCGCTGCCGGCGGGCAGCGCCGCACCGCGCGAGGCGGCCAACGGCACCCCGTTGCGCCTGCTGCCGACCGTGCCGAACAGCGAACCGGCGCGTACCGATGTGGACGGCGCGCAGGCAGGGTTCGCCGCCGATGCGCGGGGCGACAACGCGCTGCGTACCCGCCCGCCGGCCACCACCCCGGATCCGGACCGTTCGTTCCTGTGGGTGCTGCTGCTGGCACTGGCCGGTGGTCTCGTACTGAACCTGATGCCCTGCGTGCTGCCGATCCTGTCGCTGAAAGTGCTGGGCCTGGCACAGAGCGGTGAGAGCGCCGAGCGCGCCCGCAGCCACGCCATGTGGTACACGCTGGGCGTACTGGTCGCCTTCGCGGTGATCGGCGCGCTGATGGTCGGCCTGCGCATGCTTGGCAATGCGGTGGGCATCGGTTTCCAGCTGCAGCACCCAGGCGTGGTCGCGGCACTGGCCTACATCATGTTTGCGGTTGGCCTGAGCCTGTCCGGCGTGTTCACCCTCGGCGGTGGCCTGGGCAACCTCGGCCAGTCACTCGCCCGTCGCAGCGGTCCGGCCGGCGATTTCTTCACCGGTGCGCTGGCCTGCGTGGTCGGCAGCGCGTGCGTCGGTCCGTTCATGGGAGGCGCGGTCGCCTATGCCTTCGTTGCCACGCCCGTACAGGCGATGGCCGTGTTCCTGTTCCTGGGCCTGGGCCTGGCCCTGCCGTTCCTGCTGATCGGCTTCGTGCCGGCGCTCGCGCGGCGCCTGCCCAAGCCCGGCCCGTGGATGGAAACGCTCAAGCACGTGCTGGCGTTCCCGATGTATGCCACCGCACTGTGGCTGCTGTGGGTGCTGGGCAAGCAGCGTGGCGTGGACGGCATGGCGCTGGCGCTGGGCGGACTGCTGCTGCTGGCCCTGGGCCTGTGGTTGTTCGAGCGCAGCCGCTGGCGCAGCCAGCGCGCCGCCGGCCTGCTGGGCGTGCTGCTGGCAATCGCCGCGCTGGTACCGCTGTGGGGCGTGACCCAGCTGAAGCCACCGGCACGTGCGGCACAGGCCACCAGCGAGAACGTCGTGGAGTATTCGCCGCAGCTGCTCGACCGCCTGCGTGCCGACAACCGCGTGGTGTTCGTCAACATGACCGCCGACTGGTGCGTGAGCTGCAAGGCGAACGAGCGCGCCGTGCTGTCGCGACCGGAGTTCAGGGAGCTGCTCAGGCGCACCAACGCGGTGTACATGCGCGGCGACTACACCAACGTGGACCCGCAGATCACCGCTTTCCTCGATGAGCACAAGGCCGTGGGCGTTCCGCTTTACGTGGTGTATGGGCCGGGCGCACCGCCGACGGTGCTGCCGACCCTGCTTACCCAGGCCGTGGTCGAAGAAGCGCTGCTGCGCACCGCACGATGAGGTGGCAACGGCCAGCGCTGCTGTGGACCGCGGTGCTGGCTGCCGGCCTGGGCCTGTGGGCCGGCCATCGGCTGACGCCGGTGCCGGCGGCGGACGCTGGCGATCCAGACGCGCAGCCACCTGCAGCACCGCTGCCCGTGCTGCAGGCAGGCGATGCCCTGCCCGCACTGGTGCTGCCGGACCTGCAGGGACAGCCGCTCGATCTGCGCCAGCGTTTTGCCGGCCGGCCGCTGCTCATCAATGTCTGGGCCAGCTGGTGCGGGCCCTGCGTCGAGGAAATGCCGGAACTGTCGCGCTTCGCGCAGGCGCAGCAACCTGACGGCGTGCAGGTGCTGGGGCTGGCGCTGGATACACCCGAAGATGTGCAGCGCTTCCTGCAGCGGGTGCCGGTGGACTACCCGATCGTGCTGGAGACGCCCGGTCCGCGCGATGCCAGCGTGCAGCTGGGCAATGCCCAGGGGCTGCTACCTTACAGCGTGCTGGTGGATGCACAGGGCCGCATCGTGAAGCAGAAGCTGGGGCCGTTTGCCGCCGGCGAAGTGCAGACGTGGGCCCGGCTGTAAGCTGGCCGCGGCCGGCATCCACGCGTCCTGATCCCGGTCAGACCAGTGAGCGCGCCCAGAGCTGGGACACCTGTGGCTGGCCGAACAGCTGCTCGTGCTGCTCGGTCATCAGTTCGAAGCCGGCCCGTTCGTACAGGCCGCGGGCGTCGATGAGCGCGGCATTGGTCCACAGCACCATGCGCTTGTAGCCCACCGCGCGCGCGAAGCTCATCGCCTCGTCCACCAGTCGCTGCCCGATGCCCCGCCTGCGCGCGCTGGCATCGACATGCAGCAGCCGCAGCTTGGCATTGTGCGCGTCGTGCCGGACCACGAACACCGACCCCACCGGGGTGCCGTCCAGTTCAGCGATCCAGCAGCGCTCGGTCTGCGGGTCGTGTTCGCGCAGGTAGCGGGTGACGATGTCGGCCACCAGCGCTTCAAACTCCGCGTTCCATCCGAATTCGCGTGCATACAGCGCGCCGTGCTTCTGGATCACCCAGCCCATGTCGCCGGGGCGGGGATCGCGCAGCACGCAATCCGACGATGCACCTCCCAGCAGTGCCTGGATGTGCGCCATCGCCTCAAGAAGGCGCTGGCATCCTGCTTCGCTGATATCTCCCAGCATGGCAGCGACGCTTTCGCTGGACGCTGCATCCAGCTGTGCGAAGGCGGCGCGGCCCGACTCGGTCAACACCAGCCGGTTCGCGCGCGCATCCATCACCGACGGTTCGCGTTGAACCAGACCGCGCGCCTGCAGCCCGCTCAGCAGCCGGCTGAGGTAGCCCGCGTTGAGGTCCAGCCGATGGCCCAGCTGCGCAGCCGTGATGCCCTGGCCCGCCGCCAGTTCGAACAGCACCCGCGCCTCGGTGAGGGTGAAGTCGCTGTGCAGCAAACGCTCCTCGAGCACCGCGATCCTGCGGGTGTAGAAGCGGTTGAAGGCGCGGACCTGTGCGACGGGATCGGAAGTGAGCGCAGACACGGGGACGTTCCTGATGGTTGCCTTGGGCACATAGTACATGCCTTGAGCAACCATATAACGCTGTTTTGCGATCCATTCCGCGTCTTGGCGCCTTAAAACGAAAGATTCGTTGCAGTACGGTTTACGTTCTGTTAATTCTGCGTTTAGCGACCAGGGCCCTGGCTGCAAGGAGAACCAACAGGATGAACGACTGACCGACAAACCACTCAAATCGACTGCAGGGTGCATGCATGAAACACGGAATTCGCAGAAGTGTTCAGGCTCCAGACGCAATCACGCCATTGGCATCCGCAGTAATGGTGGCCCTCGCCACCGCGCTGCTGTCCACCAGCCCCGTTGCACGGGCGCAGGACAGCGGCACATCGACGACGCCCGACGCGGCCACCACCCTGGATACCGTTTCGGTACTGGGCAGCCGCACCAAACCGCGCACGGTGTCCTCGTCGGCGGTGCCGATCGACATCATCAGCGGTGAAGAGTTCCGCAACCAGGGCGCGACCGACGCCCTCGACCAGCTCAAAGTGCTCGTGCCTTCCTTCAACGTCAGCACGATTCCCATCGACGATGCGGCCAGCCTGGTGCGTCCGGCCAACCTGCGTGGCCTGCCGCCGGACAACACCCTGCTGCTGGTCAACGGCAAGCGTTTCCACCGCTCGGCGGTGATCACGTTCCTCGGCCACGGACTGTCCGACGGCGCACAGGGACCGGACCTGTCCGTGTTCCCCTCGCTGGCGCTGGAACAGGTGGACGTGCTGCGCGACGGCGCAGCGGCACAATACGGCTCGGACGCCATTGCCGGCGTGCTCAACTTCAGCCTGAAGAAGCTGCGCGAAGGCGGCACCGCCGAGGTGTTCGCCGGCCAGTACTACGAGGGCGACGGCCTCACCACCCAGTACTCGGCGCAGATCGGCCTGCCGCTCACCGAGCACGGCTTCGCCACCCTTACAGCCGAATGGCGCAACGCCGACGACACCTCGCGCAGTGTGCAGCGCGACGATGCCGCCGCGGTCGCAGCGGCAGGCTACCCCGGGGTGAAAGATCCTGCGCAGATCTGGGGATCGCCGAAGGTGGACGACGACCTCAAGCTGGTCGCCAACCTCGGTTACGACACCGAGAACGTGGAGTTCTACCTGTTCGGCAATTACGCCAAGCGTGAAGTGGATGGCGGGTTCTACTACCGCGACCCCACCGCACGTTCGGGCGTCTACTCCAACGATGGCGGCCAGACATTGCTGGTGGGCAACCTGACCGGCGTGGGCGCATGCCCCACCATCGCCCTGCGCGATGGCGCCGGCAACCTCCTGCCGTACGGCACCGTGAGCGGCGCGGTGGCTGCCCTACCCGCCAACTGCTTTACCTTCCTGTCCAGCCTGCCCGGCGGCTTCACCCCACGCTTCGGCGGCAAACTGGAAGACGCCTCGGTGTTCGCCGGCGCCAAAGGCACCTGGGGTGAGTGGTACTGGGACGTGAGCGGCTCCTGGGGGCGCAACGACATCGAGTTCACCATCTACAACACCGTCAACGCCTCGCTCGGTCCCGACCAGCCGGCCGGGCTGTTCTTCCGCCCGGGTGGCAATACCCAGACCGAAAAGAACCTCAACGTGGACGTCAGCCGGGACATCCCGGTCAGCTTCAGCAGCCAGCCGCTGCGCCTGGCGATGGGTGCCGAATGGCGCGAGGAGAGCTTCAGGATCAGCCCCGGTGACGGCCCGTCCACAGCCATCGGGCCGCTGACCGAACAGGGCTTCGCGCTGGGCTCCAACGGATTCAACGGCTTCAGCACGCGCACCGCCGGCACCTTTGATCGTCGCAACTGGGCCGCCTACGCCGACCTGGAAGCACAGCTCACCGAGCGGCTGCTGCTGGCCGGTGCGCTGCGCTACGAGGACTACGATTCGTTCGGCAGCACCACCACCGGCAAGCTCACCGCGCGCTTCGACTTCAACGAGCACTTCGCTCTGCGCGGCGCCTACAACACCGGCTTCCGTGCACCAACGCCCGGCCAGGCCAACATCAGCCAGATCAGCACGGTGTTCGGCGGTACCGCACTGGAAGACATCGCCACCCTGCCGCCGACCAATCCGATTGCCCAGCTCAAGGGCGCGCAGCCGCTTACTCCGGAAGAGTCCAGGAATGTGTCATTGGGTGCGGTGTGGACCGAAGGTGACTGGCTGGTCACCCTGGACGGCTATCAGATCAAGGTGGAAGACCGCATTGCCCTGAGCACCAGCTTTGCAGTCACTCCGGAGGAGCGTGCGGCGCTGGTGGCCGGCGGCAATGCGGAAGCCGCGTCCATCTCGCAGGTGACCTACTTCGGCAACGCCTTCGATACCACCACCACCGGCGTGGACCTGGTGACCAGCTTCAAGAGCAACCACTTCGGCGGGGTCACCACCTACTCGCTGGCGGCCAACTGGAACCGCACGAAGGTGGACCGCTACGACACCGACTTCATCGACGAAGCGCGCGTGTACAAGCTGGAGAAATCGCTGCCCAGGACCAAGGGCTACTTCAGCATCAATCACCAGCGGCAGATCTTCCACGCCAATCTCCGGTTCAACTATTACAGCAGCTGGTACGAGGATCACCTGGACAGCGGCGTGATCTCCGCCGAGGACGGCGGCCTGCCGATCTACGGGGGCAGCGCGTTGATCGTGGATGCGGAGGTGGGCTGGAAGTTCGATTCGGGCCTGTACGTCAGCGTGGGCGCGCAGAACCTGTTCGACCGTGTGCCGGCCAGCAACCCCTGGGGGGGCGTGGCCGGTGCGCAGTATCCGGTGCATTCGCCCTACGGATTCAACGGCGGGTTCTATTACACGCGGGTGGGCTGGAAGTTCTGACGCAGGTGCAAGTGCGCGCAACGGTGGCCATGGAAGGCCCCGTCGCTGGCGCCACCCCACCGGCTTGACCGCAGGCAGGGCGCCCCCGAGAATTACGCGACTAATTCTCATTTGCTGTTGCGCAGGATGCGGGCGGCAGCCCTCCTGGCTTTCATCCCCCGATGTTCAAGAACGTCCTGTTCCAACTGCACTGGCTGCTGGGCATCACGGCCGGCACCGTTCTGGCCATCATGGGCCTGAGCGGCGCAGCCCTGTCTTTTGAAGATGAACTGCTGCGCGCCGCCAACCCCGGCTTCGCCGCCATCGCCGAACATCACGCCGAAGGCCAGCAGCCGCTCCCCCTGAGCGAGCTGGTGCCGATGCTGCAGGCCGACAGCAAACGGCCGTTGCAGCGGCTGCGCGTGGATGCCAGCGGCCAGCGCCCATCGGTGGCCCGTTTCGCCGGCGGCAAAGCGCACTGGGTGTACTTCGACCCATACAGCGGCGAGCGCTTCAGCGCCCTGCGCGGGCAGGCCTTCTTCGACTTCGTCGAAGACCTGCACCGCCACCTCGCCGCGGGCGAGCGCGGAAAATGGATCACCGGCAGCTGCGCGATCGCCCTGCTGTTCTTCACGCTGTCCGGGCTCTACCTGCGCTGGCCCCGCCGCTGGTGGCACTGGCGAAGCTGGCTGGCCGTGGAATGGAAGCGCAGCGGCCGCGGCTTCCTGTGGAGCCTGCATTCGGTGGCCGGCACCTGGGTGCTGCTTATCTACCTGATGAGTGCCCTGACCGGCCTGTGGTGGTCGTTCGACTGGTATCGCAGCGCGGCCAATGCCCTGCTCGGCGTGGCGCCACCGGCCAAGCAGGTGATCGATGCCGGCGCCGTGCTCGACCTGCGCCGCGTGGAAGCGACGCTGTACGCGCAGGCCGGGGTGCGCACCGGTTACATCGACCTGCGGCTGCCCGAGAAGCCCGGCCAGGCACTGAATGTGCGGACCATGGCGGGCGATCCAGCATTGCGCGGCGGCCATCATGACCGCGCGCACGATCTGCTGCAGCTCGACCCTGCCAGCGGTGCGATTCTGGACGCGCGTCCCTACGCGCGCCAGGGCGCTGGCGGTCAGCTGGCTACCAGCGTGTTCGCGCTGCACTCGGGCAGCTACTTCGGGATTCCCGGGCGCATCATCGTGATGCTCAGCAGCCTGGGCATGAGCCTGTTCTTCATCACCGGCGGGCTGCTCTATCTCGACCGTCGCCGCAGCCAGCGCGCCGCACGTGCGCTGCGCCAGCCGCTGCCGGCGGCCGCAGCCAACGGCGCCGCATGGCTGATGGTGCATGCCAGCCAGAGCGGCCTGGCCGAGCAGCTGGCATGGCGCGCGGCAGCGCAGCTGCAGGCCAGCGGACAGGCGGTGCAGGTATTGCCGCTGGCAAGGATCGACGCGCACCGCCTTCAGGCGGCGAGCCACGCGCTGTTCGTGCTCAGTACCTTTGGTGACGGCGAACCGCCGGATTCGGCACGACGTGCCTCGCGCCAGCTACTGGGCCGATCCCTGGACCTGGCCACACTGCAGTTCGGCATGCTCGCGCTGGGCGACCGCCAGTACCCGCACTACTGCGCCTTCGGCCGCCAGTTCGATGCGTGGCTGCTGGGCAACGGTGCCCGCGCGATGTTCGACCGCATCGATGTGGACGCTGCATCGGTCACGGCACTGCGCCAGTGGCAGCAGCAGCTCGGCCTGTTGACCGGCATTGCTGCCGACGACAGCGTGCTGCCGGCGGCCACCCGCATGCACGACTGGCAGCTGCTGGATCGCCAGCAGCTGAACCCGGGCAGCGTCGGTGGTCCGATCTGGCGGATCCGGCTGGCCGCACCGGATGACGTGCAGTGGCAGGCCGGCGACATCCTGCATATCGCGCCGCGGCACAGCGCCGCGCATGCCCGTGCGGTACTGCTGGCGCATGGACTGGACCCGCTGCAACCGCTGCTGATCGAAGGCGACACGCAGACCCTGCAGTGCCTGGCCAGCGAACGCGAACTGCCGGACGCGGCCAGTGCGCTGCAGGTGCAGGATGCCGGACGCTGGCTGACGGCCCTGCCCGTACTGCCGGGCCGCGAGTATTCGATCGCCTCGTGCCCGGCCGATCGCGTGGTGGAACTGGTCGTGCGCCTGGTGCACGACAACAACGGGCGCCCGGGGCTGGGTTCGGGCTGGCTGTCGCTGCATGCGCCGGCAGGCGCGCACATCGCCGCGCGCGTGCACCGCAACCCCGGCTTCCATCGCGTGCCGGGCGCACCCATGGTGCTGATCGGCAACGGCACCGGCATCGCCGGCCTGCGCGGCCTGCTGCGCGAGGCGGCACACGCAGGCGAGCACGGCCACTGGCTGCTGTTCGGCGAGCGCCAGCGCGCTCATGACTTCCTGTTCGCCGATGAGGTGAGCGCATGGCAGGCGCAGGGCCATCTGATCCGGGTCGACCTGGCGTTCTCGCGCGACGCAGCGGGCGGTTACGTCCAGGACCGCCTGCGGTCGGCCTGCGATGAACTGCGGGAATGGATGCAGCGTGGCGCCGTGATCCATGTCTGCGGCTCGCTGCAGGGCATGGCCGAGGGCGTGGATCAGGTACTGCGGGGCGCGCTCGGTGACGAGGTGGTGGAAACGCTGCTCGAGAGCGGCCGCTACCGGCGCGACGTGTATTGAGCCGCGCCGCCGGGCTGGACCCGGCGGCGGACGCGATCATGCCGCCGCGCGGGCCTGACGGTCCGGCTGCAGGCGGAACGCGGACACGGCTTCGGCCAGCGCGCGCACCTGCGCCTGCATCTGCGCGGTCGACGAGCCGGCGTCTTCCACCAGGCTGGCATTGCGCTGGGTACTGGCTTCCATCTGCACGATGGCGTGGTTCACCTGGGCGATGCCTGCGTGCTGATCCTGCGAGGCGCTGCGGATGCCGGCGAGCAGGTCCGCCAGCTGCTGCACGCTGCCGACGATCTCGTCCATGGTGGTGCCCGCCTGCGCGGCCTGCACGCTGCCCTGGCCGACGCGTGCCACGGAATCCTCGATCAGCGCCTTGATCTGCCTGGCTGCCTCGGCACTGCGCTGCGCGAGCAGACGCACTTCCGCCGCCACCACCGCGAAACTGCGGCCCTGCTCTCCGGCACGCGCAGCCTCCACGGCGGCGTTGAGCGCAAGGATGTTGGTCTGGAATGCGATGCCGTCGATCAACTGGGTGATGTCCCCGATGCGGTGAGATGCTTCACTGATGCCCTGCATGGTCTCCACCACCTGACCGACGGCCACCCCACCCCGCTGTGCAACCGCTGCAGCCCCCTGCACCAGCGCATCGGCACGTCCGGCGGCGTCGGCGTTGCGGCCGACGGTGTCGGTCAGCTCATGCATCGAGGCTGCGGTCTCTTCCAGATTGGTCGCCTGCTGCTCGGTACGCTGCGAGAGGTCGTGATGGCCGGCAACGATTTCACCGACACCGCTGTCCAGGCTGGCGGCGGCGCGCTGGATGCGGGTCACGATGCGGCCGAGCTGTGCGACGGTTGCATTGGCGTCGTCGCGCATGCGTGCGAACACGCCCTGCAGCTCACCTTCCATGCGCACGCTGAGATCCCCACGGGCCAACGCCGCCAGCAATGCCTGCAGGTCCCCCAGGTTGGTTTCAAAGGTGGACAGCAGGCGGTTGATGCTGGTGGACAGCGTATGCACGAAACCGTGCTTGCCCTGCAGCGAAATGCGCCCGTGCAGGTCACCCTGCGCGGCAGCGTCGACCAGTGCCGCCACCTCGGTCTCCAGCAGCGTTTCCAGCGCACGGCTGCGCCACTCCAGCGCCACGCCCAGGAACTGGTCGTCATCGACGATGGCATTGGCGATCAACTGATAGCGCACACCGGCATGACTGATTTCCCGCTCCTGGCGGTGGCGCGCGTCGACCAGGCTGGCCAGGGCCGGATGCAGGTCCCGCGCGTCAGTGCCGACCGGCGCGTCGGCTTGCAGGCCCAGCACGTGCCGCAACGCAGGATTGGCGTAGGCCACCTGGCCTTCGGCATCGACCACCATCAGCCCGGTCTGCGCGCAGTCCAGGGCCTGGCGTACGCGCGTGTTGCCACGGGCCATCGCACGCTCGGTCTCGATGCGCGCACGCAGCCGCTGCTGCATGTCCACCAGGCGCTGTGCCAGCTGGCCGATCTCGTCGTTGGCGTTGTGCACGCGCAACGTGGTATCGAGCCGGTCATCGGCGATGTCGCTGGCGAACCGCAGGGTGTCCTGGATCGGCCTGCGCACCGCGCGCAGCACCAGCAGCAGGCTGGTGATCAGCACGCCGGCCACCAGCAGCAGGGTGAGGGCGAACAGCACGCTCATGGTGCGTGCACCGGCCTGCTGCCGCGCCTGCGCCAGGGCCAGCGCCTTCACCTGTGCCTGCTGGAAGGCGGCGAGCGCGGGCGCCACGCCGGCGGCCGTCTCCAGCAGCGATTGCGTCTCCACGTCAAGGCCGACGCGGGCAGCGGTATAGCCGAGCAGTGCCGACTGATAGGTGTCCATGCCGGTGCGGAGGGCCTCCTGCACGTCGGGCGGCAACCCCGCCAGCGCCAGATCGAACGGCAGCTTCTCTTCGCTGGCGCGGTCGGCATGAGTCGAATCGCCATCGAGCAGCAGCAGCGCTTCCTGGCGCCGCATCTTCTGCAGGTGCAGCGCCAGTGCCGGCCGGTCCAGGCCATCCACCTGCTGCTGCAGGGCATCGGCGGCCTGCTGCAGCTGTGCAGCCAGGCCGGCATCACCACGCCCCATCTCGTCCACACGTTCGAACAGCGCAGCCACTCCCTGCGAGAATCCCTCGGCGGCCTCGGTGAGCGCCTGCAATGCCTTGCGGCGACCGGCATCCATCGGCATCGCCCTGAGCGCCTTCAGATCGACCTGCAGTGCCTGCTGGGCCGCCTGCAGCTGGCTGCGGTCAGCATCGTCGAAACTGCGTGCATACTGGGTCTGCAGGCGACGCGCCTCCGCCACCCGTGTCGCCAGGCGTGCGGCCAGATCGCTGCCACGCTGGTAACTGGCCTGGCTGCGTGCGGCCTGACTGCTGGCATGGCCGGTCCAGGCATGGACGGCGGCGATCGCCACCAGGCCCGCGCCGCAGACCAGCAGGGTGGCCTTGAGTTTGTTGGCCACGCTGAGCCGATGCGGCTGCAGCCAGACCAGCAGGCGTGGAAGCGCCGAGCGCATCGCGATGAGACGGGTGCGCAGGGACCGAAGGGGGACGACGGCCGACATCACAGACTCCAGGCGGAAGGACGCACCTGTATCGGCCTGACCGGCGACAACTTTAGGCACATTGCCGACGCTGTGGCACGCACCGTGCCGGTTGCGCTCTTTGTACCGGCCCCAGGCGACGGAGACGTGACACGGCGCCCGCGCTTGACCTCAACCCCGGTTGCGGTTGCACAGTGGGATTCTTCCCACCTGCCGCCCTCGCCATGACCCCGCTCGACATCCCCCGTTATCTTCAGCGTCTGCAACTGGATGCTCCGCCGTCGCTGGACCTTGCCGGACTGACCCTGCTGGTGCAGCGCCACAACGCCCTGCTCCCTTTTGAAACCCTCAGCAGCCTGCTGCGCGACGCGGTGCCGATCGATCTGGACAGCGTGCAGCACAAGCTTCTCGACCAGCAGCGCGGCGGTTACTGCTTTGAACTCAACGGCGGCCTGCTGGCGCTCCTGCAGGCAGTGGGCTTCGACGCACAGCCGCTGAGCGCGCGCGTGCTGCTGGCAGCACAGGACGATGCCCCGACGGCGCGTACCCACCTGCTGCTGCGCGTGCACGTGGAGGGAGAGGACTGGCTCGTCGATGCCGGCTTCGGTGGCCTGACGCCGACGGTGCCGCTGCGGCTGTACGAAACGGCGCCGCAGGCCACGCCGCACGAGTCTTTCCAGCTTCAGCAGCTGGCGGGTGAAGACGACTTCGTGCTTTCCGCCCAGGCGGGCGACGCATGGCGCGCGATGTACCGCTTCGACCTGCGGCCGCCAGCGCCGATCGACAACGTGGTGGCCAACTGGTACGTGTGCACGCACCCGGATTCGGGTTTCCCCGGCCAGCTGCGCGCGTCACTGGCCGGCCCGGACTGGCGGCGCACCATCGGCAGTGGCAACTACACCGAGTACCGCCCCGGGCAGGCGCCGCTCAAGCGTCCGCTGCGCGATGCCGCCGACGTGCGCGACGTCCTGCAGTCGGCATTCGGCCTGCGCGTGCCGGACGATGCGCGGCTCGATCCGGCGATCACCGATTGGCTGCAGCGCTCGCACGCCGCATCACGGTAGCACCGCGCGGCACGGTGCCCGGGTTACGGCGTCACCGGCGCCTGCAGCGCAATGCGGTTGCCCTCGCTGTCGCAGATCTCGGCCACCCGCCAGTGGCCGGCACCATGCAGTTGCAGGTAGAAGGCAATGGCGTGAGCAGATCGCTGGCCGGAATCTCGGCATGCGCGATGGGGTTCATCGTCGCAGGATAGCGCCGCCCTGACATTCCGTGCGCATCGTTGCGGGCATGCTGGCCTGCCCACCCTTCGCGGAGCGCTGCATGACCCTGGCCGATCACCGAAGTGCACTGGCGCCACTGGGCCATCTGCGCGTCGCCATCAATCTGGGGAATCCGGTCCTTGCGCAGGGCGACACACGATCGCCGCGCGGCCCCTCGGTGGAGCTGGCCACCGCGCTGGCGCAGCGGATGGGCGTGCAGGCGCGATTCACCTGTCACGATGCGGCCGCATCGGTGGTCGCGGCGGCAGCCGACGACGCATGGGACCTGGCCTTTCTCGCCATCGATCCGGCACGTGCCGGCCGCATCGCCTTCAGTGCACCGTATGTGGAGATCGAAGGAACCTACCTGGTGCGCGAGGACAGTCCGGCGCGGCAGGTGGCCGATCTGGATCGCGATGGGCTGCGTATCGCCGTTGGCCGCGGTGCCGCCTACGATCTGTTCCTGAGCCGGGAACTGCGGCACGCCACGATCGAGCGTGCCGACACGTCGGCGACGGCCATCGATCTGTTTGACGCACGGCGCCTGGATGCCGCCGCTGGCGTGCGCCAGCCACTGCAGGCCTGGGCACTGCAGCATCCGGGACACCGCGTGCTCGCCGACCGCTTCACTGCGATCCAGCAGGCCGTGGCCGCACCTGCGGCGCGCCCCGCTGCCGCCCTGCGGGCCCTGTTCGACGAGGTCGAGGCGATCAAGGCAGGGCCCTTGCTCGAGGACGCTTTCGCACGTTCCGGACAGGCGGTCACCCTGGTGCGATGACGCAGCAGTGGCCCGCAGCACGCGACAGGTGGCTGCGTGCGCCGGGCCGGATCAGCCCTGCGTCTCCATGTGCCGCGCATGCTCGCTGGCCTGCGCATGCAACCACTCACGGAAGGCGAGGAATCCACGGTGGCGCGCCGAGCGCTGCGGATACACCAGCCAGTGCGGCCAGGCGGTTTTCAGCCGCTGCTCCGACAGCGCGACCAGCTGGCCCGAATCCAGCAGCAGGCGCGCGCGCGTCAGCCGGCCCAAGGCCACACCGACGCCATCGAGCGCTGCACGGTGATGCGCTTCCGAATCGTCGAGCACCGCCACGAACCGCGAAGGGGGGCTCTGCCCGATCAGGGCAAACCACGCGGCCCATGCGCCATCCGGATCGCCCAGCAGCGGCCACTGCGCCAGTGGAGCACGGTCGATGCCGCCCATCCGCGCGATCAGCGCCGGGCTGGCCATCGGCACCAGCCACTCATCGAACAGCCGCTCGACCACCAGCCCGGCCCATTGCCCGCCGCCTACGCGCAAGGCTGCGTCGAACTGCAGCTGCCGATCGAAATCGACAAGGCGCTCGCTGGACTGCAGGTTGATCTCGATCTGCGGGTGTGCGGCGACGAAATGACCCAGCCGTGGCACCAGCCATGCGGAGGCCATCGACGGTACGGCGCTGATCGTCAGCACATGTTCGGCGCGCGCGGCGTAGCGCTGGAACACCTCGTTGATTGCATCCAGGTGCGGCCCGACCCGATCGAGCAGGCGCTGGCCCTCCAGGGTCAGTGCGACCCCGCGCGCCTGGCGGACCAGCAGCGGCTGGCCGAGGCGTTCTTCGAGCTGCCGCATCTGGTGGCTGAGCGCGCTGACGGTCAGGTTCATCGACGCCGCGGCGCGTGACAGGTTGCCCAGGCGCGCGGCAGCCACGAAACCCTGCAGGGCATGGAGGGGTGGGCGGGACATGAGGCTTGAATCCTGTTCAAGTCAAGCTTGCGGAAATGTCGCTTTTTGCGTCCTCATGCTGCCCGTATCGTTCAATCCACTCAAGTGGAGCGACGATCATGAACATCTTCAGCAGTCTGTTGTTCCTGCACGGTCACATCGCAAGCGCCGAGCTGGCCCGCCAGTTGGCCACGCCGGTGGCCAGCACGACCGGGGTACCGGGAAAGCCGTACCGGACCACACACCTCGACCGTCCAGCTGCGGCAAAGGTGCCTTGCCCCACCTGCCCCGCCCCGCGCTGAGCGCGACAGCGGCGGGCTCACAGGGGCCGGGCCGCTAGTGCCCGTACCAGGCCTGCACATGGGGCGGCAGCGATGGCAGCGGGTCGATGTCCAGCGCGCGATAGCCATCGAGGGTATCGCGCAGCACCGCCGGTCCGGGGCTGCCCGGCATGCGCAGGCTTTCCTCTTCCGGCAGCTGGAGGGCGGCCCAGTCATGCAGGCGATCCAGCCGCTGGACCATGGCGGCGCGCAGCCAGGGGCGCAGCGGGAAGGTCCGATATCCGCGCCCATCCAGCGCACGCACAGCATCGGACAGGGCCTGGTTCGCGCCACGCACCCATTCGGTGCGTCCGCCGGCCTTGTCCTGCACGGTCATCGGTGCCGGCGCGCGATGTGCACGAAAGGGGGAACGCAACTCCAGCTCCAGGTCACGCGCATCGCGCTCGGTTTCCGCCTCCACCAGCGCCCCGGCGCACAGATCGAAGAACTCGAACCAGCGCCGATGCAGTGCGCTGATGCGGCCGAGCGGGTCACGCGTAAAGCCGATCTTGGCGTAATCCTCCCAGGCGCAGGGAAAGACGTAGGCGAAGACACGACCATCGATGCGGATCTGCGGTTCCATCGGCGCAGGCTGCATCGCCCCGGACGCGATGGCAACCGGGCCGGACCGTGCACTGTTCTGCTCAAGGCCGCTGCAGTACGTCCTGCACTGCGGCAGCCACGTCGGTGTTGTCGATGTAGCTGCCATCATTCCACCGCACATGCTGGCGGTAACCGGCGTCGATGCCGCGCACTCGGGCGGTGAGCCGCTCGGCGCCCGCGCCCTTGGCCCACAGCGGTACCAGTGCGTTGGAGTGATTGCCGGTGGGGCGGAAGCTCATCCCCGGCATCCGCCCGCGCCCGTTGTTGCGCACCGGCTCGAACGCCACCTGCTGCGCGTCGGGGCCCATCGGCATGCTGTTGTCGTGGTCGGTGGTGACGATCAGCAGATTGCGCTGCCATCCGCCGTTGCGCTCGATCCACGCCACCACCGCCGATACCGCATCGTTGAACTCGACCGTCTCTTCGATCAGGCGGCCGTACTGCGGCTGGTCGCCGCACTGGCCGTAATGCCATTCGGTGCCGCACGCACTGGTATGCGCGGCCCAGTCGGTGGCCCCACCTTCCACCATCAGGAACAGGCCCTTGGACGAGCGCTGCTGCAGGAACTGCAGGGCGCCGCGGGTCATGGTCGCCAGGTCCGGCACGCTGTCGATCTTCCTCACGCCGGAGGGAGTGGTCTCATCCCTGCCCAGGACCTGCAGCTGACGCGCCTGCTGCAGGGTGCTGGCCACACGCGGTACGCCGATCAACGGGCGGTCGGCTGGCAACCTCCCCTGTGCAAGCGCAGCGAACGCTTCCTTGCTGCGGATCAACCGCCACGGTCCGGCAGGATTGCCAGCGATGGGGGTACCTGCTTCCAGCTGCTGCCAGTCCTGCTGCGACACCCACTCCCAGGGGTTCGCGCAACCCTCGGCCTTCACTGCGCCCGCATCGTCATCGCAGGCGCGGCCATCGACGCTGTAGCCGGGGCCGCCGGTTCCCATGACCAGGTCCATGTGGCCCTGGGCCAGCATCTGGTGGGCGATGGCATGGTAGTTGTTGCGCGACGCGTTCTGCGCGGCGAACGCGGCCGGTGTCGCGTGCGAGAACGGCACCGAGGTGACCACACCGGTTGCCATGCCCAGGCGCTTGGCGCGCAGGGTGTTGAACTCGACCGCGACGCCGTCGTTGTTGACGTTGATGGCGTTGTTGTACGTCTTGATGCCCGACGACAACGCCGTGCCCGCCGCGGCGCTGTCGGTCGCCACCGCGGCCAGGTACTGATAACCGGCGAACGGAAGATCCGCTGCCGGTACCGGGGTGGCATCCCATGCTTTCGCGGCGTCGTAGCCGAGCGTCTGCGCCGAATCGTGCGTGGGCTGGCTGCTGGCGTTGAGCGGGAACGTGGCCACCGCAAGGCGCTGCGGGAAGTGCGCGTACGGGGCGCCTTCGCGGCTGCCATACTGCCAGTACGCGGCGGCATCCCAGGTTCCCCAGCCCGCGCCGTCGTTGATCATCACGATCACGTTGTGCGGGTAGCCGCCGGTCGCCACCGGCGCCTGCGCACGCGGTGCCGGCTGGCAGCCGGCGAGGGCTGCCAGCGCGGCCAGAATCGAAGGGTAGAGCCAACGGCGCGGCGTGTGTGCGGTCATCGTGCATCCTGTGGGGTCGGGCAGGCGGCCCGGAATGCGCGACGTTATATCATTGCAATATTGCAGATTCACGCATCCTGGCAGCGGTATCCTGTGAACGTCTCCCCTGCCGCGCCACCATGCCGTCTCCACGTTCCCCGGTCTCGTCGATCACTCTGGATGCCGGCAGCTTCGCGGTCATCCACCAGGAGAACGCCGACCTGCAGCGTCCGCCTGCTTCACTGACCAAACTGATGACCGCGTACGCAGCCTACGAACAGGTCGCATCCGGCGCCGCCGCTTGGGAGATGCCGGTGACCGTTGCCGCCGAGGACGTGCACGCGGTTGCTGACGATGAAACGCGCATGGGCCTGGTGCCCGGCGAAACGGTCACACTGGGCCGGCTGCTGCAGGGCATGCTGGTGGTATCGGGCAACGACGCGGCCCTTGTGCTTGCCCGCCATCTGCACGGCTCGCAGGCGGCGTACCTGCAGCACATGAACGCGCTGGCGCGGCGTCTCGGCCTGGGCAGTACCTGGTTCGCGTCGGTGTCCGGCATCACCACGCCGCGGCACGTATCCAGCGCACGCGACATGGCGGTGCTGGCGGGCCGCCTGCTGGCAGATCATCCGCAGGTGCTGGCCATCACCGCACAGCCAGCGTTCGCACACGGGACGTTCAGCCGCAGCAACCAGAACGCACTGCTCGCCGATGAAGGTGTGGACGGCCTGAAGACCGGCTATACCCGCGCGGCCGGGTTCTGCCTGGCGGCTACGGCGCGCCGCCCCATCGCCGGACACGCGCAGCCGGTGCGATTGATCACCGTGGTGCTTGGCTCGGAAGACCGCGAAGCACGCGATGCGCGGGTGCGCAGGCATCTTGCCAGTGGATTCGCCGCGTTGGCCGGTGACACCGTCGCAGAAGCCTGACCTGCGCGGGCAGTCAGTCCCGTACAACGGTGGATACGATCACCCGCTGCAGTTCGCGTTCCGCGTCGGCTTTGCCGATAGCGCCATTGGCCACCGCTTCGGACAGCGCTTCGGCAGCGCCGAGGATCGCCCAGCGCCCCTCCACCGGTACCTGACCGTCACCGGCGAACGGGCCCAGCCAGTCCGCGCAGTTGTCGATGAACTCCTGCTGGTAGCAGTGCCGCACCTCGCGCAGCTCCGGCGCGCCGACCAGCGCTGCGAGGATGCTCTGCACGTCGCTGCCCTGGCTCAGCACGCAGTCGATGTAACCGGACGCGATGGCCGCTGCGCGCGCGGTCAGTTCTGCCGGCGCCGCGGCGATACGGTCATTGAAAATGAGCGTCTGCCGCTGGTCGTAGTCATGGTAGAGCGCCGCCAGCAGGCCGTTGCGCGTCACGAAGTGATCGTAGGCCACCGGCTTGGTCACGCCCGCCGCTTCGGCCAGGCGCCCCAGGGTCAAGGCATCGGTGCCTTCGGCGCCTACCAGCGCCCATGCGACATCCAGCAGCTGGCGGGCCCGCTGCTCGCGGGTCAGTCGGCGACGCGTGGGGGTGTCGGTGGCAGGCATCGGCGGAACACGGCTGTCAGCTCGTTGGATGTCCGATTTTACGGCCGATCTCCATCGCGGTCTGCAGATGCGCCGCGGCCGCCCCGGTGTCCGCCTCCAGCAGCAGGGTGGAGGACAGCACGCGCGCGCCGCAGTAATCGAAGATGCCCATGTCGATCTGCGTGTTCATGGCCGCGCCATAGCCACGGCGTTCAATCATCGCGGCATCGGCACCCCCGATACCGACCAGATGCACCTGCAGCCGCTGCAGCCGCTTCTCCACTTTTCCATCGGCACCCTCGGCGTAGGCCCAGCCCTGGGTGAAAACGCGATCGATCCAGCCCTTCAGCAGCGCCGGGAACGACCACCAGTAGAGCGGGTAGACCAGCACCAGCGTGTCGGTCGCATCCAGCCGTGCGTGCTCGGCCGCCACATCGGCCGGTGGCGGCGCGATGCCGCGGAACAGGGCCTGGTCCTGCCCGTTGAAGCGCGGGTCGAAGCCTTCGGCCATCAGATCGGCCATGGCGGTGGTATTGCTCTCATCGGCATCGGCGATGGCCTGCGCGATGCGAGCGGCTACCGCGTGGGTCAGCGAGGCAGGATCGGGATGGGCAACAACAATCAGGCTGTGCATGGGCAACTCCTTTGGAGATTAGTTACTAATGGTAACTAGCGCACCCAGCCCGATCAGCACTGCCAGCAGGACACTGTTTCTGGCGTCCTGTATCGCCTCAAGTCAAATGCAAATGATTCGTGATACGATTGTTAAGGAGATCTGAAACCCCACACGGACGTCCCAGCCATCGCCAGTGGACCCCTCACCCGGAGTACCGCGCGATGTTGCATGCCAGTCTGAAGTCCCGTCGTTCCGTTGCCACGCTGGCCGTGGCCATCGGCCTTGCCCTCGCCTCCCAGGCCCACGCCGAGGCGTCAGCCGATGCCGCCGCCAAGCAGATGGACACCGTGGTGGTCACCGCCACCGGCGCCCAGCAATGGATCCGGGATGCCCCCGCCAGCATCAGCGTGATCACCCGCGAGGACATCGAGCGCAAGCCGGTCAGCAGCATCGGCCAGCTGTTGAGCACCGTGCCCGGCGTGACCGGCGGTTACGCGCTGTCCGGTGCGCAGTCGAAGATCCGGCTGCGCGGCCTGCCCGAGCAGTACACACTGATCCTGATCGATGGCCGCCGCCAGGGCAGCTCGGCCGGCGTGAACTATCGTGATGACCTGGGCCCGCAGGATCTGAACTGGCTGTCGCCGGACATGATCGAACGCATCGAAGTGGTGCGCGGCCCGATGTCCTCGCTGTACGGATCGGACGCGATGGGGGGTGTGATCAACATCATCACCCGCAAGATCGCCGACCACTGGGGCGGCTCGGCCACCTTCAACTACAGCAAGCCCGATTCGGACACCCGCGGCAACACCACGCAGATGGGAGCGCTGTTCAGTGGCCCGCTGACCGACAACCTGGGCGTGCGCATCGGCGCCAACGTCACTGACCGCGAATCTGACAGCGGCGCGCGGCAGACACCGGGCAACAAGGCAGAGAACGCCAACGTGCTGTTCAACTGGCGCATCAGCGACAGCCACGTCGTGGGCGTGGAGGCCTCGCGCGGAACGCAGCGCAACAGCGGGGCCGGCCAGGTCAACAGCTGGGGACTGTCCAAGCTGGTGCAGACCGGCTACGTGATCCGCCATGACGGCACCTACAGCGACGCCACCACGTCGAAGACCACGCTGGTGCAGAACGAATACGAAGACAAGGGCAGCGACGTCGGCAACCGTTCGAAGGAAACGGTGTTCGATACCGCCTTCAACACCGGCTTCCACTGGGGCGTCGAGCACAGCCTGAATGTGGGCGGGCAGTGGAAACGCGAGGAGTTGGAGAACAGCGACACCATCGGTACCGTTCCGGTCACCTGGACGGGCAGCGGCCGCATCAGCCCGACCAGCGAGGCCGACTCCTGGGCGCTCTTCGCCGAGGACCACCTCACCCTGCACGAGCGCTTCGTGCTGACCCTGGGCCTGCGCTGGGACAACACGGAAAACTACGATGACAACCTGAGCCCGCGCATCTACGGCGTCTGGCACCCGGCCGATGCATGGACCGTGCGCGGCGGCATTTCCAAGGGCTTCCGTGCCCCCAACCTGAAGCAGGGAACGGCCGGCGCTGCGACCCAGTCCGGCGGCAACGGCTGCCGTGCCCTGACCGCCGAAGGCTGGAGCAGCCGTTCGGTGAATGCCGACGGCACGCGCGGCTGCTACATGGCCGGCAACCCGAACCTGGAACCGGAGACCAGCACCAACTACGAGCTGGGCGTGGGCTTCGACCGCGAGGGCTGGTCGGCCTCGGCCACCTACTTCCTGACCAACTTCGACGACAAGATCGAACAGGTGCCGCTGAGCCAGATCCCCGGCCAGACCACCAGCTTCGTCAACGGCTACTGGTGGACGGTGGCACAGAACATCCAGAAGGCACGCACCCGCGGTGTGGAAGCCAGCGTGACCGTGCCGCTGCACGAACGCCTGAACTGGACCACCCACGCCACGCGCATGCTGGAATCGAAGAACCGCACCACCGGCGCCACCCTGCTGGTAGTACCGGAGCTGACCGCCAACACCTCGCTGGAATGGCAGGTGACCGATGCCTGGTCGTTGAATGCCAGTGCGCAGCACATCGGCAAGCAACTGGTATCGGCCACCAGCGCCACCTTCGCCAAGGCGTACACCACCTGGGATCTGGTGACCGGCTTCGACGTGAACGAGAACCTGACCCTGCGTGCCGGCGTCCTGAACGTAGGCGACGTGTCCACCATCGACGAAGGCAACAACTACGACGGCGGCGCGCGCACCTTCTTCGTGGGCGCCACCGCACGGTTCTGATGCAGCACTGGCTCGGATCCCTTCGCGCAGCGAAGGGATCCTGCCGTGCATCCGCGGCCCTGCCTCAGCGGAACAGCGCGTTCAGCGCCGCACCCGATGCTGCCGCCTGCAGGCCATCAAAGCGGCCTTCCTGCTGGATGGGATCGGTGGCCCGCATCAATCCCCCCCACGCCGCACGGGCCAACGCCCCGCCCAGGCTGACCCGGCGTACCCCCATCGCAGCAATGTCCTGCAGCGTCAGTGACGTCGGTCCGCCCACCAGCAGGTTCACCGGCTTGCCGCCGGCCGCGGCCACCACCGCCTGGATCTGTTCGGCCGTGGTGATGCCCGGTGCGTACAACACATCGGCACCTGCGGCCGCGTAGGCACGCAGGCGCTGCAGCGTGTCTTCCAGATCCGGTACGCCCACGAAGAAGTTTTCCGCCCGGCCCACCAGCAGCACATCGGCCGCGGCGCGATCGATGGCCGCACGCGCCGCACGCAGGCGTTGCACGGCCTCCTCCAGCGGGCGCAGCGGCGCGTCGGCCAGACCGCTGGCATCTTCAATCGACAGAGCGGCGATGCCCGTATCCAGGGCCGCCGTCACGGCCTCAGCCACGTCCTGTGGCGTGGCGCCGAAGCCATCGCCGAAGTCTGCGTTCACCGGCAGGTCGGTGGCGGCCACCATCAGCCGCAGGTGGTCAAGCGTCGCCTGCAGCGATACCGCACCATCGGGGCGACCTTCGCTCCATGCACACCCCGCGCTGGTGGTGGCCAATGCCAGGAAGCCCTGCCGCTGCAGGTAGCGCGCGCTGCCGATGTCCCACGGATTGGGCAATACGAAGCAGCCCTGCGCATGCAACTGCCGGAACGTGGCACGTCTGCGGGCAGTGCTGGCATCTGCGCTGTTCATGGCGGGTATCCGTGCGGTGAGCTGACCACCCTATCCGGGCCGCGCACAGGACTCAACGCACCTGCGGCGCAGCATCAGGTGATGCCACCGGATCATTGGACGCGGCCCCCGCATCCGTCCGACGGTGACGGTCCGCCGTCCACGGAAACAACCATGCCGCGCTCCCCGCATTCTTCTGACGCCATTGCTGGCGACGACACAGATGCACACCAGGCCGCGCCGTTCTCACCCAGCCGGCGCCGCCTGATCGCATCGGCCGGCCTGGCCGCAGGTGGCCTGGCCGGCGCCACGAGTCCGGCCGCCGCAACACCGGCCCGAGAGGTGGCGAACACGACCGCACCGGGGCGTCCCGGATTCCAAGCGATCGTCCCGCCGCCGGCGCAGGGCCGCAGTCCCTGGGGACAGGACACCGCCAGCGAACCGACCCCACGACCGCGCAGCACACGCCCGGGCGAATCGCCATTGCCGACCCTCCCACGCCCCTACACCGACATCAAGAGTTACCACGCCCACATCTATTTCGACGAGGACACCTCGGCCAAGGCCGCACTGATCCGGCGCTGGGTGGCGGAACGCTTCCCGGTGGAACTGGGCAACTGGAATCCGGAGCCACGCGGCCCCCATGTCACCCCGTCCTTCTACTTCGGCTTCACCAACGATCTCCTGCCGGTCGTGGTGCCATGGCTGCAGCTCAACAGCCTGGGCCTGACGATCCTCATCCACCCCAACACCGGCGATGGGCGCGCCGACCACCTGCATTACGCGCTGTGGGTGAACCGCGCGCAGCCGGTGAACGCCTACGACTGGCCCGCGCCCCGGCCGGGCGAACAGGAGCCGCTGGAACAGGTGTTCCCCAACGTCGTGCCGACGCGGCCGCTGGAAACCTGAGCAGACCCGTCCGGCCTGGCCGGACAGGAGCGGTCGGCCGCCATCGTCGGCGTACGTGCGGGTATCAGCAGCCGTCGCCACGTTCAGCGCGCCTTGAGGCGCTGCCCGGCATACGGGCACAAGCGCTTCCAGCGATTTCAAACAATCGATTGAAACGCGGCAAACTTCGCCGAACTGGACAGCATCGGCCGCTTCCGCCAGACTGCCGCCCTTTCCAGTCGATCGGATCCCATGGCGAAGCTGCTGGTCCTGCACGGCCCCAACCTCAACCTGCTCGGTACCCGCGAGCCGGAGGTCTACGGCCACACCACCCTGGCCGACATCGACCAGGCGCTGGCCCGCCAGGCCGACGCCGCCGGGCACGTGCTGGAGAGCCTGCAGTCCAACGCCGAACACGCGCTGGTGGACCGCGTACAGGCCGCCCGCACCGACGGCACGGCGTTCATCCTGATCAACCCGGCCGCGTTCACCCACACCTCGGTCGCCCTGCGCGATGCGCTGGCGGCCGTGGCCGTGCCGTTCATCGAAATCCACCTGTCCAACCCGCACGCCCGCGAACCGTTCCGCCAGCACAGCTATTTCAGCGACAAGGCGGTCGGCGTGGTGTGCGGCTTCGGCGCCGACAGCTACCGCTACGCGATGGACGCGGCGCTGCTGCGGTTGTCCGCCACCTGATTGTCGACCCGGGCGCCCACGGCGCTCTCCTCACCTAGATAGAAACCCAAGAGGCCCTCATGGATCTGCGCAAAATCAAGAAGCTGATCGACCTGCTGGAAGAGTCGAACCTGGCCGAAATCGAAATCAAGGAAGGCGAAGAGTCCGTGCGCCTGTCGCGCGCGCCGGTCGCCGGCTATGCCGCCCCGGTCGCCGCTCCGGTGTATGCCGCCCCTGCCGCGCCGGCGCCGCAGGCAATGCCGATGCAGTCGCCGACCGAAGCCTCCACCGGCGGCACCGCCAAGCCGGGCCCGGCGCTGCCGGAAGGCCACGTGCTGCGTTCGCCGATGGTCGGCACCTTCTATGCCTCGTCCGCTCCGGACAAGCCGGCCTTCGTCACCGTGGGCCAGCAGGTCAAGGAAGGCGAAACCCTGGCCATCATCGAAGCGATGAAGATGTTCAACCCGATCGAAGCCGACGCGTCCGGCACCATCGTCGCCATCCTCGGCGAGAACGGCCAGCCGGTGGAGTTCGACCAGCCGCTGTTCGTGATCGGCTGAGGGGCACGCCATGCTCGACAAAGTCGTCATCGCCAACCGAGGGGAGATCGCGCTGCGCATCCTGCGCGCGTGCCACACCCTGGGCATCCGCACGGTGGCCGTGCACTCCACGGTCGACCGCAACCTCAAGCATGTGGCCATGGCCGACGAGTCGGTCTGCATCGGCCCGGCGCCGTCGCCGCAGAGCTACCTCAACATCCCCGCCCTGATCGCCGCGGCGGAAGTCACCGATGCCCAGGCCATCCATCCGGGCTACGGCTTCCTGTCGGAGAACGCCGATTTCGCCGAGCGCGTGGAGGAATCCGGCTTCATCTTCATCGGCCCCAAGGCCGACACCATCCGCATGATGGGTGACAAGGTCGAAGCCATCCGCGCCATGAAGGCCGCCGGTGTGCCGTGCGTGCCCGGCTCGGGCGGCCCGCTGGGCGAGGACATCGTCGCCAACACCAAGATCGCCCGTGAGATCGGCTACCCGGTCATCATCAAGGCAGCGGGCGGCGGCGGCGGTCGCGGCATGCGCGTGGTGCACGCCGAAGCCTCGTTGAAGACCTCGATCGAAACCACCAAGAGCGAAGCGAAGGCGGCGTTCGGCAATGGCGAGGTCTACATGGAGAAGTTCCTGGAGAACCCGCGCCACGTGGAGATCCAGGTGCTGGCCGACGGCCAGGGCAATGCCATCCACCTCGGCGAGCGCGACTGCTCGATGCAGCGCCGTCACCAGAAGGTGGTCGAGGAAGCACCGGCACCGGGCATCACCGCCGAGCAGCGCGAGCAGATCGGCAAGGTCTGCGTGGAGGCCTGCATCCGCATCGGCTACCGCGGCGCCGGCACGTTCGAGTTCCTGTACGAGGACGGCCGCTTCTACTTCATCGAAATGAACACCCGCATCCAGGTGGAACATCCGGTCACCGAAATGGTCACCGGCATCGACCTGGTGGCCGAGCAGCTGAAGATCGCCGCCGGCCAGAAGCTGTCGATCAAGCAGAGCGACGTGGTGCTCACCGGCCATGCCATCGAGTGCCGCATCAACGCCGAAGATGCTGAAACCTTCGTGCCGAGCCCGGGCACCATCACCGGCTTCCATCCGCCGGGCGGCCCCGGCGTGCGCGTGGACACCCACATCTACAGTGGTTACCGCGTGCCATCGAACTATGACTCGATGATCGGCAAGCTGATCGTGCACGGCCCGGACCGCGAAACCGCGATCGCCCGCATGCGGGTGGCGCTGAGCGAAATGGTGGTCGACGGTATCAAGACCAACATCGCCCTGCAGCAGCGGATCATGCGCGACAAGGGCTTCCAGGCCGGTGGCCAGAACATCCACTACCTGGAAAAGCGTCTGGCCGAGCGCAAGAACAAACCGATCGCGCTGACCTGATCGGCACAGGTGCTGGACACGAAAAGGGCGGGGATATCCCCGCCCTTTTCGTGCATTCTGCAGCGCCTTCCCCCGCGCCCGGCGTACCGGGAAAAGCAGCCGCGCGTGAGGGCCCGGCGCTGCAGGATCGGTGTCAGTGCCTGTCGGCCGCGGTTGCCGGAATCTGCGAGTTCGGCAGCGGGCGCACGCCATTGGGCGAGGTCGGATCGACAATCACCATGGTCTCGGTCGAGCCATCGGGCCAGACCACCTGGAAGGTGCTGCCCGCCGGCAGCGATGCGAACGGCACGCCGCTCTGCGCGCGATAGACCGCAGCGACCTGGCTGGCGCCGGCGCGGCGCAGGTCTTCCTGTGCCTTCACCGTGGTCAGCTCCACCTTCGACAGATGCCGGTAGCGATCCTCGTAGGTATCGATCATCAACAGGCCCACCGCGCCGGCCGAATAGGCCACGAACAGTGCCACCCAGAACCAGAACTTGGCCCCGTGAAGGAATCGACGGTAGTTCATGGCCTGCTCCCCCTTCCAATCAATCGCTTGATCCATTCGTTCATCTTCCCAGCACCTTGCCGCGAAACCGCAGCGTCATACACGAAATCCCGGAAATCCTGCGTCTCATCCTGCGAACAGATCCCTCCATTCGCACAAAAACTGTTGACCAGCACGCTGTCGGCCCCACACGGTAGACCGAGTTCGCAGGCCGCAAGCCGCCACGCCATTTCGCTGAGCTGCTCGCCGGCCACCAGCCCGTCCAGTGCACTGTCACCGGCGGCGCGCACGCCCATTCCCGGAGCGAGGGCCATGAATGCCTCCGGATCGCGCGACAGGCGCACGCGCTCGACCAGACCACGGCGGTAGTCCGCGCTGTCGTGCAGCGGCTCACCTTCAGCGAACAGCGCAGCTTCGGCCGCCAGATTGCCCTGCGCGGCCGCCTTGCGACGCTCCGCCAGCACCAGCGCCGCGCCCAGTTTGTCGCCGGGCACGAACCCGCCGCAGCGCTGGGCCACGCGCTCGCGCGCATCGACCATGGCCGGTGCGGCACTCAGGCCCAGCCCCGCCAGCACGTTGTTGTCCAAGCGATACCCCCCGGGATCGACCGCGTACTGCGCGCAGTAGTCATACACCCGGCTGAGCATCCAGCGCGCTTCGTGGTTGCCACCGTCGGCCTGCGCACGCAACCGCTGCGCATAGGCGAACAGATCGGTGGCGCCCTCGATGTCGGCCCGGATGTCCAGCGGCAGGCCGGACGGCAGTGCGCCGCCCCGCTCGAAGGCCGCCAGACGCCGCGCCAGCGCCTCGGGCATGACCGGCATCGTCGTCCCATCCTCGTTGCCCGCCACCTGGGCCGTCGGCAGCCCGGAGGCCGCGACCGGAGACGATACCAAGCCCACGTGCCCGCTGGCCCGATACCCGGCCACGCCCAGCACGGCCACCGCCGGCAGCACGAGCAACCAGGTTTTCAGGGTCGGAGCGAGTGCCATCGGCAACGGAAAGCGTCGGGGGCGCACAGGAAAGCGCGCAGTTTAGCAAGGCCCGGCAGGCCTGTCTGAACGGGGGCCGTTCATCTCAGAGCATACGGAGACGCCCCGATGGTCTAGCATGGCCCCCTTTCCCGCGATTGCCCCCGATCCCATGCCGTTCCTGGAACTGACCCTGCGTTGCACCGAAGCCACCCAGCCCCGCTATGAGAATGCGCTGGAGGACGTCGGGGCGTTGGCCGTGACCCTGCTCGATGCCGAGGCCGACACCAGCAACGAGCAGGCGATCCTGGAACCGGGCGTGGGCGAGACGCCGCTGTGGGACAGCCTGGTGCTGACGGCGCTGTTCCCGGCTGACAGCAACGCGCTGTTGCTGCTGGCGGCGCTGGAAGCGTTCGACCCGGAACTGGACTGGAGCGGTGGCAGCTTCCGCGCCGTCGAGGACGAGGACTGGGAGCGTGCCTGGCTGGACCAGTTCCAGCCGATGGACTTCGGCAGCCGCACCTGGATCGTGCCGTGGAACCATGAGCTGCCGGAGGCGGCGCAGGCCGCCGACGCGGCCGTCGTCCGGCTGGACCCGGGCCTGGCCTTCGGCTCCGGTACTCATCCCACCACCGCGCTGTGCCTGCGCTGGCTGGACCAGCTGGCCGTGGACGGCCAGCTGCAGGGCCAGCGCGTGCTCGATTTCGGGTGCGGCTCGGGCATCCTCGCCTTGGCTGCGCTGAAGCTGGGCGCCGCCGAGGCGATCGGCGTGGACAATGATCCGCAGGCCCTGGTCGCGACCGCCGACAATGCCGAGCGCAATGGCGAGCAGGGCCGCATGCGGGTCTATCTGCCACAGGACGAGCCGGTGGCAACCTATCCCATCGTGGTCGCCAACATCCTCGCCTCGGCACTGGATGCCCTGGCCGAGCTGCTGGCCGCGCGCGTGGCCGGCGGTGGCCGCATCGCACTGTCGGGCATCCTGCATGGACAGGAGCACGAACTGCTGCAGCGTTACAGTGTCTGGTTCGACGACCTGCAGGCGACCCGCGATGGCGACTGGATGCGCATCACCGGCGTGCGCCGCGCCTGATCGTGTTTGAATGAGCGCTCGACCCGAACCCGCACCGTGAGCATGTCCGAGCCGACCCCCGCACGACGTCCACTGGCCACCTTCCTGCGCCCCGCGCCGGAAGGCGGAACGGCACCTGCCGTCGAGGCGCACGTCGATACGCCTGCACAGGCCGGTCCGGCGCCCGAACCCACTGCGGCGGAGATCGAACATGCGCCGGCAGCGGCGGTGATCACTGCGCAACCCGTTCCGCAGCACACCGATGATGTGCCCCCGCATGCCGCGGCGGTGGCGTCACCATCGAACCATGACGCACCCGGTTTCCTCGCCCGTGCACCTTCACGCTCGCGCCCGGCGCCGCGCTGGCACTGGCTGCTGGTGGCGGGGCTGGCGGCGCTGCTGATCCTGCAGAGCGTGCTCGCCGACCGCGCGCGGCTGGCCGCCGATGCCGGCCACCGCACATGGCTGGTGGCGCTGTGCAGCGTGCTGCGCTGCAGCCTGCCCGCCTGGCACGAACCCACCGCCTTCACCATGACCAGTCGCGACATCCGCCCGCTGCCTGGTCAGGCCGGCGTACTGCAGGTCCAGGCCAGCATCCGCAATGACGCGCGATGGCCACAGGCCTGGCCCGACCTGCGGCTTTCGCTGTCCGATGCGGACGGACGGGTCATCGGCAGTGACGTTTTCAGCCCCACGCAGTACCTCGGCGAGAACCCGGGTACCGCCGTGCTGGAACCGGGTCAGAGCGCACACATCGCGTTCCGCGTGCAGGAGCCTGCGGCGTCCACTGTCGCATTCACCTTCGAGTTCCTGTGATCGGGACGAAGGCGACCAGCCATGGCAGGTCGGGCACGCTCGCGCTAGACTGACCGCCACCACCTCATCCGGCCGCGCGCTCCGCGTGCACGGGCCAACCAGATCGGGAACCCCCTTGAACGCTGTCCTTTCTCGTCCTGACAACAGTCGTGGCGCTCCCCGGCCACCGCTGCGCGAACACGTCGCCCAGTCCGTGCGCCGGTACCTGCGCGACCTTGATGGCTGCGATGCAGACGACGTCTACGAGATCGTGCTGCGCGAGATGGAGATTCCGCTGTTCGTGGAAGTGCTCAACCACTGCGAAGGCAACCAGAGCCGGGCCGCGGCGATGCTGGGCATCCACCGTGCCACGCTGCGCAAGAAGCTGAAGGAATACGGCATCAGCGCCTGAGCGCGGATGGCGACGTCGTGGAAGCGGGGTCACCCGCCGCCGCCCGCCTTCCAGTAATACCGCACCACGTGGAAGAACACCGGTGCGGCGAAGCACACCGAATCCAGCCGGTCGAGCATGCCGCCATGGCCCTCGATCATGTGGCCCCAGTCCTTGATGCCACGGTCGCGCTTGATCGCCGACATCACCAGGCCCCCCCAGAACCCCATCAGGTTGATCAACAGCGACAGGCCGAACGCCTGCAGCGGCGTGAACGGCGTGATCCACCACAGCGCAGCGCCCACCACGCTGGCACTCAGCACGCCACCGATGAAGCCCTCCACTGTCTTCGACGGCGACAGCCTGGGCGCGATCAGGCGCCTGCCCAGCAGCTTGCCCCAGATGTACTGCAGCACGTCCGAGGACTGCACCACGATCACCAGGAACGCCAGCAGCAGCACGTTGCGCGCGGGCTCATGCCCGGGCACACGCAGGTTCAGCAGCAGGGGCACGTGCGAAATGCAGAACACGCAGATCATCAGCCCCCACTGCACCTTGGCCGTGCGCTCCAGGTAATGCGTGGTGTCACCGCCGATGGTGGCCAGGATCGGCAGGAACAGGAACGCATAGACCGGAATCAGCAGCGTGTACATGCCATACCAGTCGATCCACACCAGGTAGTACTGCCAGGGCAGCACGATGTAGAACGCCGCCAGCAGCGCGTAGTAGTCACCTGACCGGGTGGGTGCCAGGGTGATGAACTCGCGCAGGGCAAACAGCGAGATGATCGCGAACAGCACGATCACCCCGGCCCGGCCGAACAGCAGCGCCAGGCCGACCACGATCGCCATCACCCACCAGGCGCGGATGCGCGAGACCAGGTTGGCGATGACCGCGCTGGGCCGTCCACGCTGCCGCCAGCGCAGGGTCTCGGCCACCAGCGTCGCCAGCACCAGCACCGCGCCGACCCCGGCGAACAGCAGCCCGGTCTGCTGGCCCACGCTGCGCGCGGCGAGGTCACCCGATACGGCGATCAACCCGCTCATGCGCGTCCTCCGTCCGGCGCCAGATCCAGCAGCGCCTGGCGGCTGCGCTGGAGAAACGCCGTCTTGTCCTCGTCGGCCTGCAGCCGCAGCGGAGTACCGAAGGTGGCCGTGCACAGCAACGGCAATGGCAGGAACCGTCCCTTGGGCATCACCCGCTTCAGGTTGTCGATCCACACCGGGACGAATTCCAGTTCCGGACGCTGCCGCGCGAGATGGTAGATGCCACTCTTGAACGGCAGCAACGGCTCATCGCCGACGTTGCGCGTGCCTTCCGGGAACAGGATCAGTGAGCACTCCGCATCCACCGCCTCGCGCAGCGCCTGCAGCGGATCCTGCTGGCGGCGCGCCGCTTCGCGCTCGACCAGCACGCCGTTGAACACCGCATCGATCAGGTAGCGCCGCAGGGCGTCGCGCTGCCAGTATTCGGCGGCCGCCACCGGACGCACCTGCCGCCGCAGTGCCGGCGGCATCGACGACCAGATCAGCACGAAATCCCCGTGGCTGGCGTGGTTGCCGTAGTAGACACGGCGCTCGCTGGAGGGCGCGCAGCCGACCCACAGCGCCCGCGCGCCGGTGAGCACATGGATGGCGCCACTGCAGGCGCGGGCGATCAGTTCAGCAAACATCGATGTCTCCCCTCAGGTCTGCGGCCACAGCACGGCCAGCAGCAGCGCGGCGAACTGCAGCAGCGCTGCCGCGTACTGGCGCAGCAGCAGGCCCCGCATGCCCGCCCAGCGCACATCCCATCCGCGCGTAGGCGCCTGTGCGTCGCGGCGGCGCAGGCCGGCGACATGCAGGGCGGCGTCCACCCGTTCGGCCGCCGCCTCACCGTGCAGATTCTCCTGCAGCAGCAGCTGCAGGAGGCTGGCGTCCAGCTGTACGCGCACCGCGTAGTACGCCTGCACCATCCCCGCCGCCACGCTCAGCAGCAACAGGCCGGCCGCGAACATCGCCAGTCCCGGCTCGATGCCCAGCAGCAGCAACGCCACCAGCAGCAGTCCCAGTGACAGCGCAGCGGGCAGCCGGCCCTGGCGCAGCAGCAGGCGCATCATCGGCAGGTCGACAGCGAGGCTCATGCGGGGCTCTCCGAGGTGATGGCGGCCTGGATGGCGCGCAGGTGGTCGTCATGCAGAACGATGGAGGGCCGCGCGGCACGTATCCGTGCAACCGCCTCGGCTGCGTCCCGTGCCCGGCCGCTGCACAGCAGCCAGGTCGCTACGCTGGCCGCACTGCGCGAATAGCCCAGGGCACAGCACACCAGTACTGGCCCCTGCATGCGCAGGCGTTCGATGGCGGCAGCGGCCTCGCGCAGCTGCGCCGGCGAGGGCACCACCATGTCCAGCATCGGAACGCTGGCATACGCAGCACCTGGCGCCCGGCACGACAGCTCTGCGCAGGTATCGACCACGCCGTGCAGTGGCGACGCCAAGGCCGCCCGTGGAATCCGTCCCAACCACACGCCATCGGCCACCGCCGAGGGCTGCGGTGCCCGCCATGTCCATAGCCGCGAATTGATCCAGGCGGCGCCCAGGTAAGGCGCGAGCAGCCAGCGCGCGGCCATGGTCAGGCGCCCGTCGTCGCGCTTCTGGAACATGGCCGTGCCCAGTCCGGCGTACGCCAGCGCCACCAGCAGCAGCGAGATCGCCGGCCACAGCAGCCACAGCGCAGTGCCTCGCAGCGCCAGCGCCGGCACCAGCAGCACGGCGGCACCCAGAAGGTAGAGCAGCGCCAGCCGCCACCGCGCGGGATCCTCCGCGGACTGCCAGGCACGCAACGGCGGTGTTCCCTGGTCCGGCCACAGCCACACGCACAGCCAGCCCACCAGCAGGCCGGTGGGAATGTCGATGAAGTGATGCTGGAACGTGGTCAGCACCGAAATGCCGATCAGCAATGCCCACGCATGCAGCACCAGCCGCCAGACGCCCTGCAGGTAGTGGGCGAACTTCACCCACAGCACGATCAGCAGCACGATGTGCAATGACGGCGCCTGGTTGAAAGGCTTGTCGAACCCCAGCAGCACTTCGAACAACCAGCCATAGGCACCGCCCGTCTCCGGCCGCTCGAAGCTGAAGCGCAGCGGCCACAGCAGAAAGCAGGCCACTGCGATCACCTGTGCACTGAGCAGCCGCAGCGCATGGCGGTCCAGCTCCAGGCGCTGCCGGCACAGGAAGAACGACACCGCGTAGAACAGGTCGATCGACCAGTACGGCACGATCGTCCAGGGTACGAACGGAATGCGCGTCTCCCAGTCGAACACGACAACCGGAACCATGTCGTGGCGGCCGGCCATCCAGTTGGCAAAGCCATAACTGGCGAAGAAGAACGGGCCCAGCAGCGCCAGCCACAGCAGCGCGCGGCGCCACGGACGCGGTGCCTCGGCAACGATCGGCGTTGCGGTGATGGCCATCAGGCGACCCGACGTGCCAGCGATACGGTGAAGATGCCGAACGCATCGATGCGCTGGGTCACCTTCTCGAAGCCCGACAGCCGCACCAGCTCGTCCATCTCCTGCTGGGTGCGCCGTCGCATGACCCAGGCAGCGCCTCCGCGATGGCTGGTGAGTGCACGGGCGATGAATTCCAGCTGCGGGTGCCAGGGCTGGCCGGTATAGGCCAGGTAGCCCCCCTCCGGCACCACCGCGGCAATACCCTGCAGCGAACGCAGCACGGCATCGTTGTCGGGGAACAGCTCGTACAGGCCTGAGACCACTGCCAGCGTCGGCGTGGGTTCCACCGTCGCCAGCAACACCGGATCGAACGCGTCTCCCTGCTCGAAGCGGGCGATGTCGGCGGCTCCCAGCCGTTCGATCAAGGCCTGGCCCTGGGTCACGTTGAGCGGGCTGAAATCACGCAGCACGATGCGGTCAGCGCGCTGTTCGCCCTGGCCCAGGGCTTCCAGCACATAGCGGCCATGGCCGGCGGCCACGTCCAGCACCTGCACCGGCAGATCCTGGCCGCGCAGGCGCGTGGCGGCATCTCGCAGCAGTTCCTGCAGGTGCTGGCCACGCACGCGGATACCACGCCAGCCGATCGCATCGAGGTAGTTGCGGTCGATCATCCGCCCCACCGGTCCCTTGCCGCGCGCTTCGTCGCGGTAGATGTAGTCCAGCGTGCTGCCGGAATCGAAACCGGTCTGCAGGCCCAGCGCGATGCCTTCGGACAGGGTGCCGCCCAGGCGCAGGCCCGCGCGCACCCCGCGCCAGCGCAGGTCGGCCAGGCTGTTGCGTTCCGGTGGCCAGGCCAGGATCTCCGATTCCTCGAACGTCGGCCCATGCCGGTGCGCGTCGCGCCGCGACAGCGTGCGCAGCGGTTCGGCGAAACGCGCCTGGATGAAGTCGCGGATGCGCGCCAGTGCCGGTGCACGATCGCGCTCGCCCAGCGTGTCGTGGAAGAAACCCGGCAGGTACACGCGCTCCTTGATCGGACTGGACAGGCGCTCATAGAAGCGGTCCTGCGGACCACGGTGCACCACGAAGTCGGAGCCGGACACCAGCAGTTGCACCGGCACGCTGATCGCCTGCGCGTCGGCCACGATGCGGTCGGCGGCTTCATACAGGCCCAGCAGCACGCGTACCGAGATCGGCCGGGTGATCAGTGGATCGGTGCGGTAACTCTCCACCCGTGCCGGATCATGCGTCAGCCACTGCGGCTTGACGTAGCTGTTGACGAAGAAATTGCCGCGCAGCTTCTGCATCAGGGCCAGGCCTGGACGTGCGAACGGCACATACAGCTTCACCTTGAATGCCGGTGACGCCAGCACCAGCGCGCGCAGGCGGGGGGCATAGTCGTGTACCCAGGTCGCAGCGATGACCGCGCCCACGCTCTGCGCGACCACGACGATGTCCTCGACCGCGATGCCGTGCTCGCTGCCGATGTGGGCGATGAAGCTGTCCAGGTCGCGCACCAGCGCAGGGAAGCCCGGTGCGTCGCCACGCTCGCCCGGCGAACGCCCATTGCCGCGCGCGTCCCAGGCGAAGAAGGCGATCTCCGGCAGGTCCAGCTCGTCGACCAGATGGGCGACCCGCCCTGAATGCTCGTGGCCACGATGCAGCAGCACGATGGCCCGGACCGTGCGCCCCGGTGGTGTGCCTGCGGCCGCAACCGGCCAGTGCCGGTAGAACAGCGGTACTTGGTCGAAGCTGTGGAATTCCCGTTCCTGCACCTGACGCATGCCTTCTCCTGGTGGGCTGTTGACTTATCGCTGCGCTGTGGCCGCTTCCTTCAGTCCCCGCCGGACGCGGTTGACCGCCGTTACCCCGCACAGCAGCGCCATCGCTGCGGCCACGCCGCCGACCGTCAGGGCACCGGCCCAGCCGAACGCCAGCAGCAGGCCCAGCAGGCCGATGACGAAGGCACGGTCGCTCTTGCCCATCGGGCCGTCATAGCGGCGGCTGGCACCGACCATCAGGCCCAGCACGCCGGCGTACTCGCTCAGTGCTGCGCCCCAGGCCAGCAACCACAGCGCTTCCGGGCGAACGCCCGGCACGCTGAGCAGACTCAGGTACAGCGCCGCATCGGCCACCACATCGCACAGCTCGTTCAGATAGGCGCCCAGCCGCGACTGCTGGCCGAACTCGCGGGCCAGCATGCCGTCCACGGCATTGAGGGCCATGCGCAGCAGCATCCACAGCGGCAGGGCCAGATACAGCAGCGGTTGCTGTGGCGCACAGCACCAGACCACGACGGCGACCAGCAGCGAGACCACGGCAGCGGCCACGGTCACCGCATTGGCGGTGATCCCCGCGCGATGCAGGCCGCCTACGGCCGGACGCAGCAGGTCCTGGAAACGTCCTTTCAATGCATAGATCGACACGATCCGAACCCGCAGCTCCCTGGCAGTTCCGGCACAGCCTACCCGATTGGGAGCGCACCTCCGTCGAAATGTCCGCGGCGCGGCGCCGGCCAGGGCATACCGAAGGCGGCCGCAGGGCCGTTGGGGCCGGTCAATTTTGCCGCCGCCGCCCGCCGTCGGCCCCCACCGCCTACAATATCGGCCCCGCTCCGCTGCCGATTGCCCTGTCCCATGACTGCTGATCTGTTGCCCGTCCGTCGGGCCCTCCTCTCCGTTTCCGACAAGACCGGCCTGGTCGAGCTGGCCACCGCTCTGGCCGCCCGCGGCGTCGAGCTGCTGTCCACCGGCGGCACCGCCAAGGCGATCCGTGATGCGGGCCTGGCGGTGAAGGACGTCGCCGAGGTCACCGGTTTCCCGGAAATGATGGACGGGCGGGTCAAGACCCTGCACCCGATGGTGCACGGCGGCCTGCTGGGCCGCTCGGGCCTGGATGACGCCGTGATGGCCGAACACGGCATCGGCGCCATCGACCTGCTGGTACTGAACCTGTACCCGTTCGAATCGGTCACCGCCAAGGCCGACTGCACCCTGGCCGACGCGGTGGAGAACATCGACATCGGCGGCCCGGCCATGCTGCGCTCGGCGGCCAAGAACTTCGCCCGCGTGGCCGTGGCCACCGACCCGTCACAGTACGCCGAGCTGCTGGGCGCCCTGGACACCCATGATGGCCAGCTGCCGGCGGCCACCCGCTTCGCCTTCTCGGTCGCCGCGTTCAACCGCGTCGCCCAGTACGATGCGGCGATCAGCAACTACCTGTCGGCGGTCACCGCCACCGACGCCGCCGTGCCGGTGCGTGCCGAGTACCCGGCGCAGATGAACTCCACCTTCGTCAAGGTGATGGACCTGCGCTACGGCGAGAACCCCCACCAGAGCGGCGCGTTCTACCGCGACCTGTACCCGGTGCCGGGCACCCTGGCCACCTTCCAGCAGCTGCAGGGCAAGGAACTGAGCTACAACAACCTGGCCGATGCCGATGCCGCCTGGGAATGCGTGCGCCAGTTCGATGCGCCGGCCTGTGTCATCGTCAAGCACGCCAACCCGTGCGGCGTGGCGGTGGGTGCCGGCAACGGCGATGCCTACGAGCTGGCCTACGCCACCGACCCGACCAGTGCCTTCGGCGGCATCATCGCCTTCAACAAGCCGCTGGACGCCGCCACCGCACAGGTCATCCTGGACCGTCAGTTCGTGGAAGTGCTGATCGCACCGGACTACGAGCCGGCGGCGCTGGAATACGCGCAGAAGAAGGCCAACGTGCGCGTGCTGCGCATTCCGCATGGCGACGGCCTGAACAACTTCGACAGCAAGCGTGTCGGCTCGGGCGTGCTGCTGCAGTCCTCGGACAACCGCGGCATGACCCGTGACGAACTGAAAGTGGTCAGCAGGCTGGCACCGACCGACAAGCAGTTCACCGACCTGCTGTTCGCCTGGAAGGTGGCCAAGTTCGTGAAGTCCAACGCGATTGTGTACGCCAAGGACAACCGCACCATCGGCGTGGGTGCCGGCCAGATGAGCCGCGTGTATTCGGCGCGCATCGCCGGCATCAAGGCGGCCGACGCGAACCTGGTGGTTGAAGGCTCGGTGATGGCTTCCGATGCGTTCTTCCCGTTCCGCGACGGCATCGATGCCGCCGCCGCCGCCGGCATCAAGGCGGTCATCCAGCCGGGCGGCTCGATGCGCGACGCCGAGGTGATCGCCGCCGCCGACGAGCATGGCCTGGCCATGGTGTTCACCGGCGTGCGCCACTTCCGCCACTGATCCGCATCACCAAGCCGGGCCCTGCCCGGCTTTTCTTTTCTGCTTACGAGAACCCTGTCCCATGAAGATCCTCGTCATCGGCTCCGGCGGCCGCGAACACGCCCTGGCATGGAAGCTGGCCCAGTCCTCCCGCGTCGATGAGGTACTCGTGGCACCCGGCAACGCCGGCACCGCCACCGAAGACAAGTGCCGCAACGTGGCGGTGAAGGTCACCGACATCGATGGTCTGCTGGCCCTGGCCCAGGCCGAAGGTGTTGAACTCACCGTGGTCGGCCCGGAAGTGCCGCTCGTGGCAGGCGTGGTCGATCGGTTCCGTGCCGCCGGCCTGCGCATCTTCGGGCCAACCGCCGCCGCTGCCCAGCTGGAAGGCAGCAAAGCCTACGCCAAGGACTTCCTGGCCCGGCACAACATCCCGACCGCGTTCTACGCCGTGCACACCGACGTGGAGGCGGCACTGGCCTACATCCGCGAGAAGGGTGCGCCGATCGTGGTGAAGGCCGATGGCCTGGCCGCCGGCAAGGGGGTGATCGTTGCAATGACCCTGGCCGAGGCCGAGGATGCGGTGCGCGACATGCTCTCCGGCAACGCATTCGGTGACGCCGGCGCACGCGTGGTGATCGAGGAATTCCTCGACGGCGAGGAAGCCAGCTTCATTTCGATGGTCGATGGCGTGCATGCGCTGCCGATGGCCACCTCGCAGGATCACAAGCGAGTCGGCGACAGTGATACCGGGCCGAACACCGGCGGCATGGGCGCGTACTCACCGGCCCCGGTGGTCACGCCGGAGGTGCACGCGCGGGTGATGCGCGAGGTGGTGAACCCGACCGTGCAGGGCATGATCGCCGACGGCATTCCGTTCACCGGCTTCCTTTACGCCGGCCTGATGATCGATGCCAGCGGCGCACCAAAGGTGATCGAGTTCAACGTGCGCTTCGGTGACCCGGAAACCCAGCCGGTGATGCTGCGCCTGCAGTCGGATCTGGTCGAGCTGGTGGAAGCCGCCATTGATGGCCGCCTGGACCAGGTGCAGGCACAGTGGGATGCGCGCCCATCGCTGGGTGTGGTGCTGGCCGCGAAACCCTACCCGGAATCGCCAGTCACCGGCGATGTGATTTCCGGCCTGGATGAGGTGCCGGCCAGCGCCAAGGTCTTCCATGCAGGTACTGCACTGGACGCGCAGGGTCGGGTGGTCAGTGCCGGCGGCCGCGTGCTGTGTGTGGCGGCGCTGGGTGACAGCGTGCGTGATGCGCAGGCCAATGCCTACGCCGGTGTGGCCAAGGTCAGCTGGGCCAACGAATTCCACCGCAACGACATCGGCTGGCGCGCGATCGCGCGTGAGGGCGCGTAAAGGGCAGCGGCCTGTTGCTTGGCAGACCCAACAAAAAACCCGGCAATGCCGGGTTTTCTGTTGGATACCTGTGACGTCACATCACGCGGTGAACAGCGCCTTCATCTTCTTCAGGGCATTCGCCTCGACCTGGCGGATGCGTTCGGCCGACACGCCGTACTCGTCTGCCAGTTCCTGCAGCGTCACCTTGCTGTCCGCATCCAGCCAACGGCGGCGGATGATGTCACGCGAACGCGCATCCAGTTCGGCCATGCCTTCGCGCAGCAGCTGCAGCTGGTTGTCCTCGCTGTCGGCACGCTCGTAGGCCATCGACGGATCTTCATCGTTGGCCACCAGGTATGCGGCCGGCGACGGCGGCGCATGATCATCATCCTCGTCGCTGGGCGCATCGAAACCGATATCGCGACCGGACAGGCGCGACTCCATTTCCATGACCTCGCGCTCGGACACGTTCAGATCCTTGGCCACCGCGCTGACTTCCGCGGCGTTCATCCAGCCCAGGCGCGTCTTCGACTTGCGCAGGTTGAAGAACAGCTTGCGCTGCGCCTTGGTGGTGGCGACCTTGACGATGCGCCAGTTCTTCAGGATGAACTCGTGCATCTCGGCACGGATCCAGTGCACGGCGAAGGACACCAGGCGCACGCCCATGTCCGGGTCGAAGCGCTTGACCGCCTTCATCAGGCCGATGTTGCCTTCCTGGATCAGGTCGCCCAGGGCGAGGCCATAGCCGTTGTAGCCGCGGGCCACGTGCACCACGAAGCGCAGGTGCGAATGCACCAGCTCACGGGCAGCGTCCAGATCGTTGCCGTCGCGGAAGCGACGGGCCAGGTCCTGTTCGTCATCGACCGACAGCACCGGGATCTGGTGCACGGCACCGATGTAGGCGTCCAGCGAACCGAGCGCACTGGGAATCGGGAGATTGTTTGCCACAAGGGCAGTAGAGGTGTTCTGGCTCATAGGCACCCATCTTAGCAGTCCGGGATTTGGACTGCTAAAGGAGGAAAAAGTTCCAGCATCCTATTGATGCAACACTGGTCCCAAACAGAGCCCTACCGTAGCGCGATTTGATGACAGTGGCGAGCGTGCTTTTCGGGATTCACAATCCCTTGGAATTCAACCAATTACCTGCTGAAAACCGGCCGATTCCGGTCAAGCGGAGCTGAACGGGCCGTTCCGGAGGCCCATTCAGGCCAGGAAACGTTGCCCGGTGTTCAGGCCCGGCCGCCTGTGGCGGTCAAAGCGCCGCGCGCGGCGGCAGCGACCAGTCGATCGGCGCCTGCCCGCGACGCTGCAGGTAGTCGTTGGCCATCGAGAAATGCCGGCAGCCGAGGAAGCCACGATGGGCCGACAGCGGCGAGGGATGCGGGGCTTTCAGCACACGGTGGCGCCGGGTATCGATGACCTTGCCCTTCTGCTGCGCGTAGGCCCCCCAGAGCATGAACACCAGGCCTTCGCGTTCGCGGTTGAGCACATCCACCACGTGGTCGGTGAAGCCTTCCCAGCCGCGGCCCTGGTGGGCGCCGGCCCTGCCCTCCTCCACCGTCAGCACGGCATTGAGCAGCAGCACGCCGCGCTGCGCCCACGGCACCAGGCAGCCGTGATCGGGACGGGGGATGCCGAGGTCGCCCTCGATCTCCTTGTAGATGTTCAGCAGCGATGGCGGCACCGGAACGCCGGCGGGCACCGAGAAGCTCAGTCCGTGCGCCTGGCCGCGCCCATGGTACGGGTCCTGGCCCAGGATCACCACTTTCACCTGTTCGAACGGCGTGGCGTCGAACGCCGCGAAGATCTGCGGCCCCGGCGGGAACACCGCCGCGCCGGCCGCCTTGCGCTGGCGCAGGAAGGTGGAGAGTTCGCGCATCTGCGGCTGCAACAGGTAATCGCCGACCTGCTGCTTCCAGCTCGGTTCCAGCTGGATCGTCGGGGTGTCCACTACGTCATCGGTCATCGCAACAGGGGTCCATCGTTCAAGCGGGCCAGGCGCAGCTGGAACAGCACCTTGGTCACCAGCAGGCGCTCCTCGATCGGCTTCAGCACCAGATCATTGGCACCGGCCTGCAGCAACCCGGTCTGGTTGTGTGGATTGCCGTCGCCGGTCATCACCAGCACCGGCAGTCGGCGTTTGCCGTAGCCGAAATCCACGCGCACGCGCTGCACCACGTCGCGTCCGCTCAATTCGCCCTTCAGGGTGACGTCGGTCAACACCAGGTCGATGCGGTGGCGGCTGCGGCCCAGCGATTCGGCCGTGAGCAGGGTGAAGGCCTCTTCGGCACTGACCACGTGCAGCACGTTGAGCTGTTGGCGTTCGAGCATGCGCTTGGTCGCCTCCGCCACCACCCGGCTGTCCTCGATGTAGAGGATGGTCGCCCCGGGAATGGTCTGCGGCTGCACATAGCCACGGATGAAGGTCGCCAGCGCCTCATGGCCCAGCGCCTTGTCGAAATAGTCGGTGACGTACTCGGTGAAGCGCCGCTGCTCCAGATGCTGCTGCGCATCGCCGGAGACCACGATCACCGGCACGTACGCCTGGCCGGCAGCTTCGCGGACCGTCCGCGCCAGCGCCAGGCCGTCGCCGTCACGCAGGGTCAGCGAGGTGGTGACCAGGTCTACCGGCCCCTGGGCCAGCGCCTGCTGGGCATCCTCGATGCTGTCGCAGCCGATCACCTCCACGCCCGGCAGATCACGCTGCAGCACGTCGGCGATCAGCTTGCGCACCAGTTTGGAACCGTCGACCACCATCACCCGCGTAGCGGGCCCTTCAAGGTGCTTCAGCGCTTGCGGTTGCATGCCGGTCTCAGGTGTCGGTCGGGCGGGTCTGGCGGAGGAAGTGGCCGGTGACCAGCCACGCGCCCAGCCAGCCCAGCAGCAGCGTGCCCAGCAGGACCAGGCTGCCATGCAGCAGGTCCAGGCCGTGCAGCTCGAACGGGCTGCCGTAGCTGCGTGACAGGTCAGCCAGCGGCGCGCGCAGGGCGGCGCCGGCAACACCGATCAGGGCCAGCGCCACCGCGCCGGCGCCCAGCCCATACCAGGCGCCCAGATACAGGAAGGGCCGGCGGATGAAGCCATCGCTGGCGCCGAGCAGCTGCAGCACGCCGATTTCCTCGCGCCGTGCCTGGATGTCGAGGCGCACGGTGTTGCCGACCACCAACGCAGCGCCGACGCCGAGCAGCACCGAAAGCACCTGTACCAGCCGTGCGCCGAACGCCAGCCACGCATCCAGCCGCTGCCGCCACAGCGCATCGTGCTGCACCAGATCGGCCTCGGGCAGGCTTTCCAGCGCACGCGCCAGACGCGCATCGTCCTTGCCCTGCCCCGGGGTGATGACCAGCAGCGAAGGCAGCGGATTGTCATTCAGCGCGTCGATCGCCTCGCCAAGGCCGGCATCGCGCAGCTCCTGCAGCCCTTGCTCGGGCGTGCGCACGGTCACCTCGCCGACGTCATCGCGGTCGCGCAGCTGGCCGGCCAGGCGCAACGCACCCGGGCCATCCACCGTGCCCTTGAGGAAGACATTGATGTCGCGCGACTGCTGCACGCTGCCGGCGAAATGCTTGAGGTTGTCCAGCGCGATCGACAGGCCCAGTGGCAGTGCCAGCGCCAGCGCCATGACCATCACCGTCAGCAGGGTCGCCCACGGCTTGCGGCAGGCGCGGCCCAGGCTGAACACCACGCTGTGCACGTGGTGCTGGAACCACACGCCGAGACGCGAGGGTGCGGCGGCTTCGCTGTTTTCGTTCTTCGCCATGCGTTACTCCGCCAGATCCTGCGGCGAGATGTCGTCCACCAGCCGGCCGTGGTCGAGAATCAGCACGCGCTTGCGCATGCGACGCAGCAGGGGAAGGTCGTGGCTGACCACCAGCACACTGGTGCCGCGCGCGGGCAGCTCGGCAAACAGGGCCATGATCTCCGCCGCCAGGGTCGGGTCCAGGTTGCCGGTCGGCTCGTCGGCAACCAGCAGCTTGGGTTCACCCACGATGGCGCGGGCGATGCCCACGCGCTGCTGTTCGCCGGCCGACAGCTGCGACGGCAGCGCCTTCTCGCGATGGCCCAGGCCCATCCGTTCCAGCACGGAACGCACGCGCTTGCCGATGTCGCCACGGCGCGTACCGCGCAGGATCAGCGGCAGTGCCACGTTCTCGGCGATGGTCCGGTCCATCAGCAGGCGATGGTCCTGGTACACCGCACCGACCGCGCGCCGATGGCGCGGGACGTCGCCGCCGCGCACCTTCAGCAGGTTGCGCTCGTCGAAGACCACCGCGCCGCGGCTGGGCCGCTCGTCGAGGTGGATCAACTTGAGCAGGGTGCTCTTGCCCGCCCCGGAATGGCCGGTGACGAACAGCATCTCGCCCGGCGCGACCTCGAAGCTGACGTCGATCAGTGCTTCGTGGCCACCGGCGTACTGTTTGCTGACATTGTCGAAGCGCAGGACACTCATGCCCCGATTATGCAGGACCGGCGCGAAGTATCGATAGCGCCGGGACACGCCCGGGTGGAATCGTTGATCTGCCGCTGCGCGCGCCGGGCATGGCCCGGCGCTACCGCTGACCGGGTGCGCCGATCAGCCGCCCGACAGCATCCGGCGGATCTTGCGGCCGATGCGGGTCAGGAACGAGTCGGCGGCGTCGGTGCTGCGCACCGGCTTGGCCACCACGTGAACCGGCGTCACCGGCGAGGCACCGTTGCCGGCGCTGCCGTTGGCGACCATCGCCTCGCCACCCTCGACCGGACGGCCATGGCGACGACGACGGCGCTTGCGCGGCTTGCGCTCGCCGTCCGCCGCGAGCTCCGGAGCACCTTCGGCACGCGGCGGACGCGGCGGACGCGGGGCCTGGGCCGGGGTGCCGGACGCGGCACCTTCCACCGGCGCGGTCGCGCCCTGCTCGCCTTCCACCCGCGGCTTGCGCGGACCACGCGAGCGGCGTTCGCCGCTGCGCTCGCCATCGCGACGCTCGCCACGGCCGGCACCGGAGCGACCACCGCTGCGGCCACCGCCACGACGCTCTTCCTCGGCGGCGCGGGCTTCGCGCGCCTCGCGGAAGATCTGGCCGACGCTCTCGTTCTCGTCACCGTCCTCGCCAGCGACCGTGGCCGGGCGTTCCGGACGCGGCAGTGCGGTCATCAGTTCCTTGGTGACCGGCTCGGACGGAATCTTCTGTTCGATGTAGGCCTCGATGTCCGGCAGGCTCATCGCATAACGCTCGCAGGCAAAGCTGATCGCGTCACCCTCTTCGCCCAGGCGTGCGGTACGGCCGATGCGGTGCACATAGTCTTCGGCGTCGAACGGCAGGTCGTAGTTGTAGACGTACTTGATGCCGTCGATATGCAGGCCGCGGGCAGCCACGTCGGTGGCGACCAGGATTTCCAGCTGGCCCTTCTGGAAGCGGTTGAGCAGGCTCTCGCGCTTCTTCTGCGGCACGTCGCCGGACAGGACGCCGACCCGGTACCCGGCCTTTTCCAGCGAACGCGCCACGCGCTCGACGAAGACCTTGGTGTTGACGAAGACCATGGTGCGGGCGCCTTCGCTGCGCGAGAGCAGGCCCAGCAGCAACGGGATCTTCTCGTCGTCGGCCGGGAAGTAGATCTTCTGGCGCACGCGCGCGGCGGTCACTGTTTCAGCTTCGACCACCAGCTTCTGCGGCTCGTTCATGTGCTCGTAGGCCAGCTCCAGCACGCGATGGCTGAGGGTGGCGCTGAACAGCAGGGTCTGCCGGGTGGTGCGCTCGGGCATGCGGCGCAGCAGGAAGCGGATGTCCTTGATGAAGCCCAGGTCGAACATGCGGTCGGCTTCGTCCAGCACGCAGATCTCGCAGGCGTGCAGCGAAACCACCTTGTGCTGCTTGACGTAATCGATCAGGCGGCCGGGGGTGGCGATGATCACATCCACGCCCTGCTGCAGGATCTCGCGCTGCTTGTCGTAATCCACGCCACCGTAGACGAGGGCGAAACGCAGGCCCAGGTCGGAACCGAACTTCACGGCGTCCTTGTGGATCTGGATCGCCAGCTCGCGGGTGGGCGCCAGGATCAGCGCGCGCGGGTCTTCCGCCTTGCGGTCGGCCAGCGCCGGGCGGCTCAGCAGGCGGTTGACCACGGCAACCAGGAACGCCAGCGTCTTGCCGGTGCCGGTCTGGGCCTGGCCGGCGACATCACCACCGGCCAGCGCGACCGGCAGTGTCAGCGCCTGGATCGGGGTGCAGCGGGTGAATCCGGCTCCTTCAAGGCCAGCCTGCAGGGCCGGATGCAGCTCAAAGGAGGAAAAGGTCAAATCGGTCAGCGGTTTGTCGCTCATGAGTCCGTCTTGGTATGGCCACCGGCCAGCGGGCGGGCGGCACTGCATCGTCTGGGGGCACCGTCGCAAACTGCGGCCCCTGCGGCGGGTCGGCGGACCGGGGACCACCGGGTCCGCGCGCCGCTCAATGCCCCAGTTTAACGCACTCCGGCGGCCAAACCGGAATGAACCGTCTCACACAACCGCGAGACAGGCCCGTGCGGGACGCCTCTTCACCCAGCCACACCGCGCTTGAACAGCCCTGCCGGGGGCGCTGGAGTCCGCGGCTGCCGGCCCCCACTTCAGGAAGACAGTGAAATCCGACACATACCGCGCTTCGAAGCGATCACGATACGCTGGGTTCCAGCCGGCCACTGTCCATGCCCCGCGATAGGGGTACACTGCCGGCCGTGAGCGTCCAGGCATCCCGCCGAACGCACCGCGGCAGGACGCCGCGAGGCAACGACGAGGGTCGCGCCACCGGGCAAGGCCCAGTTCACCCACCTCCGGCCTGGCCGGGTGCAATCCAAGACGAGAAACCAAGATGAGCGACAAGGTTGTACACGTCGGCGATGCCGACTTTGATAGCGCCGTGCTGAATTCCAAGGAACCGGTGCTGGTCGATTTCTGGGCCGAGTGGTGTGGCCCGTGCAAGATGATCGCCCCCGCGCTGGACGAGCTGGCCGATGCCTACCAGGGCCGCGCCAAGATCGCCAAGGTCAACGTCGACAACAATCGTGCGCTGGCCGCCAAGTACCACGTGCGTTCGATCCCGTACCTGGTCGTGTTCAAGGATGGCGAGAAGGTCGGCGAGCAGATCGGTGCGGTGGGCAAGGCCCAGCTGGCCGGCCTGCTGGACAAGGCCCTGGCCTGACCCTGTAACGACTCCGGCAGCCGCCCGGTGCGGCTGCCGGCAGGCGCGGACCGCGCCTGCATGAATGCTGTTCCCGGCGACCCTTGCACGGCGCCGCGGGCCGATGATAGTGTCGGCACATCCGGCCGCGTTCGCGTGCCGCACCTTCTGGACGCAGTTTCTTCCAGACCCATCCCCAACGTTCGCCGCCCCAGCCGGGCGCTCGCACCTTCAAGCGAGGAATAACGCTCTTGTCCGATAACACTCCCGAAACCGGCAGCGCAGAAGCGCCCGCCGAAAAGCGCGTGCGCAAGGCCCGCGTGACCAAGGCTGCCGCACCGGCCGCCGCCGAAACCAGCGCGCCCCCCGCGCAGCCGACCCTGCCGCTGGCCGCCGCGCCCGAAGCACCGGCGCCGGCCGCAGCCGCTCCCGCGCCGAGCGCGCCCGCCGCCGAGGCCCCTGCCAGCAGTGGCGGCGGTGAAGGCGGTGAGGGTCGCGAATCCGGCCAGCCGCGGCAGCAGAACCCTCAGGGTGGCGGCCAGCATCCGCACAACCAGAATGGCCAGCAGGGCCAGGGCCAGGGCAACCGCCGTGACCGTTTCCGCAACCGCCGCGACCGCGACCGCAACAACCGCTTCCGCGATGACGGCATGCCCAACGAGGGCGGCGAGCAGCAGGCCTTCGTGCCGCGCGTGCAGCCGACGGTGCCGGAAGGCTTCCCGGTCTATTCGCTGAGCGATCTCAAGCGCATGCCGGCACAGAAGCTGCTGGAAATCGCCGAACAGCTGCAGATCTCCGAGGGCGTGGCGCGTGCCCGCAAGCAGGATGTGATCTTCGCCCTGCTGAAGGTGCTGACCCGCCACGGCGACGGCGTTGCCGCCGATGGCGTGCTGGAGATCCTGCCGGACGGCTTCGGCTTCCTGCGCGCGGCCGAAGCCAGCTACCTGGCCGGCCCGGACGACACCTACATTTCGCCCAGCCAGATCCGCCGTTTCAACCTGCGTACCGGCGACCACCTGTCCGGCCGCATCCGCTTCCCGAAGGACGGCGAGCGCTACTTCGCGCTGTCGATCGTGGACACCATCAACGGTGAGCCGCTGGAAGCGTCGAAGAACAAGGTGCTGTTCGAGAACCTGACCCCGCTGTTCCCGCGTCGCCGCTTCACCCTGGAGCGCGGCAACGGTTCGTCGGAAGACATCACCGGCCGCATCCTCGACCTGATGGCCCCGCAGGGCAAGGGTCAGCGCTCGCTGATCGTCTCCCAGCCGAAAGCGGGCAAGACGATGATGATGCAGCAGGTCGCCACCGCGATCACCACCAATCATCCGGACGTGCACCTGATCGTGCTGCTGATCGACGAGCGCCCGGAAGAAGTGACCGAAATGCAGCGCACCGTGCGCGGCGAGGTCATCAGCTCGACCTTCGACGAGCCGGCCGCACGCCACGTGCAGGTCGCCGAAATGGTGATCGAACGGGCCAAGCGCCTGGTCGAGCACAAGAAGGACGTGGTGATCCTGCTGGACTCGATCACCCGCCTGGCACGCGCCTACAACAACGTCGTGCCGAGCTCGGGCAAGGTGCTGACCGGTGGTGTGGACGCCAACGCCCTGCACCGCCCGAAGCGCTTCTTCGGTGCCGCGCGCAACGTTGAAGAAGGCGGCAGCCTGACCATCATCGCCACCGCGCTGGTCGACACCGGCTCGAAGATGGACGAGGTGATCTACGAAGAGTTCAAGGGCACCGGCAACAGCGAAGTGCACCTGAGCCGCCGCATCGCCGAGAAGCGCGTGTTCCCGGCCATCGACATCAACCGCTCCGGCACCCGCCGCGAAGACCTGCTGATCGAGCCGGAACTGCTGCAGAAGATCTGGATCCTGCGCAAGCTGCTGCATCCGATGGATGAAATGGCCGCGATGGAATTCCTGCTGGACAAGATGAAGAACACCAAGTCCAACGACGAGTTCTTCGGTTCCATGAAGCGATAAGAAAAAAGCCCCGCACTGCGGGGCTTTTTTTGTCATACGATAGTTCCCCGATAGGCATTGGGCACCGCCCACGTGGGCACCGCGTTTGCCGTGGTATCCTGAAGACTAGCGGGCTGGTGCTAAGCGAATCTCAATTCGCCAGGGGTGTTCGATTCCCCCCCGTCTTTACTTCATCTTGATGTGCTTAGCATCCGCAGCAATCGAGCTAAGCTCCTCAGACAGGCCGGTTGCGCCGACAAAGTTCGCGCTGCGAAGCTTCGCCCCGTCGAACTTCGTCCTTGTGCAGTTTGCACCTCGAAAGATCGCGCTGCTCAGATCTGCGTTTGAGAAATCTGCACCAGTCAAATCTGCCCCAGAGAAATCGCAGCCTTTGAAGCGGGCCCCCACCAGTTTCGCGCGCACGAGCTTCGCGCCACGGAAAGTAGTCCGCTTTGCTCTGACGTCAAGGAAAACGGCCCCATCAAAGTCACATCCGGTGAAGGCGCAATCTCTGAGACTGGATTTTGAAATGACTACGCCCTGTGCACTGGAGTCGACAAGATCCAATCCCTCAAGGCTTACATCATTGATACGAGCGGTTGCGATCGTGACCTTTTTCACCCCCAGCGAGGACAGGCGGCGTAGTTCTCCGTAGATCCGATATCCGGCATCACTCCCCCTGTAGTGTCTGAGATCCTCAAGATCACGAAGAACTTGCTTCTTTAGATCGGACCGTTCGCTTCTCCGCTGGAACAGATAGGCGACCAAACCGATGACCAGCAGGTCCAGAATCATTCCATGTGCTTCGACCAACACATTCTCGAAGAAATCTTTCGAGTAAAGCCCCCATGTTGTGTTTGGAAAGACGTGACCCGAGACCCACGACCAGCGACCGGTCACTGCGATGATCACCGTGCCGCTCAGAACCAATGCAAGGATCGGAATCCTGAGCTCGTACAACCAGTACTTCATTCGCGCCAGAATCATGCTATCTGCACACATTTGATGTGAAGCGTGATGATACAAGCACCCACATACGCGCTCGTCGGAGATTTGTCTAAACAGCCATAGCTTGCCTTCTATCCAGCAGGCAGGGTTACGGGCAGGCCACCGCGCCTTCGGCGGTAGCCGTGTTGGCCGTCAACCTGACCCGGGTGAATGCCGCGGCGAACGGCGCGTCGGCGCTGACCACGAACGGGGCTTCCACCGCGCCCAGGTCCACGCCGCGCTTTGCAAAGCAGGCCAATGGCACGGTCACCGTCTGCTTCTGCCCGGGCGCCAGCGCGACCAGCTGCGGGGCGATGTCCACCCCGCCCTCACAGCCGCTGCCACACTGCATGGTCACCTTCACCGGCGATGCCGGGCGCTTCACCAGCTGCACGTCGAACTGCAGCGCGCCGTTGCTGCGCGCCAGTGCGCCGAGATTGCGGCGCGAGGTGCTGCGTGCGATCAGCTGCGCCGGGGCCCGCCAGGTCACCTCCTTGGCGTCCTGCTGGGTGTTCACCTGCACGGTGCGCACCTGCACCACCGGCTTGGCGGTGGGCCAGCGCAGCGTAGCGTTCAGATCATTGCCAAGCGGTTGGGTCGCTCCCGCGGCGGCAACGTGCAGGGCGAATGGCGGCGTGTCGGCGCGGTTGAAGATCGGCAGCACGGTGACTTCGCCGCAGCTGTCCGGGTCAGCTTCCTCGAGCCTGGCGACCTTGCCGCCCTTGGCGTAGCTGAGGCCATAGCCAAGCGCGAACAGCGCCGGCTTCTTCGCGTCGGGCTGGTCGATCGGTGCCGGGCACGGAACGCCCGGCCACGGGAAGCTGAGGCGTCCACGGAAGTCGTGTGCCGGCTTGCCGCCCTTGCCCGCCACCAGCACATCCGTCACGCCCTTGCCTTCGGTGCCCGGCAGCCAGGCGGCGACGAAGGCGCTGGACAGATTGAGCAGGTCGTTGACATACATCGGGCGACCGGACAGGTAGACGGTCACCACCGGCTTGCCGGTTGCAGCTGCGGCCTTCAGCGCGGCCAGGTCTTGCGGGTAGGCCCGGCTGTGGCTGACGGTATCCGAAGCGAGAATATCGCCGTTGGTCTCCGCATAGGGCGTCTCACCGATCACCGCCAGCACCACATCGAAAGCCTTCGGATCGACGCCTTGGCCATCGGCGCTGAAGCTGACCTTGTCCGCACCCAGTTCGGCGCGCAGCGCGCCCAGCACGGAATCGGCGTTGGGAAAATCGGAATTCCTGTTCTCGGTGCCCTGCCAGGTCAGCGACCAGCCACCGGACTGGTCGCCGATGCTGTCGGCGCTCTTGCCGACCACCAGCACCCGTGCATCGCGGCGCAGCGGCAGCACCTTGCCTTCATTCTTCAGCAGCACCAGCGATTCGCGCACGGCACGCCGGGCCAGGTCACGGTGCTGCACGGCACTGGCATCGCCGGCGTAGCGGCTGTCGGACGGCTTGTGGTCGAACAGGCCCGCGCGCAGCTTCACCCGCAGGATGCGGGCCACCGCATCGTCGATGCGCGCCAGCGGAATCTCACCGCTCTTGACCTGCGCGGTGGTGTTGGCGATGAACGCTTTCCAGTCGTCGGGCACCATCACCATGTCGATGCCGGCATTGATGGCCTGCGCACAGCTGTCGTTGCGGCAGCCCGGCACCTGCGCGATGCCGTTCCAGTCGGAGACGACGAAGCCATCAAAACCCATCTTGCCCTTCAACGCATCGGTCAGCAGCGCCTTGCTGCCGTGCATCTTTCCGTAGTCCACGCCTGCGGCGCGGTCGTTCCAGCTGTTGAACGAGGCCATCACCGTCTGTGCACCCTCGGCAAGCGCACCATAGTAGCCCTGCGCGTGGACGTTGATCATGGTGTTCTTGTCGACCAGCGCCTCACCCTGGTCGCGGCCGTTGTCGGTGGCACCATCGCCCAGGTAGTGCTTGGCGGTGGTGACCACGTTACCGTCGTCCTTGAAGGTGCCCTGTGCTCCCTTCACGTAGGCGTGGGCGTAGCTGCGGATCACCGCCGGGTCGGACGAATAGCTCTCATAGGTGCGGCCCCAGCGAGGGTCATGGGCCACGGCCAGGGTGGGTGCGAACACCCAGCCGATGCCGGTGGCGCGCACCGAGCGCGCGGTCGCCTCGCCGATGCGTTCGATCAGTTCGGCATCGCCGGCCGCGCCCAGGCCGATGTTGTGCGGGAACAGGGTCGCACCCAGCACGTTGTTGTGGCCGTGCACCGCATCGGTGCCCCAGATGACCGGCACCGGCGTCTTCGCATCGGTTGCCAGCGATGCAGCGTGGTAGGCATCGGCCAGCTGCAGCCAGTCCTGCACGCTGGCGTGCTTGTCCATGCCCGGCCAGGAGCCACCGCCATTGAGGACCGAGCCGATGTAGTAGCGGCGCACCTCGTCCGGCGTGATGGTCTTGATCTCGGCCTGGGTCATCTGCCCGATCTTCTGCGCCAGCGTCATCTGCGCAAGGATCTCCTGCACGCGCCTTTCGATATCCGCATCAGCAGCGATCACGCTGTGGACGCGCGGCCAGTCCTGCAGGCGTTCGCCCGTGGACGGCGCGGCACCCGCCGATGCGGCCAGGGCGGCCAGCAGACAGCCGGAAAGAAGGGTCTGGGTGGGGCGCTTCACTGGGTACTACCTCCGTGGATGACGTTCCTGGCGTGCGGGACTGCAGCGGCACGTCGGTATGGGCGATCGGACGCCCGTCCTGACAGCGCTGTCATATAAGCCTGCCTGCATCGTGTCAATGAGCGATCACACATCCTGTGGCGGCAATCGCGTAACGGCGGGCTTTGCGGCCGACGCAGCACACGGCCCGCGGCGGTGGGTGTTGCGACGCGACAAGAATTCAGGACGTGCCAGTCCCCCTCGCGTCGTGGCACCATCCGCCTGCTCCGGCAACACCGACATCGCAGGTACGCACTACCATCGGCGCGTAGCCGCCTTCCAGGAGGATCCACCGCATCATGCGCAGTCGAATCGAGGATGTCGCCGCCGTTGCCGGGGTATCGATCAAGACGGTGTCCCGCGTGCTCAACCGCGAGCCCAACGTGCGCGAGCAGACCCGCGAACGGGTGCTGGCGGCCGTGGCGCGCCTGGGCTACAAGCCCAATCTCTCCGCGCGCAGCCTGGCCGGACAGCGCTCGTACGCGCTGGCACTGGTCTACAACAATCCTTCGCGCAACTACCTGATGGAAATCCAGAACGGCATGCTCGAGGCCTGCCACGCACAGCACTACAACCTGATCCTCGGCCCGGTGGGCACTGGCCGGCGTACCCTGCCCGACATGACCGCGCTGTTCGAGAACTCGCGTCCGGATGGCGTGGTGCTGATCCCGCCGCTGACCGACGACGAAGTAGTGCTGTCGTACCTGGAAGAGCATGACATTCCCTTCGCCTGCATCGCCCCGCGACACCCGGAGGGACGCATCGGCGTGCGCATGGATGAAACCACTGCGGTGGTCGAGCTGATCGGCCACCTGGTCGCGCAGGGCCACCGCCGCATTGCCCACATCAAGGGGCCGCGCGCGCATGGTGCCTGCCAGTGGCGCTACGCCGGTTACCGCCAGGCCCTGCGGCAGGCAGGTATCGCCTACGATCCGGCGCTGGTGGTCAACGGCCAGTTCTCGTTCGAGTCCGGCGTGGACGCAGCCAACCTGCTGCTCGACATGGATGAGCCTCCCACGGCAATCTTCGCCGCCAACGACGACATGGCCGCGGCCGTGTATCGCGTCGCGGGCGAACGCGGCCTTCGCGTGCCGCGCGACCTTTCGGTGTGCGGGTTCGACGACACCCCGATCGCAGGGCACATCTACCCTGCACTCACCACCGTGCGCCAACCGACCTCGCACATGGGGCGGCTGGCCACCGAACAGCTGATCGAGCACATCCGTGCCGAAGCCGCTGGCCGCATGATCACGGTCGAGCACGCGGTACTCGAACGCGAGTCGACCGCCGCACCACGGCGACGTTGAGCCAGCGGCGAACCTGCGGCTCACGCGGCAGGCAGCCGCGAACCCTTCCATGCATAGAAGGCAATGTAGAGATAACACAGCGCCGGCAGCAGGAACGACAGCTGCAGGCCATGATTGTCGGCAAGCCAGCCCATGGCCAGCGGAATGACCGCACCGCCGACGATCGCCATCACCAACAGGCTTGAAGCCTGTCCGGTGAGAGCTCCAAGGCGGGTGATCGCCAGCGCGAAGATGGTCGGAAACATGATGGAGTTGAACAGTCCGATGCTCACCACCGCCCACTTGGCCAGGCCACCCGTGGTGGAGACGGTGATGCCGAGCAGCAGCACCACCGCGAGCGCGAAAAGACCGAGCAGCCAGCGCGCATCCAACCTCGCCAGCATCGCCGCGCCAAGCAGGCGCCCGACCAGCGCACCGCCCCAATAGAGCGAGACATAACCGGTGGCCTCCTGCTCGGTCATGCCCTGGCCGATGCCCGGCGAGGACAGGAAGTTGACCAGCACGCTGCCGATGGAAACTTCCGCGCCCACGTAGCAGAAGATGGCCAGCACACCCAGTCGCACATGGCGGTGGCGCAGGACGTCCCACGGCCGGCTTCGCGCGCCGGTGCGTTCCTCCACGCCGGGAATGGTGGGAAGACGGAACATCCAGATCGCTGCCGCCAGCAGGAACAGGACCACTGCCAGGCCGAAGTACGGCAGCTGCACCGATTGCGCTTCGGCTGCACGGTAGGCCAGTGCTTCGGCCTGCGGCAACAGCGCCAGCTGCTCCTCGCTGCGCGGCTGCGCCGACAGGATCAGCAGGCCACCGAACAACGGTGCCAGCGTGGTGCCCAGCGAGTTCATCGATTGCGCCAGGGTCAACCGGCTGGAGCTGGTGCGCTCCTCGCCCAGCAATGCCACGTAGGGGTTGGCTGCCACCTGCAGCACGGTGATGCCGGTGGCCAGCACGAACAACGCCGCCAGGAACAGCCCATAGACATGGGCGGCCGCAGCCGGCCAGAACAGCAGGGAGCCGACGCCTGCAATGGCCAGCCCGGCGACGATGCCGCGCTTGTATCCCACCGCAGCCACCAGCCGGCCCGCAGGCAGCGACATCAGGAAGTAGGCGCCGAAGAAGGTGAACTGGATGAGCATCGCCTGCACCCAGCTCAGCGCGAACGCCGCTTTCAGGTGCGGAATGAGGATGTCGTTGAGGCAGGTCAGGAAGCCCCACATGAAGAAGATGGCGGTGACCACCGCCAGTGCGCGGGTGGTGCCCTGCACGTGATGTCCTCGAACGGTCGTTACTGTGTCCATTGCTTGTCCTTCCAGTCAGTGATCGAAGCCATCCTGCGGTCATGCGTGACATTTGCAGCCATTGTGATTGTCCAGCGCTGTCAATCCGACGAATGACCTGACACCTGCGGGCTGAAAGCTGATCCGCGCAGTTTTGTTCTGCACCGCACAACACTTTCCTGCCCTCGTGTTGGCAGCGCTGTCATCCCTGAAAAACCGCTGCAGATGCCGTCGCACAAGGCGTTGTTTCCGAAGCGACGAGGTTCTGGCAACGATTTCACAGCGCGCCTTGCGACCGCCGACGCGGCGCACTTCATGGCAGTTTGTTGACAACGCTGTCAAGCGTCGCTCCAATCCGGGCCACATGCAGTAGTCCGTGATTGAACGAAGCAGGATCGCCATTACCGAATTCCCTGGGGAGGGAGCTTCCATGAAGACGTACAAGGCAGTACCTCGCAAGACGATGCTCACGTCCGCGCTGCTGGCTGCGCTGGCCGCCCCGGCATGGGCACAGGACGCACCCGCCACCAACGAACCAGTCGATCCGACCACGCTCGATGCGGTGCAGGTCACCGGTATCCGCGGCAGCCTGACCTCATCGATGAACCTCAAGCGCGACAGCCAGGGCGTGGTTGACGGCATCGTCGCCGAGGACATCGGCAAGTTCCCGGACACCAACCTGGCCGAATCATTGCAGCGCATCAGCGGTGTTTCCATCGACCGCACCTCCAGCGGCGAAGGGTCCAAGGTGACCGTGCGCGGCATTGGTCCGGACTACAACCTGGTGCTGCTGAACGGGCGGCAGATGCCGGCGTCGAATCTGGGCAACGGCGGCGGCGGCCTGTCCGGCTCGCGCTCGTTCGACTTCGCCAACCTCGCTTCCGAGTCGATCTCTGCGGTGGAGGTATACAAGACCAGCCGCGCCGACAATCCTGCCGGTGGCATCGGTGCCACCATCAACATCAAGACGCTGCGGCCGCTGGAGTCCGAACCGGTGATCAGCCTTGGTCTGAAGGCGGTCAACGATTCGTCCAACGACAACCTGCCGCGGACCCTGCGCGGCTCCAACGTCACTGGCGAGCTCTCGGGCATCTTCAGCCAGCGCTACGCCGACGATCGCTTCGGCGTGACGTTCAGCGCCAGCCACCAGGAACGTGATTCCGGCTTCAACCAGGCCACCGTGGCCGAGGGCTGGGCCACGTTCAAGGGCAACGAGAGCGCGGACTGGCGGGCACTGCCGCTGCCGGGCCAGGGGTATTCCGACCGCATCACCAACCGCCCCGGCCCCGACGATGTCTACGCACGTCCGCAGAACACCGCCTACAACGTCAATGGCGTGCAGCGGCAGCGCACCAACGCGCAGGCGACGTTCCAGTGGAAGCCGGCCGACAATGTCACCACCACGCTGGACTACACCTATGTCGAGAACAAGGTGCAGCAGCAGCGCAGCGAGCTGTCGGTCTGGTTCAACTATGGTCCGGGCGACAGCATCTGGACCAACGGCCCGGTGTCCGCGCCGATCATCTACAGCGAGGACATGACCAATTCGGACGTGTCGATGGGCGGCGCCAAACTGGCCACCAAGACCGACATGCACTCGCTGGGCTTCAACGTCGACTGGGAAGTGAACGACGCGCTGGACCTGTCCTTCGATGTGCACAACGCCGAGTCGGAATCGCGGCCGGACAGTCCCTATGGCTCGGCGGGCGTGCTCGGCGTGGCCGCCTTCGTGCGTGGCACCACCACCGTCGACTACAGCGGCGACCTGCCGATCATCAACATCGCACTGCCGCCGGGCGGCGTGCAGGCCTCCGACGCACTGGTCACCGGCTCGGTGTTCCAGAACAGCTACAACAAGTCCAAGGTGCAGCAGTACCAGGGCCGCGGCACGTTCCGCTTCGCCGACTATTCGGCGCTGGACTTCGGCGTGGGCCACACCCAGGTGGAGAACCGCTCTGCCTCAGCCATCATGCAGCGCAACAGCTGGGGCGGTCTGGGCTCTCCGGCCGACTACGCCGATGACATCTGGTACGCCGACAACATGGGCAAGTACTTCAAGGCATTCTCCGGCCACAACGATCCGCGCCTGACCGGCCAGTTCCTGGTGTTCGACTTCGACCGCCTGATCGATCGCGCGGCCCAGGTCGGCACCGATTCCGATCCGGCCTGCCCGAGCTGCTACTACGCACCGACGGAGTACTCCGAGGACATCCGCACCACCGAGAAGTCGAAGAGTGCCTACCTGCAGTACCGCACCACGTTGGATTGGTCGATGCCACTGCACGTGGCCGTCGGCGCGCGCTACGAGCAGACCGAGGTGGAGTCGAATGCGCTGGTGCGCGTACCGACCGGCATCAGCTGGAGTTCGGCCAACGAGTTCAACATCGACTACGCCGCCGATCGCGGCTTCGTCGGTGGCAAGGGCAAGTACGACTACGTGCTGCCGAACGTTGATCTGAAACTGGACCTGGCCGAGACGCTGGCGCTGCGCGGCAGCTACAGCCGCACCCTGGGCCGGCCGAGCTGGACGCAGATCCAGAGCGGTCAGTCGCTGGCCGACATCGTGCGCACCCAGGGCGGCACCGGCACCCGCGGCAATCCGGGTCTGGAGCCGCTGATCTCGGACAACTTCGATCTGTCGCTGGAGTGGTACTACGGCGAGGCCAGCTATGCCTCCGTGGGCTTCTTCCGCAAGAACATCAAGAACTTCATCAGCGACACCATCGTGCGCGAGAACGCCGGCACCCTGCATACGCCGGTCGGTGGCGCGTACTGGAACGAGGCACTGGCATCGGGCTGCGGCACCACCGACATGCCCTGCATCCGCGACTACATCTTCACCAACCATGCCGGGGATCCCGGCGTAACCTATACCGGGCGCAATTCGGCCGGGCAGATGACCGGCACCATCGTCGGCCAGCCCAACGACCCGGTGGCCGGTTTCGACATCACGGTACCGGCCAACCAGCACTCGGATCACCTCGACGGCTGGGAAGTGGCGGTGCAGCACCTGTTCGGCCAGTCCGGCTTCGGCGTGGCCGCGAACTACACCAAGGTGAAGTCGGGGCTGACGTTCAACAACCTCAGCCTGGGCGACCAGTACCCGATGATCGGCCTGAGCGATTCGGCCAACGTGGTCGCGTTCTACGACAAGAACGCCTGGCAGATCCGCGCGGCCTACAACTGGCGCGACAAGTTCCTCAACGGCATCGGTGGCCAGGGCCCGAACCCGAACTACACTGCCGCGTACGGTCAGCTCGATCTCAACATCAGCTACGCGGTCAGCGAACAGCTGACGCTGAGCCTGGAAGCAATCAACCTGACCGACGAGACCATGCGCACCTATTCGCGGCACACCAACATGCTGCGTTATGCCACCCAGACCGGTCCGCGCTACATGTTCGGCGTCCGCTACAAGTTCTGACCGGCGGCGGAGGGCTCGTGGAGCCGGGTTCATGCCCGGCCCACGCCGCACGGGTGCATGATGCGCGGACCCAAGGCCGCCGGGCACGGGCCCGGCTCTCCATCACGACCAGGATGTCCACGCATGCTGCCCCACCCCCGACCCATCGATGACGTGCGGGACCTGGACCCGGATGAGCTGCCGGCCCGGCTGCACACCTGGACCACGCCGAAGGTGATCCGCGGGCTGGTCGCGCACTGGCCCCTGGTCGCGGCCGCGCGCCGCTCGCCTGCGGAGGCGGTTGCGCACCTGGCCGCGTTCGACCACGGGCAGATGCCGGTGACCGCGACCACGGCAGCACCCGACGCCGGCGGCCGGCTGTTCTACAACGCGGACATGAGCGGCTTCAACTTCCGCCGCGAGCAGGTACCGTTGAAAGTGGTGCTGGCCACGCTGCTGAAGTACGCCACCGATCCGGCGCCGCCATCGATCTACGTGGCATCGACGACGCTGGACAGCTTTCTGCCCGGCTTCACCCGGGCCAATCCGCTGCAGCTGGGCGTGGACGAACCTCTCAGCAGCATCTGGATCGGCAACCGCTCGCGCATTGCCGCCCATCAGGACGTACCGGACAACCTGGCATGCGTGGCGGCCGGGCGCCGCCGGGTGACGCTGTTCCCACCGGACCAGATCGACAACCTGTACATCGGCCCGCTCGATTTCACTCCCGCAGGGCAGGCGATCAGCCTGGTCGATTTCCACGCACCGGACCTTGATCGCTTTCCGCGCTTCCCGCAGGCGCTGCAGCAGGCGCTGGTGGCCGAACTTGAACCGGGCGATGCGGTCTTCATCCCTTCACTGTGGTGGCACCACATGGAAGGTCTGGAAACATTCAATGTGCTGGTCAACACCTGGTGGCGGCCGGTGCCGGCCTGGATGGACTCGCCGATGAATGCCCTGATGCTGTCGATCCTGGCCCTGCGCGGATTGCCTGCGGCACAGCGCGCGCAGTGGCGCGCGATGTTCGACCACTATGTGTTCGCCGACAGCGAGGCGGCGACCGCACACATCCCGATGCAGGCGCAGGGTGTGCTGGGAACGCTCGACGCAGCGGCGGCCGCGCACGTGCGCCAGACCCTGCTGCGCCGCCTGCAGCGCTGAGGCCGCCGGTCGCGCCGGGCTTCACCCGCGCCGACGCCGTTTCTGGCGATAATGCTGCCTGCATTCCGCCTGCGCCTGCCCGCATTGCGGTCCCCCCCGCCCCATCCTGCTCCGCATGCGCCTGATTTCGCCCCGCCTCAACCTGGGCAAGCTGATCCTGGCCCTCGCCCTGCTCAGCGCCGTCATCGCCCTGGCCAATACACTGCTGGCCAGCTACCGCGTGCAACGCGACCAGCTGGTCGGCAACACGCTGGAGGCCAACCGCGTCTATGCCAGCAAGCTGGCCGAGACGACCCAGAACTTCCTGCTGTCCGCCCAGCAGCAGTTGGCCTACAGCGCGACCCGGCTGGGCGAGGCGGACATGGATCCGCGCCAGGCGCAGGGCGAAGCCAGCCGCCTGCAGCTGCAGTCGAGCAGCTTCAACTCCTCGCTGGTCGTGGATGCCGATGGCCTGGTGATCGCCACCTCGCCCCAGACGCTGCAGCTCCAGGGCGAGATCCTGCACAGCGCGGGCAACAATGCGGCACTGGCCTCCCGTCAGCCGATGATCAGCGATCCCTACCAGTCGGCCACCGGCAAGCTGCTGGTCTCACTGTCGCATCCGATTTTCGACGGCCAGGGCCGGTACCGCGGCTATATCAGCGGCACCCTGTACCTGCGCCAGCGCAGCGCGCTGCATACGCTGCTGGGTACGCATTACTATCGCGACGGCTCGTATCTGTATGTGGTCGACCGCCATGGCCGCCTGCTGTACCACGTCGAAGGCGAGCGGGTGGGCGACTATGTGGTCGGCAATCCGGCGGTGACGGCGGTGATCCACGGTGAGCGGGGAGCGCAGCAGGTACGCAACAACCGCGGTGTATCGATGCTGGCCGGCTATGCCCCGGTCGCTGTCACCGGCTGGGGCATCGTCGCCCAGCGGCCCACCGAAGCCACCCTGCAGCCACTGTCGCGGCTGATGTCGGCGGTGATCTGGAACGCGATCCCGCTGGGTGTGTTGTCACTGGTGATCACCTGGTGGTTCGCCCGGCGCATTTCGCTGCCGCTGTGGCAGCTGGCGCGCAACGTGCAGGCCGGCGAGGACACCGGCAACGCGATCAGCCATGTCAACGGCATCCGCGCTTGGTACTTCGAGGTTGCCCAGCTCAAGCATGCGGTGCTGCACAGTTTCAACGCACTGCAGGACCGGATCGGCACGCTCAACCGCGCCAGCCGCACCGATCCGATGACCGGTCTGTTGAATCGTCGCGGGCTGCAGCATGCGCTGGATGCGCTGCAGGCGCAGGGCATTCCCTTCGCGATCCTGGCGCTGGACATTGATCGCTTCAAATCGATCAACGACGGCCATGGGCATGACGTCGGTGATGCCGTCATCGTCCATATCGCCGAGCAGATGCGCCGCCACTCGCGCGAGAGCGATCTGTTGTGCCGCGCTGGCGGCGAGGAGTTCCTGCTGCTGTTGCCGGGTATCGGTACCGAGCCTGCGCGCCAGGCCGCCGAGCGCCTGCGCCAGCACATCGCCGATCACCCCTTCGCACCGGTCGGCACGATCACGGTGTCGCTGGGCGTGGCCCATTTCCCCAGCTTCCATGCCGATGCCGAGCAGGCCCTGCGCCTGGCCGACAAGGCCCTGTACCTGGCCAAGGAACAGGGGCGCAACCGGGTAATCGTCTACCCCCACGCAGACTGAAGCGCAGGCGCGCGGGGCTACGCCAGCCGGTGGCTGGCGGCATAGGGCGGCGTGTCCGGATAGTCGCCACTGGCGAAGCGGGCCTGCAGGGCCTGCCACCAGCCGGGATCGAACAGGTGCCGATAGTGCTCACGCACGGCCGCCAGTTCGCCGGCCGGCAATCCCATGAAGGGGCCGAAGCGTTCGGGGAACACATCGCGCGGGCCAACGTGGAACCAGGGCTCGTCGGCCATCGCCTCTTCCGGCGAGCTCGGCTGCGGCCAGGCACGGAACACACAGTCGCTGACCAGGCACAGTTCGTCGTAATCGTAGAACACCGCGCGGCCGTGACGTGAAACACCGAAATTCTTCGGCAGCATGTCACCCGGGAAAATGTTGTTGCGTGCCATGTCGGTGATCGCCTGCGCGTAGTCGAGCACCGCAGCGCGCACCGGCTCTGCGCCCTGCTCGCGCAGGTACAGGTTCAACGGGCGGAAACGGCGCTGCACGTAGCACAGCGCCACTTCCACTTCGTCGCCATCGACGCGGATGCTCTGCGCGCACTGGCCCAGCAGTTCGTCAAGCAGCGCCGGCGCAAAGCGGTCGCGCGGGAAGCGCAGGTGCCGATAGGGTTGCGCGTCCAGCAGGCGGCCGACACGGTCCAGGTTGAACACCAGCGCGTACTTCTCTTCCACCTGCTGCCGTGACATCGCCTTCGGCCAGGCGAAACGATCGCGGATGAGTTTGAACACCAGCGGATAGCTGGGCAGGGTGAACACGGCCATGACCATGCCGGGGGTGCCTTCGGCGTGGACCAGGCGCTCGTGTGGATGTTCATTGAAATGGCGGAAGAAGGTGCGGTAGCGCTCGGTCTTGCCCTGCTTGGCACGGCCCAGCACGGTGTAGATTTCGTCGATCGGCTTGCCCGGCAGCAGGCTGCGCAGGAACACCACGGCGTCGCCGACGGTGGCCAGGTCGGCCTGGAAATAGCTACGCGACACACCGAACAGGTGGGCGACATCGCGGCGACGGGTCAGCACTGCATCGGCACGCAGGCCCTGTTCGTCGTTGACCAGCGCGATCACGCAGGGCGAGAAGCGATGCTCGCCGAAGACGCGCCCTACCAGATAGGCGCGACGCTCGCGGTAGAACACGGTATCCAGCAGTTCGATGCTGCGTACCGGCGTATCGCCCCAGTGCGCAAGATCATCCTGCAGGCGCACGGCGATGGCGGCGGCACAGCGCAGCTGGTGCGCATAGGGAACATCGAAGCGATAGTCAGCCAACACCCGCTGCAGCGCCTCCACCGGGCGCGTCGGTGAGACCGCATAGGTGTGGCGGGCGACCGGATGGGTGATCGCATCGGACGGCTCGACATCGAAGGCGATGAACTCCACCGCCGGGTCCACGCCGCGAGTGGCGAACAACCGCCGCGACAGCGTGTTGTAGAACGTCTTGTACAGCTCGGCGTCGATCAGCCCCTGCAGCAGGGCGCTGTAGGCGCCGTGCACCTGCAGCCACAGCGAGCGCTCGCCGATCGCCTCACCGGCAAGCCGGCGCAGTGCGTCCATCTGCTCGGCGATGCACAGGTCGTACAGGGCGATGCGCTCGACGGCGTCCTGGCGGGCACCGTTCCAGTCGCGCTGCTCGAAGCGCTGCCGCGCGCGGGCGGTGATCGCCGCGAAGCGGGCATGGTACTGCTCGAATCCATCGCGGATGGCGCCTGCGATGCGCGGCGCCAGCTCGGTAGCGATGTCAGGCGTGGACATGCAGGGCTCACCGGGGAAGATGGCTCAACCATACGCCGGCGTGGGGTGGAATGGGTAGAGCCGGGTCCTGCCCGGCTCCAACAGGCATCGGCTCAGATGGCCAGCTCGGCCTCCACTTCCTGCACCTTGCGCCGGGCCAATGCCAGATTGGATTTGCTACGGTCCAGCACGATGTAGAAGAACAGGCCCTTCTTCCTGGCCACCGGGCGCATGATGTGGTACGCCCTGCCCAGCGAGATCAGGATGTCCTCGATGCTGTCGTTGAGGTTGAGCGACGCTGCGGTTTTCATCTTCGCGCGGATCACTTCAGTGTTGCCGGCTGCCGCCACTTCCATGTCCATCCCCGCACCGGCTTCGCCCAACAGCATGCCGCTTTCATAGTCGACCAGCGCCACGGCCTGCGCGCCATCGATACCCATCAGTGCATTCAACGATTCATTCAATCCAGACACGTTGCACCCCTTGTCGGTGTAGGTTCGAGCCCCTCGTTCCCCTGCGGCCGGGCTCACGGTCCGCCGAGTTCGGCCAGGATCGCCTGGCCACATTCCCTGCTCTGCCACAGCACCTGGCCGATCACGCTGCGCTGGTCGCAGGCTGCCATCAGCAGCAGCGGCACACGCCCTTCACCGTGAATGGCCAGCATCAGCACCTTGCCGCCCGCGGCTTCCAGCATCAGCGTCTGCAGGTCTCCCAGGACCAGCTCGCGCCCTACTGCTGCCGCCAACCCCAGCATTGCGCTGGTCATCGCGGCCAGGCGTTCACCACGCCCTTCGGCGCCGGCGCTGACCAGCGCGAAGCCATCGACACTGGCCAGCACCACGGTGCGCACCCCTTCCACCCGTTGCTGCAGGTCCTGCAGCAACGGCTGCAGGCGTTCGCGCTGGCGCGCATCGGGCAGCAGTGCGGCCTGTCCGTCAGCCATGCGCGGTCACCAGCGCGTACGCTTCGATCTCGCTCATCAGCACATCCATCAGCAACAGCCCCTGTTCGCGGTCGCGCGCATCCAGCGGCAGCAGCGGCAGCGGTTGGCCGTCGATCTGCGCATGTGCTGCCCAGTGTTCCATCGCGGCCGCCGGTGCCTGGTCCAGATGGGTCACCGCCACCACCAGTGCCAGCGCCGGTCCGAACGGCCGCAGCACCTGCAGGTAGCCGTCCAGTTCGGCAGCCACGCCGGCACGTCGGCCATCCAGCAGCAGCACCGCGCCGCGCGCGCCCTGCAGCAGGATCGGCCACAGGAAATCAAAACGTTGCTGACCCGGCGTACCGTACAGGCGGAGACGCTCGCCATTGGGCAGATCGATGTCGGCGTAGTCGAGCGCCACCGTGGTCGATGCCTTGTCGGCGCCAAGCCGATCGCTGTTGGCGACGTCGGTGTCCACCACCGTGCCGGCGGCGATGCTGCGCACCAGCGTCGACTTGCCGCTGCCCATGCCACCCAGCACGACCACCTTGTGCTCACGCATTGCGTTCGCTCCCGCGCAGGTGGCGCCACAGCCGGGCCAATAGCCCGCTGTCGTTGCCCGTGCCGCGCATGACCGTCACCGTCGCCGCAGGCGCCGGTTGCAGCTGCGCATAGCCACACAGATAAGCGGCGTGCACGAAATCGCGTACTGCAGCCTGCGGAAGGTCGAGCAGCACGGCACACTCGTCCACCGTACAGGCGCGCTTGAGCAGCAGCGAGCACAGGCGGAAGCCATCGTGATCGTGGCCCAGTACGCGGAAGTCAGGCCAGCGCAGCAGTTTCACCGAGGCGACGCGCAGGCGCTCGTCCAGGGCCTGCCAATGCGGGCTGCGCTGCGCCCACTGCCACAGCAACGGGCGCAATGGCTGCCGGGTGCGATCTGCCGCCTGGGCCTGCAGCTGCGCTGCTGTCAGCGCATCGAGCCAGAGCTGTTCGAACCCCCGCGCAAGGCGTTCGACCAATGCCACGACGGGCTCGTGCAGTGCGATGGCCTGGTCCTGCTCCAGGTCCAGCAGCAGCAGGGGCGCAGCGGCATCCCCCAGCAGCGCGTATCCCTGCCGCAGTGGCAAGCGCTCGCGCAGCAGGCGGGTGATCGCGTGTGCACCATCGGCCAGGCGGATCGGCGCGGGCACGTGTGGAATTACGGGTTCCGGTGGGCGCTGCATGCCACGCAGTGCGCGGCCGATGGCGCCGTCATCGAGCACACGCTGCTGGCCATCGCCGTCGCGCAGCTGGCCACCGGGATCTTCGATCCAGCACTGCAGGCGGGGCCGCTGCTGGCGCATGCGCAGGGCCGCGTTGCGCAATGCGGGCGTATCGCGGATGACCAGCAGATCACAGTCGTCCAGATCCTGGCTGCGGCGGATCTGGCCGTCAGGCAGGGCCGAAGCGATGCGCAGGCGCCTGAGCAGGGCCTGCTCTCCCTGGATATCGGTTCCCACTACCAGCACGCGTGCCATCCGTGTTCCCCGTGCGACCGCCTCCCCGGCGATCTCGCGTCGCCAAGGCTAGGTCATCGCCCGCGGCATCCGTCGTGATCGACCGCTCAGATTGACAGTGCCCGCGCCTACGCACGCATCGGTTCTGCGACGGCCATCGCGGGCAAGTTTCATGCCGTGTTGACGACATTCCGACAGCTGACGGAAGTCACGTTTTCATCGCTTGGGGTCAGATCCCTTTTGCATGGCAAAAGGGGATCTGACCCCGGAGCCAAAAAGAAACCCGCGCCGAAGCGCGGGTTCCGGGGTCACGACCGAACGGCGATGGATCAACCGCGCAGCCGCTCCAGCGCGGCGTTGAAGGTCGCGCTCGGGCGCATCGCCTTGCTGGCCTTTTCCACGTCCGGACGGTAGTAGCCGCCGATGTCCACGGCCTTGCCCTGCACTGCGATCAGCTCTTCGACGATCTTCTGCTCGTTGTCGGTCAGGGCCTTGGCCAGCGGGGCGAAGCGTGCCTTCAGTGTGGCATCCTCGTCCTGCGCGGCCAGGGCCTGCGCCCAGTACAGCGCGATGTAGAAGTGGCTGCCACGGTTGTCGATGCCACCGAGCTTGCGCGAAGGCGACTTGTCGTTGTCCAGGAACTGGCCGTTGGCTTCGTCCAGCGCCTTGGCCAGCACACGGGCTGCTGCATTGTCGTAGCGGTTGCCCAGATGCTCCAGCGACGCTGCCAGCGCCAGGAACTCACCGAGCGAATCCCAACGCAGGTAATCCTCTTCGACGAACTGCTGTACATGCTTGGGAGCCGAGCCGCCGGCACCGGTTTCGAACAGGCCACCACCGGCCATCAACGGCACGATCGACAGCATCTTGGCGCTGGTGCCCAGCTCCATGATCGGGAACAGGTCGGTCAGGTAGTCACGCAGCACGTTGCCGGTCACCGAGATGGTGTCTTCGCCCTTGCGGATGCGGGCCAGCGAGAACGCGGTGGCTTCCACCGGCGGCAGGATGCGGATGTCCAGGCCGGCGGTGTCGTGGTTCTTCAGGTACTGCTCGACCTTGGCAATGACCTGCGCGTCATGGGCGCGGGCAGCGTCCAGCCAGAACACGGCGGGGGTGCTGCTGAGGCGCGCGCGCTCGACCGCCAGCTTGACCCAGTCCTGGATCGGGGCGTCCTTGGTCTGGCACATGCGCCAGATGTCACCGGCCTCCACCGCGTGCTCGAACACCACGCTGCCCGCGTCATCGGTGACCTTGACCACGCCGTCGGCGGCGATCTGGAAGGTCTTGTCGTGCGAGCCGTACTCTTCGGCCTTCTGCGCCATCAGGCCGACGTTCGGCACCGAGCCCATGGTGGCCGGGTCGAAGGCGCCGTGCGCCTTGCAGTCGTCGATGACGGCCTGGTAGACGCCGGCATAGCAGCGGTCCGGGATGACCGCCTTGGTGTCCTGCAGCTTGCCTTCGGCATTCCACATCTTGCCGGAGTCGCGGATCATCGCCGGCATCGAGGCGTCGACGATCACGTCGCTCGGCACGTGCAGGTTGGTGATGCCCTTGTCCGAGTTGACCATCGCCAGGCCCGGGCGCTGCGCGTACTCGGCCTTCAGGTCGGCTTCGATGGCGGCGCGGGTGGCCTCCGGCAGCGACGGCAGGCGCGCGACCAGGTCTCCGATGCCGTTGTTGGCATCGAAACCGGCCTGCCGGATGGCGTCGGCGTGCTTGGCCAGCACGTCCTTGTAGAACTCTTCCACGACCACGCCGAACATGATCGGGTCGGAGACCTTCATCATGGTCGCCTTCAGGTGCAGCGAGAACAGCACGCCCTGGCTCTTGGCATCGGCGATCTGCGCGTCGATGAAGGCAGCCAGCGCCTTGCGGCTCATCACGGCGGCATCAACGATCTCACCGGCCTTGACCGCGGTCTTTTCCTTCAGCACGACGGTGCTGCCGTCATTGCCATGGAAGGTGATCTTCAGGGTGCCGGCGTTGGCGAGGGTTGCCGACTTTTCGCTGCCATAGAAGTCGCCCGCGTCCATGTGCGAGACGTGCGACTTCGAATCGGCGGACCAGGCGCCCATGCGATGCGGATGCTTGCGGGCATAGTTCTTCACCGACAGCGGCGCGCGACGGTCGGAGTTGCCTTCGCGCAGCACCGGATTCACCGCGCTGCCCTTGACCTTGTCGTAGCGCGCCTTGTAGTCGCGCTGCTGGTCGTCGGCCGGCGTTTCCGGGTAATCCGGCAACGGATAGCCCTGGTCCTGCAGCTCCTTGATGGCCGCCTTCAGCTGCGGCACCGAGGCGGAGATGTTGGGCAGCTTGATGATGTTGGCGTCCGGCGTGGTCGCCAGCTGGCCCAGCTCGGCCAGGTCGTCACTGACCTTCTGCTCCTCACCCAGCAGTTCCGGGAACTGCGAAAGAATGCGCCCGGACAGCGAGATGTCGCGGGTTTCCACCACGATGCCAGCGGTGGCGGTGTAGGCATCGACGATCGGCAGCAGCGACTGGGTGGCCAGGAACGGGGCTTCGTCGGTCAGCGTGTAGAGAATCTTGGACATGGGGGACTTGGACTCTGTAGCAGTGCTCAGGGAAAGCCCGGCGGCAGCGCCGGACCACGTGCAACCGTGTCTCGCGCGGGGCCTGGCCCCACGCTTTCCCCCGTCGCCGTCAGGGTGGGCGCGCGGCGGGGAAACCCCTGCATTGTCGCGTTTTCAGCCGCGCGGGGCAAAGCCGCGCCATACGCGCCGGTACTGCAACGCAGTGATTCACCCGGCTGGGGGTGTCACGCAAAAAAAAGACGCAGCCTCGCGGCTGCGTCCATCGTGAGCCCTGCCGGGAGAGAGTCGGCAGGACTTACTTGACCTCGAACTCCTGCGGCGTTCCGGCCGCCTTACCATCAACCATGACTTCGGCGCGGTACTTGCCGGCCGGCCAGCCATTGGCATTCTTGAAGGTGATGTTGGTGGTCTCGGCACCGCTGGTGTTCAGCGTGGCATTCTGCTCGCCGGCGACCTGACCGTCCTGGAAGGTCAGCTTGGCGCCGACGTTGACGTTGTTGGCAGCACCGTCTGTGCGGACCGACACGATCACATCGTCCTTCGGCGCGAACAGTGCTGCCGGAGCGACGGACTTGTCCGCTGCCGCCGTCTTGCCGACGGAGACGGAGGAGACGGCTACTGCCGCCTCAGACATCGGCGGCGGCGCGCCGGTCATCGGTGCCGGGGCCGTTTCGGCCGGGGCGGTGGCAGCGGGCGCTGCATTGCTGTCGGTCGACTCTTCCTTCTTCTTGCAACCCACCAGGGCGACGCTGCCCAACAGGGCGGTCAGCAGGGCGGTCTGGAGCGGCGTGGTCTTGATCATTCGGTGTTCCTCCCAGGATTGTCGGATGGCGTGCGGGCGCGGCCGGCTTACTTCGGTGGCAGTTTCAGGGTCTGGCCAGGGAAAATCTTGTCCGGGTCATCGAGCACGTCCCGGTTGGCTTCGAAGATCTTCTTCCAGGCATTGGCGTCGCCAAGATGCGCCTTGGCGATCTTCGACAGCGAGTCCCCCTTCTGCACGGTATAGGTGCCGCCGCTGACCACCTCGGCGGTACTGTCCACCGAGCCGCTGACGCCGGAGAAGTCCGCCTTCGGTGCCTGCTGGGCGGTACTGTCGACGCTGGCGCTGACGCCGGAGAAATCAGCTTTCTTCTCGGTACTCATCCACAACTCCCGTCTGCATGACTACGTGGTTCGCACGGTGCCATGGCGGTTGTTAAATGGGGATGGTGCAGATGTGAAGCCGCCCCCCGGGGTGGCTGAACAATCGGGAGATGGACACCCCCTGCCCGCTGCTCCACCGGTAGCGCCGGGCCATGCCCGGCGCTACCGTAACCGCCTGCGGCGGTTACTGGCGCAGCTCGCGGTAGGTCGCGGCCGGGGCCGCGATGCCGGGGCTGGCGCGCCATGGATTGATGTCGAGGCCGCCGCGACGCGTGTAGCGCGCTTCCACTTCCAGCCACTGCGGCCGGCAGCGCGCGGAGACCTCGCTGAAGATCCGCTCCACGCACTGCTCGTGGAATTCCGCGTGCTCGCGGTAGCTCACCAGATAGCGCAGCAGGCCGGCCCGGTCGATCTTCGGCCCCCGATAGCGCAGGCTGACCGTGGCCCAGTCCGGCTGGCCGGTAACCGGGCAGTTGGATTTCAGCAGCGCGGAGACCAACGTCTCCTCCACGGGCTGCGCAGCGTCGGCCGAGAGGAAGTCCGCCTGCGGGGGGCCGTAGCAGTCGATCTCCAGGTCCAGGCCGTCGATGGATTCGCCCAGCGGTACCGGGCGCAGTTCGGGCAGGCCGAACGCCACCTGCACGGGTGCGCCGGCACAGGCTGACAGATCGTCGACAAGACGCGCATGCAGTGCCTCGGCACTGTCGATGCGGGTGCTGTTGAGGGAATTCAGGTACAGCTTGAACGACTTCGATTCGATCAGGCACGGCGAGGTGCAGGGCACCTGCACGGTGGCAACGGCCACCTGCGGCTTGCCACGCGGGTCGAGCCAGCTCAGCTCGAACGCATGCCAGCGATCATGGCCGACGAACGGCAGCGCGGTGTCATCGAGGCCGATCTCGGCGCGGGCGGCGCGGCGGGGGATGGGAAACAGCAGGCCGGGATCGTACTGCGACGGGTAACTGACCTCGCGACCGAGGCTGGAATCCTGGGGGGTGTTCATGGTGCGCATTGTATCGCGACGGGGCCGGGCCTCCGGCCGGGCCGGCCAACGGCGGAGCCCCTCCGTGGTGGTTTTGTCGGTTGGTCGTGGAAGGCGGTCTATCGGCTTGGCCGGGTGGGTAGGCGGGTCGGGGGACGCCGTAAACCCGTCCTTGGGGGCTTGGCCGCGGCATCCATGCCGCGGACACCCCCGCCCCGCCTACCCACCCGGCCCCTGACAGTTCCCTGCACGCAGCCACCACCACGGGAAAGATCAGAAAAATCAAAATCAAAAGCCAATCCTTCAGACATTCCCGATGTCTGCCTGTGTCGACCAAGGTCGACACCTACCAACAGCCGCGTGAACCTGTCGGGGCCGGGGCGGTGTGGGCCTGCAGGACCGTTGGCGCCATGGATGGCGCCATCGAGCCCCCATGGACGGGTTTACGGCGTGTCCTGCAGGCCCACACCGCCCCGCCCAACCAACAGAAATCCAGCACCGCTTTTGCCGTTGACGTTGCCGTTGACGTTGCCGTTGACGTTGCCGTTGCTTCAGGGGTGCAGGGCTGCAAGCCCTGCCGGAAACCCTCACCCTGCCGGAGTGCCGGCACCGTGCAGGTAATCCAGGCTCACCTGCAGCAACGCACGCAGTCCCACGTCCAGCGCCTTCTCATCCAGCAGGAACTTCGGCGAATGATTGGCCGGTGCCGTCGCCGGATCGATGCCCACGCTGGTGGAGCCGACGAAGAAGAACATGCCCGGCACCTCCTTGGCATACAGCGAGAAGTCCTCCGCGCCCATCTGCAGGGGCGGTTCGTACACGTTGTCCTTGCCCACCACCGCCTGCAGGCTCGGCAGCATGCGCGCCGTCAGCGCCGGATCGTTGACCGTGGCCGGGTTGCCTTCTGATTCGTAGATGTCGGTGACCGCCTTTGCCCCGTGCGCGGCCGCAGTGTGCTCTGCGACGTTGCGCAGGTCGGCGAAGATCTGCTGGCGCATGCCCTCGTCGAACGTGCGGATGGTGCCGACCATCTCCACCTCGTCCGGAATGATGTTGTAGCGGATGCCGCCGTTGATCGCACCGAAGGTGAGCACCGCCGGCTGCTTGGACAGATTCACGCGACGGCTGACGATGGTCTGCGCGGTACCGACCAGATCGGCCGTGGCAACGATCGGGTCGACACCGTTCCACGGCGCGGAGCCATGCGTCTGGCGACCGATCACCTTGATGCCGAAGCGGTCCGAGGCGGCCATCAGCGGACCGCCACGCACGGCGATCTGACCGGCCTGCACGCTGGAGAACACATGCAGGCCGAACACGGCTTCCGGCTTAAAGTCGGCGAACAGGCCCTCCTTCAGCATCAGCGCGGCACCGCCTTCTTCCGGCGGCGGCGCGCCCTCCTCTGCCGGCTGGAAGATCAGCATGACCTGGCCCGGCAGGTCCTTCTTCATTGCCACCAGCGCCTCGGCCACACCCAGCAGGGTGGCGGTATGGGCATCATGGCCGCAGGCATGCATCACGCCCACCGTCTGCCCGCGGTACTGATCGGTCGCCTTCGAGGCGAACGGCAGGCCGGTCTGTTCGGTCACCGGCAGCGCGTCCATGTCGGCGCGCAGGGCGATCTTCGGACCCGGCCTGCCGCCTTCGATGATCGCCACCACGCCATGATGGGCAATGCCGGTCTTCGGCTTCAGGCCCATTGCGCGCAGGTGCTTGGCGACCTCGGCCGAGGTCCGTACTTCGCGGTTGGACAGCTCCGGATGCTGGTGGAAATCACGGCGCCACTCCACCACTTTGGCCTGCAGCCGCTGTGCGGCCGCGGTCACCTCGGGACGCTGCCCGTCCTGGGCATGGGCAAGGGCCGGCAGGGCCAGGATCAGGGCGGACAGCAGCAACGAACGGCGCATCTCGGTACTCCACGGCAGGGTTCTGCACCTGAATGTAGGGCAACGCTGCCTTTACGGGAACCTCCGCGGCCGGTCCCGGTCCTAGCGCCCGTCCCATCCGTCATGCAGGAAACGTGATGTGGCACAGGTATGCTTTGCGCATTGCCCACCGGGCCCCGCCCGTCCAGCCCTCTTGGAGTCCTTGAATGTCACGTGTTTGGAAGATCGTGCTGCTGGTCGTGGCGGTACTGGTGCTGGCCGTGGTGGGCCTGCGCGTGCTGGGCGGTGGCAAGGACAAGGCCGGCAGGCCCGGCGTCGCCGCCGGCCAAGGTGGCGATGACGCCGATGCCGCACCGGTACCGGTGACCGTGGTCGACGCCGTGCGCCAGGACGTGCCCGTCTACGCCAGTGCGCTCGGTACGGTCACCGCGATGAATACCGTCACGGTCAGCCCTCAGGTCGGCGGCCAGCTGATGAGCCTGAACTTCCGCGAAGGCCAGGAAGTGAAGCAGGGCGACGTGCTGGCGGTGATCGACCCACGTACCGCCCAGGCCAGCTATGACCAGGCCGCTGCCGCCAAGCGCCAGAACGAGGCGCTGCTGGCGACCGCGCGCTCCAACTACCAGCGCTCCAATGCCCCCGAGTACCGCCAGTACGTCGCCAAGACCGATCTGGATACACAACGCAACCAAGTGGCACAGTACGAAAGCGCAGTGGCCGCCAACGAGGCGAGCATGCGCTCGGCGCAGGTGCAGCTGCAGTACACCAAGGTCACTGCGCCGATCTCCGGCATCGCCGGCATCCGTGCAGTCGATGCCGGCAACGTGGTCAACGCGGGCACCGCCCTGGTCACCCTGACCCAGATCCACCCGATCCACGTGCTGTTCAACCTGCCCGAACGCCAGCTCGGCGATGTGCGCCAGGCACAGGCGGCCGGCAGCGTTCCGGTGGCTGCGCTGGACCGTGCCGATTCGCACGTGCTGTCCGGCGACGGCAAGCTCGATGTGGTCGACAACCTGATCAGCGCCGACAGCGGCACCTTCAAGGCACGCGCGGTGTTCGACAATGCGGACAACGGCCTGTGGCCGGGCCAGTTCGTCAATGTGCGCATGCAGCTGCGCACCATCGGCGGCGGCGTGGTGATTCCGACCCAGGCCGTGCTGCGTGGCCCGGACGGCGAGTATGTCTACGTCGTGCAGGGCGACAACACGGTGAAGATGCAGACCGTGCGCAGCGGCGTGGAAGTGGGCGACAGCCACGTGCAGATCGCCGAGGGCCTGAAGGGCGGCGAGCGGGTGGTCAGTGAAGGCCAGTTCCGCCTGAAGCCCGGCAGCAAGGTCACGGCCCTGAAGCCCGGTGAGACCCCGGCTGCACCCACCGAGGCCGAATTGAAGGCCGCCGAACAGAAGAGTGGCGGCGCAGGCCGCCGCGGTGGTGGCCCGCGCTGAGCGCAGGCCACCGATTCCTTTCGCGCCGGCATCGACGCCGGCGCTGCCATTGAAGCGCCAGCAAGGATCAGTCCGTGGGTTTTTCGACGATCTTCATCCGCCGCCCGATCGCCACCTCGCTGCTGATGGCGGGCCTGTTGCTGCTGGGCATTCTCGGTTATCGCAAGCTGCCGGTGTCGGCACTGCCGGAAATCGATGCGCCCAGCCTGGTGGTCACCACCCAGTACCCGGGTGCCAATGCCACCACGATGGCCTCGCTGGTCACCACCCCGCTGGAGCGGCAGTTCGGCCAGATCTCCGGCCTGGACCTGATGACGTCCGATTCGTCGGCCGGGCTGTCGACGATCATCCTGCAGTTCTCGATGGACCGCGACATCGATATCGCCGCGCAGGACGTGCAGGCGGCGATCCGCCAGGCCACCCTGCCCTCGTCGCTGCCCTACCAGCCGGTCTACAACCGGGTGAACCCCGCCGATGCGGCCATCGTCACCCTGAAGCTCACCTCGGACACGCGCCCGCTGCGGGAGGTCAACAACTACGCCGATTCGATCCTGGCCCAGCGCCTGTCGCAGGTGCAGGGCGTGGGCCTGGTGTCGATCGCCGGCAATGTCCGCCCGGCGGTGCGCATCCAGGTCAATCCGGCGCAGCTGTCGAACATGGGCCTGACCCTGGAAGAACTGCGCAGCGCGCTCACCCAGGCCAACGTCAATGCGCCGAAGGGCTCGCTGAACGGCAAGACGCAGTCCTACAGCATCGGCACCAATGACCAGCTGTCCAGTGCCGCCGAATACCGCGACACCATCATCAGCTACAAGAACGGCCGCCCGGTGCGGCTGTCGGACGTGGCCGCGGTGGTGGACGGCGTGGAGAACGACCAGCTGGCCGCATGGGCCGACGGCAAGCCGGCTGTCCTTCTCGAAGTGCGCCGCCAGCCGGGCGCCAACATCGTGCAGACCGTCGAGCGCATCCGCGCGATCCTGCCGCAGTTGCAGGGCGTGCTGCCGGCCGACGTGCATCTGGAGATCTTCAACGACCGTACCGAGACCATCCGCGCCTCCGTGCACGAAGTGCAGTTCACCCTGGTACTGACCATCGGCCTGGTCGTGGCGGTGATCTTCGTGTTCCTGCGCCGCCTGTGGGCCACGATCATTCCTTCGGTGGCGGTACCGTTGTCGCTGGCCGGCACGTTCGCGGTGATGGCGTTCACCGGCATGTCGCTGGACAACCTTTCGCTGATGGCACTGGTGGTCGCCACCGGCTTCGTTGTCGACGATGCCATCGTCATGATCGAGAACATCGTCCGTTACATCGAGCAGGGCAAGAGCGGCAAGGAAGCGGCCGAGATCGGTGCGCGCCAGATCGGCTTCACCGTGCTGTCGCTGACGGTATCGCTGGTGGCAGTGTTCCTGCCGCTGCTGCTGATGCCCGGCGTCACCGGCCGCCTGTTCCATGAGTTCGCCTGGGTGCTGAGCATCGCGGTCGTGCTGTCGATGCTGATCTCGCTGACGCTCACCCCGATGATGTGCGCCTACCTGCTCAAGCCCGACGCGCTGCCGGAAGGCGAGGACGCGCATGAACGGGCGCACGCGGCCGGCAAGCAGACCGTGTGGAGCCGCACCGTCGGCCTGTATGAGCGCAGCCTGGACTGGGTGCTGGACCACCAGCGCCTGACCCTGGCCGTGGCCGGCGGCGCCCTTGTGCTGACCGTTCTGCTGTACGTGCTGATTCCCAAGGGCCTGCTGCCCGAGCAGGACACCGGCCTGATCACCGGCGTGGTGCAGGCCGACCAGAACATCGCGTTCCCGCAGATGGAGCAGCGCACCAGGCAGGTGGCCGAAGCGCTGCGCAAGGATCCGGATGTGACTGGCGTGTCGGCTTTCATCGGCGCTGGCAGCATGAACCCCACGCTCAACCAGGGCCAGTTGTCGATCGTGCTGAAGGAGCGCAGCCAGCGTGATGGGCTGGACCGGATCCTGCCGCGCCTGCAGGAGGCCGTCGCCGGGATTCCCGGCGTAGCGTTGTATCTGAAGCCGGTGCAGGACGTCACCCTCGACACCCGCGTGGCCGCGACCGAGTACCAGTACTCCCTGTCGGACGTGGACGCGACCACCGTCGCCACCCAGGCCACACGCCTGACCGAGGCCCTGCGCCAGCGGCCGGAGCTGGCCGACGTGGACAACAACCTGTCCAACCAGGGCCGTGCCCTGCAGCTGACCATCGATCGTGACAAGGCCAGCGTGCTGGGCGTGCCGATGCAGACCATCGACGACACGCTCTACGATGCGTTCGGCCAGCGCCAGATCTCGACCATCTTCACCGAGCTCAACCAGTACCGCGTGGTGCTGGAAGTGGCACCGGAGTTCCGCACCAGCACCGCGCTGATGGAGCAGCTGGCGGTGGCCTCCAACGGCGCTGGCGCGCTGACCGGCACCAACGCCACCAGCTTCGGCCAGGTCACCTCCTCCAACTCCTCCACGGCCACCGGCATCGGCGCGCAGAACACCGGCATCACGGTCGGTGCCGGCAACATCATTCCGTTGTCGGCGCTGGCCGAAGGCCAGGTGACCAGCGCGCCGCTGGTGGTCAGCCACCAGCAGCAGCTGCCGGCCGTGACCGTCTCGTTCAACGTCGCGCCGGGCTATTCGCTGTCCGAAGCGGTACGCGCGATCCAGGAGACCAAGGACAGTCTGGACATGCCGGCGCACCTGCATGCCGAGTTCATCGGCAAGGCCGCCGAGTTCACCGGCAGCCAGACCGATGTGGTGTGGCTGCTGCTGGCCTCGCTGGTGGTCATCTACATCGTGCTGGGCGTGCTGTACGAGAGCTACATCCATCCGATCACGATCATCTCGACCCTGCCGCCGGCAGGCGTCGGCGCGCTGCTGGCGCTGATGCTGTGTGGCCTGAGCCTGTCGGTGGACGGCATTGTCGGCATCGTGCTGCTGATCGGCATCGTCAAGAAGAACGGCATCATGATGGTGGACTTCGCGATCGAAGCACGCCGCGCCGGTGCCAACGCGCATGAAGCGATCCGCCGCGCCTGCCTGCTGCGCTTCCGCCCGATCATGATGACCACGGCTGCGGCCATGCTCGGCGCGCTGCCACTCGCGCTGGGTACCGGCATCGGCTCGGAACTGCGCCGTCCGCTGGGCATCGCCATCGTCGGCGGCCTGCTGCTCTCGCAGCTGGTGACGCTGTACACCACGCCGGTGATCTACCTGTACATGGAGCGCTTCTCCGAGTGGCTGGCGCGCCGCCGCGAGCAACGCGCACTGCGCGAGGGCACGCTGCAGGAGCCGCAGGCATGACCCCTGCCCCGCTGCTGCGGGGGGCCGCGCGATGAACCTGTCCGGCCCCTTCATCCGCCGCCCGATCGGTACCGCCCTGCTGGCCATCGGCCTGTTCATGGTGGGCCTGATCTGCTACCTGAGGCTGGGTGTATCGGCACTGCCGAACATCCAGATTCCGGTGATCTTCGTGCACGCCAGCCAGGCCGGTGCCGACGCGGCGACGATGGCCTCCACGGTCACCGCACCACTGGAGCGTCATCTGGGCCAGCTGCCGGGCATCGACCGCATGCGCTCGTCGAGCTCGGAAGGCAGCTCGCTGGTGTTCATGATCTTCCAGAGCGACCGTGACATCGATTCGGCGGCGCTGGACGTGCAGACCGCGATCAATTCCGCGCAGGCCGATCTGCCCTCGGGCATGGGCTCGCCGATGTACCAGAAGGCGAATCCGAACGACGACCCGGTGATCGCCATCGCACTGACCTCGCAGACGCAGTCGGCCGATGAGCTGTACAACGTGGCCGACTCGCTGCTGGCCCAGCGCATCCGCCAGATCAGCGGCGTGGCCTCGGTGGACATCGCCGGCGCGTCGACGCCGGCAGTGCGCGTGGACGTCAACCTGCGGCTGATGAACGCGCTGGGCCTGACCGCCGACGACCTGCGCAACGCGGTGCGCGCGGCCAATGTGACCTCGCCGACCGGCTTCCTCAGCGATGGCAACTCCACCACCGCGATCATCACCAATGATTCGGTGGCCCGCGCTGCGGACTTCGCCAACCTGGTGGTGAAGACCGAAGGCGACGGCCGGGTGATCCGCCTGAAGGACGTCGCCAACGTCTACGACGGCCAGCAGGACGCCTACCAGGCGGCATGGTTCGACCACAAGCCCGCGGTGGTCATGTATGTGTTCACCCGCGCCGGCGCCAACATCGTGGAGACCGTCGACCGGGTGAAGGCGCAGATCCCGACGCTGCGTGACTACCTGCAGCCGGGAACCACGATGACGCCATACTTCGACCGCACGCCGACGATCCGCTCGTCGCTGCACGAAGTGCAGATCACCTTGCTGATCAGCCTGGCGATGGTGGTGCTGACCATGGCGCTGTTCCTGCGCCGGCTCGCCCCGACCCTGATCGCGGCCGTGACGGTGCCGCTGTCGCTGGCCGGCGCCGCACTGGTGATGTATGCGCTGGGCTTCACCCTGAACAACCTGAGCCTGCTGGCGCTGGTGATCGCGATCGGCTTCGTGGTGGACGATGCGATCGTGGTGATCGAGAACATCATGCGCCACCTCGACGAAGGCATGCCGCGCCTGCAGGCAGCGTTCACCGGCGCACGCGAGATCGGCTTCACCATCGTCTCGATCACCGCCTCGCTGGTTGCGGTGTTCATCCCGCTGCTGTTCGCCAGCGGCATGATGGGCGCGTTCTTCCGTGAGTTCACCGTCACCCTGGTGGCGGCGATCGTGGTCTCGATGATCGTCTCGCTGACGCTGACGCCGGCGCTGTGCAGCCGGTTCCTCAGTGCGCACGACCATCGCGCGGCACCCTCGCGCCTGGGCCGCTGGCTGGACGCCGGCCACGAACGCATGCTGCGCATCTACACGGTGTTCCTCGATTTCTCCCTGCGCCACGCGTTGCTGCTCTCGCTCACGCCGCTGATCCTGATCGGCGTGACCGTCTTCCTGTTCGGCGCGGTGAAGAAGGGCGCCTTCCCGCCACAGGACACCGGGCTCATCTGGGGCCGTGCCAACTCCAGCGCGACCGTGTCCTTCGAGGACATGGTCAACCGCCAACGCCGCATCACCGACATGCTGATGGCCGACCCGGCGGTGAAGACCGTCGGCGTACGCCTGGGCAGTGGCCGCCAGGGTTCCAGCGCGCAGTTCAATGTCGAACTGAAGTCACGCAAGGAAGGCCGCCGCGAGACCACCGCGCATGCACTGGCGCGACTGAGCGCCAAGGCCGACCGCTATCCCGACCTGCAGCTGCGGCTGCGCGCCATCCAGGATCTGCCCAGCAACGACGGCGGCGGCTCCAGCCAGGGCGCGCAGTACCGCATCTCGCTGCAGGGCAACGATCTGGCGGCGCTGCAGGAGTGGTTGCCGAAGCTGCAGGCGGAACTGAAGAAGAATCCCAAGCTGCGCGATGTCGGCACCGACGTGGACAACGCCGGCCTGCGCCAGAACATCGTGATCGACCGCGCCAAGGCCGCGCGACTGGGCGTCTCGGTCGGTGCCATCGACGGTGCGCTGTACGGTGCATTCGGCCAGCGCCAGATCTCGACGATCTACTCGGACATCAACCAGTACAGCGTCGTGGTCAATGCCCTGCCTTCGCAGACGGCGACCCCCACCGCACTGGACGAGGTCCATGTGCGCGCAGGCAATGGCGAGATGGTGCCGATCACTGCGGTGGCCACCCAGGTACCGGGGCTGGCGCCTTCGCAGATCACGCATGAGAACCAGTACACGACGATGGACCTGAGCTACAACCTCGCCCCCGGCGTCAGCATGGGCGAGGCAAAGGCGATCATCGATGCGACCGTGGCCGGCATGCGCATGCCGGGCGACATCCGCCTGGCCGACGATGCGGGCTTTGGCTTCAATTCCGATCCCAGCGACATGCTGATCCTGGTATTGGCGGCGATCCTGACCGTGTACCTGGTGCTGGGCATGCTGTACGAAAGCCTGATCCATCCGGTGACGATCCTGTCCACGCTGCCGGCGGCAGGCGTAGGCGCGCTGCTGGCCCTGTTCGGTACCAACACCGAGCTGTCGGTCATCTCGATGATCGCGCTGGTGCTGCTGATCGGCATCGTCAAGAAGAACGCGATCATGATGATCGACTTCGCGCTGGTGGCGCAGCGCGAGCACGGACTGACCCCGCGCGAGGCCGCACGCGAGGCCAGCATCGTCCGCTTCCGGCCGATCATGATGACCACGATGGTGGCCATCCTGGCTGCGGTTCCGCTGGCAATCGGCCTGGGCGAAGGGTCGGAGCTGCGCCGGCCGCTGGGCATCGCGATGATCGGGGGCCTGCTGTTCTCGCAGAGTCTGACCCTGCTCAGCACGCCGGCCCTTTACGTGATCTTCTCCTGCCTGGCCGAGCGTTGGCGGGCGCGGCGCGCGCGCAGGCGCGAGGCGAAACTGCTCAAGCGCGCGCAGCGCGCCTAGCCTCGGTAGCGCCGGGCCACGCCCGGCGCGCCGCTACCACCCGGGCGACGCTCACGGTTTGACGCGCTGTAACGAAAAGAGAAGAATTCGCAACCAGCCATGGTCCTGCGCCCCTGCGGCGCCCCGCTCCCAGTTCACGGACAGCCTGCGTGATCCCAGCCACTGCCTCTTCCCCCAACCATGGGTGGATGGCCTGTGGCCGTCCGCCGAGGAATCCGATCGATGCCTTCGTTCCGCACCCCGCGCCTGGCCCTGCTGGCCGCCGCCCTGTCCACCGCCTGCGCAGCCCATGCGCAAGCCCCGGCTGATGCCCGCAGCGCCACCGACCTGGACGCCATCAAGGTGGTCGGCGAACGCACCCACACCGAGGCCGGCGCGCTGGGTGACCGTGCCCTGCGCGATACCCCGTTCGCCATTACTGCGGTCGGCCGCGAACAGCTCGAGCAGCGCCAGGTCGTATCGCTGGGCGAAGCCTTCCTGTTCGATCCATCGGTCACCACCCAGGTAAGCGCCTACGCCAGCGGCTGGAGCTCGCCCATCCGCAACCGCGGCATCGATCTGAACTACGACAGCTACCGCGTGAACGGTCTGCAGGTGTCCTCGTGGGGCACCGAATGGCCGCTGGAAGTGATGGAACAGGTGGACCTGCTGAAGGGCCCCGGCGGCTTCCTGTACGGCTTCGGCGCGCCCGGCGGCATCGTCAACTACATCACCAAGAAGCCGACCGATACCCCTGCCTTCTCGGCGCAGCTGGGCTGGCGCGAACAGGCCATCATCAGTGGTGGAGTCGATGCTGGCGGCCGCTTCGGCAACGAAGATATGTTCGGCTATCGCTTCAACGCGTATCAGGAGAAGGGCGAAACCTTCAACGGCGGCCATGTCGACCGCAAGGTCGGCGCGCTGTCGCTGGACGCGCGCCTGAGCGATGCGCTCACCTGGACCTTCGACGGCGTGTTCCAGTCCCGCGACCTGAGCGAAGAGTCGCCGCAGTACTACTTCATCGGCATGACCTCGCTGCCGCGGCCGATTGCCGGCGACGTCGACAACAGCGTGCCGGGTACCTACTACGACACCCGTTCCAGCCTGTTGTCCACGGCGTTCACCTGGCAGATCAACGGCGACTGGAAGGCCAGCCTGAGCTACGGCGTCACCACTTCCTGGAACGACGTCAACAAGATCTTCGCCTACATCGACGATCCGAACGGCGACTACAACGTGAACGTGTATGAGCTGGGCGGCAAGAGCCAATGGAAGCTGGCGCAGGCGCTGGTGCAGGGCGGCTTCCGCACCGGTCCGCTGCAGCACCAGCTGGTGGCCGGCGTCAGCCACCAGACCGGGCTGGGCTGGGACCGCCCCTACGAATGGAACACCATTGGTCGCGCCAACCTGTACCAGCGTTCGGCCATCCGCCACGACGCGGTGGGTTCGCGGGTGATGACCCGCGGCGATGAAACCGTGCAGCAGGCCGTGTTCGCCAGCGATACCGTGGACTTCGGCGGGGGCTGGTCGGTGCTGGCCGGCTGGCGCTACAACGACTTCGAGACCAAGGGCCGTTACCATACCTACCCGGTCACCCCGACCTATGCGGTGATGTTCAAGCCCAGCGAAGCCGTGACCCTGTACGCCAGCTACATTGAATCGCTGGAAGCCGGCAGCCGCGTGGGCAACCCCTACATCAACGCCGGTGATGTGCTGGGTCCGACCATCAGCAAGCAGTACGAAGTCGGCGCCAAGGTGGAAGCCTCGCGCTGGAATGCGAACGTGGCCGCATTCCGCCTGGAACGCGGTGCCAACATCGACCAGCCCACCGACGCCGGCCTGCGCCTGGTGCAGGATGGCATCACCCTGTACGAAGGCGTGGAAGCCAGCGCCGACCTGCACCTGACCGATGCGCTGACCGTGGGTGGCGGCGTGACCTGGCTGGACCCGACCTACGACAGGCTGTCGCCCGACAATGCCGCGCAGGAAGGCAACCGCACCGTCGGCGCCGCGCGCTGGAGCGGTGTGCTGCATGCCAGCTACCAGCTGCCGTGGGTCGATGGACTGGAAACCTATGCTGCCGTGCGCTACTACGGCGATGTCTGGTACGACGCCGACAATACCCTGAAGCTGCCCGACTACACCCTGGTCAATGCCGGTGTGGGCTACCGCCTGATGGCGTCGGGGCACCCGGTCACCCTGCGCGCCAGCGTGGAGAACCTGGCCAATCGCAGGTACTGGTCGAACGCGGGCGTCGGCCTGCCGCGCACCTTCGCGGTGAGCGTGCGCTGGGAGATGTAACCCGGCTTGTGCGGGTGCGGACCGTGGGTCCGCACATTGAACACCGCACCCACGCGCACACCGCCATAATGGAGGCAATCCGCCGCCCGAGCCTGCATGTCCGCGTCCCATTCCCGCCTCAGCCGCCTGTGGGCACACGAGAAAGCCAGCTATGGCCTGCGCGTGTTCATCGCCCTGTCGGCTGCGATGGCCGTGTGCTGGCAGCTGGACGCGCTCCCCGCGCTGCCCGGGGCGTTCCTTGGCATCATCGCCAGCGCGATCGCCGAAACCGACGACAACTGGTGGGGCCGCACCAAGGCGGTGCTGCTGTCGCTGCTGTGCTTCTGCATCGCCGCCGCCTCGGTGATCGCGCTGTTCCCGTGGCCGTGGCTGTTCATCGGCGCACTGGCGCTGTCCACCTTCGGCCTGACCCTGCTGGGCGCTCTGGGCGAACGCTACGCCTCCATCGCCCAGGCCACGGTCACCCTGGCCATCTACACCATGATCGGGCTGGAACAGCATGGCGGCGCCGGAGATCTGCCACGTGCGTTGCATGCGGTCAGCCACCTGCTGGCCGGTGCAGTCTGGTATGGCCTGCTGTCCATCGTCTGGACCGCGCTGTTCGCCAACCGCCCGGTGCGCGAACGCGTGGCCCGTCTTTACCAGGAACTGGGCCGCTACCTGCAGCTGAAAGCCGCCTTGTTCGAGCCGGTGCGTGAGGCCGACCTGCAGCGCCGCCAGCTGGACCTGGCCGAACAGAACCGGCGTGTGGTGGGAGCCCTGAACGAAGCAAAGACGGCGATCCTTGCGCGCTTCGGCCGTTCCGGCCGGCCCGGGGTCAACTCCGGCCTGTACCTGCGCCTGTACTACATGGCGCAGGATTTCCACGAGCGCGCCAGCTCCTCGCACTATCCCTATGGCGCACTGGTGGATGCGTTCTTCCACAGCGACGTGCTGTACCGCTGCCAGCGCCTGCTCGATCTGCAGGGGCAGGCCTGCGCGCGTCTGGGCGAAGCCATCCGCCTGCGCCGCCCGTTCGTGTATGGCGAGAGCAACCAGCAGGCCGGACGCGACCTCGCCGACGCGCTGGCCTACCTGCGCGACCAGCAGCGCCCGCAATGGCAGCGCCTGCTCGGTTCGCTGGATCTGCTGGTGCACAACCTGCGCAGCATCGAGCGCCGGCTGCTCGACGCCGAACGCTCCGAGGCCAGCCTGGACAATGTCGACACGCGCCTGCGTGACAGCAACCCGCACACCCTGCGCGAGATGGGGGTACGGCTGCGCCAGCAGCTCACGCCCGGCTCGGTGCTGTTCCGCCATGGCCTGCGCATGGCGCTGGCGCTGATCGCCGGCTTCCTGGCGATCCGCCTGTTCAATGCCCAGAACGGTTCATGGGTGCTGTTGACCATCGTCTTCGTGTGCCGGCCGAACTTCGGCGCCACGCGCCAGCGCTTGGCACAGCGCATCGTCGGCACCCTGGCCGGCCTGGTATTGACCTGGGCCCTGCTGCAGCTGTTCCCACAGCTGCACGTGCAGCTGCTGATCGCCTTGCTGTCGGCGCTGCTGTTCTTCTTCACCCGCACCGATCGCTACCTGGTGGCCTCGGCCGCGATCACGGTGATGGCGCTGACCTGCTTCAACCTGATCGGCGATGGCTTCGTGCTGATCGTGCCGCGCATGGTGGATACGATCCTGGGCTGTGCGATCGCTGCCGCGGCCGCCTTCCTGATCCTGCCGGACTGGCAGGGACGTCAGCTGCATCGGGTCCTGTCACGGGTACTGGATACCGCCGCGCGTTACCTGGATGCGGTGCTGGGCCAGTACCGCAGTGGCATGCACGATGACCTGGCCTACCGCATCGCCCGCCGCGACATGCACAATGCCGACGCGGCGCTGTCCACTGCACTGTCGAACATGCTGCGCGAGCCCGGCCATGTACGCCGCAACCTGGATGCCGGCTTCCACTTCCTCGCGTTGTCCAACACCCTGCTCGGTCATCTGTCGGCACTGGGTGCCCACCGCGACCAGGTCGACAGCTACGCCGGCGACCCGCTGGCACTGGCCGCCGGCGACCGGGTGCGCAAGGCGCTGCAGCAGCTGGCCGGCGCGCTGGCCGCACGGCAGGCGGTTGCGGAGGATGACAATGATGCCGACCGCGCAGTCGCTGCGGAGCTGGAGCAGATCGAGGACGTGATGCCACCGAAGCTGCAGTTGATCCGCACCCAGATGGCGCTGGTGCTGCGCCTGCTGCCGAAGCTGCGTGCCGCCGCCAACGAGGCCGTACGCAGCCTGACCTGACCGCCGCCCGGCAGCACTGGATCCGGGCCCGGCCGGCGGGCAGGAATGCTAGGCTGCGCCGGTCAAGGAGATTCCATGTCCGGTCACAACCAGTTCGCCCTGCTGCGCCAGCGCCGCTTCCTGCCGTTCTTCATCGTGCAGGCGCTGGGCGCTTTCAACGACAACGTATACCGGCAGGCCATCATCGGCCTGCTGTTCTACCTGGGCGTGTCCGAAGAGCAGCGTTCGCTGTACACCACGCTGGCGCCAGCGATCTTCATTCTTCCCTATTTCCTGTTCTCGGCATTGGCCGGGCAGATCGCCGACAAACTGGAGAAGTCGCGGCTGATCGTGATCACCACCACGATGGAGATCGTGATCATGTCGCTGGCAGCGATCGGCTTCCTCACCGAGAACCTGCCGTTCCTGCTGGTGGCGCTGTTCTGCACGGGCATGCAGTCGACCCTGTTCGGTCCGGTGAAATACTCGGTGCTGCCCTCGGTACTCAAACCCGAGGAGCTGACCGGTGGCAACGGGCTGGTGGAGATGGGCACATCGATCTCGATCCTGTCAGGGATGATCATCGGCGGCGCCGTGTTCCTGCTGGCCGGCAGCCACGGGCCCGTGTTCGCGGCATCGCTGGTCATCGCTTTGGCGGTCTGCGGCAATATCGCGGCGCGATTGATTCCCAGGGTCGATGCCGGCGACCCGGGGCTGAAGATCAACTGGAACCCATTGCCGGAGTCGCTGGTGGTGCTGCGCATGGCACGCCAGCAGAAGGCGGTGCGCAACGCGATCCTGGGCGTGTCCTGGTTCTGGTTCATCGGCACCGTGCTGACCTCGCAGCTGCCGAATTATGCGCTGGCCAACCTGGGCGGCGAACCCAAGCTGTACCTGCTGGCACTGGCGCTGTTTTCCATCGGCACCGGCGTTGGCTCGCTGCTGTGCGAGAGGCTGTCGGCGCGCACAGTGGAGATCGGCCTGGTGCCGCTGGGCGCGTTCGGCATGACCGCGTTCCTGCTCGATCTCTACTTCGCCCGCAGCGGCGAGGCCACCGTGCAGGGGCTGAGCATCACCCAGTTCCTGCAGCAGCCCGGCAGCGTGCGCATCGTCATCGACCTTGTCGGAATCGGCCTGTTCACCGGCATCTTCGTCGTTCCGCTGTTCGCCCTGATCCAGAGCCGCACGCCGAAGGCGCAGATGTCACGCGTGTTCGCCGCGTTGAACATCCAGAACTCCGGTTTCATCGTGTCCGCCGCACTGCTGTCGCTGGCCGCGCGCGAACTGCTGCACTGGAGCATCCCGCAGCTGTTCCTGGCGCTGGCGATCGCCAATGCCGTGGTGGCGATCTACATCTTCACCATCGTCCCCGAATTCCTGATGCGCTTCCTGAGCTGGGTGATGGTGCGCACCCTGTACCGGCTGCGCCCGCATGGCATCGAAGCCAATGTGCCGGATGAAGGCGCAGCACTGATCGTCTGCAATCATGTCAGCTACATGGATGCACTGATCCTGTCGGCGACGATTCCGCGCCCCGTACGCTTCGTCATGTACTACAGGATCTTCAACATCCCGGTGATGCGCTGGATCTTCCGCACCGCCAAGGCCATCCCGATTGCCGGGGCTCGCGAGGACGAGGCCTTGATGCAGCGCGCGTTCGAGGAGATCGATGCGGCGCTGGCCGAGGGTGAGCTGGTCTGCATCTTCCCGGAGGGAGCACTCACCCGCGATGGGCAGATGGCGCCGTTCAAGTCCGGCGTCGAGAAGATCCTCGAACGCCGGCCCGTGCCGGTGGTGCCGATGGCCCTGCGCGGGATGTGGTCGAGCATGTGGAGCCGGCGCGACAGCCGGCTTGGCCGCATGCGGGTTCCGCGCCGCTTCCGCGCCACCGTCGAGGTGGTGGCGGCGCCTGCCATCGATGGTCGCAGCACCGACGCGCCGGCACTGGAAGCCCAGGTCCGCGCCCTTCGCGGCGATCACGCCTGACGGAATCCCTCCGTTCGCGCATAGCCGGGCCATCCCCCACATACGCCAGCGTCAAGCGCCGTGCCCGTCATTGCCGGGCTGAAAACGCATACATGCGACGCAGGTTGCGGTAGATTACGCACCCACAGGGGGGAGGTCCGGCACGTTCACTACGGTCGGCCACCAAGGAATGGAGTCTCACGTTGAATCAACCGCCACCACTCGGCCGTCCGGTCTACATCCCCAACCATCTGGTGTGGGCGATCCTGACGACGCTGTTCTGCTGCCTGCCGTTGGGCGTGGTGTCGATCGTGTATGCCGCCCAGGTCGATGGCCGCCGCGCGGCCGGCGATCTGGCGGGAGCCTATAGCGCGTCACGCAAGGCGGGCTGGTGGGCGGCGGCTTCGGCCGCGGCCCTGCCGGTCCTGTTGCTGTTGTGGTTCGGGCTCTTCGGCGGCCTGGCCGCACTGGGCGCTCTTTCCGACCATTGATCCACCACCACCCATCAAGGAGCTTGAATCATGAACACCGCTACTCCGCAGGTCCCGAACAACCTGGTCTGGGCGATCCTGAGCACCCTGCTCTGCTGCCTGCCGGTCGGCATCGTGTCGATCGTCTATGCGGCACAGGTCAACGGCAAGCTGGCCGCTGGCGATATCGCCGGTGCACAGGACTCGTCCGCCAAGGCCAAGAAGTGGGCCATCTGGTCGGCCATTGCCTGGGTCATCATGGTCGTGCTGTACGTGCTGTTCTTCGTCGTGCTCGGTGGCATCGGCGCGATGAGCAACGGCAGCTACTGAGGCCTGCGGACGGATCCGGCGGCGTCCGCGCCGGATCCGTCTTCGCCTGATCGTGTCCGCTCTTCCTTCCCGGCTCGCCCGCTGGGCACCCTTGCTGGCCTCCACCGGCCTGGCCGCAGGCGCGGCCGTGGTGCTGCGCAACGTCAATCCCTACGTGGCCGGCAATCCCCTGCCGGGCTGCCCGCTGTACGCACTCACCGGCCTGTATTGCCCCGGCTGCGGCAGCACGCGCTGCCTTTACTCGCTGGTCCATTTCGATCTGGCCGGCGCGATGGCGATGAACCCGCTGCTGGTCATCAGCCTGCCCCTGCTGCTGCTGATGCTGCTGAACATCGCCGGCATCCGCCCGCGTGTGCTTGATCCGCTGATGCGGATTCTGGCCAATCCCATGTTCTGGCTGTGGCTGCTGCCCGGTTACGCACTGCTGCGCAACCTGCCGTGGGCACCGTTCACCGCACTGGCGCCGGTCTAGATTCCCACTTCGCGTCCAGGCGCGTCGCGACGCGTGCTGCGGTCAGGCCGCACGCGCCTGGCCAGCGGCTATGTCACCCAGCCGGCGATCACCAGCACGGCCAGCACCGCCAGCCACAGCAGCAGCATCCGCCACACCAGACTCATGGCATCGCGCAGGTCGGGCAGACGTTGCCAGACCGGCAGCAGGCCCGCCTCGGTGTAGTCATGCGCGTCCTCGCGCAGCTCGGCATTGACGCTGGCCCGCGCCACCGCACCCAGGAATCCGATGCCTCCGACCAGGCGCTCGCCATGCGCTTGCCGCCATGCCTTCCACGCCGTGTCGAAGTTGCCGACCAGTGCCATCGAGAACGCCATCAACTGTGCCACCGGCCATTCGATCCAGCCCAGCAGGCGCTGGGCCGCTGCCAGCGGTTCCACCGGTACGCGTGCACGCATCGGGCTTTCGGACATCAGCGCCAGCAGGCGATAGCCCAGCGCGCCCACCGGGCCCAGCAGCAGGAACCAGAACAGCACCGCAAACCAGCGGCGCAGCGCATTGAGTACGGTCGCCTCCACCAACGAGGGTACATCCTCGCGCAGGCTGCCACCGGCCGCCTGCAGATGGCGCACGGCCGCCTGCCGGGTCGGTGCGTCATCGGCATCGATGATCGCTTCGATGTCACGGTCCAGGTCGCGCGGCCCCCAGCACCAGGCCAGAACCGCCACGCCCAGCAGCAACGAGGGCAGCCCGAACAGCACGCCCCGCAGCAGCCAGGCCAGCAGCGCCATCAACACCAGCGGCGGCAGCAGCGCCAGCACCACGCCCATGGGGCCCTGCCAGGCCTTGCCGCCGTGCGCATCCAGCCAGCCCAGCCAGCGCCGGAAGCTGTCAAAGCGGCGCAGCGAGGCGGCAGCGGCCGGGGCGACATGGCCCAGGGCCAGTGCAACCAGCACGGCAGCCAGAGTGGTGAACATGGCAGGTCTCCCTACGAAACAAGGCGCTCGGCGTCGCTACCTTACCCGTCGCGACGCCGCCATCAGCGGTCTGCCGCACTGTAACCCGGGCCGTGTTCAGGTGGCGGCAATGGTCGCCGCCGTTCTGACAGGCCGGTGCGGTCTTCAACCCCGCTGTTGGCGATACCAGTGCTCGATCAGCCCCCGCGAAATCGAGATCGGCGGCGACAGGCGGATGCCCTGGCCATCATCTTCGACATCACGTGCCAGCGCCGCGCCCACCTCGTCGGCACTGAACCAGCGCGCATCCTCCAGTTCGCCATCCACGGTCGGCACATCGTCCTGCGCCTGCGCGCGGAACCCCACCATCAGCGCGCCCGGGAACGGCCAGGGCTGTGAACCGAGATACTGGCAGGCAGTGATGCGCACCCGGCTCTCCTCGTGCACTTCCCGCACCACGGTCTGTTCGAAGGTCTCGCCCGGCTCGACGAAACCCGCCAGTACCGAATAGCGGCGCGGCGCCCAGTTGGACTGCCGCCCCAGCAGCAACCGGCCCTGGTTTTCCACCGCGACGATCACCGCCGGGTCCACCCGGGGATAGTGTTCGGTCGCGCACTGCCCGCAGCGGCCAACGAAGCCACCGCGGGCAAAGGCCACCGCCCCCCCGCAGACGCCGCAGAAGCGCGTGCGCGAATGCCAGTAGGACATGCCGCGCGCGTAGCTGAAAGCGGTCGCATCGGCCACCGGCCACAGCAGTGCCGCCTGGCGCAGGTCGAGCCGGCCAGGCGCAGTGACGGCAACCGCGGACGCTTCCACCGAGAACCAGGCCTGCTCACCCCGCAGACCCAGGAAGATCGCGGCACCGGGGCCGCCCCCGATGTCGGCGCCGGTCAGCGCCAGTGGCTGGTCATCAGCACCGGTGAAGGCACTGCCGTCCTGGTCAAGCACGAGAACCCGCGCATCCGGCCACAGGCGTGCCAGCACATCGGCATCTTCGCGCAGGGCATCGGCGCGCTCCAGCGGTTCGCCAATGAAGGCGAAACCGGACAGCGGCGAAAGAATATTGGACATCCAGCAAGCCTGCCGCCATTCGATGCGGGTGGCAAGGTCGGCGCTGTGCGCATTCTGCTGTGAGGTGTGGAGACCGCTCGACAGACCTGGCGCGGAGCGCAGGCCCCGCGCCCTGCAATCACATGCTGAAGCTGCTGCCGCAACCGCAGGTGGTCTTCGCGTTCGGATTGCGGATCACGAACTGCGCGCCGGTCAGGCTCTCGGTGTAATCCACTTCAGCCCCCATCAGGTACTGCAGGCTGAGCGGGTCGACCAGCAGGGTCACCCCGCTGGTCTGTACCGCCAGATCGTCCTCGGCACGGTTCTCGTCGAACTCGAAACCGTACTGGAAGCCCGAACAGCCGCCACCCTCGATATACACACGCAGCGCCAGATCGGGGTTGCCCTCTTCCTGGATCAACGACTTGACCTTGGAGGCCGCTGCTTCGGTGAAGTTCAGCGGCCGCTCCAGCGACTGGTAATCGGGCGCGGCCGCCGTGGGGGCGCCGGGCAGGGAGACTAGCGTGCTCATGGCATCAGCATGGGGGCACCGGCGGTGGCTTTCAAGCCATCGCTTCGGCCAGCTTGCGTCGCGCCGCGGTGTCGCCCTTGCCACTGGCGGGATCGCCGCTTTCAGGTGCAGGCAGGGCCGCCAGCGGTGCGCTGGCATGGATCAGGCGTCCATTCAGCTGGGCCCCGGCGTTCATCTCCACCACCTCGTAGTGGACATTGCCGTTGACCCGCGCGCTCGGGGTCAGTTCGACCTTTTCGGTGGCGTGGACATCCCCCTCCAGGCGGCCGCTGATGACCACCACCTGGGCACGGATCTCCCCTTCGATCACGCCATGCTCGGCGAGCGTCAGGGTCGCGGTGCTGGCGCCTTCGGCGGCGATCACCTTGCCATGGATGCGACCTTCCACGTACAGGCCACCACTGAACTCCACATCACCGCGGATCACCACCTGGTTGCCGATCAGGGCATCCACCACCAGCTGGCCGTCACGGTTGGATTTGCTGTTTCCGAACATCTGCCTACTCCCCTTTGCTGGCCGGCGCGCCGGCCTGTTTCCAGTCGAATACCTGGGTGGCGCCCCCCGCACCACTCCCCAATGTCACCCGCACGCGTTGCGGAGTGAAGTCAGCCGGCAGCATCACGCTGCCGGTGAGCTGCTGGAAGTACCGGAACGAGTAGTCCTGTCCCGGCACCTTGCTGCGCTGGTGCAGATCATCCCAGCTGATCGTGGCCAGCTTGCCGTTCTTCACACCTTCCACGGTGAAACGCATCTGCCCCTGGCTGATGGCCCCGCGGTTGAGGTTCTGGGTCAGCACGGCGGTGTACTGCCAGGTGCCGGCCGATTCCGGGCTGAACTCGATCGAGTGGGTGTTCAGGCCCTTGCGCTGGCTGGTCGAGCCGACCAGGCGCTCATAGAAGGCGACGTCCGCGCGCAACCCGGCGATCTCTTCGTCGCGCTCGGCGAGCGAGGACTGCACTTCGTTGTTGGCGGCGCGGCTGATGCGGTCGGAGGCTTCCAGCGTGGCCTGCTTCTGGCGCAGTTCGGTCAGCTGCGCCTGCAGGCTCTCGGCACGCTTCTCGGCCGCCTGCAACCGTTGTCCCTGCTCGCCACGCGGCGCCCCCATCCAGCAGCCTCCGATCGTGGCCAGCACCAGGCTGAGCAGCCAGATGCCTCCAATCACCCACAGGCGACGGCGGTCCGCGGGCGGATGTGACGCGCCGGGCAGGCGGACCTGCACGCGCATGGGAGGACGGTTGGTCATGGGTAGATCCCGTGGCATCGCGGGCGCGACACCGGCACGGCCCGTGTGGCAAACGACGGGCTAGTGTATGACAGGATCGGCAGGATTCCTGCGCTGGAGGCGACCGAGGTCTGTGGCGTTCAGGCACGCCATCGTCGATAGTGTGGCCCCTCGCACAGTTCCGCCGTCGGAGCATCGCCATGACCGAAGCCCACCTGTTCGTGATCGGCATCCTGCTGGCCTGGCTGGCCGGCATCCGTGTCTACCTCACCGTCTTCGGTGTCGGCCTGGCCGGCCTGCTCGGCTGGGTCGACCTGCCGCCCGCCCTGCAGGCGACCGAGTCGTGGTGGGTGCTGGGTACCTCAGCGGCGCTGGCCGTGACCGAGTTCTTTGCCGACAAGATTCCCGGCGTGGATTCGGTCTGGGACCTGGTGCAGACCCTTGCCCGGGTCCCCGCCGGAGCCTTCCTCGCCGCCGCCACCCTGTCGCCGGATGGGCAGCTGGGTACCGGTGCGCTCGCTGCCGGCGCCGGCGTTGCCCTGGCCAGCCATGGCCTGAAGGCGGGCACCCGTGCCCTGCTCAACACCTCGCCGGAGCCGGCCAGCAACTGGGTCGCCTCGATCGCCGAAGACACCGTGGTGGTTGGCGGCCTGGCATTGGCCCTGGCACACCCCTGGATCGCGCTGGTCGTAGTGCTGGCATGCAGCCTGGCCGGCGCATTGCTGGTCTGGCTGGCATGGCGCGCTCTGTGGCGCGGCGTGCGTTGGCTTGCCCGTGCCGGCAACGGCACTGACCGGCAACAGCCACGCACCAGATGAACGCCGGGCGTGTCGCATAATGGCTGCGATCATCAGGAGCCCCCATGGCCGCAATTGAATCCCCCGCAGGCGTCCGCCCGGGTCGCGCTGAAACGCCACCGGCCGATCATTGGCAACGCTGGGCCACTGCGGTGGTGGACGCGGGTGCCTCCCCATCGGTTCCGTCCAGCGTCGCTGACAGTGGGCCTGCCTCCGGCGGCGCTCCGCCGCCGCTGCCGGGCGTCACCTCACAGCCCGAGGCGGGCAACCACGACCCGGCACCGGCGCCGGCGGATTCACCCTACCGCGTGCTGATCGTCGAGGACGACCGTGCGCAGGCCCTGTTCGCGCAGAGCGTGCTGCACGGCGCCGGCATGCAGGCCATCGTGCTCAGCGATGCCGAAGGCGTCCAGCAATCGATCAAGGACCATCGCCCTGACCTGATCCTGATGGACCTGCACCTGCCCGGCCTGGACGGCATGCGGCTGACGGCGATGATTCGCCAGCAGCCTGGCCTGCAGTTGCTGCCCATCGTGTTCCTCAGCGGCGATCCCGATCCGGAGCGCCAGTTCGAAGTGCTCGACAGCGGTGCCGACGACTACCTGAGCAAGCCGATCCGGCCGCGGCACCTGATCGCGGCGGTCGCCAACCGCATCCGCCGTGCCCGCGCGCAGGCGGCAACCTTGCCCGGCGCCTCCGGCACGCCGGCCACCAGCAATCCTGAAACCGGCCTGCCGACGCGCCATCATGTGCTGCAGCAGCTCAATGCCGCCCTGGCCCACCATGATCGTGGAGGCCTGTTCTTCATCGAGGTGGCCAGCGCGCTGGGCCTGCGCGAGCGCTATGGCTACGCTGCGTTCGAACGGCTGATGGTGCAGGCCGGACAGCGCTTGGCCGAGGCCGGCCATCCGCACCTGCTGGCGCGCCTGAACGACAACAGTTTCCTGCTGCTGGCGCGTGATGCCGATGAGGACAGGCTGGAGAGCGTGGCCGCCACCCTGCGCGAGCAGCTCTCCGCGAGGGCCTTCGTGATCCGCGATGACGAATCGGTGCACCTGCGTGGCGTGGTCGGCTATGCACCGCTGTCGCCCGGCTTCGAGGATGCCGCCAGTGCGCTGGAAGCCGTCGAGCGCACGACCCTGCAGGCGCGCCTGCTCAGTGCCGGCGTGGCCGGCCACGTGCATCGGCAGGCCATCAGCGAACAGGAGCATCTGGCCCTGCTGGAAGGCCAGCTGGAACTGGCTTACCAACCCATCGTCGCCGTCGCCGGTGGAGGCAGCGCGCAGTACCAGGTCCTGCTGCGGCTGCGCCAGGCCGACGGCACCGTGCTGACCGCCGGCCAGGTGATTCCGGCCGCCGAAGCCGCCGGCCGCATCGCCGACCTCGACCAGCAGGTGCTCGATCATGCGCTGGGCCTGCTGGATCTGTACCGGCATGCCACCCAGCCGCTCAATCTGTTCGTCTCGCAGTCGCTGCGTACCCTGCAGCGCGACGCCTTCGCCGACTGGCTGCTGGAGTCGCTGCAGCAGCGTGATCTGCCAGGCAGCGCGCTGGTCATCGACGTGCGCCTGCCCGATGCGCTGATCCACACCGTGCCGCTGCAGCAGTTCTGTCAGCGCATGGCGCAGGCCGGCGTGCGCTTCTGCCTGAGCCAGTTCGAGCCCGGCAACGATGCCGACGCGCTGCTGGGCCAGCTGCCGCTTTCGTTCGTACGCATGGCTGCGCGCTTCTCCAGCAGCCACGCCAATCCAGGCACGCGCGAAGAACTGCGCAGGGCGATCGAGCGGGCGCACGGCGCCGGTCTGCAGATCATCGGGCAGCAGATCGAAGATCCGCAGGCAGCGGCCGCGATGTGGGTGGGAGGGGTCGACTACATCCAGGGCAACATGGTGCAGTCCGCCGGCAGCGACCTGAACTTCGACTTCCACAACGCGGTGCTCTGACATGCCGCTGTGGGCGGTGCTGCTGGTGGCCCTGGCCGTGGCGGCCATCGCGCTGCTGCTGGCGGGGCTGCGCCTGCGCACGCGCAGCCAGGCGCTGGCCGCACTGCAACGGGATCGTGCCGCGCTGGCCAGCGAGCGCGACCAGCTGCGCCGCACCACCGAGCGCCAGGGCCAGCTCGAACAGCAGTTGCTGCAGGCCAAGCAGGCGGCCGAGGCGGCGGTGCTGGCCAAGGGCGAGTTCCTGGCCACGATGAGCCACGAGATCCGCACGCCGCTCAACGGCATCCTGCCGATGCTGGAGCTGATCGCGCGTGGCCCGCTGGGCGAGGATCAGCGGCAGATGCTGGCCACCGCATCGGCCAGCTCGCAGCAACTGCTGCGTATCGTCGACGACATCCTCGATTACTCGCGGTTGGAAGCACAGGCACTGGAGCTGGAGATCACCAGCTTCAATCTGCGCGAGCTGCTCGACGCCGTGGTGCAGCTGATGCAGCGCGCTGCCGACGCCAAGGGACTGGCACTGGTGCTGCAACTGGATCCGACGGTCCGCCTTCCCGTGCGCGGCGATCCGGTGCGCCTGCGGCAGGTGCTGAGCAACCTTCTGGCCAATGCCATCAAGTTCACGGCACGCGGCCAGGTGCAGCTGCGCGTGCAACGGCTGGGCGAAGGTCCGGCCCAGCACCAGTTGCGCTTCGAAGTGATCGACACCGGCATCGGCATCGACGAGGCCCAGCAGGCACGCCTGTTCCAGTCCTTCAGCCAGGCCGATGCGTCGACCACCCGCATCTATGGTGGCACCGGCCTGGGCCTGGCCATCTGCAAACGCATCATCGACCTGATGCACGGCCACATCGGCGTCCAGTCGACCCCCGGCCAGGGCGCCCGCTTCTGGTTCGAGATTCCGTTGTTGAAGGTTCCCGGCGACCTGCCGGCGATGGCACGCGCACCGGCCACCCTGCTGCTGTTCAGTGCCGACAGCCACCTGCAGGCGCGCATCGAACGCATTGCCGCCCATCACGAGCTGCAGGTGCAGGTCATCGACGGGATGGACGCGCTGGCCGAGCGGCTGCGAGCCGTGCCCCGCCCCGGGCACGCTGCGCCGGCCTGGCTGCTGATCGATGCGCCTGCGCGCCGCAGCGGCGGAACCCGTCTGCGGCAGGCGCTGGCTGCGCGCGGTGCGGACGACACGCTGCAGGTGCTGTGGCTGCAGGAGGAGCCGCTGCCCGCGCAGGAGCGCCATCGCCAGTTGCCGGTCGCCTTCGAGGATGCCGCCCTGCACGCCCTGCTTGCCACGCCCAACGCCAGCGCGCGCCCGTCCGCCTGGCTGGCTGCCGCCGAAGAGGGCCAGGCACCGGCTGCCCTGCCAGCGCTCGGTCTACGCGTGCTGCTGGTGGAGGACAACACGGTCAACCGCATGGTGGCCGAACACCTGCTGCGGGTGTTCCAGTGCGAGGTCCGCAACGCCGCCGATGGCGAGCAGGCACTGGTCGCGCTGCGCGAAGGCGGTGTGGACGTAGTGCTGATGGACTGCCAGATGCCGGTGCTGGACGGTTACGCCGCGACGCGCCAGTGGCGCGAGGAAGAGATCGCAGCCGGAAGCCGGCGCCTGCCGATTATCGCCATGACCGCCAATGCCATGGCCGGTGATCGCGAACGCTGCCTGCGAGCAGGCATGGACGATTACCTGTCCAAACCGATCGCGCGCGACACGCTGCACGCGCTGCTGCTGCGCTGGGGCCCAAAAGCCCTCCCCACGCCGGCAGTTCCGGCGGCGGCAGCGAAGGCCGGTCCAGAACCTGTCGTCCACCCGGTTCTGGACCGGAACGTGCTGGACGAGCTGCAGGCGGTCATCGGTGATGCCGCCACGCAGATCGTATCGGTGTACCTGGAAGACGCACCTGCGATGGTGCAGGCGCTGCAGCAGGCGGCGCAGGACCACGATGGCCAGCGCCTGCAGGCAGTCGCGCACAGCCTGAAGTCCTCCAGCGCGAATGTCGGCGCGATGTCGCTGTCGGCGGTCGCACAGCGGATCGAGCACGAGGCCCGCGCCGGCAGTCTGCAGCGCCCCGCCGTTGCGGTTGCGCTGCTGGTGGCCGAATTCGCCCGGGCACGGGTGGCGCTGGGCGGGTACCTGGCACAGCATCGCGCCGGCCAGGCGGGCTGACTCACTCTTCGAGCTTGCTCAGCAGGTACTTCGGTTCGCCGATGCGCTCGATCAGGTCCAGCTGCGTTTCCAGCCAGTCGATATGCTCTTCCTCCGAATCGAGGATCTTCACGAACAGCTGGCGGCTCACATAGTCGCCGACCGAATCGGCATAGGCCACCGCCTCGCGCAGGGTGACCACGCCATCACGCTCGAGCGAGAGGTCACACTGCAGGATCTCGGTCGGGTTCTCGCCGATGCGCAGCTTGCCCAGCGCCTGGAAGTTCGGCAGTCCTTCAAGGAACAGGATGCGGTCGGCGAGCATGTCGGCATGCTTCATCTCGTCGATCGATTCCTTGTACTCATGCTCGGCGAGTTCCTTGATCCCCCAGTTCTTCAGCATCTTGGCGTGCAGGAAATACTGGTTGATCGCGGTCAGCTCGTTGTAGAGGACCTTGTTGAGGAATTCGATGACCTTGGTGTCGCCCTTCATGGGGATACTCCTGCACGCTGAAAACGCAGGCACTTTACCGCCTTGCGTGCGGTCGTGAAGGAACGCGAATCGTGCGCATTGGCCTGTGCGGCCGCACGTGAAGGATGCGCAGGCGCGGTATCAACGCACCGCGGAAAAGACAGTCAGGCGACCTGGGCCAGACCGAGTACCGGCAACGGCAGATCGTGGGTGGCACGTGCCTTGGCCAGCAGCTCGCCGGCCATGTCCAGACAGGACCCGCAGGTCGCGCCGCATCCGGTGCGCATGGTCAGCTCGGCCACCGACGTCACGCCATGGCTGGCGGCTTCGCGGATCTGGTGGTCGGTGACTCCGTTGCAGATGCAGACGTACACAGGCGGGAACCGGGCTGACAGGCCAGAAGCGGCCTGGTCGCTATTCCAATGGAAACGAGAATGGTTGTCAATCAGAGACCTGAACCATTCTCGATACCGTTCAGGCGGTCAGCTCGTCGGTCCTTCCTGCGCCTTTTTTGGCCAGTAGCCCCTGCTGCGCGGCCGCTTGCGCGGACGGTCGTGGCCCGCGGTGTTGCCGGGCATCCACGCTTCCGCTGCGCTCTTCGGCATGGCAGTGACGCCCTGCCCCGCCACCCCGCGCGCCAACGGCGCCAGGTGTCGCAGCGCGCGCGCGTAGACGCCGCGCTTGAACATCACCACATGCTCCACCGGATACCAGAAATCCACCCAGCGCCAGTGATCGAACTCCGGCGAATCGGTATGGTCCAGGCACACATGGGATTCGTCACCGGTCAGGCGCAGCAGGAACCAGACCTGCTTCTGGCCGATGCAGACCTGCCGTTCATTGCGGCGGACAGCCCGCGCCGGCAGCTTGTAGCGCAGCCAGCCGGGCGTTGCCCCCAGCACTTCCACGTGCTCAGGCAGCAGGCCGGTCTCTTCCTGCAGTTCGCGATACATGGCCTCGACGGGCGTCTCGTCGGTGTTCATCCCACCCTGCGGGAACTGCCAGCCATCCCGGCGCACGCGTCGTGCCCAGAACACCTGCCCGTCCTGCCGCATCAGCACGATGCCGACGTTCGGTCGATAGCCGTCCGGATCGATCACGATGCGGACTCCTAAAAAAATCTACTGGTCAGGACTATCCCACGCCACCTGTCAGGCGACAAGCGCGGCACAAATGTGTTGACAGTCCCACGGCGTATCCGCAGAATAGCGGGCTCACCAAGGCTATGTAGCTCAGCCGGTTAGAGCACAGCACTCATAATGCTGGGGTCGGTGGTTCGAGTCCACCCATAGCCACCATGCTGAAGTTGTTTTTCAGCGTGAAAAGTGAGAAAATAGTTACACGATACATTGCCCCGTCGCCAAGCGGTAAGGCACCTGACTCTGACTCAGGCATTCGGTGGTTCGAATCCATCCGGGGCAGCCAAATTAAACGCAGAAGGCCAGATCGAAAGATCTGGCCTTCTGCGTTTAATTTGGTCGCGCATTCCACCTTATCCCCGCGCCTGTCGGCGCACCCCCTTGAACATCAAGGGGGCTCCCCTCCAGAGAGAACCCCGGGGTCGGATCCTTCTCGCAGGCAAAGGCCCTGACCCCACCCTCTCCAATGCACAACCCCGAAACGGCAAAAGCCCGGCCAAAGCCGGGCTTTTGCTTTTTCCAACCAGCGGGCTCCCGGAGGAGCCCAGCCAGGCGCAGTGGATCAGCGCTTGGAGAACTGGGTGGCGCGACGGGCCTTGTGCAGACCGACCTTCTTACGCTCGACTTCACGGGCGTCACGGGTCATGAAGCCAGCCTTGCGCAGCTCGGACTTCAGGGTTTCGTCATACTCGACCAGCGCACGGGCGATGCCCAGACGGATCGCACCGGCCTGGCCGGTGGTGCCGCCGCCGGTGGCGGTGACCAGGATGTCGAAGCTTTCGGTGTTCTTGGTCAGCTCGAGCGGCTGGCGCACGATCATGCGCGCGGTCTCACGACCGAAGAACTCGTCCAGCGGACGGCCATTGACGGTGATGTTGCCCGAACCCTTGCGCAGGAACACGCGAGCGGTGGAGGACTTGCGGCGGCCAGTGCCGTAGTTTTGAGTGATAGCCATGATTAGATATCCAGAACCTGCGGCTGCTGTGCGGCGTGCGGATGCTCAGTGCCGGCGTAGACCTTGAGCTTGCGGTACATCTGGCGACCCAGCGGGCCCTTCGGCAGCATGCCCTTCACGGCGATCTCGATCACGCGCTCCGGGTGGCGCTCCAGCGCCTGGGCCAGGGACTCGGTCTTCAGGTTGCCGATGTAACCGGTGAAACGGTGATACATCTTGTCCTGCAGCTTCTTGCCGGTGACGGCAATCTTTTCTGCATTGATGACGACCAGGTAGTCGCCGGTATCAACGTGCGGGGTGTAGACCGGCTTGTGCTTGCCACGCAGACGGCGGGCCAGCTCGGTGGCGAGACGGCCCAGGGTCTTGCCCTCGGCGTCGACGAGGTACCAGTCGCGCTGGACGGTCTCGTTCTTGGCAGTGAAAGTGCTCATGAAGAACTCTAGGTTAGGTCGGGCTCATTGCGGCGAAGGACTCGCCGGAACTCTGCCACGCGTTGTGAAAGGTGAAGCGCAAGAGGCGGGATTGTACGCAGGTCCAGGCCCCGGCGCAAGCCGCCCCCTGTCCCGGGTTGGCAGGGGCGCGGGCGCGGGCGAGAATCGGCGGGTCTCCCGCCCCACCGTATCGCCATGACCGTGCTCCGCCAGACCACCCCGCTGGACCACCTGCTGACCGAAGCCCAGCGCGCCCTGGACACGGTGTTCGGCAACCCGCCGGCCAGCCGCCCCTATCCGGCGGTGGACACCGACGAGCCGGGCATGGACGCCCGCCAGCGCCGCCATGCGGCCGGGCTGATGCGGATCAACCACGTCGGCGAGGTCTGCGCGCAGGGCCTGTATTTCGGCCAGGCCGCCGTGGCCCGCGACCCGGCCACCCGCGAGCATCTGCTGGAGGCAGCGCAGGAGGAAACCGACCACCTGGCGTGGTGTGCCACCCGCCTGGCCGAACTGGACAGCCGGCCGAGCCTGTTCAACCCGCTCTGGTACGCAGGCAGTTACACCATCGGCACCCTGGCCGGGCTGCGCGGTGATGGCTGGAACCTGGGTTTTGTGGTCGAGACCGAACGCCAGGTCGAGGCCCACCTGGATGAGCATCTGGTCGATCTCCCGGCCGCCGACCTGCGCAGCCGCGCGGTCATCGAAGTGATGAAGCAGGACGAGGCCCGGCATGCGGACCATGCCGAGCAGGCCGGCGCCCGCCGCCTGCCCTTCCCGATTCCGGGGGCGATGGCGCTGGCCTCGAAGGTGATGAAGACCATCGCGTACCGCCTCTGAACGGCCGCCGCGCATGGCCCGGCGCTGCCGGCTACGCGGCATCGGACGCCTCGGCGCCGGCTCAGTTCGGCGACACCAGCTTCAGGCCGATCACACCGGCGACGATCAGGCCCACGCAGGCCAGGCGGGCCGGTGAAGCACTGTCGTTGAACAGGTAGATGCCCAGCACTGCCACGCCCATGGCCCCGATGCCGGTCCAGATGGCATAGGCCGTGCCGACCGGAATGCTCTTCATGGCCTGGCTCATCAGGTACAGGCTGATCAGCGCGGAAACGACCGTGGCGGCCGTGGGCAGTGGCTTGCTGAAGCCTTCGGAGTACTTCATTCCAAGCGCGAAGCCGATCTCGAACAGGCCGGCCAGCAGCAGGTAGATCCAGGGCATGGGTGGGGTCCTTACCTAGTGGTTGAAAAACGAAAACGGCCCGGTGTCTTCACACCGGGCCGTAGGTCGGTACATCGCCGTGGAACTATGAATTGCGCAGCACGCAGGTTCCACGGGGCGGGTCGTCCCGCCTGGGTGACGATGCCTGCCGGCATCGCACAGGGGTGTTACTCGGACAGGTTGCGACCGTGGAACAGCTCTTCGATCTCGCGCTTGAGCAGCGCCTCGATCTTCATGCGTTCCTTGAACGACAGGTTCCTGGCCTTTTCCTCGAACAGGTACTGATCCAGGTCGAAGTCCTTCAGGTGCATCTTCGTGTGGAAGATGTTCTCCTGGTAGACGTTGACGTCGAACATCTCGTAACGCGACTTGATGTTCTTGGCCAGGAAGTTCTGGATCGAATTGATCTTGTGATCGATGAAGTGCTTCTTGCCCTTCACATCGCGGGTGAAGCCACGGACGCGGTAGTCCATGATCACGATGTCCGATTCCAGGCTCTCGATCAGGTAGTTCAGGGCCTTCAGCGGCGAAATGACGCCACAGGTGGCCACGTCGATGTCCGCGCGGAACGTCGCGATGCCTTCCTGCGGATGGGTTTCCGGGTAGGTATGGACGGTGATGTGGCTCTTGTCCATGTGCGCGACCACGGCGTCGGAGATCAGCTCCTTGCCCGCCAGCTTCTTGTCGATCACCGGCTCTTCGGAGATCAGGATGGTCACCGAGGCACCCTGCGGATCGTAGTCCTGGCGGGCCACGTTCAGGATGTTGGCGCCGATGATCTCGGCGACATCGGTCAAGATTTGAGTCAGCCTGTCGGCGTTGTACTCTTCATCGATGTATTCAATGTAACGCTGACGCTCCTCTTCGGTGCGCGCGTAACACACGTCATAGATGTTGAAGCTCAGCGCCTTGGTGAGGTTGTTGAAACCCTGCAACCTCAGGCGAGGCAACGGCTTGACCACGGCGGTCGATTCCTGTGTAAGAAGAGAAAGGGTGAATTATGGGGCAAACCGCCCCCGGGGGGAACGTGAAGACGCAAGAGTTCTGGCACACTGTTTGCCCTTAACAATTGCGCTGGTTAAGCTCCGCTATCGACCCCGTGAATCCGTTCATGCGCAGAGGGAGCGCCCCTATCGTGTCAACCGTGCGCCTAGCTAGCAGTCCACTGGCCCTGGATATCGCAACAATCGATCGTTTCCTGGCGCACAGCCACAGGCGGCGATATCCCACCCGGACCGACGTCTTCCGACCAGGAGACCCGGCGGGAACCCTGTATTACGTCATCAGCGGCTCGGTTTCGATCATGGCCGAGGAAGATGACGATCGTGAGCTGGTGCTGGGCTACTTCGGTGCCGGCGAGTTCGTCGGCGAGATGGGCCTGTTCGTGGAATCGGACCGCCGAGAAGTGATCCTGCGGACCCGCACCGCCTGCGAGCTGGCCGAGATCAGCTACGAGCGCCTGCATCAGCTGTTCCTTGGCCCGCTGTCGGCCGACGCCCCGCGCCTGCTGTACGCGCTGGGCCAGCAGATCTCCAAGCGTCTGCTCGACACCAGCCGCAAGGCCAGCCGCCTGGCGTTCCTGGACGTCACCGACCGCATCGTTCGCACCCTGCACGATCTGGCCCAGGAGCCGGAGGCGATGAGCCACCCGCAGGGCAGCCAGCTGCGCGTTTCGCGGCAGGAGCTGGCGCGCCTGGTCGGCTGCTCGCGTGAGATGGCCGGCCGCGTGCTGAAGAAGCTGCAGACCGACGGGCTGCTGCATGCCCGCGGCAAGACCGTGGTGCTTTACGGCACCCGTTGAACGTTGAGCACCCGGTGGGTGCGGACCTTGGTCCGCACTCCTTCGCGCGCTAGGCTCGGTGCATGGAACTGAGCAGCGAATTCTGGTGGTTCATCCTCATCGGCCTCGGTGCGCAGCTGGTCGATGGAGCGCTGGGCATGGCCTTCGGCCTGGTCTCCTCATCGGTGATGCTGAGCATGGGATTGCCGCCGGCGCAGGTCAGCGCCAGCATCCACACCGCCGAAGTGTTCACCACCGGCGCCTCCGGTGTGTCGCATCTTGCGGCTGGCAATGTCGATAAACGCCTGTTCGTGCGCTTGGCGCTGCCCGGCGCGATCGGGGGTGCGATCGGTGCCTATGTACTCGCCCAACTGCCCGGCGATTTCATCCGCCCGTTGATCTACCTGTACCTGCTGGTGCTTGCCATCGTCATTCTGGCCCGTGCTGCCGGGCGCTGGATGCCCAGCGGCGAGATCCGCCGCGTGCCGGTTCTGGGCTTCTTCGCCGGCCTTCTGGACGCCAGCGGCGGCGGTGGCTGGGGCCCGATCGCCACGTCCACCCTGCTGGCGCGTGGTGGCCAGGCCCGTACCACCATCGGCACGGTCAACGCAGCCGAATTCGTGGTCACCCTGACCGTCTCGGCCACCTTCCTGCTGTCGATGGGGGTGCAGCACCTGCAGATCGTCGCCGGGCTGCTGATCGGCGGCATGATGGCCGCGCCGGTGGCCGCGATCCTGGTCAAGCGGGTCAAGGAACGCTGGGTACTGGTCGCGGTTGGCGTGCTGGTACTGGGCATCAGCCTGTTCCAGATCGGCCACGCGGTGACCGGGTACCTGGCGCGCTGACCGCGCTCCGCGCTCGCCGGGCATGGCCCGGCGGGTCCGGTGGATCAGGCCTTGTCGCCGCCGCGGTCGACGCAGCCCCAGTTGAGGATGCGGGTGCCCGCCGGCAGTACGCTGCGGAAGAACGCCACCTTGCCCGGCTTCGGGTTGACCACCACCGGCGCCTTCGCCGCCAGCAGCAGCGGCAGATCCGCAGTGCTGTCGGAGTAGGCAATGTCGATGTCGCCGTAGCCACGTTCACGCAGCATGCGCATCTTCTCTTCGTTGTGGCAGTGACGGGTCGGCCCCACCCCTCCCAGGCGCGGCCCGACCTCCGTGCCGATGACCGGCACGTCCTGGTGCGCAACGAAGGCCAGGATCGCGCGGGCCAGTTCGGGCGGGGCGCCCGTGGCCACCACCACGCGATCCCCCTTTGCACGGTGCGCGGCGAACACCTCCAGCGCCTGCGGCAGCAGCTTGGCGCGCATCTGCGCCTCGTTCCTGATCACGTAGGCGTCGATCACCCGGTTGAACTCGCGCGCACGATGCAGGCCGAAGCTGCCGATCCACACGTAGATCGAAATGCCGGCACGGCGGGTCGGCAGCATCGCCACCATCGGCCCGGCGATCGGGGTGACCAGCAGCGCCGCGAGCATGCGCAACGGGTTGCGCTTGATCAGCGAGGCGAACAGGTGCGTGCCCGAATCACCGTCGTACAGGGTGTGATCGAAGTCGAAGACCACCAGCGGCGCATCCGCGCGTGGCGTCGGGTAATGCGTTTTCATGCCGCGAAGAATAGCTGACGCAGGCCCTCGCCCGGCTCTTCCACGCGCATGAAGGCCTCGCCGACCAGGAACGCGTGGATGCCGGCATCACGCATCAGCGCCACGTCCTGGGGCCCGAGGATGCCGCTCTCGGTCACCAGCAGGCGGTCGCGCGGCACGGCCAGGCGCATGTCCAGGGTGGTCTGCAGCGAGACCTCGAAGGTGCGCAGGTTGCGGTTGTTGATGCCGATCATCGGCGCCGGCACCTGCAGCGCACGCTCCAGCTCGTCGATGTCGTGCACTTCCACCAGCACGTCCATGCCCAGCGACAGTGCCAGTTCCGACAGCGTGGCCAGCTGGGTATCGTCCAGCGCCGCCACGATCAGCAGGATGCAGTCAGCGCCCAGCACGCGCGCCTCGTACACCTGGTAGGCATCGATCACGAAGTCCTTGCGCAGCACCGGCAGCGTGCAGGCCTCGCGGGCCTGCTGCAGGTAGGCGTCGGCGCCCTGGAAGAAATCCACGTCGGTCAGCACCGACAGGCAGCTGGCACCACCGAACTCGTAGCTGACCGCGATGTCGGCCGGGCGGAAATCCGGGCGGATCACGCCTTTGGAGGGGCTGGCCTTCTTCACTTCGGCGATCACCGCGGGGTCGCCGTTGGCCACGGCGGCCTGCAGCGCACGCACGAAACCACGCACCGGCGGGGCGCCGGCCAGGGCGGCCTGCAGCTCCTCGAGCGGGCGCTGGGCGCGGCGCTGGGCTACTTCTTCGGCCTTGCGGGCCAGGATCGTCTGCAGGATGTCGCTCATCGTCTTCGGTTCGGTGCGGGGGCGGTGAGGACGGCCATTATCGGCCATCGACGGGGTCAGGCTGAACCACGCGCTCAGGCAACCAGCGCGCGGGTGGTCTCAACATACTGCTGCAGGCGCTGGCGGGCGCTGCCATTGGCGATGGCGGCGCGGGCACGGGCCAGGCCGTCACCGATGTCACTGGCCACGCCGGCCACGTACAGCGCGGCGCCGGCATTGAGCGCGACGATGTCCAGCGCCGGGCCGGGCTCGTTGTCCAGCACCGCGCGCAGCAGGGCAATGGACTGCTCCGGGCCATCCACGCGCAGGTTGCGGCTGGCCGACATGGCGATGCCGAAGTCCTCCGGGTGGATCTCGTACTCGCGCACCTTGCCGTCGCGCAATTCGCCGACCAGGGTGCCGGCGCCCAGCGAGATCTCGTCCATGTTGTCGCGGCCCCAGACCACCATGGCGCGCTCGGTGCCCAGCTCGCGCAGCACGCGCGCCTGGATGCCCACCAGATCGGGGTGGAACACGCCCATCAGCACCGACGGTGCGCTGGCCGGATTGGTGAGCGGGCCGAGGATGTTGAAGATGGTGCGCACGCCCATCTCGCGGCGCACCGGCGCCACCACCTTCATCGACGGGTGGTGGATCGGCGCGAACATGAAACCGATCCCGGTCCGCTCGATGGCCGCGGCCACCTGCTCCGGCTGCAGCTCGATCACCGCGCCCAGCGCCTCTAGCGCGTCGGCGCTGCCGGACTTGGACGACACGCTGCGGTTGCCATGCTTGGCCACGCGCGCGCCGGCAGCCGCCGCGACGAACATCGCGCAGGTGGAGATGTTGAAGGTATGCGAACCATCGCCCCCCGTGCCGACGATATCGACCAGGTTGGAGGTATCGGCCACCGGCACCGGCCGGGCGAATTCACGCATCACGGTGGCCGCCGCGGCGATTTCGTCCACGGTCTCCTTCTTCACGCGCAGGCCGGTGAGGATGGCTGCCGTCATCATCGGCGAAACATCGCCACGCATGATCTGCCGCATCAGGTCGACCATCTCGTCGAAGAAGATCTCGCGGTGCTCGATGGTGCGGTGCAGGGCTTCCTGGGGGGAGAAGGTCATACGGAGGTCTCCTTGCTGAATCACAGACGAGCGATTTCGAGAATTTCCTGTCCCATCAGGACACATCCTCCACCGGAGCGGTAGTACTCCAGACGCATGCGATAACTTCCCCTGTAGACATAGCCCCACACCTCCAGCACGTCGAAGCGTTGTTTGGAATCGGCGGGATTGACGATGGACGGCAGAGGTAGCGCCGGCCCCTCCACCTCTGCGCGCTCATCTCCATCGGTATGGAAGGCCAGCAACCGCTTGGCCTGCGCTACCGCCTGTGAGGAGCACTGCGTGCTGGAGGGCGTGGTCGCGGCCCAAGCAACGTTCGCCAGCAGGCCCAGGCCAGCCAGCAGAAGCACTCTGATGATCTTCTTCATCTCGCTCTCTCTAGGAAGTTCTTCAGCAGGGCGTGGCCGTGTTCGGTGAGGATGGATTCGGGGTGGAACTGCACGCCTTCCACCGGGAAGTGGCGATGGCGCAGGCCCATGATCTCTTCGATCGAGCCGTCGTCGTTCTCCGTCCAAGCGGTCACTTCCAGCACATCGGGCAGGCTGTTCTTGTCCACCACCAGCGAGTGGTAACGGGTGGCCTGGTAGCGATCCGGCAGGCCGGCGAAGACGCCCTTGCCTTCATGGCGGATCGGCGAAGTCTTGCCGTGCATGATGTTGCCCGCGCGGATCACCGTGCCGCCATAGACCTGGCCGATGCCCTGGTGGCCCAGGCAGACACCGAGAATCGGCGTGGTCGGGCCCAGGCGTTCGATCAGCTGCAGCGACACACCCGCTTCGTTGGGCGTGCACGGGCCGGGCGAGATGACGATGCGCTCGGGCTTCTGCGCGGCGATCTCATCCACGCTCATTGCATCGTTGCGCACCACCTTCACCTCGGCACCCAGCGTCTGCAGGTACTGCACGAGGTTGTAGGTGAAGCTGTCGTAGTTGTCGATCATCCACAACATGGTCGGGTTCCGTCGCTTATCGGGAGTGGGCGTACACGTGGGTGCCGCACAGGGAGAGGGCCAGGTACAGCGGAAGGTGCCGCAGCGCAGGCCACGGCGCAGGGTGCCTTACAGGCCCTTGGCGGCCTGGGCGACGGCGCGGAACAGCGCGCGGCCCTTGTTCATCGTCTCGTCCCATTCCTTGTCCGGGTCCGAGTCGTAGACGATGCCGGCGCCGGCCTGCACGTACAGGCGGCCGTCCTTGATCACCGCGGTGCGGATCGCGATCGCGGTATCGGCATCGCCGTGCCAACCGATGTAGCCGATGCTGCCGGCGTACACATTGCGCTTGATCGGCTCCAGTTCGCGGATCACTTCCAGCGCGCGGATCTTCGGTGCGCCGCTGACGGTGCCGGCCGGGAAGGTGGCGCGCAGCACGTCGGCATAGCTCAAGCCCGGCTGCAGCTGCCCGGTCACCTCGCTGACGATGTGCATGACGTGGCTGTAGCGTTCAATCACGAACTGCTCGCCCACTTCCACCGTGCCGGCCTTTGATACGCGACCGGCATCGTTGCGGCCGAGATCGATCAGCATCAGGTGCTCGGCACGTTCTTTCGGATCGGCCAGCAGCTCGGCTTCCAGTGCCAGGTCCTGCTCGACGGTGGCGCCGCGCGGACGCGTGCCGGCGATCGGGCGTACAGTGACTTCGCCGTCCTGCAGGCGCACCAGGATTTCCGGCGAGGAGCCAACCACCTGCAGGTCGCCGACATCCAGGAAATACATGTACGGCGACGGGTTCAATGCGCGCAGCGCGCGGTACACGTCCACCGGGCGTGCCTTGAACGGCACGCTCAGGCGCTGGCTGAGCACCACCTGGAAGATGTCGCCGGCGCGGATGTATTCCTTGCTGCGCTGGACCGCATCGACGAAGCCATCGCGGGTGAAACCGGAGACGAAATCGGATTCATCCAGCACATCGCTGTTGAGCGGTGCGGGATAGCCGGCACCCGGTGCACGCAGCTTTGCGGTGAGCGCATCCAGGCGCGCCTGCGCCTGCTCGAACGCGCCGTGGACGCGCGGGTCCGCGTGCACGATCAGGTACAGGCGGCCCTTGAGATTGTCGAATACCGCCAGCTCGTTGGAGTGCAGCAGCAGGATGTCCGGCGTGCCCAGTTCATCGCGGCCGGCCGGCGGTGCCAGGCGCGGCTCGATATAGCCGATGCACTCGAAACCGAACCAGCCGACCAGGCCACCGGTGAAGCCCGGCAGGCCCTCCAGCTTCGGCACCGAGTGGGCGCTGCGCAGCGCCTCGACTTCGGCAAACGGGTCGGCCACCTCGCGGGTTTCCACCACCTGGCCGTCTTCGCGCACGGTCAGCGTATGGCCATGGAAGGCATACACGCGGCGCGCCGGCAGGCCAATGATCGAGTAACGACCAAAGCGTTCGCCGCCTTCGACGGATTCAAACAGGTAGGTATTGGGGCCGTCGGCGAGCTTCAGATAGACCGAAAGCGGCGTGTCCAGGTCGGACAGCACTTCGCGGACAACGGGAATATGGGTGTGGCCTTCAGCGGCCTGCAGCTGAAACTGAGCGTGCGAGTTCAAGACGACTTTCCTTCCGGGACACAGCGTTATGGGGGCGGACGACGGCAACGGGCCACCATCGCCACCAACGGCGTGCGGAAGAAAGGGTATGCGGGGTCGTCAGGCTGGACACCCCTTGACTGTATCGCAGCTTGGACGGGAGTGGAACCCCGCAGCGCCAGGCGTGGCAGCCACCTTACGTGGCCAGCAGCGGGCAATCGGCCGGCAGATGCATGCGCACCCGGCCAGCCACGCAGTCGATGCGGAACCGCCGCGCCTGCACCGGCTCACCGTCCAGGTTCAGGGTCAGCGGCTGCGCCGACTCGAGCTGCAGCCAGGGCAGCCGGACGCGGGTGGCCACCCGTTCCAGCGCCGCTTCCTTGCCACCGGTCAGCATCTGCCCCAGCGTCGACGCCACCTCCCCCTCCAGTTCGGGTACGACGGTGACATCCAGCAGGCCGTCATCGATCAGTGCCTGTGGGCACAGCTGCTGGCCACCACCGGCCTGCCGGCCGTTGCCGATCCCCAGCGCGATGAAGCCGCCTTCCCAGGCGAACTCCGGACCGTGCAGACGCGCGGTAATCGGCTCGATCCGCCCCAGCTTGGCGATGCCGGTGATCACGTAGGCCAGGCCACCGAGCATCTTCTTCAGGCCGGCATCGGTTTCCACGGTGACCTGCGTGCCGAAACCGCCACTGGCCAGGTTGGCGCACCACCAGGACGTACCATCGGCATCCACGCGCAGCAGATCGATGGCATGTGCCGTGGTCTGCCCGATCAGTGCGAGCGCGGCCTCCGGCTCGGTCGGAAGGTTCGCCGAGGTGGCGAAGTCATTGGCCGTGCCCATCGGGACCAATGCCAGCGAAGGCAGGGCATCGGCGGATTCATCGCGGTGGGCCAGCGTTTCGGCCACCGCACTGAGCGTGCCGTCGCCGCCTGCCGCCACGATCACGTCTACCCCGTGGTCGATGGCCTCGGCCACGTAACGCTCGGCGTCACCTTCCTCCCAGGTCACCCGTACCTCCAGCTGCACGCCCCGCTCCCGCCAATGGCGCACCGCGTCGCGCAGCTCGTCATTGCCTGCGGACTTGCCGTTGAGGATCAGGCGCCAGCGCGGTGCGGTCATGCGGGGATTCCGGTGTGGGGTGGCACAGGCTAGCAACGCACCGTTTGCCGGCAGTGAATGTCACATGCGTGTCATTCAGCTCCCGGAGAATGGAAGGCCATAGCAGGGACGACGGATGGAGGCAGGATCAGCCTCCCACGCATGCAGCAAGGCCACGCCAACGATGGGCGTGGCCTTTTTTTTGAAGTCGCACCCGGGCGCGATCGTCAGCCGTTGGCGAAATCGTGCAGCGCCTGGCCCTGCAGCCGGTATACGGTCCACTCATCCTGCGGTTTCGCGCCCGCTGCGGTGTAGAACTCGATGGCCGGCGTGTTCCAGTCCAGCACCGACCATTCGAAGCGACCGCAGCCTTCGGCGACCGCCTGCCGCGCGATGTATTTCAGCAGCGCCTTGCCAGCGCCCGCGCCCCGCTGCTGCGGGCTGACATACAGGTCTTCCAGGTAGATGCCCTTGCGGCCCAGCCAGGTGGAGTAGTTGTAGAAATACACCGCATAGCCGATGGCCTCGCCATCGGCTTCACAGATCAGCGCGCGGGCAGTTGCGTCGGGACCGAACAGGCTTTCGGCGATGCCGATCTCGTCGGTCTGCACCGAATGCTCGGCCCGCTCATAGATGGCCAGCTCACGGATGAAGCGCAGGATCAGGCCCGCGTCGGCGGCAGTGGCCGGGCGGATGTTCAACACGGCCACCGTGCTCATGCCTCAGCCCCGCGCCGCAGCGACGTTGGCGCGCATCTGCGCGATCACATCCTGGTAAGGGGTCTTGGCATTGAAGATGGCCGAGCCGGCGACGAAGGTGTCGGCGCCCGCAGCCGCGATCTCGCCGATGTTGTCGGCCTTCACGCCACCGTCGATTTCCAGGCGGATGTCCTTGCCGCTGGCATCGATCTTCCGGCGGACCACGCGCAGCTTGTCCAGCGCCGAAGGAATGAAGGCCTGGCCGCCGAATCCCGGGTTGACCGACATCAGCAGCACCAGGTCCAGGTCATCCAGCACCCAGTCGAGGATGTCCACCGGCGTGGCCGGGTTCAGCACGATGCCCGGCTTGCAGCCCAGCGAACGGATCAGCTGGATCGTGCGGTGCACGTGGCGGCTGGCCTCCGGATGGAAGCTGATGTAGGTGGCACCGGCTTCGGCGAAGTCCGGGATGATGCGGTCCACCGGCTCGACCATCAGGTGCACGTCGATCGGCGCGGTCACGCCGTGCTTGCGCAGTGCCTGGCAGACCATCGGGCCGATGGTCAGGTTGGGTACGTAATGGTTGTCCATCACGTCGAAGTGGACCCAGTCCGCACCGGCGGCCAGGACGTTGTCGACTTCCTCGCCGAGGCGGGCGAAATCGGCGGACAGGATGGAGGGGGCGATGAGGCAGTGGGACATGGCCGGGCCTTGCAACGAGGGGAAAGGGGTCAGCGCTTGCGCAGGGTCTTGATGCGGTCGTAGGCGGCGTTGATGCGCCGCGACTTCTGCTCGGCCTGCTGCTGCAGCTCGGGGGCGGCGCCGCCAAGCTTGTCCGGGTGGTACTGCGAGATCAGCTTGCGGTAGGCGCGCTCGACCTCGGCATCGGTGGCCTCGGAGGTCAGCCCCAGCTCCCGGTACGGGTTCTCCTTGTTCAGGCGGAACCAATCCGAATCAAAGGCATGGCCGATCAGCAGGCCGACCACCGCGCCGAACAGCGGATTGGGCCGGAACAGCAGGGCGCCGGCGATGAATCCGAGCAGTTTTCCGTACCAGCGCATGGCGCTCCGGGGTCGACCGACGAAATGGACGCTCATTTTACGTCACAGCGGGCCCGGACGGCTTTACACTAGGCCGCCCGCTGGTCAGCGGGCCCGCCGGGTCCGTTGGGCAGCCGTATCGACAACGCCCCAGGAGTGCCCGTGCCAACCACGCTGTTGCAATCCGATCTCCCCGGCCTGCCCTTGCGCCACCGCGGCAAGGTGCGTGATGTGTTCGATATCCCGCGCGAGCGGCTGCCTGCAGGGACCCCGCCGGGCGACTACCTGCTGATGGTCGCCACCGATCGCCTGTCGGCGTTCGACGTGGTGCTGCCCGACCCGATCCCCGGCAAGGGCGAAATGCTCTGCCAGGTCTCCAATTTCTGGTTCGCCAAGACCGCGCACCTGATGCCCAATCACCTGACCGGCATCGACGTGGCCAGCGTGCTGCCTGAAGGCGTGGACCCGGCGCTGTACGCCCGGCGCGCCGTGGTCACCCGCAAGCTGAAGCCGGTGCCGGTGGAAGCGATCGCCCGCGGCTACCTGATCGGCAGCGGCTGGAAGGACTACCAGCGCACCGGCAAGGTCAGCGGCATCGACCTGCCCGATGGGCTGCGCCAGGCCGAGCAGCTGCCCGAACCGATCTTTACCCCCTCGACCAAGGCCGCGGTGGGCGACCATGACGAGAACATCGATTTCGATGCGATGGTGCGGCAGGTCGGCGCCGAACTGGCCGAGCGCGTGCGCGATGCCACCCTGCGCATCTACAAGTTCGCCGCCGATTACGCCCGCGAGCGCGGCATCATCCTGGCCGACACCAAGTTCGAGTTCGGCACCGATGCCGACGGCCGCCTGTACATCATGGACGAGATGCTGACGCCGGATTCATCGCGTTACTGGCCGGCCGACGAGTACGAAGTGGGCACCAGCCCGCCCAGCTACGACAAGCAGTTCGTGCGCGATTACCTGGAGACGCTGGACTGGGGCAAGACCGCCCCGGGCCCGAACATCCCGGCGGAGATCATCGAGCGCACCCGCGCCAAGTACGCCGAGGCGCTGCAGCGCCTGGCCGGGATCAGCGTCGACTGATCCCCTGCGCCCCCCGGTCGCAGCGACCGGGGGCGTCGTGCCCGGCAGCGCCCAGGGTGGCGCTGTGCGAAGGCGCCCGGGAGTATGCTGTCGGCCTCACCGGAGGAAGCGAAGAAGCATGCAGACCACCACCGAGCTCGCGCGGCCGATCGACCGCTACTTCGCCAGCTACTCCGACGATCACCGCAATACGATCAACCAGCGCATCCACGTGGTCGCGGTACCGGCCATCCTGTGGTCGGCCGTGGCCCTGCTGTGGTGCCTGCCCCCCCTGATCACCTGGTTCCAGTACGGCATCTGGTCGGCGTTCGCGATGTTCAGTGCCTGGTGCTTCTACAACAAGCTGTCGCGTCCGCTGGGCATCGGCATGCTCATCCAGTTCTTCGTGTTCGGCTGCCTGTGCCGCCTGCTGGAGGCCGAGATCGGCCTGCACAACCTGTTCTGGCTGGCGGTGACGGTGTTCGTCGTGGCCTGGATCGCGCAGTTCATCGGGCACAAGTTCGAGGGCCGCAAGCCCAGCTTCCTGACCGACCTGACTTACCTGCTGATCGGCCCGGCCTGGGTGATGGCCAAGCTCTATCGCAGGCTCGACTGGCGTTACTGACACGCCTCCGGGCGAGCGTCACCCTCGCTTCCTGAACGGGCGGGTTTCCTCACCTGCGGTCCACTGCCGGCCTGCCAGCCTGCACGCTCAGCCCTTTGCCTGAGCGCCTGTCGCAGCGGCAGCCCCTGTGCGACAGGGCCTGCGGTCGCCGTGCGCGGGCGTAGGGTGCGGCCCCTGGCCGGCACCGCGGAGTAGATGCTGCACTGCAAAAAAAATGAATCAGCGAACGTTACAGGCAATTGATCGCCGTTCGATGGCTTTCGGCGACATTTCGCAGCCTGTTATCCTCACTGACCTGCTCGTGAATCATGGATTCCCTGCATGCTCCCCAGCCTGCCTCTGCTTCTGGCCCTGCCGTTCCTGATGGCAGCGGCTGTTGCGGCCTTCCCCCGTAGTTCGCGCTCGACTGCTGCCTGGCTGGCGGCGCTGGCGCCGTTGGGCGGCTTGGCCATTCTCGGCTGGCTCACCCCGGCGGTGCTCGACGGCCAGATCGTCCGCACCCTGCTGCCCTGGCTGCCGCAGATCGGCCTGGACTTCCATCTGCGGCTGGACGGCCTGGCCTGGATGTTTGCCGGCCTGGTGCTGGGCATCGGCGCGCTGGTGGTGCTGTACGCGCGGTACTACCTCAGTGCGCAGGACAACGCCCACCGCTTCTACTGCTACCTGCTGCTGTTCATGGGCGCCATGCTCGGCATGGTGCTGTCGGGCAACCTGCTGTTGCTGATGATCTTCTGGGAAATGACCAGCATCAGCTCGTTCCTGCTGATCGGCTTCTGGTCGCATCGCCAGGACGCGCGCGAGGGCGCACGCATGGCGCTGGTGATCACCGGCGGCGGCGGGCTGGCCCTGCTCGGTGGCGTGCTGCTGATCGGGCGCATCGTCGGCAGCTTCGACCTGGATGTGGTGCTGGCGGCCGGTGAACAGATCCGCGCCAGCGCGCTGTATCCCTATGCCCTGTTCCTGGTGCTGGCCGGCATCTTCACCAAGAGCGCGCAGTTCCCGTTCCATTTCTGGTTGCCGCATGCGATGGCGGCGCCGACACCGGTCTCGGCCTACCTGCACTCGGCCACCATGGTCAAAGCAGGCGTGTTCCTGCTGGCGCGCCTGCATCCGGCACTGGCCGGCAGCGACCTGTTCTTCTATACGGTGAGCGGCATCGGCGCGCTGACCCTGCTGATCGGCGCCTGGAACGCGATCTTCCAGCACGACCTGAAAGGGCTGCTGGCGTATTCGACGATCTCCCACCTGGGCCTGATCACCCTGCTGTTCGGCCTGTCCACGCCGATGGCGGTGGTCGCCGGCGTGTTCCACATCCTCAACCACGCCACCTTCAAGGCCTCGCTGTTCATGGCCGCCGGCATCATCGACCATGAGACCGGCACCCGCGACATGCGCAAGCTGGGCGGACTGCGGAAACTGATGCCCTTCACCAGCGCACTGGCGATCATCGCCTCGCTGGCCATGGCCGGCATTCCGCTGCTCAACGGCTTCCTGTCCAAGGAAATGCTGTTCGCCGAGGCGATCAGCGCCGGCGGCACCGAGACCATGCGCATGGCGGTGTCGATCGCGGCGTTGCTGGCCGGCGTGTTCGGCGTGGCCTACAGCCTGCGCTTCGTGCACGACACCTTCTTCGGCCCCGGCCCGCACGGGCTGGACCGCGTTCCCCATGAACCGCCGCGCTGGATGAAGGTACCGGTGGAACTGCTGGTGGTGGTCTGCGTGGCAGTCGGCATCGCGCCCGCGCTGACGGTGGCGCCGGTCCTGCATGCTGCTGCCGCCTCCATCCTCGGCAGCGCCATGCCCGAGTACAGCCTGTCGGTATGGCATGGCTTCAACCTGCCGCTGGCGATGAGCGCGATCGGCGTGGTGGGCGGTATCGCCCTGTACTTCGGCCTGCGCAAGCTGATCAACCTGCATGCCGTGACCAATACCACCACCGGCCGCAACGTGTTCCATGCGCAGCTGGATGCGGTTTCCGCACTGGCCATGCGCCTGACCAACGGCATTGCCAACGGCAGCCTGCAGCGGATGCTGCTGGGCCTGGTGCTGGTCGCGATCGTGGTGGCCGCCGCGCCGTTCATGGCGAATCCCGCATCCCCGAACTGGACCGCGCCGCAGCCGATTCCACTGCTGGGCTGGGCGTTGTGGCTGGTGATGATGGGCTGCGCGATCGCCACGCTGCGTGTGTACAAGCAGCGCCTGCTGGCGGTGCTGCTGGTGGGCGGCGTCGGCCTGATGGTGGCGCTGACCTTCGTGTTCCTGTCGGCACCGGATCTGGCACTGACCCAGCTGCTGGTGGAGATGGTGACCCTGGTCCTGATGCTGCTGGGGATGAACTATCTGCCCGCGCAGTCCGGACCGGAGCGGCCGCGCTGGCGCAAGCGCCGCGACGCGCTGATCGCGGTCATCGCCGGTTCCGGTCTCGGCGCGCTGGCCTATACCGCGATGACCCTGCCGCCGAACACCATGGCCGGTGAGCTGGTGGCGCGTGCCCTGCCCGAAGCGTATGGCCAGAACGTGGTCAACGTGATCCTGGTCGACTTCCGCGGCTTTGATACCTTCGGCGAGATCACGGTGTTCGGCATCGCCGCGCTGGTGGTGCACGCGCTGCTGCGCCGCACGCGGATGGCCCCGGAGCAGATCATGCCCGGGCCGCCGATCAAGCTGCCGGTACCGGCCGACCTGGCGCAGATCATGTTCCCGCTGACGCTGACGGTCTCCATCTTCCTGTTCCTGCGCGGTCACAACGCCCCGGGCGGCGGGTTCATCGCCGGCCTGGTACTGGCGGTGCCGCTGCTGATCCAGTACGTGATCCAGGGTACGGCATCGGTGGAGTCGCGCTTCGGCTTCGACTACATCCGGTGCATCGGCACCGGCCTGCTGATCGCCCTGCTCAGTGGCAGTGCTTCGATGCTGTTCGGCGTGCCGTTCCTGACCAGCGGGCACCTCGACCTGCACCTGCCGCTGATCGGCGACGTGCCGCTGGCCAGCGCGATCGGCTTCGACATCGGCGTGTACCTGGTGGTGTTCGGTGGCGCCATGCTGATGCTGTCGATGATGGGCACGGTCAAGCCCTCTCGAACCCGCACCGCCCGCAAGGGCGAGATCGATCTGCAACGCCGTTCGGCCCGCACCGGGGAGATGCACTGATGGAACTGGCCCTGGCCACCGCGATCGGCGTGCTGACCGCCATCGGCGTGTACCTGCTGCTGCGGGCGCGCAGCTTCGACGTGATCCTTGGCATGACCTTCCTGTCCTACGCCACCAACCTGCTGATCTTTGCCGGTGGGCGCCTGGTGCAGGGCAAGGCCCCGGTGCTGCAGGAAGGCGTGGAGAGCCACCTGGGCAACTACACCGACCCGTTGCCGCAGGCGCTGGTACTGACGGCCATCGTGATCGCCTTCGCGATGACTGCAGTGAGCATCGTGCTGGCCATGCGCAGCCGCAGCGACAACCACAGCGACCACGTGGACGCGCACGAGCCCGATGACGATGCGCCGCCGCGCCAGGGCGAGGACCGCGCATGAACCATCTGGTGATCCTGCCGATCCTGGTTCCCCTGCTCGGCGCCGCACTGTCACTGTTCGTCGAGCATCGCCGCTATGGTCCGAAGGTACAGCGGACTGTGGCCTGGACGGCACTGGCGGCCCTGGCCGTGGTGGTCGGGCTGCTGTTCGCCGATACGGCAGGCGGTGACATCCGCGTCTACCTGCTGGGTGACTGGCCCTCGCGCCTGGGCATCGCGCTGGTGGCCGACCGGCTGTCGGCGTGGATGCTGCTGACCACCCTGCTGCTGACCATCCCCTGCCTGCTGCATGCCTGCTCGGGCTGGGACCGGCGCGCGCCGCACTTCCATGCGCTGTTCCAGTTCCAGCTGGTCGGCCTCAACGGTGCGTTCCTCACCGGCGACATCTTCAACCTGTTCGTGTTCTTCGAGGTGATGCTGATCGCTTCCTACGGCCTGCTGCTGAGCGGCGGCCGTGGCCTGCGCATGCGCATCGGCCTGCACTACGTGGTGTTCAATGTCACCGCATCGACGCTGTTCCTGATCGCACTCGGCCTGCTGTACGCCTCGCTCGGCTCGTTGAACATGGCGGAGCTGTCGCAGCGCATCGCCGAGGTTCCGCCGGCACAGCTGACCCTGGTGAAGGCCACGATGGGCCTGCTGCTGCTGGTGTTCTGCGCCAAGGCCGCCCTGATGCCGCTGTACCTTTGGCTGCCCGAATCGTACGCGCGCGCACCTGCTGCGGTCGCTGCGCTGTTTGCGATCATGACCAAGGTCGGCCTGTACGCCGTGCTGCGCGTGCAGATGCTGTGGTTCGGCGAGGACGCCGGCGCGATGGCCGGATACGGACGCGACTGGCTGCTGTGGGCCGGCGTGGCCACGCTGGTACTGGGCGGCCTGGGCGCGCTGGCCGCCGCGCGCCTGCGCGTGCTGATCTCCTACCTGGTGATCGTCTCGGCCGCGACCCTGTTCATTGCCTTCTCGGTGGGCACGCCGAAGGTGCTCTCCGCCGGTCTGTACTATCTGCCACACAGCAGTTTCGTCGCGGCCGCGCTGTTCCTGGTGGCCGACCTGATCCGACGCCGACGCGGCGGTGCCAGCGACCGCAAGGAAGTGATCGCACCGATGCCGGGCAAGGAAACGCCGGCGGTACTGTTCCTGATCGGCGCCGTGTCGGTCGCCGGACTTCCGCCGCTGTCGGGCTTCCTGGCCAAGGCCGCCCTGCTGGCCGGGATGCCGGCGCAGTACACCGGCGCGGTATGGACGGCCGTGCTGGTCAGCAGCCTGCTGGTCATCATGGGCCTGACCCGAGGGGGCATCCGCCTGTTCTGGCGCGTGCCGCTGCCCGAGCCGGACGCGCCGCCGCCCCGCAAGGCCAAGCTGCGCAGGGTCGAGCTGTTCGCTGCCTGCATCCTGCTGGCCTACGGCATCGGCATGACCCTGGCCGCCGCCCCGCTGATGCGCCATACCGACGCCACCGCCGCCCAGCTGCTGCAGCCGGGCGAGTACGTGCAGCAGTTGCGCGCGACCACACCGGAGATCCGCCAGCCATGACCGCGCAACGCCCCCTGTTCCGCCGCCTGGTACCGTCCCCCGCACTGAGCATGATGGTGGTGGCGTTCTGGCTGCTGATGTCCGACAGCTTCAACCTTGGCCAGATCCTGCTGGGCCTTGTGCTGGGCGTGGTCGTGCCGCTGTTCGCCGCGCGCCTGGATCGCGAGTTCGCCCGCATCGGTACGTTGCGCCCGGTACCGAAGCTGCTGTGCGTCACCCTGTGGGACATCCTGATGTCCAACATCCGGGTGGCCCTGCAGGTGCTCGGCCCGGAGAAGAACATCCATCCCGGCTTCATCTGGCTGCCGCTGGACATCGCCAACATCCACGGCATCGCCGCGCTGACCAGCATGATCACCCTGACCCCGGGTACGGTGTCGGCGGCACTCAGCGACGACCGCAGGTTCCTGCTGGTGCACGTGCTGCACCTGGAGGATCCACAGGTGCTGATCGACACGATCAAGCAACGTTACGAAGCCCCGTTGATGGAGATCTTCCCATGACCGGTTTTGAAGTCATCCAGACCACCCTGGTGGTATGCATGCACGTGGTCGGACTGGCCATGCTGCTGGCGACCTGGCGCCTGCTGCGCGGCCCGAGCGTGCCCGACCGCATCCTCGCCCTGGACACACTTTCAGTGACTGCCATCGCCGAACTGATGCTGTTCGGCATGTACCTCAACTCGCCGATCTACTTCGAGGCCGCACTGGTGATCGCCATGCTCGGCTTCGGCAGCACCGTGGTGCTGAGCAAGTTCGTGCTGCGCCGGGACATCGTCGAATGATCACCGCGATCCAGATCGGCCTGTCGGTCCTGCTGCTGTTCGGCTGCTTCTTCATCCTGGTCGGTGCGCTGGGCCTGGTGAAGCTGTCGACCTTCTTCAAGCGGCTGCATGCGCCGACCAAGGCCAGCACGCTGGGCGTGGGCTGCGTGCTGGTGTGTTCGGTCTGCTACCACATCTTCCTCGGCCAGGATCCGCAGCCGCGCGAGCTACTGATCACCGTCTTCCTGTTCATCACCGCGCCGATCAGCGCGCACATGATGGCCAAGGCCGCGTTGTCGCTGCTGATGGAAACCCGTCCTACCCTGCCAGGCAACGAACGGGCTGCCGAAGAGCAGCTGCCGCCGCCGGAGCCGGCGCGGAAAGAAGAGCAGAGCCCGACACGCTGATCACACGACTCCCCGCATCCACTCAGGGCGGGGATCTGCTGCCGAGCCGTGCATGGGCTCGGCGCTACAGTGCCGGTGCACCCACCAGCAGCAGTTCCAATACGAACCAGCCGACGAACGCCACCAGCAGGATCACGCCTTCGCCACGGCTGATCTTCAGGTCGCCACGCAGCATCGGATACAGCACCAGGGCAAAAGCCAGCAGCGCGGGCAGTTCCAGGCGCACGAACGATGCCGGCAGGGCCAGCGGCTGCAGCGCCGCCATCGCGCCGATCACCAGCAGCAGATTGACCGCGCTGGAGCCGAGCACGTGGCCCAGCACCATGTCGCCATGGCCACGCCGCGCGGCGGCGATGGCGGTGGCCACCTCCGGCAAGGCCGTGCCGATCGCAAGCGGCAGCAGGCCGACCAGCAGCGGCGTCCATCCAAGTGCGACGCCGAAGTCGGCCGCCGCGCCAACGACCAGCCGCGCCCCCCAGTAAAGGGCCACCACAGCCACCAGCACACGCAGCATATTCAACGGCAGGCTGGTGCGGCTCAGCGCCGATCGTGCGATGGCCGCCTGCACATCGGCGGTCTCACTGCGGCCACGGCGCATCAGCACGGCCTGCATGACGACGAAGCCGGCCAGCAGCACGACACCTTCCCAGCGCGCGAGGCGGCCATCCAGCCCGAACAGGATCAACAGAACGCCGGCCCCCAGCAGCGACCACCAGAGCACGGCCTGCAGGCGCGCGCGCAGCAGCAACGGGGCCGCGATCGCCGCGATCGCCAGGGTCAGGCCCAGGTTGGCGATGCTGCTGCCCACCGCGTTGCCCAGCGCCAGTTCCGGCTGGCCCACGGCCAGCGCGCGGGCGTTGACCACCAGCTCCGGCATCGACGTCGCCACGCCGAGCAGCAGCAGACCCGCCGTGAACGGGCGGGCACCGAAGCGCTGGGCCAGGCCGGAAACGGCCTTGACGATGGAGTCTCCGCCGAGCCCCAGCAGCAGCAGGCCAAGCAGAAACCAGGCGATGGCAATGGCGATCATCGAGCACTCCCCCAGCGGTCGTCGCGCGATTCTACGCTTGGCCCGGCCGCGAGGCTGGGCGCTGCATCAAGGATCAGCCACAACCTTCGGTGTAATCGACCTGCGGGGTCTGGCCGACCCGCCACGCGCTGACCCGGCCGTCGGGCCCCAGGGCGAAATCGATCACCGCCGCACCTTCCTGCGCCGGACGCACGCGCAGGTGCTGGGCCTTGTCGTCGTACTTGTCGGGACCGACATCGGCACGCTCCGGATACAGCACCTGCAACTCGCCCAGGGTCATGCCGACCCTGCCGCCGCCCGGCGCGGTGATGGCGGCGCTGCGCACGTCATAGCGGACCAGCTTGCGGCCTTCGATCATCAGGCGTGGGTCATCGGCCTGCTGCGGACGCAGGAAATAGCAGTCCTCGTTGCCGTCGTCGGCCGGCAATGGCCTGCCTGCCGCATCGCTGCCCAGCCCCTGCAGCGGCGCGCCGAAGCCGCTGCGCACCTCGGCGATGCCCGCACCCAGCGCCACCCCGCCGAAACCGTCCAGGCGCGCGGGGCTGTCGGCGCGGGCATCGTTGGCCGGCCGTGACGCCAGGTCCGGATCGGCCGATTGCGCCGGGCCGGTGGCACTGGCGGTCTCGGCCGGCGAGTCGCTGCCGCTGCCGGCCGCTCCCTGTTTGTCCGAACCACCGCCACAGGCGGTCAGGGACAGCAGCATCAGGCCAGCCAATGGCAGCAGCTTCATCGGTATCGCTCCAGGAGGGATGGGCGGACGCTACCGCAGGCCGCGTGCAGGCGCTGCATTGTCATCGCTGTTTCATCGCCTTCGTTCAGGCTCGGCGTGCACCGTCCTGGCTGTCCCATCCATGCAACCGCGCAAGACCGATCTCGCCCGAACCGCGCTGCAGGCGCACCGCGCGCCGCTGGACATGCGCCAGCGGCGGTTGCTGATCCTGTGCGATGGCCAGCGCAGCGTCACCGAGCTGAGCGGGCTGATGGGCCAGGAGACGCCGGCCATGCTGATCCAGCTGATCCATGCCGGCTATCTGGAAGCCGACGCCCCTCCTCCCGCAGTGGCGGCATCCGGGCCCACCCCTGCACGGCCGCAGGCACCCGCGACCGCGGCCACGCCGATCGAACGGCGTCGCTCGCTGGTCGCCTCACGGATCTATGTGCTGGGTATCCTGGAGCTGCAGCGGCATCCGCAGGCAGCGGCGCTGTTCCGCGACCTGCAGCAGGCACGTGCGCAGACCGATGTGCTGCAGGTACTGCACTCGGCGTTGCAGGTACTGCCCACGCTGACCTCCGAAGGCTACTGCGAACGCGTACGGCAGCGGCTGCTGGAAGTCCTGCCGCTGGAGCACTGCGACGCCTTCACCGATGCCGCATGAGGCTCATCTGAAGTTGTTGCGCAGCCCTGCCCAGCACTGCTGGTAATCGGCCTGCCGGTGCCCGGCATCAAGCGCCTGGGCGGTCGGGCGGATCACCGCGCGGGTCTCGAACATGAAGGCCATGGTGTCCTTGACCACGTCGGGCCTGGACAGATCGGCACTGGAGGCCCTGTCGAAGGTCGGTGCATCCGGTCCGTGGCCGCTCATGCAGTTGTGCAGGGAGGCGCCGCCCGGCACGAAGCCTTCGGCCTTGGCATCGTAGGCACCATGCACCAGGCCCATGAACTCGCTGGCGATGTTGCGGTGGAACCACGGTGGTCGGAAGGTGTTCTGCGCCACCAGCCAGCGCGGCGGGAAGATGGCGAAATCCATGTTGCTGGTCCCTGCTGTGTCGCTGGGCGAATGCAGTACCAGGAAGATCGACGGGTCCGGGTGGTCGTAGCTGATCGAACCGAGGGTGTTGAAGCGGCGCAGATCGTAGCGGTACGGCGCGTAATTGCCGTGCCAGGCGACCACGTCCAGCGGCGAATGGTCGATCGGCGCGCGCCACAGGCGTCCTTCGAACTTGGCGATCAGTTCGAACTCACCGTCGAGGTCCTCGAAGGCCGCATGCGGGGTTTCAAAGTCGCGCGGATTGGCCAGGCCGTTGGCGCCGATCGGCCCCAGATCGGGTAGCTTCAAAAGGGCGCCGTAGTTCTCGCAGATGTAGCCCCGGCTCGGGCCATCGGGCAGCTCGACGCGGAAGCGCACGCCACGCGGAATCACCGCGATCTGCTGCGGTTCGATCTCGATCACGCCCAGCTCGGTCAGCAGGCGCAGCCCACCCAGCTGGGGCACGATCAGCAGTTCGCCGTCGGCATCGTAGAAGTAGCGGCCAACCATGTCCCGGTTCGCGGCATACAGATGAATGCCGACGCCGGCGTGGGCATCCGGCGAACCATTGCCGCCCATGGTGTACAGCCCTTCGACGAAGTCGGTGGGCAGTTCCGGCAGCGGCAGCGGGCTCCAGCGCAGCTGGTTCGGCGAGGCCGGCTGCGAGCCGAAATCGCACTGCAGGCGCGATTGCGCGAACGGGGTGAACTCACCATGGGTCACCGCCGGGCGGATCCGGTACAGCCAGCTGCGCCGGTTGCTGCCGCGCGGCGCGGTGAAGGCGGTGCCGGACAGCTGCTCGGCATACAGGCCATGGGCCACCTTCTGCGGCGAGTTCTGCCCGACCGGCAGCGCGCCGGCCACGGCTTCGGTGGCGAATTCGTTGCCGAAACCGGACTGGTAGCCACGGGCGGTGATGGAGGTGGGCATGGGGGCTCCTGGAACGGCAAGGCCGGAACGGAAAGCCGCCGGGCATGGCCCGGCGCTACCGCTGAGGGTGCAGGTCTGAAACGTTACAGCACGCCGCGGCGGATCTGGTCGCGCTCGATGCTCTCGAACAGCGCAGTGAAGTTGCCTTCGCCGAAACCTTCATTGCCCTTGCGCTGGATGATCTCGAAGAAGATCGGGCCGATGCAGTTCTGGGTGAAGATCTGCAGCAGCTTGCGCTGGTGGGTTTCCGGATCGGCGTCGATCAGGATCTTGTTCTTCGCCAGGCGCGGCACATCCTCGCCGTGGTTCGGCACGCGCTGGTCGATCACGTCGAAGTAGGTGTCCGGTGTGTCGAGGAAATCCACACCCTGCGCACGCATCGCCTCGACGGTCTCGTAGATGTTCTCGGTGAAGCAGGCGATGTGCTGGATGCCCTCGCCCTTGTAGGCGTCCAGGTATTCGTTGATCTGGCTCTTCGGATCGGACGATTCGTTGAGCGGAATGCGCACGATGCCGTCCGGCGCGGTCATGGCCTTGGACACCAGGCCGGTCTTCAGGCCCTTGATGTCGAAGTAGCGGATCTCGCGGAAGTTGAACAGCCGCTCGTAGTAGTCCGACCACTGCTGCATGTTGCCGAAGTACAGGTTGTGGGTCAGGTGGTCGATGAAGGTCAGGCCGAAGCCCACCGGATGCTGATCGACGCCGGCGATCGGCTCGTAGTCGCCGTCGTAGATGCTGCCGGCGCTGCCATAGCGGTCGACCAGGTACAGCATGCAGTCACCGATGCCCTTGATGACCGGCGCGCCGACCGCCTTGCTGTCCGGCTTGAAGCCGATGGCCTCGGCACCGTTGCCCAGCGCGGTCTGGTAGACCTCCTGGCCCGGCTTCTTGAAGCGGATGGCGAAGCCGCAGGCGCACGGACCATGCTTTTCGGCGAAGTCGGCAGCGAACGAATCCGGGTCTTCATTGACCAGGAAGTTGACGTCGCCCTGGCGATAGACGGTAATCGGACGCTGCTTGTGCCTGAGCACCGCCGTGAAGCCCATCCTGCGGAAGTAGTCGTGCAGCTCCTGGCCGCGGCCGGCCGGGGCAGCAAACTCGACGAACTCGAAACCATCGATGCCCATCGGGTTCTCAAAGGTGGTGACCTGCATGCCCGGATTGGGATGCGAGGAGGGCTGGACTGCGGTATTCATGGCGGGGCTCCGAATCGGTACCGCATCGGTACAAACCAGGTGCGGGCAGGTAACGACCCGGCGAGAATGCAGGGTCTGGACCCAACCCTTATAGTTACACTTGAAACCACCAGCAAGGTGCACCGCAACATGAGCCCCGCCGATCCTGCTTCGACACGCCTGCGTGCATCGCACGTCCTGCTCGACCTGGAACAGTTCCTGCCCTACCGGCTGAGCGTGCTGTCCAACCGGGTCAGCGGCAACATCGCCAAGCTGTACGGTGATCGCTACGGTCTGGCCATTCCGGAATGGCGGGTCATCACCATCCTGGCGCTGTATCCCGGGTCGTCGGCCAGCGAGGTCTCCGACCGCACGGCGATGGACAAGGTGGCGGTCAGCCGCGCGGTGGCGCGCCTGCTCGAGCGTGGCTTCATCAAGCGCGAGACCCATGGCGACGACCGTCGCCGCTCGGTCCTGGCCCTGTCGGCAGCGGGCTTCGAGGTGTACGAGACCATCGCGCCGCTGGTGATCGAGATTACCCGCAAGCTGATGTCGGTGCTGAGCGAGGAGGAAGAACAGCTGCTGGAGACGCTGATCCTGCGCCTGGCGGGCGATGGCCTGGAACGGATGGGCGAAGGCGTCTGAGGCGTGCCGCCGGGGCTCGGCCCCGGTCTCAGGACAGCACGGTTCAGCTCAGGTGCTTGCGCCGCGCATGGATCCACGGCACTGCGAGTGCACCGATCGCGCCACCGGCAAAGCCCAGCGACGCGGCAACCGTGGCCGCTTCGACCGCCCCCGGCAGCGCCAGCGCGGCAGCCACCAGCAGCAGGGACGGCACGCCGACGAAGGTGCCGAGGAAGAAATGCCAGCGCGGCGACCACGTGTTGAGCTGCAGCAGGCTGACCGGCTGCCATGCTTCGCCGGCTGCGTCTTCGGCCATCTTCGCCACCACCTTGCCCAGATCCACCTCGGGCAGCGCGCGTCCCTGGCGCGCGGTCGCCAGCGCCTCGGCAACGGCGTCCACGGGCGGGAACGCGGACGGCCATGGCACCGGTGCGGGCACCCCGTACGCCGTCAACAGCGGCACGCTCAGCCATGGCGCGACCAGTGGACGCATGCGACGGCGAGCGTGCACGCACCAGACCTGCGACTGGCCATGCGCGACCACGCTGTACAGCGCCAGCTCGGTGGCCGCCGGATAGCCCAGCATGGTCACCCGCGCGGCCAGGCTGTCCTGCCCCACGGCACGCAGGAAGCCCGCGCGGCTGCGCCCCTCCTGCATCCACGCCACGCCCAGCGCCCCGACCAGAAAGGCTTCGGCCACGTCCCTGCCGCCCGCAGTGGCGCGTTCGTCACTGGCCAGGTACCACGCCAGCGACTTCGGTTCGGCCACATCCGGCAGGCCCCAACGGCTGTCGTCGCCCAGCACATGACGCACCGGCAGGCGTGCGGCCGCGGTCTCGCCACGTTCTCCCGGCTGCAGGAACGGCAGCACGCCCTGGATGAAGTTGGACAGCTCGATGGCGCGTACGCCGTTGCCCTGCCATTCCGGCGGCAGCAGGCCGGCCAGTTGGCCCTGCGACGCCAGCGCATCGAGTCGCGATTTCTGTTCCACCAGCGTCTGCACCGCGCCCTTCAGCACGACGTTGTCAGGCAGTGCGATCTGCGGCAGGCGATGGTGCGGCGGGGCCGCTTCGGGGGCACTGTCGCCGATGCCGACGTCATCCAGCAGTGCGTCCCGTGCCGGCAGGGTCACGCCCTCGCCAGCACCACCCTCGCCCAGGCTGCTGGCAGGGTCGGGCAATCGTTCGGCGTGGTCGCTGTGCATGGGCGTTCCGGTAGGGTGCGTCGACGTCGGGTCGACCGGGAGCCTTGCCGGTAACGGCGTGCGTGCGATGAAATTGAGGCGGCGATGCTGGGAATGTGACGGCGCGCGCATCCGCCGGGCATGGCCCGGCGCTACCGATCAGGCGCCCACTGCTTGAGGAAGGCCATCACCTGCGCCGGCAGGTAGGTCTCGCCCCTGCGCATTGCCGCCGTTGCCTGCGGTGCCAACAGGGTGCCGTCGGCATCGAGCACCAGCAGGTAGGGGTAGTCGCGGCCCATCTCCGGGAACTGGCCGAGGAAAGCGCTGTTGGGCTTCTCGTCGCTCTCGTTGACCTTCACCCACACGTAGTGGGCATCGCGGAAACGGCGCAGGTCGCCATCCCCCTCCACGATCTGGTCCAGCGCATGACAGCGGTCGCAGCCGGCGTTGCCGACCTCGAGGATGATGCGCTTCTTGCCACGCTGGGCTTCCACCTTGGCGGTGGCCAGATCGTCGGCGGGGTCGCGGGCCGGGTCGAACTGTGCACTGAGCCCGGCGATGGCGGCGATATCCGCCGCCACCGGGGTGTTGCCTGAGGCCACCGGTTCGCTGGGGTCAGCGACCGGTGGCTCGGTGGGACGGGTATCCAGTGGCTGCGTCGGCCCGGTGGCGGCGGGTGGCGGGGGTTGCGAACACGCGCCGATCAGCGCCGCACAGACCATCCCCATCGCACCACCGAGCTTCCTACGCATGCCAGCTACCCTCTCATCACTTGACGCCGTGCATCAGCTTGTTGATCAGCGGGGCGATCAGGAACAGCACCACGCCGGAACCGATCAGGGCCCAGAAGCCGAAGGTATACCCCTTCAGTGCCGAATCGATCGTCATGCCGCCTTCACCACTGACGGCGCCGGCGAAGATGCCCGACAGGTTGTTGCCGATGCCGGTGGACAGGAACCAGCCCCCCATGCCGAAGCCGACCAGGCGGACCGGGGCCAGCTTGGTCACCATCGACAGGCCGATCGGCGACAGGCACAGCTCACCGACGGACTGGATGACGTAGACCATGAACAGGGTCCAGAACGGGATCTTGCCGTCCACGACCATCTGCGACAGGGCAAACATCAGCAGGGCGAAGGCCGCGCCGTTGAACAGCAGGCCCAGGCCGAACTTGCGCGGGATGGACGGATTGGCGCGACCCAGGGCCACCCAGATCCAGGCGATCAGCGGCGCCAGGGTGATGATGGCCACCGAGTTCACCGACTGGAACCACGCGGTCGGGAAGGTCCAGTTGCCGAAGTCACGGTTGACGATGTTCTCGGCCAGGAAGGTGAACGAGCTGCCGGCCTGTTCGAAGAACATCCAGAACATGACGTTGAACGCGAAGATGATCAGCATGGCGATCACGCGGTCGCGCTGCACCTTGCCCTCGCGGATGCCTTCGACCAGCAGCAGCACGGCCAGCGCAGCGAACATCACGCCCAGGATCCAGGCCAGCGCGGTGGCGCCGGTCGCCAGCAGGAAGTAGGCGACCGGGATGGCCACCAGCGCGCCTACCAGCACCATCACGATGCGACCGAAGCCTTCGGCACCGGCCGGCGGTGCGCCGATGCCCTTCAGGCCGGCCCGGCCGATGTAGAACCACACCAGCGAGATCAGCATGCCCACGCCGGAGGCGATGAACACGACCTTGTACGACGGCATTTCCGAAGTGCCGAACACCTTGCGGGCCAGGTACTCGGTCAGCACCGGGGCGATCATCGCGCCGATGTTGATGCCCATGTAGAAGATGGTGAAGCCCGAATCGCGGCGCTCGTCCTTCAGGCCATACAGCTTGCCGACCATGGTGGAGATGTTCGGCTTGAACAGGCCGTTGCCCACGATGATCGTGGCCAGGCCGAGCTTGAACAGATGCTCTTCCGGCAGCGAGATCATGAACAGGCCGGCCGCCATGATGATCGCGCCGGTCAGGATCGAGCGCTGGTAGCCCAGCACCCGGTCGGCCACGTAGCCGCCGAAGATCGCCGCCGCGTACACCAGCGCCAGATAGGCACCGTAGATGCGGCTGGCATCGCCCTCGCCGGCGGCGTTGCCGTTGTAGAACTGGGCGACGATGTACAGCACCAAGGCCCAGCGGATGCCGTAGAACGCAAAGCGTTCCCAGAACTCGGTCATGAACAGCATCCACAGCGGGCGCGGGTGGCCCAGCGTGGTCTTGAAGTCCGGCAGCGCCGGCTCCGGGGTGTTCGCAGTGGCGTTTACGCTCATGCGGGATTCCTGGTTCGGTGGATGACGAGCACGTCCGATGTGCAATGGAGCAACGCGCGAGGATCACCGACTTGTGGCGTTCACGTCAAATACACGCCGTTTGAGGCAGGTGGCCGCCTGCTCGCTGAACTTGCATCTGAAACGATCCAGCCGCCGGCCGGGATCCGGATGAATGGGGATCAGCCCAGCTCCGGCGGGGGCGCGGCCTGCAGCGTGGTCCGCACCTGGAACAGCTCGGGGAAGAAGGTCAGCTCCAGCGCCTGGCGCAGGAAGCCGACCCCGGACGAGCCTCCGGTACCACGCTTGAAGCCGATCACCCGCATCACCGTACGCATGTGGCGGAACCGCCAGAGCTGGAAGGCCGTCTCCAGGTCCACCAGGTCCTCGCACAGCGAATACTCGCGCCAGTAGCGGTCGGTGTCCTGGTAGATGCGCTCGAAGACCGGCTGCAGGGCGTCGTCGGCCACATGCGGCTGGGTCCAGTCGTGGGTCTCGTACATCGCCGGCACGGCGTGGCCGAAGCGGGCCAGGTACTTCAGGAATTCCTCGTACAGGCTGGGTGCCTCCAGCACGCTCCGCAGCTGCGCCTGCCCGGCCGGATCATGCTCGAACACCTGCAGCATCTGCGCGTTCTTGTTGCCCAGCAGGAACTCGATGTAGCGGTATTGCAGCGACTGGAATCCCGAGGAAGGCCCCAGCACGTCGCGGAAGCCCATGTATTCGGACGGGGTCAGGGTTTCCAGCACCGACCACTGCTCGGTGAGCTGGCGCAGCACCTGCTTGCTGCGGGCCAGCACCTTGCGGCACTGCCAGACTTCATCGCGCTGCAGGAAGCCGATGGCCGCGCCAAGCTCGTGCCCCAGCAGCTTCAACCACAGCTCCGACGTCTGGTGCTGGATGATGAAGAGCATCTCGTCATGGTGCGGCGGGTTGGACAGCGGCTGCTGGGCACTGAGCAGCTGGTCCAGCCGCAGGTAGCCGCCGTAGGTCAGCCGGCCGTGCAGGTCGGTGTGGATGCCGGCTTCGAGATCGCGTTGGTTGTTGTCGACGGACATGAGCGGGACCAGATCGGGGGCGGCAAGGGTAGCGCGTTGCCGCCGCGCTGGCAGCCGGAGGGTCCATACCGGGCCGTGCGGTGGGCCGTGGATCACCCGGCAATGGCGGGCCCGCGCGTGGAACCGTTTGCGACGTTGCGCGGGCAGTCAGCCGGAGGCGTATTCTGATGCTATGCAGCAACGACTGAATACGTTGTTGTTATTGGCCCTCCACCCGCCGGCAGGGGTACAACGGGGAATCGCCGTGTTGCGCCGCAGGAAGGCTATTTCGTACGCGTTCCTTAACATGGCGATTCATATCATTTGTAACTTCTCTGTCGAAGGTGCAGTACGCGATGACGGTTGCCGCTGAATTCAAGATCGAATACCTGCAGTATCTGGATGCGGACGGCACGCTCGTCCGCGACGACCTGCCCGAATCCCTGAAGGATCCGCGCGTCCTGGTGCCGCTGTTCAAGCAGATGCTGTACGTACGCACGTTCGACAGCAAATCCATCGCCCTGCAGCGCACCGGCAAGCTGGGTACCTATGCCGCCTGCCTGGGTCACGAGGCGGCGCACGTGGGCATCGGCGCCGGCATGCGCGAAGGCGACGTGCTCGGCCCGAGCTACCGCGAGTACGGCGCGATGTTCATGCGTGGCGTGCGCCCGTACGACGTGCTGATGTACTGGGGCGGCGACGAGCGCGGCAACGACTTCATCGGCAATGCGGTGAAGGACTTCCCGTTCTGCGTGCCGATTTCCACGCAGTGCCTGCACGCTGCGGGCGCCGCGCTGAAGTTCAAGCTCAACAACGAGCAGCAGGTCGCGGTGGCGGTGTGTGGCGATGGCGGCAGCTCGAAGACCGACTTCTATGCCGCGCTGAACTCTGCCGGTGCCTACAAGCTGCCGCTGATCCTGTGCATCGTCAACAACGGCTGGGCCATCTCGGTGCCGCGCTCGGCGCAGACCGGTGCCGAAACGCTGGCACAGAAGGGCCTGGCCGGCGGCCTGCACTGCCTGCAGGTGGACGGCAACGATCTGATCGCGGTGCTGGCGGCGATGGAACAGGCGCGCGAGCGCGGCCTCGCCGGCGAAGGCGGCACCGTGCTGGAACTGATGACCTACCGTCTGTCCGACCACACCACCGCCGACGACGCGCGCCGCTACCGCGACGACGCCGAAGTGAAGGATGCCTGGACCCGTGAGCCGATGCTGCGCCTGCGCAAGTACCTCACCGCCCAGGGCGTGTGGAGCGAGGACGAAGAAAAGGCCTGGGTGGAGCAGTGCGGCGCCAGGGTCGACGAGGAAGTGAACCAGTACCTCAATACCCCGGTGCAGCCGGTCGAGGCGATGTTCGACTACCTGTATGCCGATCCGCCGCCGGATCTTCTGGCCCAGCGCGCGGCCGCCATTGCCCTGGAGCAGCGCCATGGATGACATCAAGACGGGCGCTTCCGCTTCCCAGGCCAATGCCGCCGACAGCGCTGCTGTCGCCGGTGGAGACATCGCAATGACCGCTACCCCCATCACCCTGATCGAAGCCATCACCCAGGCGCTGGCCTGGGAGCTGGAACACGACCCTTCGGTGCTGGTGCTGGGCGAGGACGTGGGCGTCAACGGCGGCGTGTTCCGCGCCACCGCCGGCCTGCAGCAGCGCTTCGGTGCGCAGCGCATCCTCGACACCCCGCTGGATGAAACGACCATCGCCGGCCTCACCGTCGGCCTGGCCGCGCAGGGCATGAAGCCGGTGGCCGAAGCCCAGTTCGATGGCTTCGTCTACCCGATGGTCGACCACATCATCTGCCACGCCGCGCGCCTGCGCACCCGTACCCGTGGCCGCCTGCACTGCCCGATGGTGCTGCGCGTGCCGTGGGGCGGTGGCATCCGTGCGCCGGAACACCACAGCGAAGCCAACGAATCGATCTTCACCAACGTGCCGGGCCTGCGCGTGGTGCTGCCGTCCAGCCCGCAGCGCGCCTATGGCCTGCTGCTGGCCGCCATGCGCGATCCCGATCCGGTGATCTACATGGAGCCCAAGCGCATCTACCGCCAGTACAAGGAAGTGGTCGTCAACGACGGCGAAGCCCTGCCGCTGGACGTGTGCTTCGTGCTGCGCGACGGCACCGACGTGACCCTGGTCGCCTGGGGTGCGCAGGTAAAGGAAGCGCTGGAAGCGGCCGACAAGCTGGCTGGCGAGGGCATCAGTGCCGAAGTCATCGACGTGGCCACGCTGCGTCCGCTGGACTTCGCCACCATCGCCGAGTCGGTGTCCAAGACCGGCCGCTGCGTGATCGTGCAGGAGGCCCCGAAGACCGCGGGCTTCGGTGCGGAAATCGCCGCGCGCCTGGCCGAGGAATCGATGTACGACCTGCTGGCCCCGGTCGAGCGCGTTACCGGCTACGACACCCACATTCCGCTGTTCCGCCTGGAGATGAAGTACCTGCCGAGCGTGGACCGGATCGTGACCGCGGCCAAGCGCGCGGTGGCGGCAGGCTGACATGCGGGCCCGCCTCCTTGGGGCTTACCGCAGCCAGTATCCCAACCCGCTCCGGTTCCGCACCGGCCAGATCGTCGAAGTAGGCGTACGTGACGAGGAATGGCCGGCGTTTGCCTGGGTACGCACCAGCGATGGACGCGCCGGCTGGGCGCCCGTCGCCTGGCTGCAACTGCTGGACGACGGTCGCGCCGAAGCCCTGCGCGATTACGACGCCCGCGAGCTGGATGTGGAAAGCGGCGAGATGGTCAAGCTGCATCACGAACACGGCGGATGGTGGTGGTCCGAGCGCGCCAATGGTGCGACGGGCTGGCTGCCGGCCCGCGAACTGGAACTGCTGGAAGAGAACTGCAAATGAGCCAGACCAAGAATTTCAACCTGCCCGACCTGGGCGAAGGCCTGCCGGACGCGACCATCGTCGAGTGGTTCGTGAAGGAAGGCGATGTGATCAAGCTGGACGAGCCGCTGGTGTCGATGGAGACCGCCAAGGCCGTGGTGGAAGTGCCGTCGCCGGTCTCCGGCAAGGTGCTGAAGCTGTCCGGTGCGGCCGGTGACATCATTCCGACCGGCTCGGTGCTGGCCAGCTTCGAGATCGACCCGAACCTGCCGCAGCGTGCCGATGGCCAGGACACCGGCCACAGCCACGGCCATGCGCCGGCACCGGCTGCGGCCGCAGCACCGACCCCGCCGCCGCTGCCGACTCCGGCACCGGCCGCCGCCGAGGACGCCAAGGCCGAGCGCGATGACGCCGGCACGGTGGTCGGCGCGATGCAGAGCTCCAATGCCGTGCACACCGAGCAGGCGTTGGCCGTCGGTGGCGTCAAGGCCGTACCGGCGGTGCGTGCGATGGCCCGCAAGCTGGGCGTCGACCTGAGCCGCGTGCGCGCCACCGGCAGCGATGGCGCGGTGACCATGGCCGACGTCAAGCAGGCCGCCGCCAACGGCACCGCCAAGCTCGGCGCCGCGCCGGCCCCGGCTGCCGCTGCGGCCTATGCCGCGCCGGCCCCGGCGCAGGTGTCTGCGCCGGTACAGAACGAAACCCGCACCCCCTTGTCTGCGGCGGGCAAGCCGATGCGCACGCAACCGCCGGGCGTGGTCGCCAAGGGCCAGCCGGAACCGCTGAAGGGCGTGCGCCGCAACATGGCGCGGGTGATGGCCGATGCGCACAGCAAGGTTGTACCGACCACGCTCAACGACGACGCCGACATCCATGCCTGGCTGCCCGGCAACGACGTCACCGCCCGCCTGGTGCGTGCCATCGTGGTTGCCGCGCAGAAGGTGCCGGCGATGAACGCCTGGTTCGATGGCGAAGCGCTGACCCGCACCCTGCACGCGCAGGTGGACATCGGCATCGCCGTGGACACCGACGACGGCCTGTTCGTGCCGGCCCTGCGCAACGCCGACATGCTGGATGCCCGTGGCATCCGCGAGGGCGTGAACCGCCTGCGCGAGCAGGTGGAAGCGCGCTCGATCGCGGCCTCGGAACTGAGTGGCTACACCATCTCGCTGTCCAACTTCGGCATGTTCGCCGGCCGCTACGCGACCCCGGTCGTGGTGCCGCCGTGCGTGGCCATCGTCGGTGCCGGCCGTGCCCGCCATCAGATGACCCCGGTGATGGGCGGCGTGGAAGCGCACAAGGTCATCCCGCTGTCGGTCACCTTCGACCACCGCGCAGCCACCGGCGGCGAAGCTGCCCGCTTCCTGCGCGCGATGATGGACGACCTGGCCCTGGCCAGCTGATCGACCACCACCTCTGAAACACAGAAGACGCCGGGCAGTGCCCGGCGTTTTTTGTACGCGCTCTACGGTAGAGCCGAGCCCATGCTCGGCAGCTTCCTGCTGGTCAACCGAAGGTGGGCGGAACCACATCCGGGAACAGCGGAACCGGCAGGTACCGGCTCCCCTCATTTCAACCGCGCGCGGGTAGGCCCTCGGCGCGGCTGTACACACGCAGGCGGTGCCGATCCGGATCAACACCCACGAAGGTATGCCCGAATTCCAGGGTGACCGGGGCCTGCACGATCTGCACGCCGAGTGCGCGCCACGCGTCGTGCATCTGCTGTACAGCCTCCGGGTTGGCGACCACCATCGCCAGTTCCGCGGCGCCGGCCTGCGTGGACACCGGCGGCTCCACGTCATCGCGCTGCCACAGGCCGAGCGCGGCGCCGTCGCCGAGCAGGAACAGGGCAAAGCCGGGCGACTGCTCGACGGGGGGTGTGCCGAGGATGCCGCTGTAGAAGGCGGCGCTGGCAGCGACATCGCTTGCGTACTGCAGCAGGGTGCTGGGCCTGAACATGGGGACGCTCCGTTGTTGGGAGCCTTCATGGTGGTACCGCCCTGCTGACAGATTCTGTCAGCAGCATCGCGATTGTTCGCCCGCTGTTCGCCAAGCTCGAAGGCCGTCGAGCAAGCCCGATGCTACGAACGATCCAACCAGTCCGGTGCGATGCCCTGGGCCTTCTGCCAGCGCCGCAGCAGGATCGCGCGTGGCACGTGATAGCGATCCTCCAGCGCGCGCACCTGGCGGATGCGGTCCAGCCGGAAGTGGCGGAAGTCTTCGCGGCTCTCGCACCACGCCGCCAGCATCGGAACTTCGTCGAAGTAGCCCAGCGCGAAGGGCCAGACGATGCGCTCGCTGCGCTGGCCGTGCGCATCTTCGTAGCCGAACTTCAGGCGCTGCTGTGCGCTTACGGCTTCGCGCACCGCCTGGAGCCGGGCCGCCGGCACCTTGGCCGCTGTTCGTGAAGGGCCCACGCGCAGACCGCTGTCACGCAGTGCCTCGCGGCGGGCGGCGGGCAACACATGCGCGATGCGCGCCAACGCATCACGGGCAGCCTCGGCCAGCGCCGGCTCGGTGCGGGCCGCCACCCAGCGCAGGCCCAGCACCAGCGCGTCGATCTCGGCCGGTGGCAGGGTCATCGGCGGCAGCGTGTCGCTCGGCGCGAGCTGGTAGCCGACGCCGGCCTCGCCGCGCAGGTCAGCGCCCTGCCCGCGCAGCGTCTCGATGTCGCGGTACAGCGTACGCAGGCTGATACCCAGCGCATCGGCCAGCACCTGTCCGGCCACCGGCCGTCGATGGCGGCGCAGCAGCTGCAGCAGCTGGGTCAGGCGCAGCGCACGCGACATCAGCCGACCAGTGCGCTTGATGTCACCACGTGCTCACCCGGTTGCGGGGCCAGCGCGGCTCCGGTCAGTGCCTTGGCGATCTCGGCGGCTGGATTGATCCGCCATGCCCGCGGCAGTGCCGGCCCCAAGGCACCGAGCACCGCCAGTGCGAAACGCTCGCCACGACGGACCTCGGTGCGCTCGCCGCCGATCAGTCCAGGCCGCACCAGGGTCAGCGAGGCGAAGCCCAGCGCGCGCAGGTCACGCTCCAGCTCGCCCTTCACCCGGCTATAGAAGATCGACGACTGCGGGTTGGCACCGGCGGCGGAATTCAATACATAGGTCTTCGCGCCCTGTGCCTGTGCGAGGCGGGCGAACGCCAGCGGATAGTCATGGTCGATGCGGTGGAAGGCCGCGCGGCTGCCGGCCTGGGCGATGGTGCTGCCCAGCGCGCAGATGACCGCGTCCACGCGCGCCCACTCAGGCGAGGCCGGCAGCGCGTCAAAGGCCAGCACCGGGTTCTCCAGCTTCCCATGGGTCAACGCCAGCGGACGCCGAGTGGGCGCGATCACGGCGCTGCAGCGCGGGTCGTCCAGCAACCCGGGCAGCGTCAGCCCGCCGACCAGGCCGGTCGCCCCCAGCAACATCACGCGCATCACCACCTCCCGTGCGGCATCCTGTCGCCCATCCTAGCCGTTCAAGCCATCGGCAGCCGCGCCGATATGCTGGAACCAGACCCTGCCAGCCCCAGGATTCGCTCCATGACGGACCACCCCGACCCGCGCCCCGCCCCCGGCACCGCCCTCGGTCCGCCGGCACGCGTGCGCGCGGTTGCCGACGCGGGTGAGGGCGAGCGCGTGGTCCTGCAGGGCGGCAGCAGCGCAAGCCTGCAACGGCTCTTTGCCGGTGCCGATGCGCCGGAGCCGCTGCTGGCCGCGTTCGCCAATGGCATGGCGACGCTGCCGGGCGAACTGGGCGACATGGGTGATCGCCTGCAGTCCGCGCAGGCCAGCGCCGACTGGCCACGCTACGGGCGGGCGATGCGGCAACTGATCGACAAGTACATCCGCACCATCGACCAGCATTCACCGGATGGGCAGCCCGACAGCCTGCGCCTGTCCGAACAGCTGCGCCTGCTGCTGGGCGGCGCGGTAGTGGCGCTGCTGCAGCACGACCCGGACCTGCGCGAGCAGGCGCAGGCGCTGTCCCTTCGCCTGCGCCACTGGCAGCCGGGCAGCGCCCTGGAGCCGATCGAGCAGGGTGTGCGCGAGCTCGGCCATCAGATCGGCGTGCGTGCCGGCAGCTGGCAGGAACAGCAGGCGCTGCTGCTGGAGCTGTTCGCACTGCTGCTGGAGAATGTGAGCGAACTGCTGGACGATCGCAGCTGGCTGCAGGGCCAGATCGCGGCGGTGCGGCAACTGCTGTCCGGCCCGCTGCAGGCCGAGGCCGTTGAACGAACGCGTGCCGAGCTGCGCGAGGTGATCTACCGGCAGGGCCTGCTGCGCCAGGGCATCGACGACTCCAAGGCGGCGATGCGCGGACTGATGGGGGATTTCATCGAACGCATGGATGGCATGGCCACCAGCACCGGTGAATACCATGACCGTATCGGCAGCTACGCACTGCAGCTGCGCGAGGCGCGCAGCATCGCCGATCTGAACCAGCTGCTGCAGGAGGTGATGCGCGATACCGGCAAAGTGCAGCAGCAGGCCGCGCAGGCACGCGACCACCTGGCTGCCGCACGGCTGGACGTGGAGCGCGCTGAACAACGCATCGCCGAGCTGGAACAGGAACTGCGCATGGCCGGCGACCTCGCGCGCATCGATCCGCTGACCCAGGCACTGAACCGCCGGGGCCTGGACGAACTGCTGCAGCGCGAGCTGGCGCGCGCCGAACGCAACAACACGCCGCTGGGCGTGGCGGTGATCGATCTGGATGACTTCCACCAGACCAACAACGCGCATGGTCACGCCGGCGGTGACGCGCTGCTGCAGCACATGGTGGCGGTGTGCAGGCTGCTGCTGCGCGCCACCGATGGCATCGCGCGGCTGGGCGGCGACGAGTTCGTGCTGGTGCTGCCGGAGACCCCCGGTGCGGACAGCATGGCCACCGTGCAGCGCCTGCAGCGCTCACTGGCGCATCGGGTACTGACCGTGCAGGACCGGCGCGTGCCGGTGCATTTCAGTGCCGGACTGGCGCAATGGCAGCCCGGCGATGACAGCGAGGCGCTGCTGCGACGGGCCGACGAGGCGCTGTACGCGGCCAAGCGGCAGGGCAAGAACCGCGTGCAGGCGGGCTGAAGCGCTCCGCCAGGCATGGCCCGGCGCTACCGCCGCCCGTCCGGCGACGCGGCTACTTCCCGCGCAGCTTCTGGATGCCGGTCACCGCCGCCAGCACGATGGCGCCAGCGACGATACCCACCACCATGTTGGCAACCGCGCCGATCAGCCAGCCCCACTGGCCCTCGCCACCGAGCGCCTGCACCGCGTGGTGCAGCGCCGGCACGTTGTGCACCAGAATGCCGCCGCCGACCAGAAACATGGCCACGGTGCCGGCGATCGACAGGAACTTCATCAACCACGGCGCCGATGCGACCAGGCCGCGTCCGAACGCTGCGACCGCTCCGCCCTTGCGCGAGAGGTACAGGCCCGCGTCGTCCAGCTTGACGATGCCGGCAACCAGTCCGTAGACGAACACCGTCATCGCCAATGCGACCACCACCAGGGTGAGTACCTGCTGGGAGAACGAGGCGGCGGCAACCACGCCCAGTGTCAGGACGATGATCTCGGCAGAGAGGATGAAGTCGGTACGGATCGCACCTTTCACCTTGTCCTTCTCCCACGCCACCATGTCCACCTGCGCATCGGCCAGTGCCTTGCGCCGCTCGGCCTGGTGCTCGGCGTCCTCGTCCGCCGAATGCAGGAAACGGTGCGCCAGCTTTTCCACGCCCTCGAAGCAAAGGAAAGCGCCACCGATCATCATCAAGGGCACGATCAGCGGCACGTTCCAGCCACGACCATGCAGCCAGGCTTCCAGGGCGCTGATCGCCAGCGCGGCCGGAACCAGGATCACCTTGTTGAGCAGCGAGCCTTTGGCCACCGCCCAGACCACAGGCAGTTCACGGTTGGCAGAAACACCGGTTACCTGCTGCGCGTTCAGCGCCAGGTCGTCGCCAAGCACACCGGCCGTCTTCTTCGCGGCCACCTTGGTCAGGATCGAGACGTCATCGAGCAGCGTCGCGATATCGTCGAGCAGGGCAAACAGGCTGGCACCGGCCATGGGGGTTCCAGGAGGGAGGATGGACGGATTCTGACCGATCCAACGGCCCGGGAGGAAGTGGATTCACCGCGTGCCTACCCTGCCCCGGCCAGACTGGCGAGGTGATCCCGTTCCGCCGGGCATGGCCCGGCACTACCGGTCGTTGTCCACAAGGAGTGCCGTTTGAACAATCCGCCCACCGCCACTGGCAATCCACCGCTGGTAAAAGGCATGAGCCGACGCAGCCAGATCCTGCGCCTGCTGATGCGCTACCGTCATTCGGGGGTGTTCTCCGGCATGAACCTGGACGCAGCCGGCAGCCAGGCCGAGGTACCGGCCGACGGCAATCCCGAGCAGTTCGTCAGTGACCTGGAAGCGCTGGGGCCGACGTTCGTCAAGCTGGGCCAGATGCTGTCCACACGTCCAGACATGGTGCCGGTGGAGTTCGCCACGGCACTGGAGCGCATGCAGGAGAAGGTGGCCGAGATTCCGGTCGAACGCATCCATGCCATCGTCGAGCAGGAGCTGGGGGCACCGGTGAGCAAGCTGTTCGCGGCCTTCGACCCCGAGCCGCTGGGCTGCGCCTCGATCGCCCAGGTCCATCGTGCGGTGATGCATGACGGCCGGCAGGTCGCGGTGAAGGTGCAGAAGCCGGAGGTTGCCGCGCAGCTGCGTTCGGACCTGGAAGCGTTGCGCAGCTTCGCTCTGGCCGCCGATCACCTGACCCAGGTCGGCCGCCGGGTCCGCCTGCGCGACTGGCTCAACGAGTTCGCCAAGACCCTGATGCAGGAGCTGGATTACCACGCCGAGGCCGAGAACCTGGCCCGCTTCGGCCGCCATCTGCGGCCCTTCCGGCGCCTGTGGGTCCCGCAGCCGATCTGGGATTACAGCAGCCAGCGCGTGCTGACCATGGAGCTGGCCACCGGCGTTCGCGTGGACGCGATACCCGGCGTACGCCGTACCGAGCAGTCGATGGACCCGTTGGCAGCCGCGCTGATCCGGGGCTACCTGGACCAGATCTTCGTGCATGGCGAGATCCACGCCGATCCCCATCCGGGCAACCTGCGGGTGATGCCCGATGGTCGCCTCGCCATCTTCGATCTGGGCATGGTCGCGCACATGCCACCGCGGCTGCGCGAGCGCCTGCTGAAGATCCTGTTCGCCGCCGTCGATGGCCGCGGCGAAGAAGTGGCGGACGATCTGATCAGCATCAGCACCCGGCTGGAAGCCTTCGACGAGGAGCGTTACCTGCGCGAGACCGGCCAGTTGATCGCGCGCTATGCCGCCAGCGGCAACTTCTCCGAGGGACGCGTGGTGCTGGACATGGTGCGCATCGCCACGGCCTGTGGATTGCGTACGCCGCCGGAACTGAGCCTGCTGGGCAAGGCGCTGCTGAACCTGGAGACGGTCTGCCGCCTGCTCGCGCCCGAACTGGACACGCGCCGCATCGTCGAGCGCCAGCTGCAGCATGTGATGCGCGCGCGCCTGAAGAAGTCGCTGTCGGCCGCCAACCTCGCCAGCGAGGCGATGGAGCTGCAGCAGCTGCTGCGCGATGGGCCGCGCAAGCTGTCGGACATCATGGCCCTGCTGGCCGAGAACCGCCTGCAGATGAAGGTGACCGGGCTGGAGGAATCACGGCTGATGGAGAACCTGCAGAAGATCGCCAACCGCGTGGCGGCGGGCATCATCAGCGCAGCGCTGATTCTCGCCGCATCGCTGATGATGAAGCTCGATACCGGCTGGCATGTGTTCGGTTACCCGGCGATCGCGCTGGTGCTGATGCTGATCGGCGTGGCGTTGGGGCTGGGCATCGTCACCAGCGCGCTGTTGTTCGATCGGCGCGCGCGTGCACGCGAGGAACGCGGCCATCGATGAGCGGAGTGCGTGGTGCGCGACATGTGCACCTGCGCCATACGTCCATCTCCGAAGTGCCGCATTCATGCGGTTCTTAATGCAATCCAACGCGCGTTTTCACGCTCTTTTTACTTGATCGCGCTGTTACCGCACGCGGTCGATCAACAAACATTTCAGTCAGGTTCGTGCATGCACTATCGGGTCATCGGCCTGTCATGCACACATGCTAGCGGCAGCGCCGGTCGGATGGACACGCGTCGGTACGACGTCCATCGCACCACCCCGTTCACTGCCGAAGCCGCCTATGCTCTGGATCCTTCTGCTGTCGTTGTTGCTGCTGGTCTGGCTGTTCCTCGCTTCCGACAAATGGATGTGGTGGAAGGCCGGTTCGTTCTCACTGCTGTTGCTGGCGCTTAGCACGTGGTGGCTGATCGACAAGCTCTCCGGTGACGGACTCAACGCCGCCACGCTGTACCACCTGGGTGCGGACATGGAGGGTGCCGGCGTCGCCGACTTCAAGGGCTACATCGCCGGCTTCATCGTGCTGGCCCTGGTTTCGCTGCTACCGCTGTTCGCCACGCGGGTCCGCCGCTGGCATCGGCCCGGACGGGGTGCGGCCTGGTTCGCCGGCTTCGCCGTCGCATGGGTGGTCACGCTCATGGTCAGTCCGCTGGCGCGCGACGGCCAGCGTCTTTACCAGCAGCTGCGACCGGTTGATTTCGCGCGCATCGCGCCGGAATACCAGGTGCCTACCCAGCCGTTGCAGCGGCCGCGCAACATCGTCTGGATCTACGGCGAAAGTCTTGAACGCACTTATCTGGACGAGAACGTGTTTCCCGGGTTGATGCCCAATCTCAATCGTCTGGCCGCCAGGTCGTTGGATGTGCGCGGCCTGGCATCGGCCGAAGGCAGTGGCTGGACCATCGCCGGGCTGGTGGCATCGATGTGCGGCGTGCCGCTGACCACCTCGCAGGGCGATGAGAACAGCATGGACCGGATGGGCAGCTTCCTGCCCAAGGCCGTGTGCCTGGGCGACTACCTGAAGCAGCAGGGCTACACCAACCATTATCTGGGCGGCGCCAACGGCCAGTTCGCCGGCAAGGGCCAGTTCCTGGCCAGCCACGGCTTCGACGAAGTACATGATCTGGCGTGGTTCAAGCAGCAGAAGAAGATCGGGCGCATTCACTACTCTGCTTGGGGCGTACACGATGACGTGCTGCTGGACACCGCCTACCAGCGCTTCGAGCAGCTCTCGCGCGCCGGCGCACCGTTCATGCTGACCACGCTGACCATGGATACGCACCATCCCGCAGGCCACCTGCCGGTGTCGTGCAAGGGCGAACGCTACCAGAGCCAGTACGGCAACATCGGCCTGCTCAACGCGCTCAAATGCACCGACCGCCTGATCTCGCAGCTGGTCCAGCGCATCCAGGCCAGTCCGTACGGCAAGGACACGCTGATCGTGATCGCCTCGGACCATCTGGCGATGCCCAACGATCTCAGTCACGTGCTGGCCAGGCAGAAGCGCGAGAACCTGCTGCTGTTCCTCGGTGATGGCGTGGCGCCGCGCCAGCTGGCGGCGGAGAACGGCTCGACGCTGGACTCCGGCGCCACCCTGCTGGGCCTGCTCGATCCGGGCCTGCGCACGATGGGCTTCGGCCGCTCGCTGCTGGACGAAACGCGTGCCCCCAGTGCCAGCGTCGCGGCGCGTCGCGATGGCGGCCGCGATTACCCGCAGTACCTGGCATTCGCCCGGTCGCTGTGGCTGGGCGAGCCGACCCGCGAACTGCGGATCGACAACGACGACCAGGTGGTGGTGGGCATGCAGCACGTGCAGCCGCCGGTCCTGCTGGAGTACGACAAGGACTGGGGCCTGAAGTCGGTGTATCTGGAGAACACGTCCCGCCAGTTCGACGATGCCGATCCGGACAACACCCTGGCCTATGTGGATCGCTGCACCGCATTCGAGGATGGGTCGGCCGACGGCGACTGGTGCGCCTTGCTGGTGAACCGCGACAACGGCATCAAGCTGTACCGCGACGACGACCTGCGTGGTGGCATCGCGGTGGACGCGCCGCTGGATGCGTTCCAGGGACCGCGCCCGAGCGTGCGCCAGGCCCACATGATCACCCAGAAGGGCCGCCGCACCCGCGCCGGCCAGTACATGCTGCAGCTGGTGGCAAGCACGCGCCCGGATCGCGGTTTCTGGATCGAGGCCGTGTCATCGCAGCGCAAGGTGGTGCTGGCCCAGCAGTGGGTCCAGCCTGATGCCGACGGCAAGATCAATGTGTCCTTCGGACTGGATCATGAAGTGGACGATCTGGAGATCCGCGCCTGGTTGAATCACGCCGAGAAGCTGGCCGTGGATACCTTCGCGCTGGTGCCTTCGCGCAGCCGACCGCGGGGATAGGGTTTTCTGCAGGTGTGGGTAGGTGTCGACCTTGGTCGACACTTCTGTCAGATATCGAAATCAATCTGGGGTCAGATCCGTTTTCTGCGGAAGAAAACGGATCTGACCCCAAAAGCAATTCCAGCAGATCGCGGAAATCTGTCGAAGGCGGGGTGGGTCCGGTTGCGGGGGCGTGAGCCGCATGGATGCGGCGACCGAGCTTACATGGACGTACTTGCAGCGGCCCCCGCAACCGGACCCACCCCGCCATCCCATGGAATGCTTGGTGTTGGTGTTGCTGTTGCTGTTGCTGTTGCTCCGGCCTCGGCAGGTGCAGGGCGCAGCCCTGCCGGGAATCCCCTACTCCTGGGGGTCGCGGGTGATGTGGATGTCCGTTGGCGTGGACAGCGGAATGTTCCGCTCCGCCAGGATCTGCAACAGACTGAAATACAGATCGCTGCGGGTGCCGTACACCTGCCGCGGGCTGGCCACGTAGGCGAAGCTGTTGATGGTGATCTGGCCGCCGGCAATGCCGTCGATGTATACCGTCGGCGCGGGCGTCTGCAGCACGCTGGTGTGCGCGCCATAGGCATCCAGCATGGCCTGCCGCAGGCCGGCGACGTCGGTGCTGGTCGGTACCGCGAACTGGATCTGGATGCGGCCCTGGTTGTTGCCCATCGTCATGTTGCGGATGGTCTTGGTGATCAGCTCCGAGTTGGGCACGATCAACGTGGACTTGTCGCCCACCTGGATCTCGGTCGAGCGCACATTGATGCGGCGGATGTCGCCTTCCTGGTCACCCAGCTTCACCCAGTCACCGATCTTCACCGGTCGCTCGGCCAACAGGATCAGGCCGGAAACAAAATTCTGGGTGATCGCCTGCAGGCCGAAACCAATACCCACCGACAACGCACTGACCAGCAGCGCCAGCTTCTGCAGGTTCAGGCCCATCACCGTCAGGGCCCACAGCACCGCGATGATGATGCCAAGATAGCGGGCGACGGTGCTGATTGAATTGCGCGCGCCCAGATCCAGTTCGGTCTTGGGCAGGTAGGTGTCGGCCAGCCAGCGCTGCACCACCTGCATCACCCCCAGCCCGGCCAGCAGCACGCCGATGGCCAGTACGATGCGGCCCGGCTCCAGCGTCAGGTCCTTGGCGATGGGAATGCCATTGGCCAGCGACGCGAAGCGCTCCACGATCGAGCCGACATTGCCGAAGGGCGCGGCCAGTGCCAGCAGCGCGATCAGGACCACGAAGGTGCGCAGCACCGCCGACAGCAGCACGCCGGCCTGCTCCAGCCTGGAGACGCTCAGGCCGGTGCTGAGCAGGATGGTCTGGCCAACCTTGCTGTCGGCGTTCAACAGCCAGGTGCAGAAATCATCGACGAACTTGAACAGCAGGGTGGCTGCCAGCACCACGATGCTGCCGCCGATCAACTGCTGGTTCACGAACTTGGCGAAGTTCACATAGCCCAGCAGCGTGGCGATGATCGCCGCCACCACCGCGATGTTGCCGGCCACGCGCGCCAGTACCAACCAACTGCTGCGGCGCACCGGCTGCTGTGCGCCGAGACCATCGGCCTGCGCTTCCAGCTTCGCTTCGGCTTCGGCCGTCTGCCGCCGGTGCAGGCGTGCCAGGGTCACCAGCATGGCCATGATCAGGCCGAGGTAGGTCAGCGCAATCACGCCATCCAGTGCCACCGTGGTCACGTCGCTGGTGCGGGTGGCACGGTCGATGGCCACCAGCACGTTGCTCAGCCAGGCCAGCGCAGCGGCACCCCAGGCGTACTTGCGCAGCTTCAGCGCGGCGGTGTCATCCAGGTTCAGCAGCCGCCAGGAGGGGCGCCTGGGCATCAGCAGGCACGCGCTGAGCGCGGCGATGAAGGCTGCAGCGAAGGTCGCCGCCACCAGGCCATCGGCCACGTTCTGCAGGCGCGGGGCGATGCCGCCAATGGCATTCAGCGAAGCCACCAGCACCACCACCGCATAGCCCGGCAGCAGGGTGCCCACCAGCAGCAGCCACATGGCCAGGCCGGAACGGCGCAGGCGGCCGTCCGGCGCGCGTTCCGAGGCGGCAAACCGGCGCCCCAGCGCGCGCAGCCACAGGCGCAGCGGGAACATCATCACCAGTGCTGCGGCCAGGCCGAGCAGCAGGGTGCCCCAGCCGTGGGTGTCAATGGCCTTGGCCAGGGTGTCACGCCCCTGTTGCGCCAACGGGCGCACGCGGGCGATGTCATCGGGAAGCTGATCGGCCACCTGCCGCCAGAGCGACGGCGACAGCGGTGAATCGACCTTGCGGCCCAGTTCCTCGCTGATCTGCGCGGAACGTTGCTTGTCGATGTCCGCACTCAACTGCTGGGCACGCACCGCGATGGCTTTGGCTTGGGCCACCGAGGCGGCCAGGGCATCGCGCTCGCGGGTGAGCGTGCGTCGCTGCGCGGCCAGGTCGGGGGGCTCGGTGGTGCCCTGCGGCGCTTCACCCAGCTGGGCCAGCTGCTCATTGAGCTGATCCAGCTGTGGCTGCAGGGACTTGTCCAGCGCCTCGGCATCCCGCTTGGCCTTCGACGCGTTCTCTGAAAGCGTGCCGAGTGTTTCGGTGGCTTCGGCGTCGTCACGCTTGCGCTCGATCTCCTTCAGCGCGCTGTCAATCTGTGCCAGCTGCTGCTTCGGCGTAGGCGCCTCGTTCTGCGCGAGCGCGGGCGCGGACAGCAGAAGGGCAGCACCCAGCAGCAGGCCCAGCCAGGGCCCGCGCATGCGGATCGATTGCAGGAAGGGAGACACGCCAGATGCACACCGGTTCGCGCGGACCACCGCGCCTGCGCGCGACTATACGGCACGACCGGTCAAGGTCGGATGCCCGGGGCGGCACCGCCCGCAGCACCCGCCCCCGCGGTTCAGTACTTCAACCGCAGCTCCTCCACCGTCGGCTGCTGCAGCGCATACCAGTCCTGGAACTCTTCCTCGGTGATTTCGTCCGGGGCGTACACCGCCACCGGGGGCCAGTCGTGGTCGGTCGGCAGCGGCTGGCGCGGACCGGCGCGCAGGCTGTAGCTGACGCCCTCATAGTCCACCAGATCGTCGACCTGCGGCCATTGCTCGCGCGCGAACGCGGTTTCACTCTTCAACAGGATCACCTGGTACATCGGCACCTCCACTTCAGGTTGGATCGGAACACCCGGCGCTGGCGGCAGGATACCGCCGCGCCGATGACAGCGGGAATGACGCCGCGGCGACGCAATGTTCTGGACACCGCCATCGCTCCGGCTTCACCCGCTCGTGGCGAGGCCGTCGGCATCGTGGAGGCCCGTTCCCGCTGCGCCTGCCGATGACCGAACAGCTGCCACTGAAGACCGTCGCCGACCTCAAGCTGCCCCGCTACCTGGGCACCTGGTATGAGATCGCGCGCCTGCCCATGCGCCACGAGCCGGAAGGCTGCACCGATGTCTCGGCGCACTACAGCCTGCTCGACAACGGCAACGTCAGCGTCCACAACCGCTGCCGCATGGACGGCCAGGTCGAGGAGGCCAGCGGCGAAGCCTGCCCCGTCGACAACGACAGCGCGCGCCTGGAAGTGAGCTTCCTGCCCAAGGGCCTGCGCTGGCTGCCCTTCGCCAAGGGCGACTACTGGGTCATCCAGATCGCTCCGGACTACAGCGTGTCGCTGGTTGGCAGCCCCGATCGCCGCTACCTGTGGCTGCTGGCACGCGAGCCGAAGCTGGACGCCACCGTGCGGGACCATTATCTGGCCACGGCGCGGCTGCAGGGCTTCGATCTGTCCGAACTGATCCACACGCCGCACACCGGCCATCCCACCGCCTGACCCATCACCATGGACCTGAAAAGTGGCTATCCCTGGTGGGCCGTACGCAATGGCCTGATCCAGGCATTTCCCCCGCTGGAGGGCGACCTGCGCTGCGATGTGCTGGTGGTCGGCGGCGGCATCACCGGCGCGCTGATCGCCGATGAGCTGTCAGCACACGGTCACGAGGTCGCCCTGATCGAGCAGCGCGACATCGGCTGGGGCAGCACCGCCGCCAGCACCGCGCTGCTGCAGTACGAGATCGACACCCATCTGCTGGAACTGGCCCAGCGCTATGGCCACGACGCGGCCACGCTGGCCTACCGGGCCTGTGCCGAGGCGATCCCGGCACTGGGCGAAGTGGCGCGTGGCCTGAAGGACGTGGACTTCCGGCGCATGGACAGCCTGTACCTGGCCAGTCGCCACCGCGACGTGCCCCGCCTCATGGCCGAGGGCCAGGCACGCCGCAGCGCCGGCCTGGACGCCCGCTGGCTGGGCCCGGAGGCGCTGGCGGAGCGCTTCGATGTGGACGCCGGCGGCGCATTGCTGACCCGGCAGGCAGCGCGGGTCGACCCTTACTGCCTCACCTATGGATTGCTGAAGCGGGTGCGCCAGCGCGGCGGCCACATTCACGATCGCACCGTGCTGCACACGCTGACGCCAGGCACACGGGGCGTAACCGCCCAGACCGAATCAGGCGCGACGATCCGCGCAGGCCACGTGGTGCTGGCGATGGGATACGCCAACCAGCGCTGGCTCTCGCAGCGCGTCGCACGCAACCGCAGCAGCTATGCCTTCATCACCGACCCTGTCGATGCCGCTGTGCTGGGCCCCCTGCAGCGCACGATGGTGTGGGAAAGCGCGCGCCCCTATCTGTACCTGCGGGCCACCGGCGACCGTCGCCTGCTGGTGGGCGGGCTGGACGATGCCATCGATATTCCGGCACGGCGCGACCGGCGGGTGGAAGGCAAGGCAGACAAGCTCATGAAGCAGCTGCTGCACTGGTTTCCCAAGCTCGACCCGGTACCGGCATTCTCATGGGCCGGTACCTTCGCCGAGACCGCCGACGGATTGCCGTTCTTCGGCCCGCATGAACAGTGGGGGCCGCGCGTGCACCTGGCAATGGCCTACGGCGGCAACGGCATCACCTATTCCATGATCGGCGCACAGCTGCTGCGGGCCCGCATCGAGCGGCGCAAGCATCCGCTGGCGGAGCTGTTCGGGTTCGGGCGGCTGTGACCTGCAGCCGGGCATGGCCCGGCTCTACCCCAATCCGGCGCCGACAGGCATCATTCAAGCACGCCCTGCTAGCGTCGGCCTGTAACGCCGCGTGTGGCGTGGTCCCTGTCCGCTGGAGCGCCAAGATGATCCGCCCCCTGACCCTGCTGTTGTGCCTGGCCCTGCCCGGGACCGTGCTCGCCCAGTCCGCTGCCGGCGCCACCGCACCGCAGGCATCCGGGCTGGATCTGACATTGCCGCAGGCGCCGATGCGTTACCTCAACGATCCGACGTTGCAGCAGGACCCGCCGGGCACCTACTACGGTGACAAGAGTGGCCCGCGCGTGCACGACGATGCCCGCATCGCCGACGTGCAGGACGACAAGGTGAAGGTCTCCGGCAGTTTCACCACCGGCATCGGGTACTCCAAGCGGGGTGGCAACAGCCACTACAACGCCGCCACGCTGAATCTGAGCAAGAACTACACCACCGACGAGGGCAAGACCCGCGGGGTGAACCTCAACATCCACGTCAGCGAAGGCGAGGGCCCTGGCTTCTTCGGCCCGTATGGCGGCTACTACGGTCGCGGCCCGGGCTACTGGGACTACCCGCCGCCCTACGGCTGGTAAGCACCTGCGGGCAGCGCCGGGCCATGCCCGGCGAGCGCAGCGCATGCATCAGGCCGCCGGGCATGGCCCGGCGCTACCCGAGGCGCTCAATCCAGCCAGCCGTCGCGTTCGCTGTGCAGGATGCGGCCGTCATAGCCGCTCAGGCGCACCTCGACCTTCTGGTTGCGGGCATTGCGCGCTTCCAGCGACCAGGTGGCGCCATCGCGCTCCAGCGAGTGGATCTCGCGCAGGCCCTGCGACTGTGCCTTGGCCAGCACCTGCTCGGTCGGCAGCAGCGCGCGGCCGTTGTGCTCATCGAAGATCTCGCCGGTCTTCGGGTCTACGTAGACCTCGCTGAAGCGGCCATCGGCGCGGCTGACGTCGGCTTCCCACAGGCCGTCTTCGCGTTCGATCTCGTGGATCTGGGTGTAGCCGGCCTTGCGCAGGGCCTGCTCGGCCTGGGCCATGCCCAGCGGTGCAGCGTGCGCGGCCGGAGCGATGGCCAGCACGGCGACGGTGGCGAGGGTGAGCGACTTCAGCATGGGAGTTCTCCTGTTCGTGGCCGGACCATTCCGGCAGCACCACGATGCCGCGGTCGGCTAACAGCCCCTTAGCGGCCATCGTTAGTCGGCTGTTAGTCGGCGGTGCCATGCTCGCGCCTGTCGCCATCGCCCGAGGATCCGTCACCGATGCTGGTCTCCCTGCCCCTGCTGCTGGCCCTGGCCACTCCGGGCTCCGCTGCCGGCCCTGCGCCGGACCCGGCGCAGCAGGTCGCGCGCCGCGCCGTGCAGCAGGGCCGTTACGTGCCCCTGGAACAGGTGGTGCGCGACGCGCTCAGGCGCCAGCCCGGCCAACTGCTGGAGGTGGAGCTGGACGACGCGGTGTACGAGGTGGAGATCCTGCGTGACGACGGCGCAGTGGTGGAGCTGGACTATGATGCGCGCAACGGGACGTTGTTGAAGATGGAACTGGACGACTGATGCGGATCCTGCTTGCCGAGGATGACACCGAGCTGGCCAAACGCCTGCAGCCCCTGCTGGAGCAGGCCGGCTACGTGGTCGATGTGGCCACCGATGGCCGTCGTGCGGAAGAGATCGGACAGATCGAGGACCTGCATGCAGCGGTCGTCGATCTTGGCCTGCCCGGCCTGGATGGACTGAGCGTGATCGAGCGCTGGCGTGCCCATGGCCGCGATTTTCCGGTGCTGGTGCTGACCGCACGCAGCCGCTGGCACGACAAGCTGGCCGGCTTCGATGCAGGCGCCGATGACTACCTGACCAAACCGTTCCAGGCCGATGAACTGGTGCTGCGCCTGCGTGCCCTGATCCGCCGCAGCCGGGGCCACGCCAGCCCGCGCCTGCAGTGCGGCCCCCTGCAGCTTGACGTCAACGCCGGTCGCTTTGAACTGGACGGGCAACCGTTGCCGCTGAGTCCCCAGGAGTTCCGCGTACTGAGTTACTTCATCCATCACGCCGGCCGCGTGATCAGCCGCGACCGCCTCGGCGAACAGGTCTTCGAAGGCGGCTACGATCCGGACTCGAACGCGCTGGACGTGCTGCTTGGCCGGGTGCGGCGCAAGCTGGGCGTGGAACTGATCCATACCGTGCGTGGCCAGGGTTGGCGGCTGGCCGAGGCATGAGCGCGCGCCAGCCTTCATTGCGGCGGCGGCTGCTGCTGGTGGGGGGCATCGGCCTGGTGCTGGTGTCGGTGCTGGCCAGCGTGCTGCTGGGCGAGCTGTTCAAGCGCAGCGCGCGCGACCGTCTTGACGGCGAGTTGCAGCAGGACATGCTGACTCTGCTCGCGCAGGCGGAGATCGATCCCGACGGACAGCTGCGGCTGCGCCAGGAACCCAACGACGCGCGCTTCCAGCGTGTGTTCTCCGGCGCCTACTGGCAGATCACCGACCGCAACGGCAAGGTGCTGCTGCAGTCGCGCTCGCTGTGGGACCAGACCCTGCCGGTCACGGCCACCGGCCCGGCCGAGCGCAATCTGAGCGGGCCGATGCAGCAATCGCTGCGTGCCCGTGTGCAGCAGGTGCGCCTGCCACGTGCATCGCAGCCCTACATTGCGCTGGTTGCCCATGATCGCAGCGCGCTGGACGCGGACACCGCCGCCTTCCGTCAGCGCAGCGCGCTCGCGCTGGGCCTGCTGGTCGCGGCATGGCTGGCGGTGCTGGCCAGCCAGGTGCATTTCGGCCTGCGCCCACTGCGCGGCCTGGGCCAGCAGCTGGAACGCATCCGCCGTGGCGATGCCGAGCGCATCGACCGCAGCCGGCTGGATCTGGAGATCGCGCCGCTGGCCGATGAGCTCGATGCCCTGCTCGATCACCACCAGCGCATGGTCGCGCGCGCGCGCAGCAGCGCCGAGGATCTGGCGCATGCGCTGAAGACGCCGCTGAGCGTGCTGGCGGCCGAGGCGGAGGGTGAAGGACGCGGCTGGCGGCGCACGGTGCACGAACAGGGCGCGCGCATGCGTGCGAGCATCGACCGCTACCTGGCCGCCGGCCTGGCCGTGGACCACCACCAGCGCAGCGATGTGACGCCCGCGGTGGAGGCACTGTGCCGGTTGATGACCCGCGTGCATGCCGGCCGCCGCATCCGCTTCCAGATGGACGTGGCACACGGGCTGGCCTTCGCCGGCGCAGCCACCGACCTGGAGGAGATGCTGGGCAACCTGCTGGACAACGCCGGCAAATGGGCCGCCAGCGAAGTACGCCTGCGGGCCCTGGCCAAACAGGACCGGCTGCATATCGAAGTGCGCGATGACGGCCCGGGGCTGGACGAAGCCAAGCTGGAGAGTGTCCTGCAGCGTGGCGTACGCCTGGACGAACGGGTGGAAGGCAGCGGCCTGGGCCTTGCGATCGCCGCGGAGATCGCCGCCAGCCACGGCGGCTCACTGCGCCTTTCCAACGAGAACCCGGGACTGCGCGCACGGTTGGAACTGCCGCTGGCCCCGACGGACGCCCCGCCTCCCCGGTAGAGCCGCCCCGGCGCTGCACGACCCGCCTCAGCGGTGGTGCATCCACCAGCAGTCGATGGCGTCGAGCACGATGTGGATCACCAGGCCGATGCCCACCAGGCGGGTCTTCTTCGGCACGCACAACCCGGCATACACCGCGATCGCCGGCGCGGTGTGCAACGGGTGGAAGCCGATGCTGCAGCGGTTCGGCGCGTAGATCGGATCGGCCAGCAGATGGTCGAGGTCGATGATCCAGCCCAGCAGCATCAGCAACCACGCCGACGCAAAGCGCTTGCGCCAGAACAGCCATGCCAGCAGGGCTGGCACGGCGGCATGCAGGAACAGGTGGAAGATCGCGCGGGCGCTCATCAGGACCGATAGCGCCGGGCCATGCCCGGCGTTGCCGCAGGCATCAGACCAGCGGCTCGTCGGACAGGTAGGTGTAGCCGGTCAGGCCCGCCTCCAGCGCCTGCGACAGTTCCTGCGCACGCTCCGGCGACAGCCCGGCGGCAGCCACGCGCTGGGCATAGGCCGCGCGCAGGTCGTCCAGCCGGTAGCCCACGTAGTCCAGCATCACGTCGGTGGTGTCGCCACGACGCTGCTGGGTGATCGCGTAGCCGTCCGCATCGGCCACCACTTCCACCGCGTCGGTGTCACCGAACAGATTGTGGATGTCACCCAGGATCTCCTGGTAGGCACCGACCATGAAGAAGCCGATACGGTAGCTCTCGCCGTGCTTGATCGCGTGCAGCGGCAGCGAACTGTCCAGGCTCTCGTTCTCGACATAGGTCTTGACCATGCCGTCCGAGTCGCAGGTCATGTCGGCAATGATGCCACGACGGTCCGGCACTTCGTCCAGCCGCTCGATCGGCACGATCGGGAACACCTGGTCGATGGCCCACGCGTCGGGAATCGATTCGAACACGCTGAAGTTGACGAAGTACTTGTCGACCAGGCGCTCGTTCAGTTCATCCAGCGCCGGACGGTGGCTCTTCTCGTCATAGCTCAGGCGCGCACGCACGCCGTGGGCGATGGCGTAGAACAGGTCGTCGATGCGCGCACGCTGCGGCAGGTCGATCTGGCCCAGCGCGTAGCTGGACAGGCCTTCGGCATGGAAGTGCTGCGCCTCCTGGAACAGTTCCACCGCCGGGCGCACGTCCAGTTCCTCGTGGATCTCGCGCAGATGACGGATCGAAGCCGGCTCGTCATCGTGCTGGTCCGGCACGCGGCCTTCCTGCGCCTGTTCCACTTCGGACACATTCGCGATCAGCACTGCATGGTGCGCGGTCATCGCACGGCCGCACTCGGTAACGATGCGCGGGGGGGGCAGGCCGTGCTCTTCGCAGGCGTTGGCCAGCGGCTGCACGATGTTGCTGGCATACGAATTCAAGCCGTAGTTGATCGAGCAGAAGCTGCGCGAACGGGTGCCTTCGTAATCCACGCCCAGGCCGCCGCCTACGTCCACATGGGTGATCTTCGCGCCCAGCTGCGACAGTTCAACGAAGTAGCGGGTGGCTTCGCGCATGCCGTTGGCGATGTCGCGCACGTTGGAGATCTGCGAGCCCATATGGAAGTGCAGCAGGCTCAGGCAATCGGCGTACTCGGTATCGCGCAGCGACTTCCACAGGTCCAGCAGCTGGCGCGGGGACAGGCCGAACTTGGCCTTGTCGCCCCCGCTGTTCTGCCACTTGCCGGCGCCCAGCGACGCCAGCCGCATGCGCACGCCCAGGCCGGGCTTCACGTCCAGTGCCTTGGACTCTTCCAGCACCAGCTTCAGTTCGGACGGCTTCTCGATGACGATGAAGGTCTGCAGGCCCAGCTTGCGACCGATCAGGGCCAGGCGGATGTACTCGCGGTCCTTGTAGCCGTTGCAGACGATCAGGCCGCCCGGGCGCGACAGTGCCAGCACCGCCATCAGCTCCGGCTTGCTGCCCGCTTCCAGGCCGAAGCCCTCGCCGTGGTGGCTGGCCAGGGTACCGGCCACGCCGCGGTGCTGGTTGACCTTGATCGGGTACACCGCGGTGTAACCACCCGCGTAATCCCAGTCCTGCTGGGCCTGGGCGAATGCCGCCTGCAGCTTGCCCAGGCGCTGGCCGAGGATGTCCGGGAAGCGCACCAGCAGTGGCAGCTTGGCGCCCGCCTCGCGGGCGGCGTCCACCACCTTGGGCAGCGACACCACCGGGCCGTCCGCCCCGGTCGGTCTCACCACCATGTGCCCGGCCTGATCCACGTCGAAGTAACCATCCGCCCAATGCGGGATCGAGTAGGTCTTGCGGGCTTGGTCGAGGGACCAATCGGTCATTTCAGTCGGCCTTGTTGGCAATAAAAGGGGGGGCATGATAACGCCTATATGCCCACAGGTTCGTTATCATGCGCGCCCGCGCCCGTGACCCGGCTCCTGCCGGACCTGAACAGGCCGATCCGTCCGGATGTGGCTTGCGCCACGCGGCCCCGTGCCGCCAACCCGGCTCTACCCCCTCCGAACAGGACCCCAGAAGGACACGTCCCATGACTGACAGCAACAACTGGTACATCGAGCATTTCGAGCGCACCGGCTCGGCCATCGGCTACCGCATCACCGGCAAGCTGGACGAGGTGCAGTCGCCCTTCCAGAAGATCGAGATCTTCCAGACCACCGACTGGGGCAACCTGATGACCATCGATGGCGCCATCATGCTGACCAGCAAGGACAACTTCTTCTATCACGAGATGATCAGCCACCCGGTGCTGTTCACCCACGCCGCTCCCAAGCGCGTGGTGATCATCGGTGGCGGCGACTGCGGCACCCTGCGCGAAGTGCTCAAGCACAAGGGCGTGGAGAGCGTGACCCAGTGCGACATCGACGAGCAGGTCACGGTGATGGCGCGCAAGCACTTCCCGGAGCTGTGCGACTCCAACGACGATCCGCGCGCCGAACTGCTGTTCGACGACGGTGTGGCCTACATGGCCAACTGCCCGGCCGGCAGCGTGGACGTGGTGATCGTGGACTCCACCGACCCGGTCGGCCCGGGCGAAGGCCTGTTCAACAAGGCCTTCTACGAGAGCTGCTTCAAGGCGCTGAAGGACGATGGCATCCTGGTGCAGCAGTCCGAATCGCCGCTGATGCAGCTGGAACTGATCAACGAGATGCGTACCGAGATGGGCAAGGCCGGCTTCGGTTCGTTCAAGACCCTGCCGTTCCCGCAGCCGTGCTACCCGACCGGCTGGTGGAGCGTGACCATGGCGCGCAAGGGCGACAGCAGCTTCGACTTCCGCCAGGCTGATTCGGCCGCCAAGACCTTCACGACCCTGTACTACACCGCCGCGCTGCACACCGGCGTGCTGGTGACCCCGCCGTTCGTGCAGGCGGCATTGAAGTAAAGAAAAACCCGCGCTGGCGACAGCGCGGGTTGTTCGTGTTCCGGTAGCGCCGGGCCATGCCCGGCGGCCGTTCGATCAGATCGCCCAGATACCGGCAATCACCGCCGCCACCAGGCCCCACTTGATGACCTGGTAGGCCACCACGCTGCGCTCGCGCAGCGCCTTGGCCTTCAAGCGCACCTTGTACAGGCCGCCAAAGGCCTTGTTCACACCACCGGTCGGGTCACCGGGCAGGTTCGGCGAGGCACCGCCGGCCAGCAGGGTGGCTGCCACCGCACGGTTGAACAGGCCCGGCAGGCCGAAGCGCAGCGGGCGCGCGATGTCGCAGAACAGGATCACGCGGTCCTGCTCGGTCTCGTTGTGCGCGTGGTGGATGTAGGTCTCGTCGAACATCATCCACTCGCCGTCGCGCCAGCTCTTCTTCACCCCGTCCACCACGATGTAGCAACCATCGTCGTTGGGGGTGCTCAGGCCCAGGTGCAGGCGCAGCGAACCGGCGAACGGATCGCGGTGCGGACGCAGCTCGCTGCCCGGCGGCAGCTGCGCGAACATCGCTGCGCGCACGTCCGGAATCGACTCGATCAGGGCCACGGTCTTCGGGCACAGCGTCTTCGCCGACGGGTGCGAGGGGCCGTACCAGCGCAGGTAGAAGCGCTTCCAGCCACGGCGGAAGAACGAGTTGAAGCCCGCATCGTTGAAACTGCTGGACGCAGCGATCTTCTGCGCATCGCGCAGCGCCAGCGCCTCGTCACGGATCATCTGCCAGTTCTGGCGCAGGGGTTCCAGCTGCGGGAACTCCTTGCCCGGGTCCAGAAACGGCGTGGTCGGCACCTTCGAGAACATGTACATGACCACGTTGATCGGGGCCATGAAACTGGAGTGGTCCAGCAGCTGGCGCGACCAGCGCGCGCGGACCCTGCCACGGAAGTGGATGTACAGCACGCAGGCCACGAACAGCACTGCCAGTACGATCTTGATCATCAAAAACTTTCCTCCGGCGGCAGCCGGAACGGGAATCAGGGGGCGATGCACGGCGCAGGCGGCCGGCATCGGTGGCAACGCGGCAGGGGACGGGGACGTGCCGGAACGGGGCGGCCGCCGATGTCGCGGATGAACAGCTTATGGTCGGCAGGCCGTGCGCCGGGGTCAAGCCACACGTGCGCCATGTTCAGCGGCGCTTGGCTGAACGGGTGGATTTCCTCCTCAACTTATTGATTTTCAATTCCCCAAACCTAAGAGTGAGACGAAATTGTCCGCCCTTGCGCGACGAACTGTTCCAGCCACGGCCCCGACATTTCTCCGACAGAACGTGGATTAGCGAACTTGCCGGTACTAAAATTGACTTAACGAAAGTTTAGCCAGTTTCCCCCGCCTCACCGGTTCGCTTGACGCTTCAGCGCCGCCCACCGGGTCGTCCGAGACCCCGCCATGCCCCTTCCTGCCTCCCCCTGCCAGACCTGCGGCGATGACGCCACCACGCCCCTGCTGCTCAAGCGTGGCGAACGCCTGCTGGCCCCCGATGTCTACCGCACCTGCCTGGATGGCCGCGAGGCCGTCATCAAGGACTACTCCCGCTATCGCGGCACGCCGCTGTCGCTGGTCGCACGCCTGATGGTGCGACGTGAAGCGCGCATGCTGCAGCGCCTGGGCGGCTGGAAGCACGCGCCGGCGCTGCTGGGAACACTGGGAGGCCTGGCACTGGGCATGGAGTTCATTCCGGGCCAGACCCTCAGCACCGCCCAGGCAGTCGGCAATGAAGTGTTCGAGCAGCTGCAGCACGCACTCAGCCGCCTGCATGCGGCCGGCATCACCCATAACGATCTGCACGGCACCAACGTGGTGGTCAGCGGCGGCGTACCGGTGCTGCTGGACTTCACCTCGGCCTGGCGCGCACCGCGCTGGCTGCGCCGCAATCCGCTGACCCGGCAGATGCGCCGCAGCGACATGAAGAACCTGCTGAAGATCCGCCAGCGCGTGACCGGGCAGGCGCCCAGCGCCACCCAGGCCGCCCTGGTGGCCGACCCCGGCTGGGTGGCCGCAGTGCGCCAGGGCTGGAAGCGGTTCTATAAGTGGGCGAAGCGCCGGTAAGCGTCGCTCCGCTCACCGCTTTACCGCTCCTTGTAGAGCCGAGCCCATGCTCGGCTGCTCTTTGTAGAGTCGAGCAAGCTCGACTCTACATGACGGCGGAACGGCAGCCGAGCATCGGCTCGGCTCTACAACATCCCGCCGGACGGCTTACAGCGCGTCTGCGTCCAGCTCGCCGGTGCGGATACGCACCACGCTGCCCAGGTCATACACGAATACCTTGCCGTCGCCGATCTTGCCGGTACCGGCCGCCTTGACGATGGCTTCCACCACCGCCTCCACCTGGTCATCGGTCACGGCCACTTCCAGCTTCACCTTCGGCAGGAAGTCGACCACGTACTCGGCGCCACGGTACAGCTCGGTATGCCCCTTCTGGCGGCCGAAGCCCTTGACCTCCGTCACCGTGATGCCGGTGACGCCACGCTCGGCCAGCGCTTCGCGCACGTCGTCGAGCTTGAACGGCTTGATCACCGCCATGACCATCTTCATCGTCGATCTCCTGTCTTCCGGCGTGGAGGATAGCGCCTGAACGCGCCCGGTGCGACGCCGCGGCTGCCTGTCCGGGCAGCGCGCGCCGGCAGTATCCTTGTGGCTGAACGGCCTGCCCGCGCCTGATGCGCGGGCGCCACCCACGGAGCACCCCATGATCGACCTGAACCAAATCGATGACCTCGCCCGCCGCCTCAGCGACCTGGTGCCGCCCGGCCTGCGCGAATCACGCGAGGAACTGCAGGCCACCTTCAAGAGCGCGCTGCAGGCTGGGCTGGCCAAGCTCGATCTGGTCACGCGCGAGGAATTTGAGGTGCAGCGCGCGGTGCTGCTGAAGACCCGCCAGAAGCTGGATGCGCTGGAAACAGCGGTGCGCGAGCTGGAAGGGCGCCGCGCCGCAGAATGAAAAAGGAGGCGCGCTGCGCCTCCCACTTACAGATTATTTCCCGGATGGGGCCTTGCAGCAAGGCCCACCTGGCCCCCTAGACTCGCCGGCCTGTCGATCCGGCAGGACAACCTTGGGGGTATCGCGATGACGCAGGACACCGAATGGACACCCGTTTCGCAGGACACCTGCGATCAGGTCGCCGGGCCGTTCTATCACGGCACCCGGGCCGACCTGGCCACGGGCGATCTGCTGGTTGCCGGCTACGGCTCCAACTATCGCGATGGCGTGGTGATGAACCACATCTACTTCACCACGATTGCCAAGGGCGCCGGGCTGGCCGCGGAGATGGCCCGGGGCGAGGGACCGCCGCGTGTGTACGTGGTGGCACCGACCGGGCCGTTCGAGGACGATCCGAACGTCACCAACAAGAAGTTTCCCGGGAACCCGACACGGTCGTATCGCAGTGCGCAGCCGCTGCGGATTGTCGGTGAGATCACCGAGTGGGAACCCTACGATGCGGACTTCATCCGGCAGTTGAGGGAATTCGTCGCATCGGGGAGTGGCGAGATCATCAACTGATGGTCTATTGGTGCTGAGCGTTGCGCACATCTTCATCGGCATCGTAGATGTCAAGGCCGAGCTCGATGCCGCGCTCTCCCAGGGCGAGCAGGACCTTGGGCGAAAGCGAGACACCATCATTGCTGCTGCCCATGAAAAGGCCGCAGAACAGGTCAGGCCGGAACCGTGCCAGCGACTTCCATATGGCGGGATCTCCGGTGAGCTGATCAAGGATCTCAAAAATCTGAGCCTCCAGATCTTCAGGCTCACGACGCATCGCGGCCATTCGCCAGCTTCCGGTCCTGGCGATACGCACGACGCCCGAGTGGCTGCCTGCAAGTTCCTGGCCCTTGTGATGCGAGGCGGTTGGAGCCGCCCCCAGCAGAGCACTGATCTCATCCGGCAGAAGGTCGTCGCCGAAAAATCGGAGCGTTACCAGGGAATGATCGAATGCTGCCATTGAAGTCGGGTCGTCTTTTCGGAATGTCTTTCAGTATGCGCGTCCCGTCGATGTCAGCCTTGATCGGACCTGCGCGATTGCCGAGTGCCTGGCACGCCTGTCCATCAATGCGCGGGCTGCGTCTGTAGTGCACTTGGCCCCCTGCGCAGCAGGTACAGCGCGACCAGGAAGGGCCACAGGGAGTTGATGGAAGAGAACAGGCGCTGGGTGAGTCCCCTGAAACCCTGCGGATCCGCGCCCACCAGGTTCAACCATAGATAGACCACTGCCGCGATGCTCACCACGGCAGTCACGGCATAGGCCCTTCGGTTGGCCGACCAGGCCCTCAGTTCGATATGCGACATCGCCGGCGCAATGATGTTCGCGATACCGATGGCGTAGAAGCCGTGCATCGGATGACCCATGGGCCAGAGCCCATTGGTCAACATGGAGACGCCAAAGATCATCCAGCAGGCGGCACCCACGGCGATCCGGCGCCCGGATTCCCGCCATAGCGCGATGGCAAACAGTACGAACCCCAGCCCGCAGCCGATGGCGGCGATCCGTCCGCACAGGCTTGCGAGCGCGGGTGCCTGCAGCAGCTCGCTGGCGTGCTGTGCAATCGGGTTGTAACCGGGTGCGAGCATCGCAGCAACGGTGGTCCAGAACAGGAACCATGGCAGGGGTATCAGACCCGCGAAAAGAAGAGGTCGGCTGTGGCGCAACATCTGCAATGATCCTTGTCGGGGTCTGCGCGGGTCGGCGAATCCATTCAAACACCACCGCCCTCTCGTCCTAAGGGCAGTGCCGCGGCAGTCAGACTCGCCGTGGCGCGCTGGACGGTCAATAGGTGGAAAGTCACTCGCACCTTCGCAGACGCGCGCCGCACGCTGTCGCAATCAACGCACTCTTCTCCCTCCAACAGACGAATCTGACGGGGCCGTCGCAGAAGTACCGAAAGCCCCGCCGTTCAAGCCTCTCGCGCCACTCCTCCCTATACGACAATGCCAGAAACGTCTCGGGCCTGGCCGCATTGGCCCCGATCCCTTGGCACTCCCCACAACGGCAGGTAATTGTTGCCCGGCCACCGTGCATCGGTGGCCGGGCCTCGAAAACCCGCCGTTGTGATGAAGTCTCCGCCTGCCGGCCATGGCGGGCGGTGCGTGGGGGCCTCGTGCCCGCCGGCCCAACACAACCCGGTTTTCGAGCCACGCATCGTCCGCCCCCCTACTGGTGGCAGCTTATGCCCGCCCGTGCCGGCGCATTCCCTCAGTAGTCGTAGCTCACGCTGACGCGCAGCGAGCGCGGTGCCTGCCGTACCGTCGCTGCGCCGTACAGCGGGTCCGGCTGCCCCGGATCCAACTCGGAGTACGGCGATTTCCACAACGCCACCTGGCTGTTGAATACGTTGAACACATCCAGGTTGAAGCCCAGTCGCCCAGCCGCCACCGAAGGCCGGTAGGAGACACCCAGATCCAGCTGTTTCAGCCAGGGCAGCCGCCCCTGGCTGCCCGGAGGCGCGGGCTGGCCGTTGTAGAAGTGGTAGGCAATGCCGTAGCCGGAGGGGTCTTCGAAGTTCGGGCCATACGAACCCAACGCGCTGAAGGGCGCGCCGGAAATCACCTTGAGGTTGGCCGAGACCAGCCATTCCGGCGTCAACTGGTAGTAACCGTGCAGCTTGAACTGGTGGGTGTGGTCATTGCTCTGCGGCCCGTTGGTGTGCTCCATCAGCTGCGCGTAATCCCAGGCCTGCGTGGTCGACACCGCCGTCTGGCCGATGCCAGACAGCAGCTGGCCTTCGGTGGTGCCATAGCTGCGCGACCACGTGTAGTCCGCCCGGCCATACCAGCGGCCATCAAACGGGTGCTCCAGCGACAGGTTCACCGCGTAGTAGTTGCGCTTGAACCTGGGGAAGCCCATCTCGGCATTGGTCAGCGGCACGCTTACGTAGTTGCCGCTGGTATCGACCAGATTGAAGGTGTTCGCACGGCCAGGATTGATCAACCAGCAACTGACCGGATTGCTGTCCTTGGTGACGTCATACCCCAGGCTGTCGGCCTTGGCCAGCACTGCGCCGATATCGCAGTAGTCATCCACGCCGCTGCGCAGCACCCGATAGGTCGCCTTCGCGCCGTACACCCAGTTCTGGCCGAGCGCCCTGCTGAAGCCCAGGATGAACTCGTCCTGGTAGGACGGCTCGATGCCGGAGGTCGCCACCGTCTTCGGATCGGGCAGCACGCCGTAGTAGTTGTTGGCCGACACCGCGCCGGAGAACGCGGTGAGGTCGGTTGGATAACCGTTGCTGTCGATGCCGCCATAGGTGTAGTACGTCGAGGTGGCCAGCGTCGCGCCCGCCGCGTTGAATGCAGGGTTGAGCGGCAGCGCGAGGTAGTAGCGACCCACGTTGCCGAACACCTTGAAGCGCCCGTCGCCGTCGACGTCCCAGCTGAAGCCCAGCCGCGGCGCCCACTGCCCGCTGGTCTGCTTGATGTAGGCGTCGCCATCGCGGTTGTAGTTGGTGAACTGATCCAGGCGCAGGCCCAGGTTCAACAGCAGGCGGTCGGTCACCTGCCAGTTGTCCTCGACGTACTGCGCCCGCTGCGAGGCGCGTACCGACGCCAGTGCGCTGTAGATGTACTGGCGCACGTAATAGCCGTCCTCACCATTGCGGATGCCGCCGGTGGCCGGCACGCCCAGGCCGGTATTGAGGGGCACGTTCGGGTTGGACTGGCCATAGATCCAATAGTAACCGTCGGCGGAGGCCACCGAGCCACGGTTGAGCGCACGGGCATTCTGGTTGTCGATGCCGACCGTGATGCTGTGGTTGCCCCATCTGTAGTTCGCATCCAGTCGCAGGTTGTTGGTGCGGTTGCCGCGATCCGGGTTGACCAGCAGCGACGTGGTCTGCGCATTGGTGATCGGCGTACCACCGTTCAGCGCCGGATTCTGCAGCGTGGCGCTGCTGATGTAGGTCAGGCTGCCGTCGTAGGCTGGGTTGCCGATGTAGTCATCGGTACGCATTTCGCCATACTGCGCGCTGACGGTAAGCCGGTCGGTCAGGTAGCCGGTGTACTTGGCCGTCCACAGGTCGCCACCGGTCTTGGTGGTGTCTTCCTTGCCACGCTGCGCACCGCGGGTGAGCGTGTCGTAGTCGTAAGCGAAGCTATCGCCCCGGAAGACATTGCGGCTGGAGGCTCCGGTCAGTTCCAGCAGGTGGTTGTCAGTGATGTTCCAGTCCAGCTTGGCGTACCAGCGCGGGCGGTCGTACTCATAGCGGGAGTAGGCATTGGTCGCCTCCACATTCTTGACGTCGGTGCCCTCACGGCGCTCGAGCTCGTACGAGCCGAAGAAGAACAGCCGGTCTTCCAGGAGCGGGCCACCGGCGTAGATGCTCTGCGTGGTCACCCACTCGCGGTCCTGGCTTTCCGGTGAATACAGCGCGCCATTGCCCGGGTAACGCACATCGTCCTTGTCCGAGCGCGTGGACGCTGGTTCCCAGGTGACCTGGCCACCGAATCGCCACTGATTGGTGCCGCGCTTGCCCACCGCATTGATGACGCCGCCATCGGAACGGCCGTACTTGGCGCTGTAGCCGCCGGTGTAGATTTCCTGCTGGTCGATGCTGCCGTAGGGCAGCGTGAGGCCACCCAGACCGCGCAGTGGATCGGTGCTGTTGAAGCCATTGATGTAGTAGGCGTTCTCGGCAGCGGACGAGCCGCCGAAGCTCACCAGCTGTGCACCGGTCGGGCCGGCATAGGTGCCATTGCCACTGTTGCCGTTGACCCCGGGCGCAAGCTGCGCGATCGCCTCGGCCGAGCGACCCAGTGGCAGGCGCTGCAGCTGCTCGGCCGTGATCACCGTGCGCGAGTCCACGCTGCTGACATCGATCGCAGCCGCTGCCCGGTCGGCGCTGACCTGCACACCGTCCAGCCGGGTGACGTCAGCGAAGGACACCTCGGTACTGGCGCCTACCGTCAGCGAAATGCCCTCGCGGGTCTGCAGCACGTTCCCTTCGGCATCGCGTGCTTCCACCACGTAGCGGCCCAGTGGCAGCTGGCCGACGGTAAAGCGGCCTCGCCCATCGACCGTCACCTCGCGGGTGAGGCCGGTATCGCTGCGAACGAAGATGCGCTGGGCGGTGGCCGGCGCCTGTCCGGCGATCGCGCCGGTGGTGGACTGTGCATGAAGTGTGGGAGACGCGGTGGCAAGCAACACCGCCAACGCCAGCAATCGCGGGCGCAGTGAAGAACGAGCTGTCGTCATCGTGGGCTGTACGGGTAGTGGGGGAAGCAATGCCAGCCGCAATCGGCGGACCAGACATCGCACATTCATTAACCCCGCCCGCGCCCCAATGCAGAAATGCTCAGTGGTTATCTACTTTTGGCCGACGGTCATACCGAACCGCGCGCGCGTCGGTGCCCCCCCCTCCTCGTGCCACGCAGCTTCGATGAAGTGAGCTTCAACCAGCTGAGCACCGACGACACGGTGCCGCCACTTGCTAGCGAAAATCAGGAGGTCGGCGCCCGTCGCGCATGGACACCACCCGTCGCATACGCGCCGGTTCGGCGTTGCGCGGTCAGCGTGGCGCGGAACGCTTGCCGAATACCGCCATCAGGCCGACGCAGGTGCCGATCAATGCGCCGAAGCCACCCCACTTGGCCGGTTCGCCGACTGACAGCACGATGCCCCCCATGTTCATGTCCATGCCCAGGCCGATCAGGGCGCAGAGTATGCCGACGGCAACCCAGTAGGCCGGTTTGCCGGGCAGTTCGAACTTCATCCGGTCAATCATTCTTCTTGCCTCTCTTCATTTGGAATACATGAGGTTGCGGCCTTTCATACGACGTTCCCTTCGCGAACTGCTTGCTATCAGCGAAGTCGCCGACGCGATGATTCGCCATCGACTGTCGCATGAACACCGATGCCTCGGCCAGTGCTTTGGACGACGCTACATTGCTCAGGCAGTCGTCGATCAGCGTCGCACGCTCAGCAGGTTCGCGTGGGTCCGGTTCTATCGCCGGATCGAAGCGGACCATGCGGCGCAGGCGCACGTCGCTGAGCGCCAGCTTGCGCAGCAAAGCCCTAGGCGCCTGGCCAGCAATGCCTGATGGCGACGGACAGAGTGACGGCCGCACCATCGAGCCTCTCTCTCTGCAGGAAGCACACATGAGCCTGGCCCTGGTCTACAGCCGTGCCCGCGCCGGGGTCGAGGCCCCGCTGGTGCGGGTGGAAGTACATCTTTCCGGTGGCCTGCCCGCCACCCAGATCGTCGGTCTGGCCGAAACCAGTGTGCGCGAGTCGCGCGAACGCGTACGTGCGGCGCTGCTCTGCGCGCGCTTTGATTTCCCGCAACGGCGCATCACCCTGAACCTGGCGCCCGCCGACCTGCCCAAGGAAGGTGGGCGCTACGATCTGGCCATCGCTCTGGGCATTCTTGCCGCCAGTGGCCAGATCCCGCCGCAGTCGCTGCTGCCGTACGAGTTCCTGGGCGAGCTGGGCCTGACCGGCGAGCTGCGCCCGGTTGCAGGCGCGCTGCCCGCCGCCATCGCGGCGGCCGAAGCGGGCCGCATCCTGGTGGTCCCACCGGGGAATGCGGCCGAATCGGCGCTGGCCGAACACGCCGACGTGCGCGTGGCCCGCACGTTGCTGGAATGCTGCGCCGGGTTGGGCAATCCGCGCCTGCTGCCGCAGGTTGAGCGGGTGGACACCACGCCCCTGCCGCTGCCGGATCTGGCCGATGTGCGCGGGCAGGTGCATGCACGGCGCGCGCTGGAAGTGGCTGCGGCCGGCGGGCACCATCTGCTGCTGATCGGCAGCCCCGGTTGTGGCAAGACCCTGCTCGCCTCACGCCTGCCCGGGCTGCTGCCAGCGTCCACCGAGATCGATGCCTTGCAGCTGGCGGCCATCGCCTCGGTCAGCGGCGAAGGGCTGGACCCGAAGCGATGGCGGCAACGACCGTTCCGCGCGCCACACCACAGCGCCAGCGCTGCGGCACTGGTGGGCGGCGGCAATCCGCCCTGCCCCGGCGAGATATCACTGGCGCACCATGGGGTGCTGTTCCTGGACGAACTTCCCGAGTGGAACCGCAGCGCGCTGGAGACCCTGCGCGAGCCGCTGGAATCGGGCCACATCCGCATCGCCCGCGCTGCACGCAGCGTGATGTTTCCGGCGCGGTTCCAGCTGGTCGCGGCGATGAACCCCTGCCCCTGCGGTTGGGCCGGCGACCGCAGCAACCGTTGCCTGTGCACCGATGAGCGGATCACCCGCTATCGCGCGCGAGTCTCCGGCCCGTTGCTGGACCGCATCGACCTGCACGTCGCGGTGACGCGCATGGATGCGGTGGAGCTGCGTGAGAGCACGCCGCTGGGCGAGCCCAGTGATGCGGTGCGCGGGCGGGTGGAGGCTGCGCATGCGCGGCAGCAGATGCGCGGGGGGCTCAATGCGCATCTGCCGCCCGCTGCGCTGCGCGCGTGCACGCGGTTGGGCGAGGCCGACCAGGATCTTCTGGAACACGCCATCGAGCGCCTGCAGCTGTCAGCGCGCGCGATGCATCGCATTCTGCGCGTGGCACGCACGATTGCCGATCTGGCCGGGTGCGAGAACATCCAGACCGCACATCTGGCCGAGGCGATTGGCTATCGACAGCTGGATCGGGGGAAGGCGAGCCAATGATGCTGCGTCATGACCGCAGCCGCTCCAGCAATGCCGGCAGCCATTCCGGCTTGAACAGGGAAGCTGGCTGTTCTCTCATCTCTTCTGGGCGCCACCATTTCCACGCCCTGATCGTTGCACTTTCCTCCTCCGTCCACCCATCACGCTGGATGTCGGGCTGGTTGGGGCTGCGGACCAGAAAATACTCTTCCAGCCATCGCGCAGGCGTTGATCGGGCGACCGCGTAGACGGCATCGCGCTTTTCCAGCCGCTCTCCTATCGGCAGATCCAATCCGGTCTCCTCCCGAAGCTCACGCCGTGCGGCGTCCGCATATCCTTCCCCGGGCAGAAGCTCCCCGCCCGGTGTAGCCCAGAAGGGAGCGTGGTGTTCATCGTGATACCGGAACAGCAGCACCGCATCCTCACCAACGATCACAAGGCGTGCAGATCGTCTGATTTCCATCGTTTCCTGTCCTTACCGGCCCACCCCAGAATAGGCCAAAAGCAGGCGGACCGAGAGAAAGCCATCAACGCGTGTCGATTCCTGGCCAGTGATTCGCTTTCCCGGGGATGGGCGCCTGTCGCCGGACGGCAACGGACGCCATGCGGCGGCTGACAAGGCCGAAGAGGTCCCGCAGTTCGGCTGCGCGCTCGGGCGTGCTGTTGCTGCCGAATAGCACACGCGCCAGCGCGGCTTCACGTGTGTCATGCGGGAACCGCAGGCGGTCGCGGTACACCTTCTGGCATACCAGCCAAGCCCGGCGCAGCCCACCGCCGGGCAGCGGGCGGACCACGCGTTCGTAGACCTGCCAGAACTGGTATTCGCCCTGCAGGTCGATCGCCGGCGCCACGGACAGCGCCTGCCGGGGCCGTCGTGGGCCGCCTATGCCGAACAATCGGGTTGGCGGGGTGTGCTGTGCCATGCGAACAGAATGACCCAGCAACATTGTGGGAACCTTGCGTCACTGCCGGAAAATCGCTGCCGGCCGCGCAAAGGTGGGTCTGGGGTCAGAGCCCTTTGCTGGGCAAAGGGCTCTGACCCCGACCATCATTGCCTCAGAACGCCATCGAGGTGCTGAACATCAGCTGCCGGGGCGCGCTGCGCTGCAGGGTCTGGTAATCCCCCGAGAATGACGAGCCGGCGATGGTGGCGGTGCCGATGTTGTGGCGATTGAACAGGTTGCTCACGTCCAGCCGCAGTTCCAGCTCCGGTACCGCGCTGTCCGCACCGAAGCGGTAGGCGGCATAGGTGTTGACCTGCCAGAAGGTCGGCACGCGGATGTCGTTCTCGTAGGTGAAGGGCTGGCGCAGGTAGGAGGTGCTGGTGGCGCCGAGCCGCCAGTCGCCGATGTGTGCGGACAGATCGCTGACCAGTGATATCTGCGGGTAGCCCGGCTGCGCGTTGCCCTTGATCGGATAGACCGTGTTACCCACCACGAAATCGCTGTCGTAGTACGAGCGTGCCACGGCCACGCCCTGGTAGAACTGCAGGTGGTCGGTCAGGTCGGCGGTGATACCAAGGTCGGCGCCGATCACATGCATCTTCGGCATCAGCCGCACGGTGTTGATCTGCGCGAACTGGGTACCGATGGCGGCCGACAGCAGTCGGTTGCGGATGTCGTTGTAGAACACGTCGCCGGTGATCGTCAGTCGGTCGAAACGATGCGAAGCACCGATGGTCAGGTTCCAGTTCTTCTCCGGGCGCAGCGTGCCGGCTACGCGGTCGAACTCATCCTGGTCGGTGATGGTCCACGCCGAGGCGGTGTAGCCGATGTTGCCGCGCTGGGCCACGCGGTAGCCGTTCATGGTGTTGACCAGGTCGATGAACGCATCGGTGGATTCAGTCGGGCTCCAGAACAACGATACATGCGGCAGGAAGTTGCTCTTCGCGCGCAGCGTGCCGTTCACCGGCCGGTCCTTGGCATCACCGAGGCCGCCACCGCTGGTGCGGAAATCCACGGCCTTGAAGCCGACGCCCAGCTTCAGCGTATCGTTCAGCACGATGTCGTCCTGCAGGTAGAACTGACGCGAGCGGGTCACCCAGCACGATGCGTTGTCGGTCCTGAACGCCGGGCCGTACACATCGAACGGACCGGTGGCCTTCAGCGGCGGACCCTCGCCCAGCAGCGGCTGCTGGTACCACTCGGTCTTGGCCGCGGCCTTGCTCTTCTCCTGCCAGAAACCGGCAGTGAAGGTGTGCACGCCGGCCTCGAACTGCAGGTTGAGCATGCCACCCAGCCGGTTGAGGTGCGGCGTCTGCACCTGTTCGGAGAGCGGCGCGCCGTTGGGCGACGGCACGTTCGGGTCGGTCAGCGTGGCCTGGGTGTGGCTGTTGGCGTTGTACAGCTGCACGTTGGCGCCCAGCGCCGGGCTGATCTGGAAGCGATGGTTGATCGAAGACACCCGGTCGCGGGTGCTCTGGCCGGTGTCGTACGGAATCAGTTCGGACAGCTCACCGCAGGTGTAGGCACCGCAGGATCTGTCCGCATTCTCTGGCGAGGCCACGTACCAGGCCCACGCGTAGTCCGGGTAGAAGATGTCGGCCTTCCAGCCCAGCCTGCGGATCATGTCGAAGGAGATGTTGTTGTAGCCCCAGACCTTGGCCTTGCTGTCGGACAGGAACACAGTGAAATCGCCCCAGGCGACGTCCTGCTGCAGCTTCAGGTCGCCGCGCAGGAAGTTCTGCGTGCCCTCGCCCTGGTACTTGTCGGCCGATACCCGCTGCAGGTCGACCAGCACTTTCGGGCCATGTTCGCCGAGCTGGCCAGTTTGCCCGGACACGGTGGTGACCAGGGTGCGGTTGCTGCCCACGCCCTGTTTCACGCCCAGGCTGGGCGTATCTTTCAGGTCGCGCAGACGGTATTCGAGACTGCCGCCGTTGACGCTGCTGGAGAACACGCTGACCGGTGCGCCGCCGGGGCTGACCGTGATCGCGCCGATGCCATCGGGCACGCCCACGTTCACCACGCTGGTACCAGTGAGCGAAAGGAAACCGTTGTCGTTCAGCGGCACGCCTTCGAAGGTGATGCCCATTTCGTTCATGCGGAAGCCGCGCACGAACAGGCTGGTGGCCGAGATATCCAGGCCCAGGCCGTCGGTGGCGGTGTAGCTGGCGCCGGGCACCTGCTTCAGCATGGCCAGGCCGTTGTTGCCGGTGAGCATCGCGTCCAGGTCTTCGGCCTTGATGAGGTAGCGGTTGGGGCCGACCACCTGGGTCGGTGCAACGGCGGCGCCGCGCGGCGTGGCGATCACCTGCAGGGCATTGAGCGTAGTGGGCGTGTCGAGCGCAGCGTCGTGCGTGTCTGCGGCGTACGCAGGGGCTGCGATGGCCGCGATGATAGCCAGGGCGAGGCGCGTCGTGGGTGGGGTATTCATGGGCAGATCCAGGGTGCAGAGGGAGAGGGGCGCAGGCGCACGCCCAGCGCGTTGCAGCACCGGTGTCGGCGCCCTGGCTGGCGGTGCGATTGCGTTGAAGGGGAGACGACGCGGTGCGCGCCGGTCAGCAGCAGAAGACGATCATCTGCCGCATCATTCGATGGCGTGATTTCGACGTGCGGAATTCTTGCATCGCACTGCCGCGTCCGCCATTGCGCCGTGGTACAGCGGTCATGGCGGTGGGAGTATGTGGGCTATACGCGGGTATAGCCGGGCGCCTTACCGCAGCACGAAGCGCTCGATCGCGCGCGCCACGCCCTCGTCGGCATTGGTGGTGGTCTCGAAGCGCGCCACGGCCTTCACCGCATCGATCGCGTTGCCCATCGCCACGCTGGTGCCGGCGTACTGCAGCATGGTCAGGTCGTTCTCCTGATCGCCGATGGCCATGACGTTGGCACGGTCGATCCCCAGGTGCTCCGCCAGTTTCTGCAGGCTGGGGCCCTTGCCTGCACGATGATCGAACACCTCCAGGAAGAACGGTGCGCTCTTCAGCACCGCGAAACGCTCGGTCAGCTCACTGGGCAACCGCGCAATGGCCGCATCCAGTACCTCCGGCTCATCAATCATCATCAGCTTGATGAAGGACATGGTGGGATCCATGTCGGCCACTCGGCGGTACGACAGCGGCATGCGCGAGAGGTGCGAGTCGGCCACCGTGTAATAGCTGATGTCCTGGTTGGGCGTGTACATGCGCTGGCTGTCCAGCGCCTGGAAGTGCACGCCCAGTTCGCGCGCCACCTGCTCGCAGAACAGGAAATCGTCAAAGCTGAGCGGGCACTCCACCACCGTTTCACGCGTGCCGATGCGCTGCACCAGGCCGCCGTTGCAGGCGATGCAGTAGTCGTCGTTGCCATCGATGCCCAGTTCGTGCAGGAACGGCGCCAGGCCGGGGACCGGGCGGCCGCTGGTCAGCACGATGTGCACGCCCAGCGCGCGCGCCTGCGCGATAGCCTGCTTGGCGCGTGCGGTGAGCGCGTGGGTGGGATCCAGCAGGGTGCCATCCATGTCGATGGCGACCAGTTCGACGGTCGATTGCCTGCGGCCCATGTCCATTGCGTTCAACTCATGCGGGGCACGCCAGTTTACCCCCTCATGCCCGGTTCACCTCTTTGCCCACGTTGGCCGGGATACTGCCACAGCCTGTGCGTCCCACACCGCAGGACGGCCCGTTGACCGCCCTTCCCTGGAGAAGCTTGCGACGCATGACCTACCGTGCCCCCGAAACCAACGACAGCGCGCCCTTGGCCCAGCAGATCGAGCAGATGATCGACGAGCTGCCCGGTGACCAGGTCAGCGTCGGCACCTTGCTCGGCGCGCTGGGCGATGAAGGCCTGCTGCTGATCGTGATCCTGCTCTCGGCCATCTTCATCATTCCGGTGTCGATTCCCGGGCTGAGTACCGTATTCGGTGCCTCGATCCTGCTGATCGGCCTGAGCCGGGTGCGCAACCGCCCGCTGTGGGTGCCCCAGAAGCTGGCCCGTCGCGAGATAGCCACCGACAAGCTGAAGGCCAACCTTGGCCGCGCACTGAAGTGGGTGCACCGCATGGAGCGCCTGTCGCGACCGATGCGGCTGGCGGTGATGGTGCGCTCGAAGAGAATGATGCGCCTGAACAACCTGGCCCTGATCGTGGCCACGCTGCTGCTGATGGCGCCGGCCGGGCCGATTCCCTTCAGCAACACGCTGCCGGCACTTGCCCTGATGTCCTTCGCCATCGGCTTCATCCAGCGTGATGGCGCGGCGGTGGCAGCCGGCTATGCCTTCCTGGTCGCCACGGTTGCGTACTTCGGCGTGCTGCTGGGCGGCGTCGGGTTTGCGGCCGAATCGGTGTTCAGCGGGTTCCGCAGCGGTACCACGGAACTGTAGAGCCGAGCCCACGTTCGGCTGCTCTTCGACCTGTACGCGGAAACCCAGCGCTGCGCGCGTAGGCCGAGCATGGGCTCGGCCCTACAGAAGCCAGATCCAGAGCAGTCGAGCATGGCTGGACTCTGCAGAGCTACCTGGCCGACACACGCCACACCACATCGCCGACGTCGTCGGCCACCAGCAGGGCGCCCTCGCTGTCGATGGCCATGCCCACCGGTGCGCCCCTCAATGTCTTCTCGTCCTCCGAGGCAAAGCCACTGACCACGGTCTGCGGACGCCCCGTCGGCCTGCCATCCTTGAACGGCACATACACCACTTCATAGCCGCTCAGCGGAGAGCGGTCCCAGCTGCCATGTTCGCCGATGAAGGCGCCGCCGTGGTACTTCGCCGGCAGTGCCTGGCCGGTATAGAACAGCAGCCCCAACGGTGCCACGTGCGAACCGATGGCGTAGTCCGGGCGGATCGCTTTGGCCACCAGATCCGGCCGCTGCGGCTGCACACGCTCGTCCACATGCTGGCCGTAGTAGCTGTACGGCCAGCCGTAGAAACCATGTTCCTGTACCGAGGTGAGATAGTCCGGCACCAGGTCGGCACCGATCTCGTCACGCTCGTTCACCACTGCCCACAGCCTGCCGGTGCTGGGTTCCCAGTCCAGGCCGGTGGGGTTGCGCAGGCCGGAGGCATAGATGCGGCTGCCGCTGGTCGCCACGTCCACCTCCAGCACCACCGCGCGCCGGTACTCGATGGCCAGGCCGTTTTCGGTGATGTTGCTGTTGGAGCCCACGCCCACGTACAGCTTGCTGCCATCGCGGCTGGCCAGCAGATCCTTGGTCCAGTGGTGGTTGACGGTGCTGGGGAGGTCGGTGAATTCGCTGCCCTTGTCGGACATGCGCGTTTCGCCGGGCACGTAGTGGTACTTCATGATGTTGTCGGTGTTGGCGACGTACAGCGTGTCGCCGAGCAGGGCGATGCCGAATGGCGAATGCAGGCCCTCGATGTAGACGTGCTGGGTCCATGTGGCAGTACCGGGCGCGCGCCGCAGCAGCGTGACCCGGTTGCCTCCCTTGCCGGCCTTGCCCGAGCGCGCCTTCACCTTGCCGGCAATCCATTGCTTGGGGGTGGTGACCGGCTCGGTGCCCGGACCGTTGCCTTCCACCACCAGCACATCGCCATTGGGCAGGGTCAGCAGGCGGCGCGGGTGCTGCAGGTTGGCAGCGATGCGCTCGATCTTCAGTCCGTCGGCCACCGACGGCGCCTGCCCATCGGCCCAGCCCACCCCGCGCGGTACCTGCATGGGCGGCATCAGGTAGTTCTCCGGCGCCGGCAGCGGCGGATGCGCACCGGATTGTTCGCTGGGGTGATATTCGGCTTTGCCGGCACACGCCGACAGGATTGCGGCCAGGACCAGCCCGCCTGCAGCAGGCACGATGCGATCAACCATGACGGCCTCCTTGCAGCACCGGCGGCTGCAGTGACAACAGGACATGGCCAAGACCGATCAGTGCAACGGTCAGCGCCGACAGGATCGTGCCGGGAACGGCCACCGCATACGCATCACGGCTGTGCACGAAGGCGTTCCAGATGGCCAGGGCGACCGCCACCAGATTGAGCAGGAAATCGAGGCGGTCGATGCGCGTGGCAGTGTTGCCCCGGCGCCAGACGGCGAACAGGTTGATCAGTCGCGGCACGATGGCGATGAGCAGGCCGAACGTGATCAGCCAGGCCGCAGATTTGCCCCACATCACCTCGGCAGAGTTGAGGTAGATGGCATCGAAGATGAGGGCGCCGACGAAGAAGCCGAACGGGATCGGGTTCAACAGGCTGAACAGCGTCGTGCCAAGGCCACGATGGGCCTGGGCCAGCGGATTGACCATCGTCCTGCTCCATTGCGGGGAAGTGCACGGGCCTTGGTAACACAGTCGGTGGTGAAGGCGCGCGATGAGCCTTCGTTTCTGCGGCGAGGCCAGGCTCGGCTTTACAACAGGAATACGCAGTCGTCATTACCGCGAGACATAAGTGTTTGTGACGCAATCGGCACATCTGCAGATTGCTGCCGTGAAGAGGTAGGGGGTTCTCGGTTGTGTCGCGTTTGGCTCGTTGCGATGGGGCAATTCCGTCCCGCCGTCCTGCCAGGCCGATTCACAACAGAAGGATTCGTGTATGAAGCGACACACGCACCACTCCGCGCCACCGCGCTCCGCGCGGCTGGCCCTGGCCACTGCCCTGGTACTGGGCAGTTTGGCCGTGGCCGCCCAGGCCCAGCAGGCCGATCCGCTGGCCGGCATCCAATGGCATCTGCTCAACACCGGGCAAGCGGTACAGGGCGACACGCGCCCGGTTGCCGGCAATGATCTGAACGTGGATGGGCTGTTCCGCAATGGCATCCGCGGCGAAGGAGTGATAATCGGCATCGTCGACGACGGCCTGCAGATCGCCCACCCGGACCTGGCCGCTAATGTGGCAGCCGTGGCGGGCAAGAACTTTGCCAACAACTCCAACAACCCCTCCCCCTCCGCTCCGGATGTGGACAATCACGGCACCATGGTCGGCGGCATTGCCGGCGCGGTGGGCGCCAACGGCGTGGGCGTGCGCGGCGTCGCCCCGGCGGCCACGCTGAAGGGCTTCAACGTACTGGCCTCCGATGCAAGCGGCAGCCAGACGGCCAACATCGAGTACTCGTGGTGGGACGGCGCCGAGGCCGCCGACGTGCAGGTGTTCAACAACAGCTGGGGCGCAGGCCCGGGCAACCCGAACCTGCCGTTCGCGTTCAGCGAGAACGACATCCGCGCGTACGAGCAGGCGCTGTCCGGCACGCGCGGCGGCAGCGGCGGCATCTACGTGAAGTCCGCCGGCAACAACTTCAACAACGCATCGATCAGCCAGACGCAGGATGTCTGCACCACCGACACCAAAAACCGCGGCACCGGCTGCGTGCCTGCCGGCCGCGACCCCCGCAACAATCTGTTCAATGTGATCACCGTGGGTGCGGTGCGCGCCGACGGCGTGCGTTCGTCCTATTCGTCCACCGGTGCCGCGCTGTGGGTGTCCGCATTCGGTGGCGAGTACGGCTGGCAGCGGCAGGTCGTCCCGGGCCAGCCTGCCGTCCGCTACGATCCGGCCATCGTCACCACCGATGTCACCGGCTGCGCGCAGGGCAGCAACAAGAACACGAGCCTGCGCAACACACTGGACGGCAATCAGTCCGCTGTCGACAGCACCTGCAATTACACCGCCAAGATGAACGGCACTTCGGCCTCGGCGCCGATGGTGTCGGGCGTCGCGGCGCTGGTGCTGGAAACCAATCCGAACCTGACGTACCGCGACGTGAAGTACATCCTGGCCACCACGGCGACCCGCAACCATCCCAACCAGCCTGCCGTGACACTCGCCGATGGACGCACGCTGGTGCCGGGCTGGACCGTCAACGCTGCAAACCGGGCCTACAGCAACTGGTACGGCTTCGGCGTGGTCAACGCGGCGCGCGCGGTGGAGGTCGCAGAGAACTTCCAGTCTCTGGGGCCGCTGGTGGACAGCGGATGGCGCAACACCACGCGCCGGGTCGCCATCGGCAACACCTCCGCTGCGGCAGCGCGGCTGACGGTGCAGCTGGCCAATGTCGCACGCAACGTCGAATCGGTGCAGCTGGGCTTCCGGGTGAATCACAGCAACACCCGCCAGCTGCAGTTCGTGCTGGTTTCGCCCAGCGGTACGCGCAGCGTGGTGCAACCGGCGTTCACCTCGATCGGCTCCGGCCTGTCGGGTTCCGTGGCGATCCAGCGCAACTTCACCAATTGGGACCTGCTGTCCAGCAACGCCTTCCTGGATGAGACCGGCAACGGCACCTGGACCCTGGAAGTGACCGACATGGGGCAGTCCGCGAACGCAGCGTCGCGCGGCAGCCTCGAATTCTTCAAGATCCGCGTTCTGGGGCACTGATGATGAAGACGACCATTCTGTTGACCACCCTCGCCGTCGCGGCGATCTCCTCTACCACCTGGGCGCAGAGCTCGACCCAGGCCCCCACAGCCCGGAGCCTGTCTGCCGTGGACGCACAGGAACTGAAGGCCAGGGCCACGGGCCGCGCGTTCAACGTGGGCGCGACCCGCTTCCAGCTGGCGCCGTCGGCCACCGTGCAGCAGGCCAAGGGCGGTGAGTTCCGCATCACGCCCTCGACCGACGCACCGGCGCCCGCCACCGGTACCCGCAGCAAGCGCTCCACCGAGGCCAGCAGCACCGGCGCCGCTGCACGTCTGGATGCTGGTGCCGGCAAGTTCGCCGCCGCCGTTTCCAGCGACGGCGCGCCGGTGGTGGCCACCTCCCGGGTAAAGGTCTTCTTCACCGATGCGGCCTCCGCACAGCGCGCGGCAACGGCCACCGGCGGCACCGTGGTGAAGGTGTCCAAGGCCTCCGGCCGTGCGATCGTCGAGTACCCATCGGTGAACGCCGCACTGGACGCGACCACACGACTGCTGTCGACCGCCGGCATCCGCGCCGCCGAGCCCGACGTCGTGCAGTGGGAAGAAACCAAGTGAGGCGGTAAAGCGTTGTGTGGTATCCCCGGCGGGCCGGCTCTCCCGGCCGGCCGGGGACTTTGCCGGAGTCGACCGGCGGCCCGGTTCTCTCCCCATGTCAGCCATCCACTGCGCAAGAACTGCTAAGCGCAGCGGCAGCCGATCCGCTACTGTGCCGGACAGTGCAGCGGGGATGGCGGGATGAGCGCGGCAGGCAAGGCGTTGTGGTACATCGAAACCCATGCGGGCCGTCCGCTGGCGCTGGCCGATATCGCGGCTGCCGCTGGCCTGTCGCCCTTCCATCTGTCGCGTCTGTTCCACGCGCGCACCGGCACGTCGGTGATGCGCTACCTGCGCGGCCGCCGCTTGAGCATGGCGGCGCAGCGGCTGGCCGACGGTGCCGACGAAATCCTGCCGGTGGCGATGGACGCCGGTTATTCCACGCATGCCGCGTTCACCCGTGCCTTCTGCGAGCAGTTCGGGCAGACCCCCGAACGGGTGCGCGAGTCCGGCACTGCGGATCTGGTCCTGGTGCAGGCGGCGCGCGTGGACGACATTCCCACCGCCTGCAGCGTGGCACCGCGCCTGCTCGACACGCCTTCGTTCCAGGTGGCCGGAATCGGCATGCGCCACACCCGCCACAGCAGTGGCGCCATCCCCGGCCAATGGGCGCAGCTCAACCGGGAATGGCCCAAACCCGCACCGGTCAGTTTTGGTGTATGCCACGACAGCGATGACGACGGCGGATTCACCTACCTGGCCGCATTGCCCAGCGCCGCGCTGACCTCGATTCCAGCACATTGGCAGCGCCTGCAGATTCCCGCGCGCCGCTATCTGGTGGCCTGGCATGACGGCCACATCTCGTCCATCCGCGCCACCTGGTTCTGGTTGCTGGATCACTATCTGCCCACCTCCGGATTGAGTCTTGCCGCGGCGCCGGACCTGGAACGCTACGACGCCCGCTTCGATGAGCACACCGGCAACGGCGGTGTGGAGATCTGGCTGCCCGTGGACCCCCACCCCTGATGAATGCAACACACTGAAAGGAGTCGTGCGATGCGCTTGATGCACCTGCTGCTGGGCCTGGTCCTGATTGCCCCCGCGTCGCTCGCCGGCGTCCCCGGCAGTGGCCTGGCCGGCGAACACCAGGCGGTGACCACCGTGGCCAGCGCTGCGGTACGCGACGCGCAGCAGCGCGATACGCTTCGCTACACCGTCTGGTATCCGGCTATGGCGGGCAGCAGCGAAGTGCCACTGCGTATCGGTCCGCCCGATGCACCGTTGTTCGTGGTGGGCCAGGCGGCGCCGGAGGCCGCCATTGCCGGTGGCCGCCTGCCGACCTTGCTGCTCTCGCATGGCAACGGCGGCAGCGCCCGCATGATGGGCTGGCTGGGCACCGCGTTGGCGCGCGCTGGTTATCTGGTGATCGCCGTCGACCATCCCGGCAACAACGGCGTGGATGAATTGACCCTGCAGGGCAGCATGCTGAGCTGGCTGCGTGCGGATGATCTGCGCGCCGCATTGGCCGCCGTGCAGGCCGATCCCAAGCTGGGGCCGCACGTGGATGCGCAGCGGATCGGTGTAATGGGCTTCTCGGCCGGAGGCTACACGGCCCTGCTGGCGGCGGGGGCGCGACCGGACCTGCGGCGGTTGCGTGATTTCTGCGAAGCCCATCCGGATGACGGTGTGTGCCAGCCACAGAGCGAGGCGCCGTCGCACACCCTGGAGGCTCGCAAGGCCGCGGCGGCGGCGGCGCATCTGGCGCCGTGGATGGCCCGCGCCGATGATGCCCGCCCGGTCCCGGGTGTGCGCGCCGTGTTCCTGATGGCACCAGCGATCATGCAGGCGTTCCCGCCCCAGCAGTTGCAGGCGCTGCGGCAACCGGTGTCGATCATCCAGGGCGCGGCGGACACGGTCGCTCCTGCAGCCACCAACGCGGAGGTCGCCAAGGCGTCCATCGCGGAGGCGAGACTGGATGTCCTGCCCGGTGTCGGCCACTACGACTTCCTGTCCGAATGCACGCCGCTGGGCCAGCAGCGACTGCCCGCCCTGTGCAGCAGCCAGACGCCAAGAGCGCAGACGCATGCACGCACCGTGGCGGAGGCGCAGCGGTTTTTCGAGGCCGCCCTGAAGCCGCGCCCGTAGCGCTTCGCGACGCCGTGTTGCACGGATGAAGACGCCGCGCGAAGGCCCGTGCCACTACACTGTCAGCGCACGCTTCGAGGCGGAGAGACCATGCGTCTGTTGCGTCTCACCCTGCCGGTATCCGACGTCACCGGGGTGGCGGCCTATTTCCGCGATGTGTTGCAGCTGCCGGTCAGCGGCAACCGCATCCACATCGGCTGGAGCACGATCGAGCTGCGGCTGGCCGAGGACGTCGCGGTCGGCGGCGTGCACCTGGCCTTCAACGTGCCGGACAACCGTTTCGCGGCCGCCATGACCTGGCTGCGCGAGCGTACGCCGCTGCAGCGCAACCCGGCAGGACTGGACTACTTCGCGCTGGAAAGCAGCTGGCAATCGCAGTCGGTGTACTTCACCGGCCCGGATGGACTGATCCTGGAGCTGATCGGCCGGCGCCGGCTTCCGTGCAGTCCGCAGGAGGGCGCCTTCCATGGCAGTGAGATGACCTGCCTGAGCGAAGTCGGTCTGCCCAGCCACGATGTCGATTCGGTGCGCCTGCAGGCCGCCGGGCGCTTCGGCCTGCAACCGATCAGCGCGCCCTCGGCCCAGTTCGCACCGATGGGCGATGACGAGGGCCTGCTGATCGTCGTTGCCGCCGACCGGCGCTGGTTCCCCGAACAGAAGGACCTGCCCAACGCACGGGGATTGCAGGTGCTGATGGGAGATGTACCCGCGGGCGAGCTGCGGGATGCGGAATTGGGCTGGGAGGTACGCGCCGTACCGCATCGGCGGGGCTGAACGGGCCGTGTGCCGTGCAGGAACCTACAATGGCGCTTCCTCCCGTTGCCGGACCCTCCATGCGCCGCATCCTGCTGTTGTTCGCCCTGTTGTTGCCCGCTGCCGCTGCGACGGCCGTGGATCTCCAGGAGGGCGACCTGCTGTTCGTCACCGCAGGGCAAAGTGGCCTGAGCGCTGCCATCGATGATGCGACCGGTACGCAGGCTCATCCCGGTTTCGATCATGTGGGTCTGGTGGCCGCCACGACGCAGGGCTGGGAAGTGCTGCATGCGGACGAGAAGGGCTCGCGCCGGCAGACGTTGGCTGCGTTCCAGCAGGACGCGCGCGCCCGGCTGCGGCAGATCGTGGTCTACCGCCTGCGCGCACCGCACAACGCTGCCATCGGCGACGCCGTCGCCACCGCGCGTACCCTGCTTGGAAGGCCCTACAACGCCTCCTACGTGCCGAACGATGACAGCTACTACTGCTCGGACTTCATCGAACGTGCCTTCCGTGCCCACCATGTATTCGCGCTGCAGCCGATGAACTTCCGCAATCCGCAGACCGGGAAGATCGCCCGGCATTGGATCGACCTCTACCGCAGCATGGGCATGGACGTACCGCAGGGCGTACCGGGTACCAATCCCAACGACATGTCGGCGGCGCCCGTGCTGGAGCGGATCGGCACACTGGAATGAGAAGCCCCGCACAAGGCGGGGCTTCAGGCGATGCTGGACAGGGACGCGAGGGTCACTCTTCCTCGTCCTGCCCGCCCTGCTGCTGGTTGCGCTGGCCGCGCTGCTGCTGTTCCTGCTGCTGTTGCTGCTGCTGATCGCGACCGCGCCCCTGCTGATCCTGCTGCTTCTGGTTCTGCTGGTTCTGCTGGTTCTGATTGTGCTGGCCCATTGCGGTGTCTCCAGTGCCACTCGCGGAATGCGGTGGTTGCGGCCATCGTCTGCAGCGGTGGGTTAACCATGCGTTGTGACGCAGCTACAGAAATGTGCATGCGCGTGAATGAACCGGCGTGGCGCCTTGTGCCACAAGCGGCTGAAGGATTCATGTGGGTTCGGCATGTGCTCATGCCCGCAGAGGCTGTGACCCATTCAGCGGCGCCCGCCCGGCCCGGCCGCGCAGCGGGCGCAGCACCTCATGGCATCACAGGCGGCACGTAATCCAGCGTCATGCCCAGCAACCACAGCAGGCCCAGCACCAGCGGGATGTGCACCAGGAGCTGGATGAAGGTGAAGCCGACGATGTCGCGGGCCTTCAGGCCCAGCACGCCCAGCAGCGGCAGCATCCAGAACGGATTGATCAGGTTCGGCAGTGCTTCGGCGGCGTTGTACACCTGCACAGCCCAGCCCAGGTGCGCCTTCAGTTCGTTGGCCGCCTGCATCACGTACGGTGCTTCGATGATCCACTTGCCGCCGCCGGAGGGAACGAAGAAGCCCAGGACCGCCGAGTACACGCCCATCACCAGAGCGAACGTATCGGTGCTGGCGATGTGCACGAACAGGCTGGACAGCCGGTGCGCCAGCGTCTGCCCATCGGCGCCGGCCGCGTGGGTGAGGATCATCGCGATGCCGCCATACAGCGGGAACTGGATCAGCACACCGGTCGTGCTGGGCACCGCCTTGGCCACCGCGTTGAGGAAGCTGCGCGGGCGCCAGTGCAGCAGCAGGCCGAGCGAGATGAACAGGAAGTTGTAGGTATTGAGGTTGGCGATTGCGGTCACCACCGGCTTGTTGGCGAACTCGTTGAACAGCCATCCGAAGGCCAGCAACGAGAGCAGCACGGTCAGCAGTGGGCTGTATTCGAGCCATTCGCCGGGGCGCGTGCGGCGCTGCAGCGGCTCAGGCTCGGCCTGCGCCGCACCGGGAAACGATTCAGCGGTGCGCGCACTGCCAGCCGCCGGTGCGGTCAACCAGGCAATCAGCAGTGACACCAGGATCAACGCCGCGGTCAGCACGATCGACTGCCACAGGAAGATGGTTTCAGTGAAGGGCAGTACGCCGGTGATCTCCACCAGCCCCGGCGGCATGCTGGCCGGGTTCGCCTGCAGCTGCGCAGCCGAAGAACTCAGGCCCATCGCCCAGACCGCGCCCAGGCCGAGGTAGGCGGAGGCACCCGCTGCGCGGTAGTCCATGCGCAGATCGGTCCGGCGCGCCAATGCACGCACCAGCAGACCGCCGAACACCAGCGAGAAGCCCCAGCTGAGCAGCGAAGCCAGCATGCTGACCAGGCCTACATAGACCACCGCACCGCGCCCCGTGCGCGGCACCCGCGCCAGCAGTTCGATGAAGCGCGCCACCACAGGCGCGGTGGCCACGGCATAACCGCCGATCACCACGAAGGCCATCTGCATGGTGAACGGAATCAGGCTCCAGAAGCCATCGCCAAAGGCACTGGCCGTGGTCTGCGGCGTGGAACCGAAGCCGATGGCTGCCAGGGCGACGATGACCACGCCCAGCACCGCGAACACGTAGGCATCAGGGAACCACTTTTCCGCCCAGGAGGCCGAGCGCAGCGCTGCGCGCGCCATCCAGCCATCCTGTACTGCTGCCGTCGAGGCCATCACCTACCCTCCCAGGTTCGATGGCTCGATTCTCGGCCTCGCGGCGGAGACTGTCAGTCGCCTATTGGTCGTAGGACGGTACGGGCCCCTTCCCGGCTGCGCCTGTCAGCGCAGCGCCAGATCCAGCGCGATACCGGCGAACAGCGCCGCGCCGACCCAGTTGTTGTGCAGGAACGCCTTGAAGCATGGCCCCCGCTCGCGGTTGCGGCAGATCCAGAATTCGTACCCCACCAGCGCCGCAGCCACCGCCAGGCCGGACAGGTACCAGCTCCCCAGGCCGGCGCGCACACCGACCAGCGCCATGGTCGCCAGGAACAGGGCGTAGAGCACCCCTTGGATCACCAGATCCAGGTCCCCGAACAGGATCGCCGTGGAGCGCGAGCCCATCTTCAGGTCGTCCTCGCGGTCGACCATGGCGTACCAGGTGTCATACGCGGTCGACCAGAGGATGTTGCCGGCGTACAGCAGCCAGCCCAGCAGCGGCACTTCGCCCTGCACCGCGGCGAATGCCATGGGAATACCCCAGCCGAACGACATGCCCAGATAGACCTGCGGCAGGTGCGTATAACGCTTCAGGTAGGGATAGCTGGCGGCCAGGAACACGCCGATGAAGCTCATGCCGATGGTCAGCCCGTTCAGGGTCAGCACCAGTCCGAATGCCACCAGCATCAGTACTGCGAACAGCACCAGCGCGGCACGGCCACTGATCGCCCCTGTCGCCAGCGGACGGGCCTTGGTGCGCTCCACATGCGGGTCGAGCCAGCGATCGGCGTAGTCATTGATGACACACCCCGCCGAGCGGGTCAGCCAGACGCCTGCGGTGAACACGAACAGGGTCCACAGCGGCGGCATGCCGCCTGCCGCCAGCCACAGCGCCCACCAGGTGGGCCACAGCAGCAGCAACGTGCCGATCGGACGATCCGCGCGCATCAGACTCCAGTAATGCCGCCAGCGCGGCGTCGCCGGCGAATGCGGCGAAGTAAGGGGGGTATCGGCCATGGCGATAGGATACTCCTGGACGACGACGCGGCGTGGGGGAAGGTTGCGAACCCCGGCCGTCAGGCCCCGGCCATCATCCATGTAGTAGCATTGCGACCCCCATGTCACGTCATCTGCGCGCAAGGCCACACCTGCCCGCTGATGCAGGAAAGGAAACCCACATGAAAATTGCCGTGGTCGGTACCGGTTACGTTGGCCTGTCTAACGCTGTTCTGCTGGCACAGAACCATGAGGTCATCGCGCTGGATATCGACGCAGATCGCGTTGCGCGCATCAACGCTGGCAAGTCGCCAATCGAAGACGCGGAGATCGAGGCATTTCTCGCGCGGGGCGGCCTGAATCTGAAGGCCACGTTGGATCGCAAGGAGGCCTATGAGGACGCACGGTTCGTCATCATCGCGACGCCCACCGACTATGACCCCCTCACCAATTACTTCAATACCCGCTCCGTTGAATCGGTACTGCGGGATGTGCAGCAGATCAATCCGGATGCGCTTGTCGTGGTCAAGTCCACCGTCCCGGTAGGCTGCACTGAACAGCTGAGGGAACGTTTCGGTACACAGAATGTCATTTTCTCTCCGGAGTTTCTGCGCGAGGGAAAGGCCCTGTACGACAACCTTCATCCCAGCCGCATCATTGTGGGTGAACGTTCAGAGCGTGCGTTGGAGTTCGCTGAGCTTCTCAGGGAGGGAGCCATCCGCAAGGACGTGCCCACAGTGTTCACAGGTTCCACGGAAGCCGAAGCGATCAAGCTGTTCGCCAACACCTACCTGGCCATGCGCGTTGCCTACTTCAACGAGCTGGACACATATGCGGCGGTGCATGGACTCGATACCCGACAGATCATCGACGGCGTCAGCCTCGATCCGCGTATCGGCAACCATTACAACAACCCGTCCTTCGGCTACGGCGGCTACTGTCTTCCGAAAGACACGAAACAGCTGCTGGCAAACTACAGCAACGTGCCGCAGAACCTGATCCACGCCATCGTGGAAGCGAACCGTACCCGCAAGGACTTCATTGCCGACGACGTGATCGCGCGCTCACCGAAGGTGGTGGGCATCTATCGCCTCGTCATGAAATCCGGATCGGATAATTTCCGTGCCTCCGCCATCCAGGGCGTGATGAAGCGCATCAAGGCCAAGGGTATAGAGGTCATCGTCCACGAGCCCGTACTACAGACCCCGCACTTCTATAACTCCCGGGTCATCAACGACTTGGAGCGATTCAAGTCGGAAGCTGACCTGATTCTGGCCAACCGGCTGTCCGCCGAGCTTGAGGATGTCTCCGACAAGGTCTACACCCGGGATCTGTTCGGAAACGACTGATCCGGCGTGATGCCGGAACAGCCAATAAAAAGGCCCGGTACGCCAACGCGTACCGGGCCTTCTTGCTTCAACCCGAATGGAAAGGATCAGGCCTTCCCATCCGACTTGTATTCGTAATAGCCGTAACTGTAGTACCCGGTCGCGCGCTTCTCCACTGCGTTGAAGATCGCGCCCTTGATCTGCACGCCGTTCTGTTCAAAGCGCTGCAGGGTCAGCTCGATCTCCTTCGCCTGGTTGACGCCGAACCGGGTCACCAGCAGGCTCGAACCGGCATGGGTGGCTACCAGCGCCGGATCGGTTACGGCGAGGATCGGCGGCGTATCGACGATCACCAGATCGTACCTGCCCGCCAGATCGTTCAGCATCTGCGCGAATCGCGGATGCATAAGCAGTTCAGCCGGATTCGGCGGGATATCACCGCGCACCATGTAGTGCATGGAATCCACGCCCGGAACTGGCTGAATTGCCTCGTCCACTGCCAGCTTGCCACCCAGGATGTCCGACAGACCCTTCTGATGGGAAACGCCGAGAATCTTGTGGAGCGTACCCTTTCGCATGTCGGCGTCGATCACGAGCACGCGTTGCCCGGCCTGAGCGATGACCGCTGCCAGATTGGCTGACACAAAGGTCTTGCCTACGCCAGGACGAGGACCAGAGATGGCAAGAATGTTGTTCTTCGCCTCCAGCATTGCAAAGTGCAGGCTGGTACGCAGGCTGCGCAGGGCTTCGACCGTGGGGTCGGCCGGTGCGGTCACCGCAAGCAGGTGCTGACGGCCATCCGCGATCATGCGGGTGCCATGCTTGCCCTTGCGAAGCTTCGGCAGCGTACTGGATACGCTCAGCGGAATGGCTGCGTACACCGGCAGGCCGAGCGCTTCGATGTCGGAGGGATCCTCGATTCCCGGGTTCAGCATGCGCTGAAGAAACACGAACGCCGTCGCCAGGAAGGCGCCAAGAAGCGTGGCGATCGCAACGATGAGCGCCTTGCGCGGCTTCACGGGATTAGCGATGTCCACCGCGGCCGGATCCACGATCCGGACATTACCGACGGCCCCCGCACGGGCAACGTCCAGCTGCTGCGCTTGGTTCAGCAGCGCCGTGTAAAGCTCGTTGCTGACCTGCAGATCACGCGTAAGCCGCAGCAGCTCCTGCTGCGTATCCGGCAACTGCCCGACCTGGCGCTGGAAGCCGGACTTGCGACCCTCGAGTTCTCCAAGCTGCTTCAACAGCGCGCGATATGCAGGATGCTCGCGCGTGAAGCTGCGGTCCATCTCGGCCTGCTTCAGACGAAGCTGCTGGATGCTGGCCTCCACCGCCACTTCCTGCTCCAGCAGGCCCTTGGTCTGCATGGTGATGTCGACCGCATTGGAGCGCGACTGATACTCGCTCATCGCGGACTGCGCCTGCTCCACCTGGCGGCGGATCGTCGGCAGCTGATCTTTCACGAATTGAAGCTGGGAGGCCGCTTCCGCCGAACTACGATCCACGTTCTGACGTACATAGGCGTCGGCGATCTGCTGAACCAGATTCTCAGCGACACGAGGATCTTCGGACTCGTAGACCAGCTGGAGAATGCCGGAATCCTTGCCCTGCTCAGTGGCCCTGACATCCTCCTGCAATGCGGCGACGACATCGAATCTACGCTGCTTGGTGATCTCAAAGCGCATGCCAGGGTTGGCATGCAGCGCAGCTACTTCCAGCTCAACGCCCTTGCCGGAAGCGGGCTTGCCCACAGCTCCCTTCAGCAGTTCCTCGCCGTCCTCGTCGTACAGTACGTAACTGCCAGTCGACTCCCCAGCCTCCAGAAGCAGCGTGGTGTCCAGAAGAGCAGCGGGAACCTGCAGGCGATGAACGTCCAGGCTTCCCCCCCCCCATCCGTAGCGGGACATGCCCAGCCAAGGAGAGGCGACCTGCCCATCCGACTCCGGGGTGAAGCGCCTGGAGATGAAGCCACCGATCAACGGGAATCGAACCGGCTTGACCTGGATGTCCAGCTGCAGCTGATCGACAGCGGAACCAATCACGGTCCGGGAGGTGAGCAGCGCAACTTCGGTGGTCGCCGCAGTGCTGCCGCCACCGCCGAGGGAAGCCAGATCGGACAGTCCGGGAATGGTCGGCATCTTTGACTCGACCTGCACCAGCGCCTGTGCCTGATACACCGGCGCCATAAGCATTGCGCACGCGACGCCTATGGCCAGGAACAGCGCTGTAGGCCCCAGAATCCACCATTTGCGGTCGATGAGCAGACCCACGATCTCCCGAAGATCGATCTCGTCATCCTTGACCACTCGTGACTCTGATTGCTTTCTCATCGCTTCCATCGTGAAATTCGAAGAACAGGCTGTGGGCGTCAAGACACCGGGCACTATCGCCCGGCCATCGCGCAAACCAGTGCAGCTTTTGCCGCACAAACTGAATTGGCGAAGTTGACAAACAGCGGATTAGCATACCAGAAACGGTCATCAAACTGCCGCATGGTGCCTCGACAGGGACGAAAGCTGCTCCTGTTCAGCTGCAAGCGCTCCGCAGGCCTTGGATCAGATCACGAACTCCGGGTAGCATGCTGGGTTGCCCTGGTAAGGGGCACCGGAGGGGCATCGCCCTCGACACTTGCAAGGATGCAGACATGAACCATTCCGCGACTCCGCTGAAGTCTGGCAGTGGGCTGGTTCCAGCCGAGAACAAGCCTCGCCCGCCAGCCCTGCCCAGGTTCAGGCCCCCTATGCGGGTCAAGTATGACGGAGCCGTTCAGTCACGGGGAGCCCGCCGCAGACCCAATCGACCACGGTCCTCTAAGATGCTGAAAGAGGCGATACCCGTGACCTGCCTGGTAACAACTGAAATAAACCTATGAAGCCTGACACCCCTGCGCCGCTGTTCTCGGTCGTCATTCCGGTCAAGAACCGGTCGGAACTGCTGACACGTGCTCTGATATCGCTTCGCAATCAGACCTTCGACAACTTCGAGGTCATTGTCGTCGACGATCATTCCGATGAGGACATTGCCGCCGTGGCAGCGCGCTTCACCGATGTTCGCCTGCAGCTTGTCAGGCAGACCAGCGACAGGAAGGGAGCATGTGCAGCCCGGAACCTTGGAGGCTCTCTCGCTCAAGGCAGTTACATCGCATATCTGGACAGCGATGACATCTTCCTTCCCGACAAGCTGCAGACGATCGCAGATCAAATAGCGGTCAGCCAGCCCGGCGTCATCGCCTCACGGCTGCTGGTATATCGTGGCGATGACCGCATGCAGCTGCGACCGAGCCGCGCTCCCGGCGATGACGAAGAGATCAGCGAGTTTTACTTCGTTCACGATGAGCGCATCCAGTCCTCCAGCATCGTCGTGCGACGCGATGTGGCGCTGGCGACGAAGTGGAATGATGCACTGCGCAAGGTGCAGGATCCGGATTTCTTCATTCGCGCGCGTCGCGCGTCCGGCACATTGCTGTTCATCGACCGCCCGCTCGCCGTGCTCTTCGATGACCAGGCAGATGCCCGGATCTCCAGTTCGAGCGCCGAAGAGAACATCCGAGCCTGGCTTGGCTCTCCAATGTGCCCGCTGACTCCCAGGGCCCGCTCAGGCTTCGTGCTCTATGCGCTGTCCCACGAAGTTGCCAAGCGGAGCAAGATACGTGCTCTTTCCATCATTCTCCGCAACTGCGGCGCGGTCCATCCGAAAACCGTACTCAAGAGTATCTACAGGACCGTAGCCCCGGAGTGGCTGTTCAAGAAAACTGCCCTGGCCGTCGCCGCGCGCGGCGATGGTGCTCGCCACGCACACAACTATGCGTACATCCATGCCCTGACTGAGCAGGCGACATCCCCGGCGGAGCAGCGATGATGCCCAGAACCTTGGGATTCATGAGCGTCAAGACGCAGTTCGACAACCTCGGAGACGCCTTGATCAACAAGGAACTGGCTGCGCTGGTCGCTGCACGGGTGCCCTTGACGATCGACCTCACACGTTCACCGAAGAGCTTCCACGCAACCATGGGCGTCGAGCAGCTTTCCAATACACGGCTGATCACTTCTGGTCGCGGCAGGATGCTGCTGGACATGGCGAAGCAGGCGATCGCAGGAAATCGGTGCTACTTTTTCCTCAACCCCGGCGGCCTTGGCGGCGGCGTTGGCGACAACACGAGGGCGTTCGTATCCTCTCTGGTCTACAACTGCATACTGTTGGCCCTGCGCTGTCTTGGCGTGCGCGTATGTCTGGTTGGCGTCTCGTTCGAGCCGATGACGTGGCGTGAGCGGCTGGTGACACGCATGAGGCGCAGGATCTGCCATGCGTTCGTGGTTCGGGATGAGGTCAGCGCACGCTACCTTGAGCGAATCGGAATTCCAGCTGACGACGTTGTTCCCGACCTCTCATTCAATCTTTACCAGCAGCCAGCGACGGAGGCGACCTCGAAGCAGATCGCCAGCGCCTTCAGCTTTCGCACTGATCGCGGCCTTTCCACTGCACGGCTTGCGGAGTGGGCAGAACGCATCATCGCCGAAGGCGCCTCGGACAGTCACCATGCGGTGATCTCACAGGTCGGGCGTGACTCGCGCGGCATGCGGGAGCTCCATTCCCGGCTGTGCAAGCGCTTCGGCGAAGAGCGTATTTCGCTGATCGAAACCGATTCCAGCCTGGAGACAGCCTGTCACTGGTATTCCATGACGGAGCGTGTCTATTCCAATCGCTTGCACGTCCTGCTTCTCGCCGCGAATGCCGGAGCCCGCCCGGTCGCGGTACTACCCGGCGGGAACCACGGCAAGGTGAGCGCGCTGTTTGCCGACCTTGGCCTTTCAACCAATGTGGTCGACATGCAGGGGGGCACGATCGACTCCGCGCATGATCTTTCCTGGGCACAGGGCCTTGCGGAACGCGAACGACTTGATTCCTACTTTGATCGTCTTCTTCTGGAACGGGAGAGCCAGCCGACGGCTTCCCACGGAACCGCACTGCACGCATGAATAGCGCTCAGCATCAATTCCGGGCGACCGCAGACATACGGGTCCCCAACATCTCGGTGTTCTTTTTCGTCCTGGGCGCGTTGTGTCTTGACCTGAACCTTCCGCGTTTCGAGGGCATCAAAACCGGCAACCTGGCGATGATTGTTCTGATGGGGCTGTCGATCTTCGCTACGGCACTGGCCAACGGCTGGCGCATCCCCAGCCCGTCCATCAGATCATCCAACCGGCTGCTCCTTGTCTATCTCGTACTGGTTGCCGTAAGTGCTGCATGGTCGCCCTCGGCTACCGATACGATCTTCCAGCTCACGCTGCTTTCGATCATCTTCCTCACGACTAGCATCATCGCTGCGGCGCCAGTTGAACTCGTTGTCCGTCACGTGGTTATGCTCGGTTCGATCACAGCCGTTCTATCGCTGCTGATAATCCCCGTCGATCGTAGCCTCGCCTTCCAGCCATTCACGTCAGGCGAGCGGCCAGAGCTCCGCGGAGTTTTCGAGCACCAACTCCGCCTGGGCCTGTTCATGGGGTGTGCGCTGGGACTGGCCGTACTGGCCTGGCTGAACGGCGATATGCGCAAGGTTCTCCCGCAGCGCTGGTTGCTGTTCCTCGCAGCACCACTGATGCTCGGCGTCTTCTACCTCGCGTACGCCCGCCTGTATTCCGTATTCGTCGTTGCGTCACTGCTGCTGACTGTGTCCTTCTCCATGCGCAAGCCGATGCGCTGGCTGGTGACCGCAACGGCGCTGGGCGCCATCGCGCTGGCACTCACGTTCCAGGCGAACATCGAATCCACACTGGCTGATGCCGGCGTTGACACCAGCCTGACCGGACGCACGACGATCTGGATGAAGAGCATCAACGAAGCGCTCCTATCCCCGTGGAAGGGTTACGGCTTCGGCTCGTTCGACAACGCAGCCTTTGACTACATGTGGCCTGGCTTCTATCGACCGCCGCACCCCCACAACAGCTTTCTGCAGGCGTTCTTTGAAACCGGATACATCGGCATGGCACTCGTGATCCTCCTGGCGCTGAGCCATCTGGTTGTCTCGGGTCGCCGGGATCCGGTACGTCCCTACTCCTACACCTTCTTCATGGTCGTCACCATGGTCCTGGGCAGTCTTACCGGCGCCAACTACGCGTCCAAGCCGGTCACGCTGTATTGCCTTGTCACGCTGATGATCTCGATGGCCATCAGTTCGCGCGAGAGATCAGTTCTGAAGTGAATACCCAAATGAAGCCGCGGCGCGTGTTCAACATCCCGATAGATCTCATGACCCTGGAGCAGGCGGCTTCGACGATCGCGTCCGAATGCCTGTCAACAGATGAAATGAAGTACGTCGTAACCCCGAACATCGACCATGTCGTGATCCTGCGGACCGACCACGAGTTTGGCGACGCCTACGAAGGAGCAGCCCACGTGCTCGCTGACGGTTGGCCGGTGGTGATGGCCAGCCGTCTACTCCGTCACCCTGTTCCCGAGCGGGTCGCCGGCAGCGATCTGGTTCCTGCAGTCCTGGCCCACGCACATAGCGCGGCACTGCCGCTTTCCGTTTTCATCTTGGGCGGTATGAACGATGTGCCGCAGCGGGCAGCCGAGCATATCCGCCACAACTACCCGACCTTGAGCGTGGTGGGTGCGTACAGCCCTCCGTTTGGATTCGAGAAGGATGCTGCGCAATCTGATCGGATCGTCGCCATGATCAATGAGTCCGGCGCCAACTTCGTCGTGCTTGGCCTTGGTTCACCAAAGCAGGAGAAGTGGATCCATCGGCATGCCAGCCTGCTGCGCCCGGGCATGGCGATCTGCGCCGGCGCTACGGTCGACTTCATGGCGGGCAATGTGAAACGGGCGCCAGCATGGATGTCGAAGTCGGGCCTGGAATGGCTGTACCGGCTGGCATCGGATCCGCGCCGGCTTTTCCGGCGCTACGCCAAGGATGCGGTCATCTTCCCACTCTCATTCATGCAGGAAGCCTGGCGCTTCTATCTTCGTGGCAATTGATAGGCGCGGACCGGCCTGGACCTCATTCGATGAACACTCAGATCTTCATTAACAACCTGAAGTACCTCAAGCGAAGGCTGAAGGAAGCGCCGGAGTTGGCGCGACAGGCTCTCGCGCACGCCCGCGGCCCGATGCGTGACTGGAGCAAGGCCCCCCTTAGAGTCGACAGCCCATCCAGGCCCTACCGACCGCAGGAGAGTGCGGTACCGGTGTCGACGGTTAGTCCTGACTCCGGTCATTACATGACCACCTTCTTTGACGTTGACCCGTTCTCTCCGAGCGGCCGCTTCCTTGCCGTGACACAGGTTCCGTTCATCGAGCGCATCCCCATTCCGGGCGACAAGGCACGTGTGTGCGTGATTGACCTGGTCGAAGGCGGGTGCGAGGTCGTGCACGAGACCTTGGGCTGGGGGGCGCAGCTCGGCGCGAACGTGCAGTGGGGCAGCAGCGATGACATCCTGTACTGCAACGACGTCGTCGAAGGACGAGCCACGGGCGTGCGCATCGAACGCGCCCAACGGAAGGTCGTCCCTCTGGATGGACCCGTCTATGGTCTCTCCCCAGACCGACGGTACTCCTATGCTCCCGACATCGAATATGTGAACGCGATCATCCCGGGCTATGGCGTAGCCGATCCGCTGACCGGAAAGAAGCGGCAGACAACGCCCCTGAGTTCGACGGAAGGCATCTGGCGGACCGACCTTGCGACCGGGGAACGGAAGCTTCTGGTGAGCTTGAGGGACATCGTTGAATGCCTGCCGGATCAATCAGAGCTGGCAGGCAGCACGTACTATGTGTTTAACGTCAAGGTCAATCCCACCAACACGAAACTCTTTGCCGTGCTCTTCTGCACCGGCGTACGCCTCCGCGGCGGAACGCCGGTTCAGCTGGTGACCATGAATCTGGATGGCTCCAACATCAAGCTCGCCATGCCGGATGCGCTATGGCGGGTCGGGGGCCATCACCCCAACTGGACTCCGGACGGCGAGCACATCCTGATGAACCTTCGCCCGAAAGGTAAGCCGATGGCGTTCGTGCGCTTCAAGGCCGATGGCACCTGCCTGGAAACCGTCGCTCCGGGCCACAAGGGCAGCGGGCACCCAAGCCTGGACCCTTCCGGGCGGTTCCTGGTGACCGACTCTTATGTGTCGGAGGGATTCAGAAACTCCCAGAACGATATACCGCTGCGCCTCATTGACCTTGAAACAAACAAGGAACAGGCGCTCTGCTGGATTCATACCAAGAACCTCAACGGTCCTCGGCGTATAGATCCGCATCCGGTGTGGTCCAGCGATGGCACCCGCATTGCCTTCAACGGGATCGTGGACGGATTCCGACAGGTCCTGATTGCCGACACCCGACAGATTACCCGCGCTCATGGCTAAGCGAGCGCTCGATACACTTGCGACGATCGTCACGCGTTTTGGAGCGAAATCGGTCAATCTTCTGGTTTTTCTGATCGTCGCCAGGCAGCTCTCCCTGGCGGAGATGGCTGCCTACGGATTCATTTTCTCGACGACGCTCATATACTCGACCATTCTCGACCTGGGCACCCGCAATTCTCTTGCCGTGTTCATCGGCAAGGAACCTGCGCTCACGCACGACTATACCCGCAGCGGATTCTTCCTGTGGCTGGTCCTTTCAGTGCTGGGTGTGCCGGCGGCGTATCTGACCCTGCGCGCGTCCGATCTGGGGATGGACCCGGCCCAACTTGCCGCTCCGTTCTCGATCCTTCTGGCGGCCATGCTCTATTTGCGCATGATGCAGGGAACCCCCCTCGGAACCGGCGACATCAAGTTGTTCAACCGGTCGGAGCTGGCATCCAGAATAGCGTTGCTGATCGGCACTGTCCTGCTCCTCGTCATCCCCGGTGCATTCACGCTCCTTGGCGCAGTATGGGCCCTGGCAATATCCCAGGTTGCCGCTGCACTCTATCTCTTCGCAAAGCAGCTGCCAGCAATCCGCGTTCCATCCGGCAAGAGCACTGCGACCGCGCTGGCTTGGAAACTGGTCAGCCGGGGCTTCCTGTTCATGCTCTCAGTGCTGCTGATGAACGCGGCCAAGCGGGTCTCGTTCCTGGTTGTCAGCCACACCTCCGCAAGTGATGATGCAGGTACGTTCTTCGCCCTGCAGCGGTTGACCGAGATCATCACCGAAGTGGGCATGGCCATTGCGGTAGTGGCATTCTCATACAGCGTCCGCTCATCCAGCACCAAGGAGGCCGTCGACAGCAGCGCAGCCATGCTTCGCACCTCCATGCTGCTGTTCACCGTAGTATCCGTGGCCATGATCGCCACGGCGGATGTGTCGGTCCCGCTGCTGCTGGGTTCACAGTTCTCCGCAGATGGCTGGCTGTTCGTGCTCCTGGTCGCTGCAACGCTCAGTGGTGCACCCTGGACGATCCTGTTCCCCAGTCTCTCGGTGGTTCTGTCCCCGTTCCGTGTTTTCCTGCTGATGCTTCCGGGAGTTATGCTCAACATCGTTACCGCCAAGCCGCTGACGGAGGCCTATGGCCTGAACGGTGCGGCGATTTCCATGTTGATCTCGAACGTTGTACTAACGCTCTCCTTCCTTCTCGTATACCGGGTCGCTTTCTCCGTTCCCATTCACCGCTTCCTGATCATCAACCGTGATGACCTGGCCGGAATGCGCGCTCTGATGGAGAAACTCAGAATGAGGTTACGTCGATGATGATTTCCGCCAACATTCCTGCCCTTGCCAATGCACGCAGGTCGAACACCCTCTGGACCCGGCTCTGTTCAATGCTGTTTGCGCTGCTGCTGCTCGCCAGCGTGGGCGAGGGACATGCCGCAGGATCCGCGTGTCCGAAGATGCCCCAGATGTCCCCGGAGATGGGAATCATCTCGCGCTACTACGGCCCGTCGGTTGACGCGACGTTCTCCACGATGAACCCCAAAGCGGTGGCGGAGCAGAAGCCGGTCCGTACGCGAATCGGCGGGCCCGTGGTGGCGCTGAACCGATTGGCGGCCCAGTATGCGGAGGCTGAGTCTGCGGGTCGTGCCCAGGTCGGAGAGTGCATCACAAACCTGGTCCATGAAATGGCTCGCACAGACTATCTGGGAGAACCGCGCAGCCGGGAAGACAGATACTTCCGTGACTGGCTGATGGTCGCCGTGCTGGCCAACCTGCTGGGCCTTGATGAAGCACAGCTGGAGGGTGTCCTCGATTCACCGACCAGGGCGTGGATCAAACAAGCGGCGGATGCATCAAACGCATTCTTTCAATCCCAGCCAGTCGATAACCACTATTACTGGAGCGGTCTCTCCCTCGTACTTTCAGCGGCCGTGCTGAAGGATCGATCCATTGAAGAAGCCGGCCAGCGCGTGCTCTCACGTGGGCTTGCGCAGGTGACCCAGCAGGGCCTGCTCCCTGCCGAGGTTGCCCGGGGCAAGCGCGCAACCCATTACCATCTCTTTGCGGCCATCCCGCTCGCAGCCATGCAGCAGGTCGCGGGGAACAGTGAACAGGTCGCGCCGCTCTCGCGCCTGACCCGTACGCTCCTTGTCGATCTCCGCGATGGCACTGGCGGGCCCATAGCGAAGGTCGCAGGCCCGCAGCTTCCGAGCGAATCGCTGCCTGGCCTTCCTCTGTTGGCGAACTACCTGTCGAACGACCCGGAACTGAGGAACGCCTATCAGGCAATCATCGCGAAGCAGTCCGACCACTTCTTCTTCCTGGGCGGAAGCGTGAAGCGCTTCGAGTCGGCGCTTGAGAAGAGCAGGCAGCGTTTGCGGGCAAGGGAAGCCGGGTAGTGCCGCCCTCGCAGCCCTGACGGGTCGGCCCCTGCTTTGCTGGACTTCCGAAAACGCAAAAGTAGGCATACACTATGCGGCCAACGCGCCCGTAGCTCAGCCGGATAGAGTAGTGGCTTCCGAAGCCATTGGTCGGGGGTTCGAATCCCTCCGGGCGCGCCATCCTTCCCTGCTCAGGCCATCGATTGTTGGCCCACCGGCACAGCCCCAGAATCAGCAGGCCGCTGATCTTCCACGCTAAGAACTGGAAGCCGGCAGCCGCCGAGGGCAGGCCCAGCGCCACAGGGGCGAGCACACCCGTCCACACAGCAACGCCGGGCATGGCCCGGCGCTACCGTGGGTGTACGGATCAGTACGTGCCGTCGAAGGCGAAGATCGGCTTGCGCTGCTTCCACGCGCCAGCGGTGAAGTCAGGGAACTCCAGCGTCTGGAAGCCATTGGCAATGGACTGCTCGGACAGCGGGGTGATCGCGCTCCAGGTCACCGCATCGTAGATGTCGATCGGCATCGGCGCCTTGGCCTTCAGTGCCTCGACGAACGCATGGATGACGAACCAGTCCATGCCGCCGTGACCGGCGCTGGCCGCGGTGTCGGCATGCTGCTTCCACAACGGGTGCTCGTACTGATCCTGGTAGGTCTTGAACTCTTCCCACTGGTGCGGCGGGCTGCGGCCTTCAATGTGGATGGAGTGGTTGACGTCCATCCACAGACCCTTGGTGCCCTGCACGCGGAAGCCCATCGAGTACGGTCGAGGCAGCGAGGTGTCGTGCTGCAGCAGGATGGTCTCACCGTTCTCGCAGGCAAGCGTGGTGGTCACGATGTCACCCAGCTTGAACTTCACTTGGGTGCTGGGGTGGGTGGTGCCACCGCTCTTGGCCACGGTGTACTCGTGCAGGCCGCGTGCCTTGGTCGCGAAAGCGTTGATATGGGTGAAGCGGTTGCCGCGGTTGATGCCGGTGTACATCGCGCACGGGCCGATGCTGTGGCTGGGGTAGAGCTCGCCGTTGCGCTCCACCGAATGCTCGGTGCGCCAACGTGCCTCGCTCCAGCCCTTGGGACCGAACTCCACGCCGCTGTCGTAAGGCTGGCTGGGATCACCGGAGTTGAACTTCACCCCGCGCAGGTCGTGCTGGTAGCCGGCCTGCAGATGCACCAGCTCGCCGAACAGGCCCTGTCGCACCATCTGCAGGGCGGCCATCACATCGCGGCGGTAGCAGACGTTCTCCAGCAGCATGTACGGCGTGCCGGTCGTGAGCTGGGTCTTCAGCACATCCCAGTGGTCCTGCAGGGTGATGCCGGCCACCACCTCGCAGCCTACGGCCACGCCCGCCTGCATGGCGGCGATCGCCATCGGCGCGTGGTATTCCCACGGCGTAGCGATGATCACGCCATCGATGCCCTTCTGTTCCAGAAGGCGCTTCCAGGCGTTGCTGTCGCGATCCTGGCCATAGGTTTTCGGCGCAGGCTTGCCGGCCTTGGTCACCATGTCCACGGCACGACCCAGCATGATCGGCTCGATGTCGCACAGTGCAATGACCTCGACATCGTCGCGGCGCACCAGCTCCTTCAACAGCACCTGGCCGCGCATGCCGGTACCGATCATGGCCAGGCGGAGCGTGCGACCGCGCGCCCAGGCCGGGGTCTGTGGCAACAGGCTGCTGGCGGCGACGGCGGCACTGGCCGCGATGAACTCCCTGCGTTTCATGGCAAACATCTCTCCTCTTGGAAGCGCGCCGGCCGCAACCGGCGCGCTGGATCACTCGAACCTGCTTACTTGAATCGATAACCGATGGTCACACTGTAACCACGGCCGAAGATCGTCGCGTAGTCACTGGAGTCACCCAGGAAGCTGTTCGGATCGTAGAACGGCAGCCGATCGAACAGGTTCTTGACGGTGAAGCTCAGGTTCCAGGCGTCATCGGGGCGCCAGGTGACGCTCAGGTTGGCGGTCCACCAGGACGGCGCGCCGTCGCACTTGCTGGCCTGCAGCGCCAAGTAGCCGGCGGTGCAGGTCTCCTTGTTGTTATCCACTTCATCCACGCGGTCACGGGCCCACTTGGTACCGCCCACATAGTTGACGAACATGCTGGTGGTCACCTGCTTGTAGGTCCAGTCGGCGTTGAGCGTGGCGCGCAGGCGCGGGTTGTTGTAGTAGCCCACCACGTCGCCGTAGTACCAGCCGCTTTCCTCATCCATGTAGTAGCGGTTGCGATTGGCGATGGTGGCGGCCAGGCCCACGTTCAGCCCGCCCCACTCGCCCAGCGAGAAGCGGCTGCGTGCGTCCACGTCGAAGCCGTCGACCAGGGTCTTGCCGCGGTTCTTGTACTGGCCGACCACGCTGGCCACGTTGCCCACGCTGTAGCCGGGCAGGACCGAGGGGCAGCTCACACCGCTGGCCGGGTCGGCGCACATCGCCGCCAGCTGGGCCAGGTTTGCACGATCGGCATCAGTGATCGGCGAACGGGTGGAGGAGATGATGTCGGTATCACGGCTGAAATCCGGGGCGACGATCTCGTTGTTGCGGTAGATGAACCAGTAGTCGGCCGACACCGACAGCCAGCTGGCCGGCTCGTAGACGAAGCCCAGGGTGGCGATCTTGGCCTTCTCCGGCTTCAGGTCCTGGTTGGGCTGGGTCATGCGGGCCACGGTGCGGCTGCAATCGACGTTGGCCAGGCTCTTGCCCAGGTCCACGTCACCGGCGCGCTGCGACTGCCGCAACAGGTCGGCGATCGCGTTGGTCTCGGCGCAGCGCACCTCATCGCGGTAGCCACCGAGCTGGGCGAACACGCCACCGCTGCCGGACTCGGCCAGGCTCGGCGCACGGAAGCCGGTCGAATAGGTGCCGCGCAGCATCAGTTGATCGAATGCCTGGTACTTGAAGCCGATCTTCGGTGCGACGTTGGCGCTGAAGTTCGGGTATTTGTCCACGCGGACCGCGGCATCCAGTTCCAGCTTGTCGGTGATCGGCGCCACCGTTTCGGCGAACAGTGCATAGGTGTTGCGCGCACCGTCGAACCACGAGCCGCCCTGCTGGGTGATCAGGCCGGCGGCTGCGTCGGCATTGCCCGGCGTGTAGAAGGTTTCGCGGCTGGCATTGAAGCCGAACGCGGCGCGCATCTCACCGGCCGGCAGCTGGAACAGCGGGCCTTCGATCTTGCCGTCCAGGGTGTGCAGGCGCGTCCAGGACTGGATGTCGAAGGTCGGGAACGCCTCGCGGATCAGCGCTGCGTTGGCTTCGCTGATCTCACCGAACTTGTATGCCGGATGGTCGGAAATGATCACCCGCCCGGTACCCGGATCCACCGAGTACGGGCCGAAGGCCTTCTCGAAGCCCTTCAGGTTGACGTTGATGGTCTGGTAGGTGGTGGAGTGCGTGCCGGCGGTGGCGAAAGCAGTTTCCCAGTTCCAGTCACCCATGTTGCCACGTGCACCGGTCAGCACGCGGTAGCTCTTGTCGGTGTTGCGCTGGCCGAAGTAGTTGGCGCCGGCATCCTGCAGCAGGTACTGCAGGCCGACTACGCCGCCCATCATCGCCTTCAGTTCAGGGCTGGCGTGGTTGTACTCGTTGTTCGGCCCCAGGTAGGGATACAGGAACTGGTTGACCGTAGTGCCGGTATCGCGGGAGAACCAGCTGGTCGGATTACCGGTGGTGGTGCCATAGCTGCGGGGTGTACCGCCATTGGCACGCAGATCGATGTCGGTGTAGGTCGCCTCGGCGAAGATTTCGGTCGAGTCGCCCACCAGGAAGGTGCCATTGAGGTAGGCGGTGTTGCGCTCGGACTTGGCGCCGGCGTCGATCTCGTTGTTCATCCAGGTCTCCCAGACACAACGCGGACCGGCGGCCTCGCCCTGCAGCACGTTGTTGCACCCGGGTGCGGCCTCCTGCACGCGGCGGCCGGTGACCGGATCGAATGCGAAGTAACTGCCCGGGTTGAACTCGCCCGGCTTGCTGCCCACGCCCAGGCGCAGGTTGGTCAGGTAATTGGGATTGTTGACGTAGTACTGCTCAGGACGCTTGTCGTAGAAATCACGCAGCGGGATCGCATCACGGCGGTACATGTTGACCGCACCGTAGATGTTGAAGCGGTTCTCGGCCAGGTCGCCGAAGCCGGCGGTGATGCTGGCCTGGCGCTCACCGTAGGAGTCGATGCGCGATGACGTATCGTTGGTGAAGTTGATCTCCGCGCCCTGGAAGTTGCGTTTGGTGATCACGTTGATCACACCGGCCACGGCGTCGGTGCCGTACACCGCCGAAGCACCATCGGTGAGCACTTCCATGCGTTCGATGGCGGCAGCCGGGATCGCATCGATATTGACGAACTGGGTCTGGAAGCCGGCGGGTGCGCCGTAGTACGACAGGCGACGACCGTTCAGCAGCACCAGCGTGCCCTGTGCGCCCAACCCACGCAGATTGGCCTGCGAAGCACCGTCGGAGCCGGTGAACAGCGAGCGCGAATCCTGCTGCGCCGGGCGGGCAGCCGGCAGGTTGTCGAGCACCTGCAGCAGCGTACGCGCACCCATGTTCTGGATGTCCTGCTTGCTGATGACCTGGACCGGCGAAGCGGTTTCCACATCGGTACGGCGGATGTTGGAGCCGGTGACCTCGATGCGGGCCAGGTCGGTGGCGTTGTCCTTGCTGTCCTGCGCAGCGGCAGGCAGGGCGACCGACAGCAGCACACCGGCAATGGCCAGCGTCAGCGGAGCGATCGTGCGACAGGGGGGGCGGCGGTAGCGTGCGGGCAACATCGGGGTTCTCTCCTGGCAGGGGTGCGGCGCGAATGTGGATCAGCGGGCAAAACGCTCCCGGGCCACGGCCAGCAGGCCGCAGTCGGTATGGGCGGGGGAGGAGCGGTGTTACGAAGGGGTCATGGGGCGACGATGCTGGCGGAGTCGCCCTCCTGGCCGATCAGCACGGCGTTGGCCCAGTTGGCACAGACCTGGGCGGGTTGACTGCCCTGCGCACCCAGCGTGCGCAGGCTCAGGGTGGTAAGGCCACGGATGTCCAGCTCCGGCTTGACCACGCCGGGCGCCTTCACCAGGCCGCTGTCGTAGAGCAGGCGGTTGTCGCCCCAGACCTGGAACTGCAGGCCGCCTGCGCTGCGGCAGGCATCATCGATGCCCAGATCCGCACGCAGCAGGCGCCAGCCGCCCTGCAGACGCAGGTCGATGCGGCTGTTCGCGCCCACTCCCAGGCCGCGGCGGAACTGCAGGCCGTTCATGCGCATGCCGGCCTCGCCACGGAACGCCTGGTCGGCGCGCATCTGGCTGGCCAGCGCGGCCGGCACCGGCAGCTCGGAGAGATAGCGCTGCCGGGCCGGTCGCTCCGGTTCCTGGTGCTCGAGGATGTGGAAGGTGGACAGCGCGATCGGGCCGACATCGCGTGGCTGCAACGCGTCGAACGCGCGGGCGCTGCCCTGTGCCGCAGTGACCATCGGGTCGGTGCTGCTGGCGCCGTCGCCTTCGGGGTTCTGCACGCTCAGCACCCGGAAACGCAGCAGGCGACCGGCGTGTGCGGGGAAGTCGATGCGCTGCATCCCTTCCTTCAACTGCAGCCGGCCCCGGGCGATCGGCTCGCCCCATTCGCCATTGCTGTCGCCCAGGTACACCTCGTAGTCGCGAACCTGGCCATGCTTCCAGTTCTTGTCGTTGCGTGGCGCCAGCTCGATGCCGTCGATCATCCGGCGCTCACCGAAGCCGACCACCCATTCGTGGGCGCCGGTGCGCACGGCCTGGTTGCGCACGCTGCGGAACCAGGTGGCCGGGTCATCGTCGAACGCGTTCTCCAGCGGATGGCCAGGCTCTTCCGCCGGGCGGTTGACCACCAGCAGGCTGTCGGCCGGCAGCTCGCGGCCGAGCACCGGCGCGGCCGGATAAGCATCGTCCGCAGCGGCGGCGGTCACGGCGAAGTCCAGCTGCATCTGCAGTGGCTGGCGGATATCCTGCGTGGCGGTACGCACATGGACGGTACCGCCACGCTCACGGGCATCGAAATACCAGCCTTCGTCGGCACCGTTGAAGGCTGCCGCGTCGGCCAGCGCGGGCAGCACACGAGCGCCGGCCTGCACTGCGCGCGGTGCCTGCCGGCTCAACACGCGCAGGCCGTAGCGACGCTGCGCCAGCTGGCCCTGGTAGGTGCCCTGCACGGCCGCGATCTGCACCTGGACCGGGCCACTGCCCTGTGCCGGCGCCTGCACGCGGATCTGCTGCGTGCTCGATTCGCCCTGCTGGTAGCGGCGGGTGTTGCCGTCGTCTTCGTACAGCGTGTACTGCGAATCGCCCTGCGGATAGAGATCGAAGGTGACCTCGTCCAGCGGCTTCTCGCCATCGAACAGCATCGACGGATACATCGGCAGGATGGCCCCGGCGCGCACGAACACCGGCAGCGTGGCAAGGTCGACCTGGCGGTCGAGCTGACGGCCCTCGGCGCCGGCCTGCACGCGGCGGCCATCCCAGTAGTCGATCCATCCACCGGCCGGCAGATGGATGTCGCGCCGCCAGCCGCGGCTGGCCGCCTGGCTGCGGTAGACCGGTGCGATCAGCAGATCGCGGCCCAGCAGGAACTGATACTTGTAGGTTTCGTCCTGCGCGTGCGGATCGCGGGGGTAATCCCACATCAAGCCACGCACCGGCGGCGCGCCGGTCTGCGCGGCGTCGTGCACCAGCCCGTACATGTACGGCGTCAGCCGCATCTTCAGTTTCAGATAATCGCGGTTGATGCTGCGGTAGGGTTCGTCGTACCACCACGGGTGCTTGCGCGCGTTCGACGACCAGCCACTCATGCCCATCAGTACCGGAGTGAAGGCCTTCCACTGCAGGTCGCGGGTGTAGGTCTCGGCGCTGCCGCCGAAGATCGCATCGACATCGCCACTGGCATAGGCCATGCCGGACAATCCCGAGCCGACCAGGGTCGGCACGTGCCAGCGGATGTAATCCCAACTGCTGCTCTGGTCACCGGTCCAGGCAACCGCGTAGCGCTGGATGCCGGCCCAGCCCATCACCGTCCACAGGAAGGGACGCGAATCGGAATTGTCGACGATGCCATTGAACGCCTGGCGGTTGGCGTCCATCGCGAACTGATAGCCTTTGCCGGTCCAGGCCACATCCAGCTTCTGTACACGGCTGCCGGCCTTGCCGACTTCCCAGGCGATCTTGTCGACACCGTTCTCCGTCCACAGGCCCGTGCGGAAGCCGTATCCGGCCAGACCCTTCACCGTCTCGGGCAACTGCTTGTAGCCGCAGCCATAGCCGTCGTTGGGCAGGATCCAGCCACCGGGCATGTCGTGTGCCCGGTACTGCTTGGCCACGCTGTCGACCACGTCAGGCGTGGTGCCGGTCGGGCCATCGCTCCAGCCCTCGGGCACGGTGCCCGGCTTCTTCGCGTTGTCGCCGTCGTTGTAGCAATCGGCATCGCCATAGGACAGCGCCCAGCGCGCGACCATGTTGGGGCGGCCGGTCAGCTGCGTGTAGCGCTCGATCAATGCCGGCAGATCGGCACCGACGAAGTAGTAGGCGTCGAAACGATCTTCGCGATGCAGCAGGGTGGACTGATCGGGCTGGCGCAGGTCGTAGCTGCCGTCGCTCCACGTATTGCGCAGCATGCCCCAGCCGCGGCTGCTCAGCAGCATCGGCGCCGGGCTCGGTCGATCACCCTCTTCCCAGCCGCCGGAGTAGGACACCTCAAGCTCGCGTCCCTTGAACTGGTAACGGCCGTTCTGCTGGCCGCCGCCGAAGAAACCTTCGTCGGGCTGCGACGAGAGTACCTGCACGCTCTGTGCGGCATCCAGGTCCAGCGGCTGCAGCTCCTGCCACAACGCAGTGGGCTGGCCATTGTCCAGACGCTCCAACCGCAGGCGCAGCGGCTGGCGCTGTACGTGCAGCACCAGTGCGCCGGTGCGCAGACGGATCTCCTGCGCATCTTCTTCCAGCTGTGCCTGCACGTCGGCACTGGGCTGGGGCAGCACGATCGGCGCGGCCTTGTCGCCGGCTCCGGTCAGTACCCCCTTGCGCCCCGCCTGCACACGGACAATGTCGGCAGCCGGCAGTTCGATGCGCACACGCGCGCCGGTGTCGGTCTGCAGGTCCCAGGCGGGCGGGCCCGCCTTGCTGGCGGTGACCGAGCGCAGGTTGCCGATGGGTTCGGCGTGGGCCGACATGGACGCCAGCAGCAGCACCGGCAACAGGGCCAGCATCAGCGGCGAGCGGCGAATGCAGATTTCCACGCGGACTCCCAACCCGTTCACCGGGCGTTTCGAAAGCGGTTGGGCCGACTCTAGGGCAGGGATTCGAAAGATGTCAACAAATGGAAAGCAAAAAGTAAGATAAGTTCGACTGAAACGAAAGGTGATGCGGCGCAGTACTTTGTGTAATCGCTTGCACTCCCCTGTTAAGCTTGGTGCGATACGGCATTCTTCGATTCCTTTCGTTTTGGACGATTGCGGTCTACCAGAAACGCCAAGCGCTCTTTATCTTTCTTTTTGCTTTCGGTATTTGACATTTCGAAAGAAAACACAGATCGTGCGATGGCCCAACTGGAACCTCCGAATGGACGTCACCCTGCTTTCCGATGTGTCCGCCTGGCAGCGCCGGGGCGGAGCCGATACCGCTACTGAAATCGCCCAGCAGCCAGCACTGTGGGACGCGCTTGCACAGGATCTGCTGCAGGCCCGCGAACGCCTGCAGGCCTTCCTGGGCGACCGCCTCGACAATCCCGATCAGCGCGTGTTGTTCACTGGCGCCGGTAGTTCCGGCTTCATCGCCGAGATGGTGGCCGATGCGATCAACGCGCAGTGGGCCGCTGACGTCCGTGTGGTGCATACCACCAGCCTGCTGACCCATCCGGCGCTGTATCTGCAACGCGACCGCCCCACCCTGCTGGTTTCGTTCGGCCGCAGTGGCTCCAGCCCGGAAAGCGTGGCAGCGGTGGACCGTGTGCGCAGCGACGTGGATGACGCACGCTTCCTCGACATCACCTGCAACGCTGATGGCGAACTGGCCCGGCGCGGTGCCGGCCGTGCCGATACCTGCACCCTGTTGATGCCGTCGGCCAGCTGCGACCGCGCCTTTGCGATGACCAGCAGCCTGACCTGCATGCTGCTGGCCGCGCTGACCGTGTTCGACCGCTCACCGTGGCAGACGCGGGTGGCGCGCCTGACGCAGCTCGCTGCGCTGGCCCGCGAAGGCCAGGCGCAGTGGGATGCACCGGTGGCCGCGCTGGCACAGCGCCCCTTCAACCGCGTCATCTACCTGGGCAGCGGTCCGCTGGAAGCGCTGGCGCGCGAGTGCGCGCTGAAGGTGCTGGAGCTGACCGCCGGCCGCGTGCTGGCGCTGGCCAACACGCCGCTCGGTTTCCGCCACGGCCCGAAATCCACGCTGGATGGCAGCACCCTGGTGATCGTGCTGCGCAGCGTGCAGCCGCTTGCACGCCGCTACGAGCAGGATCTGCTGGACGAGCTGCGCCGCGACGGCGTGGCCGGCCAGGTGCTGGCCATCGGCCCGCATTCGGACATCGGTGCCGACGATGACTACACCCTCGCCGTACCCGTCCTGGAGCCGGTTCTGGGTGATCCCTGGCTGGCGCCGGTGTGGCTGGCCTTCGGCCAGCTGTTCGCACTGCAGCGCTCGGCCGCGCTGGGGCTGACCCCGGACAATCCGTTCCCCGACGGCACGGTGAACCGCGTGGTCAAGGGTGTCACCATCCACCATGGCTGAGTTGATCGCCCATGCCTGCTACGGCATCGATATCGGCGGCACCAAGATCGAGCTGGTGGCGTGCGATGCGGCGATGCAGGTCACCTGGCGCCGCCGGGTGGCCACTCCGCAGGGTGACTACGATGGCTTTCTGCGGTCGGTGGTGGCGCTGGTCGCCGACGCCGACGCCGCACTGGGCCGCAACGATGCGGCCATCGGCATCGCGCTGCCCGGCGTGCGTGACCGCCGCACGGGCCGCCAGCTGAGTGCCAACGTGCCGGCGCTGACCGGCCACAGTGTGGCGGCCGACCTGCAGGCACGCCTGCAGCGTCCGCTCCATTTCGGCAACGACCTGCAGTGCTTCGCCTTGTCCGAAGCCCATGGCGGCGCAGCCGACGGCTACCCCAGCATGTTCGGCGCGATCCTCGGCACCGGCGCCGGTGGCGGCTTCTGCCTGCAGGGCCGTCTGCTGTCCGGCTTCAACGGCCTGGCCGGGGAGTGGGGCCACTGGAGCGTGCCGGGCCACCTGCTGCAGCGTCACGGCCTGCCGTTGATCGACTGCGCGTGCGGCCTGCAGGGCTGCGTTGAGCGCTATGTATCCGGCAGCGGCCTGGCGATGATCGAACGCCACCTGGGCGGCGCGGCCGTCGATGCCAGTGCGGTGATCGCACTGGCCGAAGGCGGCGATGCGCGTGCACGCAGCGCGCTGGACATCCACCGCGACCTGCTCGGCCACAGCCTCGCTGCGCTGGTGCTGGCCGTGGACCCGCATGTGATCGTGCTCGGCGGCGGCCTCTCGCAGTACACCCCGCTGTACCAGCAGCTGCCGGCGGCAATCGCTGCCCATCTGTTCAACGGCGTGCAGGTGCCGCCGATCGTGCCCCCGCGCTTCGGCGATGCCGGTGGCGCGCGCGGTGCCGCGCTGCTTGCCTGCCAACCCTCGTTTTCCTGATTGTCCGGAGCATGACCATGTCCCCGTTGCAGACCCTGCTTGCCTCCCACCGCGCCGGCCACAATGTGGGCCTGTACAGCGTCTGCTGCAGCAACGAACAGGTGCTGCGCGCGGCCATGCACGTGGCACTGGCACACGACACGGTGCTGCTGGTCGAAGCCACCTCCAACCAGGTCGACCAGTTCGGCGGCTACACCGGCATGACCCCGCCGCAGTACCGCGACTATGTCGGCACGCTTGCGGATGAGGAAGGCTTTCCGCGCACGCGGCTGATCCTGGGCGGCGACCACCTCGGTCCGAACGCCTGGCAGAAGCGCCCCGCCGCCGAAGCGATGGCCCACGCGCGCGTGCTGATCGAAGCCTACATGGCCGCCGGCTTCCACAAGATCCATCTGGACTGCAGCATGTCCTGCGCCGACGATCCGGTGCCGCTGCCTGATGCCACCGTGGCCGCGCGTTCGTCGGAACTGGCGACGATCGCCGAGCGCACGGCTGCCCGGCTCGGCCTGCCGGCGCCGGTGTACGTGATCGGCACCGAAGTGCCCGTTCCCGGCGGCGAAGCCTCGCTGGCCGGCGGCCTGCAGGTGACCACGCCGGCAGCCGCCGCGCAGACCCTGGCCATCCACCAGCAGGCATTCGATACCCCCGAACTGCGCGATGCCTGGCAGCGCGTCATCGCGATGGTGGTGCAGCCGGGCGTGGATTTCGATCACAGCAGCGTGCACGAGTACGATCCGGTCGCCGCCAATGCGCTGGCCGACTTCCTAGAACAGCAGCCGCGCATCGTGTTCGAGGCGCACTCCACCGACTACCAGCGCGAAAGCGGACTGCATGCGCTGGTCCGCGATCATTTCGCGATCCTCAAGGTCGGCCCCGCCGCCACCTTCGCCTATCGTGAGGCGCTGTTCGCGTTGGCAGCGATCGAACAGGCGCTGCTGCCGGCTGCGCAGTGCTCGCGCCTGCCACAGGTGCTGGAGGAGGTGATGGTAGCGCAGCCGAAGTACTGGCAACCCTACTACCAGGGTGACCAGGCGACACTGCGCCTGTTGCGCAGTTATTCCTTCAGTGACCGCTGCCGCTACTACTGGGGCGAGCCGGCACTGCTGCGCGCCGTGCAGACGCTGTTCTCCAACCTGGAGCAGCACACGCCACCGTTGGTGCTGCTGAGCCAGTACCTGCCGGAGCAGTACCGCGCCGTGCGTGACGGCCGCCTGGCCAACACGCCGACGGCCCTGGTGCAGCACCGCATCGGCCAGTGCCTGGGCGAGTATGCCCGCGCCTGCAGTGCCAACCAGGCAGGCAAGCGCGGTCAGGACACACGATCCGCTGCCGGCATTGCTGCGAACGGCTAATCTCTACCCCTCACAGCAGACCCGAGACTCCGCCATGCGCAACACCCGCTCCCGCCGGCAACAGATCCTGCAGCTGCTGATCGAGCACGGCTCGGTGCAGGTGGCCGATCTGGTCGAGCGCTTCGGCGTGTCCGCGGTGACGATCCGCGCCGACCTGACCCACTTCGAGTCGCAGGGCCTGGCCAACCGCACCCACGGTGGCGCCAATCTGGTGCGCACGCCTCCGCAGGAGCAGGACATCCATGAAAAGGATGCGCTGAATCTGCCCCTGAAGGAGTCCATCGGCGCCTGCGCGGCGAACCTGGTGCAGGCCGGTGACAACATCATCATCGACTCCGGTTCGACCACCATGACGCTGGCCCGCCATCTGCGTGGCCGCCGCGATGTGACGGTGATGACCAATGGCCTGAACATCGCGTGGGAACTGGCCAATGCTGCCGGCATCAATGTGCTGCTGACGGGCGGGCTGCTGCGTCAGCAGTCGTTGTCGCTGCAGGGCAGCCAGGCGGAGGCCAGCCTCAATTCCTACAGCTTCGACACCCTGTTCCTGGGCGTGGACGGGTTGGACCTGCAGTTCGGCCTGACCACCCACGATGAGGCGGAAGCGCGCCTCAACCACCGCATGGTCGAGCGCGCGCGCCGCATCGTCGTGCTGACCGACGCCTCCAAGTTCGGCCGTGTCAGCCTGCATCGCATCGCCCGCCTGGATCAGATCCATACCGTCATCACCGACGCCGGCATCGACGACGCAACCCGCGAGGGCCTGCAGCGGCTGGGCATCGAAGTGATCATCGCCGAGCCGCCCGCATGACCGACACCCGTTCCCTGCATGGCCGCATCCTCACCCCGCTGGGGTGGCGACGTGGCCATGTCCACTTCGACTCGCATGTGCGCCAGCTGCAGGTGGACGACCACAGCGGCGGTGATGACCCGCAGCTGCAGGTGATCCTTCCCGGTTTCATCGATCTGCATGTGCATGGCGCTGCCGGTGTGGACCTGATGCAGGGCGGCGATGTGGCCCGCACCATCGCCCGCACCCACCTGCGCTTTGGTACCACCACGCTGCTGGCGACCACCATGACCGCCGGCCTGGACGAGATCGAGTACGCCCTGCAGGGCGTGGCCGCCACCATGGCAGCGCCGGACGACGAGGCCGCATGCATCGCCGGCGTGCATCTGGAAGGGCCGTTCATCAGCCCTCAGCGCCTGGGCGCACAGCCCAACCGTACGATCGAGGCGACGCTGGCGCTGGTGCAGCAGCTGCATGCGCTGGCACCGATCCGGGTGATGACGCTGGCGCCGGAGATCGGCGAACACACGGCGCTGATTCCTGCGCTTTCGGCGATGGGCATCCGTGTGCAGCTCGGCCACAGCGCGGGTAGTTACGAAGAAGGTGTGGCTGCTCTGCAGGCGGGTGCATCCGGCTTCACCCATCTGTTCAACGGCATGACCGGCGTCGATCACTATCGCCCGGGCATCGCGGCGGCGGCGCTCGCCCATGCACGTTACGCCGAGATCATTCCCGACCTGCAGCACATCCATCCCGGCGTGATCCGCCTGGCCGCGCGCGCGATTCCGCGCCTGTACGCGGTGACCGACGCTACGGCCGCCACCGGCATGCCGGATGGCGAGTACGCGCTGGGCGAACAGCGCGTGCACAAGTGTGGCGGTTGCGTGCGGCTGGCGACCGGTTCGCTGGCCGGCAGCGCGCTGACCATGGACCAGGCACTGCGCAACCTGGTGCGTGTCGGCCTGGATCTGGCCGACGCCTCGCAGCGCGTTTCCACGTTCCCGGCCGACTACCTGGGCCTGGGCGATCGCGGTCGCATCGCGCCCGACGCCCGCGCCGATCTGGTGGTGCTGGACGCTGGACTGCGCCTGCAGCAGGTGGTGGTGGGTGGCCGGGTGGTCGAGCTGCACTGAGCAACATCCCTGCCGTAGAGCCACGCATGGCGCGGCGCCACAGAACGCAATCTGCGAAGAACCGCCGCCGGGCAGGGTCCGGCGCTACCACAGGAACTGCCGATGACTGCAAGCACCGCTCCGCGCTGGCCCGTACGCTATCTGCTCTTCATCGGCGGCCTCGGCGGCCTGCTGTACGGCATCGATATCGGCATCATTGCCGGTGCCCTGCCCTATCTGGAAGCGACCGCCAGCCAGGCCTGGCAGCTCAGCAGCCAGCAGCTGGGATTCGTCGTTGCGGCCGTTCTGCTGGGCAGTGTGCTGTCGTCACTGTTTGCCGGCATGGTGGCCGACCTGATCGGACGCCGCGGCGCGATGCTGCTGGCTGGCGTTCTGTTCACCGCCTCCATTCCCATCATGGCGCTCGCTTCGGGCTACACGCCGCTGCTGCTGGGCCGACTGCTGCAGGGGATCAGCGGCGGCCTGATCGGAGTGGTGGTACCCCTGTACCTGGCCGAGGTGCTCAGTCCGGAGCGGCGTGGCCGGGGTGCAGCGATGTTCCAGCTGCTGCTGACCATCGGACTCGTGCTGGCGGCGCTGATCGGCCTGTACCACGCCCAGGCCGTGGATGCCGCTGCCGAAACCGTGCGCTCGCTGCCGCTGGCACAGCAGGCGCAGGAACTGTTCGCCGTGAAGGACCATGCGTGGCGGACCATCTTCTGGAGCTGCCTGACGCCGGGCCTGGTGTTCTGTGCCGGCATTTTCTGGCTGTCGGAGTCGCCGCGCTGGCTGGTCCGCCGTGGTCGGGTGGACGACGCCCGTCGCAGCCTGCTGCGGGTGCTGCCTGCCGCCGAGGTCGAGCCCACGCTCGCGCGCATCCAGGCACCGGAATCCAGTGGCACGAACGGCAGGCGTGATCCGCTGCTCAGCCGCCGCTACGTGGTGCCGTTCGTGCTGGCCTGCGTGGTCCTGGCCTGCACCCAGGCCACCGGCATCAACTCGGTGCTCGCCTATGCGGTGAACATCCTCAACCAGGCGGGCCTGTCCGGTTCGGTGGCCAATGGCGCCGACGTGGCGATCAAGCTGCTCAATGCGGTGATGACCGTGGTCGCGCTGCTGCTGGTGGATCGCAAGGGCCGCAAGTTCCTGCTGATGCTCGGCAGCGGCGGTATCTGCGTGGCGCTGCTGGCCGCCGCCACCCTGTTTTTCCAGGCCGAACGCGGCCGCGCCGATGTGCAGCCGCAGCTGCAGGCCGCAGCCAGCGGCGATGGCCTGCATCTGGTACTGGACGAGGCACAGTGGCAACGCCTCACTGACGGCATCGACAGCGAAGGCCGTCCGATGCAGCTGACCGTGTCCTACGCCTATGGCGATTTTACCAACGTGCGCGCACTTCGCAGTGACAACCTGATCGATCGCGAGCTGCGCATCGACCGTGCCGGCACCGTGCAGCCGGACAGCGTCATCGGCGCCTTCTTCCGCACCCTGCACCTGAATCCGTTCGCAGACCCGGCCGGCGCAGCGCACGCACCGCTGCGCATCGAGCAGGCGCGGATCGGACCGGTGCCAACGCCCGCCCACGGCTGGGCGGTGGCCGCCTGCATCCTCGTGTTCGTTGCCTTCTTCGCGGTGGGCCCTGGCGTCTGCGTATGGCTGGCACTGTCCGAGCTGATGCCCAACCGGATCCGCTCCAATGGCATGAGCATCGCGCTGCTGATCAATCAGTTCGTGTCCACCACCATCGCCGCGATCTTCCTGCCGACCGTGGGCCACTATGGCTACGCCAGCATGTTCCTGTTCTGGGCGGCATGCACATTCGTGTTCTTCCTGGTGGCTGCGTTCTGGCTGCCGGAAACCAAGGGCAGGTCGCTGGAGGAAATCGAGGCCAGATTCGCGACCAGGCAGCGCTGAGCACGGTTCAGGGCGCCGGCACCCGCTGGCCGGTGATGTGCCATGCCAGTTCCTGCGCCTCGGCCACGCTGGGCAGGCCACTCAACATCATCGATTCGCCGAACGGGCCACTCACCGTCGCCACCGTCAGCACGCGGCCATCCACGCTGATCGCCACCCGCTTTCCCACCAGTGCGGCCGTGCCATCGTGGATGCGCTGCTGTGCCTCCTTGCGATAGCGGATCTGCAGGCCGGGCTGCTGGCTCTGGTCCAGCACGTAACGGACATCGGCGATGTCGGCACTGCCGGCAATCGGCGGCTCACGCAGCGCGAGTGTTTCACCCTGCCACTGTACCGCCGTGCCGTTGCCGGCAGCATTGATCGCGCTCAGACGCACATCCACGCCCGGACGCGGCGCATGATCCCTGCCAGCCTCCGCATCCGCTGTTGCGCCGGGCATGCAACCGGCCAGGCCCAGCACCGCGACCAGCAGAAGCGAACCCGCCCGCCTCACTTCAGCTTCCTCAGCTTGAATGCCACCAGCACCTGCAGCAGCCCATACAGCAGGCTGCCGATGCCGATCCACAGCGTGGTCACGGCCACGCCCGCGTAGGGATTGGCCGCAAACAGCAGGCCCAGCACCACCGCCAGCACACCACTGAGTATCAGCAACCACTCGCCCTGGATCTGCCTGCGCACGCGGATTGCGTACACGATGCGATAGATGCCGGCCACCAGCAGCCACGCCGCCAGGAACAGCACCAGCACACTGGCGGTGGCGAGCGGATTGATCACCGCCAGAATGCCGAAACCGAGCGAGGCGATGGCATACAGCGCCAGCCAGCCACGCGAGGCACCGCTGCCACCGCTGATCAGCGCGAACAGGCTGATGACACCTTCGATGATGGCCATCACGCCCAGCGTCCAGGCCAGGGCCGTCGCCGCCGACAGCGGCCAGCCGATCGCGATGATGCCGAAGCCGAGTGCGACCAGGCCATACAGCAGCAGGATCCACCAGCTGCGACCGACCGCCGACAACAGGGGAGACAAGGGGGAATTCATGACCACTCCTTCGATCCGGAATCGGCTTCATCCTAGCCCCTGGCGATGAAGAGGGCGATCACGGAACCCGTGCGCAGACCCACACGCGCACCTCTGCGGCACCCACGCAGCGCAGTGTCTCAGCGATTTCCATCACGGTGCTGCCGGTGGTCATCACATCATCGACCACGGTCAGCCGCGGCGGCACCGGCGCATGTGCATCGAAGGCGTCGAACAGGTTGTCCCTGCGCTGTTCGGCCGTGCGTTCGGATTGTGGTGCCGTATGCCGACGACGGTACAGGCCCTGCCAGACCGGCATCGGCAGCAACCGGCATAGTTCGGCGGCCTGGTTGTAACCACGCAGGCGCAGGCGCCGATCATGCAATGGCACCGGCACCAGCGGCGCGCACGACCAAGGGGGCGGCGCGCGCTGCATCAGCTGCGCGAGCAGGCGTCCGGCCGCCAGGTCCTGATGGAACTTGTAGCGCACCAGCAGCTGGTCCACCGGCGGCAGGTACAGCAGGCTTGCGTGCGTGGCCAGCTGCGGTGGTGCCTCCTCGCGGCAGCTGCCGCAGACGATCAGGGCCGCATCCGGCAGCGGCAGCGCGCAGCGCAGGCAGGCGCGACCCGACCACGGCAGTCCGGCGTAGCAGGCCGGACAGAGATCCAGCTCGTCGTGACCTGGGTCATTGCAGACCAGGCAGCGTAGTGGAATCAGCAGGCGCAGCAGCCGTTGCAACGGGGCCCCGGCGACGATGCGGTGGACGATGCGCATGCGGCAGGCTCGCGCATGGCAGGCAGCGACGCCATCGGCGGACGGACCAGACATGGGTCGGTGAAATGCCCGTCATCGTGTCCCGACGGGTATGACCCACCATGCCCCCTACTGCATGGCCTGCCAGGGTGGCTGCCGGTCGCCTCTCCCTGGCAGCATCTGCCGGGCACGTACGCGGATCACCTACTTTCGACCGGGATCGACGGACGTGGCATCGGCCGATGGGCCAGGCACCATCAGCAGCTCGGCCAGGCCACGATAGATCGGCACCCGGCACACCAGACCGGATACCCCGCGGGCAATCAGTACCGTGGCCAGAATCGGCAGCAGCAGGTCACCGCTGTCCGTCAGTTCCAGCGAGATGACGGCGGAGGTCAGTGGGGCCTGGGTGACGCCGGTCAGATACGCACACATGCCGAGCAGCACGAACGCGCGTGGATCCACGCCGGGCATCAGCACGGCCAGGTTGTGGCCCAACCCGGCACCGACCGCCAGCGCGGGCGAGAACAGGCCCCCGGGGATACCGGCCACATAGGAGGCCAGATTGGCCAGCAGCTTCATCAACCCGAACTCATGACCCACCAGCGCGTGACCCTGCACCAGACTGCGTGCCTGTTCGTAGCCGGTGCCGAACGCACCTTCACCAAACAGCATCGCCAGCGCCACCACCACCAGGCCGCAGCCGGCGGCCAACAGCACGGGATGGCGCTGGCGCAGTTGCCCCAGCCAGCGCGGACGGCCTGCCGCGCTCGCCAGTACGGCGCGCGCGAACAGTCCTCCCAGCAATCCCGCCACCACACCGCACAGCAGGATCGCCAGCCAGCCCTGGCCCAGCGGAAGCCGCGCCGAAACATGGCCGAAGTAGGTGTAGTTGCCCAGCAGACCCAGCGATACCACACCACCGACGATCACCGCCGTCAGCAGCGTGCCCGAGAACCGGTGCTCGAAGCGGCCGCTGAGTTCCTCGATGGCGAACACGATGCCTGCCAACGGGGTATTGAAGGCTGCCGCGATGCCTGCGGCGCCGCCCGCCAGCAGGAAGTGCGACAGCTCACGCGGGTCCTTGAAACCAAACCAACGACCGAACAGGTACATCAGGCTTGCACCCACGTGCACGGTCGGACCTTCGCGGCCGACCGAAGCACCGCCCAACAACGACAGTGACGTCAGCAGCAGCTTGCCGGCCGATACCGCCGGTGAAAGATTCGTCGCGCGGAACGAGGCATCCGGCTTGTCCAGCGCAGCGATGACCTGGGGAATGCCGCTGCCGCGGGTAGGCTTCAGTACGCCGCTGGTCAGCCATGCCAGCAGCGCGAAGATGCCTGGCGTGAGCAGCAGCGCCCACCACGGCGAATGCGCAGTGATGCGCTGGAACAGATGGAACGCCGCGTCGCTGGCCTTGGCGAACAGGATGGCCACCAGCGCCACCGCCACGGCACCTCCCCAGAGTGCGGCGCGGCGGCGCCAAGCCTCACTGAGGACCAGCGCGCTGATGCGGCCGCGAAGGCGATGGAGATCGGTCATGGGACAGAGTCTGCGCGCCAGCGCTTCCGTAGGGCAGTGGCTACTGTGGCCGGCTGCCTTGCACGAAACGGTGAAACGCGGTCCATCCGCTCCAGTCTGATCAGCGGGTCGCAATGTAAACTTGAAATCAATGTAATTGGTTGACAGAAGCTTCAGCGCTACCCACACTGCCGCCCTCGCTCCACTCGTACCCAGGGTCCTGCCATGGCCGCCGCCATCCGCCACGACTGGCAACACGATGAACTGCAGGCGCTGTTCGAACTCCCCCTCCCCGACCTGTTGTTCCGCGCCGCTGCGGTCCATCGCGAGCACTTCGACCCCGCCCGGGTGCAGGTCTCCACGCTGCTGTCGGTTAAGACCGGCGGCTGCCCGGAGGACTGCGCGTATTGCCCGCAGGCCCAGCGCTACAGCACCGGCGTCAACGCACAGAAGCTGATGGACACCGAAGCCGTGCTGGCCAAGGCGCGCCAGGCCAAGGCTGCCGGTGCGTCGCGCTTCTGCATGGGCGCGGCCTGGCGGTCGCCGAAGGATCGCGACATCCCGAAAGTGGCGGCGATGATTGCCGGGGTGAAGGCACTGGGCCTGGAAACCTGCGCCACGCTGGGCATGCTCAGTGGCGACCAGGCACGGGCACTGAAGGACGCCGGCCTGGACTACTACAACCATAACCTCGACACCGCGCCGGACTACTACGACTCGATCATCCATACCCGCCAGTACCAGGACCGCCTGGACACGCTGGAACACGTGCGGGATGCAGGCCTGAAGACCTGCTGCGGCGGCATCGTCGGCATGGGCGAGACGCGGGCGCAGCGCGTGGGCCTGCTGCTGGCCCTGGCCACGCTGCCGGCCCATCCGGATTCGGTGCCGATCAACAGACTGGTGCAGGTGGCCGGTACGCCGCTGCACGGCAGTGCCGAACTGGACCCGTTCGAGTTCGTGCGAATGATCGCGGTGGCACGCATTGCCATGCCGCGTTCGATGGTGCGCCTGTCGGCCGGCCGCGAGGCGATGAGCGACGAACTGCAGGCGCTGTGCTTCCTGGCCGGCGCCAACTCCATCTTCTATGGCGACAGGCTGCTGACCACCGGCAACCCGGAAAGCGAGCGCGATCTGGCATTGTTCGCGCGGCTGGGCCTGCAGCCGATGGCGGTGCAGGTGGACGCCGAGGGCCACGACCACGGCGGTACCGTGCATGCCGATATCGGCAGCGATGCACCCGGCTGCGGCTGCGCTCACGCAGCCTGAGACGGGGCCCGAGCAGGCGTCGCGGCAACGCGCTACCCTAGCCGCCCCGTCGCCGCCTCCCGCCGCCATGGCCCGCCCCGACCTCACCGCCCGCATCCAGGACCAGCGCGCGCTGCGCGATGCCCAAGGTCGTCGCCGCCCACGGCGCACGGTCACCCGCCGCGATGGCGTCTGCCTGGAAGTGGAAGGCCGCTGGCTGACCGGCTTCTGCAGCAACGACTATCTGGGCCTGGCCCAGCAGTTCAGCGTGGTCAATGCATTGCAGGACGCGGCCGCCCGCGAAGGCGCCGGGGCCGGCGCATCGCACCTGGTCTGCGGCCACCACGCGATGCACGATGCTCTGGAACGCGAAATGGCCGAGTGGCTGGGCTACCCGCGCGCACTGCTGTTCGGCAGCGGTTTTGCCGCCAACCTGGCGGTGCAGCAGGCGCTGCTGAGCGAAGAGAACGACGTCTGCGTGCAGGACAAGCTCAATCACGCCAGTCTGCTCGATGCCACGCGGCTGGCGGGCGCACGCCTGCGCCGCTATCCGCACCTGGATGCGGAAGGGGCCATGCGCCAGCTCAGGCACGCAGCCGATGGCGCAGCGATGCTGGCCACCGATGGTGTCTTCAGCATGGACGGCGACGTCGCGCCGCTGCGCGCACTGTCACTGGTCGCGCGCCTGCAGCAGGCACTGTTCTATGTGGACGATGCACATGGCGTTGGCGTGGTCGGCGATGGCCGGGGCACGGTGGCGGCCGCCGGTCTGGGCGTGGACGACGTGCCGTTGCAACTGGTCACCCTGGGCAAGGCGCTGGGCAGCGCCGGCGCGGTGGTGCTGGGCCGCGAAGACCTGATCGAGCATCTGGCCGAAACCGCCCGCCCCTACATCTACACCACCGCGATGCCGCCGGCGCTGGCGGCGGCGGCACTGGAAGCAGTGCGCCTGGCACGCCGCGACAACTGGCGCCGCACCAAGCTGGTCGACCTGATCGCACTGTTCCGCGGCGAAGCGCGCCGCCACGGGCTGGACCTGATGGCATCGGAGACACCGATCCAGCCCCTGCTGTGCGGCGATGACCACACCGCACTGGCGCTGTCCAAGGCGCTGGAGCAGGCGGGATGGCTGGTCGGAGCGATTCGCCCGCCGACCGTTCCAGAGGGCAAGGCACGCCTGCGCGTCACCCTCTCTGCCGTGCACACGGCAGACCAGGTGCGGGGGCTGGTCGAGGCCATCGCCAGCGCGCGTGATCGCCTCTCGATCACGCCGCGCGAGGCCGCGCCACCGCCGTTGCCGGCCCTGGCTTGAGGTTCGGCTGGTTTCCGCATGCATATCGAAGTCGCCGGCCAGGGGCCGGACCTGGTACTGATCCACGGCTGGGCCCTGCAGGGCGGTGTGTTCGCGCCGCTGGTCCAGCGCCTGGCGCAGCAGTTCACCCTGCACCTGGTCGATCTTCCCGGACACGGCCACAGCCGCGGGGACACCACGCCGTTGCGCCTGCCCTTCGTGGTCAACGCGATCGCCGCCGCCACGCCACCGGCGGTGTGGTGCGGGTGGTCGCTGGGCGGGCTGTTCGCACTGCATGCCGCGGCGACCCTGCCGAAAGTGCGGGGACTGGCGATGATCGCTGCCACGCCCCGCTTCGTGCGCAGCGACGACTGGCCGCATGCGGTGGAGCCGGCCGTGTTCGAGCAGTTCGGCCGTGAGCTGGCCAGCGATTTCGGTGGCACGCTGGAACGATTCCTGGCCCTGGATGTAATGGGTTCGGCGCACGCCCGCGAGGAACTTCGCACCCTGCGCCAGCGCCTGGTGGAGCGCGGTGCACCGACCGCACGCGCCCTGCGGGAGGGTCTGCAGCTGCTGGAAAGCACCGACCTGCGCGGCGCCCTGCCGGCACTGGGCAAGCCCAGCCTGTGGATCGCCGGTCAACGCGACAGGCTAGTGCCACCGGCCGCCATACAGGCTGCAGCGGCGCTCGCGCCCGGCGGACAGGCGCTGACCATCGCTCACGGCGGCCACGCCCCCTTCCTCGGCCACGCCGACGAAGTGGCCGCCGTCCTGCAACGCTTCGTTGCCGGCCTGACACCGGCGGATGACGGACAATGACGTTCCTTCGAACTGCGCAGGGCTGACGCATGGATCTGGGTATCAAGGGCCGCTGGGCCCTGGTCTGCGGTGCAAGCAAGGGGCTGGGCCTGGGATGCGCGCGCGCACTGGTGCGCGAAGGCGTGAACGTGGTGATCGTTGCGCGCGGCGAAGCAGCGCTGCAGGCCGCCGCCGAGCATCTGCGCGCACTGCCCGGCGCCGGCGAGGTGCACGCGGTCGCTGCCGACGTCAGCACAGAAGCCGGACGTGCCGCTGCGTTGGCCGCCTGCCCGCAGGTGGACATCCTGGTCAACAACGCGGGCGGGCCGCCGCCGGGCGATTTCCGCAGCTTCGAGCGTGACGACTGGATCGCTGCACTGGACGCCAACATGCTGGCCCCGATCGCGCTGATCCGCGCCACCGTGGACGCGATGATCGAACGCGGCTTCGGCCGTATCGTCAACATCACCTCGTCGGCGGTGAAGGCGCCGATCGATACCCTGGCGTTGTCCAACGGCGCGCGCAGTGGCTTGACCGGCTTCGTCGCCGGTCTGTCGCGGCGCACGGTCGCCCACAACGTCACCCTCAACAATCTGCTGCCTGGCCAGTTCGACACTGATCGCCTGCGCGCCAACTTCGCCCACAGCGCGGGCAAGGATGGCGATGCCGGAGAGATCGCCGAGCGCCGCCGCCAGCAGATCCCCGCCGGCCGCTTCGGCACCGCCGACGAATTCGGCGCGTCCTGCGCTTTCCTGTGCAGCGCACAGGCCGGCTACATCACCGGGCAGAACCTGCTGATCGATGGCGGCGCCTACCCCGGTACGTTCTGAGAGATCCTGCAATGCCGTCCCACTTCGATCCCCGCCATGTGCGCCGTGCGTTCTCCCGCGCCGCCAGCAGCTACGACGCCGCCGCTGCCCTGCAGCGCGAAGTGCAGTCACGGCTGGTGGAATCGCTGGACTACCTGGAGGCACGCAGGCCCGAGGTGGTGCTGGACATCGGTGCCGGTACCGGCCATGCCAGCGCACTGATGAAGAAGCGCTGGCCGAAGGCACAGGTGATCGCGCTGGATATCGCCCTGCCGATGCTCGATCAGGCCAGGCGCCAGGCCGGGTGGTGGAAGCCCTTCCAGCGCCTGTGCGCCGATGCGGCGGCGTTGCCGCTGGCCGACAACAGTGTGGATGTGATCTTCAGCAATCTCTGCCTGCAATGGGTGGACGATCTGCCTGCAGTGTTCGCCGGCTTCCGCCGCGTGCTCAAGCCCGGCGGCCTGCTGTTGTGCTCGACTTTCGGGCCGGAAACCCTGATCGAGCTCAACGAAGCGTTCGCTGCTGCCGATGATCGCCCGCACGTCAGCCGTTTCGCGCAGATCGCACAGTTCGGCGACGCGCTGATGATGGCCGGCTTCCGCGACCCCGTGCTGGACCGCGACCTGTTCACCCTGACCTACGAGGATCTGCCCGCCTTGATGCGCGAACTGCGGGCGATGGGCGCGACCAATGCGCGGGTGGACCGTCGGCATACGCTGACCGGCCGCGGGCGCTTCGCCGCTGCGGCGGCCGCCTACGAGCCGATGCGCCGTGCCGATGGCACGCTGCCCAGCAGTTGGGAAGTGATCTATGCCCATGCCTGGGCACCGGACCCGGGCGCGCCGATCCGCGAAGGCGGCCACGACGTGGCCTCGGTACCGGTGTCGGCCATTCCGATCCGTCGCAAGCAGACCTGATCGATCGATCACGGGTGATGTGCCGACCAAGGTCGGCGACTACCGACTCATGCACGGAATCCGTTCTGGTAGGTGCCGACCTTGGTCGGCACAATGCCTGCGGCATCGCGATCTGGCAGGTTGTGCCGACCAAGGTCGGCACCCACCCAAAGCAGGCGGCAGCCGCTCAGGTATTGGCCGGCGAACTCAGCGGTGGCCGCACCAGATCGCGATGGAAGAAATAGATTTCCTGCAGCAGGAAACGCCAGCTGGTGTGGAAGCTGCGGAAGCGGGTGCTCGGCGTCGATGACGCCAGCGCATCGATGCCCAGCGCCCGGCTCAGGCGCAGCGCGCGTGCCATGTGCAGCGGATCGCTGACGATGATCACCCGGTGCAGGTTGCGCTGGTCCATCAGCCGCTTGGCCTCGATCAGATTCTGCACGGTGTTGCGCGAAGCGGTTTCAATCAGGATCGCGTCGTCCGGAACGCCGTGCTTGAGCGCATAGCGCCGCGCCACCTGCGATTCGGAGAAGCGGGCGCCGCTGCCGCCATACCCCCCGGTGAAGATCAGCAGCGGTGCATACCGGGCCTCGTACAGGTCCAGGCCATGACGGATGCGCTCCTCGAAGACCGGCGACGGCTTGGCGTCATAGGCGGCCGCACCGAGCACGATGATCGCATCGGCCTGGGCGGCCTGATCGCGCTCTCCCACCCAGACGATCCATGCGGTCACGCCCAGCAGCCAGATCACCAGCAGCACGAACAGCCGCCACGCCCAACCGAACAGGCCGGTACGCTCGCGGTGCCGGCCGCGGCTCAAGGCATGCCCCAGCGCAGGGCGGGAAGATCGACGTTGCCACCGGACAGCACCAGGCCCACCCGCTGCCCGGCAAACCGTTCCGGCTGGGACAGCACCGCCGCCAGCACCGTCGCCGAAGACGGTTCAACCACCTGCTTGAGCACCTCCCACAGCAGGCGCATCGCAGCCAGGGTGGCGGCGTCATCGACCACGATGACCTCCGCACCGGCAGCACGCAGCAGCGCGAAGTTGGGCGCACCGATCAGGGTGCGCAGGCCATCGCAGACGGTATCGGGGGTGAACGCGCCCTGCCGCTCGCCGGCGGCCAGTGAGCGGGCGGTATCGTCGGCACCAGCCGGTTCGGCCAGCACCAGCCGGGTCTGCGGGCCGGCCAGCTGCAGCGCCAGCGCAGTACCGCTGGCCAGGCCACCACCGCCCACTGGCACCACCAACACGTCGAACGGCCCGTCGCTGTGCAGCAGTTCCAGCGCAGCGGTGCCCTGCCCTGCCATCACCGCCGGATCGGCATACGGGTGCACCAGGGTTGCACCGGTGTCGGCCTGCACCCTGGCGCAGGTGGCCTCACGCTCGGCAATGGTCGGCGCGCAACGCCAGAGCGTGGCTCCATGGCGCGCGATGTTGGCCAGCTTGGCGGCGACGGCGCCCTCGGGCACCACCACATGGCAGGGAATGCCCCGCGTCCGTGCCGCCAGCGCCAGGGCCGCGCCATGATTTCCCGATGAATGGGTGACCACACCTCGTGCGGCGCGCTCGTCCGACAGCAACCAGACGGCGTTGCAGGCGCCCCGGAACTTGAACGCGCCGCCCCGCTGCAGGTGCTCGGCCTTGAAGGCCAGGCGTGCGCCGGCAAGCGTGTCGAGGGTGCGCGAGCGCAGCACCGGCGTCACACTTGCGTGCGGCGCGATCCTCGCGGCGGCAGCCAGGACATCTTCGGCACGGGGCAACAGTGAATCGCTCATGACGCAAGATTAACGTATGCCCTCGTGCTGGCGACCCCGGCACAGGCCATGCCAGCATGCAGGCCTTCGCCGCCATTCATCCTGGGTGGTGGAATTAAGGGCCGATTCAATGCCCACGCCCGAAGCTGACTGCACACCCGTTCTGGGGGGACCCACATGAAAACGCGCCTGATGCTTGCCGGTGGCCTGTTGCTGGCCCTGACCGGCTGCACCACCTACGACTATGTCGGCGGTGGCCGCAGCGGCAGCTACTACCACGGTGCGCCGTCGGTGGAGTACCGCTACCCCGCCGGCTATCCCTACAACTACGGCCCGTACTACGGAGGCTATGGCGGCTATTACGGCGGCTATGGCTACCCGTACTACTCGCGTCCGATCTATCGTCCACCGCACAATCACCGCCCGCCACCGCGCCCGCCGGGCAATGGCGAGAACCGTCCGCCGCGTCCGCCGCGCGAGAACAATGGCGGCTCACCGTGGCGGAACATGGACTCGATGCGACGCCCGCCGCAGCCGAGCGTGCAGCGCCCGGCACCGCCGGCCCGCCCGGCGCCGGCACCGAGTGCGCCCAGGATGAACGGTTCCCCCTGGCGCAACATGGATCGTGCGACGCAGCGCACACTTGAGCGCTGAACCGTCTTGCATTTCACACGGTCCAAGCGGCAATCTAAAGCGGTTGTGACGGCCCGCGTCACAAAGTGACAAGAAGCGGTATGGGCCGTCGCGGAAAGCTCTACGTCGATATCCGACAGGAACATCTGGATCCCCCCTGTTCCGGCCCTGTCGGATGTCGGCACCTCTGAAGGCAGACGGCCCCGCAATGCGGGGCCGTCTGTTTTTGCGGATGCCTTCCGCGAAGAAAAACAGGGCCGGACAGTCCCCCGACTGCCGGCCCTCTGCTCCCCCATCGTGCGCCTGTACCGGCCCCTGTTCCAATTCCGGTCACGGGCGCCTTCGGCGCCAGCCACGATGGGTGCTATTGGGTTATCTGCAAAAATCCTGCCAACTTTAGGGTCAATTTCGTCCGGCCCTGGCCTCTCCGGGCGTCGCCCTGCCGAATGGCGCTAAAATCGCCACCCCGGCACCGCCTCCGGCCGCGCCCGCCCCCATCGACTCCGCCCCCATGACCCACTCCTTCCATCGTTACGACGTCATCGTCATCGGCGGTGGCCACGCCGGCACCGAGGCCGCGCTGGCCGCGGCCCGCACCGGCGTGCGCACCCTCCTGCTGACCCACAACATCGAAACGGTGGGCGCGATGAGCTGCAATCCGGCCATCGGCGGTATCGGCAAGGGCCATCTGGTCAAGGAGATCGACGCCCTTGGCGGGGCGATGGCGCATGCCGCCGACCGCGCCGGCATCCAGTGGCGCACGCTCAATGCCTCCAAGGGTCCAGCGGTGCGCGCCACCCGCTGCCAGGCCGACCGCAACCTGTACCGCATGGCGATCCGCGCCCTCGTCGAGGGCCAGGCCAACCTGACCGTGTTCCAGGCGGCCGTCGATGATCTGGTCATCGAGGGCGACGCCGTGCGCGGCGTCATCACCCAGACCGGCCTGCGCTTCGATGCGGAGGCGGTGGTGCTGACCGCCGGCACCTTCCTGGCCGGCAAGATCCACGTCGGTCCGACCCAGTACGCCGCCGGCCGCATGGGCGATCCGCCGGCCACCACGCTGGCCGCACGCCTGCGCGAGCGCCCGTTCCAGGTCGACCGCCTGAAGACCGGCACGCCACCGCGCATCGACGGCCGCTCGCTGGATTACAGCGTGATGGACGAGCAGCCCGGTGATACGCCGCGGCCGGTGATGTCCTTCCTCGGCTCGGTGGACGAACATCCGCAGCAGGTCAGCTGCTGGATCACCCATACCACCGAGCAGACCCACCAGATCATCCGTGACGCCCTGCACCGCTCGCCGCTGTACAGCGGCCAGATCGAAGGCATCGGCCCGCGTTACTGCCCCTCCATCGAGGACAAGGTGGTGCGCTTCGCCGAAAAGGCCAGCCACCAGATCTTCGTCGAGCCTGAGGGGCTGGGCATCGTCGAGATCTATCCCAACGGCATCTCCACCTCGCTGCCGTTCGACGTGCAGCTGGAGATGGTGCGCAGCATCCGGGGCTTCCAGAACGCGCACATCACCCGCCCCGGCTACGCCATCGAGTACGACTTCTTCGATCCGCGCGGACTGAAGGCTTCGCTGGAAACCAAGCTGGTCAACGGCCTGTTCTTCGCTGGCCAGATCAACGGCACCACCGGTTATGAAGAGGCGGCCGCGCAGGGCCTGCTGGCCGGCCTCAATGCGGCCCGCCAGGTGCGCGGCCTGGATGGCTGGTGCCCGCGCCGCGACGAAGCGTATCTGGGCGTGCTGGTGGATGATCTGATCACCCACGGCACCAACGAGCCGTACCGCATGTTCACCAGCCGCGCCGAGTACCGGCTGCAGCTGCGCGAGGACAACGCCGACCAGCGCCTGACTCCGGTTGGCCGCGACATGGGACTGGTCGATGATCGGCGCTGGATGGCGTTCGAGGCCAAGCAGGCTGCCGTAGCCGCCGAACGTGCGCGGCTGGGGGCGCTGTGGGCGACCCCGGCCAATGCCCTGGGCCGCGAAGTGCAGGACACGCTGGGGGTGACTGTCAGCCGCGAAACCAATGTGCTCGACCTGATCAAGCGCCCCGAGCTGGATTACGCGCAGCTGATGCAGGTGCCCTCGCTCGGCCCGGCAGTGGCCGATGGCAAGGTGGCCGAGCAGGTCGAGATCGGCGTGAAATACGCCGGCTACCTGGACCGCCAGCGCGACGAGATCGCGCGCCAGCAGCGGCACGAAGCCACACCGATCGCTGAAGGCTTCGACTACGCCAGCGTGCGTGGCCTGTCGGCCGAAGTGCTGCAGAAGCTGGAACGTGTGCGTCCGCAGACCATTGGCCAGGCGCAGCGCATCCCCGGCATGACGCCGGCCGCGATCTCGCTGCTGCTGGTGCACCTGGAGCGTGCACGGCGCGGACGCGTGGCGTAACGCAGCATCGACGGTGGCGCCGGGCCATGCCCGGCGAGCGCAGCGGCCCGCGTATCATCGTCGCGATCGCCCTGATTTCCGGAGACACCGATGACCCCGCTGCGCCCTTTCCGCGACAAGATGCCGGTGCTCGGTGCACGCGTATACGTCGACCCGGCGTGTACCCTCATTGGTGACGTGGAGCTTGCCGACGATGTTTCGATCTGGCCGGGTACCGTCATCCGTGGCGACGTCAATTTCGTCCGCATCGGCGCCCGCACCAACGTGCAAGACGGCACCATCATCCACGTCAGCCATCACAGCCCGTACAACAAGGCCGGCCATCCGACCCTGATCGGCGAAGGCGTGACAGTCGGCCACGGCTGCATCATCCATGCCTGCAGCATCGGCGATTACAGCCTGATCGGGATGGGCGCCTGCATCCTCGATGGCGCGCGCGTGGAGCGCCATGGCTTCGTCGGTGCTGGTGCAGTGGTGGGCCCGGGCAAGGTGGTCGGCGAAGGCGAACTCTGGCTGGGCAATCCCGCCCGGCCGGCGCGCATGCTGAGCGACAGGGAGATCGAGTCGCTGCATTACTCGGCCGACCACTACGTCCGGCTGAAGGACGAATACCTGGGCTGAGGCCCTCGACTGCCGGCGCGCTCTGCTAAAGTCTGGGCCCGACCAGGAACTGTCGAGACCCCCATGCCTGTGGTTGCCAGCCGGAGAGGACTCCAGCGCCCACAACGAAGGCCGTCGCTCTGATGGCCGCACCGATGCTCGACACCTACCGCGAGGTGGTGACGCCGGAAGGCGTGCCGCTGCAGCTGCCGGCCGCCGGTCCGGTGCCACGTGCGCTGGCCTGGCTGGTCGATCTGGCCATTCGTTTCGCGATTCTTGCCGCGCTGTCGATCCCGCTGGCGCTGTTGAAGGAATTCGGCACCGGCCTCTACCTGGCCCTGATGTTCCTGGTGTACTGGGCGTATCCGATCGTCTGCGAGGCGCTGTGGGGCCGCACCCCGGGCAAGCGCGCGCTGGGCCTGCGCGTGCTGGCCCGTGATGGCGCGCCGGTGGGCTGGATGGCGGCGATCACCCGCAACCTGCTGCGGACCGTCGACATGCTGCCGTTCGCTTACGCGCTGGGCCTGCTCAGCAGCCTGTTCGACGCGCACGGCCGCCGCCTGGGCGATCTGGTCGCCGGCACCGTGGTGGTGCACGCGCCGGCGCTGTACCTGCCGCCGCCGGCCACCATCGACAGCGTGCTGGCGCCGCCGCAGCCGCTGCGGCCGGAGGAACAGGCGGCGCTGCTGGCCTTCGCCGAGCGTGCCCCGCGGCTGGCACCGCTCCGCCAGCAGGAACTGGCCGCCATCGCCGAACCATTGACCGGCACCCATGGCCAGGTCGGCGTGCTGCGCCTGTATGCGATGGCCAACTGGTTGCTGGGACGGCGATGAAGCAGGAACAGTTCGTCGCCCGCCATCAGCAGGAATGGCTGGACCTGGAGCAGTGGCTGCTGCTGCGTGCCGGCGCCTCCCGCCGTCGCCGCCGCCAGCCCGCGGCCACCACGCTGGACGACACTGCGTTTCCACAGCGTTACCGGCGGCTGTGCCAGCAGCTGGCACTGGCCCGTGAGCGGGGCTACAGCCCGCAGTTGGTGCAGCGCCTGCAACAGCTGATGCAGCAGGGCCACAGCGTGCTGTACCGGACGCCTCCCACGCGCTGGCGGCGCGCGCTTGAATTCCTGGTGGCCGATTTCCCGCTGCTGGTGCGCAGCCAGGCACGCAGCATGTGGGCCGCCCTGGCGATGTTCGCGCTGCCGGCGGTGGGCTGCTTCGTGCTGGTGCAGCTGTACCCGGACCTGATCCACCAGGTGATGGACAACCGCCAGATCGCCGAAATGGAACGCATGTACGACCCGGCTGCCGAACGCCTGGGCCGCGACAGCGGTACCGACTGGATGATGTTCGGCCACTACATCATGAACAACATCAGCATCGCCCTGCGCACTTTCGCCAGTGGCCTGCTGGCCGGGCTGGGCACGCTGCTGGTGCTGTTGTTCAACGGCGTCATCATCGGCGCGGTGGCCGGCCACCTGCAGCACATCGGCCATGGTGATCCCTTCTGGCGCTTCGTGGTCGGCCACGGTGCATTCGAGCTCACCGCCATCGTCATCGCAGGCGGCGCCGGTCTGCAGCTGGGCATGAAGCTGCTGGCGCCCGGACGCCGCAGCCGCCTGGACGCACTGGTCGAAGGTGGCCGCATCGGTGCCCGGCTGTGCCTGGGCGTGGCCTTCATGTTGCTGGTCGCGGCGTTCGTGGAGGCGTTCTGGTCGTCCATTGCCGAAGTGCCGGCGTGGGGCAAGTTCAGTGTGGCCGGGGTGCTGTGGGCCGGCGTGCTGCTGTGGTTGTGGCGTGGCGGACGCGGAGGCGGCGATGCGCATTGATCGCCTGGACGTCGTGCTGCGCGCACGCAGCGGCTGGGAAGCGATGGAGCTGGGCAGCGCGCTGACCCGCCGGCATGCGCGTGCGGTGTGGGGCAGCTGGCTGCTGGCCAGCGCACCACTGTTCGTGATCGCCAACGCACTGGGCTGGTGGCTGGACGCATTCGGCCTGGCCTGGCTGCTGATGTGGTGGTGCAAGCCCGTGTTCGAACGCGCGCCGCTGTATGTGCTGTCACGCGGTGTGTTCGGCGAGCCGGTCACCGCCCTGGCCGCCCTGCGGGCACAGCGGCAGTGGGGCAACCGTGGTTTCTGGGGCTACCTGGGCTGGCGTCGCTTCAGCGTGCTGCGCAGCCTGTGCCTGCCGGTCAACCTGCTGGAGGGCAACACCGCCGAACAGCGTGGCCCGCGCCGGCGCGCGGTCGCAGCCGGCGCGGCGGGTCCGGCGCTGGTGCTGACCGTAGCCTGCATGGTGTTCGAGGGCGTACTGGTCGCAGGCGCGATCGGCGCGGTGTTCATGTTCATCCCGTTCGAGCTGCTCTCCGATTCCTGGCGCGCGGCCTGGGACATGATCGGCAAGGACACGCCCGCCTGGGCGAAGCTGGGATTCAATCTGGCCTGCTGGCTGGCCTCCGTGCTGATCGGGCCGTTCTACGTCGGCGCCGGGTTCGGCCTGTACTTGAATCGACGTACGCAGATGGAAGCCTGGGACGTGGAGATCGCCCTGCGCCGGCTGCGCGAACGCCTGCTGCCGGTTGCCTCGTCGCTGGCGCTGCTGCTGTGCCTGGCACTGCCGCTCACCTCCATGCCGGTGCACGCGCAGGAGGGTGACGCATCGAGCAACCGCAAGAGCGACGCGCGCCGGGCACCGCAGATCAACCCCGGCGATACACCCGCCATGATCTTCGGCGACACCCCGGTGGATACCGCGGGCTTCCGCCAGGCCGTGAGCCGCGCCTACGAGGATCCATTGCAGCGCCCGACCCGCCAGGTCACGCAGTGGAAAGCGATCGAAGAGGCGGAAGAGAAAAAGGACGCACGCAAGGAACTGGAACGCGACGGCAGCAGCCAGAGCCAACGCACGTCGCGCAGCAGCAGCATCGCCTGGCTGGCGCGATTGGCCGAATGGGGCCTGTGGGGCCTGCTCGGTGCCCTCCTTCTGGTGCTGGTGCTGACTGCACGGTTGTGGCTGCCGTGGCTGCGCGGCTCGGGCCGCCGCCGGGCCGCAGCGGCGCCGCACGTGGTCGAGGAACAGGTCGAGCTGCCGGTGGTGCTGCCGCCGGACGTGGCGACCCAGGCTGGTCTGCTGTGGGACCAGGGCCGGCCGCGCCAGGCGCTGGCCCTGTTGTACCGGGCCAGCGTGCGCACGGTCAGCGAGCGTGCCGGCATCGCACTGCCTCCGGGCGCCACCGAATCGCAGTGCCTGCGTGCCTCGCGACGCATGCCCGACAGCGTCGACCGTGAACTGTTCGCGCGGATCGTGCGGATGTGGCAATACGCCGCCTACGGTGGTCACCTGCCCAGCCGCGGCGATTTCGATGCGCTGGCCACGACCCTGCGCCAGCAGTACGGGTGGCAGGCATGAACCCGCGCCTGTTCTGGTCACTGTTGCTGGGGACGCTGCTGCTGCTCGGCGTGCCACTGGCGATCCTGTTCATGCGTACCCATGAGCGGGTCACCGAAACGGTCACGCTGCCACCGCAGGGCGAGGCCCGTTACAACCCGCTGTACGTGCTCGGGCAGGCGCTGCGCGCCGATGGCATCGAGGTGCATGCGCGGCCGCGGCTGGACCTGCAGCAGATGGCGCTGGGGCCGCAGGACACGGTGGTGCTGCTGCAGGACAGCAGCGAGCTGCCGGCGCCGGCCGCCAGGGCGCTGTTGGCGTGGGTCGACGGCGGTGGCCATCTGCTGCTGCGCACGCCGCCGCCGGCCGAGGACGATGCCGACAGCACGCAGGGGCCGCTGCTGGATGCACTCGGCGTGGACAGCCTTTACCAGCGCAGCGACTGCCAGCCCTTCCATGTCCAGGACGATCCCGGCCACGTGGAATTCTGCAAGGGCCGGCGCTTCACGCTTGGCTTCGCCGCTGAGGCGCGGACCGAACGCCGGTGGGGCAGCGGGCACGACCTGGTGTTCGCGCGCCTGCGTCACGGCCAGGGCCGGGTGAGCGTGCTGGCGGACATGGATTTCATGCGCAGCGAAGTGGAGTCGCAGGCCGCGCGGATGGCCGCAGCCAAGGGCCAGGCCAGCGACGGCCTGCACGACCGTTCCCACCGCGATCTGACCCGCTACCTGCTCGATCCCAATTACGGCAAGGGCGCCATGTGGCTGGTCTATGCCAGTCGTCCGCCGTCACTGTGGGTGCGCCTGTTCTACCAGGGCTGGCCGCTGTGGGTACCGCTGCTGATGGCACTGCTGGCCTGGCTGTGGGCGCGCTCGCAGCGGTTCGGCAGCCTGTTGCCATCGCCCGTGATCGAGCGCCGCTCGCTGCTGGAACATGTGCGCGCCAGCGGCGAACTGCTGCTGCGCTTCGGCCAGGGCGTGCGCCTGTACCAGGCCGTGCATGCCCTGTTCGTGCATCGCCTGCGCCTGCGCGCGCCACTCGCTGCTGCGCTGGAAGGCGCGCCACGCGAACAGGCCATCGCCGAACTGCTGCAGTGGCCGCGCAGCCGCGTTGCCAGTGCCCTGACTCCGCCTCCGCCGCACGATTCCTCCGCCCTGCGCGAGCGCATCCGCTTGCTGCTCCAGATGAGATCCCTGCTATGACCGAAGTCCCCGAACGTCCGGCGGCCGCCAATGCCCGCCTGATCGAACGCGTCGACGCCATCCGCCAGGCCGTCGGCCACGCCTTCATCGGCCAGGCCGACGTGCTTGACCAGATCCTGGTTGCCCTTCTGGCTGGCGGCCATGTCCTGATCGAAGGCGTGCCCGGACTGGGCAAGACACTGCTGGTGCGCGCACTGGCGCAGGCACTGGAACTGGACTATGGCCGCGTGCAGTTCACGCCGGACCTGATGCCCAGCGATGTCAGCGGCCACGCCGTCTACGATCCGAAGAGCGAGAGCTTCAAGATCCGTCGCGGGCCGGTGTTCACCAACCTGCTGCTGGCCGACGAGATCAACCGTGCACCGGCCAAGACCCAGTCCGCACTGCTGGAAGTGATGCAGGAGGGCCAGGTGACCATCGAAGGCAAAGCCTTCACCCTGGCGCCGCCGTTCATGGCCCTGGCCACGCAGAACCCGCTGGAACAGGAAGGCACCTACCCGCTGCCGGAAGCGCAGCTGGATCGCTTCCTGTTGAAGGTGCTGATCGACTATCCGCAGCTGGAGGATGAGAAACGCATGGTCACGGCCATCACCCGTGGCCGCGCCGCCAGCGATTTCGATCTGAGCCGGGTGCCGCGCGTACTGGGCGCCGGAGAACTGCTGCAGCTGCAGCAGGCCACGGCCGCGATCACCGTCGATGACGAAGTGATCGACTACGCCGTGCGCATCGTCGCCGCCACCCGGCAATGGCCCGGCATCGCCGTGGGCGCTGGACCGCGTGGCAGCATCGCGCTGGTGCGTGCTGCGCGCGCGCAGGCCGTGCTGGCCGGTCGTGACTTCGTCACCCCCGATGACGTGCGCGACATCGCGCGTCCGGCGCTGCGCCACCGCATCGCGCTGGCACCGGAACTGCAGATCGAAGGCCAGGACGCCGACGATGTGCTGGGTGCGCTGCTGGCCAAGGTGGAAGCACCGCGCCGATGAGGCCTGCGCCGCTGCTGCTGGTCCTGCTGCTGGCCTGGGCTGCGCTGGGAGGCGTGGTGCTGGCCGGCGCATTGCCGCGCTGGAGCTGGGCACTGGTTGCCACTGTGATCGGTACGCTGGCGTTGCTGGACCTGTGGCGGCAGGCCCGGCGACCGTCGCCACAGGTGCAGCGCGAGCTGCCCGAAGCGCTGGCCCTGGGCGTGCGTCGCGAGGTGGGCCTGCGCCTGCAGACCACAGAGCCGATGCGGGTGCAGGTATTCGATCTGGTGCCGGGTGGCTGGCCACTGGAGTCGCTGCCCCAGCGCGTGCAGCTGCGTCCCGGGCATGCCTGCGCGCTGCACTACGCCCTGCAGCCGCAGCAGCGCGGACGCTTCCGCTTCGAGGGCGTGCAGCTGCACATCCGCTCGCCATGGCGCCTGTGGTGGCAGCAGCGCACCCTGCCCCCTCTGCTGGACGTCCGCGTCTATCCGAACTTCGTGCCGCTGACCCGCTTCGCGCTGTTCAGCGCCGATCAGGCCTCACGTCTGGTGGGCGCCCACGTGAAGCGCCGGCGTGGTGAAGGCACTGACTTCCACCAGATGCGCGAGTACCGCGTCGGCGACAGCCTGCGCCAGCTCGACTGGAAGGCCACCGCCCGCGCACGCAAGCTGATCTCCCGCGAGTACCAAGACGAGAAGAACCAGCAGTTGCTGCTGATGCTCGACAGTGGCCGCCGCATGCTGGCCAGCGAAGGCGGACTCTCGCACTTCGACCATGCCTTGAACGCCTCGCTGGTGGTCGCCTATCTGGCGTTGCGGCAGGGCGATGCGGCTGGCCTGTTCGCCGTCGGCGGCGAGCGTCGGTGGGTGCAGCCACAGCGCGGCATGGGCACCGTCGAGCATCTGCTGCGGGCCAGCTACGACCTGCAGCCGCAGCCGGTGGCCACCGATTACCTGGCCGCCGCCACCGAAGTATCCCTGCGCCAGCGACGCCGTGCGCTGGTGATGCTGGTCAGCAACGTGCGCGACGAAGACATCGAGGACCTCCTGGCCGCGGTGCGCCTGCTGCAGCGCCGCCACCTGGTGTGCGTGGCCAGCCTACGCGAGCACGAGCTGGACGGCGCGCTGGAAGGCGAGGTGCATACGCTGGAGGACGCCGCGCAGGCCGGCGCCGCGGCGCTGTACCTGCAGCAGCGCGCGAAGGCGCACGAGGCACTGCGCAGCGAGAAGGTGATGGTTCTGGACGTGACCGCCGATGCCCTGCCGGCCGCGCTGGTGGAACGCTACCTGGCCGTCAAGCGCGAAGGCCTGCTCTGACCGGTAGCGCCGGGCCATGCCCGGCGGATCACCGCACACGCCGGGCATGGCCCGGCGCTACCGTCCACTACGTGTGCGGGTGCGCACCGTGCTCAGACGTAGATCCGCGTCGGCGCCTCGTCAACGATTGCGTGCGGTACGAAGCGCGCGCTGTCGCGGGTGATCGCGCTGTCGTCCTCGCGGATGCCGATGCCACAGGCGTGGTCACCGACCACCCAGCTGCCGATCAGCGGATAACCGCCTTCGAAGCGGGTCAACGGATGCGCGCGCTGGATGATCGCCGGTCCATCGTAGGGGCCGTCGCTGCGCTGGGTGCTGCCATCGGCCAGGTGCATTTCGATGTTGGCGCCTTCGCGCGAGAACAGCGGCTTGCGCACCCATCCGGTGGCCAGCGCGCTGCCGTCGTCGAAGTGCGCCTCCAGCAGGTTCGGGTGGCCGACATTGCGCTGCCACAGCAATGGCAGGATGCCCTTGTTGCTCAGCACCGCCTTCCATGCCGGTTCCAGCAGCTGCACGCCCGAGCCGGGCAGCGCGCGGCCAAACTCCTCGGCCATCAGGTCTTCCAGCGGATACAGCTTGAACAGCGTGCCGATCACCGAATCGTCCAGCGCGGTGAAGCGGCCATCCGCGGACAAGCCGATGTCTTCGATGGCGATGCCCTGCCCGTGCAGGCCTGCCTGCGAAGCACAGTCGCGCAGGTATTCCACCGTGCCGCGGTCCTCTTCCGAACTGCCCACGGCGCTGAAGTACAGCGGTGGCGGCAGGCGGCCGGCGAGCTCGCCGAAACGTTCGACCAGTGCCTCATGGATGGCGTTGAACTGGTCGGCATGCTGCGGCAGGCGGCCGGCGTTGCGCTGGTCCTCCAGCCACTGCCACTGGAAGAAACTGGCCTCGAACAGCGAGGTCGGCGTGTCGTAGTTCAGCTCGTACAGCTTGGCCGGACCGGTACCGTCATAGGCCAGATCGAGCCGGCCGTACAGATGCGGCTGGCGCTGGCGCCAGCTGTCGGCGATCCAGTCGCGGTAATGCGCGGGAATCGCCAGCTGATCCATCAGCCGCTCGCTGGCCACCACGTCGCCCACAAGGTCGAGCGCCATCTGGTGCAGCTCGGCGCTGGGATCTTCGATGTCCTGTTCGATCTGGCGCAGGGTGAAGGCGTAGTACGCGCTTTCATCCCAGTACGGCTGGCCGTCGATGGTGTGGAAGCGGAAACCGGCTTCCTCCGCGCGCGCCCGCCAGTGGGCGCGCTCGGCGATACGGATACGCTGCATGGGTCGATCAGCCGCCGTAGCTGCCGCTGGTGCTGCGACGCGCGCTGGTGTTGCCGAAGCCACCCCGGCTGGCGGTGACGGCACGGTTCGGCTCGCTGGTGACCGGTGCCAGGCCAGCCTTGCCGGCGCCGATGCCGCTGGCGGTGTTCAGGCCCCCCGTACCGCCCGGGGCCGAACGCGCCCAACCCGCATTCTTGTCCTGGTAGGCCGGTGCCGACGCCGGCGCCTGCGGGGCCAGGCCACCGCGGTTGCTCAGCATCTGGGACATGAAGAAGCCCATCATCATCGGGCCGATGAACGAGGTGCCTGCCGACGTGTGCTGCTGCACGCACTGCTCGGGCTTGTAGTCCTGCTCGCAGGCTTCCTTGGTGGCGTACTTCGGCGCAGCGTCGGCGGCCTGCTTCTGCGCCTCGGCGAACGCGTTGCGGCACGACGACGGATCACCGGTGGCCTCGGTGCAGGCCTCGACCGAAGTGAACAGGCCTTCCTGCACCTTCACCTCCGGCTCCTTCTGGCAGGCGGTGAACAGCAGCGGTGCGGCGCTCATCAGCAGCAGCGCGGTGGTGCGGGAACGTTTCATGGCCTCATGCCTCAAGCAGCGGATCAATACCCCAATGATGCCCGATCCGGGCCAACAACCGGAATCGGCAAAGTCCGAAAGATGAACGGCGTTTCATTTTCGTCAGGCCCGATCCGCCATCGCCGCATCACCCGGCGGCGCCGCGCAGACGAGCGGTGGTTGCAGCAGCAACCGAAAAAATTGGCGATGATCGTCCGACACCCCATGTCGTACGGCCCGCCCGTTCCGCCAGCCATGCCCGAATACCGCTCCCGCACCTCCACCGCCGGCCGCAACATGGCCGGCGCCCGCGCCCTGTGGCGTGCCACCGGCATGAAGGACGGCGATTTCCACAAGCCGATCATCGCCATCGCCAACTCGTTCACCCAGTTCGTACCGGGCCACGTGCACCTGAAGGACCTCGGCCAGCTGGTCGCGCGCGAGATCGAGAAGGTCGGCGGCGTCGCCAAGGAGTTCAACACGATCGCCGTGGACGACGGTATCGCGATGGGCCACGACGGCATGCTGTATTCACTGCCCAGCCGCGAGATCATCGCCGACTCGGTCGAGTACATGGTCAACGCGCACTGCGCCGATGCGCTGGTGTGCATTTCCAACTGCGACAAGATCACCCCTGGCATGCTGATGGCCGCACTGCGCCTGAACATCCCGGTGGTGTTCGTGTCCGGCGGGCCGATGGAAGCGGGCAAGACCCGGCTGTCCGAGCACAAGCTGGATCTGGTCGATGCGATGGTCATCGCCGCCGACGAGAGCGCCAGCGATGAAAAGGTGGCCGAGTTCGAGCGCAGCGCCTGCCCCACCTGCGGCTCCTGTTCGGGCATGTTCACCGCCAACTCGATGAACTGCCTGACCGAAGCGCTGGGCCTGTCGCTGCCCGGCAACGGCTCGACCCTGGCCACCCATGCCGACCGCGAACAACTGTTCCTGCGCGCGGGCCGCCTGATCGTCGAACTGTGCCACCGCTGGTACGGCGGCGAGGAAGAAAGCGCGCTGCCGCGGGGCATCGCCACGCAGGCCGCGTTCGCCAATGCGATGACCCTGGACATCGCCATGGGCGGATCGACCAATACCATCCTGCACCTGCTGGCCGCCGCGCAGGAAGCCGAAGTGGACTTCGACCTGACCCACATCGATGCGCTGTCACGGCGCGTGCCGCAGCTGTGCAAGGTGGCGCCGAACACGCCCAGGTACCACATGGAAGACGTGCACCGCGCGGGTGGCGTGTACGGCATCCTGGGCGAACTGGCGCGCGGCGGCCTGTTGGATACCACCGTGCCGACCGTGCACAGCCGCACCCTGGCCGATGCTCTCCAGCGCTGGGATGTGGCGGTCAGCAGCGAATCAAGCGTGCACGACTTCTTCCGTGCCGGCCCGGCCGGCATCCCCACCCAGGTGGCTTTCAGCCAGGCCACGCGCTGGCCCACGCTGGACGTGGACCGCGCCGAAGGCTGCATCCGCAGCGTCGCGCATGCCTACTCGGCAGAAGGCGGACTGGCCGTGCTGCGCGGCAATCTGGCCGAAGACGGTTGCGTGGTGAAGACCGCAGGCGTGGATGAATCCATCCACGTGTTCGAAGGCAGCGCGCGCGTGTTCGAGAGCCAGGACGCGGCCGTGGCCGGCATCCTCGCCGACGAAGTGAAGGCGGGCGACGTGGTGGTCATCCGCTACGAAGGCCCGAAAGGCGGTCCCGGCATGCAGGAAATGCTGTACCCCACCAGCTACCTGAAATCGAAGGGGCTGGGCAAGCAGTGCGCGCTGCTGACCGACGGGCGCTTCTCGGGCGGTACGTCCGGGTTGTCGATCGGGCATGCCTCGCCGGAGGCGGCAGCGGGCGGTGCGATCGGGCTGGTACGCGACGGCGACCGCATCCGCATTGATATTCCGGCGCGGCGGATTGATCTGCTGGTGGATGCGGCGACGTTGGATGCGCGCCGTGCCGAGCAGGATGCGTTGGGATGGAAGCCGCGTGAGGCGCGCCCGCGCAAGGTCACCAGCGCGTTGAAGGCCTACGCCCTGCTGGCCACCAGCGCCGACAAGGGCGCCGTACGCAACACCGCGCTGCTGGGCGATTAGGCGCCGCCGGACCGTGCGCGGCGGCATTCCCACCTGATCGGTCATTGCACCTGACACAAGCCGCGCTTCGCGCTCGCCGGGCATGGCCCGGCGCTACCTTCTGATCGTCAGCCGATCACACGCTTGAACGGCGGCAGCGCGGCGTTGCTCGGAGATCAGGTAGCGCCGGGCCATGCCCGGCGGCGTTCCGGTCGTCAGCCGATCACGCGCTTGAACGGCGGCAGCGCGTCGATGATGCGCTTGCCGTAACGGCGGGTCAGCAGCCGCGAATCGAGGATGACCACGCGCCCGGTATCGGTGGAGGTGCGGATCAGGCGGCCGGCGAACTGGGTCAGCGTGCGCAGCGCGTGTGGAATGGCGATCAGGTTGAACGCGTTGAGTCCACGCGCCTCGAACCACTCGCTCAGGGTAGCGGTCTGCGGATCGGTCGGCACCGCGAACGGTACCTGGGTGATCACCACCGTGGTGCAGGCTTCACCGGGCAGGTCGAGGCCCTCGCCGAACGAGTTCAGCCCGAACAGCACCGAGCCTTCGCCCGCCGCCACGCGCCGCAGGTGTTCGTCGATCAGCCGGGTCTTGGACATCTCGCCCTGTACCAGCACCTGCTTGCGGCGCGAAGCAGGCATCAGTCCGGCCACCTTCTCCATCTTCCAGCGCGAGGTGAACAACACCATCGAGCCCTTGGCCCAGTCCAGCTCCGTGTCGAGGTAGCGCGCCACCTCGCGGGGATGGCCTTCGCGGTCGTCGGGCGTGACCGGGAACTTCGGCACGATCAGCTCGGCCTGGTTCGGCAGGTCGAACGGCGAGGACAGCGAAACCATCTCGGCTTCCTCGGGAATGCCATTGTCGATCGCCAGCGACTGGAAATCGCCACCGCCGGTCAGCGTCGCCGAGGTCATCACCACCGAATCCACCTCGTCCCACAGCAGCTTGCGCAGCACATGCGCTGCCGAGACCGGTGAGCCATGCAGCACCAGATCGCCGTCGCGGGTGGCGGTGACCCAGCGCGCCATCGGCGGCGCACCGTCCTTGTCCTCGCGGCGCCAGGCCTGCCAGAGGTTGTACTGCTGCTCGATCATCTCCAGCGCCATGCCGAGGTTGCGCTGCAGGCGCTCACGCGCCGGGTCGTCCGGCTTGCCCTTGGCCACCTGCGCGGTGGCGGCATGCGCCCAGTTGTAGAGGCTGCGGGTATCGTCGGCCAGCGCTTCGATCGGCTCGCGCCACGCTTCCGGCAGGCGACCGTTGGCCGCGCGCCACATCGGTTCCTCGTCGGCCGGTGCCGGCATCCACACCGCTTCGACCTGGTCGCGGAATGCGCGCAGCTGCTTGGCCACGTTGCTGGCGACGTCGATGGCTTCGTTCGGCAGCAGGTTGCCGAGGCGGTCCTTGTCGACCGCGCGATACGCGCCGGCAATCAGGATCTGCAGGCGGCCGGTGCGTTTGGCCATCTCGTCCAGCGCCAGGCTGGCCGCGCCCTGGTCGATGGCGACGTTACCGATGTGATGGCCCTCGTCCAGCACCAGCAGCATCTCCGAGGGCGCGGCGATCAATGGCTGGCCATTGTCACTGTCGCCGATCGACAGCGCCGACAGCAGCAGCGCGTGATTGGTCACCACGATCTGCGCATCACGCACGGTGTTGCGCGAGCGCAGCACCGCGCACTGCGCCGAATACGCACAGCGCCGCCCGGCACAACCCGACGCCGGCGTGGTGATGCGGCTGCGCAGGCCGGGGCTGATGGTCTCCGGTGCGTTGTCAATGTCGCCATCCCAACTGCCACCGGTGAAGGCGTCGGTCAGGCGCTTGGCGATGTCCATCTCGATCGGCGCCAGCGGCCGGTCGAACAGGGGCGCGTCATCCTCGAACATGCCGCCCTGCGAGCCCTCGCCCTGGGCCTCGGCGGCATTGCGCGTGCACAGGTAGCGGGTGCGGCCCTTGGCCAGGGCCACGGTCGCTTCCAGTCCGGTGGCCTTGAGGAAGTTCGGGATGTCGCGCTCGACCAGCTGCGACTGCAGCGCCACGGTACCGGTACTGATCACCAGCTTCTTCTTGCTGGCCAGCGCGATCGGCACGCCGGCAGTCAGGTAGCCCAGGCTCTTGCCGACGCCGGTGGGCGCCTCGACCACGCCCACGCCACCGCTTTTCGACAACGCGCGCGACACCACGCCGATCATCTGGCTCTGCGAGCGGCGCGTGGAGAAGCCGGGAGTGTTGGCCTGCAGCGTCGTATAAGCCTTGCGGATCGCGTCCTTCAAGGGCTCATCGAGCGTGCGCGGAGCGGCGACGGTTTCGGTCACGCCGGGAACTACCGTGGCTGGATCAGGCCGGTCATTGTCGCATGGCCGGCGGCCGGGACCGAGGCGCGTGCGCTGAACAGGGTCAGCGGCGTCGGGCCTTGGCGGTCATGGGCTGGATGGCCGTACAGCGCCGGGGCAGATGCGGCGCTACCCGACCATCGACGGTCGCGCCGGGCCATGCCCGGCACGACCTTACCGGCCTACCACAGGCGGCCGCTGGCGCAGCAGGCGCACCAGCGCCCAGACCAGCAGCACCATGCCGATCGCTTCCACCATCGCCAGAGCGAAATGCAGCACGCCCAGGATGGCGCTCATGCTCGAAACCGCGCTGAAGTCACCGCTGCTGACCATCCACATCGGCAGGATGCCCGCTGCCATGCTGCCGAGGCTGGCCAGCAGCAACAGCAGCAGCCCGGCCAGCGCGCCGCTGCGGGTGGCATCGCGCGGCGCGCTCACCACCCACACCAGGCCCACGCACAGCGCGATCAGCACCGGCAGGCGCACGCCCACCATGCTCAGCACCGTCACCAGCAGGGTCATGTTGTCCATCGCTCAGTCCTCGCCGGCCAGCGCCAGGGCGCCCTGCCGCAGCTGCTGGTAGACCTCGTCGGTCTGCGGGCGCACACCATGCCACTGCAGGAAGCTCTCGGCGGCCTGCTCGACCAGCATGCCCAGGCCATCGACGGTATTGCGGCACTGCGCCGCACGCGCCCAGGCCAGGAACGCGATGGCCGCCTCGCCGTAGTTCAGGTCGACTGCGGTGGTCATCGAATTGACCAGCGACAGCGGCAGCTTGAACTCGACGTCGCGGTCACGGCCGGCAGAGGTGGCGTTGACGATCAGCTCGAAGTCACCCAGCTCGCGCAGGTCTTCCCAGTAGCGGCTGATGGCGCGGCCCGGCTCGCCCATCGCGTCGATCAGTTCATCGGCGCGTTCCGGCGTACGGTTGACCACCACCAGCTCGGTGATGCCGGCATCGAGCAGCGCCGGGGCGACGCTGCGGGCCGAGCCGCCGGCGCCGATCATCAGCACCCGGCGGCCGCGCAGGTCCAGGCCATGGCGGTCGGTCAGGTCGCGCACCAGGCCGATGCCGTCGGTGGTGTCACCATGCCAGCGCTCGCCCTTGCGCAGCAGCGTGTTGACCGAACCGGCGCGGCGCGCACGGGCCGTCAGCGTAGTGCAGACCGCAAACGCGGCTTCCTTGTGCGGCAGGGTGACGTTGGCACCGACACCACCTTCGGCGGCGAATGCTTCCAGGCCGGCGAGGAAGGCGTCGGGGGCAAGGTCGATCGTGCGGTAGTCGATGGCGATGCCTTCCTGGCGACCGAACGTCGCGTGGATCTGCGGCGACTTCGAGTGGGCGACGGGGTGTCCGAAGACGGCGTAACGGTCGGTCATGGATTCCTCAAGCTGGCTAGACTGATGCTCTTTCGTGCACGGACCCGGATGATGCGCATCACCCCGACCCTGCTGGTGCTTGCCGCCAGTCTACTCTCTGCCCCCGTGGCGATGGCGTTGAACGAGTACGGCATCGAAGGCATGGGCGTGGTCTCGACCCGTGCCGACGAGGCTCGCGGCACGATCAGTGCCGACGGCCAGCGCATCGTTTTCGCCCGCCGCGGCGAGGGCGGCTGGGGCCTGTGGCAGGCCCGCCTGATCGATGGCCGCTGGCAGCAGGCACAGGCCCTGGCAGTCGACGTCAGCGGTGAGGCCCGGGATCCCTACTTCAGCCGCGATGGCCGCTGGCTGCTGTTCGCGGCGGGTACCGGAGGCCAGCTGGCGCTGTACCGTGCCGCCGTGACCGGCGATGGCCGGCTTGGCAACGCACAGGCCCTGCGCGGCGAGCGTGGGCGGTACGAAGAGCGCGGTCCGACGCTGAGCATGGATGGCCGGCGGCTGCTGTTCGCGCGCCAGCAGGGCCGTGGCGCCGGTTGGGATCTGTTCGTGGCCACCCTCGATGCCGAGGGCGCGCGGGGCCCGGCCACCGCGCTGGCCGCATTGAACAGTGCCGATGACGAGACCGACGCTGACTGGCTGGGCAATGACGGCGCCGTGGTGTTCAGTCGTGGCAGCGGCACGAGCGCGCAGGTATGGAGCACCGGCTGCGCCTGGAGCGGCGTGGCGCTGCAGCCGCTGGGGCTGTCCTTCAACCAGGCAGGCGGCTGGACCGGTGCGCCGGTGATCGACAACGCCAAGCCGGGGGAAATGCTGGTCGCCAGCAGTGCGGCGAAGGCGCCGCGTGCCGGGGGCGTGGATCTCTACCGGTTGGCGGTACCGAAAGTGCCTGCCGTGGCCGGGTGCATGCGGTAGATCCCGGCGCGGGCACCGCAATCAGCGCGACAGCACCTTGGCGCGCTGCTGTTCGTAGTCCGCCTCGCTCAGCTGGCCCCTGTCCTTGCGCTGGTTGAGCGCGGCCAGTTCGGCCTGCACGCTGTCCGGCAGGGACTGTTCGCGGGCGACCCGACGGGCGGCGGAGAGCTGCTCGGGAGGGCGTTTGCCGGCCCGCCAGGCTGCGATGAACACGCAGACGATGACGGCACCGAACACCAGCGTGCCGACGCCCCAGATCAGCCATTGCATCCATCCCAGTTCGGGTCCCATCAGCCGTTCCTCCCTCCATCGATGCCGCTATTGTCAGCGCTCGCGCAGCCAGCGCGCCACCTGTGGCGCGAAATAGGTCAGCACGCCATCGGCGCCCGCGCGCTTGAAACCAAGCAGCGACTCCATCACGCAGGCGCGCTCGTCCAGCCAGCCATTGGCGAACGCCGCTTTCATCATCGCGTACTCGCCACTGACCTGGTAGGCGAAGGTGGGCACGCCGAACTGTTCCTTCACGCGACGCACCAGATCCAGATACGGCATGCCCGGCTTGACCATCACCATGTCAGCGCCCTCTTCCAGATCCAGCGCGATCTCGCGCATCGCCTCGTCGCCGTTGGCCGGGTCCATCTGGTAGGTCTTCTTGTCCGCCTTGCCGAGGCTGGCCGCGCTGCCCACCGCGTCGCGGAACGGGCCGTAGAAGGCCGAGGCGTACTTGGCCGAGTAGGCCATGATGCGCACATTGAGGTGATGGTCGGCATCGAGCGCACGGCGGATCGCGCCGATGCGGCCATCCATCATGTCCGACGGCGAGACGATGTCCGCGCCGGCTTCGGCATGCGACAACGACTGCTTGACCAGCGCTTCGACCGTGATGTCGTTGAGCACGTAGCCCTTGTCATCGATGATGCCGTCCTGGCCGTGGGTGGTGTAGGGGTCCAGCGCCACATCGGTCATCACGCCCAGCTCCGGGAAGCGCGACTTCAGGGCGCGGATCGCACGCTGCGCCAGTCCGTCCTCCGCCCATGCCGCCGAGGCATCCAGCGACTTCTGCGAGGCGTCGATCACCGGGAACAGATCGATCACCGGGATGCCCAGCTCCAGCGCCTCTTCGGCCACTTTCAGCAGTTCCTCGATGGACAACCGCTCCACACCGGGCATCGACGGCACAGCGGTGCGGCCGGCCGGTTCGTGCACGAACACCGGATAGATCAGATCGTCGGTGGTCAGCGTGTTCTCGCGCATGAGGCGGCGTGAGAACTCGTCATGGCGCATGCGCCGCGGGCGGTAGTGGGGATGAGGCATGGCAGGCTCCGAGGAGTGGCTAGTGCAACAGGTAGCCCTGCGGCAGCAGGGGTTCGGGCAGGGGGCGTTCACCGAGCGCGTCGAGCTGGTCGATCTCGATCGTGCGCACCAGCGCGTCCAGCGGCAGATCGTTCGGCTCCAGGCCGAACGGATCTTCCATTTCTTCGCCAAGCTGGTCCAGGCCGAAGAAGGCGTAGGCCAGCACCGCCGACAGCACCGGCGTGCCCCAGCCCAGCGAACTGGCCAGGCCGAACGGCAGCAGCACACAGAACATCCACGCGCAGCGGTGCAGCAGCAGGGTGTAGGCGAACGGCAGCGGCGTGGTCAGGATCCGCTCGCAGCCTGCCTGGATCGAGGACATCGCATGCAGGCGGTCTTCCAGCTGGGCGTACAGGATCGGATCGAGATCGCCGCTGCGCAGCGCCTGTGCCAGTTCGGCGGCGATCATCGCCAGCAATGCATCGGGTACGTTCTCGCGCTCGGCCAGCTGCGCACGCTGGCGCTTGTCCAGCCACGGCAGGGCCGCCAGCGGCACGATGCGGCCGCGCAGGCGGGCGGCCAGCGCATGGGCGAAGGCGGTGGCCAGATAGGCGATGCGACGGCGGCGGCCTGCGTCATCCACAAGCAGCAGGTTCACCTGCCGGGCCAGTGAGCGCGATTCGAACACCAGCTGCCCCCACAGCTTGCGGCCTTCCCACCAGCGCTCGTAGCAGGCGCTGTTGCGGAAGCTCAGGAAGATCGACAGGACCAGGCCCAGCAGGGTGAACGGCGTGACCGAGACGCGCTCGATGCCGATCGGCGGCGCCAGTTCCACCACCGCGGCGACGGCGATGGACAGGATCAGGATGGCCAGCACCTTCGGTGCGATCGCCGGAACGATCGATCCGCGCAGGATGTACAGCAGTTGCCAGCCGTGGGGACGAGGTCGGATGATCATGGGGCAGCCGCGCCGGGCGCGGATTCACAGGCACGCGCAGGCTCGCGCAGCCGTTCATTGTACGCCCCTGCCCGGCTGCGGGCCGCAGCCCTGCGACGCCCGGTCGCACCCGGCCGCAGGTTCAGATCACGCCACCGCCCAGGCCCAGGCGCAGGATGCCCACCACCACCACGATGCCGTTCAGGACCAGGCCGGCCCAGGCCCGGCCGCGCTTGCTCGGGTGGGTGAACAGGATGCCCAGCGCAGCGATCACCGCGCCGACCGCAGCGAACGGAATGAGGAACCAGTTGCCCCAGCCCAGCAGCGGTATCAGCGCCAGGATCATCCACAGCAGCGCCAGTACACCCCACAACAGACTGATCACACCCATCGCCGCTCTCCCGCAGTTGGTTCCCGGCCCCAACCATAGACGTTCCGGCCGCCGTCGCCTACTCCCGTTGGCGGGCCGCTCACCTCGGCCGTGCTAGCGTCCGGATGCCCAGCGCACAGGGCGTTGGCGCCGATTCAGAGTGGCCCACCGATGATCCCATCCAGTCCTGCAGGGGTATTGCCATGAACATCCGTTGGGCCGCACTGGCGGCCATGCTGCTGGCCGCCGCCGGTTGTGCCAGCACCTCCAAGGTCATGCTGGGCCGCGCGCGGGCGCCGATCGACCCGGCGCAGGTGCAGATCTATTCAACGCCGCCGGCCGGCTCGCAGGAGATCGCCCAGCTGGAATCCGCCTCGGCGGTGGGCTTCGGCACCCAGGGCCAGACCGACGCCGCCGTGGCGCGGCTGAAGCGCGAAGCCGCAGCGCTGGGCGCCAACGGCGTAGTGCTGATGGGCGTGGGCAGCAGCGGCTCGCCGGTGGGCATGTCCGTGGGCGCCGGCAGCTATGGTTCGCATGTGGGCGGCGGTCTCGGCATTGGCATTCCGACCACGCAGAAGCGCGCCGCAGGCGTGGCGATCTGGGTGCCGAACCCGGCGCCGCCGGCACGGTTGCCGACCCAGGTGATCACGCCGCAGCGGTGACGCAGCAGCGTCACCGCGGGTAGCGCCGGGCCGTGCCCGGCGGCATTTCGCTTTCCCGCTGCGCTCGCCGGGCATGGCCCGGCGCTACCGTTACTTCTTCCGGTACTTCGGCACGAACACCTGGTTCACTGCGTCGGCCAGCTGATCCGGCGGCAGCAGGCCCTGGTCGAGCAGGAAGTTGTTGAACGCCAGGCGGTCGAACTTCGCGCCCAGTGCCAGTTCGGTCTGCATGCGCAGCTCCAGGATGCGGGTGTAGCCATAGAAGTAGCTGCCCGCCTGGCCGGGCATGCGCACGGTGTAGCGGTCCAGCTCCTGGGTGGCCATGGCCTTGGACAGGCCGACCTGTTCGATCAGCACCCGTTCGCCGTTTGCACGGTCGGTCAGGCCGAGGTTGAGCATCGGATCAAGCATCGCGCGCGCGGCGCGCAGCAGGCGGAACTGCAGGGCGATCATCTGCCCGTCCAGAGGCTCGTAAGGCACCATCTCCGCTTCGGCGTACAGCGCCCAGCCTTCCACGTTCACCGAATTGAACGCGAACATGGTGCGCGCGAGCGAGACGCCGCGCTCGACCATCGCGGTGAACTGCAGCTCATGGCCGGGACGGCCCTCATGCGCGCTCAGGGTCCACGCGGCCGCACCGAAGTTGAAGTCGTCGTACTGGGCGCCGGCACCGGCCGCCGGGTTGCCCAATGGCAGCACGAAGGTGCCCTGCTGTCCGGTGTTGTTCACCAGCGGTGCCGGCAGGAAATGCGGTGCCGGGCTGGCGGCGCTCTCGGCAGCCGAACCCAGGCGCATCTGCATGGCGCGCTTGGGCACGTCGACAATGCCATGCTCGCGGATCAGTGGATCGATGGCGTCGATCACCTTGCGATAGTGGCCTTCGAGCTGGTCGTCGGCGATCTTGTCGGCCTTCAGTGCGCGGATCACGGCGACCGGATCGGTGGGATCGGCGACCTTCAGGCCCTTCTCCTTCACCACCAGCGGCGCCAGCTGCTGCATCGCCGAGCGGGTTTCCATGAACTCCAGCTGGGCACGCTGCATCAGCAGCTTCGGGTCGATGTCGATGCCGACCTGCTTGAGCTGGTACGCGTAGAGCGGCGCCGGCAGGCGCGTGTCGGTACGCGCCTTCGGCAGCACCTCCTTGCGCGTCCAGGCCGCGTACTCCTTCATCTGCCCCGCCAGGGCCTTCATCGCTTCATCGGCGCCGCTGATCTGGTACTTCTTCAGCAGCGACTCGATGCCGCTGATGTAGGTCTCGACATTGTCCAGCGACTGCTGCACTTCGATCTTCGTCGGCTGCAGCAGCGCGCTGTCCTTCAGGCGCTCTTCGTAGCGCTGGCGCGCCAGCGTGGTGAAGGCGGTGCCGCCCGGCGTCAGCCCGGCGTACGCCTTGAGGCGATCAAGCGCCTTGGCCCGGCGCTCGGCCGGCACCTGGTCGGACAGCAGAAGATTGAGGCCGCTGAACACCGTCTGCGGCGCATCGGTCCACGGCAGCAGGTACTTGTCGTTGAGCTCGCTGCCCTCGATGTTCTGGTTGGCGGCGTGGATCATGATCTGCAGGTCCTGGCGGACGTTGGGATCCTTCTCCGTAGCCAGCCGGGTCTGCAGCTCGTCGCGCGCCTTGGCTGTCGCGGCACGGTAGCGCGCGCCATTGTCCGGGCCGAGGTCGGCCACCTTGTCGTCATAGCCCGGCACGCCGAAGAAGCCGGTCTGCTCGGGCTGGAACGGTCCCTGCGCGTCGAGCAGGATCTGCGCCAGCGCATTGCTGCGCGCGACCCAGGCGGGGCTGGCAGGCGTGGTGGCCTTGGCGGCCGGTGCGGCCAGGGCCGGGGGGGCGGACAGCAGCGGTGCAGCGGTCAGGGCCAGGGCGACGGCCAGCGCGATCGGCTTCATGAAGCACTCCAGGACAGGGTTGCCCGCACCCTACGCGCTCATGGCGATGGCGACAATCGGTGGGAAGTCATGGCGCCGGTCAGAACGCGGCCGTCATCGGGCAGCCACCGCGCTCGCGGCAGGCCTGCAGTTCGCACTCCTGCGCAGCCTCCTCATCGTCCAGCGCGGTCAGATCGAAGGTCTGTTTGTCCGCACCCAGCACATACATCACCGGGTAGTCCCAGACATCGTCGCGGCGGATGCCCTGCACGAACAGGCGACCGTGCGCATGGGCCCCTTCCAGCGACACGGTCAGGCCCACATCGCGCTCACCGGTGATCGCGGTCTGCATGCTGCCCAATGGCAGCGAGCCGGCGCGCAGCGGTTCGCCGAAGGCCTCCACCAGCTCGATGCTGCATCCGGCGCGCCGCATCGCCTCACGCATCGGCGGACTCTCGCGTGCGGCTTCGCCCCAGCGCATCACACTCCATGCCGCGGAACCGCCCAGTACGCCCAGGAACACCACCACGGTCAGTGGCATCGCCCATCGCCAGTGACGGCGCCACCAGCCGGGGGGATGGGCGGGATGGCCAGGAACAGGGGGTGGCAGGTGGTTCATCGGCGGGCTCCTTCCCGGTTGTGACTCAGGGTTTCAGGCAACGTCCCAGGAACGCTTCCGCCACACGGTAGCGGTGCAGCGCATCGGCACCGGACAGGCCATGCTTGGCGCCCGGGTAGGTCATCAGTTCGAAGGGCTGGCCGCGCTTCTGCAGCGCACTCATCAGGCTGGTCGAATTGGTGAACAGCACGTTGTCATCGGCCATGCCGTGGATCAGCAGCAGGGGTGAGCGCAGTCCGTCGATGTGGGTCAGCACGCGCGCTTCGCGATAACCGGCCTCGTTGCGTGCCGGCAGATCCATGTAGCGTTCGGTGTAATGGCTGTCGTACAGCCCCCAGTCGGTGACCGGTGCACCGGCCACGCCGCAGGCATAGCTGTCGGACGCCTTGGCCAGCAGCATCAGGGTCATGTAACCGCCGTTGGACCAGCCCTGCACGCCGATGCGCGCGGGGTCGACCCAGGGCTGCTGCTTCAGCCATGCCACGCCGCGCAGCTGGTCGGTCACCTCCACCGTGCCCTGCCTGCCATAGAGCGCGCCGCCGAACTCACGGCCACGCCGTGGGGTGCCACGGTTGTCGAGCGAGAACACCACGTAGCCCTGCTGCGCCAGGTACTGGTTGAACAGATGATCGCCACGTCCGGGCCAGCTGTCGGTGACGGTCTGGCTGGCCGGGCCGCCATAGACGTACACCGCCACCGGATAGCGCTTGGAGGGATCGAAGCCGGCAGGCTTGATCAGGCTGTAGTTGAGCGGCGTCCGGCCATCGGCAGCGGTCAGGGTGCCGAATTCGACCGGTCGCTGCGCATCGCGATAGCGCGCGTAGGGATGCTTGGGATCGGCCAGATCATTGTCCACCAGCGTCGCGATCTTCTCACCGTTGGCGCGGTACAGCTCGATCTGCGGCGGTGTGGTGCTGTTGGACCAGCTGTCGACATAGACACTGGCGTTGCGCGCGAAGCTGGCGCTGTGCATGCCCGGCGCCTTGGACAGCCGCTGTGGCGCCTGTCCGCCCTGCAGCGGGACGGAGTAGATCTGGCTCTCGCGCGACGTCTCGATGCCGGCGCGGAAATAGGCCTTGCCGGCCGCTTCATCCACAGCCAGGAGTTCATCCACGGGCCAGTCACCGTGGGTCAGCGCGGTGGCCTTGCCCGTGCTGTCGATGCGGTACAGATGCTGGAAGCCGGTACGCTCGGACGACCACAGCATGCTGCCGTCCTGCAGGAAGCGCAGGCTGTTGTGCAGTGGCACCCAGGTGGGGCTGGTTTCATGGGCAAGCACGCGCTGACGGTTTGAGTCCAATGCCACTTCCACCAGATCCAGCTGCCTCTGGTCACGCGACTGGCGCTGGAACGTCAGGTGCTGGGCATCACGCCAATCCACGCGCGCCAGGTAGATGTCCTGTTCCTTGCCCAGGTCGATCCAGCGCGGTTGTGCCGCGGCGGCCGGCGCGATCACGCCCAGCTGCACGCGCACATTGGCATCGCCGGCGGCCGGGTAACGCTGTTCGATGACATCGGTGCGGTCTGCATAGACCTCGTAGCGCTTCTGTACCGGTACCGGTGCTTCGTCGATGCGGGCGAAGGCGATGGCCGAATCATCCGGCGCCCACCAGTAGCCGGTGTGGCGGTCCATTTCCTCGTCGGCCACGAACTCGGCCACACCGTTGCCGATGGTGGCGCTGCCATCGCCGGTCAGCTGCAGCTGGCTGCCATTGGCCAGATCGATCACCCACAGGTTGCGGCCGCGGATGAAGCTGACGAAGCCGCCTTTCGGCGACAGCTTGGCGTCGGTGGCAAAGCCTTCGCCGTGGGTCAGCTGGCGTACTGCTGCCGGACCCTGCTGCTTCAGGTCGTACAGGTAGAGCTCGCCGCCGAGCGGGAACAACAGGCGCTGTGCGTCCGGCGACCACTGGTAATCGACGATGCCGGTCATCGCCGCGATGCGCTGGCGTTCGCGGCGGGCCTTCTCCTCGTCGCTGAGGGTCTCGGTGCCCGGCAGCACCACCTTGGAGTCGACCAGCAGGCGGGTCTGGCCGCTGGCGATGTCGTAGGTCCACAGATCCAGCTGGTTGCGGTCGCTGTCCTTGCCGCGCAGGAAGCTGACCTGCGAACCGTCCGGAGCGACCTTGGGCTTCATCAGGGTCGGCCCGGACAGCGGCAATGGACCGGTGATGGCTTCCAGCGTCAGTTTTTCAGCGTGGGCGGCAGTACTGGTGGCGAGCATGAGGGCAAGCGAAGCGAACAGGTGGCGCATGGAGGATCCCGGCAAACGGCAGGTCCGCCACCGCAGCATGTGCGGTGGCGATCAGCCCCCATCCTAACCAAGCCCGTGCGGGAAGGCAGCATGACCTTCTGCCCATGGCAGGGACCGGGCACGGCACATCGGCCGTTGACGGGCAGGTAGCGCCGGGCCATGCCCGGCGAGCGCAGCGGCCTGCGCAGGACCCTCAGCGCTGGCCGAACAGATGCTTGCGCTCATCATCGCTGAGCGGCTTGCCGGCGTTCGGATTGACCTGCTGGCGCAGCGCATACGCCCGCTGGGTGGCCGGGCGCGCGGCGATGGCCTGATGCCAGCGCTTGAGGTTCGGGAAGGCATCGAAATCTGCCGGCAGCGCGTCGTAGGCACCGACCCACGGATAGCTGGCCATGTCGGCGATGGTGTACTCCTCGCCGGCCAGGAAGGCATGCCCGGCCAGCCGCTTGTCCATCACCCCATGCAGGCGCCGCACCTCGCTGTCGTAGCGCTCGATGGCGTAAGGAATCTTCTGCGGTGCGTAGACATTGAAATGCCCCATCTGGCCGCTCATCGGGCCCAGCCCGGCCATCTGCCAGAACAGCCATTCCAGCGTGGCGATGCGGCCACGCGCATCGCTGGGCAGGAAGCGACCGGTCTTCTCGGCCAGGTACAGCAGGATCGCACCGGATTCGAACACGCTCTGCGGCGCGCCGCCGTCAGCCGGCGCATGATCGACGATGGCCGGCATCTTGTTGTTGGGCGAGATCGCCAGGAAGTCCGGCTTGAACTGGTCGCCCGATCCGATGTTGACCGGGTGGATGCGGTACTCCAGCCCGCTTTCCTCCAGCATCAGGGTGACTTTATGGCCGTTCGGGGTAGGCCAGTAATACAGATCGATCATGGCAGCGGCTCGGGTGCGGTAAGGAACCTGAAGTCTAGTGCGGGAGTTGGCTTGGCACCGTCATGGCGGGCCGGTAACCTCGCTCCTCCCCCGCAACGCACTGTCCTGCATGTCCCCCCAACGCCCCCTCTCCCCGCTGTCCTCGCTGATCTTCGCCTCGCGCTGGCTGCAGCTGCCGTTGTACCTGGGCCTGATCGTCGCCCAGGGTGTCTACGTGTTCCTGTTCGGCAAGGAACTGTGGCACCTGATCTCCCACTCGGCCTCGATGGGCGAGCAGCAGATCATGCTGATCGTGCTGGGCCTGATCGACGTGGTGATGATTTCCAACCTGCTGGTGATGGTGATCGTCGGCGGTTATGAAACCTTCGTCTCGCGCCTGCGGCTGGAAGGCCATCCCGACCAGCCGGAATGGTTGAGCCACGTCAATGCCAGCGTCCTGAAGGTGAAGCTGGCGATGGCGATCATCGGCATTTCCTCGATCCACCTGCTCAAGACCTTCATCGCCAGCGGTTCGCTGGGCGGCCTGCCGCTGTGCGCGCCGGAACTGATGAACGTCGCCGCTGCCAACATCGGTGCCGCCAGGTGCTCGACCTTCACCGAGCAGGGCGTGCTCTGGCAGACCATCATCCACTGCGTGTTCATCCTCTCGGCGATCGGCATCGCCTGGACCGACAAGCTGATGTCCAACAGCCACGATAAGGCACAGGCGCATTGAGGCGCTGGCCGGTGGTGGCGCGGACGCCACCGCCGGTCGTCGCTGCCGCCCTTGTACGCAGCGCTGGCGGGGATGCTAGATTGCTTCCTCGCCGTTGCCGGCGGTGGCGTCGGGAAACGCCACCCTGCCGTGCTCGGACCCACGGTCCCGGCCATGCATATCAATGATTTACGTAACGTCGTCTTCTTAGAGGGGAGCAGGATGTCGCACGTCACAACGATCACCGCCGCGCGCCGGTGGCTGCCGGTTGCCTTGGTACTGGCCCTGGCCGCCTGCTCGGGCAAGGAAGAAACGCCTGCCCCTGCCCCGGCAGGATCGCCTGCCGCTGCGGCGCCGGCGACACCGGTAGTGGCCGCCAAGGTGCAGTCGATGGGCACCGAGCAGCTGCGCGAGTCGGCCAGCCAGGCGCTGCGCGAGAACCGCATGTATGCCCCGGCCGGCGACAACGCCATCGAGTACTACCTGGCCCTGCGCGACAAGACGCCGGACGATGCCGCGGTGAAAAGTGCGCTGACCGACCTGCTGCCCTACACCCTGATCGCGGCCGAGCAGCATCTGGGCCGCGAGGACTTCACCGAGGCGCAGCGCCTGGTCGCCCTGATCGAGAAGGTGGATGCCTCCGCACCGGCCCTGCCACGCCTGAAGGAAGGCCTGGCCAAGGGTGTGGAAAACGCGGCCAAGCGCACCGAATCGGAAGCGGAGCGGGCCAAGAAGGACGCCGAGGACCGTACCCGGCAGCAGGCCGAGCAGCAGCGCCTGGCCGAGCAGCGCGCCAAGGAAGCTGATGCGGCCCGGCAGATCGCCGCACAGCAGGATGCCGCCCGCCGTGACAGCGAGCGCGAGGAGGCCGAGCGCCAGGCCGCCGCACGGCGTGAAGCGGAGCAGAAGCAGCAACAGGCCGCTGCGCAGCAGGCCAGTGCCGCACGCCAGGCACCTGCCGCTGCGCCCAGCCTGCGTCCGGTCAGTACGCCGGCCCCCCGCTATCCGGCCGACGCCCTGCGCGCCGGCACCTCCGGCGAGGTGCTGGTGGAGATCACCGTGGGTACCGACGGCTCGGTGGTGAACGCCCGCGTGCTGCGTGCGACGCCCGCGCGCATCTTCGACCGCGAAGCCATGAACGCCGTGAAGCGCTGGCGTTTCGAGCCGGTCAGCGCACCGGTCACCACCCGCCGCACCCTGGTGTTCGCGCCGGGCGGCTGAGCCGGGACATCCCCGCCAACCATCACGACAAGGCCCGGTCTGTCCGGGCCTTGTTCGTATCAGCGCGCGCCGTCGATCAGGTGCTGCAGGACCGGATCGCGTGCCCTCAGGATCCGGAACAGGCCCAACGCATGCAGACCCGGCAGCAGCGCGCGCAGGTCGGCTTCCGCCGCTGCCCGGGACGCAGGGCTGCCGGCGGGATCCTGCCAGTCGCGGACGCTGGCAAGGAAAGCGCCCACGCTGCCCTTGCGCACGGTGACGCCGTTGGCCACCACGTCGTTCTGATGGTCAGGGAGGATGTCTTGAGGCTGCATGAGGAACTCCTTTCGGCGGGTGGAGTGCAGTGTGGACGCTCCTGTCTGCCGGATCTGCCGTATAACTGCCAGTTGATATGGCATATCAGACATCCCCCGCCCTGATTGACCCGCCCCTGGTCGACACCGCCCGAGGGCCGGTGCTGCTGACCGCGCAACTGGCCTTGGACCGTCCACGCCGGACCGCCCGGCACCAGCACGCCCGCGGGCAGCTGCTGGGGGCGCGACAGGGCCTGCTGCGGATCGAGGCAGGCGACCTGCACTGGCTGCTGCCAGCCGGCCATATGGCGTGGGTTCCTCCCGGACTGCCGCATGCGCTGGCCAGCATCGGCCCGTTCAATGGCTGGAGCCTGTACCTCGACGCAGCGACCTGCACGCGACTCCCGGCACGCCCACGCATCGTGCAACCGGGCGCCCTGCTGCAGGCGGCCGTGGATCGCGCGCTGCGCTGGGCGCCCGCACCGCTCGACGCGGTGCAGGAGCGTCTTGCCGGCGTCATTGCCGATGAGATCGACGCCAGCACACCGCTGCCGCTGGCCTTGCCGCAGCCACGCGATCGGCGCCTGCGGCGCGTTGCTGCGGCGTTGGCGCGTGCACCACAGGACACCCGCAGCGTCGAGGCCTGGTCCCTTGCCATGGGACTGTCCAGCCGCACCCTTGCGCGCCACTGGCGCGCCGAAACCGGCATGACACTCAGCCAATGGCGCCAGCGCCTGCGCGTCCTGCTGGCGCTGCCACGCCTGCTGGCCGGGGAACCGGTGATCAGCGTGGCGCTATCGCTCGGCTACGACACCCCCAGCGCCTTCATCGCCGTGTTCAAGCGCGAGATGGGGGTGACGCCTGCGCGGTATGCAGAGGGCTAACGTATTCAGCACTTCCTCTGCCTGCCTTCGCGCCCCAGACTGCCTGCTGGGGCCGATGTCCCGGATCTGTACCACGTCGCCGATACCTGGGAGAACTTTGACCGACTGGCCCCGGTGATCGCCCGGCGCTTCGCCGCTTGGCAGGCAAGGCGAACCTGAAAACAGCGAGGCCCGGAATGACCGGGCCTCGTTCCCTATCCGCCGGGTAGGGCCCGGCGCTTCCAGTGGCGGTCAGCCGGAAATCGCCAGGCGTTCGTTGTGGTAGCGGCGCACGGCGGCAAACCACAGCAGTGCGGCCAGACCGAGACTGGCGCCCAGATAGATCGCCCAGACGCTGGGACTGATCACTTCGTGGCGGATGACCTTCAGCAGCATCTGGTTCTGCGACAGGAACGGCACCGCGTACTGCCACAGCTCGCTCTTCAGCGGGTAGGCGACCAGCGCGTAGCCGGGCAGCATCGGCAGCAGCATCAGCCAGGTCATGTGGCTCTGCGCTTCCTTCATGCTCTTGGCCGCAGCCGACAGGAAGGTCAGCAGCGAGGTACCGATCAGCAGCATCGGCAGCATCACCAGCAGCATCTGCAGCATCGAGCCGACATTCATGTTGAACTGGCGGCCGATGTTGCCCGGGGCGATCTGCGCGCTGACCTTGAAAGCCACCAGGGTCAACAGCAGGGACGCGAAGCCGACCACGCAGGCGGCGGCGATCTTGCCACTGACGATCGCGCTGCGAGAGCCGGGCGTTGCCAGCAGTGGCTCGAGTGACTGCCGCTCACGTTCGCCAGCGGTGGCGTCCATCACCAGATAGGCGCCGCCGATGAACGAGGTCAGGGTCAACAGCACCGGCAGCAGCATCGACAGGATCATGCCCCGTTTCGCTTCGGCACTGGCCAGATCCTGGCTGCCCACGTCCAGCGGACGCGCGACCTGGGCATCCACGCCGCGTGCCATCAGCCGCAGTGCGCCCACCTGGCCGTTGTAGGTGGCCAGCGCCGCTTCCAGGCGTGCGCTGGGCACTTCGGCGGCACGCCGGGTGCTGTCCTTGATCACCTCCACCAGCGCCGGCCTGCCCGCGGCCCAGTCCTCGCCGAAGTCATCGCTGATGCGCAGCGCGACGTCGATGTCCTGGTTGCGGATGGCCGCAGCCAGGTCCTTGGGTGCTGCGCTGGCGTTGAGCCCCTGCGCGGCCAGGAAGCGGACCAGGTTCGGTGCGTTGTCCGCGCCGATGGTCGGAATCTGCAGCGGTTGCTCGATCTGCGTGCGCACGCGGCTCTCGGCCAGCTTGCCCATGCCCAGCAGCAGCACCGGGTACAGCAGCGGACCGAACAGCAGGGTCAGCATCAGCGTGCGGCGGTCGCGGGAGAGATCACGCAGCTCCTTGCGCATCACCGTCATCAGGGTCGACATCATGCTCATGCGTGCAGGCCCTCTTCGCTGCCGATCAGTTTCACGAACGCATCTTCCAGATTGGCTTCGCCGGACTGCGCGCGCAGCTCATCGGCACTGCCGGCGGCCATGACCGTGCCCTTGGCGATGATCACGATGTGGTCGCACAGTGCAGCCACCTCCTGCATGATGTGGCTGGACAGAATCACGCACCGCCCTTCCTCACGAAGTCCCAGCAGGAACCGGCGCAGTGCACGGGTGGTCATCACATCCAGGCCGTTGGTCGGCTCGTCGAGGATCACGTTGCGCGGATCGTGCACGAGTGCGCGCGCGATCGCGGTCTTGGTGCGCTGGCCCTGCGAGAAGCCATCGGTCTGGCGGTCGAGGATGTCGCCCATGTCCAGCGCCTGCGACAGCACGTCGATGCGCTCGCGGATGCGTGCTTCGGACAGGCCGTGCAGCCGGCCGAAATAGGCGATGTTCTCGCGCGCGGTCAACCGCTTGTAGACGCCCCGCGCATCGGGCAGCACGCCCAGGTGGCGACGGACCTCCACGGGATTGCGCGCGGCATCGATGCCATCGACGCTGATGCTGCCCTGGTCAGGCGTCATCAGGGTGTACAGCATGCGCATGGTGGTGGTCTTGCCGGCACCGTTCGGGCCAAGCAGACCGGTGATGCGACCGTCCTCGGCGCGGAAGCCGACATCGGCCACTGCCTGGATGCGGCCGGTGCGGGTATCGAAGGCCTTGTGCAGGTTGTCAGCGACGATCATGGTTCCCATCCGTTGAACGAGGTGAACGCCGGCACGTAGCTCAGCGTGTCCAGGCAGCTGGCATCCAGCGCCTTGGCATCGGTGCTGTCGATGAACTGGCCCAGCAGGCGGGGCATGCAGCCGGCGGAGAGCGTGCCGTGGCCCTGGCCGCGCGCGACCAGTGCGCGCCCCTGCGGCAGCCCCTTGAGCACCTGTGCGGCGTAGCGCGGTGGCGTGACCGGGTCCAGTTCACCGGACAGCAGCAGCGCCGGCACATCGCTGCGCAGCGGTGCGGCATCCGCGGCGGGGGCCGCGGTGTGCGGCCAGACAGCACACGGCGCGAAGAAGGCGCTGGCCACCTCGTTGCCGAACAGGCGCTCGGCATTGTCGGCTGGCGCGTGGTAGCGCGGAGCGTCCTCGCTGCAGATCACCGACCACTGCATGCCGCGGTTGATCTGGAAGCCCATGCTGCGGTTGGCACCGCGTGCCAGCGAGGCGAGCGGTGCGTAGCGGCCCTGCGCAGCCTCGTCCAGCACCAGCGGCAACAGCGAGGCGTACTGCGGAACATAGGAGAAGGCGAACGCCAGCCCCATCACGCTGTCCGGCGTCAGCACGTCGCGCCGCGGCGCGTTCGTGCCGGGGTCGCGGTAGTCAACGGTCACCGGCGCGGCGCGCAGCGTATCGAGCACGCCGCGCAGCTGCCTGCTGGTGTCGCTCGGAAAGCGCTTGCTGCACGCCGGGTCCTTGCGGCACTGGGCCGACTGCAGATTGATCGCGTCTTCGAAGGTATTGGCGAAGTCACCCCCGACCACCAGCTCGTTCGGAACGACGCCGTCGATGACGATGCTGCGGATGTGCTGCGGATAGGCCGCGGCATAACGCTGGGCCACGCGGGTTCCGTAGGAACCACCCACCAGGTTCAGCGCATCCACGCCCAGCGCCTGGCGCACGGCATCCAGATCGGCAACGGCGTCGCGGGTGGTGTAGAACCGCGCATCGGCGCGTCCCTGCAACGAGCTCGCGCAGCGCTGGGCGTAGTCGCGCAGCAGCGCCTCGCTGGGGGGCGCCTCCTCGTCGAACGCCAGTTCCTTGCCATCTGCGCCCAGGCAGGTGAGCGGGTTGGAACCACCGGTCCCGCGCTGGTCGATCAGGAAGATGTCGCGTTGCTTGCGGACCTGGCGCAGGGCGGTATCGACGATGACCGCCACCTCGCTGGCTGCCTGCCCGGGTCCGCCGGCGAGGAAGAACACCGGATCCGGTTGGCCGGAGCCACTGTTGCCCGATTCCAGCCAGGCAATACGGAGGTTGATCTTCCGTCCCTGCGGCTGCGCCCTGTCCTCGGCCACCTGCAGGGTGGCGCACTGTGCCTCGACGTTGGCGCTGGCGCCCATCGTGGTCAGTGTGCAGGGTTGGAAGTCGATCTGTCCGTAGCGGCGGCCGGGCGTTTCCGCCGCCGCATCGGCGCTGCCGGAAGGCGCTGCGCCGCAACCGGCAAGCAGCAGGCTGGCCAGCGCGCCGGCCAGTGCGAGGTGGTGTCTTTGCATCGTGCTCGTTTCCCCTGGAAGACGTTCCTGTCGACCACGACGGGCTGCCGCGGAAGATGTGACCCAACTTACACGGGCAGGAGGCTGGCGGCGATGGGCAATCGTCACTGGAAAGCCAGGCCCATGTCGGCCGGATCGAATGCGGCGTCGCATCATGGCGAGCAGCGCAGCCGTCGGCCACGCAGACTCATGGAGAACCCAGGAGATTCCCATGAACGCGTGGTACCTCAGCGGCCTCGATCACCGCCCCTTCCAGCACCTGTTCGAACAGAGCGACCGCGCGCTGGCCGCGCAGGGCATCCTGCGACGCTGGGCCGGGGATCGCGGCGGCCATCCGTGCCGGGTCAGCCTGTCCGACCCCCCAAGTGGCGCCGAACTGCTTCTGCTGCCCCATACCCACCTGGCCAGGCACTCGCCCTATCGCGCGTCCGGTCCGATCTTCGTGCAGCGCGGCGCTACGCGCTGCGTCCTGCCCGCCGGGGTCGTTCCGCCCTACGTCGAGCGACGGCTTATCTCACTGCGCGCCTACGACGAGGATGCACTGATGATCAGCGGGCAGGTCTGCCCCGGCAACGAGGTCGGGGTACAGCTCGATGTGCTGTTCGCCGATCCCGCGGTGGCCTTCGTGCAGTTGCACAACGCAGGCCACGGGTGTTTTTCGTGCCAGGCGGACCGGATGGATCAGGACGCGCTGACACACGGCGTCGCGTGATCGGCACCACGCACGACGCGTGACCTTCTGCGCATCCGTTCAGGCCTGCGTGAAGCCTGTGGGAAAGGCTTCACGCAGGCAGTCACGGAACGGCACTTCCAAGGTACCGCGCGATGCAGCGCACCTCGATACTCGCCGAGGTGCCGCCGACCGTCCGCTGCGCAGCGCAACGCCTGCGGTCACCGTTCCCATCGACGACCACAAGGATGCGCCATGTCATTCCGATCCACACGTGTTGTGCTGGCCAGCTCATTCGCAGCCGCCGGCCTGATCTGCCTGGCCAGCAGCGCATTCGCGCACGGCACCATGACCACGCCGGCCAGTCGCGTCTACGCCTGTTTCCAGGGCAATCCGGAGAATCCAACCAACCCGGCCTGCGCCGCCGCGAAAGCACTCGCCGGCTCGCAGGCGTTCTACGACTGGAACGGCATCAACCAGGCCAACGCCAATGGCAACCATCAGGCCGTCGTACCCGACGGCACGCTGTGCAGCGGCAACAACCCGACCTTCCGCGGCCTGGATCTGAACCGCAGTGATTGGCAGACCACGCCGATCCAACCCGATGCGAACGGCAGGTTCACCTTCGTGTTCAAGGCCACCGCACCGCATGCCACGCGTGACTGGCGATTCTTCGTTACCCGCGAAGGCTGGACACCGGGCAGTCCTCTGCGCTGGGCGGACCTGCAGGAGTTCTGCACACTGGGCAACACCCCGCTGTCCGCCGATGGCACGTACAGGCTGCAGTGCCCGCTGCCACAGCGCACGGGCCAGCACGTGATCTACAACACGTGGCAGCGCGCGGATTCGACCGAAGCGTTCTACACCTGCATGGATGTGCGTTTCGATGGCGGCAGCACTCCCCCGGCATCGCAGTGGCAGGATGCCGGCCCGCTCACCGCGCGTGGCGATCTGCCGGTCGGCACCGTCCTGGCGCTGCGCGTGTTCAACGCCAGCGGCAACGATGTGGAGCGGGTGGAGGCCACACTGGCCAGCGGCGAGACGGCGGCCGCGCAGTGGCCGCTGGTGCTGGCCCGCAAGGTCAATGGCGCCAGCCAGCACGCTCGGGTGGGCGTACTGTCCAACGGCACGATCACGCCGACGGCGTCGGCGACCGGCAACCGGGTCTATCTGAAGGAAGGCAACCGCTTCCAGCTGGACACCCGGGTACCCGATCCGGGCACGCCTTCGCCGGGCGGCGACTTCGACTACGTGTACCCGGCAGGCATCGGCAGCTATGTGCCCGGGCAGACCGTGGTGAAGGGCAGCGATGGCCGGCTGTACGCCTGCCGCCCGTTCCCTGAAGGCGCGTGGTGCAACGTCAACGCCGACGCGTACCGGCCGGGCGTGGGCGCAGCCTGGCGTGATGCCTGGGTGCCGTACTGAGACCGGCGCGGCCTGCGGGAGGCGGCTGGCGCCGCCTCTCCGCAGCGCACTCACTTGCTGCTGACGTACTTCTCGCGGCGGATCTGCGGGTTGCCCAGCCCGGCCGCCTTGAGCAGCTCGGCGCAGGCATCGACCATGTCCGGGTTGCCGCACAGGTAGGCGATATCGGTGGCCGGGTCCGGCGTGAAACCAGCCAGGGCCTGCTGCACGTAGCCATGATGGACGTCGGCGTGGGCCTGTTCCGGCAACTCCCGCGACAGGCACGGAACATAGCGGAATTTCGCGTGTTTTTCGGCGAAACTGTAGAAATCTTCGCTGTAAAGCAGTTCGCCCGGGCTGCGTGCACCCTGCAGCAGAACGACCTGCACGCCGCGTTCGGTCATGGCCCTTTCCAGCAGTGGCAGCATCGAGCGATAGGGGGTCACGCCGGTACCGGTGGCGATCAGCAGATAGCGCGCGTTGTGATCGCCGGGGTTCAGGCAGAACCGCCCGTACGGGCCGGACGCGCTGATCTGGCCGCCGGTTTCCAGCGCCTCGAACAGCGCTGTAGCGGCGCCGCCGGGCACGAAACTGACCGCGATATCCACGGCTTCGCCGGGCCCCAGTGCGTGATCATGCAGGGTGGCCAGGGAATAGCTGCGCTTGGTCTCGGTGCCATCGGCGTAGCTGAAATGGACCTGGATGAACTGGCCGGGCTGGAAATCCAGCGGCTGGCCATCGTCGCGCACGAACTGGTAGTGGCCGACGGTCGGGGCCAGCATGCGGCGGCCGACCAGCTTGAGGGGGAATTGAACAGGCACGACTTTTCGGGACAGTGTGTAGCCGGGGCAAGCCCTCGGGGTCTTCTATAATAGCCCTTCCCCGCCCCTCTCCAGCGCCAGCCCATAGGCGCGAAGGCTTCGAGCTTGGCATCCCTGAACGATACGGCGCCCGCCCTGCGCGTGCGCGACCTGCGCAAAACCTACGACAACGGAACCCAGGCCCTAAAGGGGGTCTCGCTGGAGGTCGCCCCGGGCGACTTCTTCGCCCTGCTGGGCCCCAACGGGGCTGGCAAGTCCACCCTGATCGGCATCATCAGCTCCCTGGTCAACCTCAGCGAGGGCCAGGTGGAGGTGTTCGGCAGCGACCTGGTGCGCAACCGCAGCGCGACCATGCGCCTGATCGGCCTGGTGCCGCAGGAGATCAACTTCAACCTGTTCGAAAAACCCTTCGACATTCTTGTGAACTACGCCGGCTTCTATGGCGTACCGCGCGAGGAAGCAGAGCAGCGCGCGGAAGAGGAACTCAAGCGTGCCCATCTGTGGGAGAAGGCGCAGGTGATGAGCCGCACCCTGTCCGGCGGCATGAAGCGCCGGCTGATGATCGCCCGCGCGATGATGACGCGTCCCCGCCTGCTGATCCTGGATGAGCCGACCGCGGGCGTGGACATCGAGATCCGCCGCGACATGTGGCGGGTGCTGAAGGAGATCAATGCCGCTGGCACGACGATCATCCTCACCACCCACTACCTGGAGGAGGCCGAGTACCTGTGCCGGCATCTGGCGATCATCAACCACGGCCGGATCGTCGAGCAGGGGCCGATGCGTGCGCTGCTGGCCAAGCTGGACGTGGAAGGCTTCCTGCTGGACATCGATGGCGATCTGCCGGTGCAGCTGCCGGCGATCGAGGGCGCAACCCTCAGCGCGCCCGACGCGCACACCCTGGACATCGACATGCCACGGGCGATGGATCTGAACCGCGTGTTCGCCGCGCTGAATGAAGCCGGCATCCGCGTGCGCTCGATGCGTACCAAGAGCAACCGCCTGGAGGAGCTGTTCGTGCGCCTCACCGGCAACCAGGAGAAATCCGCATGAGCACCACCGAGCTGACCGACGGCCAGCGCAACCGCGTCGCGCTGCTGACCATCGTGCGCCGCGAAGTGACCCGGATCATGCGCATCTGGGGCCAGACGCTGGTGCCGCCGGCGATCACCATGACCCTGTACTTCCTCATCTTCGGCGGCCTGATCGGCTCGCGCGTGGGCGAGATGGGCGGGTACAGCTACATGCAGTTCATCGTGCCCGGGCTGGTCATGATGAGCGTGATCCAGAACAGCTACGGCAACATCAGCTCGTCCTTCTTCGGCGCCAAGTTCGGCCGCCACGTGGAAGAGCTGCTGGTGAGCCCGATGCCGAACTGGGTGATCCTGTGGGGTTACGTGGCCGGTGCGGTATTGCGCGGCCTGATGGTCGGCGTGATCGTGCTGATCATCGCGATGTTCTTCACCCCCGTGCGCATCCCGCACCCGCTGGTGACACTGACCACGGTGCTGCTGGGCGCTACCATCTTCTCGCTGGCCGGCTTCATCAATGCCGTGTACGCGAAGAAGTTCGACGACGTGGCGATCGTTCCGACCTTCATCCTGACCCCGCTGACCTATCTGGGCGGCGTGTTCTATTCGGTGAAGCTGCTGCCGGCCTGGGCTGAAGCGGCGACCCATGCGAACCCGATCTTCTACATGGTCAACGCGTTCCGCTACGGCCTGCTGGGCAGCAGTGACGTGCCGCTGTGGGTCGCGTATGCGCTGATGATCGGCTTCGTGGTGGTGCTGACGGCGGTGGCGCTGTGGCTGCTGCGCCGCGGCGTGGGCATGCGCAGCTGAGCGCCGATCGCCGGGATCGCGATCCCCGGCACACCCGCAACATTGGTTCCGCAGACAACGGTGAACGTGCAATGCGCATCCTGATTCTCGGCGCCGGCGGTACCGGCGGTTACTTCGGCGGCCGTTTGGCCCAGGCCGGTGTGGACGTGACCTTCCTGGTCCGCCCTGCCCGCGCCGGGCAGCTTGCACGCGATGGACTGGTGATCCGCAGTCCAGTCGGCGATGCCGCATTCCCGGTGCAGCACGTGACAGCCGATGCGCTGCCCGCGCTGGCCCGGGAGAGGCCCTTCGACCTGGTCATCCTCAGCTGCAAGGCCTACGACCTGGACAGCTCGATCGAGGCCATCGCGCCGGCGGTGGGCCCCCTCACCACCGTGCTGCCGATCCTCAACGGGCTGCATCACTACAACGATCTGGATGCACGCTTCGGCCGCGAGGCGGTGCTGGGCGGGCTGTGCTTCATCAGTGCGACCAAGGCACCGGACGGTGCGGTGGTGCATCTGGGAAAACCCGCCAAGCTCACCTTCGGGGAACGCGACGGTGGCGCACTCTCGGCGCGCGTGCGTGCCTTCGCCGCCGCCTGCACGCAGGCCAACCTCGATCACCTGGACAGCGAACGCATCGGCCAGGAGCAGTGGATCAAGTACACCTTCCTCACCGCGCTTGCCGCGGCGACCTGCCTGTTGCGCGCGGACATCGGCACGATTGTCGCGACCGATGATGGCACGGCCATCGTGCAGGGCCTGTACGACGAGTGCCTGGCCGTGGCGGAGGCGGCCGGTGAGGCGGTGCCGGCGGCAGCGCAGGACACTGCGCGCGGCACCTTGACCCAGGCCGGCTCGGCATTGAAGGCCTCGATGTTGCGTGACCTGGAGGCCGGGCAGCAGGTGGAGGCCGGCCACATCGTCGGTGACATGCTGGCGCGTGCACGCAGCGCCGGCCAGCAGGGCGTGCTGCTGCAGGTCGCCTACAGCAGCCTGCAGGCCTACCAGGCGCAGCGCCGGGCGTGAGCCTGACGCTGCCGGCCGGTCCGTTGCCCGGACGGGTGCTGATCCTGGGCATGGGCTGGAGCGGGCGCGTACTGGCGGCTCGCCTGGAAGCGCTGGGCGTGCAGGTCGCCGGCACCGTACGCGATCCGGCCACGGCAGCCGTGGATGGCCTGCGCTGCCATCGACTCTGCGCTGGAACAGCACCTGCACCCGCGCTTCTGGATGACATCGCGCGCGCCGATGCGGTGCTGGGCAGCATACCGCCCGATGCCGACGGCGACCCGGCAGTGCGCATGCTGCGCACGGCACTGGAAGACAGTCCCGCATTGCAGTGGGTGGGCTATCTGTCGTCAACGTCGGTGTACGGCGACCGCCAGGGCGGCTGGATCGATGCGGACAGCGTGGCCGACGCCACCGGGCCTGCGGGCCTGCAGCGCCTGCGCGCGGAGTCGCAATGGCGCGCACTGGCCAGCCGGCGCGGCATCGCCTCGGCAGTGTTCCGGCTGCCCGGGCTGTATGGTCCCGGCCGCAACGCACTGGTGCAGCTCGCGCAGGGACGTGCCCGCCATGTGCTGAAGCCGGGCCTGTTGTTCAACCGCCTGCATGTGCAGGACCTGGTGGCGGTGATCATCGCGGCGATGCGGCGACCCGCCCTGCAGGCGCTGTACTTGCCAAGCGACGATGAGCCGGCACCGCCACAGGACGTGCTGGCCTTCGCCGCGCAGCTGGGAGGCTTTGCGATGCCACCGGCAATGGCGTGGGACGACCCGGCGCTGAGCCCGGCCCTGCGCCGCTTCTACGAAGGCAGCAAGCGCATCGACAGCCGCGGTACGCGCGAAGCGCTGGGGTGGGCGCCGCAGTTTCCGACGTATCGGGAAGGGCTGACGGATCTTGCCGCTTCGCTCGCCGGGCATGGCCGAGCGTTACCGGATCCGGGCATTCACGGCTGACGTGTCGTGTCGGCGTCGGGCAGCCGGAAGAAGGCACGGGCTGCCGCCGTGGCATGGGCTGCGGTCAGCACGACATCCTCGCCACGATCACGGGCCAACTCCTCGACGATGTGCGAAAGGAACATCGGTTCGTTGCGGCGATCCTTCGGCATCGGCTTGAGCGTGCGCGGCAGCAGATACGGCGCATCGGTCTCGATCATCAGGCGATCGGCTGGAATGCTCTTCACCAGCTCGCGCAGGTGCGCCCCGCGACGCTCGTCGCAGAGCCAGCCGGTGATGCCGATGTACCAGTCCTGGTCGAGGTAATCAAACAACTCCTCCCGTTCACCGGTGAAGCAGTGCACCACCGCCGGCCCGAGGCGACCCTCGAAGTTCTTCATCTGCGCCATGAAGTCGGCGTGCGCGTCGCGCTGGTGCAGGAACAGCGGCTTGCCGTTCTCCGCCGCCAGCTGCAGCTGGCGCTCGAACGCACGGTGCTGGGCAGGTCGCGGCGAGAAGTCACGGAAGTAGTCCAGTCCGCACTCGCCGACCGCCACCACTTCCGGGTGGGCATGCAGGGCGCGCATCTCTGCATCGCATTCTTCGGTGTACTCCACCGCATGATGCGGGTGTACGCCGGCCGTCGCATACAGGAATCCCGGATGCTGCTGGGCCAGCTGCAGCGCCAGCGGAGAGTGCTCGCGGCTGGCCCCCGTGACCACCATCTGCACCACCCCGGCCTGGCGGGCACGCTGCAGCACGGCGTCGCGGTCGCGGTCGAAGGAGTCGTGGGTCAGATTGGCGCCGATATCGATCAGGTGCATGGTCATCGCGGAGGAAATATGCCTGCGCATTGTACCCGCGCCCAGCGTGGCCCCTTATCCTTTGCGCATGAACGCCCCGCACTTCCCCATTTCTCCGCTGCTGCCGCAGATCCAGCAGCATCTGGCCGCACAGCCACGGCTCGTGCTGGAGGCACCACCGGGCGCCGGCAAGACCACCCAGGTACCGCTGGCGCTGCTCGATGCACCGTGGCTGCAGGGCCGCAGGATCATCCTGCTGGAGCCGCGCCGGGTGGCCGCGCGCAGCGCAGCGATGTTCATGGCAAGGCAGCTCGGCGAGGAGGTCGGTGATACGGTCGGCTACCGCATCCGCTTCGAGAACCGGGTGTCCGCGCGCACCCGCATCGAGGTGGTGACCGAAGGCATCCTGACCCGCATGCTGCAGGACGACCCGTTGCTGGAACAGGTGGGCGCGATCCTGTTCGACGAGTTCCATGAGCGCCACCTCAGCGGCGACCTGGGATTGGCACTGGCGCTGGACGTACAGGCACAGCTGCGCCACGACCTGCGGCTGGTGGTCATGTCGGCGACCCTGGATGGCGAGCGGCTGGCACGCTTCCTCGACGCACCCCGCTTGAGCAGCGAGGGCCGCAGCTACCCCGTGACCGTAAGCCACTTCCCGGCGCGTCGCGAAGAATCGCTGGAACTGCAGGTCCGCCGCGCAGTGCAGCAGGCGCTGGTCGAGCACCCGGGCGACGTGCTGGTGTTCCTGCCTGGCCAGCGGGAGATCGCCCGCGTGCAGGCCGGTCTGCAGGAATCGATCGGCGGCAACACCGAGGTCCTGGCACTGCATGGCGAACTGCCGGTGGAACAGCAGGCGCGCGTGCTGCAACCCGCAGATGAGGGCCGCCGCCGCGTGGTGCTGGCCACCAACGTGGCCGAATCCTCGGTGACCCTGCCCGGCGTGCGCGTGGTGATCGACAGCGGCCTGGCACGCGAGCCCCGCTATGACCCGAACAGCGGCTTCACCCGCCTGGACGTGGTGGCCATTGCGCAGGCCTCGGCCGACCAGCGTGCCGGTCGTGCCGGCCGCGTGGCCGAGGGCGTGGCCTGGCGCCTGTGGCCGCAGTCGCAGCGGCTGGAGCCTCAGCGGCGTGCCGAGATCGACCAGGTCGAACTGGCAGGACTGGCGCTGGAGCTGGCGGCGTGGGGCAGCAGCGACCTGCGCTTTCTCGATCCGCCCCCAAGCGGACCGATGGGTGCGGCGCGCGAGCTGCTGCACCGCCTGGGCGCGTTGTCGGAGTCGGGCGCGATCACCGCCTTGGGCCGACGCGTGCTGGCGCTGGGTACCCATCCACGCATGGCCGCGATGCTGCTCGCCGCCCCTGACCCGCACGCACAGGCGCTGGCGGCCGATCTGGCGGCGCTGCTGGAAGCACGCGACCCCCTGCGCCAGGGCGGCGATGCACTGGCGGCACGCTGGCGCGCGCTGGCCGCGTTCCGTGCTGGCCGCGCGCCGGCCGATGCCAGTCGTGGTGGACTGGCTGCCATTGATGCCGCCGCGCGCCAGTGGCGGCGTCGGCTGCGCTGCGATGCCGCGCCCCCTGCCAGCATCGAAGCGCACGCGCTGGGCGATCTGCTGGCGCACGCTTTTCCCGATCGCATCGGCTTCCAGCATCCGGGCGATCCGCTGCGCTACCTGCTCGCCAACGGGCGCAGCGCGCGCCTGCATGAACTGAGCGATCTGCGTGGCGAACCGTGGCTGGTCGCCAGCGAACTGCGTTTCGAGGCCCGCGATGCGCTTCTGCTGCGCGCCGCGCCGGTCGATGAGGACCATCTGCGCAGGATCTACCCGCAGCGCTTCGTCACCGCCGACACGGTGCGCTGGGACGGCGAACGGCGTGCGCTGGTCGCACTGCGCGAAACCCGCTTCGATCGCATCGTGCTGGACAGTCGCTCGGCGGGCCGGGTCGACCCGGAACACGCGGCCGGCGCCTTGACCGAGGCTGTTGCCGAGCTCGGCCTGCAGGCACTGCCGTGGACCGAGGCCCTGCGCCAATGGCAGGCACGGGTGGAGTCGCTGCGTCGCTGGATGCCCGAGCTGGAGCTGCCCGACTGCAGCGATGCCACGCTGCTCGCCACCCGCGCGCGGTGGCTGCAGCCTGCGTTTGCCGGCAAGAGCCGCCTCGATGCGCTGGACGAAGCCAGCTTCGCAGAAGCGCTGAAGTCGCCCCTGGCATGGTCACAGCGGCAGCTCGTGGAGCGGCATGCGCCAAGCCGCATCACTGTGCCCTCCGGGCTGGAGCGGCCCATCACCTATGCACTGGACAGCGAGTCCGGCGAACCGCTGCCACCGGTGCTGGCCGTGAAGCTGCAGGAGTTGTTCGGACTGGCAGACACTCCCCGCATCGCCGATGGGCGCGTGCCACTGACCCTGCACCTGCTGTCACCCGGCGGTCGTCCGCTGCAGGTCACCCAGGACCTGCGCAACTTCTGGGAAAACACCTATGCCGAGGTGAAGAAAGAGATGAAGGGCCGCTATCCCCGCCATCCCTGGCCGGACGACCCGTGGACGGCCACCGCCACCCACCGGGCCAAACCACGGGGAACATAGCAATCCTGCCTGATCCTGAATGGAGCGCGTAGAGTCACGCCGTGTGACTGCCCGACTGACATACCGTTTACGGGCAACGCGCCACACTGGACTTCGACCCGAGGCAAAGGACCCCCGCATGAGCAGACTGACCGTGATTACCGACCGCGCCCTGGAGCGCGCCCTGGACCTGGCCCACACCGCGGGCGACGGCCTGAAGAGTGCCGGCGGCAGCCTGCGCCATCTGGGTCCGCAGGCCAGCGACTGGATCAAGACGGGAGCCGCACTGGGCGCAGTGAAGACCGGTGGCAAGGTTGCCACCAAGTTCGCCCGCCGCAATCCGGCAGTGACCATCGCCGCCGCGGCAGTGGGTGTGGGTCTGCTCGGCTATGCCCTGTATCGCAAGCAGCAGAAGAAGAAGGCGGCCAATGGTCAGGTCGTTGATGGCCAGGCGCAGCGCATCAGTGCCCGCGACCGCCGCAACGACACCGTGGTCGACGAGCACAGCGATATCGGCAGCGACGCCTGAGGCAGGCGGCTGTATCCGGGCCGGAGATCGCCTGTGGGTGATCTCCGGCCCGTTTCGTTTCAGCCGATCTGCCGCCACTGTCCGGGGCGCAGATCATCCAGCCGGTAAGGACCCATTGCCACCCGCACCAGGCGCAGGGTGGGCAGGTTCACGGCGGCGGTCATCCGCCGTACCTGGCGGTTGCGCCCTTCGCGGATCGTGATCGCCAGCCAGGTATCGGCAACGGTCTTGCGGAAACGCACGGGCGGATCGCGCGTCCACAGCTCCGGCGCGGGATCGAGCCGTTCGACCTTCGCCGGCAGGGTCGGCCCATCATTGAGGATCACGCCGCTGCGCAGGCGCTGCAGCTGTTCCTCGCCAGGCGTGCCTTCCACCTGCACCCAGTAGGTCTTGTCGGCCTTGTGCTTCGGGTCGGTCAACCTGTGCGCCAGGGGACCGTTGTCGGTCAGCAGCAGCAGGCCTTCGCTGTCATGATCCAGCCGGCCGGCCGCATAGACACGCGGCGGCAGGCCGAACCCCGCCAGGGTCGGGCGCGGCGGGACGCTGCGATCGGTGAACTGGCACAGCACATTGAAAGGCTTGTTGAAGGCAATCAGCATCGCAGGCACGGCAGGCGGTGGATGCGGCATTGTCCCATCCCGGCGCTGCCATCGCGATCACGGGCGCCTCAGCCGAAGACTTTCCACTTCAGCAGGAACGAAACAAGCACCAGCGCAATGCCACAGGCCGATGCGATCGCCGCCCGCCGCCGCTGAGACGCCAATGGCGGGCTCGCACGGCGCGCGCGTCCATCCTGCAGGATGCCGATCAACAGCACCGCGAACCCCACCGCGCCCAGCAGGTCATAGGTATTGCCGCCATGGAAGGTGAAGTCGAACAGGCGTACCAGCACCAGTACTGCGATCACGATGTACAGGATCTTCTTCAACCGCTCACTCCTTTGACTGTCGCGCCGGGCCAGGCCCGGCGGATACACGTGTGCCCATTGCCGCTTGCGGCTGCGAGGCTTCGCCTCAGGGCTTGATGAAGCGCAGGGTCATGCGATCGCTTTCGCCGATGGCCTGGTACTTCGCGGCGTCGGCCTTGTCATGCTGGTTGGTCGGCGGCAGGGTCCACACGCCGTTGGGATGATCCTTGGTGTCGCGCGGGTTGGCATTGATCTCGCTGCGCGCATCCAACCTGAAGCCGGCGGCCTCGGCCAAGGCGATCACCTGCTGCTGGCCGACATAACCAGTGTCATCATCGTCGGCCACATCGGCCTTGGCGCGGTGCTCCACCACGCCCAGCACGCCGCCCGGCTTGAGCACGTTGAAGAAGCCCTGGAACATGCCCTGCGCCTGGCCGGCCTTGCGCCAGTTGTGCACGTTGCGGAAGGTCAGCACCACATCGGCCGAGTTGGCCGGTCCGAACACCGGCTTGGCCGGATCGTAGGCGACCACGACTGCTTTGCCGAACTGTGCCGGCGCACCGGCGAACTTCTTTTCCAGGCCATCGCGGCTGCGCTGCTGGTAGTCGCGGCCACGACCTTCTGCCACCGCCATCGGGTCGACCACGGCTGCCACGTACCGGCCCTTGTCATGCAGCAGCGGCGCGAGAATTTCCGAATACCAACCATTGCCCGGAGTGATTTCGATGACGGTCTTCTCCGGTGCCACCGAGAAGAAGGCCAGCGACTGTGCCGGATGACGGTAGCCATCACGCTTGACGTTGGCCGGATCACGGGTCGACGCCTTCACCGCAGCGTCGATGGCGGGCGATACCTGGATCTGCGCCGGCGCCACCAAGGTCGGCGCAGCGTACGCGGGCACGGCAGCAAGCAGGGCGGAAGCAAGCAACAGGCGGCAACCACGCAGGGACAAAGCAGGCATCATCGGGGCGACTCCAGCGGAATGATGCGGCGAGACTAGCAGTCACCGCGCGCCAGGTGTTCACAAATCGTTAGCCGCGCGCCCGTCGCGGAACACTGTTTTGTGGTCAGCGCCGCAGCGCGGTAACACAACGCGTTCTATTCTGGAGCACTTCCCCCAAGGAGACCGTGCCCATGACGGCAACCCGTGAACTGGGCCGTTCCGGCCTGCATGTACGTCCGCTCGCCTTCGGAGGCAATGTGTTCGGCTGGAGCGCCGACGAGAAGGCCAGCTTCGCCCTGCTTGATGCCTTCGTCGACGCCGGCTTCAACCTGGTCGACACCGCCGACGTGTACTCGGCCTGGGTGCCCGGCAATGTGGGCGGCGAATCGGAGACGCTGATCGGCAGGTGGTTCGCCCGCAGCGGCAAGCGCGAGAAGGTGGTGCTGGCGACCAAGGTCGGCAAATGGGCCGAACGCCCTGGGCTGACCCCGGACAACATCAATGCGGCGGTGGAAGACTCGCTGCGTCGCCTGCAGACCGATGTGATCGATCTGTACCAGGCCCACGAGGATGATGAGTCGACACCGCTGGAAGCCACGCTGGCCGCGTTCGGTCGCCTGATCGAAGCCGGCAAGGTGCGCGCCATCGGTGCCTCCAACTACAGCGCCACCCGCCTGGCCGATGCGCTGAAGGTATCCACCGATTACAAGCTGCCGCGTTACGAGACCCTGCAGCCGGAGTACAACCTCTACGACCGCGCCGGCTACGAGACCGCGCTGGAACCGCTGGTGCAGCGCGAGCAGATCGGCGTGATCGGCTATTACGCGCTGGCCAGCGGCTTCCTCAGCGGCAAGTACCGCACGGCAGCCGATGCGGGCAAAAGCCCGGCGCGGGGCGAGAACGTGGTGAAGCGTTATCTCAACCCGCGCGGCCTGCGCATCCTGGAAGCGCTGGATGACGTGGCCAGCAAGCACACTGCCAGCCCGGCACAGATCGCACTGGCATGGCAGATCGCACGGCCGTCGATCACCGCGCCGATCGTCAGCGCCACCAGCGTCGAACAGCTGCACGACCTGCTGGCCGCGGCGAATGTATCGCTGAGCGTGCAGGATGTCGCGCAGCTGGACGCGGCAAGCGCGGAAGGCTGAGATTGGCCGGGGCCGGTCGCCGGCCGGCTCCGGCATCGGGCAGAAGAAAATAATTCAACAAAATGGTTGCGCACGACTAAATCGTGGTTTATCGTGCGCACCTCGTTTCAACACCCGCCTGGATGTTTCCCTTGAACGCGCATTTCTCCGCCATCGCCACACTGCTGCCATGCCTGCGCATGGATGTGCTGGCGCGCGCGTCCGGCAAGGAAGCACTGCCCACAACGGCCTGATACCCGCCCTGCGGAGATCGGCCACCCCGATCTCCGAGGCTTGACGACGCCCTCGGAACGCATGTCCCGGGGGCGTTTTCGTTTGCGTCGGCACAAGGACCCGCGATGCCAGAACTGCACCCCGCGCGGCATTCCGCCGCACACTGATCGGCCATTACCTGCACGCCGGAGTTTATCTTCGCGCGCGCGGCCGTGCCCGGACATTATCTGCATTGCCTCACAACATTATCGCCCGCCGATAATGTCGATGGCCTGCACCCTCGATTTTCCAACGGTCCCGTTTCAATGGCGGGCTGGTGCGCGCGGCGCTGCCGTAGCGTATGCCGGAGGTCGCGGACATGCCCTCGCCTGGATCGCCTGCAGGTCGCAGGCGCCGGTTCGCCGGCACGCGGTTCGATTCCGCGCGATTCCCAACTGGATAGCTCAGCCTGGTCAGAGCAACGGATCCTGAGTCCGTCTGTCGTGGGTTCAATTCCCACTCCAAACCACATGACCTGTCACGTCATGACTTGAAGCAACACCCGGGACGCACGTCCCAGCGGCCATCGTCGCCATCCACGGACATCGCCTTCGGGCGGAGAAGTGGAAGCAACGGACCGCACGCCGGGCCCCGGTCCGCCGTCACTGCCCGCCCTGGTCCACCCCGGTGCTGCCTGCCGGCGGCGCCCATGGCGGTACTGCCGGCGCACCGAAGGCTCCGCGCGCGGACCGTCCACCGGTGGCCGCCCTCTTCCGCGGCCTGCACGGGTGTGCAGGCCGCCTCGCCACGACCTGATCGGCCCGGGTCACGGCGACGGATTTCCATCGGGTCGAACCACCAGAGCCATACAAGGAGAGACTCCCATGTTCTGGACCATCAAGGTCGTGATCGGCGACGGCGAGCGCGGCCTGGTGTATCGCAACCGTCGTTTCCAGCAGGTGCTGCTGCCGGGCGTGCACCGCCTGTCGCGGTTCGGCGGCTCGCCGCAGGTGACCGTGCACAACGCATCGAAGGGCAGCGCCTACAACGGCAGCGACCAGGACAGCCTGATCGACGCGCTGGGAGCACAGCTGCACGAACACTTCGTGCTGGCCGATATCGGCGCTGCACAGGTGGGTCTGCTGCTGCGCAATGGCCGTATCGACGATGTCCTGCCGCCCGGCAGCCGCCATCTTTACTGGCGGGGTTCGGTCGACACCGAGGTGCGCGTGATGGCCCTGGGTGACGAACCGCGCGTGCCGGCCGACGTGCAGCAGCGCCTGGGCCAGCTGGGCGTACTGCCGCGCGTGGCGGTGATCAGCACCGTGCCGAGCGAATCGGTCGGCCTGCTGTTCGTCGACGGTACGCTGCGACAGACCCTGGATGCCGGACTGCACGCGTTCTGGAATTTCAACGGCAACGTGTCGGTGGAGCGCGTCGAACTGCGCGCGCGTTCGCTCGACGTGTCCGGCCAGGAGCTGCTCAGCCGCGACAAGGTGACCCTGCGGGTGAACCTGGCCGCGACCGTGCAGGTGGTCGACCCGGTGCGTGCACACCGCACGCTCAGCAACGCCGACGAGTTCATCTACCGGCAGCTGCAGTTCGGCCTGCGCCAGGCGATCGCCACGCGCAGCCTGGATGAGCTGCTGGGCGAGAAGGCGGCGCTGGACGGTGAGATCGCCGCGCACGTGCGCGCCGCGATCGAGGGCCACGGTGTGCAGCTGCTGGGTGTCGGCATCAAGGACGTGATCCTGCCGGGCGAGATGAAGGAGATCCTCAACGGCGTGGTGCTGGCCGAGAAGCAGGCACAGGCCAGCGTGATCCGCCGCCGCGAGGAGGCCAACGCCACCCGCTCGCAGCTCAATACCGCCAGGCTGATCGAGGACAACCCGGTGCTGATGCGGTTGAAGGAGCTGGAGGCGCTGGAGAAGGTCACCGAGAAGATCGACAAGCTCACCGTGTTCGGCGGCCTGGATGGCGTGCTGAAGCAGCTGGTGACGATGAAGTAGGGGGCTGGGGCGGCGCAGGGACGCGCCGCCGGCCCATCATGGAGATGGATTGCAACATGGATACACAACACACCTATCAATGGCTGCATGCCGAGGGCACCACGCCGATCAAGGGCTGGGTGAACGGCGTGCCGCTGGAAGCGCAGGCCCATGAGCAGCTGCGCAACATCGCCGCCATTCCATTCGTCGGGCCCTGGGTGGCCGTGATGCCGGACGTGCACCTGGGAAAGGGCGCGACCGTCGGCTCGGTGATCCCGACCCGCGGGGCGATCATTCCGGCGGCGGTGGGCGTGGACATCGGCTGCGGCATGGCCGCGGTGCGCACGACGCTGCAGGCCAACGACCTGCCCGATGACCTGCGGCAGCTGCGCAACAGCATCGAGCGCAGCATCCCGGTCGGCAACGGTCGCGGTGGCGAGCATCAGCGCATGCCCGACAGCATCCACACGCGGCTGGTGCAGTCCGGCCTGGCCGCTGGCCTGGAGAAGATCAAGGACAGGCATCGCCGGATCCGCACCGACAAGCTCGATCGCCAGCTGGGCACGCTGGGAGGTGGCAACCACTTCATCGAGCTGTGCCTGGATGAAACGGATGCCGTGTGGGTAATGCTGCACAGCGGCTCGCGTGGCACCGGCAACCTGATCGGCACGTACTTCATCGAGCAGGCGCGTCGCGAGCTGGAGCGCCGCGTGCTCGGTTTCCATCTGCCTGACAAGGACCTGGCCTTCTTCATGGAAGGCGAGCCTCTGTTTGACGACTACGTGGAAGCGGTGTCCTGGGCGCAGGACTACGCGCGGCACAATCGCGAGGCGATGATGGCGCGCGTGCTGGCCGAGATGCGGCATCGGCTGCCGCCGTTCCGGCTGGCGGCGATGGCCGTCAACTGCCACCACAACTACGTGCAGAAGGAAACGCACGCCGGGCAGGAACTGCTGGTCACCCGCAAGGGTGCGGTCAGTGCACGCCAGGGCGAGCTGGGCATCATCCCCGGCAGCATGGGCACGCGCAGCTACATCGTGCGTGGCAAGGGCAATGCAGACAGTTTCCACAGTTGCAGTCACGGCGCAGGCCGGGTGATGAGCCGCGGCACGGCACGCGAGCGGATCACCCTGGCCCAGCACCGCGAGGCGACCGCGCATGTGGAATGCCGCAAGGACAGCGGCGTGCTGGATGAATCGCCGGCGGCGTACAAGTCGATCGAAGACGTGATGGCCGCCCAGCTCGACCTGGTGGACGTGGTCCACACACTGCGCCAGGTGCTGTGCGTCAAAGGCTGATGGGGCGGGCCGGGTGTCGTTCAAGAGAGCGGAATCCGGCCCTTTCCGTCACCCGCTGCTGTCTTCGCTGACCAGCGCGTGATGTACGCCGATCCCGGCACGCACCCCTTCGGCGGCGGCCAGGGTGATATTGCCAACCGTGGTCGCGTCGCCTGCGGCGTACACGTTCGGCACCGAGGTCTGCTTCATCGCGTCCACCTCGATCAGCACGCCGAGCGGGCTTTCGACCAGCGCGCAGCCCAGCTGCTGCACCAGCGGCGTGGCCATCGCCTGGGTGGCTGGAACGAACAGCGCGCGCTGGGCGATGCGGCGGCCATCGGCCAGTTCCACTTCCAGCCAGGTCGGCTGGTCGCCCTGCACGGCAATCACCGGCGAGATCTCGATCTGCACGCCACGCTGCTGCATGGCCACGCGTTCCTCCTCACTGATCTCCCCCGCCTGGCTGAAGAAGGTGACATTGCCCCAGTCGGCGAACAGCGGTGCCTTGCCGGCCGACATCGGATGGCCGCCGAGCACGCCGATCGCTCCGCCGCCGACTTCGTAGCCATGGCAGTAGGGACAATGCAGCACGGTGCTGCCCCAGCGCTCGGCCAGGCCGGGCAGGTCCGGCAGTTGGTCACTGATGCCACTGGCCAGCAGCAGCTTGCGTGCGGCCAGCACCTGGCCATCCGCGGTGCGGACCTCGACACCGTCGGGGCTGGCGGTGGCGTGCGCGGCCTCGGCATGGATCCAGCGCACGCTGGGATAGTCCAGCAGCTGCTGGCGCGCCGTCTTCAACAGCTCGGTACCACTGATGCCGTCCAGGCCGAGGACGCCATGCGAATGGCTGGCCGCACGGTTGCGGGGCAGGCCGGCGTCGATGACGGTGACCGCGCGGCGTGCGCGGGCCAGGATCAGGCCCGCGGCGATGCCGGCGTAACTGCCGCCGACGATGATCACTTCAGGATTCATGGTGTCCTTCCAGGGAGCGGTGATGGGCGAGGTGGCGCGCGAACTCCGCGCCGAGCTGGTCGAGCGTGGTGGACTGCAGCCGGTGTTCCAGCAATCGCTGCGCTTCGCGGGCACCATCGAGCAGCGCCGAATCGACCAGTTGCTGGATCGGGCAGCCACGACCTGCGCCGCGTGTGCCGATCTGCACCAGCGGCGGTGCGCCGACCGCCAGGTAGATGTCGTGCAGCGTGATGCGGGTCGCATCGCGCGCCAGCTGGCTGCCACCGCCGTGCCCGCGTGTGCTGCGCACCAACCCGGCCTTGTGCATCTGTGCCAGCAGCCGGCGGATCACCACCGGATGGGTCGGCAGGCACATGGCCAGCTGTTCGGAGGTGCGCGGCCCCTGCTGGCCCACGAGATGGGCCATCACGTGCAGCGCGTCGGAAAGCGGGTTCGAGGATTTCATGTAACAATCATAGTTACATTTATACCCCCCTGTCGAGCGTCCTGTTTCGTTCCATATGGACACATCTGTCCTATGAAACATTTCCTTCACCTCGTTGAACGAAACGATAATGTGATCCTTATCGCACTTCAGAGCACGCGAGATCAGGTCGATACCGCATCGCCCCCCTTCCGAGATCTCGCCCCATGAATGCCTCTCCCCATGCGCCGCGACTGCAGACGAAGCTGCTCGGCGCCGTATCCCTTGGCCTCGCCGTCATCCTGCTGTGTGCCTTGGCCGGCCTGGCGTCGGCCTGGCTGAAGCTGTCTGCCGAGGTGCCTGCCGAAGTCGCCCATGGCCGCGATGCCGAACGCCTGCAGCGCGAGTTCCGTGGCCAGGTGCAGGAATGGAAGAACGTGCTGCTGCGGGGCCACGATCCGGTCCTGCGCCAGCGTCATCTGGATGCATTCGACAGCGAAGGCAGAATCGTCGATGGACTGGCACGCGGGCTGGCCGGCAGCCCCGATACCCGTACGCGCGAGCTCGCCCTCGCCTTCGCTGGCCTGCATGCGCAGCTGCAGAAGGACTATCACGCTGCACTGCAGGCGTTTGCTGCTGCCGGCTACGATGCCACTGCCGGCGATACCCTGGTGCGGGGCAAGGACCGCGCGGTGGCCGCATCGCTGGACGCGCTGAGCACGCAGGCCACCCGGGTGGCCGAGGCCGCGGTGGCCACGCGCGCGCAGCAGGCAAGGCAGATGCTGCTGCTGTGCGCGGTGCTGACCGTGGTCGCCGCTGCGCTGCTGCTGATGGGCCTGGCCTGGTGGCTGCGCCGCGCGGTGGTGCAACCGGTGCTGGCGGTGGAGGCGGCTGCGCGCGCCGTGGCCGCTGGCGACCTGCAGCACGTCGTGCAGGTTCGCAGCCGCGATGAAGTGGGCCGGCTGGCGCAGGCCATGCAGGCCGTGCAGGCCACGGTGGGCGGCGTGCTCGAGGCGCAGGCGGCAATGGCGAAGGCGCATGACGCCGGCTCGATCAGCTATCGCATGGATGCCAGCGCCTTCCCTGGCGCATTCGGAACCATGGTGGCCGACAGCAACGCGCTGGTCGACGCGCACATCCGGGTGAAGATGCGCGCGATCACGATCATGGGCCGCTATGCGGTGGGCGATCTCAGCGAGGACATGGAGCGCCTGCCAGGCGAGAAGGCCGTCATCACCGAAGCGCTGGATACTGCCAAGGCCAACCTTGGCACCATCAACGGCGAGATCCGCCGCCTTGCCGCCGCCGCTGCGGCCGGCGATTTCAGCCAGCGCGGTGACAGCGCGCGCTTCGAGCATGACTTCCGCGCGATGGTGGAGGGCCTGAACCAGCTCATGCAGACCACCGAGCAGAATCTCGGCGAGGTCTCAACGATGCTGCGCGCGATTGCCGATGGCCGGCTTGGCGCGCGCATGCACGGCAGCTTCCAGGGCGTGTTCGCCCGCATCGCTGGCGATGCCAACACGACTGCGGCGCAGCTGGCCACCATCGTCACCGACATCAAGCACACTTCGGGCAGCATCCATGCCGCGGCCGCCGAGATCGCCGCCGGCAACAACGACCTGTCGCGCCGCACCGAGCAGCAGGCTGCCAACCTGGAGGAGACGGCAGCATCGATGGAGGAACTGACCTCCACCGTGCGCCAGAACGCCGAGCACGCACGCCAGGCCAACCAGCTTGCGATCGGCGCGCACGAGGTTGCCTCGCAGGGCGGCGAGGTGGTCACGCAGGTGGTGGCGACGATGGGGGCGATCGAGGCCTCTTCGCGGCAGATCGCCGACATCATCAGCGTGATCGATGGCATCGCCTTCCAGACCAATATCCTGGCGTTGAACGCAGCGGTGGAGGCTGCGCGTGCCGGTGAGCAGGGCCGGGGCTTCGCCGTGGTGGCCAGTGAGGTGCGTACGCTGGCGCAGCGTTCAGCCAATGCGGCCAAGGAGATCAAGACGCTGATCGATACCTCGGTGGACCAGGTAGCCGATGGCGCACAACGCGTGCGCCAGGCGGGCATGACCATGGCCGAGATCGTCGCCTCGGTGCAGCGCGTGACCGACATCATGGCCGAGATCTCCGCCGCGTCGCAGGAACAGAGTGCAGGCATCGAACAGGTCAACCAGACCGTGGTGCAGATGGACGGCGCGACCCAGCAGAATGCCGCGCTGGTGGAAGAGGCCAGCGCCGCCGCGCGCAGCCTGGAGCAGCAGGCGGACCGGTTGATGGACGCGGTGGATGTGTTCGATCTGTCGCCCCCCGCGGCGAGCGGCGATGCGCTGGCGCGCGCGGCCTGAAGGACTGCATGGACCCTGTGCAGCCGAGCATGGGTCCGGCTCTGCCGAACGCGCAGGTAACGCCGGGCCATGCCCGGCGAGCGCGGCATGCCTCAGCGCAGGTAATCCGACTGCACCATCGCGTCACCGAGATGGTCCAGGAACGAGCTGATCCGCGCCGAGACCGCCGTGTTGCGGTAGTACACGGCGTGGATCGGCTGGTAGACATCCAGCGTCTGTGCAGCCAGTACCGGCACCAGCGTGCCGGCAGCACGGTCGCGTTCGGTGACGAAGTCCGACAGGCAGGTGATGCCCACCCCTTCCACCGCCAACCGGCGCAGGGTCTCGCCGCTGGATACGGCGATGTCCGGCCGTACCAGCAGCTGGCCGTCGGCGTCGCCCGGCACGGGCCAGCGGTTCAGCGATTCGGGTTCATTGAATCCCAGCAGCGTGTGCTGACCCAGCGCCGCCACGCTGGCCGGTTCACCGTGCTCGGCCAGGTAGCCCGGGCTGGCCAGCAGCTGCAGCCGGCAGCGGCCCAGCGAGCGCGCGTGCAGCGTTGAGTCGGCCAGTGGGCCGATGCGGATGGCCACGTCGGTGCGTCGTTCCAGCAGGTCGATGTAGCGTTCGGAACTGTTCAACTCCAGCTGCACCTCCGGGTATCGCGCGCGGTAGCCCGCCACCAGGGGGACGATCACGTGCAGCACGAACGGCATGGCCGCATCCACCCGCAGGCGTCCAGCCGGGCGCTCGCGGCGCGCCGCCATCTGCTCTTCGGCCGACTCCACCGCGTCGATGATCGCCCGTGCATGGCGCAGGTAGGCCTCGCCTTCGGCGGTCAGGTGCAGCCGGCGCGTGGTACGGGTCAGCAGGGTGGTGCCCAGCTTGTCCTCCAGCCGCCCAAGCGCCCGGCTCACCCCGGAAGGGGTCTGACCCAGCTGCTCGGCGGCGGCACTGATCGAACCGCTGTCGATCACGGCCAGAAAGGCCTGCATTTCATCGAGGGTGGTCTTCATGGCGCTATTATTGACCACCAGGCAAGAGTGATTGGCGTGAAGACCGGTTTTTCGGCAAAGGTGGGCCGCGCACACTGCGCGCCTTCCTTCCTCCGGAGCCCGCCATGATCCGCGGCATTCCTCTCGCCCTGCTGGCGCTGACCCTGGGCGCCTTCGCCATCGGCACCACCGAATTCGTCATCGTCGGCCTGATTCCGACCATCGCCGCCGACCTGCAGGTCAGCCTGCCTTCGGCCGGCCTGCTGGTCTCGCTGTACGCCCTGGGCGTAGCCATCGGCGCGCCGGTGCTGACCGCGCTGACCGGCCGCGTGCCGCGCAAGACCCTGCTGGTGGCACTGATGGCGCTGTTCACGCTGGGCAACGTCATCGCCTGGATGGCACCGGGCTACGCCTCGCTGATTGTCGCCCGCATCCTGACCGGCCTCGCCCATGGCGTGTTCTTCTCGATCGGCTCGATCATCGCCACGGCGGTGGTGCCGAAAGAAAAGGCCGCCAGCGCGATCGCGATCATGTTCACCGGGCTGACCGTCGCACTGGTGACCGGCGTGCCGCTGGGCACCTTCATCGGCCAGCACCTGGGCTGGCGCGCGACCTTCCTGGCCGTGGCCGGCCTGGGTGTGATCGCCCTGGTCGGCGCGGCGCTGTTCGTGCCGCGCACTGTGCCGCAGAGCGCGCCCGCCCGCTTCCGCCAGCAGCTGGCCGTGCTGGCCCAGCCGCGCCTGCTGCTGGTCTACGCGATGACGGCACTGGGCTACGGCGGCACGTTCCTGGCCTTCACCTACCTGGCGCCCATCCTGCAGGACGTCACCGGCTTCTCGGCCAACGCGGTCAGCCTGGTACTGCTGGTGTATGGCGTGTCGGTGGCGATCGGCAATCTGTGGGGCGGCCGCATGGCCGACCGCATGGGTCCGGTTCCGGCGCTCAGGCGCATCTTCGCCCTGCTGGCCATGGTCCTGTTGGCGCTCACCTTCACCGCCCACAACACGGTGTTGATGTTGCTGACGGTGCTGGCCCTGGGTGCGGTGGCCTTCGGCAACGTGCCCGGACTGCAGGTCTATGTGGTCAAGCAGGCGCAGCGCTATGCGCCGCAGGCCACCGACGTGGCATCCGGACTGAACATCGCTGCATTCAACATCGGCATCGCCCTGGGCGCATCGCTGGGCGGCCTGGTGGTGGAGAACGTCGGCCTGATGCATACGCCGTGGCTGGGCGCGCTGGTGGTGGTGGGTGCCTATGCATTGACCGTGCTCAGCGGCCGCCTGGACCGTCGGGACGGCATCGACGACCGCGCCGAGGGCACCGCGATCACCGCACACTGATACGACGCCGCTCACTACCGACGCATCTCCACGCCTGCGCAATGCACCGTTGCCGGCATGCATGCAGGCCCTGCCCTACCCTTGTGCGGATCTACCGCGCCCTTCCCCCCATTAGCTGGAGTTCCCCCATGACTGTCCCCGCTTTCGGTCTCGGCACCTTCCGCCTGAAAGGCCAGACTGTGATCGACTCGGTACGCAACGCACTGGACGTCGGTTACCGCGCCATCGATACCGCGCAGATCTACGACAACGAGGCCGAGGTCGGCCAGGCCATCGCCGAATCCGGCGTGCCGCGTGACGAGATCTACCTGACCACCAAGGTCTGGATCACCGAGTTCAAGCGCGATGCGCTGCTGGCCAGCCTGCACGACAGCCTGAAGAAGCTGCGCACCGACCATGTCGACCTGGCGCTGATCCACTGGCCCTCACCGAACGACAAGGTCGACGTGCCGATGGAGGAGTACCTGCCGGCGCTGGCCGAAGCCAGGGCGCAGGGCCTCACCAGGGAGATCGGCATCTCCAACTTCACCATCGCGCAGACGCGCAAGGCAATCGGCATCCTCGGCGCCGACGCCATCGCCACCAATCAGGTCGAGATCCATCCCTACCTGCAGAATCGCCTGCTGGTGAAGTTCCTGCAGGAAAACGGCATCCCTGTCACCGCCTACATGAGCCTGGCCTATGGCGAAGTCATCAAGGACCCGGTGATCCAGGCCATCGCCGGCCGCCACCAGGCCACGCCGGCACAGATCGCACTGGCATGGGCACTGCAGCAGGGCTTTGCGGTGATTCCGTCCTCGACCCGGCGCGAGAACCTGGCCTCCAATCTGGAAGCGGCGGCCATCCGTTTGACCGAGGAGGACATGGCACAGATTGCCAGGCTCGACCGCGGGCATCGGCTGGCCAATCCGGAAGGCATCGCGCCGGCCTGGGACTGAGCCGAAGCCGCCGGGCACGGCCCGGCGCTACCGGACGATGACGATGGGGGCCGCCGGGCGCGCTCCGGCGCTACCGGATCGCCACAGGTAGCGCCGGGCCATGCCCGGCGGGCCCTTCAGTCCTGCAGCAGCCACCCGCGCATCGCCGCACTGACCTCATCCGGCTTCTCCATCGGCGCCAGGTGCCCGCAGTCGGGCACCACCACCAGCTGCGAGTGCGGTACCAGCGCGTGCATCTCCTCGCTCACCGCCAATGGCGTGATGCGGTCGTTGGCACCGCACACGATCAGCAGCGGATCACGATATCCGGCCAGCACATCGTGGCCGTCACGACGTTCCAGCGCGCTCTGTCGCAGGAACACCTCCGCGCCAAGACGCGCCGTCATGTCGCGCACGCGCTGCACCAGTACATAGTCGTCCAGCCGCGAGGCATCGATGTAGCTGCGCATCAGGACGTCACCGAATCCATGGAACTTCCCGGGCAGGCGCACGCTGGCGCGCTGGCTGCGACGCTGCTCGGCACGCTCCGGCGAATCGGCGTGGATCGAGGTGTCGATCAGCGCCAGCCGCAGCACCCGCTCCGGTGCGACGCGCAGGATCTGCTGGGCAACGAAGCCTCCCAGCGAGAACCCGGCCAGCGCGAAGCGCGCAGGTGCCTGCGCCAGCACATCCTCGGCCACCGCCTGCAGGGTCGCGCCGCGGGTCTGGTCGCCCACGCTGCACTCGGCGATATCGGCCAGGTCGGCCAGCTGCGCGCGCCACAGCTCGGCATCGTTGAGCAGGCCGGGGAGCAGCAGCAAGGGGATGCGGTCAGTCATGGCCCGCATTGTCGCAACCGCACGGACGGTATGCCACGATCACTTCGGCGTTACGACGCCGCCGATGGGATGACCGGCGTGACCGGAGTGCCGTGCTACTGCAGGGCGGTGGTTGAGCGATTGCGATGGGGACCGCCGGGCACGGCCCGGCGCTGCCGATGAGGAACCCTCACGCCACCGGCGGCACCTCGGGAACGTCCACCTGCTGCACCGGCAGGGTCACCATCATCACCGTCGGGTCGTCCGGGTCCAGCCGGGTCTTGAAGCCCAGGCTCTGGCACATCGCCAGCATGGTGCTGTTCTCGCGCAGCACCTGTCCCTCGACCACGTGCAGCCCCAGCCACTTCGCATACTCGATCATGATCGCCATCAGTCGCCAGCCAATGCCATGGCCCTTCAGGTCGGAGCGGATCAGGATGCCGTACTCGCCGCGGTGATAATCCGCATCCGCGTGCAGGCGCACGGCGCCGAGCATCTCGCCGCTGCGCGGTTCGATGGCCACCAGCGCGATTGAGCGCGCATAGTCGAGCTGGGTCAGACGGGCGATGAACTCGTGGCTGAAGTGCTTCACCGACTGGAAGAAGCGCAGGCGCAGATCCTCGTCGCTGACCCGGGCAAAGAACGCGCGGAACAGCGCGTCGTCCTCGGGGCGCACCGGGCGCACGAAGGCGTGACCGCCATCGGACAGCTCGATGGTGCGCTCCCACTCCTTCGGATACGGGAACACCGAGAAGCGCGGATGGCCGCGACCCTTGTGCAGGATGCGCGAAGGCGCGATGGCGACGCGTGCATCGAGAGCGAGAATGCCCTTGCCATCGACCAGCAGCGGATTGATATCCAGCGTGCGCACTTCCGGAATGTCGGCGGCCAGCTGCGCCAGTTTCACCAGCGCCAGGGCCAGTGCGCGCTCATCGGCAGCGGGAACATCGCCATAGGCCTTGAGGATCCGCGACGCACGGGTACGCCCGATCAGCTCGTGGGCCAGGCGCAGATCCAGCGGCGGCAAGGCCAGTGCCTTGTCGTTGATCACCTCCACCGCCGTGCCGCCGCGACCGACCACGATCACCGGGCCGAAGGTCGCGTCATCGGCGATGCCCACGATCAGTTCACGCGCTTTCGGGCGGACGATGGTCGGCTGCACCAGCAGACCGTCGATGCGTGCATCCGGGCGCAGCTGGCGTGCACGCGACAGGATCGCCTTGGCCGCAGCCTGCACCGCCGGCAGCGTCGACAGGTTCAGGCGCACGCCGTCCACTTCGGACTTGTGCGGGATGTCCGGTGACAGGATCTTCAAGGCGACGGTCGCACCCCGCTCCAGCAGCGGCTGCGCCAGATCCATGGCCTCGTGCGCGTCGCGCGCATGCATCACCGGCGCGGAGGGAATGCCATAGGCCTTCAGCAGCTCGTGCGTGGCCAACGGGTCCAGCCACTGCTGGCCGTTGGCCAGCGCGGCCTCGACCAGCGTGCGCGCCGCGGCCGCATCCACGCTGAAGTCCTGCGGCAGGCTCGGCGGGGTTTCCATCAGTGCGTTCTGCGCTTCCCGATAGCGCACCAGATGCTGGAAGCCACGTACCGCTTCGGCTTCGGTGGGATAGGTCGGCACGCGCGCCGCATTGAGCGTGGCGGTGGCCTGGTCGTCGTTGCCCAGCCACACGGCGAACACCGGCTTGTCGCGATGGTGGCGCGGGCGCAGGCCGAGCGTGCGGGTCAGCGCCTGCGCGGCGTCGGCCGACGAGGTGAACGCCGTCGGTACGTTGACCACCATCACCGCATCGTTCTCGTTGTCGGCCAGCAGGGCCTCGATGGCCGCGGCATAGCGATCACCATCGGCATCCACCACGATGTCCACCGGATTGCTGCGCGACCAGCCCTGCGGCAGCACCGCATCGAGCTTTTCGACCGTGCTGTCGGACAGGTTCGCCAGGGTTCCGCGCAGCGCGGCCAGCTGGTCCACGGCCAGCCGGCCGACGCCCCCCCCATTGCTGAGGATGGCCAGCCGACGGCCCGGGAAGGTACCCAGCCGGCCCAGGGTCTCTGCGGCGGTGAACAGCTCGTCCAGCGCACCCACGCGCAGCAGGCCGGCGCGGTTGAACGCAGCGCCGTAGACATCATCGGCTCGTGCAAGCGCCTGCACATGGGTATCGCGGCTGCCAGGCTGCACGCGCTCGCTGCGGCCGGACTTCACCACCACCACGGGCTTGGCGCGCGCGGCCGCACGCGCCGCCGACATGAATTTGCGCGCGTCCTTGATCTGTTCGACGTAGAGCAGGATGGCGCGCGTGCGGTAATCGGTGGCGAAATAGTCCAGCAGATCGCCGAAGTCGACGTCCAGCGTATCGCCCAGCGAGACCACGGCGGAGAAACCCACCGAACGCGCCACGCCCCATTCCACCAGCGCCGCGGCAATCGCCGAGGATTCGGATATCAACGCAAGATCGCCAGCCTGCGGGAAGTGTGCGGCGATGCTGGCGTTGAGCCGTGCGTGCGGCGCGATCACACCCAGGCAATGCGGGCCCAGGATGCGCAGACCGTGCCGGCGGGCCACGGCCTCCACCTGCGCCGACAGTGAACCCGGGCCATCCCCCAGATGCGCGGTGAGGATGATCGCCGCCTGCACACCCCGCTCGGCCGCGGTACGCACCACCTGCGGCACGATGGCGGCCGGCGCGGTGATCACCACGAGATCCGGCACCCAGTCCAGATCCTTCAGCCGCTTCACCGTGCGGATGCCATCGATTTCGGCGTGGCGCGGATTGATCCACGCCACCTTGCCGGGGAAGCCCGTACCGCGCAGGTTGCGCATCACCGCGCGGCCGGCCGAGCGCTCGCGCGGACTGCCGCCGATCACTGCGACCGACTGCGGACGGAACACTGACTGCAGGTGGTAGGTACTCATGCGCCTACGGTACACGCACCCGCGCAACAGGCGCATGATCCAGCGCAACAAAGCAGGCGGGGGATGCGGCGCCCCGCCGCATGCGGGGCGACAGGGCCCTACAGCAGCGTGCCGCGCAGGATCATCGCGGCGATGCTGAAATAGATCACCAGCCCGGTCACGTCGACCAGCGTGGCCACGAACGGGGCGGATGCGCTGGCCGGGTCGAATCCCAGCCGCTTGAGCACGAACGGCAGCATCGAACCCGACAATGACCCGAAGGTGACGATGCCCACCAGCGCCGCACCGATCGTGATCGCCAGCAGCACCCAGTGCTCGCCGTAGTCGTGCAGGCCACCCAGCTGCCAGATGACGATGCGGACGATCGCCAGGGCACCGAGAATGGCACCCAGCACCATGCCGGTCGGAATCTCGCGCAGGGCCACCTTCCACCAGTCGCGCAGGCGCAGCTCGCGCAGCGCCAGGCTGCGGATCAGCAGCGAGGTGGCCTGCGAGCCGGAGTTGCCGCCGGAACTCATGATCAACGGGATGAACAACGTCAGCACCACCGCACGTGCCAGTTCGTCCTCGTAGTGCTGCATGGCGCTGGCCGTCAGCATCTCGCCCAGGAACAGCACGCTCAGCCAGCCGGCGCGCTTGCGCAGCATCTCCAGGAAGCCGATCTGCATGTACGGCTTGTCCAGCGCTTCCATGCCGCCGAACTTGTGCGCGTCTTCGGTGGATTCCTCGATCAGCGCATCAAGCACGTCGTCCACGGTGACGATGCCCAGCATCCGCTGGCTGGCATCGACCACCGGAATGGCCAGCAGGTCGTGGCGACGGATCAGCCGCGCCACCTCTTCCTGGTCCATCAACGCGTCCACGGTTACTGGCGGATTGACCTGGGCCACCTCGAGGATCGACTCCTCGGGCAGGCCGGTGATCAGGCGGCGCATGGTCACCACCTGCTGCAGACGCTGGCTGACCGGGTCCAGGACGTAGATCGCGTACACGGTCTCGCGCGTGCGCTCGACCTGGCGGATGTGCTGCAGCGTCTGCGCCACCGTCCAGCTGGCCGGCACGGCGACGTACTCGGTGGTCATCAGCGCACCGGCCGTGTTTGGCGGGTAGCCGAGCAGCGTCTGGATGGCCTGGCGGGCATCGGCGCCCAGCAACGGGATCAGCCGCGCGCGCTCGTCCTCATCCAGTTCGTGAACGATGTCGGTGGCGCGGTCGTCGGCCATCAGCCCGAGCAGCGCAGCGGCCCGCGCCGGTGGCAGCGCGGCCACCAGCTCGCCGCTGCGATGCAGTTCGGGGGCTTCCAGCATCTTCACTGCACGCGGCAGCGGCAGCGCCGCCAGCGTGTCGGCAGCGCGCTGCAGCTCCAGCGTGTTGAGGAACTCCACCGCGTCGGCGGTGTTGTAGTCCGCCAGCGGTGCCGCCAATGCAGCGGCATCGGCCACTGGACGCAGCAATTGCTTCTGGTTCATCGGTTTGCCTTGTGGGGTGCGACCTCGCGCAACGCCAACGCAGGCGAACCGTCCCGATGTCAGGCGGTGGCCATCGCTGGCGTCGAACGAGGTCGACTTCTACTGTCGCTGGACATGGGTCGGGAACTCCGGGATGCGTGTGCCGGCGGCGGGCCGCCAGCGGCGGGCAGTCTGGACCTGCCGGCCGCGCAGGTCAACCCGCAGCGGCCATTGCCGCGCGTGCACGATGCGGCGCGCATAATGTCGCAGCGGCGTCCGCCGCCCCTCTCCTCCCCGCACCCACGTACGGCAGGCCTCTGCGATGACCAGGTATTCCCATGCATAGCGGCGGTCTGGAACTGGCCCTGGTCCTGCTGCTGGCCGCCGTCATCGCGGTGCCGGTGTTCAAGCGCTTCGGCTTCGGCGCGGTACTGGGCTACCTGGCCGCGGGGGTGGTGCTGGGGCCGGATGGGCTGGGCTTCGTGCAGGACGCCGATCGCATTCTCGGTGCGGCCGAGATCGGCGTGGTGATGCTGCTGTTCGTGATCGGGCTGGAACTGTCGCCGGCCCGCCTGAAGGTGATGCGGCGCTCGGTGTTCGGCGCCGGTGCCGCGCAGGTAGCGCTGTCCGGCCTGGTACTGGGCGGCCTGCTGCTGCTCGATCACTTCCAGTGGAAGAGCGCGCTGGTGGTGGGCGTGGCGCTGGCGCTGTCCTCCACGGCCGTGGGCCTGCAGCTGCTGTCCGAGCACAAGGCGATCAACAGCGACCACGGCCGGCTCGGCTTTGCCATCCTGCTGTTCCAGGACCTGATCGCGATCCCGCTGCTGGCGGCCATCCCGCTGCTGGGCGGCGTCAAGAACCAGACGCTGCGTTGGGAGGATGCCGCAGTGGCGCTGGGCGCGCTGGCCGTGGTGATCCTGTGCGGGCGGCCGGTCCTGCGCCGGCTGTTCGGTGTCATCGCCCGTACCCGCAGCCCGGAGGTGTTCACCGCCACCGCCCTGCTGGTCGTGCTGGGCACGGCGTGGTTCATGCAGGAGGCCGGCCTGAGCCCCAGCCTGGGTGCGTTCCTGGCCGGCGTGCTGCTGTCCGATTCCGAGTTCCGGCACGAGCTGGAAGCGCAGATCGAGCCGTTCAAGGGCCTGCTGCTGGGCCTGTTCTTCATCGCCGTCGGCATGGGCATCGATCTCGACCGCATCGCCGCCGAGCCGTGGCTGATCGCCGCCGGCGTGGCCATCCTGCTGGTGGTCAAGTTCAGTCTGCTGTATGCCATCGGCCGCATCGCCCGGCTGGGTTCGCGGCAATCGCTGCTGCTGGGCAGCGTGCTGTGGCTGGGCGGCGAGTTCGCCTTCGTGGTGTTCAACGAGGCGCAGCGCGCGCATCTGCTGGGCAACGCCAACCACGACCGGCTGGTGGCCATTGTCGGCCTGTCGATGGCGATCACGCCGCTGCTGATGATCGCCCTGATGCGGCTGCTCGGGCAGGAGAAGGTGGCCCCGCGCGCCGCGGCCGACGCCGACAAGGTCGCGCCGGACAACCGGCCGAAAGTCCTGATTGCCGGCATGGGCCGCGTCGGCCAGGTCATCGCGCGCCTGCTGACCGCACAGAAGGTGCCGTTCGTGGCACTGGAAGCGAACCCGGACACGGTGGCCGACCTGCGTCGCTTCGGCAACCAGCTCTACTATGGCGATCCGACGCGCCCGGAGATGCTGCGCGCCGCCGGTGGTGAACATATCGATGTGTTCGTGATCACCGTGGACGACCCGGAGACCAATCTGCGTGCGGTACGGATGGTGCGGCGCCTGTATCCGGAGGCGAAGGTGCTGGCACGTGCGCGCAACCGCCAGCATGCATGGCGACTGATGGACATGTCGGCCGAACCGTTCCGCGAAGTGTTCGCTACCAGCCTGGAAATGAGCGGTCGCGTGCTGACCGCGCTGGGGGTGGCACCCGATGTTGCCCAACGCCATGTGCAGCGCTTCCGCGAACACGACGAACAGCTGCTGCGCGACCAGTACCTGGTGTACGACGACGAGGCGGCCGTGATCCAGACCTCGCGCGATGCCCGCAACGACCTGATGCATCTGTTCGAGGCCGACGCGGAAAGCGACGGCGACGCGCAGCGCTGACGGCGAAAGGGCTGCCGAGCATCGTCGGCATTCCGCATGATCGGGGTCAGAGCCCTTTCCAACGGAAAGGGTTCTGACCCCCGATTCTCAGCCGTTGTCGCGCAGGAACCGGGCCATCGAGGACACGCCCGGTACGCGCGGCTCGAACTCGCCGGCAACGTCGATGAAGCCACGCATCACGGCGATCTCGCGCGGACTGCGGTTCAGGCTGTCCCGCACGTCTGGGTCGGCGCCGGCACGCAGCAGGCGCTGTACCAGCAGCGGCAGGCCGTGCAGCGCCGCCAGGTGCAGCGGGCCGAAACCACGCGGATCGCGCACGTCCAGGCTGACATCCTCTTCCAGCAGACGCTCCACCGCGGCCATCACCACCTGCTCGTCGCAGGCCGTACCCGGCTCGGCGCGCGCTCCCAGCAGCAGCAGCAGCGGTGTGACCGAACCGGCGGCGGCCTGTTCCGGTTCGGCACCGGCCAGCAGCAGCGTGTCCAGCAACGCCAGCAACCGCGGGCGGTCACGTGCGCTGAAGCCGTACAGGGCCGCGCAGTGCAGCGGGCCCAGTTGCTGCGCGTCTCCGGCGTGTACATCGGCACCTGCGGTCAGCAGGCGCGCGACGATGTCCGGCAGGCCCAGCGCGGAGGCCAGCATCAGCACGGTCACTCCCCCCGGCAGCCGGTGTTCAAGCTTGGCACCGGCATCGAGCAGGGCCGACACGATCTCGACCTGGCGCATGCTGACCGCGGCCGACAACGGCGTTGCGCCGCTGGCCGCTGCGTGCTGCGGATCGGCGCCCCGTGCCAGCAGCAGGTCGGTCACCGCCAGATGGCCGCCGCCGGCGGCACGCAGCAGCGCCGTGCAGCCCTGCGCATCCACGGCATCAACGGCGAACCCCAGATCGATCAGGCGACGCACCGCATCGACATCGCCGGCCATCGCCGCAGAGGGCAGGTCGGCATCGCGCAGGGTACGGCGTGGCAGTGGCCACACCCGCCAGTCCAGCCAGTCGGCCAGATCACGACGACCACTCGACAGCGCCACACCCAGGGGGGTCTGGCCATCGGCGGCGCGTGCCTCCGGCGAGGCGCCGTGCTGTACCAGCAGCTTCAGCGCACCTTCCCGGGCCAGCGCGGTCGCCAGGTGCAGGGCGGTCATGCCATGGCTGTCGCGCGCCTCACGGTCGACACCAGTCTTGAGCAGGGCCTGCTGCAGGCGCAGCCAGCCCAGGCGCACCGCCAACGACAGCGGCGGATCGCCTGCCGGCGATGCGGCGAACGGATCAGCACCCCGCTCCAGCAGTTCCAGCGCCAGCTGTTCCAGTCCGCGGGCCGCCTGATCGTGCTGCGCGCAGGCGGCCAGGAAACGGGCCAGGCCGCCGCGGCCGGCCGGCGACAGGCCATGCTGCAGCATGACCTGCAGCGCCGGCACCGCATCGACGCCGCGCGACAGCAGCGCGAACATCGGCGTGTCGGCGCAGGCATCACGCACATAGGGGTCGGCACCATGGGCCAGCAGCCAATCCACGGCACGCGGCTCCAGGGCCAGCTCCGGATCCAGCAGCAGGCTGCCCAGCTCCTGCGGCTGGCACAGCTTGGCCAGGGCGGCCATGCCATCGGTGTTGCCGAAGCCCAGTGCTTCGCGCAGCAGGGTCAGCGGCGGCCGATCAGGCAGCAGGCCACTGGCGCTGGCGGCCTCACCGCGCTCGGCCAGGCCATCGCTGACCGCCGCAGGCAGCGGATAGGACGGATCAAGCAGCGCGACGATGGCCCAGCGACCGGCTTCGGCCGCGTAGTCGACCGCACGCCGACCGACCGGATCGGCCGCATCGGCGGTGATGCCCAGTTCGACCAGGCGCTTGACCAGCAGGGGCGAAACCGTATCGGCCATGGCCGCCAGCTGCACCGCGTTGCGGCCCTCGCCATCGACAGCCACCAGGTCAGGCTTGTGCGGCAGGAGGTGTTCGATGACGGCGGCGCGACCGGCACGCGCGGCCTCCAGCCACGGCGTGCGACCGAGCGCGTCGCGTGCTTCCAGGTTTGCACCGGCAGCGAGCAGCACGCCGATGATTTCAACGTGGCCGGCCAGGGCCGCTTCGTGCAGTGCGCTGCGACGTTGGCGGTCGCGCGCATCCGCACGCGCCTTGTGCTTGAGCAGCAGCTGCACGCCGGCCGGATCATCGTCTTCGGTGGCGGCTGCGGCGAGCAGGACCGGCGTGCCGTCCGCCGGCTCGGTGCGGGCACCGCGTTCGAGCAGGAAGCGGGCCAGGCGCCAGTTGCCTACCTGGCAGGCCACGGCCAGCGGGGACCAGCCCTCGTGGTTGAGTGCATCCACTTCGGCCGCGGCATCGCGCAGCAGCGCGGCAACGCCGGGGTCGGAGCTTCGAGCCGCGTGGTGCAACGGCGTGTTGCCCTCGCTGTCGGTAGCGCGAGAATCGGCGCCATTGGCCAGCAGGGTCATCACGGCTTCGGGGCGACCATGCCAGCTGTCGCGGGTGGCCGCCAGCAGCGGCGTCATGCCCCGGTGCGGCGCGTTCACATCGACCCCGCGGGCAATCAGTTCACGCAGCAGGCGCAGGTCCGGCAACACCGCCGCCAGTACCGCCAGGCTGCGCTGATCACGCCAGTTCGGGTCCGGCAACGCGTGCGGGTCCGCGCCGGCCTGCAGCAGCTGCAGCGCCCGGTCGATGCGACCGTGGCGCGCCGCTTCATGCAGCGCAGGCGTCAGTTCCTGCGGGGCCATCGCCTCCAGCGGCGTGGTCTCGCTGGCAGCGGGGAGCAGCGGCGCGTGTGTCGCACCGGCATCGGCCAGCGGGCCCGGGTTCACGCGCAGCGACACCAGTGGCGCCGGTGCGACCCGCTGCAGCAGCAGATGCAGCAACGGCGACCCCAGCAGCACGGTCAACGTGGCGGGCCAGCGCGCGCTTTCCGGCAGCAGCCCTGGCCATGCCGGCAACACCACCAGTGCGGCCAGCGCGATCACCAGCGCGGCCACGACAAGGCCACGCCAGGCAGTGAGGTCACGGCCGGCCAACGCTTGCCAGTGCTGCGCCAGGCTGCCATCCAGCCGCTCGACATCATTCCACAGCGGCCACGTACGCCAGGCCGCCAGCAAACCGGCACTGACCAGCACGCTCAGCCCGAGCACCGCCGCCAGGCTGCCGCTGTCGCGCAGTGCCGCCAGCGGCCAGGCCAGCAGCAGGGCCAGCAGTACCGGCGCGGCGGTCCACAGCGCCAGCAGGGCCGGCAGGTCCTGCTGCGCGATCAACTTCGGCGGCAGTACCGCACGGCTGCGCCGCCACCACGAAATGCCCAGGGCATACGCCGGCTGCGCCAGCGCAGCAAGCACCGCCCCCGGCAGGCCGCCGACGGCGGCACCCAGCGCCAGCAGGGCACCCAGGACGAAGGCGATCGACAGGGCGCGCGGACGGGAAAGCTCAGTCATTGTGGCGCGGCATCATGCTGGTCACCGACGGCGGCACCTGCAGGTAGAACCCGCGTTCGCTCATTTCGCTGCGCACCTTGGCCGGATCGGCCTGGGCGAGGCGGCGCTGCGGCTCCAGGGCCACGTCCAGGACGAAGGTGAGCGTACCCAGCGACGCCACCAGCGGCGCAGGCAGCGCGCTGAAGTCATCGCGTCGGGGAACGTAGACGAAGGTGTCCGGCTTGAGTTGGCTTTTATAGACGTAGGCGTGCATGTCCACGGGACGATAACCCGGGAAGAGCCCTGATTGTGTCGGAAAGCCGACACCGGGGAAAGCCGTCGGCCGACGATGCCGGCAGGATCGACGGCGTTTCCCCGGCGGGGTTCAGCAATGTGGCGGCGGCGTTCAGCCTCGGCCGCCGCCACACGGATGCTTACTTGACCTTGGCGTAGGTGCCCTTCAGGGCGACGCCGGCCACGAACGTGCCCGCCCAGCACTCGTAGTTGCTCGCGCTCCTGAACTCGTTCTTCTTGTAGTAGCTGACGATGTCGACCACCGCATTGGCGCCACGCGAGCGGGCGCCGTCCTGCAGTGCGCGCAGCGCCGACAGCGCCACCCAGCGGCAGGCTTCGGCATCGCTCTTGTTGGCGGCGTTGGTCTTCCGGTTGGTGACGTCTTCACCCAGACGCTGCTGCACGCTGACCGGCTGACCGGCCAGATAGAAGCGCACGCTGCCATCGATGCCGGCATCGCGGGCGGCCTGCGAGCTGACAAGTTCCTGCAGGGACTGCTCCACTCGGGTGTCACGGGCGGAGGCCGTGGCGGTCACAGCCAGCAGAAGGGTGGCACTGGCGATCATCAGGGTGCGGCGCATCGAAACATCTCCTTGTCCGGGGTGCGTTGGGGGTGGTGCGGATGGGGTGCGGGGGTCATTCGCTCCAGCGGCGGAATACCAGCGAGGTATTGATGCCGCCGAAGGCGAAGTTGTTGCTCATCACGTACTCGGCCTGCAGATCGCGGCCGTGCCCGGTGATGAAGTCCAGCTGGCCGCAGCGCGGATCGACCTCGGCCAGGTTGAGGGTCGGCGCGAACCAGCCGGCACGCATCATCTCGATGCTCAGCCAGGCTTCGAACGCTCCGCACGCGCCGAGCATGTGCCCGACGTAGCTCTTCAGCGAGCTGATCGGCACGCGGCTGCCGAACACCTGCGCGGTGGCCTGTGTCTCGGCGATGTCGCCGTGATCGGTGGCGGTGCCGTGGGCGTTGACGTAGTCGATCCGCGCCGCGTCGAGCCCGGCGTCCTCCAGGGCCAGGCGCATGGCCTGGGCCATGGTGTCGGCGCTGGGCTGGGTGACGTGCTGGCCGTCGCTGTTGGTTCCGTAGCCGACCACCTCGGCAAGGATGGACGCACCGCGTGCGAGGGCGTGCTCCATGTCCTCCAGGATCAGCGTGCAGGCGCCCTCGCCCAGCACCAGGCCGTCGCGGCCTGCATCGAAGGGCCGCGGCGTCGACTGCGGCGCATCGTTGCGCACGCTGGTGGCGAACAGGGTGTCGAACACCGCTGCAGCGGTGGCGTCGAGCTGCTCGGCACCGCCGGCCACCATCACCGTCTGCTTGCCGCTGCGGATGGCTTCATACGCCGCTCCGACGCCCTGGCTGCCTGACGTGCAGGCGCTGGAGGTGGTGTAGACACGCCCGGACAGGCCGAAGAACACGCCGATGTTGACCGGCGCGGTATGGCTCATCATTTTCAGGTACGTGGTGGCACTGATGCCATCGGTGGTGAACTCGTTGAGCATGCGGCCGAACTCGCCGGTCGCTTCGTGGCTGCCGGAGGACGAACCGTAGGCCACGCCGGTGCGGCCGCTGCGCAGCACCGGATGCTCATGCAGGCCGGCCTCGCGCAGGGCCATCTCGGTGGCGCGCACCGACATGATCGCGACCTTGCCCATCGAGCGGGTGGTCTTGCGGTTGTAGTTCGGCGGCAGCGTGAAGTCCTGCGCGGGCGCGGCCAGCTTGGTGTTCAGGCCCGCGTAGACGTCCCATTCCGGCATGGTGCGCACTGCGTTGCGGCAGCTGCGCAGGTGCGCGTGGATGGTGGGCCAGTCGTGGCCAAGCGGACTGATGGCAGCGGCACCGGTCACCACCACGCGACGATCAGCGGCCATCAGAGCATGCCCCCGTTGACCGAGATCACCTGCCGGGTGATGTAGCCGGCCGGCTCGGACAGCAGGAACGCGACCGTTGCGGCCACCTCATCGGGATGCCCCACGCGGCCGGCCGGAATCAGCTTCAGGGCGTGTTCGACCACTTCATCGTTGAGCATTTCGGTCTCGATCAGGCCCGGGGCCACGCAGTTGACGGTGATCTGGCGGCTCGCCAGCTCCAGCGCCAGCGCCTTGGTGGCACCGATGATGCCGGCCTTGGCCGCGCTGTAGTTGACCTGGCCGCGGTTGCCGGCCAGCCCGGACACCGACGACAGGGTGACGATGCGACCGGGCCGGCGCCGCCGCACCATCGGCATGATGAGCGGATGCAGCACGTTGTAGAAGCCGTCCAGGTTGGTGTGGATGACCTGGTCCCAGTCTTCGGACGACAACGCAGGAAATGCGCCGTCGCGGGCGATGCCGGCATTGCACACCACGCCGTAGTACGCGCCGTGCGCCTCGACATCGGCCTCCAATGCGCCGCGTGCGGCATCCCGGTCGGCCACATCGAACGCCAGCACGCGGGCCTGCCGGCCCAGTGCCTGGATTTCGTCCACCACTGCCTGCGCCTCGTCCACGCGGCTGCGGCAGTGCACGGCTACATCGAACCCATCGCGCGCGACGCGCAGCGCGATGGCCCGGCCGATGCCCCGGCTGGCGCCGGTGACCAGCACGCTCCGATTCCCTGTCATGCCTGTCCACTCTCCAGATAGGCCATCGCGTCGGCAGGTTCGTACACCGACACGTTGGCGGTCGCCCATTCTTCGTCGCCTGCCAGGATCCGGCAGGCGAACATCCCCAGTCCATTGTCGCCCAACAGCTCGCAGCGCGCCTGTACGCGAAGGCGGCTGCCCACCGGAAAACCGCTGCGCTGGCTGCCATAACGGCGACTACCCAGCAGGAATCCGAGCTGCGGCCGGTTGCCGGCAGCGCGTGCACGGCAGCCGGCCCAGGCCGCGATGGCCTGCGCCATGTATTCGATGCCGATCCAAGCCGGCACCTGCCCATCCTCGACGAACAGCCCGCTCGCCGGCACGACCAGCTCGGCCTCGATGCCGTCCTCGTCCCAGTGCATGATGCGCTCCAGCAGGCACATGTCCTGCCGGTGGGGCACCACGTCTTCAATGGCATACACCGTGTTCATCCGCACTCCAGTGCCAGCACGGCGTTGCTGCCGCCGAAGGCGAACGAGTTGCTCAGCACGCGCCGGGGCGGCTGCGCCAGGAAGGTGGCCGGCGCCACCAGCGGCAGCGGCGGCAGAGCGGGATCAGCGATGCCATCCCACCAGTGCGGTGGCAGCTGCTGCCGGCAGTTCTCGGCAAGCACGATCCAGCACAGCGCCGCCTCGATCGCCCCCGACGCACCCAGGGTGTGGCCGGTGAGTGGCTTGGTGGAACTACAGGGAACGTCATTGCCCAGTACCTGCGCCACCGCCAGGCTTTCCATCGCATCGTTGTGGCCGGTGGCAGTGCCGTGCAGGTTCACGTAGTCGACATCGGCGGGCGACCAGCCGGCACGATGCAGCGCCTGCTGCAGGGCGTCGATGGCGCCAAGGGCCTGCGGATCCGGCGCCGACATGTGATGTGCATCGGCGGACTCGCCCCATCCGGCCAGGCATACCGGGCCAGGTTCGCGGGTCAGCAGGAACAGCGCAGCGCCCTCGCCGATGTTGATGCCGGCACGATGCTGCGAGAAGGGATTGCAGCGCACTGCCGAGACCGATTCGAGCGCATTGAAGCCTGCCACGGTGAAGCGGCACAGCGAGTCGGCCCCCCCGGCGATGACCGCATCGACGGTGCCGGCACGCAGCATTCGCGCGGCCGACATCAGCGCCTTGGCACTGGACGAACAGGCAGTGGACAGGGTCCACGCCGGGCCCTGCGCGCCGCTGCGCTGACGCACGAACTGCGCGGTGGTGCCCATTTCCTGCTGTGCGTAATCGAAACCTTCAGGCCAGCAGCCCTGCTCCGCATGAGTCCGCAGTGCCTGCTCCGATTCGCCGATGCCGGAGGTGCTGGTGCCCAGCACCACCGCCACCCGATCAGCGCCATGGCGTGCAATGGCCGCGCCGACCGCAGGCGCGATCTGCGCCAGCGCGACCTCCAGCAATGCATTGTTGCGCCCGCGCAGGGATACCGGCAGGTCTTCCAGCGTCGGCAGTGGCGTGCGCACTTCACCCAGCGCCAGGGTACGCCCCGGCAGCAGGCGGTCGTTGTCGCTCAGGCCGCCCGGAGCATCGGCGAACATCGCCGATGCCACGGCGCCGCGGCCTTCGCCCAGCGCGCAGACCAGGCCGAGGTCGTTCAGGTAGATCGGTGTATTCATCGCGCCTGCCCGGCCATGTCGATCGATTCGATGCGCAGGGCGTAACCCTCGGCACGGTTCTCCAGCTGGACGCTGCCATCGTCCAGGCGCCGCAGCTGCAGCCAGACCGTACCGCTGCGGGACAGGCTGCGCTGGCGGCCGTCATCGCTGACCTCCCAGCCCGCCGGCAATGCCGCAGCGATCGCCGCGGTCGGCCACAACGCGAACTGCAGGTCATCCAGTACGCGTTCGGCACGCACCTGCGGAGGCAGCCACGGCGCACGCTGCTGGGTCAGTTGCCGGCCATCCCACTGCAGGCGCACGCCGGTCTGGCCCATGGCCTGCACCGCCAGCCGCACCTGCTGTGCGTCGGCTTCGAGCAGCGCATCGAGATCGCGCTCATGGCTGCCGAACCGGAAATGCAGCTGCTGCTGCAGTGCCAGCGGCGCTGGCAGGCTGGCCGGCGACAGCCGCAGCGGTGGCAGCTGCACCTGCGGGCGTGGCATGCGCCCGGTACAGGCGACCAGCAGCAGGCACAGCAGCACTGCAGCGGAAAGGGCCATCAGGCGCCGCACAGTTCCTCCAGCACGCGCATGCGACGGCCGCTGGGGTCGGCCACGTAGGGGTTGTTGGTGTCCCAGGCGTATCCGGCCAGGATGGAACTGATCATGTCGCGCACGTCCGGCTGCGGGTCGGGGTGGTAGATGATCTTCTGGAAGCCGCCCTGGTACCAGCTTTCGACGAAACGACGGAAGGTTCTCACGCCGGCACGCAGCGGAACGGAGAACTCGGCCTCCCAGTCCACAGCCTGCCCGGCATAACGGCGCGCCAGGCACTCACTGGCCAGCTGCGCCGATTTGAAGGCAATGGTCACGCCCGAGGAGAACACCGGGTCGAGGAACTCGCCAGCGTTGCCAAGCAGCGCATAGCCCGGGCCCCACAGCGAACGGACATTGGCCGAATAGCCCGTGATGCGGCGTACCGGCAGCACCGCCCATTCGGCATTGGCCAGCAGGTGGGTCAGGTTCGGATCCTCGCCGACGATGGCCTGCAGCTTCTGCAGGTCGTCGCCTTCGTAGCGATCAAAGAACGAGGGCTCGGCCACCACGCCCAGCGAGCAGCAGCCGTTGGAGAACGGGATCGTCCAGTACCAGACGTCGATGTGCTCGGGGTGGGTCGTGATGAGGATCTTGTTGCGGTCGAAGTCCGCTTCGGCCGGAATGTTGTCACGCACGTGGCAGAAGATCGCGCCACGCACCGGGAAGTTGGAGGGTGACTCCAGATCCAGCAGGCGCGGCAGCAACCGCGCGAAGCCGGAGGCGTCGAGGATGAAATCGGCCTCGATGCGGTACTCACTGCCATCGGGACGGCGCACGTTGACGGCAGGCTGCTCGCCCGGCTCGACCGACAGCACCTCGTCGCCGAAACGCAGCGTGGTACCCATCCGCTCGGCGCCCCGCGCCAGCACGTTGTCGAAGTCGGCGCGCTGCACCTGGTAGGTGGTGCCCCAGCCGGGCGAGAACTTCTTCCTGAAGTCGAATGCGGTACGCGCCTGGCCATGCACGAAGGCCGCGCCATTCTTGTGCTGGAAGCCGGCTTCGACCACATCCTGCAACAGGCCTGCCGCTTCGATGTACTCCATGCTCTGCGGCAGCAGGCTTTCACCGATCGAGAAACGCGGGAACTGCTGGCGTTCGATCATCAACACCTGGCGACCCTGCCGGCGCAGCATCGCAGCAGCAACGGAACCGGCCGGTCCGGCGCCGATGATCAGGATCTCGGTGCGTTCCACAGCATCCACAGCAGTACTCATCGGGGCGTCCTTGTTGCTCGATAGAGGGAGAGAAGAAGAGCCGAAGGCGGACTCAGGCCGCCGGCAGATCATGCGGCGGCGGCCGGAACAGCGGCGAGATCAGCCAGACCAGCCCGATACCGAACAGCAGGGTCAGGCCGAACGCGCGCAGCGCCGGAGTCTGCGACAGGCCCAGCAGGCCGAACGACAGCCAGGTACTGGCCGCACCCACGCACACCGCCAGCCATGCACTGGCGTCGCCACGATGCTCGATCAGGAAGATGCCATAGTCGATGCCCATGCCCAGCAGCAGCATCAGCGCCAGCACGTTGAACAGCTGCAGCGGCTGGCCGAACAGGCCCAACAGGCCCAGGGTCAGCGCACCGGCGATCAGGGTCGGGGCGAACACGCGCCAGGCCTGGCGGCGATAGCGCAGCCACAGCGCGCCGAACACCAATGCGATGCCGACCAGCAGCAGCCCGCCCATCAGCTTGCGGTAGTGGCCCAGCAGCGTGGAGAAATCGGAGGTTCGGTCTACCCAGCGCACGCCGGGCAGGCCTTCGGCGGCACGTTCCAGCGTGGCCAGAGCATCGGCACGCGACAGGTCATCGACCATCACCACGCTGATCATCTGCCCACCGACCTTACCCACCCACAGGTGGCGGAACGGCTGCGAGGCCGGCGAGGCCAGGAAGGCGTCGGCGGTGAGCGGCGCTGCGGCAAACTGCGGTCGCTGCAGCGGCTCGCCCACGGCTTCGGACACAGCCGACAGCACGCCGGGCTCCACCTTCGCGGTCAGCGCAGCATCGGCCTGCTGCCGGGCCGGTGATGGCAGCCAGTCACTGATCGCGCGGTAGCCACCAATGCGCTTGTCATCGGCCAGTACGCGCAAGCGTTCGGTCAACGCCTCTTCGCGCTGCAACAGCTGGGCGGCATCGCTGCCCTGCACCAGGTAGAACTGTGCCGGGCTGGGCATGCCCAGCAGCTGGCTCAGGCGGATCTGCTGGGCCATCAGCGCCGGTGGAGACGACTGCAGGCTGCGCAGGTCGTCGTTGCTCTGCAGGCGCGCGATGCCCACCGCGGACAACGCCAGCGCGGCCACCACGAAGATCGCCACCGGGCGCCGGCCGTGCAGGCGCGGGAAACGTTCCAGCGTATTGCCCAGCCAGTGCGAGAAGCGGGTCTGGCGGATCTCGCCACCGTCGAGCCACGGGAACCAGAAGATCACCGTGAGGAACGCTGCTGCCAGGCCCACCACCGAGAACAGCGCCATCTGGCGAAGGCCCGGGAACGGGGCCAGGCCCAACGCGAGGTAGGCCAGCGCACTGGTCAACAGTGCCAGCCACAGGCCGGGCAGCAGATGCCGCAGCAGCTTCCAGCGACGGTCGGCCGGTTCGGCCTGGCGCGACGCAAACCAGTGGATGCCGTAGTCCTCCGCTACACCCACCAGCGATGCACCGAACACCAGGGTCAGCACGTGCACTTTGCCGAACACCAGCACGGTCACCGCCAGCGCCACGCCGCAACCGATCAGCAGCGACGCGGCCACCAGCAGGATCGGCCGCAGCGAACGGAACGCCAGCCACACCAGCAGCAGTACCGCGGCCAGTGAGCCCCAACCGATCGTGTTGATCTCGCGATTGGCCTGCACCGCAGCGGCTTCGGCGTGCAGCGGCACGCCGGCATGCAGGATTTCCAGCTCGGGCGCTGCGGCCCTGGCCGCCTTCCCGGCCCGCTCCAGCAGGCCATCGAGATGGCGCTCGCCATCGAGCTGGAACGCCGAACCCGGCGTATCGAACTGCAGCGCCGCCCAATGCTTGCCCTCGGCTTCAAGCAGGCCATCATCACCCAGCCGCAAGCCCGAACCCTGCGCCTGCTGCTGCCACCACTGCGGCCACAATGACAGTGGATCCTGCCGCCATTCGGTGAGCCGCGGCGCACCCATCGGCCCGTACAGCGCGGCGAGTGCCTGTTCGGCCAGCGCACCGGTTTCCGTGCTCTGCAGCTGGTCACGCTGGGCCGGGGTCAGCAGGCGGTCGCGATACGGCGCGTAGAACGCACGCGCCTCGTCGAACCAGCCTTCAATGGACCCACTGGGCACCAGCAAAGCGCTCTGGGCATCTCCAGCCATGGCCGCAGCGAACGCGGCCTGCGCCCGCTTGGCGGCGGCGCCATCCTGGCTGCCGAGCAGCACCACCACCTGCCGCGAACTGCCATCGGCGATGCGCCGGGTGACATCGCTCAACAGGCGGTCATGCGCATCCTGCGGCAACAGCGCGAGGATGTCGGTATCGATCCGCGGCTCCTGGCTCCACAGGCGCCACTGCTGCACGCCCAGTACCAGCAGCAACACCAGCCAGGCGATGCCCAGCCAATGCCACCAACGCCGCAACCGGTCCGGTGCGTTCAACGCCACGGCGTCACTCAAAGCGGCGCGCCTCGTCGGGGTTCAGCGTGGCGGGGGCTTCACTCAACGCGCTGAACTGGATCTGCGTGCGGTCCTTGTTCGCCTCGACGATCTCGACCTGGCGCACATAGCGGTCACCCTGCAGCGTCAGCGACTCGAAGGCCTTGGCCAGCATCGCCGACTTCGGTGTCAAACGCAGGCGCCAGCCCTGCCCTTCACGGCTGGCCGCCACGTTGAACTGGCCGGAGAGTGCCTGCACGTCGCCACTCATCAGCGCGAACATGATCGCATTCACCGAGCGCATCGCCGGCTGCTGCCGTGCATCGAGTTCAACGCGGGTGCTGCCATCGCGCTGGCGGCTGAGGATGCGGTCGGCGGTGACCACCACCTCGGAGGGGAACGGCGTAAGCGTGGTCCAGATCACGCCGTGCTGGCGCGCGACCACGAACCGGCCGTGCGAGCGCAGCGGATTCCTGAAGCCACTGACCTGCTTTTCCTGGCTGAACTGTCCACGCAGCACCTCCGGACGCGCCACCGCCTGGGTGATCGCGTCGACGGCAGGATCGGCCGCCTGTACACGCGGTGCGGCCACCAGCAGCAGCGCGCACAGCAGCACGCCTGGAAGACGGGCGAGCATGTTCATGGCGCGGGCACTCCCAGACGTTCCCACAGTACCGGCGGGCATTGGTACAGCATCTCCTTGCTGGCGGCATCCACCGCGACCTGGATGGTCATGGCCCGGGTGGCCACCTGGCCGCTTTCCGCATCCAGGATCTCATAGTCGATCTTCAGCCGGTTCTCCCATTCGACGATGCGTGCACGCACCAGCAGCCGCTGGTTGAACAGCAGCGGCCGCACGTATTTCACGCGCGCGTCGACCACCGGCCACAGGTAGCCCGATGCGAGCATCTGCGGGTAGTCGTAGTCGTGGCGCTGCAGCAGCGCACACCGGGCAATCTCCAGATACTTGAAGTAGTTGCCATGCCAGACCACGTTCATCGGATCGCAGTCGTGGAAGGCGGGGCGCAGCTCGATTTCACAGACCAGGTCATTCACCGGAATACAGTTCCCAACGTTGCGCGCGGATCTCCACCAGCAGTTCCCGCAGTTCGCGATCCAGCGCGCGGTCTTCCTCGACCAGCGCGATGCGCTGCCCCAGGTCCACATACATGTCGGCCAGACTGCCATGCAGCTGCGCGTTCAGGCCAACCCGCTCGCGCAGTGCCAGGCCCTGGCGGGCGGCGATCAGCATCGCCGCCACCACCTGTTCAGTCAGTTCGATCACACGCAGGCAGTCGCGCGCGGCGATGGTGCCCATGCTGACCTTGTCCTGGTTGTGGCATTCGGTCGAGCGCGAGAACACACTGGCCGGAAGGGTCTGCTTCAACGCTTCGGCGGTCCACGCCGAGACGCTGATCTGCAGTGCCTTCAGCCCGTGGTTGATTGCTGCCCGCGGGCCGGTAGCCGCCGACAGATTGGCGGGCAGGCCGTGGTTGTATCGCGCATCCACCACCAGCGCCAGCTGCCGGTCGAGCAGGTCGGCAAGGTTGGCCACGGTATTCTTCAGCGTGTCCATTGCCAGTGCGATATGGCCGCCGTAGAAATGGCCGCCGTGCAGGATGCGCTCGCCGTCGGCATCGATCAGCGGGTTGTCGTTGGCGCTGTTCAGCTCGGTTTCGATCAGCTGCCGCAGGAAGGGCAGGCTGTCTTCCAGCACGCCGATCACGTGCGGGGCGCACCGCAGCGAGTAACGATCCTGCAGGCGCTGTTCGTTGCGCGGCGGCCGTTCGCTGTGCAGGTCGCGGCGCAGCCGTGCGGCGATGCGGGCCTGGCCCGGATGCGGCTTGGCCGCGAACAGGGTTTGGTCGAAATGGTGCGCGTTGCCGTCGCTGGCCAGCACGTTGAATGCGGTCAGGCGGGTGGCCAGGCGCGCCAGGTAGTCGGCACGCTGCCAGGCCAGGCAGGCCAGGCCGGTCATCACCGCAGTGCCGTTCATGATCGCAAGGCCTTCCTTCGGCCGCAGCTTCAGCGGGACCATGCCGATGCTCGCCAGTACTCCGGCAGCCGGTTGCACGCGGCCATCGTGCAGGACCTCGCGCTCGCCGCACAGCACCGCCGCTACGTATGACAGCGGCGTCAGGTCACCGCTGGCGCCGACCGATCCCTCCGCCGGGATCATCGGCAGCACGTCATGCCGCAACAGTGTGGCCAGGCCTTCCAGCAGGGCTACGCTGACACCGGACATGCCACGCACCAGCGACGCCAGACGGGCAGCCAGCACCGCGCGGGTCTCGGCCGGGTCCAGGTAACGGCCCAGTCCGCAGCCATGGTAGGTGTACAGGTGGTGCGGCAACTCGGCCACCAGCGCCGGCGGGATGTTCACCGTGCACGAATCGCCGTAGCCGGTCGTCACGCCGTAGATCACCCCGTCCTCGCGCAGCAGGCGGTCGAGAAAATCGGCACCGCGCTGGATATGGGCACGGAAGGCCGGGGCCTCGCTCAGTGCGGCCTCGCACTGGCGATGGGCCAGCGCCACCACGTCTTCGATGGTCAACGGTGCGTCGCCAAAGCGGCACACGGGTACGGCGTCAGTCGTCATGCGGAGCCTGATCCCAGAAGGGGAAGAAATTGAACCAGTCCAGCGGGGACTGGATGACCTGCAGTTCGAGCCACTGCGCGAAACGCTGCGTCTGCCCTGTCAGTGCCGCGTCCCGCGAGCCACGCGGCAGCACGATGCGATCGGCGAACTGCTCGAAGGCGACCCGGTACCCCTGGCCTTCATGCAGGCAGGCCATGGTGTACACCGGGCAGCCCAGTGCCGCCGCCAGCACGTAGGCACCGATGGGGAACGGGGCACGGTGGCCGAGAAAATCCGCGGTGACGCTGCGTCCACCCTGCACTGGCGTGCGGTCGCCGACGATAGCCACGAAGCCACCGGCAGCCACGCGCTCGGACAGCATCATCGCCGTGGCCGGCCCCATCGCGGTGACCTGCACCAGTTCCACCGTTGCCAGCGGGTCCAACCGCTGCAGCAGGCGATTGAAGCGCTGCGCGTGCGCGGTGTGCACCAGCACGGTGATGCGGAACCCCGGCACCTGTTCGGCCAGCACCTGGCACAACTCCAGGCAGCCGATGTGGGCGGTCAGGATCAGTCCGCCTTCGCGGCGTGCGATCCTGTCCAGCACCAGATCGCGCCGCAGCTGGATGCGCTCGGGCGGATAGCGTCCGCCCAGGCCGAGGATCTTGTCCAGCAGGGTGTCGGCGAACGCGAAGAAATGGCGCAGGCTGTCGCGCCGCGTCGGCTCGCGGCCCAGCGCGCCACTGTGTGCCTGCAAGCGCTGTAGATACTGCAGTGATGCCTGCCGGGCCACGCGGTTGCCCAGCCAGTGGCAGAGCACCACCGGCCACACGCACAGGCGGAACGGCCAGCGCCCGAACCACCGATGCACCCAGCACAGGAACAACACGCCGGCCACCGATGTGGATTCACCGATGTCGGCCCAGTGCGGCGCACCTTGGGGGGCGGCCATCTCAGCCCTGCCCCTGCAGGCGGCGCCAGAGCAGGCGCGGTGCGCGCCGGAGCATGCCGAAGAACAGGCGCGCATGCATGCGGCTGATGCGTACGTTGTCGCGCCACACATCGAAATGCGAGACACCGTCTGCCGGATAGGTCACCCGCGTCGCCAGATGTTCCACCGGCACCTGCCGCCAGTACAGCCGCACCATCACTTCGGTATCGAAATCCATGCGCCGGCCGATGGTCTCTTCGCCCATCAGGCGCAGCACCGGAGGCAGTGGATAGACACGGAAACCGCACATGGTGTCGCGCAGATGCAGCGACAGCGTGTTGATCCAGACCCAGACATGCGTTGCGTAGCGACCGTACAGGCGGGCCTTGGGCACACTGGCATCGTAGGCGGGAATGCCGCAGATCACCGCGTCCTGCCGCGCACGCGCGGCCGCGATGAAGCGCGGCAGGTCGCCGGTGTCATGCTGGCCGTCGGCATCGATCTGCAGCACGTGGCTGCAGCCCCGCCTTGCGGCCTCGGCGAAGCCCGCCAGCATCGCCCCACCCTTGCCCTGGTTGACCGGCAGACGCAGCAGATCGACCCCTTCACGCTGTGCCAGCGCCTGCAGCACCGAAGCACATGATGCATGCGAGCCATCGTCCACAAGCAGGCAGGGCAGGCCAGCGCGCTGTACGCCATCGACCACCGCGGCGACAGCATGTTCGTGGTCGTAGACGGGAATCACCACCAGTGGCGCGAACGCGGCACCGGCATCGGCCGGATCACTGCGCATCGGCGAAGACCATCCTGCCACTGGCGTGTACGCCATGCACGGAGGCATAGCGGAAGACCAGCACGTTGCGTGCGGTATCCCAGTCCAGATGCAGCGTCAGCTCGTCGCCCGGACGCGCCACATGCTGGAACTTCACCGCATCCATGCGCACGAACCCCTCCGGCATCGCAAAGGCCTGCCGGGCAAAGCGCACCGCCCAGTCCACCTGGGCCACGCCGGGCAGGATCGCGGCCTGCGGGAAATGCCCCTGGAACGGGCGCAGCGCCGGGTCCAGGGTCATGCGCAGGGTAGCGCTGGCCGCCTCGCGCCGATCCCATACCGGCACCGGCATCGACGGCTGGAACAAGGCCACCAGCGCGGCCTGGGTCACCTTGCCCTGCGCATTCACCGGCAGCGTGGGTACCAGCCGCCAGCGGCGCGGACGGGTCACGGCGTCATGGCTCTGTGCCAGGCGCGCGGCCAGCCGCTGGCCCAGCGCGCGGCGCGCGGCATCATCGGCATCAAGCAGTGCCGCATCGGCCGGCACCACCACGGCCGCCAGCTGCTCGCGCTGGCCGGGCAGCACCAGCACGCGCACGTCATCGACGTCTGCGTCGTCGCGCAACGCACGTTCCAGCGCATCGAGCGAAACGCGGCGCTCTTCGATCTTGACGATGCGGTCGGCGCGGCCGAGCAGGCGGAAGCAACCCTCGGCCAGCGCTTCCACCCGATCCTGCGTGCACCACCAGTCGCGGCTCTGCAGATGGGGTGAAGCCACCGCCAGGCAGCCTCCCTCGATTCTCCACTGCACCCCCGGAAGCGGCTGCCAGGGCGGAAGATCGGTATCCCAGCGACGCCAGGCGATGCCGCCGGTCTCGCTGCTGCCGTAGACCTCGGTCGGTGCGACTGCCATCCATTGCCGCACCTGCCGCGCTGCCTCTTCCGGCAGCGGGCCGCCAGAGGAGAACACAGCGCGCAGGTGGCCCTGCAGGCTGGCCCAATCCAGCTGCGCAGGCAGGCGCTTGAGGTGCGCCGGGGTCGCCACCAGCACCGTCTGCGTGCCCGCCAGCGCAGCGACCAGATCCTCATGGAAGAACCGCCGCGGATGGATCAGGCGACCGGCGGCCAGCGGCCACAGCACGCGGAACAGCAGGCCGTAGATGTGCTGGTGCGACACCGTGCCATGCACCTGCGCGCCTTCCAGCTGTGCGCCGAACGCGGCCTGCAACGCATCGACCTCGCGCGCCAGCTGGTCCAGGCGCTTGTCGATCGCAGTGGGTTCGCCGGTGCTGCCCGACGTGAACACGCACAGCTCGCAGGCATGCTCGTCCAACGCATCCAGCTCGACCTGCGCACCGGCGGCCGCCATCATCAGTGGCCGGTAATCACGGGAAACGTCACCGGCAAAACCGCTCACCTGCGGCTGCAGGGCCTGCAGCGTGGCGGGCAGGTTGTCGGCGGCCAGGAACACCCGCTTGCCGGCGTGCCAGGCACCGAACAGCGCCTCGGCGAACGACACGGCATCATCGAAGTACAGCGCCCAGTCACGGCCGTCAGTGGCGGCAAACGCCGTACGCCAGGCCACTACGCGCTGGCGGAATTGCTGATGGTCGACCACTTCGCCATCGCGGATGCCGACAGCACGCTGCGGCCGCGCATCCCGCAGCAGCCGGTCCAGGGCAATCCACTCAGCCATGGGCGTGCGCCGCCTTCACCCGTCGCCGCACCAGCCATTCGCCTGCGAACAATACGCCCATCATCACGTACGCCAACAATCCGTTGTAGAGCATCCAGACCCGATCCGATGCGTACAGCGCGGTGAGCAGGGCCAGACTGCCGTTGAGAACGAAGAAGCCGCACCACACCTGGGTGACGCGGCGGGTATAGGCCACCGCGAACGGTGGCAGGTCCGGCTCCTGCAGCCGCGCCAGGCGCTCCACCAGCGGCGGCCCGAACCGCAGGCTGATGGCGAACACGCACAGCATCACCACGTTCACCAGCGCCGGGTACAGCTTCAGCGGCAGCGCCTGGTTGAGCACGGTGGCCAGCACCGCCAGCAGTCCGGTACCGGCTGCAGCCGCCCACCACAGCGGCTGGCGCGTGCTCAGGGCACGCAGCAATGCCAGGGTGAACAGCAGCAGTGCCAGCCAGCGCGGCTCGAAGCGGTCCATCGCCAGGTAGACGAGCAGCGGGTAGGCCAGCGAAATCGCCGCCACCACGACCGTACGCGCGCGTGCCAAGGCGGAGCCGCCCGCGCTGCGGTCAGGCTGCTGCCTGGTCCGGCAGCAGCCGGTGCACGACATCCACGATGTCCTGCACGGTGCGCACGGCCTTGAACGCTTCCGGCTGCAGGTTGCGGCCGAGCAGCGGCTTGAGCTGCACGATCAGGTCGACCGCATCGATGCTGTCGATGTCCAGGTCGTCATAGAGACGTGCCTCGGGGGTGATCCGGGCCGGTTCGATCTCGAAGCTGTCGGTCAGGATGTTGACGATGCGTTCGAACAGTTCATTCTTGGTCATGGCAGCTCCTGGCGCCGTTACGACTGGCGGGCGGCGACGAACTCGCCGAGCGCGCGCACGCTGGAGAAATGGCGCCGGGTCTCTTCCGAGTCGGACGACAGGCTCACACCGTACTTCTTCTGCAGCGCCAGGCCCAGTTCCAGAGCGTCGATCGAATCCAGGCCCAGGCCCTCGACGAACAGCGGCGCGGTCGGATCGATGTCCTCCGGCGTGATGTCCTCCAGTGAAAGCGAGGAAATGATCAATTCCTTGATCTCGTGCTCAAGTGCTTGCACGGGTCGAATCTCCAGACAGGTCGAAATAACGAGAAAGGTGCTCGGTGACGCGGCGTGCTGCCAAGGCATCCCCCCTTGGCGCGTCGTCTTCGGCCAGGAATGGCGCGATCGGGATATCTTCGCCGATCTGCAGCCGAACGTGAAAGCGACGTGAGGGCACACGATACCATTTCTGCCCTTTGCTCAGGGTTGGCGGGGTACAGGTGATCCGCACCGGCGTGATGTCCAGCCGGCCGCGGACGGCGATATTGGCGGCCCCACGCTGAAGCCTCGGCGACTGGCCGGGCACGCTGCGGGTCCCTTCCGGGAAGATGACCAGGCTGCCGCCGGCCCGTACCGCGGCCACGCAGTCATCGACCAGGCCGGCCCCGTCGTCATTGGAAATGTAGCCGGCGGCCCGGACCGGGCCCCGCATGAACGGGTTGCGGGCCACCGCCCGTTTGACCACGCAGTCGGCATTGGGCAGCAGCGAGACCAGGCAGACCACGTCGATCAGGGTGGGGTGGTTGGCCAGGACCAGCAGGCCGTCGCGCTGCAGGCGCTCGCGCCCTTCGATCTCATAGGTCATCACCCCGAGCCCGCGCATCAGCCGCAGGTGGCTGGCGAACGCCACCTGCACCACGCGGCGGGCGCGACGGCGGCGGGCCACCGGATCACGCATCAGCAGCAGGACCGGCATCACCACGGCGCCCAGCAGCAGTCCGCCGATGCCGAACGCAGCAAAACTCAGGCCGGTGCCCACCACCCGCCAGGCAAGATCGAGCCGGCGCAGCGCCTCAGCCACGGCGGCTCCAGCGCCAGCGCTGGCCATTGGCAACGTGTTCCAGCGCCGGCGCGCCCGCGAGCAGGAAGCGGTGCAGGTCCAACGCGTGCGGCAACAGGCCGGGCGCAGCGGTAACCGGGGCCGGCGCGCCATCCCACTGCAGCGACAGCGTCGGCAGCGCCTGTGTCGGCGCCACCACACGCCAGCACCAAGCGAAGAACGGGTCGGGTTCGTCGGCGAACGTCGCGTAAACTTCGGGCAACGGCGACTCGTAGACCACCACCCGCACTTCGCGGGCGCCATCGGCCAGCAGACCGGCGGCCTCCAGGCAGGCGGCCTCCACCGTCGCCTGGCCGGCAGCCAGCGCCAGATAGTTGCCGCGATGGCCACGAGCGATCGAGTACAGCGCAGCGATCGCGTTATGGACCGACAGGCCGAATCCGGTGGGCGACAGGGGCTGCTCGTTCACCAGCGCCCCGAGCAGGTCCATCGAGCGCGCCACATCACCATGGCGGCTGGCAAACACCAGCGGTACCTGGCTGTCGGCCCCTTGGCCATCCTCGCACCAGCAGGCCGTCTGGATCGCCATCCGCCCCAGCCGCTCGATGCGGCGGCGCTGCATCGCGGGCACCTCGGACAGCGCCGGCGTGCCCTCGCCCTGTGGCAGGAAGGGTGCGTCAGCCCAGCTCAGCCACTGGCTGCGCTCGCTCAGGCCAGGTGCCCAGGCAGCCCAGTCGACGATGGAGAATTCGATCATCTAGCGATGGTGCTTCATCAGGAGAACGATGGCACGAGCCATTATGGCGACGCGCGGCGGCCCCCCCGTCCCTGCAGCCGTGCGTCCGTCCAGGACGTCGCCGGCTGCCCCCCTGGCGGCCGGAAAGGAGCGCACGCTAGCACGTCCTGCGCAGGGTGTGCAGGTTTCACATTGCAGAACGCGGGGCCGGCACCTGTGGCCCCGCACGCCATTGCTCAGTGGTAACCGGCTCCGGCCTGCACTTTGCCGCGGAATACCCGGTACGACCACGCCGTATAGCCGAGGATGACCGGCAGCAGAATGACCAGCCCGACCAGGGTGAAGCCGAGCGAGGACGCCGGTGCGGCTGCCTGCCACAACGTCATCGAGGGCGGCAGCAGGTACGGCCACATGCCCAGCACCAGGCCCAGGAAGCCGAGAATGAACAGCGCCAGGCTGAGCAGGAACGGCGGCAGGTCGCGGCGTGGATGCGTGGCGCTGCGCCACAGCGCAGCGGCCACCGCCAGGGTCAGCAACGGCACCGGTGACAGCCACCAGAAGTTGCCGTCACTGAACCAGCGCGCCATCAACCGCGAGTCCAGGAACGGCAGCCAGCTGCTGACCAGGCCCATCGCTGCGATCACCGCCACCACCAGCGGCCGTGTCAGCTGCCGCGCCAGCGCCTGCACGCGCCCTTCCGTCTTCAGGATCAGCCAGGTGCTGCCCAGCAATGCGTAACCGGCGACCAGCGCCGCGCCGGTGAGCATCGCAAACGGGCTGAACCAGGCAAACGCACCGCCGTGGTAGACCCCGTCCACCAAGGGCAGCCCCTGCACCAGCGCGCCCAGGATCACGCCCTGGGCGAACGTGGCCAGCAGCGAGCCAAGCGCGAACGCCACGCTCCACAGCCTCCGCGAGCGATGCGCCTTGAAACGGAATTCGAAGGCCACGCCGCGGAACACCAGTGCCACCACCAGCAGCAGCACCGGCAGATACAGCGCCGACAACAGCACTGCATAGGCCTTGGGGAACGCCGCCAGCAGGCCGGCGCCGCCCAGCACCAGCCACGTCTCGTTGCCGTCCCAGATGGGCGCAGCCGTGTTCATCATCAGGTCGAGCTGCTCCTCGTCCTCGGCGAACGGCGCAAGGATGCCGATGCCCAGCACGAACCCGTCCAGCACCACGTACATCAGTACGCCGAAGCCGATCACCGCGAACCACGCCACCGGCAGCCAGGTCACCAGGTCCATGTCAGCGCTCCTCCAGCGGTTCGTCGGCGGCGGACAGCGGCCGTGCCGGGGTGTGGCTGCCGTGGTCCAGCGAGGGCCCCTGGTCGTGGGGCTGCGGTCCATGGCGCAGGATCTTCACCAGGTACCAGATGCCCCAGCCGAAGACGAAGGCGTAGCCGACGACGTAGACCCCCAGCGACAGCGCGGTCATCCATGCGCTCTGCGGGCCGACCGCATCGGCAGTACGCAGCACGCCGTAGACCACCCACGGCTGCCGCCCCATCTCGGTGACGAACCAGCCGGAGAGCAGCGCGATGAAGCCGCTCGGCAACATCCAGTTCCAGCCGCGCAGCAGCCACGGCGAATCCAGCAGCTTCCTCCGCCACAGCTGGAACGCCGACACCCATGCCAGCAGCAGCATCAGCGTGCCCAGTCCAACCATGATGCGGAAGGCGAAGAACACCGGCGTCACCGGTGGCCGTTCACTGGCCGGTACCGAAGTCAGCGGATCGAAGGTGCCGTCCAGCGAATGGGTCAGGATCACGCTGCCCAGCTTCGGAATGGCGACTTCGAAGTCGTTGCGCTCGTCCTTTTCGTTGGGCAGCGCGAATACCACCAGCGGCACGCCCTCGCCTTCGCCGGATTCATGCCAGTGCGCTTCCACCGCCGCGATCTTCATCGGCTGGTGCTTGAGGGTGTTCAGGCCATGCATGTCGCCGACGAAGATCTGCACCGGCACGGTCAGCGCGGCAAACGCCACGGCCGCGATCAGCATGCGCCGGCCCGCCTCCACGTGCGTTCCCCTGCGCAGGTACCACGCACCCACGCCGCCGATCACGAAGCAGGTGGTAATGAACGAGCCCAGCGCCATGTGCGCCAGCCGGTACGGGAACGACGGGTTGAACACCACCTGCCACCAGTCCACCGGATGCACGATGCCATTGACCATCTCGTAGCCGGCCGGGGTGTGCAGCCAGCTGTTGGACGACAGGATCCAGAACGTGGAGAACAGCGTGCCCAGCGCCACCATGCAGGTGGACAGGAAATGCAGGCGCGGCGAAACCCGGCCCCAGCCGAACATCATCACGCCCAGGAAGCTGGCTTCCAGGAAGAACGCGGTCAGCACCTCGTAGGTCAGCAGCGGGCCGATGACGGTACCGGCCACCTCGCTCAGGCGCGGCCAGTGGGTGCCGAACTGGAAGGCCATGACGATGCCGCTGACCACGCCCATGCCGAACGATACGGCGAAGATCTTCTGCCAGAAGAAGTACAGCTCCCGCCAGACCGGGAGACGGGTACGCAGCCAGCGCCATTCGACGAAGGCCAGCCAGCTGGCCGTGCCAATGGTGAAGGCCGGGAACAGCACATGGAAACTGATGACGAATCCGAACTGGATCCGGGACAACAACAACGCGTCCAAGGGACGCCTCCTGCCTGCGACCGGTGGGATACCGGACCACTTTAGGAATATTTCGTTACGCCGGGATGCGACCGGGTGACGCGCTGCTTCACTCTGTCGCAGGGGAAGCCGCCGGGCATGGCCGCGCCCCACGACCTGCGGGCGCCGATCCGCCGGGCATGGCCCGGCGCTACCCATTGATCCGCTGATCCGCCGGGCATGGCCCGGCCCTACCTATTGATCCGCCGATCCGCCGGGCATGGCCCGGCGCTACCCATTGATCCGCCGATCCGCCGGGCATGGCCCGGCGCTACCCATCGATCCCCAGGTAGCGCCGGGCCATGCCCGGCGAGAGCCTCAAGGCCAGAAGTACCAGGCACCGGCCGCCAGCAGCGCGCCCACCAGCAGCACCTGCACCACCACATAGCCCACGCCACTGTCGCGTGACTCACTGGCAATACGCGTCTGCAACGCCTCGCTCACGTCCGGGGTCTGTTCCTGCCGTGCCTGTTCACGCAACGCCTGCGCCAGCGCGCGCTCGTCGGCATCGCGGGGATCGGTCGGTGGATTCACAGCAGTTCTCCGGCGGTGGCATGCCGCGTCAGTTCCTGCTTCAGGAGCAGACGCGCGCGGTGCAGGTGGCTCTTGATGGTACCGCGTGCAAGACCGGTCACCTGCTCGATCTCTGCCAGGTCGAAATCCTCCAGGTAATGCAGACCGACGATCAGACGCTGCGGCGGGCTCAACCGCTCCAGCGCCGCACCCAGCTGGCGGCCGGCCTGCAGCGCCTGGCTGAGTTCGGCCGGGCCCGGTCCCTCGTCACCGATGCCCATATCCTCCGGTACCTCCACCGCCACCATCCACTGCGCTTCCAGGCGCCGGCGACGCAGGTGCTGCAATGCGGTGGTGTAGGCCACCCGTGAGATCCAGGTCCGCAGCGAGGATTCGAAGCGGAACCGGTGCAGTTGCCGGAACACCGCCAGGAAGGTCTCCTGCAGCAGGTCAGCGACCTGATCGCGGTCACCCACCATGCGCCCGATCACATGCGCGCACGTGCGCTGATGGGCCTGCACCAGCTGCGCGAACGCCGGTTGCGAGCCATCGATGATGGCCCGCACCAGCGCCGCATCATCTTCGATGACCGCGGCCGCCGCGGCGTCCTGCCGGCGGCGGCCGCGCAGGGCGGACAGGGCTTCGCCCAGCAGGCTCATGCGCACCGCTCCCCCGGGGCGTGTGGCATGCCGGCGCTCAGCTCTTGCGCACGGCGGGGCGGGTGAAGTGCCAGGCCAGCAGCTGGCCCAGGCCGGCACTACCCACCAGGGCGGCAGCGGCGCCAAAGGTGAGGTCGCGGGCGCCCAGGACTTCCAGCAGGCCCATGGCCAGGGCCAGGCACACCAGGCTGATGCCCCAGCGCAGCGCGCCCTGGCGGCGGCGCTCTTCCTCCAGCACGGCCAGGGAGCGGATCACCTCCTCGGGCACGTGCGGCGCGACCAGCTTGCTGCGCGCGCGCGCATCGGCGATGGCGTGGATGGCGTAGGCGATGCAGATGAAGAGGGTGATCGGGATGAGTTCCTGCATGGTCGTGCTCCTGTGCGGTGAATGATGCGGGTTCAGGAGAATGGATGCGCGATGGGGGGCACCGGTTGCACCGCTTTGCCGATCCCGCTGCCATGACCTGTGGCCCCCTCCTGCGGCGCGAACGGCTGCTACCCTTGCCCGGTTTCCTTTTCTGGTGCCGTCCGCCCATGTCCCGAGTGCTGCCCCTGTCCCTCCTGCTGTCGGCCGTGCTGGCCGCACCGGCCGCCCATGCCGCGCCGACGCCGATCACCATCGAACAGGCCATGGCGGATCCGGACTGGATCGGTCCGCCGGTCGAGAAGGCCTGGTGGTCGTGGAACAGCCAGCAGGTCGAGTACCAGCTCAAGCGCAACGGCAGCCCGGTGCGCGACACCTTCCGCCAGCCCGTGGCCGGTGGTGTTGCGGCCCAGGTGGCAGACGACCAGCGCGGCACCCTGGACGTGGCCGATCCGGTCTACGACCGCACCCGCACCCGCAGCGCCTTCGTCCGCAACGGCGACGTGTTCGTGCGCGACCTGCGCAGCGGCGCGCTCACCCAGCTCACGCGCAGCAACGAGCGCGCCAGCGGGGTGAACTTCGCTGCCGACAACGGCGTGATCTGGCGGGTGGGCCAGAACTGGTTCCACTGGACCGCTGCCGGCGGCGTGCAGCAGGTTGCCAGCCTGAAGGCCGACAAGGACCCCAACAGCGCGCCCAAGGACGACCTGCTGCGCGACCAGCAGCTGCGTACCCTGGAAACCCTGCGTCGCGACCGCGAGCAGCGCGAGGCATTGAAGGACCAGGACCAGCGCTGGCGCCAGGCCGACCCGACCCGCGCGCCGGGCCCGGTATACCTGGGCGCCGACGTGGAGATCGCCGACAGCGTGCTGTCGCCGGACCTGGGCCACCTGATCGTGGTGACCACGCCGAAGGACTTCGACGAGGGCCGCACCAGCAAGATGCCGCTGTACGTGACCGAATCCGGTTACGAGGAAACCGAGGACACCCGCACCCGCGTCGGTCGCAATGGCAACGAGCCGCACACCCTGTGGTACGTGGACGTGCGCAGCGGCAAGGCGCAGAAGCTGTCGCTGTCCGGCCTGCCGGGCATCGCCACCGACCCGCTGGCCGACCTGCGCCGCAAGGCCGGCAAGGAGGCGCTGAAGGGCGAACGCAGCGTGCAGGTGATGAGCGACTTCATGGGCGGCGGCATGCGCTGGAGCGCCGATGGCCAGCAGGCGGCGGTGATGCTGCGCGCCAACGACAACAAGGACCGCTGGATCGTCAGCATCGGCAGCGACGGCCGCGTGCAGAACCGCCACCGGCTGACCGACAACGCGTGGATCAACTGGGGCTTCAACGATTTCGGCTGGATGGCCGATGGCCGCACGCTGTGGCTGCTGTCCGAGGAATCGGGCTTCTCGCACCTGTACACCCAGGCCGGCACTGCCCGGCCGCAGGCGCTGACCAGCGGCAAGTGGGAGACCTCCGCGCCCGTGCTGTCGGCCGACGGCAAGGGCTTCTACTTCCTGTGCAACCAGCAGGCCCCGCACGATTACGAAGTCTGCGCGGTCGACACCGGCAGCCGTCAGGTCCGCGAGCTGACCAGCCTCAACGGCGTGGAAGACTTCTCGCTGTCGCCGGATGGCCAGCAGCTGCTGGTGCGCTACTCCGGTGCCTACCTGCCACCGCAGCTGGCGGTGCTGCCCAGCGCGGGCGGCCAGGCCCGCGTGCTGACCGATACCCGCAGCGCCGACTTCAAGGCGCGCCAGTGGATCCAGCCGAAGCTGGTGGCGGTACCGTCCAGGCATGGCGCCGGCGTGGTCTGGGCCAAGTACTACGAACCCGAGCACAAGGAACCGGGCAGGAAGTACCCGATCGTGATGTTCGTGCACGGTGCCGGCTACCTGCAGAACGTGCACCAGCGCTACCCGGCCTACTTCCGCGAGCAGATGTTCCACAACCTGCTGGTGCAGAAGGGCTACATCGTGCTGGACATGGACTACCGCGGCAGCGAGGGCTACGGCCGCGACTGGCGCACGGCCGTCTACCGCAACATGGGCCACCCGGAACTGGAAGACTACAAGGACGGCCTGGACTGGCTGGTGGACACCCAGCAGGGCGACCGTGACCACGCCGGCATCTACGGTGGCTCCTACGGCGGCTTCATGACCTTCATGGCGCTGTTCCGCGCACCGGGCACCTTCAAGGCCGGTGCCGCGCTGCGCCCGGTGGTGGACTGGCACAACTACAACCACGCCTATACCAGCAACATCCTCAACACGCCGGACATCGATCCGGAGGCGTACCGTGTGTCCTCGCCGATCGAGTACGCGCAGAACCTGCAGGACAACCTGCTGATCGCGCACGGCATGATGGATGACAACGTGTTCTTCCAGGACTCGGTGAACCTGACCCAGCGCCTGATCGAGCTGCACAAGGACAACTGGTCGATCGCCCCGTACCCGCTGGAGCGCCACGGCTACGTCCGCGCCGACTCCTGGCTGGACCAGTACAAGCGCATCCTCAAGCTGTTCGAGCAGAACCTGAAGTGAGCAGTGCCGCGGCCACGATCCACATCGTGGCCGCGGTCATCGTCGACGACCACGGCCGGGCGCTGGTGGTACGCAAGCACGGCGCCGACCGCTTCATCCAGCCCGGAGGCAAGCCCGAACCGGGCGAAACGCCACTGCAGACGCTGGCCCGCGAACTGGACGAGGAGCTGGGTGTGCGCCTGCTCGCCGACCCTGCCGTGGCGCTGGGCCATTTCCAGGACTGGGCGGTGAACGAGCCTGGTCATCGCGTACAGGCCGAGGCCTGGTGGGTGCAGGTACAGGGCACGCCGCAGGCACGCGCGGAAATCGCCGAGCTGGCGTGGGTGCCGCTGCGCCCGCCCCATGGCCTGCGCTTGGCACCCTTGAGCGAACACCATATCCTGCCGGCCGTTGCCACCCGGGTGGCGACCCGCTGAAGACGCCACTGCAGCCAAGGACATCGGATGTCGCTTCAACCGCCCCGGCACCGCCCTGCCATGCCGCTCAACCCGGAGGATTTCGTGCGGCCGCTCGGCCTGGCGTCGCTGCTGATCTGCGCAGCGTTCGTGGTGGCCATGGCGATTCAGGCGCTGGTGGTCTGGCAGCTGTCCGACGGCCCGTTCTGGCGGTGGATGCTGCTGTCGGCCACTGAACAGCAGTTCCCGCCAAGCCTGCTGTGGATACTGCGCAAACCGGTGGACGCTACCCTGTGGCTGATGCTGTCAGCGATCCCCGCCGTGCTTTCCAGCTGGGGATTCGCCCGGCGACGTCGCTGGGGCCTGTGGAGCTACGTGGCATTGCTGTGGCTCTCGGCCCTGGCAAACTTCGCCGTCGCCGGGTGGCTGGACAGCGTCGTCGCCGACGTCATCGGGCGTATCGTCGATCCAGGCACACTGCGCGAAGCGCGAACCCAGCACATCCTCATGTCGCTGACCTTGTTCGGCGGCGCCTTCGCCCTGCTCGTCGCGCAGGGCTGGCTGGCCTGGCGCCTGCTGCGGCCGGATATCCGCTCCTGCTTCCACTGACCTGCCCTCACCCGCGGCGTGCGGCAGGCCCTGCGGTAAAGTACGCGTCATGAACGAATTCGAGCGCGTGCGCGCCTACCTGACCGACCTGCAGGACCGCATCTGTGCGGCGATCGAAGCGGCCGACGGCCAGGCCCGCTTCCAGGAAGACCTGTGGCAGCGCGCTGAAGGCGGGGGTGGCCGTACCCGCGTGCTGCGCGACGGCGCGGTGTTCGAACAGGCCGGAATCGGCTTCTCGGATGTCTCCGGCAGCCGCTTGCCGCCGTCGGCCTCGGCCAACCGCCCGGAGCTGGCCGGCGCCTCCTGGCGCGCCACCGGCGTATCGCTGGTGTTCCACCCGCTCAACCCCTATGTGCCCACCACCCATGCCAACGTGCGCTTCTTCCAGGCGCAGCGCGACGGCGAAGTGGTGGCCAGCTGGTTCGGGGGTGGTTTCGATCTGACCCCCTTCTATCCCTTCGACGAGGACGTGCGCCATTGGCACCAGGTCGCCCACGACCTGTGCGCGCCGTTCGGTGAAGAGCGCTACAGCGCGCACAAGCGCTGGTGCGACGAGTACTTCTTCCTGCGCCACCGCAACGAAACGCGCGGCATCGGCGGCCTGTTCTTCGACGATCTGCACGGCGATTTCGAACGCGACTTCGATTACCTGCGGGCGGTCGGCGACGGCTTCCTCGACGCCTATCTGCCGATCGTGCAGCAGCGCAAGAACATCGCCCATGGCGAGCGCGAGCGCGAATTCCAGCTGTACCGGCGGGGCCGCTATGTGGAGTTCAACCTGGTCTACGACCGCGGCACGCTGTTCGGCCTGCAGAGCGGCGGCCGCAGCGAAAGCATCCTGATGAGCCTGCCGCCGCGGGTGCGCTGGGAATACGGCTTCACCCCCGAGGCCGGCAGCCCGGAAGCGCGGCTGGCCGATTACCTGGTCCCTCGCGACTGGCTCTAAGGCACCTCGCGGGGCGGTGTGGCCGTCCCCGCACGCACGCCACCGGCCCTACGCGTCCGTGTGCCGGGCGATGATCGTGATGTGGCCGGTGGTTTCCAGCAGCGCCACCTGCACATCATCGATGCGCAGGCAGCCCTGCTGGCGCATGGCGGCATCGAAATCGGCCCGGCTGATCAGTTCGCGGCGCAGAACATCCCGCAACAGGGTGCCGTCACGGGCGATCACCACCGGTTCCCCCTCGATCAGGCGCTCCAGGCGGCGGTTGCGGGTGGTCACCCAGCCCACGCCGTAGTTGAGCAGGATCAGGGTCGCGGCGAGCAGCAGGCCACCGCCCAGGGACGTGTCCTGGCCCAGCAGCGCGTTCTGCACCGCGTTGCCCAGCAGCACGATCAGCAGCACGTCGAACGGGGTGATCTGCCCCAGCGCGCGCTTGCCGCTGAGGCGCACCAGGCCCAGCACGACGGTGTAGACCACCACCGCGCGCAGGATGAACTCCCACCACGGCATCGCCAGTGCGAACAGATCGTGCATTGCGGGCTCCCCTGCTGGGCGGTGGCCCAGCCTAGCAGCCGGCAGCCTGCCGGCGGCGCAAATAAAAAGCCCCGCTGACCAGGGGGAGGTCAACGGGGCCGGGGAACGGGCACTTGGGGAGGAGTCCCCGTTCCGAGATCTGCTCCAGGGGATGGGAGAGATCCACAACAGGCATTGCGCCTGTCGAGAGCTATAGAACCACTCCGAACACTAACGGTTCGTGAAGGGAGCCAATTTAATGAACCGCAATGGGGCGAGTATTCATGGCCGAGTCAGAAACTGTGGCCAGATGAACAAATTCACGTCGTTTCAGGCCCGAAAGCGACTCAGTGTGCCTCGTCCCAGTTGTTACCTACGCCGGTGTCGACCACCAGAGGAACGCGCAACTGTGCCGATTGCGACATGCGCTGCACCACATTTTCCCGCAGCTCCTCGACAAACGCAGTCTCGGTTTCGAACACCAGTTCATCGTGCACCTGCAGGATCATCCGCGCCGGGGCCCCGCTGTCGCGCAGCCAGCGGTCAACATCCACCATCGCGCGCTTGATGATGTCGGCAGCGGTGCCCTGCATCGGCGCGTTGATCGCCGCGCGTTCAGCACCGGCACGCAGGCCCTGGTTGCGTGCATGGATATCGTTCAGATACAGGCGGCGGCCGAACAGCGTCTCCACATAGCCCTGGTCACGGGCCTGCTGGCGCATCCGCTCCATGAAGTCACGCACGCCCGGGTAACGGCTGAAGTACAACGCCACATAATCCTGCGCCTGGCCACGGTCGATGCCCAGGTTGCGGGCCAGGCCGAAGGCGCTCATGCCGTACATCAGGCCGAAATTGATCGCCTTGGCCGCGCGGCGCTCGTTCGGCGTCACCTCGTCCAGGGTGCGGCCGAACACTTCTGCGGCGGTGGCGCGGTGCACGTCGGCGCCCTGCTCGAAGGCGCGCACCAGGCCCGGGTCTTCGGACAGGTGGGCCATGATCCGCAGTTCGATCTGTGAATAGTCGGCGGCCAGCAACTGGCAGCCTTCCGGTGCGACGAAGGCGCGGCGGATGCGGCGGCCATCTTCGGTGCGGATCGGGATGTTCTGCAGGTTCGGGTCGGAGGAGGACAGGCGGCCGGTGGCAGCGCCGGACTGGTGGTAGCTGGTGTGCACCCTGCCGGTATCCGGGTTGACCATCTCCGGCAGCTTGTCGGTATAGGTGCTGCGCAGCTTGGCCAGGCCACGGTAATCGAGGATCACCCGCGGCAGCTCATGCTGGTCGGCGATCGCCTCCAGCGCCTCTTCATTGGTGCTGGGCTGGCCCTTCGGGGTCTTCACCACCGCCGGCAGCTTCAGCTCGTCGAACAGCACGGCCTGCAGCTGCTTCGGCGAATCCAGGTTGAAACTGCGCCCGGCCAGCTCGGTGGCCTTCTGCTGCGCGGCCAGCATGCGCGAAGACAGGTCCTGGCTCTGCCGGCGCAGCTCGTCGGCATCGATGCGCACACCGTTGGCCTCGATGCTGGCCAGTACCGGCACCAGGGGCATCTCGATGTCGCGGTACACGCTGTCCAGGGCCGGTTCGGCCAGCAGCTGCGGTTGCAGCGCGCGGTGCAGGCGCAGGGTGATGTCGGCGTCCTCGGCCGCATAGCGGCTGGCCTCGTCGATGCCCACCTGCGAGAACGGAATCTGCTTGGCGCCCTTGCCGGCCACGTCCTCGAACTTGATGGTGGTGTAGCCCAGGTAACGCAGGGCCAGCGAATCCATGTCGTGGCGGGTGGCGGTGGAATTGAGCACGAAGCTCTCAAGCATGGTGTCGTCGTGGTAACCCTGCACCTCGACACCGTGGCGCCGCAGCACATGCAGGTCGTACTTGCCGTGCTGGCCCAGCTTCTTCCTTGCCGGGTCCTGCAGTACCGGGCGCAACGCGTCCAGCACCTGCTGCAGCGGCAGCTGCGCCGGTGCGCCGGGGTAGTCATGGCCCACCGGGATGTAGGCCGCCCTGCCCGGCTCGACCGCCAGGCTGACACCGACCAGGCGCGCGCGCATCGCATCCAGCGCGTCGGTCTCGGTATCGAAGCTGATCAGGTCGGCCTGCTGCAGCCGCTCCACCCAGGCCTGCAGCTGTTCGCTGGTAAGCACGGTCTCGTATTCACCTGGCGCGGCCAGTGCCGGATCCAGCGTGCCCTCGGCCGGTGCCTCCGCACTGCCACGGGCGAAGCCGGCCGCCGTGCCACGCAGGCTCGGTGCCGCCTCGCTGGCCACGGCCGGTGCCGGCAGCGGCGCCCCCAGTTCCTTCAGGGCCTGGGTGAACCCGTAGCGCGTGTACAGCTCGGTCAGCGCCGGCACGTCCTGTTCGCGCAGCGCCAGCGTGGTCGGGGTGGCCTCCAGCGCGACGTCGGTGCGGATCGTCACCAGTTCGCGGTTCAGCGGCAGGCGCTCCAGCGCCGCACGCAGGTTCTCGCCGATCTTGCCCTTCATGGACGGCGCGGCGGCCATCACGCCCTCCAGGTGCTGGTACTCCGCCAGCCACTTGGCGGCGGTCTTCGGCCCGCACTTCTCCACGCCCGGCACGTTGTCGACGCTGTCGCCCATCAGCGCCAGCAGGTCGACGATCTGGTCGGCGCGCACACCGAACTTCTCCATCACCGCCGCGTCCGAATCCATGCGGCTGCCGGTCATGGTGTTGACCAGTTCGATGCCCGGCCGCACCAGCTGGGCGAAGTCCTTGTCGCCGGTGGAGATCGTCACCTTCAGGTCCTGCGCCTGGCCCTGCAGGGCCAGCGTGCCGATCACATCGTCGGCTTCCACGCCCGGAACGCGCAGGATGCTGATGCCCAGCGCTTCGACGATGCGGCACATCGGCTCGACCTGGCTGCGCAGCTCGTCGGGCATCGGGGGACGGTTGGCCTTGTACTGGTCGTACAGGTCATCACGGAAGGTCTTGCCGGGCGCATCGACGACGAACGCGACGTAGGCCGGCCGCTCCTTCAGCGTCGAGCGCAGCATGTTGACCACGCCGAACAGCGCGCCGGTGGGCTCGCCCTGTGCATTGGACAGGGGCGGCAGCGCGTGGAACGCGCGGTACAGGTAACTGGACCCGTCGATCAGGACTAATCTGCTCATGCAGCGATTCTACGCGCCTGTCCCTGCACAGCGGCGACACGGCGCATGCCCGACGATGGGGCATAATCGAATCTCTTTCCAGGCAAAGGACCACCGCCCATGAAGACTCTGATGCTGGCCTCCCTGCTCCTGCTTGCCGGCTGCGCCAGCATGGGTGGCGCCGGGGCGCCCCCGGTCGACGTCAAGGGCGCCGAGGTCTCCAGCCGCACCATGAGCAACGGCGACACCATCGAGGAGTACCGCGTGGCCGGGCAGCTGCGCATGGTCAAGGTGACGCCGTCGCGGGGTGCCCCGTTCTACATGTACGACAAGAACGGCGATGGCCGCATGGACACCGACAAGGACGGCGTCTCGCCGGTGTACTGGAAGCTCTACAGCTGGTGATGTGACAGGGGGCGGATCCCTTTCCGCAGGATCCGACCCCAGCGAGCCCGGCTGCATAAAAGATGACGCCGGCGCGCATCCTGCGGCCGGCGTCGGTGTCCCCTCCCCGGGAACACGTGCCTCAGCGGATGACCAGCACCGGAAGCGTGCTGCGTGCCAGCACCTCGGCGGTCTGGCTGCCCAGCAGTACGCGGGTCACGCCACGACGGCCATGCGAGGTCATCACGATCAGGTCGCTGTTGCGCTCGGCAGCGGTCTCGATGATGCCGTCGGCCGCGTAGCGGTCCAGCACATGCACCGGGTTGGCCTGGATGCCCTGCTCAGCGGCTTTGGCCAGCGCAGGCTGCAGTACCTTCTGCGCGCCTTCCTCGCGATCGGCCTTGTACTCGGGGCTGTTCATGTAGCCCACGCTCCAGCCCATGGCGTCGTACATGCCGACAGCCCACGGCTCGGAAACGGTGACGATGTCGACCTCGGCGTTGAGGTCCTTCGCCAGCTCCAGGCCCTTGGCCAGGCCCTTGTCGGCCAGCTCGGACCCGTCGGTGGCGATCAGGATGCGCGTGTACATGGTAGGGCTCCGTGGCAATCCGCCGGATGGGAACGCCACCATTGCACACCCGATGTGCACGTGGCGCTTTGAGCAGGATCAATCCGGCGCCTGTAGAGCCGAGCCCATGCTCGGCTCCGGATGGATGAGCCGAGCGTGGGCTCGGCTCTACAGGTGGCCCTCTCAGGCGATCTGCACCACGCGTGCGTTCTGGCACAGCGGGTAGCTGGCCACGAACCCGGCGATCGCATCACGCATCGCCTCGAACGACTGGCCGTACATGTACAGCGCGGTCTCGGTCGGGCCCTGCCACCAGCTGCAGATCTCACCCAGGCCATCGATGCGTTCGGACAGCTGTTCGAACACATGGTTGGAATCGCATTGTTCGTAGACCTCGTCCGGCAGGTTCTGGCCATCCAGATAGATGCCCAGCCCTTCGGTGACGCCGAAACCGCGGTCGCCGTCCCCGGCGCCCTGCACCTTCGACCCCTTCGGCGCGCCCAGCTGCTCCAGCAGATCGATCAACTTCGGCACACCTGCCGCGTCATGAAGCGCCACCTCGATGTCGCCGTACTCGACCTCGCCGTCATCGGAGAGGGCGGTCCCGCCGCCGGTGATTTCGCCCACTTCGGCGGCCTGCAGCAGCGCGTCGAGCGGATCCTCAAACAGCTCGTGGCGATGCTCAGGCTGCAGCCTGGCGTTCAAGGTCACGGTGACATGCAGCGTGGGCTCGGTCATGGGGGCATTCCTGGAAGAGATGCCGCCTATTGTAGAGCCGAGCCCATGCTCGGCCGGGTGTTCCCGTGATGGGGTCGGAGCCCTCCCTGCGGGAGGGCTCCGACCCCTCGACGGGAATCAGATCACCGTCAGGTTGGCGTAGGCCATCACCAGCCACTTGCTGCCGGCGTCGGCGAACTCGACCTGCACGCGGGCGTGGGCGCCGTTGCCTTCGTAATCGGTCACCATGCCTTCGCCGAACTTGGGATGGCTGACCAGCGCGCCGAGCTTGATCGGCGGCAGCTCGATGGCGGCATGCCCCATCACCCGGCTGCTGCCCAGCGACGCGGGACGCGAGACCTGCACCTTCGGCCGCACTTCATGCAGCAGCCCGCGTGGAATCTCACGCAGGAAGCGCGAAGGCAGGCTGTAGTTGTCCTGGCCATGGATGCGGCGTGATTCGGCGTAGCACAGCACCAGCTTCTGCCGCGCCCGGGTGATGCCCACATACGCCAGGCGCCGCTCTTCCTCCAGCCGGCCGCTTTCTTCCAGCGAACGCGCGCTCGGGAACAGGCCATCCTCCATGCCGGCCAGGAACACCAGGGGGAATTCCAGGCCCTTCGCCGAATGCAGGGTCATCAGCTGCACGCCATCCTCGCCGGCCTGCGCCTGGCCCTCGCCGGCCTCCAGCGCAGCGTAGGCCAGGAACGCCACCAGCTCGTCCATGTCCTCGCCCACTTCCTCGATGTCATCGGCACGCCGCACGAAGCGCGAGGCGACCGAGACCAGTTCGTCGAGGTTGTCGGTGCGCGATTCGGAGTCGAGCGAATTGCGGCTTTCCTTGCTCCAGTGCTCACGCAGCTGCGAGCGCGAGAGCACGTGGTCCACGCGCTCGGCCAGGGTCATGTCCCGGGTCTGCGCCTGCAGTTCGTTGACCAGCACCAGGAATCCCGCCAGTGCGTTGCGCGCACGCGCGGCCAGCGCATTGCCCTGGGTGACCAGCATGGTGGCTTCCCACAGCGAAATGCCCTGCGCTCGTGCTTCGCGCCGCACTTCGTCGAGAGTGCGTTCACCGATGCCGCGGGTCGGCGTGTTCACCGCGCGCTCGAAGGCGGCATCGTCGTTGCGGTTGGAGAGCAGGCGCAGGTAGGCCAGCGCGTCCTTGATCTCGGCGCGTTCGAAGAAGCGCATGCCGCCGTACACGCGGTACGGCACCTGCTCGCTCAGCAGGGCTTCTTCCAGCGCACGCGACTGCGCATTGCTGCGGTAGAGCACGGCCACTTCGGTGTAGCTGCCACCATCGCGCACCCACTGGCGGGCACGTTCGACGATGTAGCGGGCCTCGTCCATCTCGTTGTACGCCGCGTACAGGTCGATCGGCTCGCCGTCACCGCTGTCGGTCCACAGCTGCTTGCCGATGCGATCGGGGTTGTGCGCGATCACCGCGTTGGCAGCACCGAGGATGTTGGCCGTGGAGCGGTAGTTCTGTTCCAGGCGGATGGTCTGCGCGCCCGGGAAATCACGCAGGAAGCCCTGCACGTTCTCCACCTTGGCACCGCGCCAGCCGTAGATGGCCTGGTCGTCGTCGCCGACCACGAACACATGGCCGGACTCCCCCGCCAGCACGCGCACGAAGGCGTACTGGATGGCATTGGTGTCCTGGAACTCGTCCACCAGGATCTCGCGGAAGCGGGCGCGGTAGTGCGCCAGCAGGCCGGGATTGTCACGCAGCAGCTCATGCGCGCGCAGCAGCAGTTCGGCGAAGTCGACCAGGCCGGCACGGTCGCAGCGCGCCTGGTACTCGATGTAGGCCTGGCGCATGGTTTCCAGCCACGCATCGTGCGGCTCGGGCTGGATGTGCTGCGGGCGGCGGCCTTCATCCTTCTGTTCGTTGATCCACCACGCGATCTGCTTGGGCGGATGCTTGCTGTCGTCGATCTCCAGTGCCTGCACCACGCGCTTGACCAGCCGCAGCTGGTCGTCCGAATCCATCACCTGGAAACCTTCGGGCAGCTTCGCGTCCTGCCAGTGCAGGCGCAGCAGGCGGTTGGCCAGGCCGTGGAAGGTACCGATCCACATGCCACGGCTGCCATGCGGCAGCTGTGCGTCGATGCGGTGGCGCATCTCGCCGGCGGCCTTGTTGGTGAAGGTCACCGCGAAGATGCCATGGGTCGGCACGCCTTCGACTTCATGCAGCCAGGCGATGCGGTGGGTAAGTACGCGGGTCTTGCCGGAACCGGCACCGGCCAGCACCAGGTGGTGGCCGGGGGGAGCGGAGACGGCTTCGCGCTGGGCCGGGTTCAGGCCATCAAGCAGGTGGGAGACATCCATGCCCCCATTTTACGGCATCGCCGTCGCGGCTCCTGCGACCACCTGGGTGGCCAGTGCCTGCGCCTGCTGGCGCAGTTCAGGCACCGCCAGGCTTTCCCACAGGCTGCCGATGCGCAGGCTGCCAAGTACGCCCAGCCGCGCCTGCGGCTGGCCGCCGGCGCTGCGCACGCGGTCGCCGGGCACCGTGCTGTCCAGGCCCAGCCCATGCGGCCCGGGACGGGCCAGGCCATCGGCCTGAAGCTGCTGCAGCAACGGATTGCGCAACGCGGTGGCGCGGGTCTCCACACCGGTGGCGTTGATCACACCCCCGATCGTCCACTGCTGCGGGTGTCCGGCCGCATCGTGGCCCGACAGCTGCAGCGCATCGCCCTCACGCCAGACCCGATCCAGGCGTGCGCGATGCACGCGCAGCTGACCGCTGGCCTGCAATGCGCGCAACTGTGCATCGACCTCTTCGGCGATGCGATGGCGATGTACATCCCAGTAGCGCACCACATGGCGCAGGAACCGCCGCTGGTCGGCCTCGTCGAGGCTGCACCACAGCGCCTGTCCATGCGGACGGAGGCGGTCCATCACGCCCTGCCAGGGCAGGCCATCCGCCTCGGCCCGGCGCACCTGCCGGCGCAGCGTGCGCAGGCGCTGGCGCAGCGTCATCGGCAGCAGGGGGGCGGGGTCGAAATCCGGCAGGCCCGCGTGCGCGTGCGGCAGCGGCAGCAGGCCGTGACGGGAAATCACATGCAGCGGGCCGGTGTGACCGGCCGCGACCAGCGCCAGCACCGTATCAGCCATGCTCAGACCGGAACCGACGATGGCCAGCGCGTGCGCGCCTGCCAACGCGCGCACGCCGTCGTAGTCCCAGGCTTCGACCACGGTGTCGGCAGGCAGTCCATCGGCACCGGCCACCGGCAGCGGACGCATGCTGTTGCCGGTGGCGAGCACCCCCTGCGCGGCATGCCATGTGTGGCCATCGCCCAGCTGCAGGCGATAACCGGAGTCATCCGGGGTGAGGCCCCGCACCGGCTGCGCGATCACCTGCAGCTGCGCCGGGCTGGCCGCAACCGCCTCCTGCAGACGCTGCTGCAGGTACGCGGCGAAATGATGGCGGCCGACATAACGCTCGCCCAGTACCTCGCGCGTCTCGCCCGGGTAGGCGTTGACGGCCATCAGGTAATCGAGGAAGTCACCGGGCTGCTCGGCGAACGCACTCATTTTCGCCGCCGGCACATTCAGCAGGTGCTCCGGCCACGGCGTGGCATAGGCGATGCCCTGGGCCAGCTGCGAGGCGGGTTCGAAGATGGCCAGCGCCAGTGGCGACCGGGCCTGGCGCAGCACCTGGATCGCCACCAGCACCCCGGCCGCACCACCACCGATGATCGCCAGGTCCAGTTCGCCATTACACGGTGAATCAGTCATGTGCCGATTGTAGGCCATCGGCCATGACGGGCCGGAGTGCCGCCGCGTGCGCAATGATCGAGACCGCTCGAGCTCCGGCGCACCGGTTCACATCAACGCGTCGGCCAGGCGTGCGATGCCTTCGCGGCTGCGGCGCCAGGCAGGACGCTTGCGCCACTGCTGCAGATCGAGCTGGCGCGACTGGCGCAGGTAATCGTCTTCAATGGCACACAGCTGCGTCACCAGCACGCGGTCGTAGCAGACCAGACCGATCTCGGCATTCAGCGCGAACGAGCGGATATCCATGTTGATCGAGCCGAGCACCGCGATGTCTTCATCCACGCTCATGTGCTTGGCGTGCAGGAACTGCGGCTCGTACAGGGCAATGCGCACGCCACAGCGCAGCAGCTCGTCGTAGTAGGCCTCCTGCGCCCAGGCGGTCAGCCGCTGGTTGTTGCTGGCCGACAGGATCAGCTGCACCTGCACCCCGGAAAGCGCGGCGATGCGCAGCGCGCTCAGGGTCGCTTCGTCCGGCACGAAGTACGGGGTGACCATCACCAGCCGCCGGCGGGCCAGATGGATCAGTGCGGCGACGGCATCACGCGCGTTGCTGTACGGATAGGCCGGCCCGCTGGGCAGCAGCTGGGTGGCAACATCGTCGCTGCACTCGGGTACGTCGGCAAGGACGTCCAGGCGCTGGCCGGTCTCGATGTACCAGTCGCTGGCGAACACGGCTTCCAGGTGTGCCACCGCCGGGCCGCGCACACGCGCCACCAGCTCGCGGTTGGGATGGCCTGGCACGAACTCCGGCCGTGCCAGGTTCTGCGAACCGATGTAGCCCACTTCGTTGTCGATCACCGCAATCTTGCGATGGTTGCGCAGGTCCATGCGGCCGCTGCGGCGCCAGCGCAGCCCGCCGGGCAGCATCGCCCGCACTTCGATATCGCGCGCCTGCAGGCGCTTGCGGTAGGCGCGCAGGCCGCGCTTGGCGCCCACCGCGTCCAGCAGCACCCTGCACTGCACGCCGCGGGCGGCGGCACGCTGCAGCGCCTCGACGATGGCCTCGCCCACCGAATCGTCGAACATCAGGTAGTACAGCAGGTGCACGCGGTCTTCGGCCTGGTCGATGTCGGCGATGAGCGTGTGCAGCGATTCGTCGTAATCGGTGAGCAGATCGACGGCGTTGCCGTGCACCGGCATGAAATCGCCCTGGCGCTGCACCAGCGGCACGATTTCCGCACTGGCCGTATCCGGTTCCGGCTTCCAGCGCAGGCGGCGCTGCAGCGCCTGCTCTTCGCGGATGACCTGCGAGGCCTCGGCCTGGCGGCGGATGCGCTCGCGCGACAGCCACGGGTGGCCGAACAGCAGATACAGCGGCAGGCCCAGCAGCGGCACGAAACCGACCAGCAGCAGCCAGCTGCGGGCCGCGCCCGGCGTGGTGCGGGTCGGAATCCAGCACAGCGCGACCAGCCGGATCAGCCAGTCGATCAGCAGCAGATACGATCCCAGCAACCACTCAACCAGCATCGCGTCGTCCGTCGGCAGGTGATGGGCCATTCTGCCCAGCAGGGTGTGTAGAGTCGAGCTTGCTCGACTGCCTCAGCGCAGCCGGGCACGGGCTCGGCTCTACAAGGGAGGGCGGGCTTCAATGCCGCACCGGCACCTCGCTCAGCTGGCGAACCGATTCGGCGTGGCGGCGGCCGTTGAGCGCCATGCAGGCAATGGCCTGCGCCGCCCGCTCCAGCTGTGCATCCGGCAGCGGCGAGGAGGTACCCTTGCTCAGCGCCAGATGGTGGTCGCACAGCAGCAGCGCCATGCCTTCGATGCCTTCGATGCCTTCCAGCATGCGCTGCAGGCGCAGCCAGCCCAGTTCCAGGTCCTGCCGGTGTGATGGGGTGTTCATGCAGCCTCCTTCAACGGATCTGGCCACCGGTGAAGGTGGCGGACGATGCGTGGTTGCAATACCGGGGAACAAGCAACGGGAACAAACCGGCGGGCACACGGCCCCCACGCACCGCCCGCCAGAAGGCAGAGCGGGTCGCCAGCCGCTGCAAAAGCAGGGGCAGCGGCTGGCGAATTTACCGTTACTCGATTCCTCGGGATTGCAAGCCCGACCGCTGCAGATGCAGCGGCTTGCCATCATGGACACAGCGAAGCCAGTGATTCCAATTGATTTGGATCGCGCGAACTGCCGGAACCGGTAGGAAGAATCACTTATCGCATTCGGCCCATGATTCCGCGCACTGCGCCATAGGCGACAGCCTGCGCAGGGAGTACGGCCGTGCCGGCCAAGGGCCGACACCCACCAGACCAGACGACAGGCAAGAAAAAACCCGCCACAAGGGCGGGTTTCTTCGCGGGGACCAGCAATCCGTGCGGATTACTTGATCTTGCCTTCCTTGTACAGGACGTGCTTGCGCACGACCGGATCGTACTTCAGGAATTCCATCTTCCCCGGGGTGTTCTTCTTGTTCTTGTCCGTGGTGTAGAAGTGGCCGGTACCGGCCGAGGAAATCATACGGACCTTATCGCGCTTGCCTGCCATGATGCTTTACTCCTCAGACCTTTTCGCCGCGCGCACGCAGCTCAGCCAGAACGGAATCGATGCCGTTCTTGTCGATGGTGCGCAGTGCATGCGCGGAAACACGAAGCTTGACCCAGCGGTTCTCGCTGGCCACCCAGAAACGGCGCTCGTGCAGATTCGGCAGGAAACGACGACGGGTCTTGTTGTTGGCGTGCGAGACGTTGTTACCCGTCTGCACTCGCTTGCCGGAAACCTGGCATACGCGGGACATTGCGCACCTCGATAGTAGTTGTTGTCAGCCCGTAGCCCGGGAGACGGCGGCCTCGGTGGTTGCCCACCACACGTCAAGAGAATCAAAGGGTTACGCTGGCGTTGGGCGGCCGGGGACGTGCTCCCGGGGGCGCCGCCCGGCACGAAACCGGACACAGCGAGCCGCGCATTATGCATGCAATCAAGGCCTTGCGCAAGTTACCCACAGGAGCGGCCGGGCGTGGGCTCGGCCCTGCGGGTCCATCACCCCAGCGCTTCCACCACCCAGTCGATGAATACCCGCAGGCGCTGGCTCATGTGCCGGTTCGGCGCAAACATGATGTGCATCGGCATCGACGGCAGCTGCCAGGCCTGCAGCAGCGGCAGCAGTTCACCGCGTGCCACGTGCGGCTCGGCCATGTAGCTGGGCAGGGCGACCACGCCCAGCCCGGCCAGGCCGGCGGCGAGATAGGCATTGCCGTCATCGAAGCCGACCGTATGGCGGCCCTGCACCTGGACGGTCTCATCGCCGCGCCGCGCGGCGAAGACCCGCGCCCGCCCGCTGCGTGGGCTGAGCAGCCCAACCATGTGGTGCTGCGGTCCCTCCAGCGCGCGCGGATGCTCCGGCAGACCAAAGCGCTGCACGTAGTCCGGGCTGGCGTGGAAGCCGATCGGCAGCTCGCCCAGCGGCCGTGCCACCAGGGCCGGGTCGGCCGGGGTGCCGCCACGGATCACGCAGTCGACGTTGTCGGCGATGACGTCGACCTCGCGGTCGCTGACGCCGATGTCCAGCTGGATCTCGGGGTAGCGCGCCTGGAAGTCCGGCAGTGCCGGCACCAGCCGCAGCCGCGCATAGGGCCCGGGCACGTCGATGCGCAGGCGGCCGCGCGGCTGCACGGCGGCATCGCCCAGGCCACCCTCGACCTCTTCCAGCTCGGCCAGCAGGCGGGCAATGCGGGGGTAGTAGGCCGCACCATCGGCGGTGACGCTGACCCGCCGCGTGGTGCGGTTGAGCAGGCGCAGACGCAGGTGCGCTTCTAGCTGCTGCACCAGCTGGGTCACCGTGGTGCGACTGATCTGCAGGGTCGTCGCGGCACGGGTGAAGCTGCCGGTCTCCACCACACGGGCAAAGGCGCGCATGGCCTCGAAGCGGTCCATCGGCGATCCGATTGTTTGGGTTGTGCGATCAATCTAGTCCGATCATCGCGGTATATCCAGACAACAATCGCGAGCAGGATGGCGGTTCTTCCCATCAGGCCCTTCCCATGTCACACCGCGATGTCGTTTTCCCCGTTGGCCGCCAGGCCCTGTATGACCGCAACCGCTACTCTCCGGCGATCCGGTCCAATGGCTTCCTGTTCGTCTCCGGGCAGGTCGGCAGCCGCGAGGATGGCTCGCCCGAACCGGACTTCGAGGCGCAGGTCCGTCGCGCCTTCGACAATCTCAATGCGGTGCTGGCCGCCGCAGGCTGCACGTTCGATGACGTGATCGACGTGACCGTGTTCCTGGTCGATCCGGAGAAGAACTTCGAGAAGGCCTGGGCGATCGTGCCCGAGTACTGGGGCGAGGCGCCGCACCCCACCCTGACCGGTATCGGCGTGACCTGGCTGTACGGCTTCCAGTTCGAGATCAAGGTGATCGCGAAACTGCCGTGAGCGGAACGCCGCCGGCCCGCACCGGCTGCCAGGGCTACTCGGATGCGAACTGCAGCGTGCGGCGCCAGCGCAACGGCTTCGCCTGGCGGGCCGGGTCGGGGCCGAACCGGCTCAACCAGCCTGCCGCAAGCGCACGCTCGCGCAGGCGCTCACCCACGCCCTCGGCATGCTCCACCTCAACGTGGGTCACATTGCCCTCCGCATCCACATCCATCGCCCAGACCAGCGTGCCCACCCACTCGGCCGGCGGAATGGACGCGTCGTAGTTCGGCCTCCCAGCCACGTACGGCTGGTCGTGCCGCAGGTACAGGGGCGACGTTTCGAGCCGGTGGTCCACGCGGATCTGCGCACTGCCACGGCGCCCATCGCCCAGCACGGCGTCGACGGTCCACATCCCCACGGCACCGGCGGTGCCCAGATCGGCCTCGTAGCATTTCTTGCGGCCACGGTAATCCTCATGGGCCGTGCGCGAGACCCGTCCACCCTTGGCATCGCGGATCTCGATCTGCAGCCCACCCACGTCGGTGTCGTCGAGATCGGCGGCCACGCAGATACGATGGTCATGCTGTCCATCGGCAATGAACAGCTGTGTCTGCGAGCGCGCCAGTGCATCGGCCGGCGTCGGCGACCACAGGAATTCCACATAGACGTCGTCGGCTGCGCGGGCGGCCGGGCTGGCCAGAAGCAGCACCAGGCCTGCGGTGGCAATGCGTGCGTTCATCTTCCTGCCTCGGTGACGGGACTCGATGCGGGGCGGGGGTGGAACAGCGCAATCCCCCCAGCTGAACGGGAGATTCCGACGAATTCCCGAAGTGGCCATTGATATTGTATCCGGCGAAAACCGCTTGCTAGCCTCCCCTCCATGCGCCGGATCGCCCGCCACCTACGCTCGTACCTGCTGATGCTGCTGATGGCGGCATTCGTGGTCGTGCCGGTGGCCGACGCGCTGGCGTGCGCGGTGGAACCGCATGCCAGCGTGGCACATGTGGAGTCGGCGGCCGATGACACCGCAGGCGACAGTGACAGCAAGCACACCGGTGCCTGCACGCATAACCACTGCCACCATTCCACCTCCAGCCTGCCGGCGAACACCTTCGCCGCCTTCGATGCGCCGCTGCCGGCGCGCTGGATGACGGCCGGCGATGCGACGGCCTACGCCGTCGCCCAGGATGAACTGACGCGTCCCCCCCGGGCGTGAGCTGAGCGCGTCCCGCTGCTGCGGGCTCCCGTTTCACTCACAACCGGAATCCCCCTATGTCGATCCTGACACCACGGTCGCCGCGTGCGGCCGGGCTGGTCGTCGCCGTGTTGCTGGGCCTGGCCCCGGCGGCATCGGTGATGGCGCAAGCTGCTCCTTCCTACGACACCCTGCTTGAACGACTGGACCAGCTGCCCGGCGCCCGTGTGGGCTCGGCGCTGGCCGAGGCTGCCGACGCCCGCGCCGACCAGGCCCGTGCGCTGCCCAATCCTTCCCTTTCCTGGTCGGCCGAGAACGCGTGGGGCACCGGCTCCTACGGCGGCATGGGCAAGGCCGACAGTGTGCTCAGCCTGTCCCAGCCGCTGGAGGTCTGGGGCCAGCGCGGCGCGCGCGTACGTGCCGCCCGTGCCGAGGCCCAGGCCGCCAATCTGCGTGGCGCGCAAAGCCGCAGTGATGTTGCCGGCCAGCTGGCCGCGGCCTACGCACAGGCAGAGAGCGCATTGCGCCGCTACACCCTGGCCGAAGAGGCGCTGGCCCTGACCCGCGACGATGCCAAGGCCGTCAATGCCATGGTCAGGCAAGGGCGTGAACCGCAACTGCGTGCGGTGCAGGCGCAGAGCGAGGTGGCCAATGCCAGCGCCGCGCTGGACGAGGCGCAGGCCTTCCGCGACGCCGCGCTGGCGCGCCTGGCCGGCGCCGCGCTGCTGGATTCGCCGGTGCAGTCGATCGACAGCAGCCTGCTCGACCGCGCACCTCCGCTGCCACGCGGCGCCACCGATGCCGCACTCGCGGTGCGTATCGCCGAAGCCGAAGCCGATGCGGCCGGCCGGCTGGTGGACGTCGAGCGCAAGCGGGCGCTGCCCGACCTGAGCCTGACCGCCGGACAGACCCGCTTCCGCGAAGGCGGCGAACGCGCTTACACGCTCGGCGTCAGCCTGACCGTGCCGTTGTTCGACCGCAACCGGGGCGGCATCCGTGCCGCCAGTGCCGACCAGCGCGCGGCCGAAGCCCGCCTGGACCAGCAACGCCGCGACAGCGAGGCCGGACGGCTGTCGGCCATTGCCGGGCTGAAGGCCGCCAGCAGCCGCACCCGCGCCGCCGATGAAAGCGTGGTGGCGGCCGAGGAAGCCTATCGGCTGGCCCGCGTCGGCTTCGATGCCGGACGCATCTCGCAGCTGGAACTGCGCAGCACGCGCAGCGCGCTCATTGCCGCCCGCGGCACCGCGGTGGATGCACGCCTGTCGCGCGTCGCCGCGGAAATCGATCTTGCCCGCCTCGAGGGGCGCGCACCCTTTATGGAGGCCCCATGACACTGTCCCGTTCCTTTCCCCTGCTTGGCGGCGTCGTGCTGGCCGTTCTCCTCGCCGGCTGCGCCGGCAACGCACAGACACCGGAAACAGCCGATGCCACTGCAGCCAAAGCCGGCAGCGATGACGGCCACGGCCACGCAGCCGACAGCCCGGACGCCAAGGCCGAGGCTACCAAGGCACCGGCCGACGCCGACGAAGGCGTGGTGCAGCTGACGCCGGAACAGATCAAGGCGTCCGGTATCGAAGTGGTGGCCGTCGGACGCGGTGGTGGCGGCTCCACCCGCCTGTCGGGCCGTGTCGAACCATCGGTGGGCGCACGTGCCTCGGTGGCGTCCACCGTGAGCGGTCGCGTCGAACGTGTGCTGGTGGCACCAGGCACAGCGGTGAAGCAGAACCAGGCCCTGGCGATCGTGGTCAGCGGCGAAGCCGCCGTGTTCCGCGCCAACGCTCTGGCCGCATCGGCCGAAGCCGAGGCGGCACGCCTGGCCTACGGCCGCGACAAGGCGCTGGTCGAACAGGGCGTGGTCGCCCGCCAGGAGCTGGAAGCATCGCGCGCCCGTTCGCTGGCCGCACAGGCGCAGGCGACTGCCGCACAGGCGCAGGCCGCGGCCAACGGTGCGCCCGATGCCAGTGGCCGCGTGCGCATCACCAGCCCGGTGACCGGCATCGTCGGCAACGTCCAGGTCACTCCAGGCGGCGTGGTCGCCGCAGGCAGCGCGGTGGCCGATGTCGCCGATCCGGCGATGAACGAACTGGTGTTCACCGCACCGCCTGCGCTGGCCGCGCAGGTCACCCCGGGCATGACGCTGGACGTCACGGTGCCGGGCGGCAGCTTCACCGCCACGGTCACCGGCTCTGCGGCCGACGTGCGCCAGCAGGGCGGCGTGGCGGTCATCCGCGCGACGCCGGTGGAGGCGGCTTTGCCGCCGGCCGGTTCGCCGGTGTCGGCCAGGGTGGTCACCGAAGGCCGGGACGGTGCACTGAGCGTGCCAGCCGATGCCGTGCAGAACGTCGACGGCAGCAGCGCCGTGTTCGTCGCCGTGGAAGGCGGTTTCAAGGCACAGCCGGTGCTGGCCGGCCGTCGTGCCGGTGATCGCATCGAGATCCTCGGTGGACTGAGCGGCAACGAGCGCATCGTCGGCACCAATGCCTTCCTGCTCAAGGCCGAACTGGCCAAGGGCGAAGCCGAGCACGGCCACTGAGGAGGCGACCATGTTCAAGCTCATCATTGAATCAGCGGTGCGCTTCCGCTGGCTGGTGGTGTTCCTGGCGGCGCTGATCGCGGCCTGGGGCCTGTTCCAGCTGGGCAAGCTGCCGATCGACGCCGTGCCGGACATCACCAACCGCCAGGTACAGATCAACACGGTGGCACCTGCGCTGACACCGGAACAGATCGAGCGGCAGGTGACCTACCCGCTGGAAACCGCGCTGGCCGGCATTCCCGGCCTGACCACCACCCGTTCGCTGTCGCGCAACGGCTTCTCCCAGGTCACCGCGATCTTCACCGACGCGACCGACATCTACTTCGCCCGCCAGCAGGTGGCCGAGCGCATGCGTGAAGCAGCGGAAGATCTGCCCGATGGCGCGTCGCCGCTGCTGTCGCCGGTCACCACCGGCCTGGGCGAGGTGCTGATGTGGACGGTGGACTTCACCCCGTTCGATCCCGCCCGGCTGGCCAGACCGGGGGAAGCGGGCTGGCAGGCCGGCGAGGTCTACCGGACACCGGAGGGCAGCCTGCTGCGCACGCCGGAAGAACGCGCCACCTACCTGCGTACGGTGCAGGACTGGATCATCGCGCCGCAGATGCGCTCCAGCCCGGGATTGGCCGGCGTCGATACGGTCGGTGGGTACGTGAAGGAGTACGGCGTGCACCCGGACACTGCCAGGCTGGCTGCGCATGGCCTGGGCCTGGCCGACCTGGTCACGGCACTGCAGCGCGCCAACGTGCAGGCGGGTGCCGGTTTCGTGCAGCGTGCCGGCGAAGGCCTGGTGGTACGTGCGGACGGCCTGGCACTGACCACTGATGATCTGGCGCAGGCCCCCGTTGCGACCCGCAACGGCGTGGTGGTGCGCGTGGCCGACGTGGCCGATGTCGATCTCAGCCGTGCACCGCGCCTGGGCGCGGCCAGCCGCAATGGTCACGAGGCCGTGCTCGGTACCGCCTTGATGATCGCCGGTGGCAACAGCCGCACCGTCGCGCAGGCGGCAGCGGCGCGCCTGGAGCAGGTCAACAGGTCGTTGCCGGCCGACATCGTGGCCGTGCCGGTGCTGGACCGCAGCGTGCTGGTGAACTCCACCATCAGAACCGTGGCAAAGAACCTCACCGAAGGTGCGCTGCTGGTGGTGGTGGTGCTGTTCCTGCTGCTGGGCAACCTGCGCGCGGCAACCATCACCGCGCTGGTGATTCCGCTGTCGTTCCTGTTCGCCGTGATCGGCATGAACCGCTTCGGCATCAGCGGCAATCTGATGAGCCTGGGTGCGCTGGATTTCGGCATCCTGGTGGACGGTGCAGTGATCGTGATCGAGTCGACGCTGCTGATGCTGGGCCAGCGCCGCGCCGAACTGGGCCGTGCGCTGACCGCGATGGAACGTCTGCGCGTGGCGGCGGAGTCGGCGCGGAAGATGGCGCGTCCAGCGGCGTTCGGCCAGTTGATCATCCTGCTGGTGTTTGCGCCGATCCTGACCCTGGAAGGCGTGGAAGGAAAAACGTTTCATCCGATGGCCGCCACGTTCATGCTGGCTCTGGTGGGTGCCTTCCTGTTCTCCTTCACCTTCGTGCCGGCCATGGCTGCGCTGCTGGTGCGCGAGCCGAAGCTGAAGGAAAGCGGGGCGCACGCCGATGACGGCGAACACGAAACACGCCTGATCCGCGTGCTGCGCGCACGCATCGAACCGGTGATCCGCAAGGCGGTGGACCACCCGCGCTCGGTGCTGGCCGGCGCGGTGATGATGGTGGTGGTGGGCATCGGTTCGTTCTCGCTGCTGGGCCGCGAATTCATGCCGACGCTGGATGAGGGCAATGTGGCGATGCAGGCGCTGCGCGTACCGTCGACCTCGCTGGAGCAGTCGCTGGCGATGCAGCTGGCGCTGGAAAAGGCGATTGCCGGGCAACCGGAAGTGGAAACCGTGTTTTCGCGCACCGGTACCGCTGAAGCCGCGATCGACCCGATGCCGACCAACATCTCCGACAGCGTGATCGTGCTGAAGCCGCGCAAGGAGTGGCCCGATCCGACGCTGGACAAGGAGGCGCTGGTGGCGCGCTTCGAGGCGCTGGCCGGGCAGCAGCTGGGCAACAGCTTCGAGTTCAGCCAGCCGATCGAGCTGCGCTTCAACGAGCTGATCTCCGGCGTGCGCACCGACCTGGCGGTGATGATCTTCGGCGATGACTTCAGCCAGCTGCAGAAGGTGGCCGACCAGGTCGCGTTGAAGCTGCGTGCGGTGGACGGTGCGGCTGACGTGCGGGTGGAGCAGATTTCCGGCCTGCCGACCCTGAACGTGAAGATCGACCCTGTCGCCGCCGCGCAGTACGGGCTGACCGCTGCGGACGTAAGCGATGCACTGGCCACCGGCATCGGTGGCACGGCGGCCGGCAAGATCTTCGAGGGCGACCGACGCTTCGACGTGGTGGTGCGGCTGGACGATGCCGCACGCAACGATCCGGACCAGCTGTCATCGCTGCCGATTGCCACACCGGCCGGACTGGTCATTCCGCTGTCCTCGGTGGCCCGCATCACGGTCAGCGAGGGACCGAACCAGATCAGCCGCAACAATGGCAGCCGCCGGGTGGTGGTGCAGGCCAATGTGCGCGGCCGCGACCTGGGCGGCTTCGTCGGCGAAGCGCAGGCAGCGGTGGCCGACGTGGCGCTGCCGCCGGGCGCCTATCTCACCTGGGGTGGCCAGTTCGAGAACCTGCAGCGCGCGGAAAAGCGCCTGGCAACGGTGGTGCCGGTCGTTTTCCTGCTGATCGGCAGCCTGCTGTTCATGGCCCTGCGCAGTGGCAAGGAAGCCGTGCTGGTGTTCAGCTGCGTGCCGCTGGCGCTGGTCGGCGGCATTCTCGCCCTGCTGCTGCGTGGCATGCCCTTCTCGGTATCGGCTGCGGTCGGCTTCATCGCCGTGTCCGGCGTGGCCACGCTGAACGGCCTGGTGTTGATGCAGGCCGTCCGCGAGCGGCTCGATGCCGGTGACCTGCCCCTGCAGGCGGCAATCAACGGTGCCGCCAGCCGGATCCGCGCGGTGCTGACCACGGCACTGGTGGCGATTGTCGGCTTCATTCCGATGGCGATCGCCAGTGGCTCCGGTGCGGAGGTGCAGAAACCGCTGGCGACGGTGGTGATCGGTGGCCTGATCACGGCGACCGCGCTGACCCTGCTGGTGCTGCCGACCTTCGCTGCGCGCGTGGCCAGGCCTCGGCCGGCCAACGTGGCCGGCACGTCGCACTGAGGCCCTTCTGGCCCGGCCAGGGATGTACCTGCCGGGTCGATCACCTGCAAGGAGACGTTGCATGACCACACCGCAGGACCGCACCCGCCACCTGGTCCAGGCCGGCGCCTTCCTGATCGAACTGGCCGACAACGCCGGGCTGCCGATGGATATCCGGGCCGAAGCGCATCGCCTGCTGCGTCATTACCCTACGGTCAGCGAGATCCGGATGATGGCGCAGCTGGAGAACAATACGGCGATCTTCAAGGTGCCGTTGATCGCCGACGCCTTCGAGCGCGAATGGGTGGATCGCTACACGCGCGGTGCGCATCGATGAAGACGCGGCGGGGCCGGGGTTCCTGGAGGAAACCCGGCCCCGTCTGCCGCGCTTCGCGCTCGCCGGGCGTGGCCCGGCGCTACCACCGCGCATTCCGGTAGCGCCGGGCCATGCCCGGCGGCATTTCGGATCAGGCCTGCTTGCGCTGCGCGATATAGGCCTGGATCTGCTGTTCCAGTACCGGCAGCGGCACCGACCCCTGCTTGAGCACGGCGTCATGGAAACCCTTGACGTCGAACTTGTCGCCCAGCTCCTTCTCGGCCTGCGCGCGCAGGCGCACGATGGCGATCTCGCCGAGCTTGTAGCTCAACGCCTGGCCCGGCCAGGAGATGTAGCGATCCACTTCGGTGGTCACTTCGTGCTCGCTCAGCGCGGTATGGTCACGCAGGTAGGCGATGGCCTGTTCCCGGGTCCAGCCCTTGCTGTGCACCCCGGTATCGATCACCAGGCGTGCCGCGCGCCACATCTCGTAGGTGAGGCGACCGAAATCCTCGTAGGGGGTTTCATAGATGCCCATCTCCACGCCCAGCTTCTCGCTGTACAGGCCCCAGCCTTCGCCGTAGGCGGAGATGTAGGCGTTGCGGCGGAACTCGGGCTGTTCGCCCTGTTCGGCGGCGAGCGCGCCCTGCAGGGCATGACCGGGATCGGACTCGTGCAGGGTCAGCGCTGGCAGGTTGTACAGCGGCCGCGCCGGCAGGTTGTAGGTGTTGAGCCAATAGGTGCCCATGCCACCGCGGCCTGCGGTCCAGAATGGCGCGATGTCCGGCGGCACCGGCACGATGGTGAAGCGCGCGCGCGGCAGTGTCATGTACTTGCCGATGACACCATCGATGCGCTTGGAGATCCACGCCGCCCGATACAGCAGCTCGTTCGGGGTCTTGGCGTAGAACTGCGGATCGGTGCGCAGGAAGGTCAGGAATTCGCCGAAACTGCCCTTGAAGCCGACCTGCTGGATGATGTCGTTCATCTCCTTCTGGATGCGCGCGACTTCGCCCAGGCCGATGCGATGGATCTCATCCGGCGACAGGTCCAGCGTGGTGTATTCGTGGATCTGCTGCCTGTAGAACGCCTTGCCCTCCGGCATCGCTTCGGCCGCCAGGGTGGTACGCGCCTGCGGGACGTACTCATTGACGAAGAAGGTACGCAGCTGCTGGAAGGCCGGCACCACCTTGCCGCTGATCACCGCACGGGCCTGCGCCTGCAGCTGCGCCTGCTCGGCCGCCGGAATGCTGGCCGGCAGCTTCTTGAACGGCGCGTACAGCGGCGACTCGGTGGGGTCCTTCAGCTCGGCGACGGTGGCAATGGAGACCTCGCGCCCGTCAAGCACCGCGCGGGGCACGCTGAAACCCCGCTTGAGTCCGGCGCGCATGTTCTCGGTCTGCTGGCCGAAATAGCGCGGCACGTCGTCCAGGCGTGCGATGTAGTTGCGGAAGTCCTGCGCGGTCTTCATCTCGCGCCGGGCCATGAACGAGAGATTGGACCAGAACGAGGAATCGGAGTTGAACGGCATCTCGTAGGCCCGCAGACGCACCTCCTCGGCGAGGTTGAACACCTGGTCGCGGTAGATCGCGTAGTTCACCTGGTTGTCGGCGCTGAGTGTCTTCGGGTCGATCTTCTTCAGCTCGGCCAGGGTCTGGTCCCAGACCTTCAGGCGCGCCTGCTGCGCGGCCGCGCCCACATCGGGCAGCCGCGTGGCGTTGGCCGGCGCGTCGCCATCCTCGCTGGCTTCACCGCCCCCGGCCTGGCGCCACTTCCATTCCTTTTCGTACAGCGCGCGGAAGGCGGCATCGGCCGCCGATTCGGTGGTCGCAGGGGCGGACGCCGCGAGCGCGGGCGGAGCCGCCACGACGGCAGCCGGAGCGGACAGGGCGATGAGCAGGGCAACGGCAAGACGGGTTTTCACGAGCACAGGTTCCCGGGAAGGCAGACGCCGATCATGGCACCGCCGGACAGCCGGGGCATGGTTCAAAAGTCCTGCCTGCGCTGCAGGACCGGTAACGCGGGGACCGCACACCTTCGCCGGGCATGGCCCGGCGCTACCGGCGTTCGATCCCGCCCAGGTGCCGCCTCAACGGTTGGATCGGTAGCGCGGGGCCATGCCCCGCGAGCGCGCAGCGTGCAGAACGGACACCTCTCCGGCGCTACCTCAATGGCTGGCTTTGTCCCGCTTCCAGCCGCGGTGCCGGATGTCCAGGTGCAGGCTGTACAGCGCGGTGAACGCCGGGAACAGGTTCTGCAGCACGCCCACCGAATCCTGCTTGGCCGAGAACAGGAAGTAGCTCAGCGTCATCAGGCTGCCGATCACGCTCATGTACCAGAACAGGCGCGGGATGACCGGCTTGCCGGCACGCCGGGAGGCGATGAACTGGACCAGCCAGCGGCCGCCGAACATCAGTGCGCCGGTATAGCCGATCAGCTTCCAGCCCGTCACATGCAGGCCGGTCCAGAACAACCAGGTCAGCGGCTGGTCGAGCCAGTGCAGCGCCATCATCGTTCTTCCACCGCGGTACGCCTGCTGCGGGTGATCAGCCAGGCAACGCCCCGCAGGTCGCGGATGCCGACCAGCGCACGGCCGAGGTTGTTGTACTTGGAGACGCCAGCGGTACGGTGACGATGGTTGACCGGCACGCTGGTGGTCTTCCAACCGGCACGCTGCATCAGCGCCGGCAGATAGCGGTGCATGTGGTCGAAATACGGCAGGTCGAGGAAGGCTTCGCGCTCGAACAGCTTGATGCCGCAGCCGGTGTCGGGCGTATCGTCGCGCAGCATGCGCGCCCGGATGCGGTTGGCCCAGCGACTGGCCCAGCGCTTGCTGCCGCTGTCCTGGCGGTTGACGCGCCAGCCGGCAAACAGCTTCACCTGCCCGTCGGCAGCATCGCGAGCCGCCAGCAGCTTGGGGATGTCGGCCGGATCGTTCTGGCCATCACCATCCAGGGTGGCGATCCACGGCGCACGGGCATGCTTGACACCGGTGCGCACCGCTGTGCTCTGCCCGCTCTGCTCGACGTGGTGCAGCACCCGCAGCTCCGGCGTGGTGGCTTTCAGGCCCTGCAGCACCGCCAGGCTGTCATCGCGGGAGTGATCGTCGACATAGACGATCTCGAACGGCAACCGGCCCCGCAGTGCCGCGACGATTTCGGCGATCAGGGGCGCGACATTGTCGCGCTCGTTGAATACGGGGACGACAACGGAAAGCTCGGGTTGGCTCATGGGTCACTCGGCCAAGAGGGGACAAAGACCGCGCATTCTCCGAAGCCGAGGTTATCCGAAGATGAATCCGGCTGTGTGAGGATTGCTCCTCAGACGCGATCGCCGAAATACTCGCGGCACCACTGGACGACGGGCGGCAGCCCCTGCTCGATCGGGGTCACCGCATCGAAGCCGAATGCGTCATGTGCGCGGCGGGTGTCGGCCATCGTGCGGACCATGTCGCCCGGCTGCATCGGCTTGTAGACCTTCTGCGCAGGGCGGCCGGCGGCCTGCTCGATGACGCTGATGAAGCGCTCCAGCTCGACCGGCGTATGGTTGCCGAGGTTGAATACCCGATGCGGTACCGGACCGTCGGCCGGGTGCGCGAGCGCGCCGAGGATACCCGACACGATGTCGGAGACATGTGTGAAATCGCGCTGCATGCGCCCCTGGTTGAACACCTCGATCGGGCGCCCGGCCAGGACGGCACGCGAAAACAGCAGCGGCGCCATGTCCGGCCGTCCCCACGCGCCGTACACGGTGAAGAAGCGCAGGCCGGTGGCACGCAGGCCATACAGCTGCGCGTAGGTGTGCGCCATCAGCTCGTTGGCAGCCTTGGTGGCCGCGTACAGCGAGCGCGGCTGGTCCACGCGCTGGTCCTCGGAGAACGGCGGCGTGGCCGAATCGCCGTACACCGAACTGCTGGAGGCGTAGACCAGATGCTGCACGCCGCGGTGGCGGCACAGTTCCAGGATATTGACGAAGCCGACCAGGTTGCTGTCGACGTAGGCCTGCGGATTCTCCAGCGAGTAGCGCACCCCGGCCTGCGCGGCCAGGTGGATCACTGCCGTCGGCTGCACCTCATCGAACAGCGCAGCCAGGCCCTGCTGGTCGGTCAGGTCCAGGGTGCGCAGGTCCAGCGTGGGGCACAGCGCGGCCACGCGGTCCCGCTTGATCTGCGGGTCGTAGTAGTCGTTGAAGTTGTCCAGGCCCACCACCGGCTGGCCCGCCTCCAGCAGCGCGCGGGCGGTGTAGGCACCGATGAAGCCGGCAGCGCCGGTGAGCAGGATGGTCATTGCAGGTCTCTGTCCACGTGCCGAGCGACTCAGCCCTGGCGGATCCGCAGCTTTTCCAGCACGCCGTCGAGGGTATCCAGATCGGTGTAGTGGATGATCAGCTTGCCCTTGCCGGCGCGGCCGTGGCTGATCGCCACCTTGGTCCCCAGCGACTCGGACAGTTCGGTTTCCAGCGAGGCGATGTCGGCCTGCTGCACCTTCGGCGTGGCCGCCGGGCGGTTGCTCGGCACCTTGCCGGCGGCGAAGGCCTGCGCGCGGCGCTCCACTTCACGCACCGACCAGCCTTCATCGGCCGCTTCCTGCGCCAGCTTGCCGGCCAGTTCCGGGGCCAGGGTCAGCAGCGCGCGGGCGTGGCCCATTTCCAGTCGGCGGGTTTCCAGCAGCAGGCGGATGGCCACCGGCAGTTCCAGCAGGCGCAGCAGGTTGGACACCGCCGCACGCGAGCGGCCGACGGCCTCGGCCGCCTCGGCATGGGTCAGGGTGAACTCGCTGATCAGGCGCTGCAGCGCCTCGGCTTCTTCCAGCGGGTTGAGGTCTTCGCGCTGGATGTTCTCGATCAGCGCCATCGCGATGACGGTGCGGTCTTCCAGTTCGCGCACCACCACCGGCACTTCGTCCAGACCGGCCAGCTGCGAGGCGCGCCAGCGGCGTTCGCCGGCGACGATCTCGAAGTTGCCCGCCGGCAGCTGACGCACCAGGATCGGCTGGATCACGCCCTGCGACCGGATCGAGTCCGCCAGTTCGGACAGCTTGCCCTCGTCCATTTCGCGACGCGGCTGGTACTTGCCCGGCTGCAGCTGGCCGACCGGCAGCTTGCGCAGCACCTCACCCGGCAACGGTTCGATCACCGCGGTGGTGGCCTGCACCTGGCTGACCGCTCCCTTCGGACCGAGCAGCGCATCCAGGCCACGGCCGAGGCCTCGCTTCTTGGCTGCCGGCTTGCTGCTGGTCATCAGACGGTCTCCACGGCCTTGGTGGCCTTGTTGCGTTCGTTGTTGCGACGGATGATCTCGCCGGCCAGGCCGAGGTAAGCCACGCCGCCGCGCGAGGCGCGGTCGTAGCCGACGATGCTCTGGCCGTGGCTGGGCGCTTCAGCCAGGCGCACGTTGCGCGGCACGATGGTACGGAACACGCGGTCGCCGAAGTGTTCGGTCAGTTCGGCCGATACGGCGTTGGCCAGGTTGTTGCGCACATCGAACATGGTACGCAGCACGCCCTCGATCTCCAGCGCCGGGTTCAGGCTGGCGCGCAGCGCCTCGATGGTTTCCACCAGCGCACTCAGGCCTTCCAGCGCGTAGTACTCGCACTGCATCGGCACGATCACCGAATCGGCGGCGGCCAGTGCGTTGAGCGTCAGCAGTGAAAGCGCCGGCGGGCAGTCGATCAGGATGTAGTCGTACTCGTCGCGGATCGGCGCCAGCGCCCGCTTCAGGCGCTGCTCGCGCTCGCCCTGCGCCATCAGCTGGATTTCGGCTGCGGTCAGGTCGATGTTGCCGGGCAGCAGGTCGTAGCCTTCCGCGGTCTGCACACGCACGTCGGCGGCGGTGTTCTCGCCCAGCAGCAGGTCGCAGGTGGACGCCGCCAGCTCACGCTTGTCCACACCACTGCCCATGGTCGCGTTGCCCTGCGAATCCAGGTCGACCAACAGCACGCGCTTGGGTGCGTTGGCCAGGGAAGCGGCCAGGTTGACGGCGGTCGTGGTCTTGCCGACGCCACCCTTCTGGTTGGCGATGGCGATGATGCGGGCCATGCGGGTGTGCCTCGTCGACGGATGCTGGGACCGGTCATTATGCGTACAACCGGGCCCGGGCGGAAATCGTGGATCGCCAACCCCTTGTCGCGCAAAGGGTTGGCGGCGGGATCAGGGGCCTGTAACGGTGACCAGGTGGCGCTCGCCCGCCAGGCCGGGCACGCTCAACGGGGCCACGTCGCGCACCTGCCAGCCTGCCGGCAGTGCGGCGATCTCTTCATGCGGGTAGACGCCCTTCATCGCCAGCAGCACACCGCCAGGACGCAGCAGGTGGCCACCGACGCGGATGATGCCGGCCAGCGTGTCCATCGCGCGGGCGGTCAACTGGTCGTAGTGGCCGGCCTCGTCCAGCGCTTCGGCGCGCGACTCGGCCACGCGGGCATTGCCCAGGCCGAGCTGGCGCACGGCCTCGCGCATGAAGCGGGCCTTCTTGCCGTTGCTCTCGACCAGGGTGACCTGCAGACCCGGGCAGGCGATCGCCAGCGGGATACCGGGCAGTCCAGGACCGGTACCGAGGTCGGCCAGGCGGCCATCGGCCACGAACGGCTGCATGGCCAGCGAATCGAGCAGGTGACGGGTGACCATCTCCTGCGGGTCGCGGATGGCGGTGAGGTTGTAGGTGCCGTTCCAGCGGTGCAGCAGGCCCAGGTAGCGCAGCAGCGGCGGCGCCAGTGCGGCGTCCAGGCCCATGCCGGCCAGGCCCTGCTCCAGCGTGGCGGTCACGCCGGCGGGAAGTTCGTGTTCGCTCATGCCGCCATTATCGCCCGTTTCCCGGGCTGATTCGCCGCTTCATTGCGGATACCAGGCCAATGCGGCACGGAACTGGCCGCTGGCCTGCCATTCGTGCAGATGCCACTGCCGGGCATCACCCAGCGCAGGGTCGCACCAGCGCAGGTGCAGGGCGCCGTCGACACCTGGCGCCAGCTGCAGGCGATGCAGGCCGAACGAAATGCCCTGCCCGTGTGCCTTCAGCAGCGCCTCCTTGGCGCACCAGACACGGAAGAACCAGTGTTCGCGTTCCGTGGCGTCCAGGCCCTGCAGCCAGGCCACCTCTTCCGGATGGAAGAAGCGCTGCACGATCTCCAGCAGGCGTGGGCGCGGGCGCAGCAGTTCCAGGTCCACGCCGAGCCGTACACCTTCACCCAGCGCCACCAGCAGCACGTCGCCACTGTGGCTCCAGCCCGTGCCGTGGTCGGCCAGCGCACCGGTCAGCTCGGGTCGGCCCTTGTCGTCGCGGAGCAGCGGCAGTGCCTCCGGCGCGAGATCCAGCGCCTGTGCCAGCACCTGCCGGGCCTGCGGCTCACCACGCTGGCCCGGCACATGTGGCCGCCGCCAGACCGTCACGGGCCCGAAGCGCCAGGGGCCATCCAGGGTGGCTGGCAAGCTCATCCGCACGCAACCGTCACGGGATTGCACGACGGGTTCACAGCCATGCGCGTCAACTGGTCACGGTTTTCCACCGGAGGTTCGATCATGGGCATCATCATCTGGCTGATCGTCGGCGGCATCGTGGGCTGGCTGGCAAGCATCATCATGAAGCGCGATGCGCAGCAGGGCATCATTCTCAACATCGTGGTCGGCATTGTCGGCGCGCTGATTTCCGGCTGGCTGTTCGGCGGCGGCATCAACGAAGCGATCACCATCCGCACCTTCCTGTTCTCGCTGATCGGTGCGGTGATCCTGCTGGCGATCGTCAACCTGTTCACCCGCAAGAGCATACGTTGATCCGACGGGCAGCGCCGGGCACGGCCCGGCGCTACCTCACCCCAACTGCACCCATGCCGGCGCGTGGTCGCTGGGGCGCTCCCAGGTACGTGGCTCGCGGTCGATGCCGGACGCCACGGCGCCGCCCTTGAGCGCATCGGAGACCAGGGTGAGGTCGATGCGCAGGCCCAGATTGCGGCGGAAGCCCGCCGCGCGGTAATCCCACCAGCTGAACGTGCCGGCTTCATCGTTGTGCAGCCGGAAGCCATCGTGCAGGCCCAGCTGCAGCAGCTTGTTCAGCGCGCCGCGCTCGGCGGTGGAGGTGAGGATGTGGTTCTCGTTCCACACCTCCGGATCATGCACGTCGCGGGCGTCCGGGGCGATGTTGAAGTCACCCAGCACGACCAGCTTCGGGTGCCGCTGCAGTTCCTCGCCGATCCAGGCCTGCACGGCCTCCAGCCAGCGCAGCTTGTACGCATACTTGTCGGTGCCGACGTCCTGGCCGTTGACCACATACAGGTTGATCACCCGCAGGTCGCCAAAGGTTCCGGCGATGACGCGCTTCTGCTCGTCCTCGAAACCCGGAATGCCGATCTGCACGTCCTGCGCCGGCTCGCGTGACAGCAGGGCTACGCCGTTGTAGGTCTTCTGGCCGGCGAATACGCTGCGGTAGCCGGCGCCGATCAGCGCCGCATCCGGGAACTTGTGGTCCTCCAGCTTGGTTTCCTGGATACCGACGATGTCCGGGCCGAACTCCTTGAGCCACTGCTCCAGGTGCGGCAGGCGAACGTTGAGCGAATTGACATTCCACGAGGCGATCTTCATGGGGGCATTCTACCCGGGCCTGCTTTGGTAGGCGCCAACCTTGGTTGGCACCTACCAGTAGACCCACGCCATGCGTGGCTTCACCGCAGAAGCACCTTCAACATCCCCGCAATCTTCGAATACGGCGGCCGCAGCCTGTCGCTGGCCGCCCAGCGCGACTGCCACAGCACCGGCAACCGCTTGCTCATCGCATCGAACCCGGCGCGGCCGTGGTACGCGCCCATGCCGCTGGCACCGACCCCGCCGAACGGCAGGCCATCGGCGGCGAAGTGCAGCAGCGTGTCGTTGACCGTCACTCCCCCGGCCACCACGTTGGCGAGAATGCGCTCCACGGTGGCGCGGTCGTGGCTGAATGGATACAGCGCCAGCGGCCGGTCGCGGGAGAGAACGTCGACCAGCGCGGCATCCAGATCCGGGTAGGCGCGCACCGGCAGGATCGGCCCGAAGATCTCCTCACGCATCAGGTCCAGGTTGTCCGGCGGGTCCAGCACCACGGTCGGCACCAGCAGGCGCTCGCGGTCGGCACGCGCGTCATCCACCTGCGCCAGCGGAATCACCGGCACCCCGCGCTGCCGCGCCTGTGCCAGGTAGCCCTGCAGGCGCTGGTACTGGCCTTCGTTGATGATGCGCGTGTAGTCGCCGGCCTCGCTGAAGTCACCATAGCGCTCGCGTACCTGCTGCTGCAGCGCCTGCACGAACTCGCGCTGACGCGCGCTATCGATCAGCACGTAATCCGGCGCGATGCAGGTCTGGCCCGCGTTGAACCACTTGCCGGTGGCCAGCCGTGCGGCGGCTTTGTCCAGCGGGAAATCACGGCAGACGATGGCCGGCGACTTGCCGCCCAGTTCCAGCGTAACCGGCACCAGATGTTCGGCCGCAGCCGCCATCACCTTGCGGCCCACGGCGGTGGAACCGGTGAACAACAGATGGTCCAGCGGCAAAGAGGAGACCGCTGCGGCTACGTCCGCCCCACCCTGCACCACCGCCACCTGATCGGGTGGGAACACACTGGCCAGCAGATCGGCCAGGAACGCGCTGGTGCGCGGGGTATGTTCGGACGGCTTCAGCAACACATGGTTGCCGGCAGCGATGGCGGTGGCCAGTGGCACCAATGCCAGCGTAACCGGGTAGTTCCACGGCGAGATCACCCCGACCACGCCCAACGGCGTCGGCCGCAGCTGCGCGCGCGCCGGCCACAACTTCCATCCCGCCGATGCCCGCTGCGGCTTCGACCAGCGCCGCAGGTGGCGCCGCAGGTGGTCGATGGCCGACAGCACGCTCATGCCATCGGCCAGTTTCGATTCAACGTGGGCGCGATGGCCGAAGTCCTCGGCGATGGCCTGGGCCATTTCATCCAGACGCGGCTTCAGCGCCTCGCGCAGGCGGCGCAGGTCGGCTTCGCGCTGGTCGAGCGACGGGCGCTGCGACTGCCAGGCGCTGCGCAGGGTGTGCAGGAGGTGGGGGAGGTCGGCTGGGGCGGTGGTGGTCATGGGCCGATTGTAGGGTCGAGCCGTGCTTGGCTCGCATGCCAACCTTCACGCCGTGACACGCGGCCACACTGGCCGGGATGGGTTCAATAACGTCATCCAATCCAAGAACAGTAAGAAAACGTGCAATTTCGTACTTGCTTCATAGCCAAGCGGGCTCATCCGCATCAGGGTAATGATCTTGCCGAAACCAGATGATGGAAAAATGCGAATGATCTCCGCATGCTTGGCCGGCTGGCTTCTGATTGCTGGAACCACCGTGGCAGCAAGTCCACCCATTGATTACGCCCGTGTCATCAAGGCCAAGACGTCAAGAGCACAGGGACATTGGGCTCGCTATGTAGAGACCTCTGGTTCCCCGTGTTTCGCGATTCAACTTTTCGAATCTGAATCTCTAGACACTCTCATCCGCCAGAAAGAGATTTGTTCGCTTGGGAAGCAGCAGTTCTCGAGTGATTTCGCTTATGTCGGAGTCGAAAACGTTGAGTTCAAGCATGACCATGTTCATCTGGAGATCGACTTCACGCTCCTTCGCATACCCGGCCGCAATGTTCGGGATTGCTCAGTCGCTATACGTCACGGACACATCGGAGATTTGGTGTGCTGATGCACCTTTCACTTCCGCTGATGTTCGGCGCAGCGACTGCCCTGATGAACGAGCCAGTGAAGGCTGCACCGCGTCCCATCAACTATTCAAAGGTCACAAATGCAGAATTGGAAAGAGCTGGCGATCTCCTGGTCAGATACGTGCTGACGGCGGACAATCCGTGCCTGACGATCCAGTACCTGAAACCCGGTCATCCAGGCATCTTCCTGCGCGATCGGACGATCTGCTCGCTCGGCGAAGCCAGATTTGATCGCGACTTCGCATTGGTCGACTTCAAGACACTCGATTTCCACGATGACCGTCTGGATGTAGAAGTGGAATTCACTCCCTCACGAAGGGGACGCAAGGTGATCAGGTGGTGCTCCATCGCCCTGCAGCCTGATTCCATTGGCGATCTGGTGTGCAATCGATGATGGTGGCTCTCGTGATGGCCGCAGTACTGTCTCTGTCTGAAGCGTCGACTGCCCCTCCGCCGTCCAATGGCCATTTCGCGCAGGATACAAAGCGCGAGTATGTCTCGATGGTGGGCGACAGCCTGGCGTCGCTTGTGGGCGAGCTGGACGGTGAGCCCACCTCTGGCGCCACCATCGATCGGGTGCTGGCTGCTTTGGAGGAGCGACTGAAGCGTACCCCATGCAGGTCAGCGGGACCTGGCAATACGCAGTCGCAACCACGTGGCATCACCTGCAACGCACCTGATGCAGAGCGCCTCTTTCCCTACTACGCGGCCCTGCGGCGGGCAGAGACACCAGCAGAGCACGATAGTCGGGGCCGTCGCTTTCTGGAAGCCTATGCCACCTTGCTCAGGGATGCACCGGATGTCGCCCTCACGCGACCAAGCGAGGGTGAAGCGGCAGATGGCGTGTTACATGTGCTCTTTCCATTCGAGACCTGGGACAGAAAGCTGAACATCCCGCGCCATCAGGTGCACTTCCCGTTTGTTCCTGTGTGCAACCTCGTTGTCGCTCGCGCTGCGCGCTGCCCGGGAGTCGACCAGCTGCGCAGAGAAATCGGTCGGGCAGGCGATGAGAGTGAACAGCGCTTGTTGTGCATCAAGGAGTTCTCGACGCGGCAGCTGGCGGAGGAAGGTGAATGCCCGGAAGCCACTACCACCAGCCCCTGATGCCCATCACATGCTCCCGCCAAGATGATGGTCTCCTGGAGAATGAATTTGTTTAGCTTCATCCTCACTGTGCTCGCAACAGCGGCTTCAACAGAGGATGCGAAGGCTGACGGCGGCAAATGGGTGCACTCTGGCAGCAGCATCACACTGCGATACGACGGCGAGGAGAATGGCCGCTACCGGAACCTCTCGGTGATGAAGCAGGGCAAGCTGGTGCGCCGCATAGCTTTGGGCAAGCGCTCGTACTCTCTGTTCGAGTACGACCCCGATCCGGCGACGTCCCCTGACGGCCGGTATGTGCTTGTCACTGACGTGGAATCCGGTGAGGTTGGCATGCCGGATGGGCGCGGTTCTCTGCATGAAAGGCGGTACTGCGGTTTCATCGACACACGAAGCGGTTGCCTGCTCGCGCGTCAGACCGGGCAATTCTGTGGAGGGCAATTCAATGACGCTGGCGCCTGGGCATCTCCCGCCCTTCCTGAGCTGCACCCTTCTGAGGTGCGCCCCACCGCGGAGGACTATGCCTCAGGCCGCCTGAGTTCCTCGGATGCGCCCGATGGTTCCCTCGACAATCTGCTTCGCTGTGACCCACCAGGCCCGGGCAACAGGGACCACTACGGGAAGCTGATCGATACGGGGATCTTTGACGTCACTCGCTCGCAAAGAAGGGCACTGTACGGCGGGTAAAGCTGACCGTTGATCGACTGCATAAGGCTGCAGCTTGTACTGCATACCGCGGCGGGGTCAGAGCCCTTTCGCATGCGAAAGGGATCCGACCCCGGTCGCCATCCCACAAGCAGAAAGGCCGCGGTCTGCACCGCGGCCTTCCCTTCACTGCATGGAACCCACCGGTTATTTGGTGATATCCACGTCCTTGGTTTCACGCAGGAACAGGCCACCGATCACCACCGACATCAGCGCGATCGCGATCGGATACCACAGGCCGTAGTACAGGTTGCCGGTACCGGCCACCAGCGCGAAGGAGATCGCCGGCAGGAAGCCACCGAACCAGCCGTTGCCGATGTGATACGGCAGCGACATCGAGGTGTAGCGGATGCGGGTCGGGAACAGCTCGACCAGGTAGGCGGCGATCGGGCCGTAGACCATGGTCACGTACAGCACCAGCAGCCACAGCATGAAGATCGTGCCCGCAATGTTGATGCGCGCGCTGTCCGCCTTGGCCGGGTAGCCGGCGGTGGTCAGGGCGGTCTTCAGTTCGGCACCGAACGCGTCGGCCTTGGCCTTGCCTTCGTCCTTGCTCAGTCCCGCCGCTTCATACGAGGTGACGCTGGCGCTGCCGACGTTGACGATCGCCAGCGAACCCGCCGCTGCCGGCTGCACGTCGTACGGCACGCCCGCCTTGGTCAACGCGGCGGTGGCCACGTCACAGGAGCTGGTGAACTTGCGCAGGCCGACCGGATCGAACTGGAACGAGCAGGTGGACGGATCGGCCACGACCAGGGCCGGCGAGCTGCTGCGGGCCTCTTCGATGGCCGGGTTGGCGAAGTGGGTCAGGCCCTTGAAGATCGGGATGTAGGTCACGGCAGCCAGCAGGCAGCCGGCGAGGATGATCTTCTTGCGGCCGATACGGTCGGACAGCCAGCCGAAGAAGATGAAGAACGGCACACCCAGCGCCAGTGCGGCTGCGATCAGCAGGTAGGAGGTGGTGGCGTCGACCTTCAGCATGCTGCTGAGGAAGAACAGCGCATAGAACTGGCCGCCGTACCAGACCACGGCCTGGCCGGCCGCTGCGCCCAGCAGGACCAGCAGCATCAGCTTCAGGTTGCCGCCCTTCAGGCTGTCACGGAACGGCGTCTTGGAGCCCTTGCCTTCCGACTTCATCTGCTGGAACAGCGGCGACTCACTCAGCTGCAGGCGGATCCACACCGAGATGCCCAGCAGCACGATGGACACCAGGAACGGAATGCGCCAGCCCCAGGCTTCGAATGCTTCATTGCCCAGGAAGTAGCGGCAGGCCAGGATGATCAGCAGCGACATGAACAGGCCCAGCGTGGCGGTGCACTGGATGAAGCTGGTGTACAGGCCACGCTTGTCGTCCGGGGCATGCTCGGCCACGTAGGTCGCCGCGCCGCCGTATTCGCCACCCATCGCCAGGCCCTGGGCCAGGCGCAGGATGATCAGGATCACCGGCGCGGCAAAGCCGATCGACGCGTAGTTGGGCAGCACACCGACCAGGAACGTCGAGATGCCCATGATCAGGATGGTGACCAGGAAGGTGTACTTGCGGCCGATGCGGTCGCCGAGGCTGCCGAAGAAGGCCGCGCCGAACGGTCGCACGAAGAAGCCGGCGGCGAACGCCAGCAGGGCGAAGATCATGCCCGTGGTTTCATTGACACCGCTGAAGAACTGCTTGGCGATGATGGCGGCGAGCGAGCCGTACAGGAAGAAGTCATACCACTCGAAGACCGTACCCAGGCTCGAAGCGAAGATGACTTTCTTGTGGCCCTTGGTTAGGGTGCCCGCGGGATTGTGCGCGGTGCTGGGTGTGCTGGACATGAGACGCTTCCCCTCCGAAGCAATCGTTGTTGGTAGGTGCCGACGGTGGGTCGGCACTCAGTATCGGTAGCGGCCGACCTGGGTCGGCGCGCCGTCAGAAGCTGTACTTCGTGGTGAACTGCAGCCGGGTGATGTCACCCTTGTTGCCGTTCTCGATCTCGCGGCGGCCATACATCAGCTCGGCGCCGACATCGACCTTGGGCAGCGGTGAGTAGAAGATGTTGCCGCGGATGCTCTGCACGCTCTTGGTGACCAGCGGGCCCAGCACGCTGTCGTTGTCGTAGTCGCTGCGCGCATAGATCAGGTTGGTGCGCAGCTTCGGCGAGAACGCGTGGCGCCAGCCCACGTAGCCGGCCAGAACGCCGGTCGGATTGAGCTCGTCGCGGGCGATGTCATAGGCCGAGTCGGCGGTGATGCCCAGGCCGATGTAACGCGCGATGCCCTCGCCTCCGGTGAACTGGTAATGCAGCGAATCGCTGTCGCCCATCACCCACTTGCCGCCCAGGGTCAGGCCGCCGGCAACCTTGTCGGCCTTGGCGCCGGTGGTCTGGTTGTCGACCTTCAGCTGGCGGACGATGCCGCCGACGCCGAAGGTGCCCCAGTCGCCCTTCCAGCCGTAACGCATCGTCAGATCCGGCAGGCTGCCGCGATCGGAGTTGGCGCTGGCGTTGGTCCAGGCACCCGTGACCGGATTGCGGGTACCGGTAAGCGTGGTGGTTTCCGGGTTTTCCAGGGCAACGCTGAAGCCGCCGCTGGTGTAACGCACCTGTGCCTGGCGTACGAAGATCACACCGTCGGTCGGGCCGACGAAGTCGACCGCTTCCGGCAATGCGGCCGCGTCCATGAAGTTGGACCAGGTCTGGCCGGCGAGCCAGTTGTTCCAGTACATGTAGGCATGGCGCAGGGTGACACCGTAGGTGTTGGTGGCGGTCTGGTTGCCGAGCGAGTTGCCGAAGAAGTCCATCTCGAAGAACGCGCCGGCCTTGTTGCCGGACTCGCTCACGTTGTCGATGCCCAGGTTGAAGCGCGAGAACTTTGCGTGGGCGTTGTAGTCGGTGCCCGAACGCCTGCCGTTTCCGCCGGCACCTTCCACCGGGGTCTGGCCCGGCAAATACAGCGAACGGCCGGTGGCATCGTCGGCCAGCTGGCCGTCGCTGGTCTGGGTCGCCAGGAAGTCAGCCTTGATGAAGCCACCGATCTTGACCGTGGTACCCGGTGCGGCACCGGGAGTGATGGTGGTGACCTGGATCGGCTGCTTGCCGGCCGGCACCGCCGGCTTCTGCTCGGACTGCACGGTGCGGACTTCGGTCACCGCCTGCTGGGTCTGGGCGATCTGGGTCTGCTGCTGTTGCTGCGAAGACAGCAGCAGCTGGACCTGGCGCTCCAGTTCGGCGATGCGTGATTCGAGTGCTTTCTCTTTGGCGGTCTCTGCGAACGCCATGCCCGGTGCGACCAGGGCGACCAGCAGGCAGGCCGCCAAAGGTGTGCGCACGGCTTTCAACGTACGGTGGCTCATGTTGCCCTCTCTCCCAAGTGGCAAGGTGATGCCGCGCGTGGGGCACGGTCGAGCCGAGACTGCGGGGCACATGCGCGCACCGGCTATTCGCCATTGGTCGAAGCCGGGCCCGCAGGGCGCCCACTTTCGACCATGGTCTAAGCACAGTGGTGACGCGGCCGGGGGTGGATGGGGCAAACTGAGGGGGATCGGTCGTTGCGATGCTGCGACCGCACATACAAAGTCAACGTGCAAGTGAGGGTGCCATGGCTGATATCTACCCCGTCGATCCGCAGTTCGCCGCCAAGGCACGCATCGACAAGACGTCCTACCAACAGCAGTACCAGGCTTCTGTGACCGACCCGGAGGGTTTCTGGGGCAAGGCCGCCGAGCGCCTGCAATGGATGCGCACGCCGACGAAGATCAAGAACGTCAGCTACGACCTGGCCGACTTCCACATCAAGTGGTTCGAGGACGGCGAGCTCAACGCCAGCGTCAACTGCCTTGACCGCCAGCTGGACAGCCGTGGCGACAAGACCGCCCTGCTGTTCGAGCCGGACAGCCCGGACGCACCGGCCCAGCACGTGACCTATCGCGAGCTGTACGAGCGCACCTGCCGGCTCGGCAATGCGCTGCGCAACCTGGGCGTCGGCAAGGGTGACCGGGTCACCATCTACCTGCCGATGATCGTCGATGCTGCCGTGGCCATGCTGGCCTGCGCGCGCATCGGTGCGATCCACTCGGTGGTGTTCGGTGGCTTCGCGCCGAACTCGATCGCCGATCGTGTCAGCGACTGCCAGAGCAAGCTCATCATCACCGCCGACGAGGGCCTGCGCGGTGGCCGCAAGGTTCCGCTGAAGGCCAACGTCGATGCAGCCCTGAAACTGCCGGGCACCAACACCGTGGAGACCGTGCTGGTGGTGCGCCACACCGGCGGCGCGGTGGACATGCAGGCCCCGCGCGACCGCTGGTTCCATGACGTCGTGGACAGCCAGCCATCCACCTGCGAGCCGGAGCGCATGAACGCCGAGGATCCGCTGTTCATCCTCTACACGTCCGGTTCCACCGGCAAGCCGAAGGGCGTGCTCCACACCACCGGCGGTTATCTGCTGTACGCGGCATACACCCACGAAGCGGTGTTCGACCTGCGCGAGGACGACATCTACTGGTGCACCGCCGACGTCGGCTGGGTCACCGGCCACAGCTACATCGTGTACGGCCCGCTGGCCAACGGCGCGACCTCGCTGATGTTCGAAGGCGTGCCGAACTACCCGGACACCTCGCGTTTCTGGAACGTCATCGACAAGCACAAGGTGTCGATCTTCTACACCGCCCCGACCGCCATCCGTGCACTGATGCGCGAAGGCGAGGAGCCGGTGAAGAAGACCTCGCGCGCCTCGCTGCGCCTGCTCGGCAGCGTCGGCGAGCCGATCAATCCCGAGGCCTGGCGCTGGTACTACGAGGTGGTCGGCGACAGCCGCTGCCCGATCGTCGATACCTGGTGGCAGACCGAGACCGGCGGCATCCTGATTTCGCCGCTGGCCGGTGCGATGGACCTCAAGCCGGGGTCGGCCACCCTGCCCTTCTTCGGCGTACAGCCGGCGCTGGTGAATGCCGATGGCGAGATCCAGGACGGCCCGACCGAAGGCAATCTGATCATCCGTGATTCCTGGCCGGGCCAGATGCGCACGGTGTACGGCGACCACCAGCGCTTCATCGACACCTATTTCCGCACGTATCCGGGCAGCTACTTCACCGGCGACGGTTGCCGCCGCGACGAAGACGGCTACTACTGGATCACCGGCCGCGTGGACGATGTGATCAACGTGTCCGGCCACCGCATCGGCACCGCCGAGGTCGAAAGCGCGCTGGTCTCGCACCCGAAGGTGGCAGAAGCCGCCGTCGTCGGCTTCCCGCACGACGTGAAGGGCCAGGGCATCTATGCCTACGTCACCCTGGTGGCCGAGGAAGCGCCGAGCGAAGAGCTGCACAAGGAGCTGATCGCATGGGTGCGCAAGGAAATCGGGCCGATCGCCACCCCGGACCACCTTCAGTGGGCACCGGGCCTGCCGAAGACCCGCTCGGGCAAGATCATGCGCCGCATCCTGCGCAAGATTGCTGAAAACGCGCCGGACCAGCTCGGCGACACCTCGACCCTGGCCGATCCGTCGGTGGTGGCGTCACTGGTGGACGAACGCAAGGTACGCTGACGTACGACCCGGGGTCGGACCCCTTTCCGCAGGGAAAGGGCTCTGACCCCAGGGGCCTGGCCCCCGAACAGTTTCCCCACGGTTCCCCCCGACCATGACCACCCTCCTGATTGCAGATGACCACCCGCTGTTCCGCGAAGCCCTGCGTGGGGCCGTACAGCGGGTCATCCCCGGCGTGCAGCTGTTCGAGGCTGACAGCGTGGAAGCGCTGTATGCGCTTGCCGACCAGCACAACGATGCCGACCTGGTCCTGATGGACCTCAACATGCCGGGTGCACAGGGTTTCAACGCACTGGTGCACATGCGCTCGCTGCATCCTCACCTGCCGGTGGTGGTCGTCTCCGCGCGGGAGGAGGCCACGGTGATGCGCCGTGCGCTCGATCACGGTGCGCTGGGCTTCATTCCCAAGTCCGCCGACTCGGACACCATCGGTCATGCGCTGGGCACCATCCTCGACGGCGAGACGTGGGCCCCGCCGGAGGCACACAACGTGCCACCCACCGAGCGCGAGGAACGCGAGGTCGGCCAGCGCCTGCGCGAGCTGACGCCGCAGCAGTTCCGCGTGCTGCAGATGCTGGGCGCCGGCCGCCTGAACAAGCAGATCGCCTACGACCTCAACGTCTCCGAAGCAACCATCAAGGCACATGTGACCGCGATCCTGCGCAAGCTGGGCGTGACCAACCGCACCCAGGCGGTGCTGATGGCTGGCAAGCTGGCCATCGACGACGACGCGATCGTGCTGCCGCCGGAAGAAGACTGATCGTGCCGGGCTGCGGAGCCGAGCACGGGGTCTTGTGATGCCCTCGTAGAGCCGAGCCCACGCTCGGCTGCTCTTCGCCTCAATGCCAATCATGCCTCAAGCAGCCATCGACTCCAGGCATAGGGGTACTCCGCGATACGGGTAGCCAACCCTGCACGCACGGGATTGGCCGCAATGTATCTCGCCTGCGTGTGCAGGCATTCGTCACTGCGCAACGCATGGTCGTAGTACCCTGGCTGCCAGATCGGCACGTTCGCATCAGCGCGCGTGGCGATGGATCTTCCACTCCTGGACTTCAGGATCTGCATGCAGCCGGCCAGCGTGCCGGTACGCAACTCCATCAACCAATGCAGGTGGTCGGGCATGATCACCCAGCCCAGGGAGAAGGTACGACCGGTCCGCTCTACCGTGCGCAGGGCTTCGATCAGCAGCTCAACGTTGGCCTTGTCTATGAACCAGGGACGACGCGCATGCGTTACCGTGGTAAGCGCATAGACATTGCCGGTATGCGACCAACGACCATAACGAAGTGCGGGACTGGCCATGCGAAGAGGCTATGGCACGCATGACAGCCTCTCCATCAGTGCAACACCGCATTGCCTGTCAGCCAACACCCTGACGTAGAGCCGAGCCCACGCTCGGCTGCTTCATACGCCAGCCGAGCACGGGCTCGGCTCTACAGGTAGCCCCTGCTCAGCCCACGCCGCGCAGGTGTTCGTACAGGATCGTCGCGCCGATGATCACCAGGATCGCGCCGCCAATGATCTCGGCACGCTTGCCAACCATGCTGCCCAGCACGCGGCCGAGCATGATGCCGACGGTGACCATTGTGAGCGTGCACAGGCCGATGACCGCCGCCATCACGCCGATATGGACATCCATGAACGCCAGGCCGATACCCACCGCCATCGCATCGATGCTGGTGGCGAATCCCGTCAGCGCCAGCTTCCAGAAGCCGTGGTGCTGCGAAGGGTCTTCATCTTCTTCACCATCATCCGTACGCAGGCCGTTGTAAATCATGTGGATGCCCAGCGCGCCGAGCAGGCCGAAGGCGATCCAATGATCGAAGGCTTCGACGTACTGCAGGGCGGCACGGCCGAGCAACCAGCCGATGATGGGCGTGATCGCCTCGATGACGCCGAAGATGATGCCGGCACGCAGTGCATCGCGGAACACCGGCTTGCGCATCGCCGCGCCCTTGCCAATCGCCGCGGCGAAGGCATCGGTGGACATGGCAAAGCCGATCAGGAGGATCGAAATGGGGGACATGTGTGGCTGCTGAGGTCGGGCTTGGACGGACGCACGGCCTGCGCTCGCGCCCAACCTGACGTTGCGCGCGCGGGCCGCTGGTCTCGCCAACCATCATGGTTGTCCACGCCACGGCGCACTGGCCGAGTATGTTGACGTGGACGATTCCTGCGTAGGAATCCGGCTACTCCCCAAGGGGACGCGAAGCTTAGCATCGCGATTCGCGCCTGGCACATTTCGGGTGAAACGCGCAGGCAGGGCTGGTTTGTATAGCGATGGCTATATCAGCACCGCACTGCGCGCGGAGCCGAGCATGGGCTCGGCTCTACAGTTGCCATCAGGCTTCGTTGCTGCCGGCGTCGCGCAGCGCGCCGAGGAAGGCGCGCAGCGAGGCCGGCTTGATCGGCTTGGTCAGCACCCGATAACCCCGCTCGCGCGCCATCCGCTTCAGCTCATCGCGACCATCGGCAGTGAGCAGGGCACCGGGCAGCGGATATCCTGCCGCCTCGCGCAGTGCCACCAGCGCGTCCAGGCCATCCATGCGGTCATGCAGGTGGTAATCCACCAGCATCACCTGCGGGCGCTCGGCAATCTTTTCCAGCGCCTGATCGACGGTGGCGGCGGTGATCACCTGCACCTGCCAGCGACCCAGCAGCGCACGCATGCCGTCGAGGATTTCCTCGTCATTGTCCACGCACAGCACGCGCAGGCCGGCCAGCGAATCGCTGCGCACCGGCGTGGCGGCCACCTGGACCGCCGTGGCAGGCTCGGTGTAGCCCGGCAGAGGCGCCACGCGAGGCAGGATGATCGAGAACATCGACCCGCTGCCGACGCGGCTGCGTGCGTTGAGCCGATGGTCCAGCAGGCGCGAGATGCGCTGGCAGATCGACAGGCCCAGACCCAGGCCCTGCTCGCCCCAGTCGAAGGGCTGCTGGTAGCGATGGAACTCATCGAAGATCTGCCGCATGTGATGCTCCGGGATGCCGGGGCCGGTATCCCACACCTGCAGTTCCACTTCCTCGCCCCGATGGCGCACGGCCAGCACGATGCGGCCCTGCCGTGTATAGCGCAGCGCGTTGGCCAGGAAGTTCTGCAGCACACGCCGCAGCAGGCGCCGGTCGCTGCGCACCCATGCCGGGCGCGCGAACAGATCCAGGCGCAGGCCACGGCCGGCGGCAACCGGCGTGTACTGTGCGGCCAGCTCGCGCATCAGCGCGCTGACGTCGAACTCGCCAATGACCGGATGCAACCCACCTGCATCCAGCCGCGATACGTCCAGCAGGCCATCCAGCAGCTCCTCCGCCGCGCGCAGCGAGGCATCCACGCGCTCGGCCAGATGCTTCTGCTCGTCGCTCACATGGACGCTGTCACGCAGCGCCGAAGCGAACAGGCGCGCGGCATTGAGCGGCTGCAGCACGTCGTGGCTGATCGCGGCCAGGAAGCGGGTCTTCGACTGCTGGGCGGCTTCAGCTTCGTGGGAGCGCTCGGCGACGCGCTGTTCCAGCGTTTCGTTGGCTTCCAGCAGCGCCTTCTCGGCGTGCTTGTAATCGGTGATGTCGTTGTAGCTGGTCACATAGCCGCCGCCAGGCAAGGCCTGGCCACGCATCTCGATCACCTTGCCATCGCTGCGCGTGCGCTCGAACACATGCGGTGAGCCGGCGCGCATGTAGCCGATGCGGCGGTTGATCTGCACCTCGATGTCGCCCTCGCCCAGCTCGCCCCGTTCGGCGTTGTAGCGGATCAGGTCGGCCACCGGGCGGCCCACGTACAGCATGCCGTCGGGGTAGCCGAACATGTCCTGGTAGCGGCGGTTCCACGCCGTCAGGCGCATGTCCGGATCGACCACGCTGACACCTGCACTGATGTTCTCCAGCGTGGTGGACAGGATCTCGCGGTTGAAGCGCAGTTCCTGCCCGGCTTCGTCCAACACCGCCACCACCTCACCCAGGTCCATGCCGGAACCGCGCAGCAGGCTGGTCAGGAGCAGGCGCGCGGAGGCGGCACCGATCGACGCGGCCAGCAGGCGCTCGGTGAACTGCACCCAGGGCCGGTCGGCCGGCGCGGAAGACTGCAGTTCGCGGCCCAGCGACTGCGCCTGCTCGAAGAACGAACGCCGCGCATGGCGCTCGCCCACCACGCGCGAGGCCAGCGCCAGCAGGTCGCCCACATGCACGTGGCCCGGCCAACCGCCGGCGACCGAGGGGCGCTCGGCGTACGGATCGAGGAAGGGCGCAGCACGCAGTCGCTCGTCCACCCCCGGCCGCCAGCGTGCGGACACCAGCATCATCGTTGCTGCATTGACCAGCAACGACCAGAAGGTACCGTGGGTCAGCGGATCCCAGCCGGTCATGCCGAACAGCTGCTGCGGGCGCAGCCATTCGATGCCGAACGGACCCTGCTGGACCCAGCCGGCGTCGACCCATCCCGCCATGGTCATCGCCGGCAGCAACAGGGTATAGAGCCAGGTGGCGAAGCCGAGCAGCATGCCGGTTTCCACGCCGCGGCGGCTGGCGCCACGCCAGTACAGGCCGCCGATCAGGCCAGGTGCGAACTGCGCTACCGCGGCGAACGCCATCAGGCCGTAGGACGCCAGGGTGCTGTCGTTGCTGCTGCTGCGGTAGTAGCTGTACGCCATCAGCGCGAGCAGCAGGATCGCCAGGCGGCGGATCCACAGCACGCGCGAGGCCACGTCGGCTGCTTCCTGGTGATCGCCACTGCGGCGCAGCAGCACCGGCATCACCAGATCATTGCTGACCATGGTGGCCAGCGCGATGGATGAGACGATGACCATGCCGGTGGCCGCAGAGAAGCCACCCACATAGGCGACCAGCGCCAGTGCGTTGCGGCCTTCGGCCAGCGGCAGCGCCAGCACCATCGCATCGTCGGCGACGCTGCCGCCGGTGCCGAACAACGTGACGCCCGCGGTGGCGATGGGCAGCACCATCGCCGAGATCAGCACCAGGTAACCACCGAACATCCAGCGTGCGCGGCGCACGTCGCGTACATCGCCACATTCCACCACCGCGACATGGAACTGGCGCGGCAGGCAGACAATGGCGAGGAAACTGAGCAGGGTCTGCGAAATGAATCCCACCGGCGGCAAACCGGTGAACAGCGTATGCACCGACTCGACCACCGCATCGGTGCGGTCGGTCAGCCACACATAGGCGAATACGCCAACGGCGAGCATCGCCAGCAGCTTGATCACCGATTCCAGCGCGATCGCCAGCATCATGCCGTGGTGATGCTCGGTGGCATCCACCTGGCGCGTGCCGAACAGCGTGGCGAACAGGGCCATCAGCAGGGCGACATACAGTGCGGGATCGCTGAAGAAGCCGGTCGGGCCGGTGTTGCCGGTCAGCACCTGCAGGCTCATCGCCACCGCTTTGTACTGCAGGGCCAGGTAGGGAACGATGCCGATCAGGGCGATGATCGCCACCAGCGCGGCCAGGCGCCGCGAGCGGCCGAAGCGCGAGGAGATGAAATCGGCGATGGACACCACGTTCTGGCTGCGGGCGATCAGGGCCAGGCGCTCGATGATGCGCCAGCCGAACAGCAGCAGCAGCAGCGGCCCGATGTAGATCGGCAGGTAGCCGATACCGTTGCGCACGGCGGTGCCCACCGCGCCATAGAAGGTCCAGGACGAGCAGTACACGGCCAGCGCCAGGCTGTAGACCACCGGCCGCAGCCAGGGCCGGTCCGGGTACATCGGCCGACGGTCGCCCCACCATGCCACGCCGAACAGCAGTGCGGCATAGGCAACCGAGACCAGCAGAAGGATCCAGCTGGAGACCACGCGCGCGTTTCCGTCAGAGGAACCCGCAGTGTAGGCCAGAGGCGGCCAGACGTACGGGCTCGTTGGGGGCAACACCCCCCCACCGGCGTGGGGGGCCTACGCGGTGCGGGCCACGACCGGGGTCGTGGCCGGCGTCTTACTGGGCCGGAACGCCCATTTCCTTCAACAGTTCCGGCGCCGGGTAGACCTTGGCCAGCAGCCAGCGCAGATAGCGCATGTCCACGTGCACGGCGCGCTTGTAGCGCGGATCGAACCACCAGCTGGCACTGACCGATTCCCAGTTGCTGTCGAAGTTCAGGCCAATCAGTTCACCCTTGGCATTGAGCACGGGCGATCCCGAGTTGCCGCCGGTGGTATCGAGGTTGGTCAGGAAGTTGACGGTCTGTGTCTTCAGGGCCGGATCGGCCGTGCTGCCGAAATCACCCTTGGCGACGGCGGCCAGCAGCGGAGCCGGCGCATCGAAGGGATAGGCGTTGGTGTTCTTCTCGACGATACCGGCCACCGTGGTCACCGGCGAGTAGGTCACGCCGTCACGCGGGTGCAGTGCCTCGACCTTGCCGTAGCTGATGCGCAGGGTACGGTTGGCATCCGGGTACACCGCGCGGCCCTGCTTGGCACGCCAGGCGAACAGCGCCTGCATGTAGCCCGGGCGCAGGCGCAGCTGCTCGCCTTCGCGGGTCTTGCTCTCGTTCTCGATGCGCAGCTGCGCCGCCACCAGCGGGCCGGCCACTGCGATCAGCGGATCGGGTGCCAGGGCCTTGCCATCGCGCGCAGCGGCGAAGCGCGAGAGACGCTGCGCCTCGTCGCCCAGCCGGGTGCTGGCGTAAAGCGTGTCCAGCGCCTGCGCCAGCTGCGCCGGGGTGCGGCCGAAGGCGGCATCGAACTCGGCCACGCGCTGCGCGTCCGGCAACTGCTGGTATCGCGTAAGCAGGGGGGTCAGCAGCGCCTTTTCGACCTCCGCTGCATACCGACGCTGCACCTGCTTGAGTACGCCCTCGATCATCGCCTGGTCGCGCTGCTGGTAACCGCTTTCGCGCTGTGCATCCGGCTTGGCCGACTCGATGCGCAGGCGTTCCAGCAGCAGCGCCGAGCGCAGCAGCTGGCTCTGGTTGGCCATCTGCTCCAGCAGCAGGTCGCGCTCACCCACCGCCGCACCCTGCGAGAGATTGGCCAGCAACGCCTGGATGTCACTCCGGTACCGGCGGTCGGTGGCCGCCAGCATGGCCGACTCGTCGGCAGCGCGCTGCGCCTTGGCATCGCTGCGCAGCAGGCCTTCCAGCTCACCGGCGGCGCGCTTGCGGTTGTTCTTCAGCGACTGCAGCTGCGAAGCGTAACGGGTACGCGCCTGCGCGTCCTTGGCAGTTGCCACCTCGATGGTGTCGATCATCTGCTGGAACACCGATACCCGGCGCGGCAACACCGCATCGACCTGGCTGGCGAACTCGGCCGCGGTGCGGTGGCGGTAGGTGATGCCCGGGTAACCGGCCAGCATCGCGTAATCGCCCTCCTTCGGACCTTCAACGGACATCTTCAGGTGCGCCGGTGGCTGATACGGCACGTTGTCCTTGCTGTACGCGGCCGGCTTGCCATCCTTGCCGACATAGGCACGCAGCAGAGTGAAATCGCCGGTATGGCGCGGCCACATGAAATTGTCGATCTCGTCGCCATAGTTGCCGATCGCACGCGGCGGCGCGTAGACCAGGCGCACATCGCTCAGTTCCAGCTGGGCAATGCGATAGAAATCGGTGCCGTAGTACATGTTGGCCACCGAGCAGCGCACGGTGCCGTTCTTCTCGCACTCCGCCACGATCTGCTTGCTGGCCGCATCGACCGCATCGAAGTACGCACGGCCGGTTTTGCCACGGGCATTGGCCAGCACCTGATCGGTCACCTTGTCGAAGCCGACGGTGACCAGCACACGGAAGTCCGGATTGGCCGGCCGCTCGTCGGCGCGCCCCTGGGCGATGAAGCCGTTGTCGATCAGGTTGTGCTCGGGCGAACTGTTGTACTGGATCACGCCCATCGCCACATGGTGGTTGGTCAACAGCAGTCCGTCGGCGGAAACGAACGAACCGGTGCCGCCTCCGGCCCGCACCACGGCGCTCAGCGGTGGTGCGGTGACGTTGGCCAGGTCGGCCGGATCGCCCATGAAGCCCGCTGCGCGCAGCGGCTTGGCCAGCTCCGGCAGCTGGGTCGGCATCCACATGCCTTCATCGGCATGGGCGCCCGCAGCGAGGGTGAGGCCCAGGGCCAGGGCGGCAGGAAGGGTTTTGCGTGGCGACATGAGGCGATCCGGTACGACAGAACAGCCCGGGACCATAGCCGCTGGGGCCGGCAGGGGCAACGGCCGATGGTTGGGGGCCGGGCGCGGCCCGGCGCTACCGGTCGATGGCGGCGGGTTACTTCTCCCGCCGCCAGTTGATCGAGCCGCGGTTTTCCACCGTGCTCGACTCCACTTCCACGTCGAAACCGCGGCGCAGCAGATACTTCAGGGTGATCACCGAACCGGCGCCGACCAGCGATACGCCATAGCCCACATACAGCTTGGGCGAGATGTACTTGCCCACGCCGATCACCGATCCGCCCAGCGCGCGCGACTGGCTCACGCCCGCATCGTCCAGGCCCAGCTTGGCCCCCAGCTGCGACGCCAGCAGGCCGCTGCCGGCCGACAGTGCGGCCGAGGCTGCATTGACCTGCTGGGCCTGGTCGCTGCTGGCACCGGTGAGGCTGCGGCCCAGCACCAGATAGGCCAGCGCTTCGGACTGCGACATCGCCGGGTCGGACCACACGTCCGCACGCGGCTGCTGTGCACGGCCGGTCACGTCGATGCCAGCGGTGACATCACCGATCCGGCGCTCGGCACGGATGTTGATGCGCGGGTCGGATACGGCGTTGTAGTTCCAGTTGAGGTTGCCGCGGGTGATGGTCAGGTCCTGGCCATAGGCCTTGTAGCGGCCACTGACCTCCAGCCCGCCATTGGCGGTCATCTCGCGACCGGGCTTGGCCCAGACCTGCATCTTGCCGGTCAGCGCGCCCTTCAGGCCGAAGCCGGTCATCTTCACCTTGTCGCCCAGGCTGACGGTCAGGTCCATGTCCAGCGGCGAGGTGCGCGATTCCTCCGGATCGGCCGGGTCCAGCACCACCACGTCCTCGGAAACCGACGTCCCGCGATCCAGCCGCTCAAGATCGATGTCCGCCTCCGGCACATGCACGGTGCCACGCAGCTCCATCGCGGCCTTGGCCAGGGTGAAGTCCAGATTGGGGTTGGCGACGATGCGCAGTTCGCTGGTATTGGACACCAGCACGTTCTCGCCGTGGATCTTCAGCTGCAGCGGCTGCGCATCACCGAACCAGGACAGGCCGCCATCGACATACAGCGTGCCCTGGCCCGAGTTGGCCTGCGCGGTGATCTTGGCCGAGCCGTCGGGCTGGGCGACGAAGCTGCCCTTGCCCTGGTCGAACGTCAGCCCCAGCGCGGGGAATTCGCCCTTGAAATTGCTCAGCTGCGCGTCGCCGCCCAGCGACGGCTGGCCACGGGTACCGCGCAGGCTGACGTGGCCCTCGATCAGGCCGGTCGGGCGCACGATGTCCGGCGAGAACAACTCCAGCCAGTACAGCCGTGACATGTTGAGGTAGAGCTCACCGTTCAACGGCGCGCTGGCTTCCCAGCCGGTCTGCATCCTGGCATCGACGAAGCCGTTGCCCTGGAAGCCCATGCCCAGATAGCCCTTGATGCTGGCCGGGGTCATGTCCAGCTTCAGCGAGAACTGGTCATAACGCACCAGTTCGCCCCGGGTGCTGTCGCCACCGACGTTGCGGTTCTCGCCCAGGCGCACCCCGCCCTCCAGCGAACGCACTTCGACGTGTCCTTCCCACGCATTGCCGCGCGGCCGGATCTGCGCATCCAGACCGAGCTCGCCGCGCAGGTAGATGCGACGTCCGGACTGCGGCGGCAGCCACGGCTGCACCAGTGCCAGCGGCAACGCATCGCCGCGCACCACCAGGCCCTCGCGCGGCCAGTTCGCCTGCGCACAGAGCGCCCCGCTGCTGGCGGCAGCCAGGCAGGCCTCGGCCAGCGTGTAGCTGCCATTGTTGATGGCGAAGGCGGCCGGCGCGCGCAGCGCCCAGGCATCGCCCTTCACCGGTGCGATACGCAGCGAAGCCAGTTCGCCCCGCCATTGCTGGCCCTGCTGGCGCACGCTGCCCTGCAGGTCGATCGCGCCCAGTTCGTTGCGGGTCTGTGCCGCCAGGCGCAGGTTCGACACGCTGCCCTGCGCATCGATGTTCAACCGTTCCAGCAGCATGCCGGCGTTGACCTGCTGTCCCTGCACGGCCAGCGTGCCGCTGTCGCCACGCCACGGCAGTCGCCCCTTGAGGCTCAGGCTCTCGGCGCCATAGCCATCCCAGTTGAGGTTGTTGCCGACCAGGTCCGCGGTGATGTCCGGTGCGTCACGCGGGCCGGTCACCTGTACCTGCCCGCGCAGGCCGCCATCGGCGCCAGGCAGCAGGTCGCTCAGCTGCAGCGGTTCGAAACGTGCGTCGATGTCCAGGCGGTCGCCCACCTTGCCCGAGGCGGTGACCCGGCTGCTGCCGACGGCCAGCTTCAGCTCGCCCTGGCCCTGTTCGCCCTGCAGCGCGAACTTGCCCTGCGCATCGAGGTTGCGCTGACGCAGCACGCCCTTCAGCGACGGCAGATCGACCGTGGCTTCCAGCGTGCCGGCAGTACCCGGCGGGGCATTTGCCGGCGGCGGCAGCTGGCGGCCCTTGGACGCCAAATTGCCCGACAGCCGGCCATTCCATCCAGGCACGAAATAGCCCGGGTCGAAGTCCTTCAATGTGGCCTTGGCATCCCAGTCCAGCTGCGGTGCCCATGCCACCTGGCCCTCCACCTGCAACTGCCCGCCGGGCGTCTGCGCCTGCAGCTCGCGGATCGAGGCCGCCTGGTCGTTGCCGCGCACGTCGAAACGCAGCTGCGCCTTCTGCTGCTCACGCTCCACGTCGGCACGACCGATCGCAGCCCATGCCTTCAGCGTCCCTGCCAGGCCGAAGCGGGCTTCCTTCAGTGTCACCGGTACGGGCGGACCACCGGCGGTGTTCGGATCCTCCGCCGGCACCCAGGTCAGATCATGGGCGATGACCGAGAAATCGAGTTTCTGCTGGTCTTCCTGGCTGAAATCAGCGGTACCTTCCAGGCGTGCCTCGCCCCCCAGTCCCTTCACCACCAGCGGCGAGACCTTCAGCACCTGGTCCTGCAGCGAGATGACCGAGGGCGCCAGCTCCAGCGCCTGCTCGCCCTGCTTCACCGTGCCGCGCAGCTGGGCGTTGCCGCCCTTGCCGGTGGCGCTGAAATCCAGCGCGAGTGGCGCGATGGCCGAACCCGCGAGCGCTGGCGACAGCAGAGCCGGGTCCAGTTCGTCGCTGCGCACGGTCGCGCTCCAGCTCGGATCGGTCCGCCCGTCAAACACCAGCATCGCATGCAGCGGTTTGGGCGCGCGCCCGGCCACGGCCACTTCCATGTGCGCCAGATTGCCCCGTGCAACCAGGCCGAGCGTGGCGGCCGTGCGTCCACGCGGCGCCGGCAGCACCGCGGTGACGGTCACGTCGGTGTCGTAGTCCTTGGCCGGGATGTAGCGGCCCTGGGCGGTGAAGTTGCCCATATCGCTGTCCACGACCAGCGCGCGCGCCTGGAATTCGCCGTTGGCGATTTCCACCCCGCCGCGCACGCGGCTGATGTCGATCACCGGTTCACCGGCCTGGGTCACCCGGAAACCGTCGATGGCGATGGCGTCGGCCTGGATGGCCAGCGGCATCTCGATCTGCGGCAGCGAGTCCGGCCACGACGGCAGCTTGAACGGCTCCTCGCTCTTGGCCAGGTTCAGCGAGGCATTGGTCAGTTCCAGCCTGTCGAGCAGCAGTTTGCGGCCCAGCAGCGGGCGCAGGTCCGGCTCCAGGTACGCGCGCTCGGCATGGAAGTGGATGTCGTCATAGCGGAAGTCGACGTTGTAGAGCGTCAGCGGGCCGGCCACCGGTCCGTCCACCTTGTCCCAGGTGAAGCTGGCACCCACCGGCAGGCGCGCGACCACCTGCGCCAGCAGCACGTCACGGCCGGCCACGGTCTGCAGCAGCCAGTACAGCAGCAGCAGGCCGAGCAGGACCAGACCCAGCACGCCCACGCCAGACCATGCCCAGAAGCGGCGGCGGCGATAGAAGCGCACGCGCGGCGGCGGTGTTCCCGGGGTCTGTGCGGGCGTGCTCACAGGTCCGCTCCGATGTTCAGATACAGCTGGAACTGCGAATCCGGGTTGTTCAGGCCGTGGGCCACGTCGATGCGCACCGGGCCCACCGGCGACTTCCAGCGCACGCCGAAGCCCACACCGGTATGCAGGTCGATGGTGTTGTCGAAGGCACTGCCGGTGTCGACGAACACCGCCGCACCCCAGGGGCCACCGTTGAAGTAGTGCTCGTACTCGGCCGAGCCGATCACCAGGTTCTTGGCACCCAGCGCGTACTTGTCCGGCGCGGGCGTGCGCGGGCCCACCTCGCGGTAGGCATAGCCACGGATGCTGCGGTCACCGCCAGCGAAGTAGCGCAGGCTGGGTGGCATCGCCACCAGATCGCTGGTCCAGGTGGTGCCCCCCTCGCCACGCAGGATCAGGCGGTTGCTTTCGCCCACCGGAACGTACCAGCGAAGCACGGCATTGGCCTGCACGAAGCTGGTATCGGAGCCGGCGCCTTCAACGCCCGCGCGCACGGTGGCCGTGCCGCTGATGCCTTTGCGCGGGAACATCTCGTCATCGACATTGACGTAGTCGGCCACCAGCTGCGGATAGACCAGCGTGGAGGTGTTGTAGACCGCGTCGGTGAACTCGGTACCCGATGCATAGCGCCAGCGCTCGCGCAGCGCGTTGACCGACGCGATCGCGGTCCAGTATTCGTTGATCTCGCCGCTGCGGCTGGCGATCAGCTTGAAGTTGCGCAGGTCGATGTAGTCGGTCTGCTCGTCGTAGGCGCTGGCGGCGAAGGTATACCAGCCATCAAGCCAGGCGAACGCGGGAATCCGGTAGCTGGTCACCAGGCTCTTGCGCTTCTGCGCATAGTCCAGCTGGGTGTTCATCTTGTGGCCGCGGTTGTTGAGGAACCGCCGCTCGACACCGCCGCGTACACCGGGACCACTCTCGCTGCCGTAGCTCAGGCCCGCGGTGTAGATCGTGCGCTTGGCACGGGTCAGCTTGACGTCGACCGGCACCTCACCATTGTCGTCGGCCTGGTCCGGCCGCGGCTGGATGTCGATCACGCTGAAGTAGTCGAGCTTGGTCAGCGACTCGCGCAGCCGGTCCAGCTTGCCTTCGTGGTAGTAGCTGCCCTGTTCCCAGTACACCAGCGGATCGAACAGCTTGTCGACGAAGTAATCCTGCTCGAACCGGACCGGGCCCATGTTGTAGCGGCGGCCGCTGTCCCAGGTCAGGTCGATGTCCGCGGCGTTGTCGGCGCGGGTGATCTGTACCTGGCGCTGGGTGTAATCGGCATCGAAGTAGCCACGCTCGGCCAGGCGGCGGGTGATGGTGATCTTGCTGGCTTCGTACTGGGTATGTTCGAAACGCTGGCCCTTGCGCGGCTTGAAGGCGGTCAGGTCATCCTGCAGGTACTGGTCGTACATGGCCGGGCCGGTGATGTCGATGTGCTCGCGCCGCACCGTCACCGGCGTGCCCTTGTCGACGTGGATCAGCACCTGCACATGCTCGTCCTGGCGCGGCGCCTCCACCGTGATCACCGGGTTGTAGTACCCGAACGGCTCCAACGCCTGCCGGGTCTGCCGCTCGGCCTGTGACAGCAGGTACTCCAGCCGCGATTCACCCTGCTCCTTGCCGATCGTGTCGTACAGCGTGAGCGATTCCTGGATGTTCTCGATGATCGCGGCGTCGTCGCCCTTGTCCAATCCCTTGATGTCCACCTTGTCGATGGTGCCGCGCGCGTGGGCCACGGGGGTGGCGACCAGCGACAGGACCATCAGCGGCAGGGCGTATTTCTTTGGCTGCATGCGGCACAGCATACCGACCCAACGTGACGATGCGAAATGCATCACGCCTTCAGGCATCGGTTGTTAAGTGGCGGTCAAAATACGCGTTACCGACATCATCCGCATGATGTCGGTAACGCCGGGCCATGCCCGGCGGCTTCTTCCAGCACCACACCGCGCGTTCGCCGGGCGTGGCCCGGCGTGACCACTCAGCTCGACAGATGCTCGATCGCGGCGACCTTGCCCAGTCGCTCGCCCAGCAGGGTCAGCAGCGCCAGGCGATTGCCGCGCAGTGCGGGGTCTTCGGCATTGACCATCACACCATCGAAGAATGCATCGACCTGCGGGCGCAGGCGGGCCAGGCGGGCCAGCACGGCCACGTAGTCCTTCTGATGCAGGCTGGCGCCCGTGTCGTCGATGGCGGCGGTGACGGCTTCGGCCAGCGCGCGCTCGGCCTCCTCCTGCAGCAGCGACGGGTCGATCTGGCCCGGAATGTCGCCTTCAGCCTTACGGAGGATGTTGCGGATGCGCTTGTTCGCGGCGGCCAGGGCCTCGGCCTCGGGCAGCGCTGCAAACGTGCCGATCGCGTCGAGGCGGCGATCGAAGTCGTACAGCGACGCCGGCTTCAGTTCGGCAACCGCGTTGAAGTGGGTGGCCGGCACGCCCTTGTCGGCGTAATAGCCCTTCAGGCGATCCAGGATGAAGTCGTACAGCTCACCCACATCGGCCTGCACGCCACGCGCAGCCAGGCCCTGGTTGGCGCTGGCCAGCAGCGCGCGCAGGTCCAGCTCGAAGCCACCCTCGATGATCGTACGGGCCAGGCCCAGTGCGTTGCGGCGCAGGGCAAAGGGATCCTTGTTGCCGGTCGGCTTCAGGCCCGCCGCGAACCCGCCGGCCAGTGTGTCCACACGCTCGGCGATGGCCAGCACCTTGCCCAGCGGCGACAGCGCGATGTCATCGCCACCGAAGCGCGGCTGGTACGCCTCGTCGAGGGCCAGCGCCACGTCCGGCGATTCTCCGCCCGCCACCGCGTAATGGCGGCCGGCGATGCCCTGCAGTTCCGGGAACTCGTTGACCATGCGCGACTGCAGGTCGTTCTTGGCCAGCTCCGCGCTGCGGCGGGCCTGCACCGGATCGGCACCCACCTGCACGGCAACCGCTTCGGCCAGCGCCGCCACGCGCGCGACCTTGTCCGCCACGCTGCCCAGCTTGGCCTGGTAGGTCACGGTCTTCAGGCCCTCGCCCATCGCGGCCAGCCCCTGCTTCAGGTCTTCATCGAAGAAGAACTTGGCATCGGCGAAGCGCGGGCGGATCACGCGTTCGTAGCCCTTGGCCACTTCGGCCACATCCTTCGACTCGATGTTGGCGATGCCGATGAACTTCTCGGTCAGCGTGCCCGCGTCATCCAGCACCGGGAAGAACTTCTGGTTGATCTCCATCGTTTCGATCAACGCTTCCTGCGGCACGGCCAGGAAGGCGCGCTCGAAGCTGCACAGCACTGCCGAGGGCCACTCGACCAGGTTCACCACCTGCTCAAGGTTGTCCTCGGTGATGCGCGCACTGCCGCCAGCCTTGCCGGCGGCGGCTTCGACCTCGGCGACGATGCGTGCGCGGCGCTCGGCCGGGTCGACCAGCACATGGGCCGCGCGCAGCGATTCGACGTAGTCCTGCGGCTGGGTCAGCCACACGGTCTTGTCATGGTGGAAGCGATGGCCACGGCTCATGCGGTCGGCCTTGAGGCCGAACAACTCGGCCGCGACCACGTCCTTGCCGTGCAGCAGCACCAGCCAATGCACCGGCCGCGCGAAGCCCCACGGGTGGTCGCCCCAGCGCATCGGCTTGGGGATCGGCATGGCGGCGATGGCCTCGCGCAGGATCTCAGGCAGCAGATCGGCGGTGCTGGCGCCCGGCGTCACCGCGCGATGCACGAAACGCTCGCCCTTGTTGTCGGTGGTCTTCTCCAGCGCGGTCCAGTCGATGCCGGCCTTGGCGGCGAAGCCCTGCAACGCCTTGGTCGGCTGGCCTTCTGCATCCAGCGCGATGTTCAGGTACGGGCCCAGCACTTCGCTGTGCTGCTCCGGCTGTTCCAGGCCGACGCCCGGCAGCAGCACGGCCAACCGGCGCGGGGTGGACAGCGGACGTGCATCGCCCGTGTCCAGTGCAATGCCGCGCTTGCGCAGGCCTTCGACAACACCGTCGAAAAACGCCTGGGCCAGGCCCGGCAGCGCCTTGACCGGCAACTCCTCGGTGCCCAGTTCGATCAGCAGGGGGGACAATTGGCTCATCGGTTCGATCCTGTGGTGGGGGGCGCAGCGCGCAACGCGTCCGGCGCCCCGGGGGTGATGAAAAGCAGGGTGGGAGAGCGGCCGTCAGGCTTTCTTCGCGCCCGGGAAGCCCAGCTTCTCGCGCTGCTCGTAATAGGCCCGGGCCACCGCCTGGGCCAGCGCACGCACGCGCAGGATGTAGCGTTGGCGTTCGGTCACGCTGATGGCGCGGCGCGCATCCAGCAGGTTGAACGTGTGGCTGGCCTTCATCACCTGCTCGTAGGCCGGCAGCGGCAGGCCCACTTCGACCAGCTTCTGCGCCTCGCGCTCGCAGGCGTCGAAGCGGTGGAACATCTCTTCCACGTCGGCATGCTCGAAGTTGTAGGTGCTCTGCTCCACTTCGTTCTGGTGATAGACGTCACCGTAGGTCACCGGCTGTCCGTCCGGCCCGTAGGTCCACACCAGGTCGTAGACGTTGTCGCAGTTCTGCAGGTACATGCACAGGCGCTCGAGACCATAGGTGATCTCGCCCAGCACCGGACGGCACTCCAGGCCACCGGCCTGCTGGAAGTAAGTGAACTGGGTCACTTCCATGCCGTTGAGCCAGACCTCCCAGCCCAGGCCCCAGGCACCCAGGGTCGGCGACTCCCAGTTGTCCTCGACGAAGCGCAGGTCGTGCACCAGCGGGTCGATGCCCAGCGCCTGCAGCGAATCCAGGTACAGCTGCTGGATGTTGTCCGGCGCCGGCTTCATCGCCACCTGGTACTGGTAATAGCGCTGCAGGCGGTTCGGGTTCTCGCCGTAACGGCCGTCGGTGGGACGGCGCGAGGGCTGCACGTAGGCCGCGTTCCAGCCTTCCGGACCGATCGCACGCAGGAAGGTCGCCGGGTGGAACGTACCGGCGCCCACCTCCAGGTCGAGCGGCTGGATGAGCACGCAGCCCTGCTGGGCCCAGAACTGGTTCAGGGTCTGGATCAGGCCCTGGAAGGTGATCGGAACGGTCGGGGTCGCGGACATGCGGACGATTCTTGGCCGGCAAGGGGGTGCGCTAGTATAACGGCCGACCTGCGGGGCATTCCGTACCCGGGAGGAGCAGGCAGATGGAACATCGGCTGCCGGCGGGCACGCCCGGCGAGCCCGGCGCGGTACCGCTGCCGTGGGGCCGCCTGCTGTTTGAACAGGTCTCGGCCGCACTGCTGGCCGATGGCCTGGTGGCCGGGCAGGACCGCGAGCGCGTGCGGTTTTCCGCGCAGGGCGCCCGCAACGCCAGTGAAGTCCATCCGCTGGTACTGCTGTCCAACCTCAAGCTTGCCGCCAGCGATGGCGGCGAACTGACCCTGGAACGCCTCACCGAGTGGCTGGCGCGGCGCACCGGCACCCGCTACCTGCGCATCGACCCGACCCGCGTCGATGTGGCGGCGGTCACGGCCCTGGTTTCGCACGCCTATGCGCGCCGCCATCGCTTCCTGCCACTGGCGGTGGACGCCGAACGCGTGCTGGTGGCGACCAGCGAACCGCTGGTACAGGAATGGCGCCGCGACCTGCAGCACCTGACCCGCCGCCGCATCGAGCTGGCCGTGGTCAATCCGCTGGACCTGCACCGCTACACCATGGAGTTCTACGGCGTCACGCGCTCGGTGCGTGGCGCACGCGGCGACGTGCGCGGCGAGGTGAACACCGCCCTGCCCAGCTTCGAGCAGCTGGTCGAGCTCGGCCGCACCGGCGACGTCAATGCCGACGACCAGCACATCGTGCACATCGTCGACTGGCTGCTGCAGTACGCCTATGAGCAGCGTGCGTCGGACATCCACCTGGAACCGCGCCGCGAGATGGGCCGCATGCGGTTCCGCATCGATGGCGTGCTGCACAAGGTGTTCGAGGTGCCACCGGCGGTGATGACCGCCGTGGTCAGCCGCATCAAGGTGCTGGGCCGCATGGACCTGGCCGAGCGTCGCCGGCCGCAGGATGGCCGCATCAAGACCCGGTCACCGGGTGGGCGCGAGGTGGAAATGCGCCTGTCGACCATGCCCACAGCGTTCGGCGAGAAGTGCGTGATGCGCATCTTCGACCCGGATGCGGCGTTCAAGAGCATCGACCAGCTGGGTTTCAGCCCGCAGGAGGCTGCCGGCTGGAACGCCCTGGTCGAGCGTCCGCACGGCATCGTGCTGGTGACCGGCCCGACCGGCTCCGGCAAGACCACCACCCTGTACTCCACGCTCAAGCGCCTGGCCACCCCGGACGTGAACGTGTGCACGGTGGAGGATCCGATCGAGATGATCGCGCCGGAGTTCAACCAGATGCAGGTGCAGACCAACATCGACCTGGACTTCGCCAGCGGCGTACGCACCCTGCTGCGGCAGGATCCGGACATCATCATGATCGGCGAGATCCGCGACCTGGAAACCGCGCAGATGGCGGTACAGGCGTCGCTGACGGGCCATCTGGTGCTGTCCACCCTGCACACCAACGACGCCCCCTCGGCCATCACCCGCCTGCTCGACCTGGGCGTGCCGCATTACCTGCTGGCCTCCACCGTCAACGGCATCCTCGCCCAGCGCCTGGTGCGCACCCTGTGCCCGCACTGCAAGCAGCCGCATACGCTCGGTGCCGCCGATTGGGCGGTACTGGCTGATAGCCATGCCGCATATCCAGATGCCGCCACGCCCTGTCGGCCGGTCGGTTGCCTGGAGTGCCGGCGCACCGGTTTCCTCGGCCGCATCGGCCTGTATGAGTTGCTGCCATTGGGTTCGCGGCTTCGCGCGCAGATCCGCGCCGACATGGATCTGGCCGGTTTCAGCCGTGCCGCCCGTGCCGAGGGCCTGCGAACCCTGCGCCAGGCGGGGCTTGAAAAGGTGGCGCAGGGGCTGACTACAATCGAGGAAGTCCTGTCTGTCCTGCCGCCCCCGGATGAACCCAGCGCCCTTCCTGATTCTTGAAACCGGCCGTCCAGTGCCCTCGCTGCGTCGTTATGGGCGTTTCCCGCACTGGATCCGCGTCGCCGCCGGCCTGGAAGAACACGAGACGGTGGTGGTCGATGTCGAGCACGGCGGCGTCCTGCCCGACCCGCGCGCGTTCGCCGGGGTGATGGTGACCGGCTCGGCCGCCTTCGTCACCGACCACGCCGACTGGAGCGAGCGCAGCGCGGCGTGGCTGCGGCAGGCCGCCCACGATGACGTGCCGGTGTTCGGCATCTGCTACGGGCACCAGCTGCTGGCGCATGCGCTGGGCGGCGAAGTGGCCTACAACCCGGCCGGACGCGAGTCGGGCACCATTGAACTGGAGCTGCAGCCGCAGGCAGCACAGGACCCCCTGTTCCAGGGGCTGCCACAGCATTTCGCGGCACACGCGACCCATCTGCAGACCGTACTGCGTGCCCCCGAGGGGGCCGCCGTGCTGGCACGGTCGCCGCAGGATGGCTGCCATGCCTTCCGCTGGGGCCGGCAGGCGTGGGGCGTGCAGTTCCATCCCGAGTTCGCCACCCACCACATGCGCGGCTACGTGCGTGCGCGGGCTGACTGCATCGGCCGCCATGGTGGCTGTGCCCGCAGCATCGAGCGCGCGGTCAGCGCCGCCCCCCTGGCCCGGCAGCTGCTGCGCCGTTTCGTCCGCCAGGCACGGCAGTCTTCAGCCCAGCCGGCGGCAAAACAGGGATAATCGGCGGCGCGGGTACTGCCCGCTCCCCTTCTGTCCTCTCCGGATGTCCATGAAAGAGATTCGCAAGCTGCCGGCCTCGGCGGGCGCCCAGTGGTTGCTGGATACGTTCTCCCTGTACCGGCGTGCACCGCTGCAGCTGGCGCGGATCGGCCTGACCTGGATGCTGGTCAGCTGGGTGGTCACCCTGCTGTCCACCCTGGTACCCGGCGCGCTCGGTCTGGCCGTGCAGCTGATGACCCTGGCCGTCTCGCCGATCATGTTCGGCGGCATGCTGTACGCCATGGGCGAGATCGACGACGGCCGGCCCGGCCTGGTGACCCACCTGCTGCAGCCGATCCGTGACCACCGCGTCAGCCACCTGCTGGTGCCGCTGGCGATCCAGGTGCTGGTGGTCCTGCTGCTGGGCGTGCTGCTGTACCTGATGATCGGTCGCGAAGGCTTCGCCGCCTTCAGCGACGTCATGGCACGGATGGAAGAGATCGCCCGCAGCAACCAGCAGGTCAGCCCCGAAGCCGCCGCCGAACTGGTCGCCCAGCTGCCAGCCACGCGCATCGCACTGTGGATGCTGCTGGTGTTCGTGACCGCCATCGCCCTGACCCTGGCGATGTTCACCCAGCCAGCGCTGGTGGTGTTCGACAAGCAGAGCGGCATGCACGCGCTGCGCCTGAGCCTGCAGGGCTGCATCGAGAACATCGCGGCGATGGCGGTGTTCGCTGTGCTCGGCGTGATCGCCGCCTTCTGCGGCTACATCCTGTTCGTGATCGTGATCCAGATCTCGATGCTGCTGGGGGGGCAGATGGTTGCCGTGTTCATCGCACAGCTGCTGCTGACCACCGTGGTGATGCCGCTGTACGTCGGCGCGGTGTATGCCGCCTGGAAGCAGATGTTCGTGCACCGTGGCAGCCGTGGCGCTCCGCCGGTTCCGGCCACCCCGCCGGCGAACGACGTCTTCCACGCCTGAGCACGCCCAACGGTAGCGCCGGGCCATGCCCGGCGCTGCCGCATCACGCGGCGGGCTTCTTCACCACCGAGGACGGCACCAGCCACCGCGCGGCATGGATGCCCAATTCGTACAGCAGGCACATCGGGATCGCCAGCATCAGCTGCGAGACCACGTCAGGCGGCGTCAGCACGGCCGCCACCACGAAGATGCCCACGATCGCGTAGCCACGGCCCTCCTTGAACTGCTGCGGCGTCACCCATCCCAGCAGTACCAGGATCACCATCGCCACCGGCAGCTCGAAGCTGCCACCGAAGGCGAAGAAGATCGCCAGCACGAAATCCAGGTAGGCGTTGGCATCCGGAGTGATCGCGATCACATCGGGGCTGAAGGTGGTGAGGAAGTGGAACACCGCCGGCAACACCAGGAAATACGCGAAGGCGCAACCGGTGTAGAAAAGCAGCACCGACGACACCAGCAGGGGCACCGCCAGGCGTTTTTCGCGGGCATACAGTCCCGGCGCGACGAAGGCCCACAACTGGTACAGCAGCCACGGCACCGCCACGAACAGCGCGACGAAGAAGGTCAGCTTCAACGGAGCGAAGAAGGCGCCGGCCGGGTTGGTGGCGATCATCGTCTGGCCGTTCGGCAGCTGCGAGACCAGCGGTTCGGCCAGCGCGTTGTACAACTTCTGGGTAAAGGGCAGCAGTGCCAGCAGCACCACGCCCAGGCCCAGCAGCGCACGCACCAGGCGGCCGCGAAGCTCCACCAGATGCTCAACCAGCGAGCTCTCGCCGAAATCCTGTTCGCTCATCGGCCGCGCTCCTCGCTCTGCGACGCTGGCACCGGACGGGTGTCGTCTACATCCGCTGCGGATGCAGCGGACGCCCCGCCGGCATCGGCCGCAGTGCCGTCGCCCATGGACGCGGGAGGTGCAGCCTGCTGTGCCTGGCTGACATGCGGCGGCAGGTCCGCCGGCGCCGGTGCCCGCGTCTCCTGCGCCAGCGCATCACCCTGCTGCTGTGCCTGCGCGGCTTCGCGACGGATCGCCTCGCCGCTGGCACGCAACTGGTTCTCGGTGTCCTGCATGCCCTGCCGCACGTCCTGCATCTGCCGCTTGATCTCTTCGGCCTGCAGTTCGCGCTCCAGTTCCTGTTTCACCGAGTCCCACTGATTGCGGGCACGACGGACCCACAGGCCGGCAAAACGGGCCGCCTTGGGCAGACGCTCGGGACCGAGCACCACCAGGGCGACCACCGCAATGACCAGCAGTTCGCTGAAGCCGATATCAAACACCGCGACCGCTCCGGATCAGCGTGCGTTGCGGTCGTGCTCGTCCTGCGCGGTGCGCGAGGCGTCCTGGCTGCGCGTCTCATCGCCCAGCTGCGCGTTCGGCTTGTCCTCGTCGCGCATGCCCTTCTTGAATTCCTTGACCGCCGAACCGAGGTCCTTGGCGCCGCTGGTCAGACGCTTGGTGCCGAACACCAGCAGGACGATGGCCAGCACGACCAACCAATGCCAGATGCTGAAACTGCCCATAAAGACGCTCGTTACGTTAGTGATCAGGCTGTCGAGCATAGCGCACCGGCCGTTAGCCGGCGCGCGTGACGAAAGTCAGTTCCCGCCCAGCGTCTCCGTGCGGATTTCGCCTTCATTGACCGGCTGGAAGCCCTGCTGCTGTGGCGGCGGGTTCTGCGGCACGTTCTGCAGGGGCGCTGTGGTGGCTTCCGCCGGGACCGCCGGGGCTGCCTGAACAGGCGGCGGTGCGACCGTCGGCGCCGGAGCCGGACGCGAGGCCGTGCCACCATTGCCACCGCGGTTGTTGCGCGCGGCATAGGTCGCCTCCTCCAGGCGATCACGGAAGGCGACCACATCCATCGACGGCGCACCTGCTGCCCGGCCCTCGAAGATCATCCGCGGCGTGGTGTTGCTGCCATAGGCGTCAAGGTTGGCGGCATCGTCGATCTGCAGCACCGCACCGTCCAGGGCGACGCCGGCGAACAGGCCACGCGCACGCGACCACGACCAGATTTCGGCCTTGAGCTGGCCGTCGGTGGCCGCGGCCGCATTGCGGCCGACCGGACCGGCCGCCACACCGGCATCGGCGCCCAGGGTGAACTTGCCGTTGACCAGGTTGTCCAGGCTGCGGTCGTTGCGGAACACCAGCACCACGTCCGACGACTGCACGCCGGCCTGGAAGCCAATGCTGCCGCCGGTGAGCTTGACGAAGACCGGGTTGGACCACGCGCCGTTGGGCATGCGGACCGACATCAGGCCATGCCCACGGCGGCCACCGATGACCAGGCCTGCCTTGATCGTGTCGGGAATGACGATGACCGCGCGGCCTTCGTCGAGCAGTTTGTCCGGAATCCCCTGTTCAGGGATTTCCTGGATTTCAGCCAGCACACGCACCGCGTTGCGGGCGCGCTGGTCTTCCTGCGGCCCGGCCATGGCCTGGCTGGACAGCAGGCTGGCGGCGATCAGCAGGGCTTGGATCGGGCGACGCATGGCAGGCTCCAGAAGTCAGTCCATAGGAAGATATAGCAAGTGACTGAAATTAGTAGTGTTGTGATGAATCGGCAATGAGCGTCATCGGTCCCGCATCGGAGATGACTATGCCTGCGATGCAGATCCTGCATCCCGATACAGCGGCAGATCGGCGACAATGAGCCCCATGCTCGACGCACCCGATACCGCCGTGCTGGCGGTCAACCTAGGCACGCCCGAGACGCCGACGGCCCCCGCCGTACGCCGTTACCTGGCTGAGTTCCTGTCCGACCCGCGCGTGGTGTCGATTCCGGCGCTGCTGTGGCAGCCGCTGCTGCGCGGCCTGATCCTGCCATTGCGCAGCGGCCGCTCGGCCGCCAAGTACGCCCAGGTCTGGCTGCCCGAGGGCTCGCCGCTGATGGTCCATACCCGGCGGCTGGCGCAGGCCATGCAAGCTCTGCTGCCGACCCTGCGCGTGCGCCATGCGATGCGCTATGGAGAACCCGCATTGACCGCGGAACTGGACCGGCTGGCGGCGGAAGGCGTGCGGCGCATCGTCGTGCTGCCGCTCTATCCCCAGTATTCGACCACCACCACCGCATCGGTGGAGGATCGTGTCGATGCCTGGCAGCGCAGGAATCCGGGCATCACGGTCAGCCTGGTACAGGACTACTCGGTCGACCCGGACTGGGTCGCAGCCGTGGCAGCCTCCATCCAGCGCTACTGGCAGGCGCATGGCCGTGGCCAGATGTTGATGTTCTCCTTCCACGGCATTCCACAGCGCCTGGCCGATGGCGGTGATCCCTATCCGCAGCGCTGCGAGGCCAGTGCGGAGGCGATCGCCAATGCGCTGGGCCTGGAACGGAGCGAGTGGCAGCTCGGCTACCAGTCGCGTTTCGGGCGCGAGCGCTGGTTGCAGCCGTATGCCGAACCCAGCCTGTGGGCGCTGGCCGAGGCCGGCGTGAAGCAGATCGACGTGGTCTGTCCCGGCTTTGCCACCGACTGCCTGGAAACGCTGGAAGAAGTCGAGATGGGATTCACTGAAACCCTCGCCGAACGCGGCGCACGGATGCGTTACATCCCCTGCCTCAACGATGGATCCGAGCACGCGCGTGCCTTGGCACGGCTGGCCGTGGCCTCGCTGGCATGAGCCTGCAGGGGTTCGAACTCGAGGTCGGCGGCGCGCGCGTGGCCGGCCTGCGCAATCACGGGGAGGGCCCGCGTGTGCTGGCCCTGCATGGGTGGTTGGATAACGCCGCCAGCTTCGTGCCACTCGCGCCGCATCTGCCCCATCTGGATCTGGTGGCCATCGACCTGCCTGGCCATGGCCACAGCGCCCATCTCCCGGCCGGCGCCAGCTACACCACCGCTGCCGCGATCTGCCACGTCCTTGACGTGGCCGACGCGCTGGGCTGGGAGCGCTTCAGCCTGCTCGGCCATTCGATGGGTGCGGGCATCGCCAGCCTGACGGCGGCGGTCAGTGACCGCATTGAACGCCTGGTCGCCATCGAAGCGCTGGGCGGCCTGCGGGGACCGGAAGAGGACACCGCGGATCGGCTGCGTGAGCATGTGACTGCCACGCGCGCGCTATCGCGCAAGCAGCTCAGGGTCTTCCCCGATCTTGCCGCGCCAATCCGCGCGCGGATGATGACCAACCAGCTCAGCGAAGGCTGCGCGCGCCTGCTGGTCGAGCGCGGGGTCGAGCCTGTGGAGGGCGGCTATCGCTGGTGCAGCGATCCGCGCCTGATGCTGCCCACCGCCATCCGGCTCAGCGAGGGCCAGATCGACAACCTGCTGCAGGCCATCGCCTGCCCTACGCAGGTGATCTACGCGACTCCCGCGCAGTCGTACTATCCCGAGCCGATGCGCAGCGAGCGACTGCAGCACCTGCGCGACGTGCGCCTGGCCGTGTTTCCGGGCAACCATCACCTGCATATGGAAGCGCCCGCCCAGATCGCGGCAGTGATCCAGCCGTTCCTGGGACACGGCAACGCCGGCTGAAACATCGGCTGCTGAAACGCACAAAGAAAAACCCCGCTGCGTGAGCAGCGGGGTTTTGGGTATAAACCCTGGCGATGACCTACTCTCGCATGGCTTGAGCCACACTACCATCGGCGCAGCTGCGTTTCACTTCCGAGTTCGGGATGGGATCGGGTGGTTCCACAGCGC